>MKVE01000050.1:262-18954 GCA_001898785.1 Chryseobacterium sp. 36-9 | reverse complement strand
AAATTTAACCAAAATTTGTGCTAAATTAAAAGTATTATTAATTTATAATTATTAAAAATAAATTAAACTCTTTGCGAATAATATTTACATATAAATCAACAGTTTAAAGATTAATAAACATATTTATTGATGTGTGCTTATTTACAAATAAGCACCATTATTGTTTTTAGGAGCTAACGATTGTCAATAGATTTGGTAAAGAATTCTAAAATAAACCGGCCGGGATAACCTTTAAAATTATTAACAATGAATAAGTTTATCTCAACAATCTTAGCAGTATCAATTTTAATTATTACGAATTCTTGCAGATCGCAAGACGAAGATTTGGTACCAAATCAAACTGAAAATACAGAGCCATCAATTATTAAGAGAAGCACAGACAGCATCCAGGTAAATACTTCTAATCCCGAAAACCAATTGGTTGAAGGTGATCCACCACCAAAAAACGGACATCAATGGTGAAAATAAAAACTAATAACTATGAAAACCTACAAAAGAATTATGTAAGCGATATCTAGAAGAAAGGAGTTCTCGGAGTGTTAGAATTACATTTCCAGTAGGAATTAATAAGAGGCTTTGGATGTTTATCATTTTTTGGCTTTTTAATAAATAATATTTTAATACGAAATTCATGGAAAAAAACTTCTTATTATTCGTTTTTTTTGTATTAACGAATATTTTACAAGCACAAGTAGGGATTAATACATCGGATCCCAAATCGACTCTTGATATCAACGGAAATTTAAAAATACGTAATGTAACTTCTGTAACTTCTGTCAATAGCAATCAAACTATTTTGTTAAGGGATAAAACTTCCACAACAGGAGATTTTGAAATAAAAGAAATCAGTTCAGACTTATTGGTTGTTGCTAATGCCAGCGCTTATTACGCATCAAAATCTGGTTCCTGGTCACTTTTAGATCTTGGATTGGGAACTTTTTGGTCAAAAATTAATTTGACAGGTGCCAGTGACACCAAAGTCGGAAATCCTGCACTTTTTAACACAGGGGTCTATACGGCTCCACAAGCGGGAATTTATACTATTAGTTATGAATTTCAATTTCCTGCCGGAGTGAACTTGGAAGCCTTAGGCAGTAAGAGATTAGGAATTATAAAGAACGGGAGCACTATTTGGGATGAAAAAATTTTTGATGGTGTCAGAGTTTCTATTTTGGGTGTTACCTTAGCTTCGGTGCCTGTAACTTCTACTTCATTGACATCATTGGTGCAGCTTGCAGCAGGAGACACGATTACATTTGCTGTCAATGTTTCCGGATTACTTCCAATTGATATAACGCTTTTGAATAGTGCAAAAGTTAGTCTTTATATCTATAAAATCTCTAATTGACACCAAATTATTTTCTTATACATAAAAGCACAAATTAAGATTCTCAGAATTCAAATGTTGAATTAAATTTATAAAAGCAGATGATTCTGCTTTTATTTTTTGCCTAAGAATTAAGTTTAGTTTGATATTAATTTATATATTTGTTCAGGATTTCTTCAACACAAGAAGAAAAAATATTAATCAAAAACAAGCTAAAGTCCTTTAACTAAGGATTTATGAAATGGAATTAAACCAATTTCCATATTTTGAAACGACAAAATCCGCCTTCACTTGGGGTGGATTATTTAGCTTTTTTGGATTTTATTACGGAAATTTCAGAAACTATTACCGATTTTATTGGTTTAGCTAGCTGAATTTCTTTCTCAAAAAACTCACGGAATAATTTCAAATTCCGAACATAATTAAAAATTTTTTAACGGTATTTTTTGAAAAAGAATTATAAATCAGGATTTATAACAGATAAACTGTTGCACTAATATTAAATATATAACATTAAAAATAAATGAACTTAAACGAATTGAAAAATGACTGGGTTAAGGAATTTTCAAACCCAATGATCATTGCAGGACCTTGCAGCGCAGAAAGTGAAGCTCAAATGTTGGAAACAGCAAGAAGATTAAAAGAAACAAACGCAGAAATTTCTGCATTCCGGGCAGGAATCTGGAAACCTAGAACAAAACCAAACGGTTTTGAAGGAGTAGGGGTAATCGGTCTTAACTGGCTCAAAAAAGTTAAGGAAGAATTCGGATTCAAAACAGCAACAGAAGTTGCTAATGCGCATCATGTTTTTGCAGCATTGGAAGCCGATGTAGATATTCTTTGGATCGGTGCGCGTTCTACGGTTAATCCATTTACAGTTCAAGAGATTGCACAGGCTTTGAGAGGGACAGATAAACCGGTTTTGGTTAAAAATCCTGTAAATCCCGATCTGGCACTTTGGATTGGCGCTTTGGAGAGACTTTTAGGTCAGGGTGTAGAAAATATCGGTGCCATCCACAGAGGGTTTTCAACTTACCAAAAAACCAAGTACAGAAATATCCCGAACTGGCAAATTGCTTTGGATTTTAAAAATC
Source organism: Chryseobacterium sp. 36-9 (assembly GCA_001898785.1). Lineage (GTDB taxonomy): Bacteria > Bacteroidota > Bacteroidia > Flavobacteriales > Weeksellaceae > Epilithonimonas > Epilithonimonas pallida. Next base: position 16,533 of record MKVE01000050.1, on the reverse strand, counting down.
AATTCCCTAACATTCCTCTGTTTATAGATCCTTCTCATATTTGTGGAAACAGAACCGGTTTGGCAGGTGTTGCGCAGGAGGCTTTCAATGTGGGTTATCAGGGTGCAATTATAGAAAGCCATTGTGATCCGGACAATGCTTGGAGCGATGCTTCTCAGCAAATCACGCCGGAAGTTTTGGCAGAGATGATCAACAATCTTCAGATTCGTAATTCGGACATCTCAGGATACGAAGACGAGATGGGAAAACACAGAACATTAATCAGTGATATGGATTTCCAGCTGATAGAATTGCTGTCTCAAAGAATGAAAGTATCTGAGAAAATCGGAAAACTGAAAAAAGAAAATAATATTGCTATTTTCCAGCCGGAACGTTGGAAGGTAATTACGGAATACGCAACTCAGAAAGCATTCGAAACAGGTATGTCACAAGAGTTTATTGAGAAAGTTTTCAAAGCAATTCATGAAGAAAGTATTGAAGTACAAAATAATATTATGATTGATAGGTAATAAGATTTTCAATTTAATTACAGAAACTAAAAGAAGCTAAATTATTAGCTTCTTTTTTTATTGAGGCTAATTTTAAATTTCTAAATTTGCTAAATACAAAATTCTACTGTTTGAAAGGAATCATCATTAAGTCAACCGGAAGCTGGTACCAGGTTTTGGAATCGGAATCAAGACACATTTATGAAGCCAGAATCCGCGGCAAATTCAAATTAATCAAAACGCGTCTTACCAATCCATTAGCGGTAGGAGACGAGGTAGAATTTTCCCTTGAGCAAGATGATGTTGCCTGGATTACCAAAATTTTTCCACGGAAAAATTATCTCATCAGAAAATCTGTCAACCTTTCCAAGGAAGCCCATATTATTGCTTCTAATATTGATATTGCTTGTTTCATTTATACTTTGAAGTTTCCAGAGACATCTTTAGGTTTTCTGGATCGTTTCCTGGCTTGTTGTGAAGCTTACAACATCTCTCCATTGATTTTATTCAACAAAATGGATGTTCTTTCTGAAGAAGAAATAGAAATTGTAGAAAACATCGAAGCAATATATCAAAACATTGGTTATGAAACTTTAGAAATTTCTTCTTACTCCAAACTGAATCTTGATATTCTGGAAGAAAAAATCAAGAATAGGACTTCAGTATTTTTTGGACATTCAGGTTGTGGGAAATCTACTTTGGTTAATGCATTACAACCGAGTTTGGATCTCAGAACAGGAGAGATTTCTGACACACATCTGAAAGGAAAACATACGACAACATTTGCCCAGATGCATTTTTGGGATTTTGGAGGCTCGGTAATTGATACACCGGGCGTTCGGGAATTCGCAATGATTGATGTTGAGAAAGAAGAAATACAGCATTATTTTCCGGAGATTTTTCAGACAGGAAGAGAATGCAAATATCATAATTGCCTCCACATCAATGAACCTAAATGCGCAGTCATTCATGGTTTGGAAACAGGAGAAATAGAAGAAACCAGATATATTACCTATTTGAAACTGATGGAAGAAGCAGAAGAGATTAACCAGAAATAAAAGATCCTACAAAAATTTTTGCAGGATCTTTTATTTATATATTTCTCTTTTTAGAATTTCCAGCCAAGTGTAATAAAGAAATTATCTCTCTTATTTTTGACTTTGGAAACTGCGGAAGAACTGCTTAAAAGTTCTATGGCTGCCGGATCAGAATAATAACCGGAAGTTGTATTATTTCCGGTATCAACACCATATAAAAACGGACTTGAGTAAGTTGATGAGATGTTTTGATAAGAAGCATCGATATAAAATGCCTGAAAATCATAACCAATACCAGCGCCAATTACATTTCTTTTTCCAATAAAAAGATTAGAATAAGACTGATTAGATGTTGAACCATTATCATTGTAATTGGATATAGAGATATTATCAAAACTATTTCCTTGGTAAGCATAACCTCCTCTTAATCTGAAAGCGGCAATTCTGTATTCTGCTCCAACTCTTACTTCTGAGGAGTTTTTATAAGAATCACTGAAGAAATCATTTAATTCCTGTTCTGCACCACCATATTCTTTATATTTTGGTTTTGTAATTCCTTGAATAAAATCGACATTCAAAGCAAAATTCTTACTTGGAACAAAAGCAGCACTAATCGTTGCTTTCATAGGTGTTGACAATTTTCTGTCTTCAGTAAAAACATCATAATAACTGTCTTCCTTATAATATTGATTAAAAACCCTATCCATATTCCACCAGGTAGGAGTTTCTATTGCGGCTCCTAACCTGAATTGATTATTTAATTTAGCAATGACTCCAATGTTGGCAGAAAATCCGTCTGCTCTTTCTGTAAAATTGGTGTATTGCTTATCAAAGGATGAAATCGTATTCGTTGTATTATTTTGAAAATTAGCAAAATCATCCTGACTCAAATAGGAGTTATGAAAATTAAGCCCGGCTCCAAAATAAAAACGATTATCGTAATTAGCCGCAACAGTAAAACTCGTTTTTGAGATGTCTCCCGTTCTGTTATAGACATGTCCCAAATAAGAATATTTGGCAGGTGTTGCTACAGTTGGATTACTAGAAATTTGTATGTTCTGATTACCCGCAGATTCTACATAATTGTCAATTGACCTGGTATTGTAATTGATTCCAAGATTGATGAATTTCCATTTTGAGGTATCCCCAAGGTTTACAGATAAAACACCTCCTGAGTTATTAAGATCTGTATTATTGGTTTTGTAATTAACAGGTTTCCCTGCAAGTGTTGAAGTATTCTGGTTACTATTAATACCTAAGGTAAGATTAACGTCACTGGTTATAAAAACTCCAATCCCGGCAGGGTTTACGCTTGCGGAAGAAATATCTCCTCCAAGCGCTCCCATTGATCCTGCCATAGAATTATATTTTGAAGTTCCATTAATCGGGTTTCCGGAATATACATCAATTGTATTTGTAATTACCGATACATCCTGAGCTTTTAGATAGAAAAATGAAACAGGAATACTAATCAGTAATAAAGTTTTTTTAAGCATTTTATCGTTAAATGTTTTTATTATTAGTTAATGAAATTTATCTTCTGCCACCGCCACCAGAACGCATTCCGCCACCACCACCGGATGAACCACCTCGGAAGCCGCCTCCGGAATTAAATCCTCCAGAATTTCCGCCCGATCTTGTTGGTGCATTATAACTATCATTTCTAAAACCACCATTTGGCTGAGTTCTTATACCTCCATTATTTCTTATGCCACCATTATTGGGAAAGTTTGGTTGAGTTCTAATTCCTCCATTATTTCTAACACCTCCGTTGTTAGGATAATTTTGTCTAATTCCACCATTGTTAGGGTAGTAAGGATAACTTCTGGTGCCATTTCCGGCATTTCTCACACCATTATTTCTGATACCGGAATTGCTATTATCAGACATCCGGATAGAATTTCTCAATCCTGCAGTACTATTAATACCTCGGAAGCCATTGGTTCTATTTTGTGGTATCATACCCGACAGTCTTCCATTATAACCTGATCTGTTATAGTAGATTGGATGATGATAACCCCCATAATATGGATAGTAATAACCTCCCCATCCCCATCCGGAGTTCCAAAAAGGATCGTAGAATCCTCCCCAACCCCAAGGTGAATAAAATGAGTTGCCCCATCCCCAGCCAAATCCTAGTCCCCAACCAAAAGAATTGAAGCCGCTGTTCCATCCCCAACCATAGTAAGGATAACCCCAGCCACCATAACCACCCCAACCCCAATTGTTAAAACTTGTATAATTGGTTTCAGTTCCGGTAAAAGTTCCCCAGTCAGAATCATTTGCTAGCGGTTTTGTATACTTGTTCTGCTGATCTTGTATGTTTTGTTGGTTGTTGTCATAGATACTTGGATAGGTGTCCTGGTAGTTGTAATAATCATCAACTTGATTACCATAATTACCGGAATATGATCCTGCAGGTAAAGAATCCTTGTTAGGATCATAATATACACCATCAGTTTCTGAATAGCCTCCGGTATAAATTACACAGGAAGTTAAAAGAAAGCTGCTGGAAATCAGAATCAAACCTTTTGATTTGATTAGATTTAAAAGGCTTGTATTGTTGATATTTTTCATTTTATAAGAAGTATTAAGTTTCATATATTTGCATTTCTTAAAAGAAACCAAATTTTATACCATTTAAATTTAATAAAATACGTGTAAAATTAGGCTTTTTATTTAGATTAAAAAGTTTAAAAAAAGTTAAAAAACTATATCAAAAAATTTATGGCAAAGTTAACATCAAGAGCAGAAGATTATAGCAAATGGTATAATGAATTGGTTGTTAAAGCAGATTTAGCAGAAAATTCGGGCGTTAGAGGATGTATGGTTATCAAACCCTATGGTTATGCTATTTGGGAAAAAATGCGTGACGAGATGGACAAAAAATTCAAAGAAACCGGACATCAGAACGCTTACTTTCCTCTTTTTGTTCCCAAAAGTCTGTTTGAAGCCGAAGAAAAAAATGCAGAAGGTTTTGCCAAAGAATGTGCTGTTGTTACCCATTACAGATTAAAAAATGACCCTAATAATCCCGGAAAACTAATTGTTGATCCGGAAGCTAAACTGGAAGAAGAATTGATTGTTCGTCCAACTTCTGAAGCAATTATATGGAATACGTATAAAAACTGGATTCAATCTTATCGGGATTTGCCGATTCTGATTAATCAGTGGGCTAATGTTGTAAGATGGGAAATGAGAACCAGATTATTCCTAAGAACTGCTGAATTTCTTTGGCAGGAAGGTCACACGGCTCACGCTACAAAAGATGAAGCAGTTGAAGAGACTGAAAAAATGCTGGAAGTCTACGCGAAGTTTGCAGAAGATTTTATGGCCATTCCGGTTATCAGAGGGATCAAATCGCCTTCTGAAAGATTTGCTGGAGCTGACGAGACTTATTGTATCGAAGCTATGATGCAGGACGGCAAAGCTTTGCAGGCTGGAACTTCACATTTCCTTGGTCAAAATTTCGGAAAGGCATTTGATGTCAAATTCACTACAAGAGAAGGAAAGATTGAACACGCTTGGGGAACATCTTGGGGAACATCAACCAGATTAATGGGAGCTTTGATTATGACGCATTCCGATGATCTTGGTCTGGTTTTACCACCAACCTTGGCACCGATTCAGGTTGTGATTGTTCCTATTTTCAAAGGTGAAGAACAATTGGCTCAGATTAGCGAAGTAGCTTTGGAAATTCAAGCAAAACTAAGAGCAAAAGGAATTTCGGTTAAATTCGATGATGATACGCAAAACAAGCCAGGCTGGAAATTTGCTGAGTATGAATTAAAAGGTGTTCCCCTGAGAATTGCAATGGGTCCAAGAGATTTGGAAAACAAAACTGTTGAGTTGGCAAGACGCGATAACTTAACCAAAGAATCTGTTTCTATTGAAGGTTTGGAAAATTACATCGAAGAATTATTGAAAACAATCCAAAAGGATATCTATAACAAAGCATTAACTTTCCGTGAAGAAAATATCACAAAAGTTGACTCATATGAAGATTTTAAGAAGGTTCTGGAGGAAAAAGGGGGATTTATTCTCGCACACTGGGACGGAACTGAAGAAGAAGAAGAACAGATCAAACAAGAGACAAAAGCGACTATCAGATGTATTCCTTTGAATAATGAACTGGAAGATGGCATTTCTCTAATATCAGGAAAACCATCCAAACAAAGAGTTGTATTTGCAAAGTCATATTAATATAAAAACCGTCTCGTGATCAGCTAAGAGGCGATTTTTTGTTTAGAAAATTAATTTATTTTTTGTTTTTGTCTTGTTAAAATTTTATTAAAATTATTAATTCTATAAAAAGGTGGATTAATATTTGGTAATATTATAAAGTCAAACACAAAAAATAAACTAGTATGTCAATTAATCTAATCGAACTTGTAAAAAGCCAGCTAGGACCGGAAACGGTTTCTCAGGCTGCAACTCAACTTGGAGAAAGTGAGTCAGGAGTTTCAAAAGCAATTTCAGCATTATTACCAGCGGTTATTGGAGGATTTTCAAACAGCAATGCCCAATCAGAACTTTTCAGTACATTGAAAGATGCTGTTTCATCCGGAGTTTTATCCAATCTTCTTGGTAATCTGGGTGAAAATGATTCTTTAATTTCCAGAATTCTGTCACTGATCTTTGGAGATGGCGATAAGTTATCTGCGTTAACCAGCTCTGTGTCAAGTTTTGCAGGCATTAGCAATGATTCTACAAATTCATTATTAAATTTGGTTACAGGTGCGACTGCAGGCAGTCTTGGAAGGTACATCTCCGATAGCAATCTTGATTTGTCGTCATTTGGAAGCTTATTGTCCGGTCAAAAAGGATTTTTATCTGCTCTTATACCAGCTGGATTCAGTTTTGGTACTTTAGGATTAGGAAACTGGTTTGGGAATGATACAGAAACTGTAAATGTACCACCCAACACACCAACAGCTGAAGCTGCCGCAAGTCCGAAAATTGATGTTAACAGAAGCGGAGCTACTCACGAGATTACTTCTGATCAGGATTCCGGAGGAAGTATTTGGAAGTGGCTGCTACCGTTGTTACTACTTCTGTTGCTAGGCTGGTTTTTCTGGAAGCAGTGCAACAAAAAAGCAGACACAGTTCCGACAGCAACAGTTGATTCTACAACAGTCGTTACAGACTCGACAAATGCTGCAGGAGATACAGTTGCCGTCACAAGAGAAACAACAGTTGTAACATTGCCAAGCGGAAAAACTTTACAGGCATACAAAGGTGGAATAGAAGATCAAATTGTCACCTTTCTAAAATCTGACGAGTATAAAAATGCAACAGATGAACAACTGAAAGATAGATGGTTCAATTTTGATAATCTTAATTTTGAATTTGGAAAAGCAGTTTTAACACCAGAATCTAAAGTTCAGTTGGAGAATCTGAAAATGATTTTAACTGAATTTCCAGATGCAAAAATTAAAATCGGCGCCTATACAGATAAAAAAGGAGATGAAAATACTAACCTCAAATTATCCGGTGAGAGAGCAAATGTTGTAAAAACATCAATCAATTCTCCACAGGTCAAAGAAGCAGAAGGTTATGGATCTAAGTTTGCGAAAGTTCCTGCAGAAGCTTCTGATAAAGAAAGAGAATCTGACAGAAAAACAGCAGTCAGATTTTTAAAATAAATTCTAATTTCATTTGAATATAAACTGTCAATTATTTGGCAGTTTTTTTATTGCCTGTTTGTGAGTTAAGCAAAGTATTATTATTTTTGTTAGTCTAATCTAACATTTTTGATTTTTGAAAGAAAAAAATAAGGCCTGGCGAAAAGAAAAAACTGCGAATTCCTTGAATGAGGTTTTTTCAAGCATTCCTATTCCTGAGAGTGGTAGCTTCAGGAAGAAATTTATGGCCTATGTTGGGCCCGGATTATTGGTTGCTGTAGGTTATATGGATCCCGGGAACTGGGCAACGGATATTGCGGGTGGAGCACAATTCGGATATACACTTCTGTCTGTGATTTTGATTTCGAATCTTTTTGCGATTGTTTTGCAGCATTTGTCTGTTAAGCTGGGAATTGTTGCTGAAAGAGATTTGGCCCAGGCTTGTAAAGATCATTTTCATCCTGCTGTGAATTTTGTTCTCTGGATCTTTTGTGAGATTGCAATAGCTGCCTGTGATCTGGCAGAAGTAATAGGCTCAGCAATAGCATTAAATCTTCTATTTGGAATTCCTTTAAGTATAGGAGTTGTGATAACAATTATTGATGTCTTTTTGATTTTGTTTCTGCAATCCAGAGGTTTCAGATACATAGAAAGTATTGTTGGCGGATTGATCTTCATTATTTTTGTAGCCTTTTTCTATGAAATTTTTCTAAGTAAACCTGAAGTTTTTCCAATGCTGAAAGGTTTGATTCCCCAAAAGGAAATTATTACCAATCCTTCCATGCTTTATATTGCCATTGGGATTTTAGGAGCGACAGTAATGCCTCACAATCTTTATCTGCACAGCAGCATTGTCCAGACCCGAAATTATCCAAGAACCAATGAAGGGAAGAAAGAAGCATTAAAATTTGCAAGTCTTGACAGTAGCCTTTCTCTGATGCTGGCTTTTGTCATTAATGCTGCAATTCTGATTATTTCTGCTGCGACTTTCCATACATCCGGCAATAAGGACGTTGCTGACATTAATGATGCATATATGCTTTTGACACCGCTTTTAGGAACAACCTTGGCAAGTATTTTCTTTGGTATCGCTCTACTTGCTTCAGGGCAGAATTCTACATTAACGGGAACGTTAGCCGGACAAATCGTAATGGAAGGTTTTCTGAATATCAGGCTAAAACCTTGGGTCAGAAGACTGATTACAAGATTAATTGCCATTATTCCCGCCTTAATTGTTTCAATTCTTTACGGAGAAAAGGGAACTGCAGAATTATTGGTTTTCAGTCAAGTGATTTTGTCAATGCAATTGAGTTTTGCTGTAGTTCCATTGGTGATGTTTACAGGTAGTAAAGCTAAAATGGGAGAGTTTGCAAATAAATCTTGGTTAAAAATCATGGCTTGGATTATTAGCGCAATTATCATCATCCTGAATCTTTATCTTTTAAAGGAAACTATTTTTCCATAAATCAAAAAACCGAATCACTTGGATTCGGTTTTTTATGTTGATTTTTTGATAATCAATGTTGTTTTTGTGCGCAGCGCGCCCCGGGCTGAACGGAGCTCTTTTTCTTTTTTGTAAAAAAAGAAAAAAGCGGGAGTGGAGCACGGATAAAGGCGCCCTTATAATTTTACCCTAATTTCTTAGAATCCGCTACGAATTGGGCTAGTCCAGAATCTGTTAAAGGATGTTTTAATAGATTAAGAATAGATGCCAGAGGAGAAGTAATAACATCTGCCCCGATTTTTGCACAATTGATGATATGCATTGGACTTCTAATAGATGCTGCAAGGATTTCTGTATCGAAAGCGTAGTTGTCAAAAATAACTCTGATCTCTTCGATCAAATTAAGACCGTCTACAGAAATGTCATCTAATCTGCCTAAAAACGGAGAAACATAAGTTGCTCCTGCTTTTGCTGCCAAAAGAGCTTGTCCGGCTGAGAAAATCAATGTACAGTTGGTCTTGATGCCTTTGTCAGAAAAATATTTAAGAGCTTTCACACCGTCTTTGATCATTGGGATTTTTACAACAATTCTCTCATGAAGTGCTGCTAATTCTTCTCCTTCTTTGATCATTTCCTCATAAGTGGTTGAAAGAACTTCTGCGGAAACATCACCGTCCGAGATATTGCAGATATCGATATAATGTTGGTTGATTGCTTCTTTGCCCGAGATTCCTTCTTTTGCCATTAAGGAAGGGTTAGTTGTTACACCGTCTAAAATTCCTAGATCCTGTGCTTCTTTGATCTGATCCAGATTAGCTGTATCAATGAAAAATTTCATATATAGATTTTTTATTTGTTTTTAAATGTTTGTTCGCAAATATACATTTTTAGTTGGCACTGGAAAAATCAAAAAAGAAGTCCGGAGACTTCTTTTTTGATTTATTTCATTCCAGCTTCTTTTGCTTTAAACTCATTATACTTTGCTGTATTCTGAGTAGTCATGTACATGCCTTTTAGAAGTGTTACGACTTCTTTATTATTAGGATCGTTTGCATAAAGTTTTTCTGCATAAGGTAAAGCTTTTTGGAATCTTGCTCTTCTTTGCTCCAGAACTTTGTTGGCTTCATCAATTTTGCCTGCTTTTTTAAGCTCTCTGTATTGATTGATAGCTGCTTCATCTTCTCCTAAAATTGCAAAAACTAAATTGTTAAGTGCATTTGGAAATTTGGGATCAAGATCAACTAATTTTTTGAAAGTGGCCTCTGCTTCAGCTTGTTTTGAAGGATCTTTACTCTGCATCACCCCAAGATTGTACAAACTTTCTTTATCGTTTGGATTAGCAGCTATTTTTGCCTTCAGGTTATTTACAAACTCATCGGTTTTACCAGATTTGAAATAAGAATTACTTTGAACTTGTCCTAAAGATTGATTTTTAGGGAATTTTTTTAATCCTTCTTCTGCAACTTTACCAGCTTCGTCATATTTTCCTTGTTCGAATAACAGAGATGCTGTTACCTCATAAAGTTCTTCCTGTTTGCTCGGTGTTTTCTCAATTTTGAAATCTGAGTAACCGGCGTTTGCTTTTTTGTAAAGATCAAATGCCGCTTTATCCAAAGTTTCTACTTGTCCGGTCTTTGTATTTTTTGCAGTGTAAACAGTTTCTTCGCCTGTATAATTTGATTTGATCAATGACTGGAGAATATCAGTCGACTGAGCTTTTTTATCAGGAGTCTGAGCATAGGCTACACCTGCGTAATAAAGTAAATTTTTGTTGTCCTGACCTGCAGCTTTGAAAAGATAATATGTTTCTGCAAATTTTTCACCGGCAACATCAAATTTTTTGTTGTTATAGCTAGTAGTTGCAGCCTCATTTGCTTTGCGTAAAAGGGGATCGATGACCTCTCTTAATTTTTCCGTCAATGCAGGTGAATATTTTTCTTGTTTAAGAGAAAGTCCGCTTCCTGACTTATCTGCTGCTGCTTTCCCGACAAAATATACCTTATTCTTTTCAGCATCCTTACCGGTGTAGATTTCTTCGGTTCCAAGCGTTGAAATTTTAGCAAGATATTCTGCACCTTCAATATTTTTTCCGGCTTTTAAAAGAGATAAGCCTTTTGCATAATAATATTGTTCAAGAACAGAAGGTTCCAGCAGATAAGTTTTATCGCCAAAGATACCTTCAGCTTTTGATATTTCTGAGTTTGCAGTTGCCAAGTCGCCTGAATCAACTGCTTTTACAGCATTAGCGATCTCTTTTTTCTGTGCCCAAACTAATGATGCAGACAAAATAGCTAAACTTAAAATTAATTTTTTCATTTATTTACTTTTATAATTTAATCGTTATTTTCAGATTCATCAGCATTATCATTGGCTTCTTCATCTTCAATTTTTCTCAATTCCTCTTTATCTCCAAGATTGATTTGATTGTCACCGGTCTGGGGTTGGTCCTTGAATTCTGGGTTGTTGCTGTCATTTTCAAGTCCTTCTTCATTTTCTTCTTCCACATCCTTATCCATTTCAACTTTGGCAATCGCTGCAATCTCATCATTTCCTTTCAGATTAATGACTTTTACACCTTGGGTATTTCTTCCCATTACTCTTAGGTCGGCAGTATTCATACGGATTGCAACACCGGATTTGTTGATGATCATCAGTCCGTCTTCATCTGTTACACTTTGAATGGCAATCAGATTACCGGTTTTCTCCGTAATGTTAAGTGTAATTACACCTTTACCGCCTCTGTTGGTAACCCTGTAATCTTCAACAGCTGTACGTTTTCCATAACCTTTTTCTGATACCACCAAAACAGTATCGTTCTCCAGATCATTAACAACAATCATTCCGATTACTTCATCATTATCTTCAAGGGAAATCCCTCTCACACCTATTGAACTTCTGCCGACTGCTCTTGCTTTTTCCTCAGGGAAACGGATACATTTACCATTCTTGGTAGCAATCATAATTTCAGAATTGCCGTCCGTTAATTTTGCACCTAACAATTGGTCATTATCACGGATTTCAATCGCATTCACACCATTTGTTCTCGGTCTGGAATAAGCTTCCAAAGATGTCTTCTTGATCGTACCGTTTTTGGTAATCATTACCACATTCATTTGGTTGATGTATTCCTGATTCTTCAAGTCTTTTGTTCTGATGTAAGCTTTAATTTTATCATCAGGTTCGATGTTGATCAAATTCTGAACAGCTCTGCCTTTTGCAGTTTTTGAACCTTCCGGAACTTCGAAAACTCTTAGCCAGAAACATTTTCCTTTTTCTGTGAAGAACAGGAGATACTCATGGTTGGTTGCAGTTACAATATATTCAAGGAAGTCCTCGTCTCTTGTAGTAGCACCTCTGTTTCCAACACCACCTCTTGACTGGACTTTATACTCGGAAAGAAGCGTTCTCTTGATATAACCAGCGTGAGAAATCGTCAGAACCACTTTTTCGTCAGGAATAATATCTTCGATAGACATTTCTCCACCAGAATAATCGATCTCTGAACGTCTTTCATCACCATATTTTTCTTTGATTTCAATCAATTCATCTTTGATAATTTGATAACGTCTTGGCTCATTGGAAAGAATATCTTCCAGATCTTTGATCAAAGCCATTATCTCTTCATACTCAGCACGGATTTTGTCCAACTCCATTCCGGTAAGACGAGCCAAACGAAGATCCAGAATAGCCTGAGCCTGAATTTCTGATAATTCGAATTCACTAATCAAACCTTCTTTTGCAGCTTGTGGATTTGCGCTGTGACGGATAATCGCAATAGCTCTGTCAAGAGAATCCTGAGTTCCGATTACCTTCATAAAGCCTTCAAGAATATGTGCTCTTTCTTTGGCTTTTCTCAATTCATATTCGGTTCTTCTTACAATCACTTCGTGGCGGTGTTCTACGAAATGGTGAATGAGGTTTTTCAAGTTCAGTTGTTCAGGTCTTCCTTTAACTAAGGCGATGTTATTAACTGAAAATGAAGTTTGTAGAGAAGTGTATTTATATAAAAGGTTTAATACGACATTTGGAATTGCATCGTTCTTTAATTCATAAACTATACGAAGTCCTTTTCTGTCAGACTCATCACGGATTTCGTAGATTCCGGTGATTTTTTCATCCTTAACCAACTCAGCTGTTCTGGCAATCATTTCTGCTTTATTAACCTGGTAAGGAACTTCTGTTACTATAATAGCGTTTCTGTTTCCAATCTCCTCGAAGTTAACTTTTGCTCTCAGAACAATACGTCCTCTTCCTGTGTGGAAAGCGTCACGAACTCCATCATAACCGTAGATGATACCACCTGTTGGGAAATCCGGGGCAATGATGTGCTTCATCAGGTCATCAATCGTGATTTCTCTGTCGTCTATGTAGGCGCAGATGGCATCAATACTTTCCGATAAGTTATGCGGCGCCATATTGGTTGCCATACCAACCGCAATACCGGAAGTTCCGTTAACTAAAAGATTTGGGATTTTTGTAGGGAGGACAGTAGGTTCCTGTAAAGAGTCGTCGAAGTTATTTTGAAAATCAACGGTTTCCTTATCAAGATCGGCAAGAATCTCATCAGAGATTTTCTTAAGTCTTGCTTCCGTATAACGCATTGCTGCAGGTGGGTCACCATCCATGGAACCGAAGTTACCCTGACCGTCTACCTGCTCATAACGCAAGCTCCAAGGTTGTGCCATTCTTACCATTGCATCGTAAACCGAGCTGTCACCATGTGGGTGATATTTACCTAAAACGTCTCCAACGATTCTGGCAGATTTCAAATGTTTTCTGTTTGAAAATACATTAAGCCCATACATACCGTAAAGAACACGTCTGTGTACGGGTTTTAATCCGTCTCTTACATCCGGTAACGCTCTTGATACAATTACCGACATCGAATAATCGATGTAAGAGGTTTTCATTTCGTCAACAATGTTGATCGGTATTAACCTTTCTCCTTCCTTATGCATAAATATTTTTAATTTATTGTAAATCAGAATGCTGTATTAGTTTCTGACCTGTTGAGTTTTTCTGTTTTTTATAACGGGCTAATTTACAAAAAAAATACGATTTTTGCATTCTGAATTTATCAACATTAATCATAAAAAATAAAAAAATGAGCATCCTTAGTATTACTTTTCATACAACAGAAAATAAAATCCAGGAATGGGATCTTTATCTTGAAAATGAGCTACATCAAATGGTTGAAAATCTAATGGATGTCGACAGGTACATCTTGTCAGAAGTATATTCTGAAATGCTGAATGAAGGTAAAAATACCAATCTTTTTCTTTGGTTTGATAATGATGAACTTCGCAACCAATTCATGGAAAGCGAACTGGTCAATATCGAAGAGCGAATTGCTCAGGAATTCGGGGAAGAAGTAATGGTTTTTCCGACATTCCTTAATCCAAAAAAGAAAAGGTTTTAATAATTATTTTCATACTTATATTAAAGTATGATTTTTATACTTTAAAAAGCTTAAATTTGCACACGAATTTTAGACGAATTTATATCAATCACACTCAATACGGAGTGTCTAAACAAAATTAATTTATGAGTATACCTCAAGCGTTTACAGAAACGATCACTCTTGCAGACGGCAGAGAAATCACACTAGAAACAGGGAAGCTGGCAAAACAGGCTGACGGATCTGTTGTCGTAAAAATGGGCGGAACAATGCTTTTAGCAACTGTTGTAGCCAACAAAGAAGCCAACCCGGGTGTTGACTTTTTACCTTTAACAGTAGATTACAGAGAAAAATTCTATGCGGGTGGAAAAATCCCAGGTAACTTTTTCAGAAGAGAAGCTAGACCTTCGGATCAGGAGATCTTGACAATGCGTCTTGTAGATAGAGTTCTGAGACCATTGTTTCCGGAAGATTTCCATGCGGAAGTTCAGGTGATGATCTCTTTGATCTCTTATGACGGAACTTCTATCCCTGATGATTTGGCAGGATTAGCAGCATCAGCCGCTATCGCTATTACAGATATCCCTTTTGACGGGCCAATGTCAGAAGTAAGAGTCGTAAGATTTGATGGGAAGTTGGCGGTTAACCCAACTTATGAATCTTTGAAAGATTCTGAACTGGACATTATGGTAGGTGCTACCAAAGATTCTATCGTAATGGTAGAAGGAGAAATGAAAGAAATCTCTGAACAAGAAATGCTTGAAGCCATCCAGTTTGCGCATGCAGAAATCAAGAAACAAATCGAAGCTCAGGAAAGATTAGCTCAAAAAGTAGGAAAAGCTTTCCCTAAGAGAGAGTACTCTCATGAAGTTCATGATGAGGACATCCGTGAAAAAGTATGGAAAGAAACTTATGATAAAGTATATGAAGTTGCAAGAACACCTTCCGGAAAAGAGGAAAGAGGTGAGAAGTTCAAAGCTGTTCTTGACGAATTCTTATCTCAATACGTTGATAATGTTGAAGAGTTGGAAAGAGTAACGCCTTTCGCAAAAGTATATTATCATGATGTGGAGAAAGAAGCGATGCGCCAGATGATTTTGAATGATAAAATCCGTCTTGATGGCCGTGATCCACAAACCATTCGTCCAATCTGGAGCGAAATTGATTATCTGCCGGGCGCACACGGTTCTGCCATCTTTACAAGAGGAGAGACTCAGTCATTAACAGCAGTAACACTTGGATCCGTAAAGGATGCCAATATGGTGGACAGCGTAATGGCACAATATGATGAGAAATTCTTCCTTCATTATAATTTCCCTCCTTTCTCAACAGGTGAAGCAAGACCTCTAAGAGGAACATCCAGAAGAGAAGTCGGCCACGGAAATCTTGCCCAAAGGGCTTTACAAGCAGTAATCCCTGAAGAGAATCCTTACACAATCCGTATCGTTTCCGATATTCTTGAATCTAACGGTTCTTCTTCTATGGCAACTGTATGTGCCGGAACTTTGGCGCTAATGGATGCAGGGGTTCAAATTACGAAGCCTGTTTCAGGAATTGCAATGGGATTAATTACGGATAAAAAGTCGGGTAAATGGACAGTTCTTTCCGACATTTTAGGAGATGAAGATCACCTTGGTGATATGGACTTCAAAGTGACTGGAACTGAAGACGGAATCACAGCCTGCCAGATGGATATCAAGATCCAGGGCCTTTCTATGGATATTATGGAGAAAGCTCTGTTACAAGCTAAAGAAGGGAGGTTACATATCCTTAATAAAATTACTGAAACCATTGCATCACCAAGAGCAGATGTGAAGCCACACGCTCCGAAAATGGTTGTAATGGAGATTCCGAAAGACTTTATTGGTGCGGTAATTGGACCTGGAGGTAAAATTATCCAACAGATGCAGAAAGATACCGATACGGTTATCGCGATTGAAGAAATCGGGGAGATCGGACGTATCGAGATTGCAGGTACAGACAGAGAGAAAATCAATGCTGCTGTTGCCAAGATCAATGAAATCACCTTCGTACCGGTTGTAGGTGAAGTGTACAAAGGCAAAGTGGTAAAAGTAATGGATTTCGGTGCTTTTGTAGCAATTGCTAAAGGAACTGAAGGATTGCTTCACATCTCTGAAATCGAATGGGCGAGACTAGATAAAGTTCCTTACAAAGAAGGTGATGAAGTGGAGGTGAAATTTATGGGTTATGATGACCGTAAGAAAATGAAACTTTCCAGAAAAGTTTTGTTGCCAAGACCGCCAAGACCGGAGAAAAAAG
>MKVE01000050.1:0-247 GCA_001898785.1 Chryseobacterium sp. 36-9 | reverse complement strand
GTCCGAGACCGGAAGGACAAAACAGACCTGACAGACCGGCGAGACCAGAAGGCAACAGAAGACCAGAGGGCGAAGGCGAGAAATCTGCCGGAGATCAGAATCCTTCTAACGAAGCTTAAGATTATCATCGATTATATTAAAACCACCGAAATTCGGTGGTTTTTTTGTGGAGGTTGGTAGTGTTTTGTTGGAGATCCTCGAGAGTCTTAGGATGACATCGCAAATTTG
This sequence comes from Chryseobacterium sp. 36-9, assembly GCA_001898785.1. Lineage (GTDB taxonomy): Bacteria > Bacteroidota > Bacteroidia > Flavobacteriales > Weeksellaceae > Epilithonimonas > Epilithonimonas pallida. The sequence continues at coordinate 19 of MKVE01000050.1, read as the reverse complement.
TCTAATTTGGAGATATTGG
>MKVE01000049.1 GCA_001898785.1 Chryseobacterium sp. 36-9 | reverse complement strand
CTTGTCGGAGAAAATTCGCCTAACTTGTGACCCACCATGTTTTCTGTAACATATACTGGGATAAAAGATTTCCCGTTGTGCACTGCGATGGTTTGCCCTACGAAATCCGGAGAGATCATTGACGCTCTGGACCACGTTTTAATAACTGTCTTTTTATTGGCTTCTATATTTGCCTGAACCTTCTTATCTAAAGTGTGTGCGATGAAAGGTCCTTTTTTAAGTGATCTTGCCATAATTATTTTCTTTTAGATACGATAAATCGGTTCGACGCTTTGTTTTTCTTTCTTGTTTTGAAACCTTTTGCTGGTTTACCATTTCTTGATCTTGGGTGACCTCCAGAAGAACGTCCTTCACCACCACCCATTGGGTGATCAACTGGGTTCATTGCTACTGGTCTTGTTCTTGGTCTTCTACCCAACCATCTGCTTCTACCTGCTTTTCCGGAAACGGTTAATTGGTGATCGCCATTGGATACAGATCCAATCATTGCCATACACTCGGTAAGTACCATTCTGGATTCACCTGAAGGCAATTTCACGATTGCATATTTACCATCTCTGGATGTTAATTGTGCAGAAGAACCTGCAGAACGTGCCATAATTGCTCCCTGACCTGGCTTAAGCTCGATACAAGAAATAACAGTTCCTAAAGGAATGTTTTTCAGTTTCATTGCGTTACCCACGTTCGGTTCTGCAGTTTCGGCAGCCACTACTTTCTGGTCTACTTTGATTCCGTTTGGAGCGATGATGTATCTCTTCTCTCCATCGGTGTACTCAAGAAGTGCGATGAAAGCAGTTCTGTTTGGATCGTACTCTACAGTTTTTACCGTTGCTTCAACATTGAATTTATTTCTTTTGAAGTCGATAATTCTGTATTTCTTTTTGTGTCCACCTCCGGTGTAACGCATGGTCATTTTACCAGTTTGGTTACGTCCACCTGACTTTTTAATACCAACGGTTAGAGATTTCTCTGGTTTGTTGGTAGTAATTTCCTCAAAGTTATTAACAACTCTGAATCTCTGTCCCGGGGTGATAGGTTTTAATTTTCTAACAGACATTACTATTATTTATGATTAATAAATTAATTTACAGCAAAAATATCGATAACCTCGCCTTCAGCAAGTTTTACGACTGCTTTTTTCAGTTTGTTGGTTTTACCCACCTGAAGTCCTTTTTTGGTGTATTTCGAAGAAACTGTAGGAGCATAAATCATGGTGTTTACCACGGCTACCTTTACACCATAAGCATCTTCTATCGCTTTTTTAATTTGAATCTTATTCGCTTTGGTATCAACCAAGAAGCTGTAAGTCCCTCTTAAATCAGTAAGATAGTTTGCTTTTTCTGAAATAACTGGTTTAATGATCAATGACATGATTTATTTTCTTAAATTTTCTTGGAATTTCTCGATAGCACCTTCTAAGAATACGATTTCACCTGCGTGTACCAAGTCGTAAGAACTGATCTCATTATAAGTCAACACTTTAGTTTTTGGTAAGTTTCTAGATGATAAGTAAACATTTTTGTTCGCTTCCGGCAAAATATACAAAGACTTTTTCCCTTCGAAGCCCAATGCGTTGTTCAAGTTGATAAACTCTTTGGTTTTAGGAGCTTCAAAACTGAATGCTTCCAAAACTTTAATGGAGTTATCTTTCATTTTCTGAGAAAGCACCGATTTTTTAGCTAATCTTTTTAAAGCTTTGTTCAGTTTGAATCGGTAATCTCTTGGTTTTGGACCAAAAACCCTACCCCCACCTTTGAAAGTTGGCGATTTAATATCACCATATCTCGCAGATCCTGAACCTTTTTGCTTTTTAAGCTTTCTGGTAGAAGCCGTAATCTCGCTTCTTTCTTTTGATTTATGTGTACCTTGTCTTTGTGCAGCAAGGTATTGCTTTACTTCTAAGTAAACCGCGTGCTGATTGGGCTCAATTCCGAAGATTGATTCATCCAAAGTAACTTTTCTCCCGGTTTCTTTTCCTTGTGTATTGAATACTACTAGTTCCATTTTCTGATAATTACATAAGAATTTTTAGCTCCCGGAATAGCACCTTTTACTACTAAAAGATTTTGCTCTTCATCTACTTTTAACACTTCAAGGTTTTGAACGGTTACTTGTTTACCACCCATTCTACCCGCCATTCTCATTCCTTTGAATACTCTTGACGGATCGGAACCTGCACCGATAGAACCTGGAGCTCTTAATCTGTTGTGCTGCCCGTGTGTAGCTTGCATAACACCACCAAAGTTGTGTCTTTTAACAACACCTTGGAAACCTTTACCTTTTGAAGTACCTGTTACATCCACATATTCACCTTCGGTGAACAGGTTAACTTTTACTTCGTCTCCAACTGCTAATTCATCAACAAATTCATGATAGAATTCTACCAATTTAGCTTTTGGAGTAGAACCTGCCTTTTTGAAATGGCCGGCTAACGCTTTACCAACGTTCTTCTCACTCTTGTCATCGAAACCAAGCTGGGCAGATTTGTACCCGTCTTTTTCAATGGTTCTGACCTGTAAAACCGAGCATGGACCAGCTTGAATAACGGTGCAAGGAATGTTTTTTCCTTCTTCGTTAAACAGGGAAGTCATCCCGACTTTTTTACCAATAATACCTGACATTATTTATATATATCTATTAAGTTCTTCTTTTATCAATCAGGGTTACAGTGATTTCTACTTTTGAAATAGGCATACTTCTTCCCTAAATTGAGTGTGCAAATGTATGAAGATTTTTCGAATTGACAAATAATGTTTTAAAATAATTTGATTTTTAACACTCTACAACAAAATAATGAAGAATAGGATGAGGAGAAATAAAGAAAAATTTGCTTTTCAATAAAAAGCAGTCCGGATCATCAACAATAACAGCAACCCAAAATTGAATATTTCAATTCCCGACCGATTGATCCCATCGTAGATAAGGTAAAGAAAGAAATCGAATCTGATGAATGTTTAATTTACGATGATTTATTTTGCTTTTGCAGCCATTCGTTGTGGTGTTTCTTGAAGAGTTCGAATTTACGATCTTGGTTGCGCTGCGCTGCATCAATGGAATGAGAAGTATGTATGTCCTGATCTTCTTCTGCAAAATCTGCAAGTTTTTCATAATAGCGGTGCA
>MKVE01000048.1:31653-31895 GCA_001898785.1 Chryseobacterium sp. 36-9 | reverse complement strand
TCTGAATATGGGACCTTTCGGCGGAATCCTTTCAGCATTGCGATCCCAGAGAGATAAAGCATGGCTGGTCGTTGCCTGTGATTTACCTCTATTGGATAAAAAATCCTTAGAATTTTTAATTGAAAACCGAAATATAGAAAAAACAGCCACCACTTACGAAAGTCCTTTTGATGGTTTACCAGAACCATTAATTACGATTTGGGAGCCCAAAAGCTACCCTTTACTCCTTAATTTTTTAGGAT
>MKVE01000048.1:10829-31527 GCA_001898785.1 Chryseobacterium sp. 36-9 | reverse complement strand
GAAAACAGATGTAATTGAAAACAGAAACAGATGAGTAACCCGCTTGAACGTTATCATTGCCAGATGGCTTTACCAGGATTTGGGGTTTCCTCCCAGGAACTCCTCAACAATGCTAAAGTCCTGATCATAGGCATGGGAGGGCTTGGCTGTCCTTCGGCACAGTATCTTGCTTCTTCAGGGATAGGAACGATTGGTCTTGCTGATAATGATATCATTTCTGAAAGCAACCTTCACCGCCAGATATTATATGCTCCGGAAGATATCGGAAAATCAAAAGTTGATGTTGCTGCTAAAAAGTTACAGCAGCAAAATCCAGCAGTAAAAATCATTCCGTTCAATTTCCGGGTAACCTCTGACAATGTAATGGATCTGATTTCTGAATTTGATTTAATTATCGAAGGAACAGATAATTTTGAAACAAAATGTCTGCTGAATGACGCTTGTGTATTAACAGGAAAACCTTTGGTATATGGTGCCATTTATCAATATGAAGGACAGGTAAGCATCTGGAATGTCATACAGAAAGACGGTACTTCTTCTCCTAATTACCGTGATGTTTTCCCGAATGCGGAAGAATCACAGGTTCCCAACTGCAGAGAAGGGGGTGTACTGCCTACACTGGCAGGGATTGTCGGATGCATGCAGGCTAATGAAGCCATAAAATATTTTACAAACCCTGAAGATTCACTGGCAGGAAAACTCTGGATGATGAATGTGCTGAACGGTAAAACACAGATCATTAAATTAAGAAAAACTTCTGTGCAGATTACAGGATTACCTCAGACTGTTGAAACGATTACGTTTGAGCAGCTGATGCAGGAAAAAGATCTTTTTGAAATCATAGATGTCCGTACATCCAAAGAGCATGAAGAATTCAATATCGGAGGAATCAATATAGCTGTAGATGAGCTACAGAACCATTCAGATTATATTTCGGATTGTTCGAAATCTATTGTAATGTATTGCTTATCCGGAAAACGCAGTGCTGAAGCGGTGAGAAAAATCAAGAGCATCTTTCCTGAGAAGAACGTGTATTCTTTAAAAGGCGGCATTCAAAGAACAGAATTATAAACAACAATCACTTTTTTTAAACACTAATCAATAATATTCTGAGCCTTTTTCGGAGAAACAGCAATATGCTCCCCCACCATTTCATGAATGGTTTCATCAATCATCACACACATGCTGTTCAGGGCCAGATCATTCGCATCTGTTCCAAACGGTTCCTCAATTTCGTCAGCTATTGCTTCAAACGCAACAAATGTATACGCTACAAATACCACAATAAGTGGTGTAAACCATCCGAGCGAATCTACGAGTCCAAAAGGTAGCAGAAAGCAATAAATATATACCGTACGGTGCAGTAAAACTCTGTAACTGTACGGAATGGGAGTTGAAATAATTCTTTCACACCCTCCAAGAATATCAGAAAGCTTATCCAAATTTTCATCAAAACGGGCCTGCTGGATGGAATCCAGGGAACCTTCATCTTTTGACTTCTGCACCCATTCTGCAAGCAGGCGCATCATAACAGCGGGCTTATATTTTGATGCAGTAACTAGTTTCAGTGCATAAACAAAGGCGCCAAGCAGCTGCACAAAATTATGAACTGAAGCCTGACCACCTTTTGTATTTTTCAGCGTGATGGCCTGGCGGGTAAGAGCTCTGGAAGTATTCAGCAGAGCTCCCCATAGTTTTCGGCCTTCCCAAAACCTATCGTAGCTGGCATTGTTCCTGAAGCCCAAAAATAAAGCCAGTACAAACCCAAACAGTGTAAGGGGTGCCGGATTTAACGGAACTTTAAAAGAAAGAATGATTCCATGAAAATAGGTTACCAGTAAAGAAAGAATTAAAAGCAATCCCAAACGGGGAAGCAAGGCGGGTAAAACAGAACCATGCCACACAAAAAGCATTCTGAACCAGTGTTCCTTTTTTCTTATGATCATTTTTTTGTAATTATTTTTTTACGGATCCGATGAACAGCTCTGTAACCTGGTAGCTACTGCGGGCAGGTTTCTTTTCTCCCTCAGCAATGATCCGTAAAGGACCTTTTTCCGGCAATAAAGGTTTTCCGTCTGCAGTATCAGCAACAATAACGTTTTTATCCTGGATAGAAGCATCAAGCTCTGCCAGTGAGAATAAGACCTGATAACCGTCAGAACATTTTATCAGAACATATTTCGAAAAATTTTCTGCTCCATGAAGCGCTTTTCCGGATGGAACTCCTGCTTTGTCCAAAATTTCCATGATTGGAACTCCTGTAAAAATATGTGAACGGCCTTCTTTATCCTTAAGAACCGCTTCTTTTCGGGACATTTTTGAAAGGTCAGATAAGCTTAGCTCCATAGGGTGGGCCACTTCACCGGAAACCTTTAATTTGAAACCTGTCTGCGCTGATGCCAGCCCACAAAAAGAAAATATAGCCACAAAAAACAGGTGCTTCATGATTAAGTTGTTTTTAAGTTTTATTTTTAAGATTATTCGCGACTGGTTCCTGCTGCAGCCGTTATATGATCATCAATTTTTTTAAAAATTTCGGGACTGTGCTTTCGGATTTTGATACGGACATATTTGGAAGCCGGCATATTGGCACCGTTCACCACGTTATTGATAGATACCAGTACATTGGTTTCCGGGAAATAGGTCATGGTACTTTTCTGAGGAATAGGATATTTTACGACAATAAAAAGCGGTGCTATCCTTTCAATTCCATCATCATAATTGAAAAGATCTACATGGTCGCCTTCTTTCAGACCTGCCTTTTCAATATCTTTTTCGTTCATCATCACCACCCTTCTTTCATTGAAAATTCCACGGTAGCGGTCATTCAAGCCATAAACAACGGTATTAAACTGGTCATGCGTTCTGGTAGTTCCCATCAGGTATTCGTCCTCTGCAAGCGAATTATCCGGTACAGCAGTTATATTGAAAGCCGCTTTTCCAGGGTAAAATTCACTGTTGAAATTCCCGTCTCTTGGTTCGTTCGGAAGATAGAAACCTCCTTTCTGAACTACCCTTTTATTATAGTCTTCAAATCCCGGAATGCATTGCTCGATATCGTTGCGAACAGCATCATAACTGTTGATAAATTTGTCCCAATCCACTACGGAAAGTTCTCCCAGAACCGCTTTTGCCATTCTGCAGGCAATGTGTGTTTCGTTGATCAGATGTTCTGAAATAGGATCGAGAACTCCTCTTGACCATTCCACAACTCCCATTGAATTTTCTGTGCTTACATGCTGAAGCTCACCATTTATCATATCTTTTTCACTTCTGGAAATGACCGGTAAGATCAGGGCTTCTTTTCCATGAATAAGATGACCTCTGTTTAATTTTATAGAAACAATCACGGACATTTCTAATTTCCGCATTGCTTCCGCTGTAAAGGTCGTATCCGGTGCCGCTGAAAGGAAATTGCCTCCCATACAGAACATAAATTTCACCTTTTCTTCGTGCATCGCTTTTAGCGCGTTAACAACATCATAACCGCCTTCTCTCGGAACTTTAAAGCCATAATATTCCTCCAGTCTATCCAATTGTTCCGTTGTAGGATGATGATTAATCAGTAATGTCCTGTTACCCTGCACATTGCTATGACCGCGAACCGGACAGGCTCCTCCACCCTGGATTCCTATACTTCCTTTCATCAACAGGAGATTCACGATGTTGTAGATCATTTCCACACCGTTGTGCTGTTGCGTGATTCCCATTCCCCAACAAATGATTATACGTTTTTTTGAAGCGATCATCTGTGCAGCTTCTCTTAAGTTTTCAACCGGAATACCGCATTCTTCTGATAAGAAATTGAGGTCATACCGTTTTAATTCTTCCACCAATTCATTAAAGCCGGCAGTTTTATTCGTAATAAAATCATGGTCAAGAACTTTTCCCGGATTTTTAGCTTCTTCTTCCAGCACGAGAATTTGAAGTGCTTTTAGAAGTGCCATATCTCCATTAATTTTTACAGGGAGATATAAATCCGACAATTCATAAGGTTTGTTAAGCAAAGCACGGACTTCCTGAGGATTTCTGAAACCTTTTAATCCCGCTTCCGGAAGCGGATTGATGGCCATAATTTCGGCTCCGTTTTTCTTTCCTTTCGTTAGAGCAGAAAGCATTCTCGGCGAATTGGTTCCCGGATTCTGACCGATGATTATGATAAGATCCGTATCATAAAAGTCTTCCAACTTTACGGTTCCTTTCCCAATACCTATGCTTCTGGAAAGGGCATAACCGGAAGTTTCGTGACACATATTGGAACAGTCCGGAAAATTATTGGTTCCGAATTCACGGGCAAATAACTGGTAAACCCAGGTCGCTTCATTGCTTGTTCTTCCTGATGTGTAAAATATGGCTTCGTTCGGCGAATCGAGAGCGTTTAGTTTTTCCGCAATTTTTTTAAAGGCATCATCCCAGCTTATCGGCTGATAATGTGTTCCCCCTTTCGGTAAATACATAGGTTCCGCAATTCGTCCCAACTGGCTGATTTCAAAATCTGTCAGTTTTGCTAAATCATACACCGAATTCTCCCTGAAAAACTCTGCACCGATCTTTTTAGAAGTGGCTTCTTCCGCTAAAGCTTTTGCTCCGTTTTCGCAGTATTCGCCCAATTTGGAACGCTCATCATCTGGATCGGGCCATGCACAGCTCGGACAATCGAAACCGTCAAACTGATTCATACTGAAAAGTGCCCTTCCGCCACGAAGAACAGAGGCATTGAGCACCAATTGATCCAATGAATGAATCACCGCAGGAACACCTGCTGCCCATTTTTTTGGAGGTTTCAGCTTAAGATCGAGTAATTTATAAGGCGGTTCGGCAGAAGGTAATCTGCTCCCCTCTTCTTTGTTATTGAACACATCTTTGTTTTCCATGATTTCTACATTTAAAAAATAAGTCCGTTTAAACTAATTTTAATTTAACCGCAAAAGAGACAAAAGACTTCATTGACTTCATTTAAAGTATTTCAAAAGTCTGCAAAAGGGAAAAAACCTTTGATTTCTTTTACCTGTGACTCTTTTGTATTTAATCATTAAACTTAAATAGCTAAAGTGTTAATCAAGTTTAATGAAAAATTTAGCATTTTATATTCGGGTTGGGATAATTGTCGCTTTGATCTTCCAATGTATTATCGATACAGACAAAATCTTTTTCCACTAAAATCTTTACCAGTCCTGACTGTCCGTCAAAACCCACCCTGTCTGTCGAAATCCATTCTGCAATCATTGCTGCAGGCATTTTCAGAACCATTCTGTTCTCGATAAAAGCTGCCGAAAGCTCTGCGTCTTCCGTTCTTTCAATAGCATATATAAACGGACGGTCCACAAATTCCGTAAAGCTTGAAATGACTCCGTCTTGCCCTAATTTTGCCACTTCGGACTGGGTAAGACGGAATCTTATGGAGTTGTCTTTAATTCTTATTTTCATAATATATTTTCAATGTTAAAATGACTGCCGGAATGGTAAATATTAAACCGGTTGTCTCTTAGAAAGCCTAATAAAGTAATATCAAATTCTTTTGCAAGGTCTATTGCCAGACTGGATGGAGCTCCTATTGCCGCGACAATCGTAATTCCCCCCATTGCAGCTTTCTGAATAAGCTCAAAGCTGGCTCTTCCGCTAAGAACCAAAATTTTATCGTCGAGAGGAAGCAAATCCGCTGATAATGCATATCCTATGAGTTTGTCCAGTGCGTTATGCCTTCCTACATCTTCACGCAGCGCCAGAAGATTCCCTTCCAGATCAAAGATGCCGGAAGCGTGAATACCGCCTGTAGCACTGAAATTATTCTGGAAAGACTGCAGTTTTTCGGATAGCTGATACAAAGTTTCCAGGGAAACTTCTGTGTTATTTTTTGTATGATTATGAAAAGTGCTCACAGTTCTTATGGATTCAATGGAACCTTTTCCGCATACACCACAGCTGGAAGTGGTATAAAAATTTCTGTCAGCTTTCATAAGTTCAGGAACGAAGCCTTCTGCAAGCTCAACAATGACAACATTTTCGCTGTTTCTGGAACATTCCGCCTGTGGAGAATAAATGTCTTTAATCTGTTCACGAGCGGAAATAATTCCTTCTGTGAATAAAAAACCTGCGGCAAGCTCTGCATCATTTCCGGGAGTCCGCATGGTTACAGAGATATTTTTGGTCTCTTTTTTATCTGCTACATGATAAGCAACCCTTATTTCCAAAGGTTCTTCAACAGAAACATCATCCGTATAATGAAAACTGACGTTGCCCTTCACTTTGACGATTTCTATCTGCTTTACCGATTTATCTGATAACAGATGAGCTTTCATAATTCAATAATTGGTACATAAAGGTACAAAATTTTACATCTCAAACTATGGGTGCGCAGAAACCCATTCTTCTCCATCCTCAAAAATTTCTTTTTTCCAGATGGGAACAGTCTTTTTTATATTTTCAATGATAAAGCTGCATGCATCGAAAACCGCATTTCTATGTCCGTCACTTACCACGATGATCACGGCAGCATCACCGGGAAATAAAATTCCGGTACGGTGATGAACAACAATATTTTTTACCGAAAATAAGAAAATGGCTTTATCCGCTATTTTCTGTATTTCCTTTACCGCCATAGATTCGTAGCATTCATATTCCAAACGGGTAACAGATTTACCTTTGGTATGATTCCGTACTGTTCCTACAAATGATGCCATTCCTCCGCATGCAGGATCGGAAGCAAGGGTGAAGCAATCCGTAAGATCGAGTTTATTTTCTGTTATTTTAATGTCAACCATATCTTTTATCCGCCGCTTACCGGAGGTATTATTGCTATTTCGTTAGACACTGTTATAATCTGATCGTCTTCCGCATATTCATCATCAACGGCAATAAAATAGGATTTTAATCTTTTCAGCTCCGGAAAGTCTTTTTCCAGAAGCTCCTTGAGCGCTTTTATGCTCGCTCCTTCATTGATTTCTATTTCTTTTTCAGAAGTCCCGAAAATATCTTTCGTTATTCCGAATGCTAATATTTTAAGTATCATTTTAAATGTAGCTTATTACCAATATTTTATTAAAACGTTTATTCCGGCAACCAAAACCAGAACAGCTGTCATTCTTTTGATGACCAGAGGATTCCATTTCAGGGACATTCTGGAACCGATCTGCCCACCGATGAATACAGCAAAACACAAACTCAGAATTCTGAAATAATCGATGTCTGAAGATAATTTGGACAATTGCCCGAAAATACCCGAGACTGAATTTACCAAAATAAAAACGCTTGATGTTGCTGCAATTTTTCTTGGAGTATCCCATTTCATCAGATTTAACAATGGTGAAAGAAAAATTCCGCCGCCAATACCTACCAATCCTGATAAAAATCCGATTCCACCGCCTAAAAATCCGTTTCTGAGTAAAGAATTCCCGGTATTTCCTGAAATCTCTCCGTTATTTTTCGTGTCTGTTTTTATCCATAATAATAGCGCTGCAATGATTAAAGTAATTCCCAAAGTCAGAAAGAAAAATTCCTGGCTGATTTTTAAGACAGCTCCGAGATACGCCATAGGAACGCTTATAAGCGTAAGCGGCAGTATTTTTTTCCACTCGACCTGTTTATTTTTGATGTAAATAAATACTCCTCCTATCACCACTATAATATTACAAATAAGTGCCGTTAAACGTATTTCCTGATAAGGAAAGCTGTACATTGCCAGAACTGCAAGATAACTGGAACCACCGCCAAATCCCACCGAAGAGTAAATAAAAGCGATGATTAAAAAAAATAAAAAAATTTCCCAGTGCTCCATAAATTTGCAGTATTAATTTTCTTACAATAATACTCATTTTTGATGTGTTAGTAAGGCTTATCAAGTAAAAGTTTCTGCTGTAATTTGTGAAAAGAATATCCTGAATTGTTTATTTTGCAGAAACAAATCATATTATCCCAACGGCATTTATTAAATTTGATAATTAAAAACCGATAGATCCATGTCAATGAATAATACATTTTCTTCTGACTATAATGCACAGAATGTAACAGATTATCCGAATAACAACACGTATTTTTTAGTTTGGAATTTTAAAGACAATATTGATCCTGATAAAATAAAATCGGTTTTCCAGAGAATTTGCGCATTGGTAATTAATCTGAATAATTCTGCACTCGACCGTTTTCCCGATTCCAAAGCCAGCTGTGTAATGGGAATTGGATATGAAGCCTGGCAACAGCTTGAATTACCTCAACCACTGCCCAAAGAATTCAAAAAATTCCATGAAATAAAGGGCAGCAAACATACGGCAGTAAGTACGAAAGGGGATTTGCATTTTCATATTCGCGCCGACGAAAAAAGCTTCGCTTATGATATGGCTTCTATAATTTCCGGATATATGAAAGAAATTGCAGATTGTGAAGTTGAAGTACAGGGATTCCGTTATTGGGACAGCCGGTCTATCTTAGGTTTTGTTGACGGCACTGAAAATCCGCATGGTAAAGACCGTGATCATTTTGCCATTATAGATGATTCTGATCCGCAATATGAAGGTGGAAGCTATCTTTTTGTACAGAAATACATCCATAATCTTGATGCATGGAAATCGCTTTCTGTGGAAGAACAGGAAAAAGTAATCGGCAGATCCAAAGATCAGGATATCGAAATGGACGATGATATAAAACCCAAAAACTCCCATATCGCATTAGCTAATATCGGTGATGATTTTAAGGTTGTACGTGACAATATGCCTTTCGGAAGCGTAGCGACCAATGAAATGGGAACTTATTTTATCTGTTATGCGAGCACATTCAGCACGGTTGAAAAAATGCTGACCAATATGTTCATCGGTAATCCGCCAGGAAATTATGACCGTATTCTTGACTTTAGTACTGCACAGACTGGAACATTATTTTTTGTCCCTAGTATGGATATGCTGGATGGATTTTCGGGGTAGATTATTGGGTTTTTAATATTGGATAATGATGGATTATTATAAAAAATAACGAAGTTATCTTACATCAAGATTGATTAGGTTTTCCCGTCTTACATTTGCCAAACAATAAACAAACAATAACATTAAAAAGTAAATTATGAGCACACTAAAATTAAAAGACGGAACAGAGATTTTTTACAAAGACCAAGGTGAAGGACCAGTATTGATGTTTCATCACGGATGGCCATTATCTTCAGATGATTGGGACGCGCAGGTCATTTTTTTCCTAAAAAGAGGTTATAGAGTCGTTACCCATGACAGAAGAGGTCATGGAAGATCCAGCCAGAATATTTATAATCATACCATAGAGCAATATGCTTCTGACGCAGCAGAACTGGTTGAATTCTTAGGTCTGAAAGATGTAATTCACATCGGACATTCTACAGGTGGTGGCGAAGTGATCCGCTACGTTAACAAATATGCTAACGGAAGAGCTAAAAAAGCGGTTTTAATCAGCGCTGTTCCGCCGATCATGGTAAAAAGCGAAAGTAATCCTGACGGAGTTCCGATGGAAGTTTTTGACAACATCCGAGACCAGACAATGAATAACAGAAATCAATTTTATTTTGATCTTACATTCCCTTTCTATGGCTACAACAGAGAAGGTGCCGATGTAAAAGAAGGAATCCAAAGAAACTGGTGGAGACAAGGATTAATGGGCGGTATTGTAGCTCACTATGACGGAATCAAAGCTTTCTCAGAAACAGATTTCACGGAAGATCTTAAAGCTGTTGATATTCCGGTTTTAGTTCTTCATGGTGAAGATGACCAGATTGTACCCATCGAAAATTCTGCAATAAAATCTGCAAAGCTGCTTAAAAACGGAAAGTTAATTACTTATCCAGGTTTCCCTCACGGAATGCCGACTACAGAGCACAAAACAATTAATAAAGACCTTTTGGAATTTATCCAGTCTTAATTAATTGATAGATATACAATTAAAAAAGGTGAAACGTTTGTTTCACCTTTTGTTTGTATGATAATTTTTTACGGAAACTGAGATTATCCATTCATAGCTTTTTCATCAGTAAAAAATTGAAATCCTTCTTTTTTATTGATTAATTGCAATGGATATAATTTAGGATTGTATTCGCCATTCAAAACCTGGTTCAAAGCATTTTTCTTAGATTCGCCAAAAGCTATTACCAGAATGTTTTCAGCTTTGTTGATAATTGGCTCTGTCAAAGTAATTCTGAACATCTCATGAGATTCCAAATAATAAGCCGCCACCCATTTTTCTTTTTCATCAAGAACAGCCTGCCCGGGAAATAAAGAAGCCGTATGTCCGTCATCACCCATTCCTAAAAGAATAAAATCAAAGACACCTTCATTTCCCAAAACATTTCGGATTTTTTTCTCATATTCCTTTGCATAATCTCCGGGTTCTAATCCTTCTTTAAACATCGGGAAAACCTGGTTTTTATTTACAGGAACTTTGTCCAGAAGCGTTTCAGATGTCATTTTGAAATTACTTTTTTCATCGTCTAAAGTAACCCAACGTTCATCAACCCAAAAAAAATAGATTTTTCCCCATTCGATTTTTTGGGCATATTCTTCCGTTGCCAACAATTTGAAAACTGCTTTTGGAGAAGAGCCTCCACTTAAAGCAACAACAAACTTATGATGTTTCCTAATTGATTTTTCTGAAAGTTCAACAAAAGTATCCGCTGCTTTTTTGTATAATTTGTCCAGATTGTCAAATACTGTAATATTCATTTTAAGAATTTAATTAAATGTTACAACCAGTTGTGACCTTGTCTTTCAACCAGATCAAAACTTTCTTTCGGACCCCAGCTTCCTGCTTCATAATTTGGAAAAATTGCCTTTTTATTGGCCCAGTCTTCCTGAATTGTCGTCACAACATCCCAAGCTTCCTCCACCTGATCAGAACGCATAAATAGTGTGAAATCACCTTCTAATGCATCCTGCAACAATGTTTCATATGCTTCGGGCGTATCTTCTTTACACGCAAAATAATCGAAGATCATCTCCACCGGTCTCAGAGCCATTGAAAGTCCTTGCTTTTTTGTCATAAACTGAAGTCTGATGTCCATTAATGGCTGAATATTAATGATAAGACGATTAGCGGACAATGGATTTGTGTCAGAGAATGTAGAATGTGGCAATGGCTTGAACTGAATAGAAATATAGGACTGCTTTTCCTTCATTTTTTTACCTGTGCGAACATAGAAAGGAACATTCTGCCATCTTTCATTATCTATATAGAATTTTGCTGCTACAAAAGTTTCTGTATTAGAATCCGGATCAACCCCATCTTCTTCACGATAGGCTTTTGTCTCCACCCCATTTATTATTCCTTTTCCATATTGACCTCTCACAGCATAATGGTCAACTTTATCTGCCGGGATTCTGCGGATGGATTTAAGCACATCAACTTTACGATCTCTGATTTCATCAGACTCTAAAGAGGCTGGCGCTTCCATAGTAACCATACATAAGATCTGCAGCAAATGATTCTGAACCATATCTCTCAAAGCGCCGGTCTGCTCATAGAAACTGCCTCTGGTTTCTACACCAACTTCTTCTGCAACTGTAATTTGAACAGATTCGATATGTCTGTGATTCCACAAAGGCTCGAAGATGGAATTTCCAAACCGGAAAGCCAATATATTCTGAACAGTTTCTTTTCCCAAATAATGATCAATACGATAAATCTGTTTCTCTTCAAAAGTCTCGGACAAAAGCTGATTAAGTTCAATAGCCGATTGTTTGTTGTAACCAAAAGGTTTCTCGATAATGATCCTGTCTTTGTCCGGCTCAGAAGCTAATGATGCATTCTTGATATGATTGGAAATGGTAGAAATAAAATTAGGTCCGATTGATAGATAAAACAATCTGTTTCCTCTTACACCAAAACCGGAATCAAATTCCAGCAATTTCCGATTTAGATTTTTGTAAGAATTCTCTTCGTCCAACTGATGCTGAAAATAGGTGATATGGGATTGAAAAGCTTCCCAGTGCTCAGGTGTAACATTTTTTCTGGAGAAAGCTTCAAGGTTGACTTTAATATAATTCCTAAAATATTCATCATTGTGATCTGATCTTCCTAACGCAATGATCATAAAATTCTCCGGCATTCTTCCATCAATAAAAAGATTATAAAACGCAGGAAAAAGTTTTCTTTTTGCCAAGTCTCCGGTAGCACCAAAAATTACAATATTAGTGGCGGTTAATACATTTATATCACTCATGGTTTAATTTTAATTATTTGTGCTTTTCCAAGATGTGTGGAAAACGCCTTCTCTGTCGATTCTCTGATAAGTGTGAGCTCCAAAATAATCACGTTGAGCCTGAATCAGATTCACCGGTAAAGATTCTGTCGTGTAAGCATCAAAATAACCTAAAGCCGTTTGAATTCCTAAACTCGATATGCCATTATGGACAGCATAAGCAGCAGTGCTTCTTAATGATTTGAGTTTTGATTTGACGATTTCGGAAATATCTTTGTCTAGTAAAATATTAGACAGATCAGGATTTTGAGTATAAGCTGAATAAAATTTTTCTAACAACACGGAACGGATGATACATCCGCCTCGCCAGATCTTAACAACATCTTTCAACGGAATATCAAAAGCATATTCTTCTGAAGCCTTAACCAATAGTGACAGACCTTGCGCATAGCTGATCAAAGTCGCCAGATATAATGCGTCACCAACTTCTTTGATAAAGGATTCGATATTTTCCGGCGCGATGATTTGTTTTTCAGAATATAATTGAGAGGCTTTCATCCGTTCATCTTTGTAAGCTGACAAGATTCTTGAGGTTACAGCAATATCAATCGTTGGGATTGAAACTCCAATTTCCATAGCCTGTTCTGAGGTCCACTTGCCGGTTCCTTTTGCGCCAGCTTTATCTAAAATCTGATCAACAAGATAATCATTGGTCAATGAATCTTTTTGTTGGAAAATATCTCTTGTAATCTCTATCAGGAAAGAATTCATTTCACCGTTATTCCATTCTTTAAAAACCTCGTAAAGCTGATCATTATTAAGGTTTGCAACTTTTCTCAAAAGATCATAGGCTTCGCTGATGAGCTGCATTATGGCATACTCGATTCCGTTATGAACCATTTTCACATAGTTTCCGGCTGAGCTTTTTCCCATATAAGCGGTACAGGCTTCTCCATCAACTTTTGCAGCAATCGATTCCAGCATAGGTTTCAGAAGATTGAAGGCTTCCAAATCTCCACCAGGCATAATGCTTGGACCGGTTCTGGCTCCTTTCTCACCTCCGGAAACACCCATTCCCATAAAATGCAATCCTTTTGAAGCGAGCTCGGCAATACGCCGTTCGGTATCCTTGAAATAAGAATTACCAGCATCAACAACAATATCACCTTTGTTCAGAAGCGGCGTGATATTTTCCAAAACAGCATCTACAGGCTTACCCGCAGGAACCATTAGAATAATTTTTCTTGGCGTTTCCAATGCAGATACAAAATCCTCCAAAGAAGCTGTTCCTTTGACAACTGTATTCTG
Source organism: Chryseobacterium sp. 36-9 (assembly GCA_001898785.1). Lineage (GTDB taxonomy): Bacteria > Bacteroidota > Bacteroidia > Flavobacteriales > Weeksellaceae > Epilithonimonas > Epilithonimonas pallida. Next base: position 18,077 of record MKVE01000048.1, on the reverse strand, counting down.
TGTAGCACCCTGTTCAAGTTCTCTGGCTTTTTCTGCATCAAGGTCAAATCCTGCAACAGAGAAACCGTTGTCTGCAATATTGTAAAGGAGATTTCTTCCCATTACTCCGAGGCCGATAACCCCGTAATTATACTTTTCCATTCTTTTCTATTAGAAATATTGATTAATTACAAACAATAAATTTACGCAAATATGAATGAATCAAAAAACGAAACCATAAAAATTGATAATTGATAGTATGAATAAAGTGTCGAAAATTTTCTTGACCCGTTGTGTAAAAATTGACTGTCATTACATAAATAAAAAACCTCGTTAAAAACGAGGTTTTGGATTTTTACTTTTTTGATTCTTCAACAGAAACTTTACGGAAATCTTTGAAAAGTTTGCTAAGTTCCAAAGCTGATTTTCTGGCTCTGGTTCCAGCTGCTTTGTTCCCTTTTTCAGATTGTTGTTCTGCTTCTTTGCTGAAAGCTTCAAATTCAGCATTAATCTTTTCGATTAGTTCTTTCATAGCTTATAATTATAATAAATTGGAATGCAAATATAGTAGTTTACATCACTCTGCAAATAGATTTTACAAATAATTAAAACAAAAATTATTTTTACAAGAGTTTTAATTTTCCGTTTCTAGCAATCTTGACCGATCAACAACTCTTTTATTATAATTTTTATTTCTTTCCAGCGGCTTGGATCGGATTTACTTTTCCATTAGATGGTCCTCTGGCTGTATCTTTTTGCTTTTGCTTGAAAACCTGAAACTTGCTTGGTGTTTCTGATGAACTTGAAGCGGTCCAGAAGTTGTTAGACGTATCAATATCGGCCGTTTCTCTCATTGGATCTAACTGAACAGACTTCAGTTTCTTATCAAAATAATAAGTTTTAGAAGCCTTTTGCTCATTATGTCTCCAGATTTGAACACTGATTTTATCCGTTGCTTTCGAACCATCTTCAAAGGTGAATTCTAAAATAATTGGCATTACAAGACCTCCTTTATTAGAAAAATCAATTTGATAAGCCGTAACATTATCTTCTTTTTTAATATCTTTTTTATCAACTTTTTCCAGATTGCCTGTTGTAACAGAATATTCTTTTGAAGTATCTACTTTCTCCTGTCCACGGTCATATCTGTAATAGAAATCCTGAACATCTTTGTCGGTATCAGCATAGAATTTGATATTCTTATCTTCTCTGTTTCTGATTTTAGAAACATCTTCAAACTCATTCAATACCGGTTTTTCAACAGTATATTTCACCGCTTCGGATTTTGGAACGGCATCAAAATCAGGTGTCGCAATGGTCACTTTATCCAAAGAAATATCTACTGGGTCTGTTCCATAGAACCAACCTCTCCAGAACCAATCCAAGTCTTCCCCACTCGCATCTTCCATTGTTCTGAAAAAATCTGCCGGTTCAGGGTGACGGAAAGCCCATCTTTTGGCGTAAGTCTTGAACGCTTTATCAAACAACTCTCTTCCCATAATCGTCTCACGAAGAATGTTAAGTCCGGTTGCCGGTTTTGAATAAGCATTCGGGCCAAATCTTGCGATGTTTTCGGAATTGGACATAATCGGTTCCAATTCATCTTTCGGAAGCTTCATATAATCCACGATTGTCCAAGCCGGACCACGTTTTGAAGGGAATTTGTTATCCCATTTCTCTTCTGTCAGATATTCAACAAAAGTATTCAGACCTTCATCCATCCAGCTCCATTGTCTTTCGTCGGAATTGATAATCATCGGGAAAAAGTTGTGTCCAACTTCGTGAATAATTACACCCAACATTCCGTTTTTGATTGCTTCGGAATAAGTTCCGTCTTTTTCTGTTCTTCCGTAATTAAAACAGATCATCGGATATTCCATTCCGTTCGCCGCTTCTACAGATTGCGCTACAGGATATGGATAAGGAATCGTGAATTCTGAATAAGTTTTAATCGTATGTGCAACGGCTTTTGTAGAGAATTTCCTATACAATCCGTAAGCTTCTTTTCCGTAGAAACTCATTGCCATTACTTTGTTATTATTTTCAGGAATCATTACGCGCATCCCGTCCCAGATAAATTTTCTTGAAGAGGTCCATGCAAAATCACGAACATCATTGGCTTCAAAAATCCAGGTTTTTCTCTGTTTTGAATGATTCTTTTCTGCTTTCTTCGCTTCATCAAGCGTTACGATTTCTACAGGTTCGTTGGCAGATTCTGCTTTTCTATATCTTGCTAATTGCTCAGAAGTTAAAACCTGCTCATAGTTCTTGCATTCTCCAGTTCCACCAACAATGTGATCAGCAGGAACGTTCATTTTTACTTTATAATTTCCGAAAACCAAAGCAAACTCGCCACGTCCTGTGAACTGATGATTCTGCCAGCCGTGGAAATCACTGTAAACACACATTCTCGGAAACCATTGTGTCATTGTGTAAAGGTCGTTCCCATCCTCAGGGAAATTTTCATAACCACCTCTTCCGCCCATTTCGATACGATTCGGGATATTGTAATTCCAGTTAACTTTGAAAACGAATTTCTCCCCTTTTTTCAATGCTTTTGGAAGGTCAATACGCATCATTGTCTTATTGACAACATATTTCAACGGATTGCCGGAAGCATCGGTTACTTTCTCCAGATTAACACCATAACCATTATCTGAAACAGGAAGTTCTGATGCTTTTAAATTTTCTAAAACCGTTCTTTTCGGTAAAGTTGAAGAAGAAGGATAATCTGCATTTTTCACAGATGACTGTTGATTTTCGTCCAGCTGAAGCCAGAGATAATCCAGATCGTCCGGAGAATTGTTGTAATAATTTATGGTTTCTGAACCTTTCAGATTTCTTTTGTCCTCGTCCAGATAAGCTTCTATGTCATAATCTGCACGTTGTTGCCAGTAGGCTTGTCCCGGCGAGCCAGAAGCGGTTCTGTAAACATTAGGTGTTGGAAGGATGGTTCCGAGTTGTTCAAATTTGTTTCCGTGGTTGCTTCCCGGATTATTCTGGATATTCTGTGCCGACACTACAGCAGAACAGAATAAAAGTCCTAAAACTTTTAACTTCATTTTTTCAAAACAATTAGATAATAATTCTTTACAAGTAATCAAATTTAGGAAATTGTTACGAATGAAATAAAGATTTGTATTTATTTTCACCAGTAAAGATTAATTCTAAATAGCAGAATATTAAAACACAGAATTGATCGCAGCCCGAGCTGAGTGGAGCTCATTTTTTTGCGAGGACTTTTGGAAGGCAAAAAATAGCGGGAACGGAGCGCGGAATGGCTGCCCAAATCAAAAAAATTGATATTAAAAAGGAAGTCGCTCCAAAGTCATTTTTAAAGCCAATGCGAAAACACCAGAGGAAACGAATAAAATCCAGTCTTTTCTGTTGACCCGGAAAAGCTTAAGCAGAATGAAAAGTAAAATCAAAATCGCGATGACCAAAGCAACCTGACCCAATTCCAACCCAATATTGAAGCCTAAAAGTGGAACGAAAATACTTTGTTCTTTTGCCAGCATCATTCTGGCAGTGTTCGCAAATCCCATCCCATGGATGAGCCCGAAAATCATTGCCAAATAATAGTTCATTGTCATCAGCGTTTTCTGATTGTTTTTCATTAAAATATTATCCAACGACGTGATAACAATAGTCAAAGGGATGAGAAATTCTACCCAGTTGCTCGGAACTCTCAAAACATTAAGCGAACTAAGCGCTAAAGTGATGGAATGCCCAATGGTAAAGGCTGTTACGAGAATCAGGATTTTTTTGAAATCATTGTAAGAATAAACGGCAATCAAAGCCAAAATAAACAACTGATGATCCAGCGCATCCAAAGAAATAATGTGTTCCCAACCCAACTTCAGGTAAAAAATAAAATCCTGCATCCTGTCATTTTAAAAAGAATTACGAAAATAATGATTAATTTCGATTTAAATTTTAGGTCTGATGAAGAACTTTTTTTCTGCGGTTGTTGTTTTGTCTTTGTTTGTCGCACTTTTTTCGTTCAGGGTTCATCCTTATCACGTTGGTTCTATGGAATTTAGTTATAGCCAAAAGTCAAAAACGTTTGAAATTTCCGGACGGTTTTTTATGGATGATTTGGAAAATGCCATTAATAAAAAATATGGAAAAAGTCTTCATTTCCTCAATCCAAAATCTGAAAAAGAAATGAACGAAGCCTTGAAAAATTATGCTTCCGAATATGTAAAACTGAAAGTAAATAATCAATTCGTAAAAGTTAAATTCGTTGGTTATGAAGAAGATAAGGAAAGTGTTGATATTTTTCTGGAATCCGAAGCTGTGAGTAATCCTAAAAAAGTGGAAACGGCTGTCAGCTTTCTCTATAATCTTTTCGATGACCAGATGAATATCATCCACATTGTTATCAACGGTCAACGTAAAAGTGAAAGACTGAATTATCCTGACCGTTATCTGTTTCAGGAGTTTTAACTACTTCAGTTCTTCGAAAGTTTTATCCACAAGCATTTTTAAAGCATTTTTAATTTTCGACCTTCCTTCATTGGTTTTAACATCCAACCCGCAAAAAACACTTCCGTTAACTTCGGAATAGAGGTTAAGGTAATACATCCCCGAAACAAGAATTGCAGCAACTGCGCGAAAATCTTCACTTTTATCCTGAAAGTACGGATCCGTTATGCTTTTGAAAAGCAATTCGCCATTCTTTTCCTGCCCTTCTGTTAATTTCCTCAACGATGTACGCTCTTCTGTCAGTCGCCAGATCAGAATTTTTTGTAAATCTTTGTTTGCGGCAACAAAATCAAATTGCTCAATCAGCATTTGTTTGGTAAATTCTTTTCCGCCGTCAGTAATTTCCATCTCCGAATTTTCATTCTTTACATTGCTCCAAAAATCCTGTGTTTTTATATATTCATCCAAAAGCTGATCAACTCCACCAAAGTAATTATAGATCAATTTCTTATCAAGACCAGCTGTTGCTGCAATCTCATTAACTTTAAGATATTTATAACCTTTCGTTTTCAAAATAATTCCAACCGCGTCCAGAAATTGCTGTTTGCTTCTTTCTTTATTTCTTGTTCTGTTTTTTGGGTTTTGTTTTGTCATGATTTCGGAGGTTAAGCAAATTTAACAATTTTTATTGTCACCATTTGGTGACTTTGATTATATTTGTGCAAAATTTTAGGGTTTCTAAATTTAATCTTAAAAACTAACAGACTGATAACCATGAAAGCTTTCTTTACATTTTTAATTTACGGAAGCAATAAAAGCTTTATATAAATAATTTTTTGAAGCTACCAATACAAGTTCATAAATTTGTATGTTGTTATAAAAGCAGCAATCGTGAGTGATTGCTGCTTTTATTTTACGATTAATTAAGTAAATTTATCGTTTGATATAATTTATAAAAAATGAAGCATATTGTAGTTGTAGGACTTGGCGGCGTTGGCGGTTATTTCGGTTTTAAGATTAATCAGTTTAATGAAACGGCAAATCAGTTTACGATTTCTTTTATTGCGAGAGATCAAACTTATAACATTGTAAAAACTAATGGATTGACATTACTTTCTCCAGAACATCCAAACAGCATTACAAAACCGAATCACCTCTTACAGAGCGTTTCTGAAATCAACGATCCTGATTTGGTTTTGATTTGTGTGAAAGAATATGATCTGGAAAATGTTTGCAAGCAATTGAAACAGGTCATTACGGACAAAACCATTCTCCTTCCAATGATGAACGGTGCAGATATCTATGACAGAATCAGGAAAATAATTCCTGACAATACAATTTTGCCGGCTTGTGTATACGTCGCTTCCCACATCAGAGAAAAAGGAATCGTTGAACATAAAGGAAAAGCAGGAAAACTGATTTTTGGAAAAGATCCGGCCAATCCTTTCACAGATATCGATTGGATTATCGGGTTGATGAAAAACAGTCAAATTGATTTCGATTTTAAAGACAATTCGTTCACAGATATATGGACAAAGTTCATTTTTGTATCGAGTTTTGGATTGGTTACAGCTAAATATAATTCTTCCATCGGAACAGTTTGCGCAGATGAAATTCAGAAACTGGAAGCAACGGAAATAATGAAAGAAGTCAAATTGATTGCTGACAAAAAAGGAATCAATTTACCCGATGACATTATTGAGAAAACATTTGAAAAAGCCATGACTTTTCCTCCTGCAACCCCAACTTCTTTACAACTGGACATCAATGTAAAAAAGGGGAATAGCGAGTTGGAATTATTTGCCGGAGCAATTATCAATTACGGAAAGGATCTGAATATTAAAACGCCTTTTACAGAGAAAATCTATTCCGAGTTAATGGAAATCGTAGAAAATTATTAAATTAAATTTTTTATTAGAAAATAATTTCCGGAAAAGATTTTCCGATGATTTTTTTTACTAATTTTATTTGATTAAACCCTTTTTGAATGAAAACACTTTTACTGGTTAGACATTCCAAGAGTGACTGGCCGGAAGATATGGATGACTTTGACCGTCCGTTGACCGAGCTTGGAAGAACAAACGCTCCAAAAATGGCTGAATTTCTAAGATTCAACAATATAGATATTGACAGCTTTGTCACAAGTCCCGCTGTTAGAGCCAAACAGACTTGCGAGTTATTTTCTCAGGTTTACGGAAAAGATTACAGCACCAAAGAAAAGTTGTACAGACCGTCTGAGGAAAATTTTCTCTCAGTTATATTTGATACGGATGACAGTGTCAAAAGTTTAGCCTTGTTTTCTCACAACAACGGGATCTCCAATTTCGCCAATTCACTTTCCGATGAGATCGTAAATTTACCAACTTCGGGTGTTGTTGCTTATGAAATTGATTGTGACAAATGGAGTGATTTCGAAATGGCAAAGAAGAAGTTTCTGTATTTCTATTCGCCTAAGAATTTTAATCAATAGTTTTTAAATAAAAAAACGCCCAAATTTGGGCGTTTTCTGTTATTTGATTTAATAATTAAATTTCTAAAGCTTTCTGATAAGCATTCTCGATTCCGTCAAGATTTTTTCCGCCGGCTGTAGCAAATCCCGGATTTCCTCCGCCGCCGCCTTGGATTTCTTTGGCTAATTCTTTTACGATATTTCCCGCGTGGTAATTCGCTTCCAGATCCGCAGAAACACCAACTGTTATCATTGGTTTTTCACCCGCATCTGAAATAATAATTGTAACAGAATTCGGGATTTCTTTTTTCAGTTGGAACACGATGTCTTTTACAGAACCTGCATCCAGAGAAGTTTTCTTAACTAATAATTTCTTTCCGTTGTTATCTTCG
>MKVE01000048.1:0-10814 GCA_001898785.1 Chryseobacterium sp. 36-9 | reverse complement strand
CTTTTTCTTTTTTGAAAGATTCGATTTCAGATTTCAGAGCAGAGTTTTCTTCCAACAATTTTTCAATTGATTTTGCCAAATCTTTTGATTTTAACAATTGTGAAATTTCTGTAAACTGAGTTTCCAAATTCTTGAAATATTCTTCTGATTTCTCCCCGGAAATTGCCTCGATTCTTCTGATTCCTGCAGCCGCAGAACTTTCAGAAACAATCTTGAAATGACCAATTTCACTTGTAGATTTAACGTGCGTTCCACCACAAAGTTCTTTCGAACTTCCGAACTGGATCATTCTTACATTGTCACCGTATTTTTCGCCAAACAACGCCATTGCTCCCCTATCCAAAGCTTCCTGAATCGGAATAGTTCTGAATTCCTGCAACGGAATGTTTTCTTTGATTTTTGCATTCACTTTTGATTCTACCAAAGCCAACTCTTCCTCAGTCATTTTGGAAAAATGAGAAAAATCAAATCTCAAATAATCCGGACCAACATAAGAACCTTTCTGTTCAACATGCGTTCCTAGAACTTCTCTTAAAGCTTCGTGCAACAAATGCGTCACCGAGTGATTAGCCTGGGAGTTCTTCCTGTCGGCAACATTTACTTTTGCATAGAAAACTGCGCCAGCATCCTTTGGAAGCGCATTGATCAAAGAAATAATCAATCCATTTTCTTTTTTAGTTTCAAGAACTTCAAAGCTTTCTGCTGCATTTTCAAGCGTTCCTTTATCACCCACTTGTCCTCCACCTTCCGGATAGAAAGGTGATTCGCTTAAAACAACCTGGTAAAATTCGCCGTCTTTATTTTCTACTTTCCTGTATCTTGTGATGTAAGTTTCTGATTCTAATTGATCATAACCTACAAAGTTTTCTGGTTTTTCTTCCAACGTTACCCAATCGTAAACTTTCTGAGCCGAATCTGCTTTAGATCGTTGTTTTTGTTGATTTAAAGCCTGTTCAAATCCAGCTTCATCGATGGTTAAGCCTTTTTCCTCAGCAATGATTCTTGTTAGATCATCAGGAAAACCATAAGTATCGTACAATTCAAAAACTTCTTCTGTAGGCAATATTTTTTTACCTTCGGAAATGGTTTGCTGAATTAATTTATCAACTCTAATTAATCCTGTCTCAATGGTTCTTAAAAAAGATTCTTCTTCACTTTTAATTACTTCAGTAACCAAAGTTCCTTGTTTTTCCAATTCCGGGAAGAATTTACCCATTTGTTCCTGAAGAACAGCAACCAATTGGTAAAGGAAAGGCTCTTTTCTATCCAAAAATCTGTAGGAATAAGAAATAGCTCGTCTCAATATTCTTCTGATAACGTAACCTGCACCACCATTGGAAGGTAGCTGTCCGTCCGCAATTGCAAAAGAGACTGCTCTGATGTGATCTACAACCACACGGATAGCGATATCTTTTTCATCCGTTAAAATCCCTGTATATTTTTTACCGGAAAGCTCCTCAACTTTAGCAATTAATGGTGTGAAAACATCAGTATCGTAGTTGGATTCTTTATGTTGCAAGGCCATACAAAGACGCTCAAATCCCATTCCTGTATCAATATGTTTTGCAGGAAGATTTTCTAGAGATCCGTCCGCTTTTCTGTTAAATTGCATGAATACCAGATTCCAGATCTCGACAACTTGCGGATGATCGTTATTAACTAATTCAAGTCCGGAAACTTTGGCTTTTTCTTCAGCAATTCTCAAATCAACATGGATTTCAGAACAAGGTCCGCAAGGTCCGCTAGCACCCATTTCCCAGAAATTATCTTTTTTATTTCCATTGATGATTCGGTCTTCGGAAATGAATTGTTTCCACAAATTGTAAGCTTCTGTATCACGCTCCAGATTTTCTTTTTCATCACCTTCAAAAATGGTTACGTAAAGGTTTTCTTTCGGAATTTTGTAAACTTCCGTCAACAATTCCCAAGCCCAGGTAATTGCTTCTTTTTTGAAATAATCGCCAAAAGACCAATTCCCCAACATTTCAAACATCGTATGATGGTAAGTATCACGACCAACATCGTCCAAATCATTATGCTTTCCGGAAACTCTAAGACATTTTTGCGTATCGGCAATTCTGGATGATTTCGGTTCTTTGTAACCTAAAAAATAATCTTTGAACTGCGTCATTCCGGAATTGGAAAACATCAGTGTCGGGTCATCTTTCAGGACAATTGGCGCAGAAGGAACAATCAAATGTTCTTTGCTTTTGAAAAAATCTAAAAATTGCTGTCTTATTTCTTGTGAAGTCATAATTTAATTTTGCTTATTTAAAGCTTTTTGTGGTTGGCAAATTTAATGAAATTATGTGATTTTGAGAATGCTTTTTGTTACCAACTCTATCAAAATTATTCTTTCAAAAGTTTAATACTTTTAACAACAGAGTTATCTTTTATTATTTTTAATAAATAAAGTCCATTTGATTTTCTAGTCAAATCAATCTTATTAATTCGTTTTTCTAGTTTTCCTTTACTAATCAATATACCAGAAACAGAAAAAATCTCAAAATTCAATTCACTTTTTTCTTTGCGTAAGTCAATAGTAAATATTCCTTTTGAGGGATTGGGATACGCTTGAATCTGATTAGAAAAAAAATTTTCCTCAATATTTAAATTCATACTAGGATAACTATCTAGACTTGTTATTCCAGAATTAATCGGGTCTAACCAATTTTTCAACTGTGTATCTGGAGTTCCTCCTCCATCCCAAGAAACATCTAACCTGCCATAACTGTAACTACCCGTAGAATATGTATTTTCAACACATCGAGTACTTCCGCAACATAGTTGTCCGATAATTTTACCATTATTATTAAAAAGTGGCGAGCCAGATGATCCTGGTTCAGCATAACCTACTTCCCAATTATTAATAAGCCACATATTTCCCAAAACAATAGGATCGCTATCTCTACAAGTTTTCATTATATCTCCTGCAGGATGATGTATTCCGAAAACCCAGGGAGAAACTGATCCTGTTCTATCCCACCCAGACCAAACTGTTTCCCATTCTTCAGGAATTTCCGAATTAATTTCCACTAAACAAAAATCTGCAATTTCTCTCTTAGCCTTTAAAGTAGCACCACTAATAGTGTGATAATCTGCATTACTAATACTATCTTCACCTGTTCCACAAACTGTATTGGTACTAATCCAATTAAACATAAAAGACCAGGTTGCCGGATCTGAATAACAATGATTTGCAGTTAAGAAATAAGGCTTTTTATTATTGGAAGTATTGTTTATTAAAGCTCCAGAACACATTGCATCACCATTCACTAAAACTAAACCAATAGATTTTTTTAAAAAATCTTTTAAAGGATCCGCATCACTTCCAATTGAACAATTCACATCAACATTGCAATCACTAGATGCATTCAAATCAACACCTGAACGATAGCCGTGAGTTATTTTTTTAATTGTAAATGTGCCTTTTCCTTCTTGTGCTGCTGGTTCAAAATATTCCAGAATAATATCATCTCCTTTTACAATCCAAGTTCCCAAGGTTCTGTTTGTATTATTCTGGGTGAAGGTGTAAGCACCCAAAACATCAGTTTTATCATTATTATAAAGAAATAATTTTCCTCCAATCGGGATAAAAAAATCTTCAAGAATAAAATTCATTGTTAATGCGCCTTTTGAAGTAAAACGAATTCTCCAAATCCTGTCACCATTAGATAAGGTTTCCCAATTACCTGAATTCTGAAGATTGTAATTTACGTCAAACTTATATCCGAATCGATAAGGAATTTCCAGAATTTTATCACTGACTTGATCTTCTTTTTGGATTGATTTAAAATCAAATGAAGGAAGATTAATAGATGAGATTGGCTTCATGCCAAGTAATTCCCAACTTTTGGGTCTATCTTCGTTAGTAATTTGCGATTGATAAGAAATAAAGGTGCAAAAAAAAATTAAAGCAGTTAAGATTGAAGTTAATTTCATAGTTTTAGTTTTGATTAATAACAAGTATTAACAACTAAACGATATAAATTTTGTTTTAGTTTATTTATTATTATAATGTCTGAAAATCCCAAAATCCGAAGGTGTCCAAAGCGCTGCTTTTTGTCCGGCAGCTTTTAGTCCGTCATTTGCCCAGGTGTTGCAGGTGTAGGTGAAGTTGTAGCTGCCTTTTGCATCGTAAAAAGCATCATTATTTCCATAAACTGCATCGGTTTTTATCAAGATGTATTTGCCGGCAGAATCTTTGTCAAACTTATCATCTATGAATTTAATCAAATTCTGATATTGTTTTTCCGTCAGCATTATCTTCTTGCAGTCATCGGCTACAGTCATTTTTTTGTAATAAGTACAATGCATCGCAGATTCGCTGAGCCAAAATGCCGCTTTGAAAGCAGTAGAAAATTTGAGATCAGCCCAGGTTGGCGTGTCAAGATAGAAACCTTTATCACCCCAACCAAAAGAGATATAATTGAAATCTGTCTCTTTTCCTTTGGTGTTTTCAAACGGTAGTTTTTCGCTCCAGTCTATATATTTTGTTTTGATGGGAAGCACCAGATCGGTATGGACACCATTGGTCAGGATATAAGCTTCTATTATTTTAGGATCATCTGTCTTCTTGGCTTTTACAGGAATCAATGGCAGCAACAATCCCAAAATGATATACAAAAAAACGACTCCAATAATGAAGCCGATGATTTTTATGATTACTAGTAATTTCTTTTTCATCCGGACGTTTTACGAATCGTATAGAAGAATAAAGATAATAAAATTTTTAAAGCAAAACGGCTATGTTAATTTTTTTTAATTTTCCTTGGATTTTTTAAAATTTATTTTGAAATTTAATAACGAAAAATCACTGATATATGCCGAAAAAACGTCAATCCAACAAAAGATTAAAAATCAGAGTAAAAGTTGCACCGAAGCGAGCTCAAAAGAAAAGATAGCTTGACAAACGGGATTTTACTCAGATAAGAAGTCGAGATTCCGTTTTAGGCCTGCAAATTTTGTCCGTTTGACTGCAGATTTTCTGAAGACCGAGGAAAAAATCTCCTGGGTAATGTCTTTCCACTCTTGTTTTGTAAAATTTTTGAGCCGGGAATTCGGATGAAATTTCTCTTCCAGAGTTGGAGCGGAAAAACGGTTCCAGGGACAAACATCCTGGCAGACGTCGCATCCGAACATCCAATCATCCATTTTGTTTTTGAAAAAATCAGGAATCTGATCTTTCAGTTCTATGGTTGCGTATGAAATACACTTGCTCCCATCGATAATTTTATCTGAAATGATGGCATGAGTCGGACACGCATCGATACATTTGGTGCAGCTTCCGCAATGGTCTGTCACAGGAGAATCTTCGACCAAATCCAAGTCACAGATAATCTCCGCCAGAAAATAAAAAGAACCATATTTCTTAGTGATCAGGTTTGAGTTTTTTCCAACCCAGCCGATTCCGGATTTCCGTGCCCAGGCTTTTTCCAAAACCGGCGCCGAATCTACAAAAACACGAAAAGAGAATTCCCCAATCTCATCCTGGAGTTCAGCAACCAGAGATCTCAGTTTTTCTTTAATGACCTCATGATAATCTTCACCGTAAGCATATTTTGAAATTTTGAAATTTTCATTCTGCAATTTTTCTTCGGGGAAATAATTATAGCTTAGAGAGATCACAGATTTGGAACCCTCCACAAGCAATCTTGGATCCAGACGCTTATCAAAATGGTTTTCCATATATTTCATCTCACCATGAAATTGATTTTTCAACCAGTTTTCCAGATGTAAGGCTTCTTCTTCCAAAAAATCCGCCTTAGAAATCCCACACGACTGAAAACCAAAAGCCAAAGCCTTGGTTTTAATAAGTTGCGTGTATCTTTCTTTAAGATTCATAAAATATTTTGCGAAATTAAGACATTTAATTAATTCCGACGGGAATCGATTTTTGACACTATCAATTTTATATGGAAATTTGAATTTTATATTGTAGTTTTGTTACTATTTAACTGTAAAATTTAAAATTATGGCAATAGAAGATGTTTTAAGAGCAGGAAACTATCACTTGATTGATGTACGCGAGCCTTTGGAACTGGAAGTAGACGGAAATATCGCTGAAGCGCAGAATATTCCTTTAGGAGATATCGAAGCTCATATTGATGAGATCAGAGCGTTGGAAGGAAATGTGATTTTCTTCTGCAGATCAGGAAACCGTTCCGGAAAAGCTACAGATTTCTACAAATCACAAGGTTTTGAAAATGTTTATAATGGCGGAGGTTATAATGATCTTAGCCAGACTTTAGATAATCTTTAAGATTTGGTCCTATAAAAAAGTAAAGCGGGAATTAATCCCGCTTTTTTTAGTTTTTACCCCTTGATAACAACCACATTACTAAGCCGATAACGCCAACTACAAGAATAATTCCCCACCACATTCCGGCTTTGAAAATAGTTTCCACTGCTTCACAGCTTGTCAATAACCCTAATATTAGGAATAATGGAATAATATTGATATATCTTTTCATAATTTATTTATTTGTATTAAAAATTCAAAACTTAAGCCAAAATGGTATTTTTTTGATAAAATGGTATTTGTATTCTAAGTGGTCGGTACTTTTCAAAATAAATAACCACTGAGATTCAGTGGTTATTCTATGCTTTTACTGGTACTTTTGTTTTCTTTTTATTGGCTTTCTCTTCTATTTTATTCACAATATAACCAATTATAAAAGGCGCAGCCCATGTCAGAGCCATTCTTAACAATCTTGTTTTCATATTTTAAATTTTCAATACTATTACAAGAAGTGAGCCATTACTAACTACTTATTTTTTTTCCAAAGCATTTCCATCAAACAAAATCCCATCCCAACCAAATTTGATAAAATTTCTGATATTCTGATGGTCAGCACCTTCAGGATTTTGTAAAACATCCGTTCTGTAGAAATCCCCGAATAAAGCCAAAGTATCATCTTTCGAAAATCGATTTAATTTCGCAAAGCTGAAAATTTTGCAGGAACCATTATTTTCATTGGCTTCATTAACAATATTTCCATTCGCGAATTTCGTTGGTGTGAAATCATAATTCTCATCAATAAGAGCAATTACTTCTTTGAAATTAATTGTTTCCAGAGTGTTTTTCAGTTGTTCTAAAACCATTTTAATAAAGTTTAATCAAAAATAACCAAAATAATTTCAACAAAACAAAAAGATTGCGTACTTGCATAATTATTGGCAAGTATGTGCATTGGAAGAGAAAGAAGAAGTTTAGGAAAGCTTAAATTATTTTACCGTTTGCTTTGATATGGGTGGTTTTTGATATTAATTGCAGATATTTTCCAATTAGTATATTACTTTTGTTCTCGATTTTTAATTTCTTTTTCAATTTGTCCTAAGCGCGTCATCATAGGAAGTAGAGTTATAAAGCAACTACAAGCAACAGCAATCATTGCGTAATTTTTACTTTTGATAGCAACAAAAACTAATATTATGCAAACAATAATCATTAATAATCCCAATCCAGTTAAAAAACTTTTGCTTTTCTTTTTTTCAGCGTAAAGTTCATTTAATGTTAGTTCTGGTAGATTTTTGCTTTTTGTCATATTTTTAAGACATTTCTTTGTTTGAAATTTATATTAACTCATAAGTCTTAGGTAAGAAATTGAGCCAAATTTTATTTTAATATTTTATAATAATGTCGATTAATATTCCTAAAAGTATTGCCGATAATGAGAAAGTTATCATTCCAAAAACATATGCGAAGAATGCTTTTACATAACTGATGATTTTATCTTTGCCGAAAAAATTCCCAATAGCCCAAGAGCAATATAACACTCCCATAATTCCGCCAATATTGAATAGTTTGAGATGAAATATCCCTTCAAGAATTGAAAATATTGAAAAAATCAACATTGCCATTCCCATTACAAAGCACAATAAAATGAGAATTTCAAAGAAGTTATATTGAAATTTTCGGAATAATATTTTCAGCCAAATGGTGATAAAAACTCCCATTATGATATTTGCATAGCCATAATGCTCTTCTACCCATTTAAAAATTTTGAATACTGTTGTATTCCTCCCTCCGTCAAATTTTACATATTTTTCTTCTATGTGAAAAAAGTTGGTCACAATAGAATAAATCAACGAGGTTACGATAATAAAGATAATAGGTTTTACCAATCGGCTTCTGTTTTCGGAAAGATATTTCCTAATATTTTGTCCTGGATTTACGATAAGCTCACGAATCGTATACAGAATTCCACGTTCAAAATGCAGGACGTGTTCAATCTCGTGAATGATGTAATGCCCATCAATTCGTTTAAGGTTAGTCGGCTGTCCACAGTCGGGACAAAATTTTGAATCGATTTCTTTATTGCAATTCTTACAGTCCATTTAATTAATCAGTTTCGGGTCAATTCGTTTTTGTTTATGGTTAATTGTCAAAATTTGGTGGGTTTGCATCTTATCACATTTGATTTTTATAATATGAGCTAGATTTATAATTAGACAAAAATATTATATGTAATTTTGTTTGGTACTACACTTTTGTGTAGTTTGCGCAAGGATGATGGATTACAAGCTCTTATTTTCACAAAAGAATCTTATAGAAAGTCTTTCGGAAAAAGATTTGGTACAAGACAAATCCTATCTGGAAGTCATAAAAGCTTTTTCTCGACTTACGTACCAAAGCATCTATGTCATTGATTATGAAAAGCGCGCTTTTGAGTATGTTTCAGAGAATCCACTCTTTCTTTCGGGACTGACTCCCAAAGAGGTTCTAAACCTTGGTTATGAATTTTACCAAAAATATGTTCCTGAAGAAGATTTCAAAATGTTAATAGATATCAACAATGCTGGATTTGATTTTTACGAAAAAATTCCCATTGAAGAGAAAAAGGACTACATCATTTCCTACGATTTTCATTTGAAATCTGCTAGCAAAAAAACTATCCTGATTAATCATAAGTTAACACCTGTTTTTCTAACCGAGTCAGGTAAAATATGGAAAGCTGTTTGTGTGGTTTCTCTTTCCACAAATCCTTCATCTGGTAATGTTATGATTGGAAAACAGAACAGCCACTCCGTCTGGGATCTGAATTTTTTGTCCAATCAATGGATAAAAAGACATAAAACTAATCTAAGCGAACGGGAGATTGAAATTCTAGGTCTTTATAGCCGTGGTCTTTCGATTAGTGAAATCGCTGAAACATTATTTGTTTCTGTGGATACTGTAAAGTTTCATCGACGGAAATTATTCGACAAATTAAATGTGAATAGTATCAATGAAGCATTAGCAACTGCGGTGGGAAATAAACTTTTGTAATTCAAAAACAAAATCTACCTCCTAAAAAATCTTCCTTGTAATGATAGTTAAATCTATTTGCGGATCTTCTTTACCAGATTTACCAGATAAAGAAAAAGCTAAGAGAACATTACTAGAAATCAGAACTCAGCTATACAAATAACACCATCAGATTTTGATGATGTTATTTTTTTTTCACCCATTTGTAACAAACCAAAAACAATCACAACAAATTAATTGATATATCAATAATTGATAGCTCATTTTAAAATTTCAAACTATGGAAAAATTAGATTCGATTATATTTTACAACATCGACAAAGCCATCAGAACTTACAGAAGCTACGCCCAAAGACAACTGAAAGAAAACGGCTTCAATATCACAATCGACCAATGGCTCATCATCAAAGCCATCCTGGAAAACCCAGAAATCACACAGAACGAAATCGGAAATCTGGTATTCAAAGACAATGCTTCGGTTACGAGGATTATTGATTTATTAGTCAAATCAGGATTCATCATTCGGGAAATTCATCCCAACGATCGTAGAAAAACCAATTTGAAAGTAACCAAATCTGGTAAAGAAATCATCGAAAAAGTCCAGAACCTTGTAGAAAATAACAGAAGCGTGGCTTTAGAAAATGTTTCTAAATCTGAGTTAGAAATAATGAACTCCGCCCTTCTCAAAATAGCAGAAAACTGTATCAATACAAAAAAATAAAACTCTCATCTGAAAATCAATTAAATCAGCGAGAAACAAAAAATCAGTCTTAATTAAAAAACAACCACAATGACCAGAATATTTCTAATCATCATTCTATGGATAGTCTCCTTTTTCACAAATTTGTTTGCCCAATCCGGACAAAACCACTCTTTATCAGGCACGATTGATTCCGGCAATACGAATCAGGTAGAAATCAATCTTTTCAATTCGGAAAACAAATTGGTAAAAACCGAAGTCACCGATCAAAACGGAAAATTCTCTTTCAATGATTTGATATCAGGAAATTACCATTTGAAAATCAATAAGAACGGTGCCGAAGTTCATCACTCGGAAGTTTCCGTTAATGAAAATGTTATACTTCCTTCGATTGCACTCAACGAAAAATCTATTGAAGCGGTAACCATTACCAAAACAAAACCTTACATCGAAAGACAGGACGGGAAAATGATCCTGAATGTAGAAAATAGCATCGCTTCCACTGGAAACTCTGCCTTTGAAGTGTTGGAAAAAGCGCCCGGCGTCAACATCGACAGCAACGACAATATCAGTATGCGTGGCAAAGCCAATCTGCTTGTTCAGATCGATGGAAAAAACACACCCATGACCGGAACCGACCTTGCGAATTACCTCAGAGGAATTCCGTCTTCAAGTGTTGAAAAAATCGAATTCATTACCAATCCTTCGTCAAAATATGATGCGGCGGGAACATCCATCATCAACGTCAAACTCAAAAAAGATCAGCGAAAGGGTACCAACGGTAGTCTTTCTACGTCTCTCGGAACCGGAAAATATATTAAAAACAACAACAGTTTCAGCATCAACCACAGAAACAAAAAAGTC
>MKVE01000047.1:29097-69600 GCA_001898785.1 Chryseobacterium sp. 36-9 | reverse complement strand
CCATTTTAAAGATTTTATTGTTTGTTTTACCAAAATTAATAAAACAGCGAAGAGAAAAAGCTACCGGAGGTTTAGTTCAACAACAGTTTGACAAAATGCGGGTTCAGTGCTAAATTGAATATTTGGTTTTCAAATGAACATTAGTACTAAAAAATCCATACTTTATACTCTGAGGAAAGTTGAATGAGTTTAAATAATCGTCAAAATTCAGCAAGTTTCGGATTGTTTTACAGCGATATTGTTCTGACATTTGACAAATAAAACAGAACTATGGATCAACAAAAACAAATCAATTACCAAAGAATTGCTGAAGCAATAGATTATATTAAAACCAATTTTAAAACACAACCAAGTCTGGACGAAGTTGCGGAGCAGGTACATCTAAGCCCGTATCATTTTCAGCGATTATTTAGCGATTGGGCAGGAACAACGCCAAAAAAATTTCTTCAGTACATCAGTATCGAACACGCCAAAAGATTACTGACCGACCAGCAGGCAACGCTTTTTGATGCTGCTTTTGAAACAGGACTTTCCGGTACAGGACGGTTGCATGATTTGTTTATTAACATTGAAGGAATGACACCTGCCGAATATAGAAACGGTGGTAAAAGTCTTTCTATTAATTATAGCTTTGCAGAAAGTCCGTTTGGAAACCTGCTGGTTGCTTCCACGAAAAAAGGTATCTGTTATATGGCTTTTGACGATGGTGAAGCCAATACGCTACATAATTTAAAGCAAAAATTTCCGAACGCTATCCTTCACCAAAAATTAGACCTGATACAGCAAAATGCGTTGTTTATTTTTCAGAATGACTGGAGCAAATTACCCGAAATAAAATTACACTTGAAAGGCACAGATTTTCAGCTAAAGGTTTGGGAAACACTCTTAAAAATCCCAATGGGCAGGCTTTCTTCTTATCATAACATTGCTGAGCAAATCGGCAGTCCAAATGCTTCCAGGACCGTTGGCACAGCTATCGGAAGTAATCCTGTTGCATTTCTCATCCCTTGTCACCGAGTTATTCAATCTTCGGGAAAAATTGGTGGATATATGTGGGGCAATACAAGAAAGACAGCTATCATTGGCTGGGAAGGCGCAAAAACAGGTATCTTAGAAATGTAGCAAGTTTCGGGTTTTCTGACATGGCTTACATCATAATCTTTGCAAAAGAAATTAAACAAAAAAAACAATGCAAAGATTTAAAGACAAATTCGCACTTATAACTGGCGGAACTAACGGAATAGGATTTGCCACAGCCCAGCAATTTATCAAAGAAAATGGAAAAGCCATCATCACAGGACGCAATGCTGACACAGTGAATCAAGCAGTAGAACGATTAGGACAGAATGCCTTCGGAATCGTCTCTAATGCAGGTAATATGACAGATGTTCTCACCTTGCGGAAACAAGTAAAGCAATATACGGAAAACATTGATTTTCTTTTCGTCAATGCAGGATACGGAAAATTTGCATCGGTAGCAGATGCTGATGAAGCCCATTTCGATGAGTTGTATAATATGTTGGTAAAGGGAACTTTTTTTACCGTTCAACAAATTTTGCCTTTAATGAAAACCGGAAGTGCAATTATCCTAAACACATCTTTCGTTACCGAAGTCGGGATAGCTAATTTTTCCGTGTATTCTTCTGCAAAATCAGCTATACAATCTTTTATCAAAACGTTCGCAGCTGAGCTTACGGAAAAAGGTATTCGTGTGAACGGCATCAGTCCGGGACATATCAAAACAAACATCTATAGTAATACAGGATTGAACACTGATCAAATTAATGGTGCTATACAAAGTATTCTGCCGGCAATACCATTCAAAAGACTGGGTGAGCCTGCCGAAATTGCTAATGCCGTTTTATTTCTTGCCTCTCAAGAAGCTTCATACATTCACGGAACCGAATTAACGGTGGATGCAGGAATTTCTGTGATAAGATGATGTGAATTAGTCAATACTTAATCTGACAGTTATCAACAAATTGAATAACTTTAAATCAGATTAAGTATTATGACAATATATCATCAAAACCAATTCAGACTCAATTGAATTAGCTATTTCATTTAATCAACAAATATTAAAAAGCCGACAACACTAAAATTTAAAAAGACTCCTGATAAAAGTTTTGTTAAGATACTTATCCAGCGGATAGATTTTCAGGAAATGATTACCTATGAAAAGTAATATCAAAACTACTGTCGGTTTATAGAAAAGATTAAGAATATTAAATTTGAAATCCGGCAAAAAAATCGCAACATTAATAGAAATACAACCTAAAATCATGGCATAAATCATCTCAATTCCCAAAGGAAAAACTTTGAATTTAATGTAGTTGAAAACGATTTTGATGATATTGAACAATGATAACGAAATGGCATAAGCAATTGCAATTCCCAAGATTCCCAAATTGGTATGTCTCAAAAAAATCATATTGGTTGTGATTGTCAAAACTGCCAGAATCAGCATGACGACAATATTGAATTTATAATATCTTGACAGGGAAATAATGTGACCGTTAAAGCCTGTTGCCAAATCAAAAAGCATTGCAAATCCTAGAACCCAAACCACAGGTTCCGAAGAACGTAGGTCTTCTCCATTCTTCATAAAATCTGCCAGATAAGGGAATCCGACAACGATACAGCAAAACAACACCAAGCCAAGAAAAAATAAACTGAGCGAGGTCTTCTTGTGGAATCTATCTAAGTCGTTGTAATTTCCGGAAGCCAGATCTTTATTAATGATGGGTGCAGAAATATTGAATAGTCCCATCTGAGGAACCGTAATCAGGGAAATGATGGCGTAGATGTTACTATAGATACCATTCTCGTGGAAATTGATAAACTCACCAATCATAAGGTTATCAATGTTAATAGCAATATAATTTCCGATATTTCCTAAAAACCCGAACAAACTATAAGTGAAAATCTCCCGGTAAAAATTGTCTTTCCTGAAATAATCCAATCCGAAATCCGGTTTGATTTTCTCCAGTCTGTTGGTATAATAGCCGTAACCTACAAGCGAAATTACAAACATCAGAAAGAAAAATCCGTAAGCCATCTTATCCGCAACGCCCAAAAAGAAAAACAGGCAAAATGCACCAATGTTGGCAATCTTCGGAATAAAATTTTCGAAGATATTCGGGACGACGATTCTTTTATAATTAGTCAAAAACTTATTGAAAACCGAAGATAAAGCCAAAACCAAAACCATTGGCAGAATCAGAAGTTTCATTTCCCACAATTTGGATTTTTGTAATTCCGGGAACAGAAAATTAACCAAAAAATAGCCTCCTGAAAAAATCAAAAAATTGATTACAACAGCCAATAATGACAACGACAACATATTGTGATGCTTACCATCAGCATTGACTCTGCTGAAAAATTTGACGTTGGAAAAACTCAGTCCAAAAACCACAATAGGAACCAAAATCTCGGCCGTCGGCAAGATGTAACGTAGCTTTCCGTAAAACTCCATATCGTAAGGAAAAATGAAAATAGACGAAAATGTTCCCAACAAAAAGCCGAGATAACCAATTATCGAATATTTTACACCTTGTCTTGCTACGACGCTCATAGTTTCTGTTTAAAGTTCTTTGTCAGGCTATAGTTCCCGCCTCAGGTAAAAAGATAATATTATTAATGTAATCTTTGTAATTCTTCACGTTATCCGGATTCTGCTGATTCAGGAACTCTTCTGTTAAACTTGTTGGTTTCAAAGTCTTTCTGTCCAGATAATTGATTGAGTATCCCCAATCTGCAATCTCGGAAATCAAAGTCCATAGATTTTCATGGTGATGGCGTTGTTCCATCTCGACCATTAGAATTGGCTGGTATTTTTTGATTGTTTTCTTAGCACCTCTCAAAGTCTGCATCTCGTTTCCTTCCACATCGATCTTGATAAAATCGAGTCTTTTAAGATTTAATTTGTCTGTCTGAGTATTTTGATGTTGTTCAGTATAAGCTTCATCAAAAACCAATTCATCCAAAGGTTTCACTTCTACTTTCTGAAGAATTGTTTTCTCTTCATTCCTTTCTCTGATAGAAGTTTGCAAGGTTCCTCTGGTATGGATTTTTTCGCCATTAATGACAGGAATTTTGAATTCAGCAATAGTAGAAACATCAGACAAAGCAACAGAAAACAAATTGACTTTTGGAAAAAGTCGTTTCAGTCTTTTGAACAATTGCTGATTAGGTTCAAAAGCAAAAATATTCTCCGGTTTGAGATGGTTTTCTAAACTGAAAAGATAAGCACCGACATTGGCTCCTACATCTATAAAAACCGAATCAGCCTTCAAAACCTCTTTGATCCAAAGAAACTCCGGCTCCACTTTTCTTTCCAAAAGATTATGAGCAGTCAGACCTTTCAGCTTTTTGAAAAATCTGCTTTTGTAAAAAGACGGCGAAATGTACTGGAGATTCTCAGCCAGCTTGCTGTAAACACTCATCGATTTTTATCATAAATAAAAGAACGGCAAAGAAAAGGGATTTATTTCACAAATCATAAAATTTTGTTAAAATAAATATTCTTTCTGAAAGATCTAACCGCAAAGTTCGCAAGGATTTTCTAACCAAAATTGAAAACATTTTTAGTTACCCAAGGTGCTGTGCTCAGTTATTATTTTGTGAAACAAGAATGCCTATCAATATACTTTTTGCTGATTTCCACACTTTCAAAAATATCTTTATCACTGGAATCCTGTTCCAGAAACCAATATTTGAGACCCGCTATTTCTTTGGCTTCGAAAATTGTTTTAAAGTTAATCGTTCCGTTTCCGACTTCTGTGAAATCTTTGTTTCCTGCTTTCATATCCTTCACGTGCCAAAGCGGAAATCTTTTCGGATATTTTTCGAAATAAGTCAAAGGATTGAATCCAGCTTTTGAAATCCAGTAAAGATCGAGTTCCATGTTTACCAAATCAGAATCCGTATTGTCTAAAATGAAATCATAAACCGTTTTATCATCGAATTTTTCAAATTCGAAATCGTGATTATGATAAGCAAAAGCGATTTCTGCTTCATTCGTTGTTTCGCCTGATTTATTGAGTAACTGCGGAAGTTTTTTATAATATTCCAAAGTTCTTTCTTCCTCAAAAAGATATGAGCAAACCATATATTCTGAACCGATGAAATGCAGATCTTCAACCGATTTTTCCCAATCATTCAGAAGCGTTCCTTTGCTGTTATGAATAACTCCTGTCGTGTGATGAGAACTAATCACTTCCAGGCCTGTGTTTTTCAGAATGGACTGGAATTCCTTTCTTGTTTTCCCAAAAAATTTCCCGTCATAGCCGTAGATTTCGAGCTGCTTAAAACCCAATCCTGCTAACCTTTCCAACGATTTCTCCAAATTCTCTGCAACAGCATCACGAATTGTATAAAGCTGAATGGCTAAAGGTTTTCTGTTATTCATAAGATTTGAAGTTCCGCAAGCATATAAACCCAAAAATCCCAACGAAGATAAGGCAATAAAATCTTTTCTGTTCATTTTTGATTTTTCGATTGTTTAAAGGTATCTATATTTTTGAATTGCCGCAATAAAAAAACCTGCCGGAAATAGGCAGGCTTTGAGAAAGAAAAAATTAGGAATAGTCATATTTAAATTAATAAAGACTTAGAATATAGAAAAATATGAATAACAATCTCTATTTTGATATTATTTCAGATTTTTAATAATTTTAAGTGCTTTATGATTGTTGGCTTTATTAGAATACTGGAAGCGATCTTATTTTTTACAAGGTGCATCTGCGGGACAATCTTTATGACCGTTTGGCTTACCGTTTCGTTTGAGTTCTTCCGGAGAAAGTTCGCTTTTATGCTTTGCGCCATATTTTCTTAAAAGTGTATAGTAACCTTTAAGAACTGATTCTGTCGCTGAACCTTTATTGTGGTCCATTTCATTTTTAATATAATCCAGTGGAGTTCTGCCGTCTCCTTGGTCAATTCTATTTAATGGCACTTTCCATTCTCTTACTGCTTTGTCTAAAAAATCTCCGCAAGAACTTGTAACCGCAAATTTCAGAAAATTCCCTTTCGGGACATCAAACGAAAGACTATCGCAATACAATTCATCACCATAACGAACAAAAACATCGTGGATTTTTTTATTAATTTCTTCTCTTGATTCTTTGGTTGGGTCTGCGCAAACGATGGAATCCATATCCCGTTCAAATTTATAATCGTAATCACTGTTTGGATCTGTATCATCTCTTCGGGATTGAATGGAATCACACAAAACCGAACGTCTTGATAATTTTGGACAATCTTCTATCATTGGCAACCCGTTATTTTTTATAGAATCTGAAGATATTTCCGGATTTTGCCCGTTTATGATTATAGAATCTTCTACAATTTTTTCTGAAATAAAGGTGGTTTCTCCGTCATTCACAAAATAAACTATGTTGTCTTTTGCAGGCGAATAGACCTTTTCGTTTTGTGCGTTCGCTATTATACAAGAAGAGAATAATGCGAAAATTTTGAGGTTAGCTTTTATAATGATATTCATTTGTTATCTCAAGTTTTTAATTAATGCTCTTGTATCTTTTGTAAGACTATATGTAATGGATACGAATGCTCCTATCTTGTAATCGCTTCTTATATAAGAAGAAAAGTCTTCTGTATGAGGATTTATAGGGACATCACTATATTCGCTTTTCAGCTTGCCTACATTTTTCACAGAAGGTCCCGCTGTCAAAAATATGCGTTGATTTCTTCCAAAAAGTATTGATGGCCCTATGAAGAAGTTAGTCAGTTGTATCTTTCCGTCATTCACATCTACTCCCATACCTGCACTTCCTCCGAAAGCTATGTAATTTGTTTTTCGGTAACTCATTGTAACCATTCCTACCAAAGATGGAGAAAGCATATTTTTGTAAGTTGTTTGGATTTTATTCTCCTTATTATATTCGTATTCTGGTGCATCCCAATAATATCCGGCGGCCAAACCTAAACTAAAATCTACGCGAGTGCCTCCGTAAACCGTTTGCCGGTAGGTAAACTCTTTGTTTTTGAAAAGCTTGTCGGAAAGTGTTTTATTTCTTTGTTCTATTTTCACTTTGAACTCGACAAGGTCATTCTCCGGTTGTATTGGAGCAGATGTTATCTCATAGTTTTGTTTTTCTTTCAAAACAGAAACCACCCAAACTGCCTGTTTCAAAGCATCATCCATTTTATAGGTTATCAACCATTGGTTCAGCTGGTCTGCTCTTTGTTTCAGGAACTTCGGGTATGCCTGGAGTTTTTCCGCACCACTAGGCTCTAATACTTCATCAAGATGATTGGTCACTGATAATTTATAATAAGCATTACTGAGTTCCGAAAAACTTTTACGATAATCATCTACTTGCTCTATTCCTTTCAACAAGTCTTCATTTTTTCCTATAATTCCTGATTTTAAAAAACCATCATAATCAAGATTAGGGTCATCTGCAATCGCATTGATATATTTTATAGCTCTCACTAGCTTGAAAGCAAATCTACATTTATCTGAAAAATCACTATATGCTTTTGTAAAATCGTCTAATAGCTGATAATATTCCTGTATTTTGCCTGTGATATCTTTCTGTAAATTCGATATTTTATTCTTTTTGAAGTTAATACTATCCTCCAATCTTGTAACAGAAACATTTTTGCTATTAAGTTGTTCATTCAATGCCACAACAGAATCTTTCGTTTTCAATTCTCTAATTTGATTTTTGATAATCTCTAAAACTTCTTTTTCCTTAACTAACAAATGAGATAGTTTTTCATTCTGTCGCTGTAGTTTTTCTACTTCTTGAAGAGCAACTACTGATTTTATTATTTTGTCCTTTTTTTTATCATCACCTATTGCTTCAGATTTTTCAACCGGTTGGACTTCGTTTATTGTTTTATTGATTTCTGCTTCCTTTTCGGCAGACTTTTCCTCGGCTTTTGCCTTTTCTTTTTTGGCAATTGATTCCAAAAATTCTTTTTCCAAACCAGTTTCTCCTACAATAGAATCTTTTGGAGTCATTGCAATTTTATAAACAAAAGGATTTACGTTTGTTATCTTAAAAACCACAGGTGTATGTACTTTTATCCGTTTCAGATCCTTATCATATTTTCCACTTTTCAAATTATATTCAATAAATTGTGTAGAATGATTGACATAATTTTTATCCGGCTTAGCTGGTATATTTTTTCCGGATTCCTGTCCCAAAGCCATTCCCGCCCAAAGCATATACAGTAATAATAATTTTGTTCTCATAGCTTTTATTTTTAATTAAGCATTTTTCTTTAAAACTTCACCAAAAACAAATTGGATTTCAATCAATTATGCATAACCCTGCAGGAAAAGGAATTTTCATGGCTATTGTTTTAGAACAAATATAAACCCTATATCAAACACAAGTAAATACCTTAAAAAAGGTATTTTTGAATAAGAATATTTATTAATTTTATAAAAAACTAATAATATGAATGAAAATTACCAAATCACTTCCAAAAAGAGGCATCCATTATTGAAAGTTTGGAACGCTTATCCCGATTCTTTGAGTAATACCGCTAAAAGTATTGACTCACCACCACCAATTGAACAAATTATAGGTGAAATGTTTGCTATGGGAGAATTTTATTATTATGCTATCAATATTCCTGACAGCACCATTATAAGTCCTCATATTAACATACTAAAAATTCATGGATTAAATAGATTTCCAAAATATCTTAAAGAAATCATTGATTTAATTCACCCCGATGACCTTGATTTTGTGATGGAAGCAGAGAAAATAACAATAGAAAAAATGCAGGAAATTGGTTGGGAACATCAACAGAATTTAAAATGCAGTTATTGTTTTCGTATGAGAACCCACAAAGGAAATTACGAAATGTTTCATCATCAATCTCTACATATAGCCAAAAGTGAAGACGGAAGATTACTACAGGCCGTTAACATCCATACCAATATCCAGCACATCACTCAAACCAATTCTTATATTGTTCTAGTTGTAGGAATTGGGAACCGAAGTGATTTTCATCAAATCCACTATAAAAAACAAGCTGATAAACAACCACCTCAGAACACCCTCACAAAAAGAGAAATAGAAATACTGTCATTACTAGCTTTGGGCAACTCAGCCAAGCAAATCTCCAGCATGTTGGACCTTTCTTATCACACAGTGACCACACATCGCAAAAATATTTTTCAGAAAACAGATTGTACAAAAATATCAGAATTGATAAAAAAATCTCTGGAGTGGGGACTTATCTGAGATAATTGATAATTGATAATTGATAATTGATAATTGATAATTGATAATTGATAATTGATAATTGATAATTGATAATTAACCATTATTTCCTAAACTTGTTTTAAATTTGATTTTTAAATTATCTTTATGAAATATTTACTTGTTATTATGCTATCATTATTCGGATTTTCAAAAAATAAGGCTCAGGCAAAATCGATTCACAGCTTCAAAGTGGAAGCACTTGACGGTTCAACTATTGATTTTTCTAAATTCAAAGGCAAAAAAATACTGGTTGTCAACACCGCTTCCGAATGTGGATTCACACCTCAATATGCAGATTTGGAAAAACTTTACGAAGCTTACAAGGACAAATTGGTTGTCGTGGGTTTTCCAGCCAATAATTTTGGCGGACAAGAACCTGGCTCCAATCACGAAATTGCCACTTTCTGCCAGAGAAACTATGGTGTACAATTTCCAATGGCTGCGAAGATCTCTGTGAAAGGCGATGACATTGCGCCGATCTACAAATTCCTGACAGACAAAAAAGAAAATGGCGTGAAAAACACGAAAATTCTTTGGAACTTCACGAAGATTCTTCTAGATGAAAAAGGAAATGTGATTGATAGTTTCGTAAGCACTACCAATCCAATGAGCGAGAGTATTACGAAGTATTTGAAATAGATTTATAATTCTAAATAAATAAAAAAGCGTTCAAATATTGAACGCTTTTTTTTTATTATCTATCAGTCTTATACATTTTATCTGATTTAAACAAAAGGCAATTTCACCACTTTCGCAGGAATATCTTTGTTTCTGATTCTGATAAAGATTTCTGAACCTAATTTAAAGTTGGGTTTATCAACATAAGCCAAACCTAACCCAATTCTTTTCATTGGCGACATTGTTCCGGAAGTTACTTTCCCAATGATATTTCCTTCCGCATCAACCACTTCATAATCTTGTCTTGGAATGGCTTTTTCCTGCATTTCGAAACCAACTAATTTTCTGGAAACACCTTCAGCTTTTTGATTTTCCAGGAATGCTTTGTTTACAAAATCTTTATCGAATTTCGTAATCCAGCCCAATCCAGCTTCAAGTGGAGACGTTGTATCATCAATATCATTACCGTAAAGACAGAAACCTTTTTCCAGTCTCAAAGTATCTCTGGAAGCTAATCCGCAAGGAATCATCCCAAATTCTTTTCCTGCTTCTGTCAAAGCATCCCAAAGTTGTTCAGCATTTTCATTCTTGAAGTAGATTTCAAATCCGCCACTTCCCGTGTAACCTGTGTTCGAAATAATCACATCCGAAAAACCAGCCACAGAACCTATTGTGAAATGATAATATGGAATAGATGACAAATCTGTCTCAGTCAATTTCTGAAGAATTTCGGTTGCTTTTGGGCCTTGAATGGCAATCAATGACATCTCATCGGAAGCATTCGCCATTTTGGCCACGAATTTTTCATTGTATTTGGCAATGTGATTCCAGTCTTTATCAATATTTGATGCGTTTACAACCACGAAATATTTTTCATCCTCGATTTTGTAAACAATCAGATCATCTACAATGCCACCTGTTTCGTTCGGAAGACAAGAATACTGCGCCTTTCCGTTTTCCAAAGCATCAACATTGTTGGAAGTTACAAATTGTAACAAATCTTTTGCTGTTGGACCTTCGATGAAAAATTGTCCCATATGCGAGACATCAAAAATCCCCGCTTTTTCGCGGACAGCAAAATGTTCTTCTGTAACTCCTGAATACTGAACAGGCATTTCGAATCCTGCAAAAGGAACGATCTTCGCACCTAGAGAAACGTGTTTATCGTACAAAGCGGTTTTTTTCATCTACTACTTATTTATTTTTTAATGGTTAGATGGAACGCAGAAGCGTTTCATTTTTATTTTAATGATTTATTTTAGTTGCGCACAAATCTAAAAATTAATGATGAATTATAGATGATGAATGACGAATTTTCTTGTCTTATGAATTATCTCATTTCGAAATATCTGTTTTTAATGTTACCTTTGCATCTCAAAATTAAAAACTATGAGCGATACAATTCTTTGCCCAAAATGCCAATCCGAATTCACCTATGAACAGGACGGAATGATGGTTTGTTCACAATGTTTCCACGAGTGGGATCCTGCTGAAGTTTCTTCCGAAGGCAAAATATTCGATTCTCTTGGCAAGGAGTTGCAAAACGGAGATTCTGTAATCGTTATCAAAGATCTTCCTGTCAAAGGAGCTCCAAAACCTGTAAAAGCAGGAACAAAAGTTAAAAACATCCGCCTACGTCCGGATTCTGACCATAATATCGACTGCAAAATTGACGGTTTCGGTTCTATGGCTTTGAAGTCCGAGTTTGTGAAAAAGGCATAAAAAAAAAGGAAAGTTTTGGCAGGGTAAACTTTCAAAGACTCTGATTGTTTCGTGAAAGAAACTAATTTCCAGTCCCTAAGGCAGAAAGAGAATTAACCAAAAAATTCCTTTAAATTTTCGTAAATCAAAGCTAAGAAAATTTTTTTTTCCAACCAACTGATAATGTATAAGTTATCCATATTTTATCAACAATATATAAAATGGGATAATTAAAACTTTAAAAATACGTTTCCGGAAAGTACATTTTGAGAATAAACAACGATTGGTTTATCATTAATTCTAAGCTTGTTCCGGTAATGAGAACCGGCAAAAAGGCTTTCTAAAACAACAGCTTCTACTCCATTTTCTGCAATTTTTATCTGATGCGGAAAATAATGTTTTTTGGAAAGATTAAGTTCGGATTTTTCTTCCTCTGAAAAAATATTTACCTCGCCTAAAAGCTTTGCAACATAATCATTATAAGGATTTTCATAAGTTTCTTTCGGCGAATCATTTTGAATCAATCGCCCCTGTTGCAAAACCACAATTTTATCTGCCCAAGGCAAGACTTCTTCCAGATTGTGCGTCGAAATCAAAAGACTCATATTATTTTGTCTTACGTAGCTAAAAAGTTTATCTCGCAATTCAAATTTTCTGGAAAAATCAAGATTACTAAAAGGTTCATCCAGCAAAAGCATTTTCGGCAAAATCGCTAAAGCTCTGGCAATTGCCACGCGTTGCTGTTGTCCACCACTTAGATTTTTAGGCAAAACCTTCGCATAATCTGTCAATCCGACAACATCCAACAATTCTTGAACTTTTTCTTTTTTTGATTTTAAATTGATATTCGAAATGAATTTCCCAACATTATCGGCAACTGTCGCATAAGGCATCAAATCGTAATTCTGTGCAACAAATTTCATTTGAGATTCACCGGGAACCAGATTTCCTTTTGGTCCCAATAACTTTTGCCCTTCAAAAATAATTTCCCCACTCTGCCAGTCCATTAAACCATAAATCAAACTCAATAAAGTGGATTTTCCACAACCACTTTCACCTGCCAGAGCAATAATATGCCCTTCATCGACATTCAGATTCAGGTTTTGAAAAAGGGGCTGGTTGGTCTGATAATTGAAATAAAGATTTTTGACTTCTAACAACATTTTACGGAAATAGTATTTTTGGAAGTGTAATAATTTTATTATTTTAGCAAAGAACGTAAAACTAAGTAACAAATAAAACTTTAAAATGAAAAAAGCAACTTTAATCTCCGCATTATTAATCATTTCGGCTTCTGTATTGGTTATTTCTTGTGGAAAGGACAAACCGGTAACCAGCGAGAGCAACGAGGTATTGACTACCAATGACGGACAAATCTATGTCGTGGACACCCTCAACAGTAAAGCGGAATGGAAAGGATTCAAAGTTGTAAAGTCTGACAATACAAGCCACATCGGAACTTTGAAATTTGAAAGTGGCGAAGTGACCGTAAAAGACGGCAAGCTGGAAAGCGGGCAATTCGTGATTGATATGACTTCTATTGCGAATGAGGATTTGAAAGATTCGGAAAGCAATGGAAAATTAATCGGTCATCTTAAAAGCGCTGATTTCTTCGATGTAGAAAAGTTCCCCACTGCATCTTTTGAAATTACGAAACTCTCCGAAGCACCTGCAGGAAGCGATTACAACACAGTTCTGGACGGCAATCTGACTTTGAAAGGCATTACAAAGCCGGCCACCTTCAATGCAAATGTAAAAATAAAAGGCAGTGAATTGAGCATCGCAACCGAACCAAAAGACATCAACAGAGATGAGTTCGGAATCAAATTCCAGATGCCAGCTGCAGAAGGTCTGATTAAAAATGAAATCAATGTTCAGATGAAAGTGAAAGCGATTGAGAAAAAATAATTTGTCTAAGATTCAATAATAATTATTCGACCCTTTCAGAGTTTAAAACTCCGAAAGGGTTTTGTTTTAAATAAAATTGTTTTATATAAGCCATTTATTTTTATTTTAAAAATCGTATTTTTGCAGTCTATTTTTTATAAGAAATAATGCTAGAGAAAATTGATGACCTTCTGATAGAAGTACAAAATTTCCAATCTTCTGCAAAAGATGAGATCGAACAATTCCGATTAAAATTTAATGGAAAAAAAGGAATCATGAATGATTTTTATGATGCCCTTAAACAAATCCCAAATGAGCAGAAAAAAGATTTTGGACAGAAAATCAACATCTTAAGAAATGCTGTTAACGGAAAACTGGAGGAACTTAAATCTTCTTCGGAAAGTAAAATTATTCTTGAAAAAGAGGACCTTACCAGACCGGCTTTTCCTTTGGAATTAGGCTCTCGTCATCCTATCAATCTGGTTAAAAATAAAATCATTGACATTTTCAAATCGATCGGTTTTGCAGTAGCAGACGGACCGGAAATTGAAGACGACTGGCATAACTTTACCGCACTTAATCTTCCGGAATACCATCCGGCAAGAGATATGCAGGACACTTTCTTTATCGAGCAGAATCCTGATGTTCTGTTGAGGACACACACTTCATCGGTTCAGATCAGATATATGGAAAACAATGAACCGCCAATGAGAATCCTGGCGCCGGGAAGAGTTTTCAGGAATGAAGCGGTTTCTTCCCGCTCACATTGTATTTTCCACCAGATAGAAGGTTTGTATATTGATGAGAATGTGAGTTTTGCGGACCTTAAACAAACCATTCAGTTCTTCACAACGGAACTTTTCGGGAAATCAAAAATCAGAATGAGACCTTCTTATTTTCCTTTCACCGAACCAAGTGCTGAAGTGGATGTCTATTGGGGACTGAACTCAGAAACCGATTACAGAATTACCAAGGGAACAGGCTGGCTGGAAATCATGGGTTGCGGAATGGTTGATCCTGCAGTTCTTAAAAATGTGAATATTGATCCAGACAAATACTCAGGTTATGCTTTTGGGATGGGAATCGAAAGAATTGTTATGCTTCTTTATCAGATGAGCGATATCAGAATGTTCTTTGAGAATGATATCAGAATGCTGGAGCAGTTCAAAACGTTATAATTATATAATACATATTAATACTATCCTGTAAATATAGTTTTACAGGATTTTTTATTAACTTTATATAAGTTATATGTATATCCATTAACTATGAATTTTGTAAAGCAATACAATTATTAGATTTTTTATTTTTGCAGATTATGATTATCAGTAATTCAAAAATTTAAAAACTTAATAACACACAAAATATGAAATCAAATTACCCGAAATCTATAAGTTTCAGATTTAGAAAAACAGTTCATTATTTTCTTATATTTTGTATATTATTAATCCAGATTATATTAGCCGGCTTTTTCTATAACGAATTCATGTCCAGAAAGAATCTGGCTTTTGTTGAAAATCAGTTAAAAGAAATCCATTCACTGGAAAATTTAACAGATGATTGTAAGAAAGAGCTTCTAAATTCTCAGGATCATTTTCAAAAATACCTGATTACTAATGATAAAAAATACCTGGATTCTTATTTCGAATCTGTAAAAAGACTCACAAAAAACCTGGACAGTATCAACAGCTACAAAAATCCAAGGTTGGAGAATATTCTCTTACCTCAAAAAAAGGATTCGTCAGAGTTCAAAAAACTGAAAATGCTGGCAGATTCTACCTATCAGTTTTCTACAAAATCATCTTTCAAGATTGGAGAGGATGCGCCACAATTCAAAAAATACAATTTCGACAACTATAATTATGAAAAATTTGACATCCAGACCAAAACGGTTTCTGACACTGTAAAAAAGAAAGGCCTATTTGGACGTTTGGGAGATGCAATTGCCGGAAAAGTTGACGTACAAAAAGAAAGTACAATAATCACGGTAAAAAACGGAGGATTGACAACTGGTGAAAAAATCAAGTCTGATATGGACAGCATTGTGAAAACCATTAACAATCATTATTCCAAGGAAGTTCAAAAAGTCCAGGTTAATATTACCCGGAACAAAACTCACAGCAACAGGTTCTATAAGATTTTCAACAATCTTTTGATCTATGGTAATGATCTGATGAGCATCTATGATTCTGCCATAAAATCTTCTAAATCCGAACTGGAGAAAGAATATGAAAAACAGACTTCCGAAAGTAATAAAATAAGGATGTATCTGGTTTTTGGTGCGATGATCCTGATGTTTATCGTGTCCATATTGATTATGTATTTTACCAGAATCGCCTTCATCTACGAAAAAAGATTGAACTCTGCCAACAAACAAATCAATGAAAACCTTAATTTTAAAAACAGAATTTTAGGAATGCTAAGTCACGAATTGAGATCGCCTTTGAAAATCATCGGCATTTTTATCAATAGGATCAATAAAAAGACCAATGACGAAAGTATCAAAGAATATTTGAAATCAATTAGCTTCACCAATAACTCATTATTGTTACAAGCCAATCAAATCCTGGAATATACCAAAAATCAACACAAAGAAAATAAACTCGTTCCGTCGTTATTCAATCTTAAAAATGAAATAACGTCGATTCTGACTTCTATTGAACCTTACATCGAAACGAGAAGTAACAAATTCGTTATCCATGAAAATATCAATCCTGATCTGGAGGTTTTCTCTGACAAGGCAAAAATCAATCAGATTTTTATGAATATCCTCGGAAATGCTA
Source organism: Chryseobacterium sp. 36-9 (assembly GCA_001898785.1). Classification (GTDB taxonomy): domain Bacteria; phylum Bacteroidota; class Bacteroidia; order Flavobacteriales; family Weeksellaceae; genus Epilithonimonas; species Epilithonimonas pallida. The sequence continues at coordinate 53,363 of MKVE01000047.1, read as the reverse complement.
ATAAGTTCACAGAGAACGGACAAATCAGCGTTGACACAAGGACAGAATCTGTTGATGAAAATACAGTTCGTCTGGTTACATCAATCAGCGATACAGGCGCAGGGATTTCGGAAACGGATTTGGAAAAAATATTCGAACCATATTATCAGGGAGTATTATCAGAAGATGTGGAAAATCTTGGTGCAGGTCTTGGATTAAGCTTATGCAAAGAACTTGTAGAGCTATATTCCGGAAACATCTCTGTTAACAGCGAACTGAATAAAGGAACAACAGTAAAATTTTCTATTAATTTAAATATTAATAAATAATGTCAGAAACCAAAACCACTTTTCTGCTTGCTGACGATCACAGCCTTATAAGACAAGGGCTTGTCTTTATGCTGGAAGAGATTGGTTCAGATTACGAAATTCTTCAGGCGACCAATCTTTCACAGATTTTGGAAACTGTAAAAGCTAATGAAATAGATTTTGCTATTATAGATGCTCATTTTCCGGACGGAAACAGTTTATCAATTTTACCAAAGATAAAAGAAATCAATCCCAACATCAAGATCATGATTTTTACAGGTATTGATGAGGCTACCCAATCTCTTAAGTTCATCAATGCCGGCGCCAATGGATTTCTAAGCAAGCTGAGCGAAGAAGAAGAGATAAAGCAGGCTATTTTAAGAATGTTACGCTACGGCCAATATATATCGCCCGTGACTCAGGAACTTCTCATGAGCTCCATGAATAATCCTCAACTTATTAATCCGCTTAAAAGCTTAACAGAAAGAGAAATTGAAATTGCAGAATTATACGCAAAAGGCTTAGGAAATCTGGAAATTGCGAGCAGATTAGACTTGAAGCAAAATACCATCAGTACGGTTAAAAAGAGGATTTTTGAAAAGCTTAATATCGAAAATATCGTAGAATTGGCAGAATTAATTAAAAATAATCATGATTAATTCAGATACAATTAACAATCTTCACTTATACACTTTTTGCTTGTAGAAAAATATCTACAACCCCTTCGACATACATCTATTGTGTTTTCTTGTTTAGAATATCGATTTACTGATATTTTTGTATCAATAAAAGTCAACAATTATAACCAATCTACAATAATTATAATTTGGAACTTTTTGATTCTGAAAACACACATAATGAAATTAATATCTTTTTTACAGAGCCAACTGGCTCTGTAAAGGATATTAAGTATCTAGCTATGATTTCTTACAATAGATATGCAGTACTATTAATGTACTTCTTTCCAGGTAAGAACTCAAATTTAGATTAACTAACACTACAACTAAAATGAAAATGAATAACCGAAAAGAAATCGCATTTGCGATGTATGGATTCGTCCTTATTATCTTATTGGATATATTGTTTTTGTTATTTGCAAAAAAATTTATTGCAATTGATAAGGTCTTGCTTTACAGCTGCTTTTTTGTTGTATTTATGTTTTGTACATGGCGATTGATCATGTTAAAGACTTTCTCATTAGAAGTCTCGGAACATATTCTTTCCATAAAATACAGACATCCTCTTGTACCGAATCATCATCCTGTTTTGGAAGTACCTTTAAGAAAAGTTATTTTCTTAAAAGTAGAAAAAGGCATTATTAATTACATTATGATAATCAGTATCAATACGAAAAGAGGAATGAGAAGCTTCTATTACAGATTAGGAAATTTACCTGAACATCAAGGGGATAAGTTCAAAAAAATGTCAGATCTTATTTCTTATGTAAAAGCAGAACCTGAATTATAAAAACACAAATCAATTATATTAACCTCAAATCCTGTGGAGTTTTCACAGGATTTTTTTATTTGAATTTGTACTAGCATACAGAAAATATCCTACATCAATTTCCAGCAATTCCGGTTTGCATAATTTTGAACCAAATAATTACTAACTTTAAAGAAATAAAATTATGAAACCAGAATTTGAAAATATTCCGCTTGTAAAAAACGAAACTAAAAAACGTTTCGAAATAGAAGTTAACGGACATTTTGCTTTTATCAATTATGGAGAAAGAGAACATCAGATCGCGCTTGTCCACACAGAAGCGGAACCGGAATTAGCAGGAACAGGAGCAGCAGCAGCTGTTGTAGAAAAGACATTACAACTCATCAAAGATAGTGGTAAAAAACTGTTACCATTTTGTCCATACGTTTTTGCTTTTATCAAGAAACATCCAGAATGGAAAGCAATAGTAGATGAAAAATTCGGAGGGTACGATCAACTTTAAACCAATCTCAACTATGAAAATATTTGCATTTGCAGGAAGCAACTCTTCCACATCTATTAATAAACAACTGGTGAAATTTGTTTTGAAAAGTTTTCCAAACGAAGAAATCAATCTGATTGACCTTAATGACTATCTAATGCCTATTTTTTCCGTCGATTTGGAGAAAAATGGTTTTCCGGAAGAAGCTCGCAGATTCCTGAAAAACATTGAAGAATGTGATGTTATTATCTGTTCTTTGGCAGAAAACAATCGTTCTTACAGTGCTGCTTTCAAGAACATCTTTGATTGGGCTTCCAGAATCAATGTTAAGGTTTTTCAGGATAAGCCGATGTTCCTGATGACCGCTTCACCAGGCGGTTATGGTGCAGGCAATGTCATGGCAGAAGCTGCAAAGTTTTTTCCAGCATTCGGTGCCGACATCAAAGAAACTTTTTCCCTTCCGAAATTCTATGAGAATTTTGATGCGGATAATGGCGTTATCGAACCTCAACTTTTAAGTGAACTTAATTTTAAAATTGAAAACTTCAAAAATCAGATCTAATGGAAACCCACGAATATAAGACAGGCGAAATCACCATTCTCTGGAAACCAAAATTATGCATCCATGCAGGAGTTTGTGTAAAATCTCTTCCAAAAGTCTACAATCCGAAAGAAAGACCTTGGATAAAACCTGAAAATGCTACAACGGAAGAACTGAAAGAACAACTGATGAAATGTCCATCCGGCGCATTGAGCTATAAAACCAATTCGTAAAATGGGAGTAACAGTAAAAGCAAGTCTGGGAACAGAAAAATATTATACGGAAGTAATAGCCGGAGAAAACAAAATTATCACGGATGAACCGATTGATAAAGGAGGTAGAAACAAGGGATTCAATCCATTTGAAATTTTAGCAACATCTCTGGCAAGTTGTACTGCTGCAACACTTAGAATGTATATCGATCGAAAAGGCTGGGAAATCCCACAGATCAATGTAGAAGTGGAACTTGAAAATTATCCCCAGACAAAAACCGCACAGTTTTGCAGAGTGATTGATTTTGGAATAACCGAAATCAGTGAGGATATAAAAGACAAACTTTTCAAAATTGCAGACGCCTGTCCGGTTCACAAAATATTAACCAACGACATAGAAGTATTAACTAAAATCCATTAAAATGCTAGAAGTAACACAATATAACCGGGAAACAAAAGGAGAATTCGTGGCAACATTTGACGGAAGACCTGCAGGATTAATGACCTATTCCTGGGCCGGAGACGATAAGATCATTATTGACCATACAGAAGTGGAACCAGCCTACAACGGAAAAGGTGTTGGTAAAGCTATGGTTTACAAAGCGGTAGAATTTGCCCGAGAAAACAATCTGAAGATCATTCCGCTTTGTCCTTTTGCAAAAGCAACTTTCCAGAAGAATGAAGAAATAAGAGACGTTTTATAATTAATGATGAATGATTATTAATGTCTTATCACTTATTGCAGAAACACCATTTCAAGTTTGAAATGGTGTTTCTGTTTCAAATGTCCGCAGCCCGGCCTGAGTGGAGCTCTTTTTGACATTGCGATTCTTGAATAGTATAAAAGATCGATTCATTTCTTTCGCAATGTCAAAAAAGCGGGAACGGAGGACGGATTAAGCTGTCCAGATTATCTAAAACCAGTTTTTCATCCTGTTATAATCTAAGAAATAGGTAATCCTTAGTGAAAAATTGTTAATCATGGGCGCATTGAAAAGTTCATCGAAATTATTTTTAAATTTCAATCTGGACATCTCCAGATAATTGCTGGTTGCGTTTCTGTAAAGCAGAGTTAACTGGCTTCCAGGTGCAAACCACCAGGAATACCTCAAGTCAACGTTCCAGGAATTGTAAGTCCCATTAAGATTTGGATTATAAGATGTATTGGAATCCAGACTACCATCGTTATTCAGAATGTAAAACTGCTTGTAAGTAACATCGGAGAAATAATGCCTGAATGCCAATGCCAAAGTCATTTTTTCGTTGAACGTATATTGCCCTGTAATAGCATTTTCATAAGTATTTCTCTGTCTCCTTCCCATATAAATATTGCTTGCATCTTTGCCGGAAAATCCCACTTCATTATTACTGAAAACCGGATTGAATTGCCAAATTATTTTCATTTTATCGGAAGCTCTATAACGCAGATACAATGACGGAACAACATAGTTTCTTCCTTTTTGATCATAAGCATAATAATCCACATTGATATTGTACTGAAGTTTTTTACGGCTGTCACTTTCGAACCAAAGCCAACTGTCAAAATATCCGGGAACTCTCAAATATCTTCCAAATGTTCTTGGTTCATAGATATCCTTTTCTCCATATGGTGTAAACTCTACGCCTCCACCGAAACTCTGGAATTTTTTGTTCGTAAATGAATTGTTGTGATTAAAGACCAGTTTCTGATTCAGGAACGACTCTAACCTGTGATAATAATTCAAATTGAAATTGAGATACATATTATTCAATTTTCCGGTCGGCTGAAGGATTCTGTATCCGTACCATACGTTGTGATTTCCGTAATTGGTTTTGGTAGAAAAACCAAGGTCGTTGATATCCCAATCTTTGCTGACGTAATTGGCATTGATTTCAAATCTATTTTTACCGGAAAATTTTCCAATGCCAATCGTTCCTCTGTTTCCAAACTTCGTCTCATCGTTCATCACCCAGCTTCCTTTGAAGTTCCCGTAATAGTTGTAAGTATTCTTTTTGTTGGCAATATTCCATAATAATCCGGTGGCATTAGCGTCACGGAAATCTCCAGACCTTGTCGTATTCGTGTTGACTAATGTGACAGATGAGTTATCACCAAATCGCTGGTCAAAGACCAAAACATTATAATTGGTCCAGGGTTCCACCACTTCTTTTCTTATTGCACCGGTTTCATTATTGAGGATTGTGGCTTCCATTTTTTCCGTCACTCCGTTGAAAATCCCAATTCCCAAACCTTTTTTTGTTCTTCCAGAAATTTTGAAAGCATTGAATAATTTTACTTTTCCAGGATATTCGGTGACGGTTTCTTTTTCTTCATCAATGATTGGATATCTCGACGGACTTCCGCCAACTCTTCGGGAATAGAACATATCACCTTTGCTGAACAATTCCGTTCCTTCCATAAAAAATGAACGTTGCTCGGCAAATTGTTGTTCAAATGGCGTCAGATTAAGAATCGAATTATCAAAATTAGCTTGTCCAAAATCCGGAATCAAGGTCATATCGAAAGTGAAAGCATCATTAATTCCGTATTTCAAATCCATCCCACCATTGACATTCATTTCCGTTTTGCCGTCAAAATTATTAACATAGGTCGAAAAATAGGGTGTGAAAGATAATCTGGTTGGTGTTTTGATATCAGTAACGCCATTCAGAACGCCATCATATAACGTGTAATTTCCTTTCTGATTATCGACATGATTCCAATCATACATCGTGTTGGTCCTTTTAATTTTCCGAATCATATTAAGGCCAAATTCCTGCATTTCTTTTTTAGGAAAACGCAGCTCAAAAAAAGGAATCTTCATTTCAACAGCCCAGCCTTTTTCATTGATCTTAACGGCACTGTACCAAACCGCATTCCAGGACATATCTTCGTTTTCAGTGGTCAATTTTCCATCTACCTGAACGCCGGCCGCAGTCACAATAAACTCCAGACTCTGCTGATGGTCGTTATATCCGTTAATGATGATTCCGAAAAAATCGTCATTGGCAATGTTATCTCTCTCGGTTAATTCTTTTAAAATTTTTGAAGGTTGTGGGTCATACATTTGAGCAGCAATGTATAATCCTGTATCGTCATAAAGAAATTTAACCTCAGTTTTCAAACTGTCAGCCTGAGGTTTTCCGTTATTAGGCTGTCTTTCTACGAAGTTGGTTGCAACAGGAACGTTTTTCCAGATCTCATCATCCAAAATCCCATCTATTTTAACCGATTGATCCTTCTTTATTGCTTGTAGTTTTTTGCGGGAAATACTATCAGAAGCCATAGTTTTCTGTGCGGAAATCTGCAAAAAAACAAATGTCAGGATCAAGATACAAAATTTAGTTTTCATAGTTTTCTGTTGCTTGATGATAAGACAACAAGCAATTTATTTCTGTTACATCAAAACAAAAAAAATCAGCCAAATGACTGATTTTCAAATTAATATTTTATTTAGTTCTCAAATTTAAGGTTTATAACCATCTTTAAGCGTAACTGTTCTGTTGAAGACCAACTTATCATCAGAAGAATCTCTGTCCTTGATGTAGTATCCGATTCTCTGGAATTGGAAATGGTCATCCAAAGTAGCTTCTTTAAGGCTTGGTTCTGCAAAACCGTAAGATACTCTCAACGATTGAGGATTCACAAATTCTAAAAAATCAACTTCTTTTTCTGCGTCAGGCTGTTCCGTAGTGAACAATCTTTCATAAGTTCTGATTTCGATTGGCAAAGCGTGTTTTGCAGAAACCCAATGAAGTGTTCCTTTCACTTTTCTAAGACTTGCTTCGGTTCCGCTTCCTGATCTTGAATCTTCATCATAAGTTGCAAAAATTGTAGTGATTTGACCTTTTTCATCCTTCTCTACTCTTTCAGCCTTAATAATATAACCCGCTTTTAGGCGAACTTCTCCACCCAATTTTAAACGGAAGAATTTCTTATCAGCCTCTTCCTGAAAGTCTTCTCTCTCGATGTAAAGCTCTTTTGAAAACGGCACCTGTCTTGTTCCAGCATTTTCGTCCTCAGGATTATTTTCAGTTTCCAGCCATTCTTCCTTATCATCAGGATAATTTTCTATGACAAGTTTTACGGGATTTACAACTGCCATTACTCTGGTTGCAATCTTGTTAAGGTCTTCTCTTACAAAAAATTCCAATAATTGTATATCAATAAGATTCTCTCTTTTTGCAACTCCGACTCTTTCGATAAAGTTTTTGATTGATGTTGGTGTATAACCTTTTCTTCTTAGTCCGGAGATAGTCGGCATTCTTGGATCGTCCCAGCCTGTTGTTATACCTTCTTGAACTAATCTTTGTAATTTTCTTTTGGAAGTCACCATATAAGAAACGTTCATCCTGGCAAATTCTCTTTGCTTTGGTGCTACTTTTCCGTCATCATAGACCTGGTCAAGATACCACTCATAAAGTGGACGGTGATTCTCAAATTCCAATGAGCATAATGAATGTGAAATTTGCTCAATATAATCAGATTCTCCATGCGCCCAATCGTACATCGGATAGATTTTCCATTTTTCTCCTGTTCTGTGATGTGGCTTTTTCAGGATTCTGTACATCACAGGATCACGCATATTCATATTTGGAGAAGCCATATCAATCTTTGCACGCAAACTCATCGCTCCTTCTTCAAATTCTCCATTCTTCATTTTCTCAAAAAGTTCAAGACTTTCTGCAATCGGACGATTTCTAAAAGGAGACTCGATGCCTGCTTCAAAAGGATTTTTTCTTTGTGCCGTGATATCCTCGGAAGACTGTTCATCCACATACGCTTTCCCTTGTTTGATCAATTCTAAAGCCCAAACATATAATTGCTCAAAATAATCCGAAGTGTATAATTCCTGATCATATTTGAAACCTAACCAATCGATATCCGCTTTGATAGAATCTACAAACTCCTGTTCTTCCTTTGCCGGATTGGTATCATCAAAACGAAGGTTAACCGGTGCATTATATTTTTGCCCCAATCCAAAATTGATACAAATTGCTTTTGTATGGCCAATGTGAAGATAACCATTAGGTTCCGGCGGAAAACGGAAACGCAACTGTGACGTTTCCAAGCCATTTTCCAAGTCATCTTCTATAATTTGCTCAATAAAATTGAGTGATTTTTTTTCTTCTTCCATAATCTGAACGTGAGGTGCAAATTTAATTTAATTTCCCCGAAAAATAAAACGATTCTCGCTTATAAAAATAGTTGAATATTAATATCGAAAATTATCCCAAAACCTCGAATAATTGTTTTGTAAATGTTAAATTTATATGAACTTTAAACATTTAGTGATACAGAGTTCATTTTTTTTTAATTTTGGGATAATTAATAAATCGAAATGAATCGTAAAAAAATCCTTTTAATTGATGATGAACAGGACATTCTTGAGATCATCTCTTATAATCTGGAAAAAGAAGGTTATCAGGTTTTTACCGCAAGCAATGGTAACGAAGGAATAGAAAAGGCAAAAGAAATACTGCCGGATCTCATTCTGCTAGATGTTATGATGCCAGAGAAAGATGGTATCGAAACTTGCCAGGATCTTCGCAAAATCAAAGAATTACAAAAGACTTTAATCGTATTTTTATCTGCAAGAAGCGAGGAGTTTTCTCAATTAGCAGGCTATCAGGCGGGCGCTAATGATTATATCGTAAAGCTGATCAAACCAAAAGTTCTGATCTCTAAAGTTGCTGCTCTTTTGCAATTGGGTGCACAATCTCAGGAAAATTCCAATTACATAGAGTTTGGAGATCTTATTATTGACAAAGACAATTTCAAGGTATCAAAAGGAAAAGAAGAATTTCTCCTTCCGAAAAAAGAATTCGATTTGCTTTACTTATTAGCATCTAACACAGAAAAGGTTTTCAAAAGAGAAGAGATCCTGGAAAAGGTCTGGGGAAATGATGTGATTGTAGGAGAAAGAACGATTGACGTTCATATCCGAAGATTGAGAGAAAAATTAGGAATTAACACTATCCAGACGCTCAAGGGAATTGGTTATAAATTAGTAGTTTAAGATTTTCTAAAAAGAAAATCTTTTTTTTGAAATGATAATAAGAAATTCGGTCAAAATCAATTGGTTATCTGTTGCGGCATCACTATCATTGGTGGTTGTTGTAGGCATTGTTGTTGTACTTTTTGAAGTCTATACAGATGATGTTTATTTCAAGACCAAGGATTTCAATTATTTCCTGATCTTCACATTATTACTCGTTTTTATCCTGAATTATTTTGTTTTGGAATTTCTTTTTAGTTTTTATAGCAAAAATCAAATCAGACGAATTACAAATATACTTCCTGAGGATATTATCCACGATTTTGACACAGATATCGGTTTCAAAGAACTCGAAGAGAAAGTTCACGAAATGAATCAGAAAAATGCCGAGATCGACATGATGAAGGAAATGGAAAACTACCGCAAAGAATACATAGGTAATGTTTCTCATGAGCTCAAAACACCTTTGTTTTCGATCCAGGGCTATATAGAAACGCTTCGCGATGGTGGCGTAGAAGATCTTAACATTCGCGATAAGTATCTGCAAAGAATTGATAATTCCGTAGAAAGACTTCTGAATATTGTAAAAGATCTGGACATGATCAACCGTTTCGAATCTGGACAGATTGCCTTAAAATACAGTACTTTTGATATCAATAATCTGATCCAGGAAGTTTTTGATCTTTTGGAAATGGAAGCAGAAAAACAATCCATGACCATGCAACTCCAGACAACGCAATCACAGCTTTTTGTATATGCGGATAAGCAAAGAATCTCCCAGGTCTTAATTAATCTGATTTCTAATGCTGTAAAATATGCCAACCGCGAAGAAGCTCAGATCATTGTTTCTACGAGAGAGGGAACAAGGAGTATCCACATCTCTGTAGAAGATAACGGAATGGGAATAAAACCTGAGAATCTCCCAAGAATTTTCGAAAGATTCTACCGCGTAGAAAGCAGCCGAAATAGAAAAGATGGCGGATCCGGATTAGGATTGGCAATTGTAAAGCATATCATGGAAGCTCATAAACAGGGCATTGTAGTGGAAAGCGTTTATCTTTCCGGAACCAAATTCAAATTCAAATTGGAAAAATCGCCTTTAGAAAGACTGAGAAAAATATAAATTTCTTAAGCTGGCCGACCAGAATCGGGAAGCGCAAAATTTATAAAAAACTTTTTTGAAAAAAAATTTCCAAGAAACTTTTATGAAATCTCATTTGTTTTATATTTGCAACATTAAGTCGAACTAATAAAGTTAAAGTAAAAGCAACAATGGTTTATAAGATTAGAGTAATTCTAGACGCCAAAGACACAATCTTCCGAGACATCGAAATCAAAGACAAACAAACGCTTTGGAATCTTCATCTGGGTATCAAGAGTGCGTTCAGTTTACCAGGAGAAGAGTTGTCATCTTTTTATTTTTCTGATGATGAGTGGAACGAAGGACAAGCAGTACCTTTGGAAGATATGAGCGATGACGGAGACGGCGAAATCATGTCAGATATCTATCTGAATGAAGGTTTCCAGCAAGTAGGCGCAAAAATGAGATTTCAGTATGGTTTTATTGACCTTTGGGAATTTTTCTGTGAGTTATTAGAAATCAATGACGAAAAGCCTGCTGTTAATTATCCTATTACGGTATACAGATTCGGTAATGTTCCTCTGAAAGCGCCAAGCAAAAATGGTAGCGATAATAGTAAAGGTAAAAAATCTGCAATGCCTTTTATGGATGATGATTTTGGAGACTTTGATGCAGAATTCAAGGAAGAGAATTTTGATGATGAAGATGATGATTATAACGATGACGAAGAAGAAACAGGATATAATGATGTTTTCGAAGAAGACGATGAGGATTAGTCCCGTTTTTATAAAATATTAACAAGCCCGAATTTTTCGGGCTTTTTTATTTTCATTACATTTACAAAATAGACTTTTAAAATTTAGCAATGAAAAAGCTGATTCTTTTACCGGCAATCGCCGCGTTATTATTATCCTGTAAAACCCAGAATCATACTATGGAAAACCCACAAGAATGGAAACGCACGACCAATATCTACGAAGTTAATGTAAGACAATATACACCCGAAGGAACTTTCGCAGCATTTGAAAAAGAACTTCCAAGACTTAAAAAAATGGGCGTTAAGACATTGTGGTTTATGCCAATTACACCTATCGCTCAGCAAAACAAAAAGGGAAGTTTGGGAAGTCCTTATGCGGCTTATGATTATACTACAATCAATCCGGAATTCGGAACTTTGGAAAACTTCAAACACCTTGTAGATGAAGCTCACAAGATGGGATTCAAGGTAATTATCGACTGGGTTGCCAATCACACCGGCTGGGATCATGTTTGGACAAAATCTCATCCGGAATGGTATCTGAAAGACGCTGACGGAAGTTTTCATAAAGCCAGTGGAATGGATGACATTATCGAGTTGGATTATACCAACAAAGAAATGCGTCTGGCAATGATAGACGCAATGAAATATTGGGTTAAAGAAACTAATATCGATGGCTTCCGTTGCGACCTTGCAAGCTGGGTAGAAGTTGATTTTTGGCAACAGGCAAGACCTGAAGTGGAGAAACTGAAACCGCTTTTCTTTTTAGGCGAATTTGATGAATTGGAAAATCCTGATTATGGAAAGGTTTTCGATGCCAGTTACAGCTGGAAATGGATGCATCTTTCTCAGGATTTTTATCAGAAACATTTGCCGCTCTCTGATCTTAAAAATCTTTTGGAACAATATTCTAAAATTGGAGATAACTCTATGAGAGCTTGGTTTACAACAAACCATGACGAAAACTCCTGGAACGGAACCGAATATGAAAAATACGGCGATTTCGCACCGGCTTTAGCTGTTTTCTCAGCAACATGGAATGGCGTTCCACTACTCTATTCTGGGCAGGAATTACCAATGAAAACAAAACGTCTGGAGTTTTTCGAAAAAGACCCAATTCCTTGGAATGGAAAATATGAACAGGAAGATTTCTACAAAATCCTCCTAAATTTTAAATCTGAAAATCCAGCCTTAAGAGGTGGCGACCCTGCTGTAACGACTTATTGGATTAACACAACTTCTAACGAAAAAGTTTTGGCTTATCTAAGAAAAAATGGAGAACGTGAAGTTTTGGTTTTGATTAATACATCAAAAGATGCTGTTAATTTCAAATTGGAAGATGACAACTCGGTGGGAAGTTACAAGAATGTGTTCACCAATAATAAAGCTGAATTAATCAAAGGTTCGGATGTGAGCCTTCCTGCTTATGGTTATTTGGTTTATGAGAAGTAGTGCTTTTTTAGACTTTAAGATAATAGACTAATAGATGATAGACTTTTGTCATCCTAATAGAAAGCCCCTTCAGAGTTTTGAACTCTGAAGGGGTTATTTTTGATATAGTAACAATGTTAATAAGCTGCTGTGAAACGTCGTTTAACGAATTTGTTTTGCTCCAACTCGTCCACCAAAGCCACAGCAACGTCTTCCACAGAAAGAATGCTTCTTCCTTCTTCGTTAAAAACTGGATTTTCCAAGGCTGTTCTGTAAGTCCCTTTTCTGATGCCGGCAGTTCCCTGATGCATTTCAATTGCCGGGGAGAAGAATGTCCAGTCCAATGTTTCGTTCTTTTTGATTTCGTCCAAATAATCTCTTGCAGCTGTTGCGCCCGGTTTGATGTCAGCAGGGAAATCCGGACTGTCAACCAACTGTTGCCCATCGATGAACAAACTTCCCGCTCCACCAACGGTAATAAATCTCTTAACGCCTGATTTTTCAACAGCTTTTTCGATGTTTCTGGAACCGTTTAAAAAGTCGTCATAAAGATTTGGATTCGTCCAACCAGCGTTGAAAGTGTTGATAACAGCATCACTTCCTTCCAAAACTTTTGCTAATTCTTCTACATTATTCACATCTGCGCTGGTTGCCGTTACGTTATCTTTCGCTTCTACTTTTGAGCTGTCTCTTGCGATGGCATTTACAGAATAACCTCTGTTTGATAATTCGTTAACAACTTGTTTTCCTACGAAGCCTGTTGCTCCGATTACTGCTACTTTTTTGCTCATAATTTTAAATTTTAATTAATTGTAATATATTTTGTTACATTTAAGTCAAAAATTTTTAACCGAATTGATTGGTAAAATCTGATAATTTTTTGCCTTTCAAAAACTGGAAAACCAAATCATCTGTTTCACCAAATAAAATATCAAGATTTTTGTTGATGTCTTTCCCCACACTACAAAGCGGGTTCGGATTTTGATTTCTTTTACCGAGAACTTCCGTATTTTTTACTGATTTGTAAATTTCTGAAATATTGATTTGTTCAGGATTTTTAGCAATTCTCACACCTCCCACTTTTCCTTGTCTGCTTTCTATTAAGCCAGATTTTTTGAGGTTAATCAATTCTTTACGGACAATCACAGGATTTACATTCACACTTCCGGCAATCCAGTCAGACGTCAGCCATTCTTGCGGATCTTTCGCAAGAAGTGTCAAAATATGGATAGCGGTTGCAAATCGTGTGTTGTTCATAACAGTGCAAAGTTAGAATTAATTTCTAAATGTAACAAAAATAATTACAATTAAATTTTATTAACTGTAATTATTTTTTTTAGACTTCGACAAATCAGTCTGAAATGACAGTTCAAGTGTTATAAGCAAATGTCTTTAAAGCTGCAATATTGAGCTAGCCGAAATATTTTTTATTGTAATCAAATTTATTTTGTTTCAATATCAATAATCTTTTCACCTTTATCACCAAGATACTGTTTAATCAGCTGTCGGTAGATTTTGTAGCCGTCATCTACATTGGTAAAAATAATCAGACCTTGTTTGGTTTTAGGCAAAAGAAAAACAATTGTGTTGACACCTTTGTCCGAACCGCCGTGTGATAAAGCAATTTCGCCATTTCCTAAGTCATAAATTTCAAAGCCAAGTCCGAAATATTTATTCTTTTTGGTTTCAACCTGTTTGGATTTCATCGTTTCAAAAACCGAAGGCGACAACAGTTCATTATTCATAACCGCAACCAGGAATTTTCCGTAATCTTCCACAGTCGTTGTCAAATCATCTGCTGCATTAGCGGTTTTATTCCGCACAATATCATAAGCTTTTCCGTTACTATCATAACCAATCACGATTTTGTCTGCATCTTTTTTTTCATTCCAAATATAACTCGTATCGTTCATTCCCAAAGGCTGGAAAACATATTCTTTAGCCAGTTCTTCCAGACTTTTATGGAATTTATTCTCTATGGCTTTTCTCAGATATTCGAAACCTTCTCCTGAATATTGATATTTTGTTCCTGGCTCAAATTCGAAATTCAATTTATTATCTTTATTCATCCAACGCCAGTTGGGAAATCCTGTCTGATGACTTAATATCAATCTCGTGGTCAGCTTTTTGTGACGGGAATCGTTCGCAATATCCGGGTCAATCCAATAGTTATCAAGCGGTTCATCAAGGTTCCATTTTCCAAGACTTACCAAGCGTAAAACTGTCATCGCAGTCACCGGTTTCGTTAAAGAAGCCACATTGAAAAGACTGTTATAAGCCGCTGACATTTTACCATTATGAGTTCCGTAAACATTTATGCCTGTTAATTTTCCATCCTCAATCAAACCTAATCCTAAAGTCGGAATGTTGTTATCTTTCATCAGTTGCTCAATGCTACTCGCTTTGTCATCCAATTTAGCGTCGCCATGATCATAACTCAGGATATCGCTCATTATCCAGTTTCCATTTTTCTTCGTCCAAACTGTAGTAAATTTTGCCTGACCGCCTAAAGCATCCTGCTTTCCTTTTTCACGGATAAAAAACCGATGCTCTCCGGATTGTATGGCGCCATATAATTCGCCATTATTGTAAAGTGGAAAAACTTCGAGACTGTTTTCAATAACTTTTCGGATAGGCTTTTGATTCGGGTTGCCGCAGATGTTTTGTTTGGTTCTTTCCAAGAATAATTTTTTGTCCTGAAAGCCACCTTTATCGTGATAAAATTTCAAATTATCACCCACTGATTTTTCCAGATAAGCGATATCACAATTATTGAATCCACGTTCAAAAAAAATACTGTCCTGCTTTTTGAGCTCTAGGAACAACGGTGAATTTTTATCAATCTGAGCTTTCAGATTTCCGATAGAAAGGAATAGAGAAAGGAAGATAATTCCGAATTGTTTTGTCATTGTTTTATTTTTTGACAAAGGTTCAGAATTAATTGATATTAAGTCAAAAATTGAGCCCGACAATCACCCGACAATTGGCTGACAAGATCATAACAAATTGAAATCCAGCTTGTAATAAAGACTTTGTTTTTTATCTAATTGATAAGCATTTCTAAGAATAATAAAAATATTCACTAATGTTAAAGCAATCATTGTTACCATTACTGACGCTTTACCAAGCTTTAAAATCACAACTAACATAAAAATAATTGGAGCAATAACAGCTAAAATAATTTGAAGCGAAATGATTTGTTTGACAAGTGGAGATTTCTGTTTTGAAATCAACATTATCAATAATGGAGGTAGAAAATTGGCTATCGGAAACCAACATAACGGAAGTGAAGATAGATTGATGATTTTGATTAAAGTCAAATTTTCAATCGTTTCATTTTCTATTGGTAAAACAGGTTCTTCAACAATTGGATTTTCTACAATCGATTCTTCTGTCGGAATAATCGGTGTCAATAAATCCTTTTGAGAAACACCCAGACTTGAAGCCAAAGTTTTCAAAGTATAACCTTTCGGTTCAGTCCCGGCTTCGATTCGTTGAATGGTTCTTACAGAAAGCCCCGACTTTTCTGCCAATTCTTCTTGAGTCAGATTTTGTTTTTCCCTGATTTTCTTTAATTCCGACATCTGATTATAAATGATGAGCGATAAATGATTATTGATTTTAAAACAAATTTACAGAATCCGAAGTTTTAAATTCTTAATTCAACAAAAAAACCTTTCTGAAAATAGAAAGGTTTAGTATTGAGATAAATTTCAAATTATTTCTTTGCAATTGACCTGGAAATCACAATTTTCTGAATCTCCGAAGTTCCTTCGTAGATTTGAGTTATTTTGGCATCACGCATCATTCTTTCAACGTGATATTCTTTCACATAACCGTAACCTCCATGGATTTGAACCGCTTCTATCGTTGTATCCATGGCTACCTGAGAAGCATATAATTTTGCCATTGCGCCACTTTCTGAGATATCTTTACCTTCATCTTTTTCTGCAGCTGCTTTGTAAATCAACATTCTCGCCGCCATAATACTTGTGTGCATATCTGCCAATTTGAATGCAATTGCCTGGTGATTAATGATTTCTGTCCCGAAAGATTTTCTTTCTTTCGCATATTTCAAAGACAGCTCGTAAGCGCCGGAAGCAATACCTAAAGCCTGAGAAGCAATCCCGATTCTACCGCCATTCAAAACAGCCATTGCAAAATTGAACCCAAAACCGTCTTCCCCGATTCTGTTTTCTTTAGGAACTTTCACGTCAGTAAACATCAAAGAATGCGTATCACTTCCACGGATTCCCAATTTATCTTCTTTCTTTCCAACAACAAAACCTTCCCAACCTTTTTCTACAATAAAAGCATTAATACCTTTATGTTTTTTCTCAGGATTGGTTTGAGCGATTACAATATAATAAGTCGCATTTCCACCATTGGTAATCCAGTTTTTGGTTCCGTTCAACAAGTAGTAATCACCTTTATCCTCGGCTGTTGTTGACTGAGAAGTAGCATCAGAACCAGCTTCTGGCTCAGACAAAGCAAAAGCACCAATCACTTCGCCACTCGCCAGCGGTTTCAGATATTTCATTTTTTGCTCTTCATTACAGAATTTTTCCAAACCTGCACATACCAGAGAGTTATTCACCGACATTACAACCGCTGCAGAAGCATCAACTTTAGCAATCTCTTCCATTGCCAAAACATAAGAAACACTATCCAGACCAGCACCACCGTATTTTGGGTCAACCATCATCCCGAGAAATCCCATTTCTCCCATTTTTTTAACTGCGTCGTGCGGAAACTTTTGTTGGTCATCTCGTTCTATAACGCCCGGCAAAAGTTCTGCTTGTGCAAAATCTCTTGCGGCTTGCTGAATCATCTGTTGCTCTTCTGTAAGATTGAAATCCATATGTTTTTGATTAAATTTTTCGTCCGTAAATTTAAACTTTTTGAGAAAATTTCAAAGGAAATTATAACATTTTGTTATCTTGGAAAAAAAAATTATATTTACGATAATGTAAACTCAATTTTAATAATATATTAATAAGGATATTTTATGAACGTTAAAAGAATATTTGACTTTTCCGCTTTGGCGATGGAAAAATTTCCGAAAGAAGATTGTCTTGTGACAAAAAAAAATGGAAATTGGAATAAAACATCTACGCTTGAGTTTATCAATCAGGGGAATAAGATTTCCAGAGGACTTCTGAAGCTGGGGATTAAACCAGGAGATAAAATAGGACTCATCACTTCTAACAACAGAACCGAATGGGCAGTGATGGACTTGGGGATCTCACAAATCGGAGTGGTTACAGTTCCCGTCTATCCTACAATTTCTGAGGAAGATTATGTTTATATTTTTAATAATTCCGAAATCAAATATTGTTTTGTTTCCGATGCCGAACTTTACAAAAAACTAACCAATGCAAAACCCAATATTCCTTCATTAGCCGGGATTTTTACTTTTGATGATGTTGATGGCGCTCCAAACTGGAACGAGATTCTTGATCTTGGCGAAAATGACGCGACACAAATTGAAGTGGATGATTTGGCAAGAGCTATCAATCCTGAAGATTTGGCGACGATTATATATACTTCCGGAACAACCGGCAAACCGAAAGGTGTCCAGCTAACCCATAATAATCTGGTTTCTAACGTGACTGCAAGTACACCGAGAATACCAAAAGAAAAAGGATTGGACTATAAAGAAGTAAAAGCGTTGAGTTTCCTTCCGATTTGCCACGTTTTCGAAAGAATGATTTTTTATCTCTATCTAAGTAATGGGATTTCCATTTATTTTGCTGAAAGCATTGAGAAAATTGGTGAAAATGTCAAAGAAGTGAAACCTCAATATATGACGGTTGTCCCAAGACTGGTTGAAAAAGTTTACGATTCAATTTATAATAAAGGAACAGCTGCAGGCGGGTTAAAATCGAAAATTTTCCTTTGGTCATTAGGAATCGCAGAGAATTACGAATTAGGGAAACCAAAATCCTTTATGCACACGATTGCTGACAAACTGGTTTTCAAAAAATGGAGAGAAGGTCTGGGCGGAAATCTGATCACATTGGTTTCCGGTTCTGCTGCTTTGTCAAAACGTTTAAATACAATGTTCCACGCAGCAGGAATTCCGATTTTGGAAGGTTACGGATTGACAGAAACTTCGCCGGTAATTTCGGTGAACAGCTTTGGAAAAGTTAAGGTTGGTTCCGTTGGAATTCCTTTGGAAAATGTCAAAGTTAAAATTGAATCCGATGGCGAAATCGTAGTAAAAGGACCTTCTGTTTTTGAAGGTTATTACCGTAATGAGGAAAAGACAAAAGAAGCGTTTACCGATGACGGCTATTTCAGAACAGGTGACATCGGACATCTGGATGAAGATAATTTCCTTTTCATTACAGACAGAAAGAAGGAAATGTTCAAAACTTCAGGAGGCAAATTTGTTGCGCCGCAGGTCATTGAAAATCTAGCCAAAGCATCCAAATTTATTGAGCAGATTATGGTTGTTGGCGATGGTGAAAAAATGCCTTGTGCATTGATACAGCCGGATTTTGCTTATGTCAAAAACTGGGCGGAACTTCACAATGTTAAAATCATCGATTCACCAAAAGAAATTGCGGCCAATCCTGCCGTTAAATCAAGAATCGAGAAAGAAATTGAAAAAATAAACCAGCATCTTGGAAAATGGGAACAGATCAAGAAAATTGAACTAACTCCAAAAGTCTGGACAATTGATGACGGGCTGCTGACACCAACACTTAAACTGAAAAGAAAAGCGATTAAAGCAGAATTTCAGGATTTATATGACAGAATGTATAAAGAATAAACCGAAGCTATCCAATGGATAGCTTTTTTTATGCAAATATTAACATTCGGGAAGTTCATATTTATTTATATTTGCGCTAAACGGAAGTTTAAAATATAACAATCAATGGAAGTAAAAAGGATTTTCGATATTCCTTACTATTCGAAAGCTAATTTCGAAAAAAATGATTTTGTCTGTGATAAAAGAAACGGGAAATGGGAAAAGATATCAACAGAAAAATACATCGAAATTACTAATCAGTTATCAAGAGCATTATTAAAATATGGTCTCAAAAAAGGTGATAAAATAGGTCTTATATCCTCCAACAACAGAGTGGAATGGTGTTTTTTTGACCAGGCCGCTTTGCAGGTCGGTTTGGTTACGGTTCCTATTTATCCTTCGATTTCTGGTGAAGACTGTGTTTATAATCTGGAAAACTCCGATTCGAAAATCTGTATCGTTTCCGATGAAAAATTATTTGATAAAATCAATTCAATAAAAAATCAATTACCCGATTTGCAGGAGATTTTCACCTTTGATAAAGTCAGTAATGCTAAGAATTGGAAAGAACTTTTAGAATTAGGAAAAGAAACCGATAATCAACAGGAAGTCGATTCGATAAAAAATTCGATTTCTGAGAATGAACTGGCTTCGATCATTTACACTTCCGGAACCACCGGCAAACCAAAAGGCGTGATGCTGACACACAAAAATATAGTTTCCGATGTCTTAGGATGCGAAGACAGAGTGCCTTACAAAGATTCAAAAAACAGAGCTTTGAGCTTTCTTCCGCTTTGCCACGTTTACGAAAGAATGGTTTTGTATCTTTTTATGACCAATGGCATCTCGATGTATTTTGCAGAAAGTAACGAAAAGCTCAGCGACAATCTGAAAGAAGTGAAACCACAATATATGACCGTTGTTCCAAGAATGGTAGAAAAGGTTTACGACGCGATTTACAAAAGAGGAACGGAAGCCGGCGGCATCAAATCCAGGATATTTCTCTGGTCTCTTAAAGTCGCTGAAAAATATAAAATCGGTGATTCAAAATCTTTGGCTCATATCATTGCGGACAAATTGGTTTTCAGCAAATGGCGAGAAGGTCTTGGTGGTAACATTATCACATTGGTTTCCGGTTCGGCGGCTCTGTCCAAACGATTGAACACGATGTTTCACGCAGCAGGAATTCCGATTCTGGAAGGTTACGGTTTAACAGAAACCTCGCCTGTAATGGCTGTGAACAGTTTCGGATTCACTAAAATCGGTTCGGTTGGAAGGCCTATCAAAAATATCGATGTGAAAATCCAGGAAGATGGTGAAATAACCGTAAAAGGCCCGACTGTGACACAAGGTTACTATAAAGATGAGGAAAAAACCAAAGAAGCTTTCACGGAAGACGGTTATTTCAAAACGGGTGATATCGGAATGCTGGATGAAGATAATTTCCTTTTCATTACCGACAGGAAGAAAGAGATGTTCAAAACTTCCGGCGGGAAATATGTTGCACCTCAGGTGATTGAGAATCTTGCGAAAGCTTCACAATTTATTGAACAAATAATGGTAGTTGGCGATGGCGAAAAAATGCCGACAGCTTTGGTTCAGCCCGATTTCGAATTTGCAAAAAACTGGGCTGTTAAAAATAATATCAGTATTGGAAGTTCTCCGGAAGAAATTGCCAATTCCAAAGAACTGAAGGCTGAAATCGAGAAAGAATTATCGAAAATCAATGCTCATCTAGGCAAATGGGAACAGGTGAAAAAAATAGAATTAACACCTGAAATATGGACTGAAGATAATGGCTTGCTCACACCTACTCTAAAATTGAAAAGAAAAGTCATCAAAGAACATTTTATCAAATTGTACGATAAACTCTATGACAGATAGTTTGTGTTGAAGCGTTTTTAGAGTTTTAGAGATATTAAAATATTATGATTATTACCAGAACAGAATTAATAAAAATCTGTGACAAATTTCTTGCGGACGAGTTGAGTAAAGACGAACTTATTCATTTTGCAACAACGGTGATGTTTGATGATGAAGATAAATATGAATGTGAAGATGAACTGGTGGAAGAAATTCTTTCGCAATGGGATAATACACAAAATCAATCAAAAATCAATATAACAAGTATCCGGTTTTTAAGAAACGCACTTTCAGAAATTGAATAAAAAAATGCTTCAGAAATCTGAAGCGTTTTTTTTATTTTTTATCTGCTAACTTACTCCAGGTATGCAGAATATAAACGACAATGATTCCTAAAATTCCTGAGGAAATAGAGAATATGAATTTTGTATTTTCATCATCAAAAAATCCTGCTCTCCAATCGATGGCGTAGAAACTTATACTAATAAAAATAATAAAAAGGATTAAGAATACTTTATAAAATGTCTTCATTTTTCAATCTGATTAAAAGTGAATATAATTCTGAAACAGTTGTGCAAAGTTAGCAGTAAATAATTTAATAGAGATGGCTAAAAGCACAATTCCGAAAACTTTTTGTAAAACCTGCAAAGAACCTTCGCCCATTTTTCTTTCGATCCAAGGTGCCAGTCTCAAAACGATGTAAACCAAAATTGTGTTAAGGACAATGCCGCAGATGATATTAATATCATGATATTCTGCTCTCAGAGATAAAGTTGTGGTCAATGTTCCGGCTCCGGCAATTAGAGGGAATGCAATAGGAACAATGGATGCAGCTTGCGGCTGGTTGGTTTTATGAATTTCTATTCCCAATATCATTTCGATAGCAATAATGAAGATTACAAAAGCTCCGGCAATCGCAAATGAATTGACATCCACACCTATAAATTTTAAAATGTTATTTCCGATAAAAAGAAAAGAGATCATCAATAAGCCTGCAACGATAGCCGCTTTTTCTGACTCGATTCTTCCAAATTTTTGTCGTAATGAAACAATAATCGGGACAGAGCCTAAAATGTCAATAACTGCAAACAAAACCATAAACGCGGTCATTGTTTCTTTGATAGAAAATTCTTCCAGGAATTCCATAACTTTATTTTTAAAGATTTCGCAAAAATATAAATTATTTTTGAAAAATCCTTAAAGTAATTTATAAACCTCTTTGATATCGTCTAAAATCTCAGCTTGTTTTTCTTTTGTAGAAAACGGTGAAAACTTTTCAATATTCACTTCGGTAATCAACTGGTTATATTTTTCATAAATACTAAGGCCGAAGTTAGCTTTTAAATACTCAGAAAAAGTCGATGAATAATGATCCTGGCAATATTGATCTGCATCTGTTTTTAATTCTTCGAAAGCCTGGAAAAATTGAGAAGCATCCTCTCCATTCAATCTGTTGTACAAATAATTAAAATAAGAATCTGTCTCGAATTTTTTCTTATTTCTCAACAGCTCTTCTGTTTCCTCAATATTAATGATCGGTTGATGAGCAACAGTTTTTTTCTCTAATTCCGATTTCTTTTTTTCTTTGCGTCGTTTATTAAAATAAATAAATACAATTGCACCAAAAGCAATAATCAGCAGATTACCAAAAATCCCTAACCAATTGAAAGATTTATGTTCTTTAATTTTAAGTTTCTGCGTACTCATAACCGGTGAGTCTACTTTTTCCAATACATTATTAGTATATTCATTCACCTTCTGCAAAGTTGATTTTGCATTAGCAATGTCCTGAGCATTGACTGCATTAAGTACTAAAAATTTGGAACCAATCTCTATATATTTTTCTTGCTTTGGATCAAAGTATGAAAAATTCTCTGTTGAGATTCTGATGTCACCGCGTTTTTTTGGAATAATAACATATTGCGCTTCAACCTCACCTTCTATTCCTTCTGTCGTAGCAATAGAATTGTTAATAATTTTGGGTTCGAAAGTCTCATAATCGGAAGAAGGCAAAATTTTAGGCAGAATTGACGGAGATAAATTTCCATTACCTTTGATTTTCACTGCTACATTAAAAGCCTTATTGATCTCAAAGTTTTCTTTATTTTTATCAATAAGTTCAATTTTGGCTTCGAATTTCCCAACTGCATTATTGAAACTCTCAGGCGCACCTTCCGGAAGTTTCTTTACATTAATTTTAACTTTGTTGGAAGTAAGCATATTTTTGTGATTGGAAAGAGGAACTTCGGCCGGCGGAATATCTAAAACTCCCACGGTTTTCGGAACAATTACAAACATTGCTACAACCTGAGAAGAAAAATCATTGTCTGTTTCTTCTATCGATTCATCAACATTGGCAATGGATCTTATTACAAAGTTTTTTGTATGCTCAAATTTTGCAGGTTCCAAATGCCTGAAACCGGAAATATTTCTGGAAAATGCCTTCAGTACAGCAATGACAGGTTCATTCTTGTAAACATCCCTATCAGCAACCTGCATATTGACATACATATTTTTGGAAGGATTATTAACAGTTGCCAGAGCTTTTTTCTCCGGCTCTTTCACAATAATATCGATAGGTTCGGTCTTATAGACTTTCCCGTTAACTTTAACCAAAGCAGATCCAACACGCAGACTTCCAGCTTGTTTTGGATCAAGTGATACCTGGCATACAATCTGGTTGATTCTTATTTTCTTTACAGGATCTATAAATGTGCTCTGCTCAGACGAAACAGCAAAATCAAATTTTGACAAATCAGGAAGTTTGATAGGCGTTTCCATAGCCAGATCTTCCCCGAATATTTCCAGAACAACCGTAAAAACAAAAGGATTATTTACACGTGCTTCTTTGGTATTAACCTCAGAATAAAGATTAACCTGAGCAAACGAATAAACCGATGCTAAAAGGAATAATATGTATAAATTTTTTCTTATCATTTACCAATCCTTTTCGTTGCTTTGCGGCATCGAATTGGCTTTTTTGTTTAATATTCTTCTTGCAGTCTCTCTTTCGCGGTTTTCTATATCGCGCAAAATCATTTTCTCTGCTTCTTCCGGAATTTTATTTTCCTGTTTCTTAGGCTCGTTAGGTTTTCCCTGACTTTCGCCTTTTTTCTGGTCGCCCTGTCCGTTTTGCTGATTTTTGTTTTGATCCCCTTTTCCGGACTGATCTTTATTTTTTTGATCCTTACCTTCTCCTTTCCCCTTATTTTGATCCTGCTTTTGCTTTTCTTTTTTCTCTTTATCCTTCAGCATTGCAATCTCATAATTCTTTCTGACAGTCTCATTGTAAGGATCCTGCTTCAAAGACTGTTTGTAATAATCCGCCGCTTTTTCCGGATTATTGGACTGCATCGATACATTCCCAAGATTATAAAGTGCAGCAGCTTTCTCATACTTACTTTTAGTCAGTGTTACGGATTTTTGATATTC
>MKVE01000047.1:10123-29034 GCA_001898785.1 Chryseobacterium sp. 36-9 | reverse complement strand
TTCCGTTTTTTACTGCAATAGCTTCAACATACTTGCTGGAGGAAGCATCATATTCTTTGGCATCAAATTTTTTATTACCTTCATAAACCAGAGCATTATAACTCTTCTGTGCAATCAAGAATTGCGAAGAAAAAACAAGGCTTAATACAAGCAATAAAAATCTAAAATCCATTATTGCAAAATTATCCGTTTTATTGTTAAAATCAATACATTAAAAGTTAAAATTGGGTTAAAAAAACATGTCATAAACGCCCTTGAATAAGGCATTTTGTAGATTTTTATCTACAAATAAAAATAAAAAATCATTGATATTTTTACCAATGATTTCTGAATTCACTAAAAAGAACGAATTTAAATTATTAAAATTTACTTTAAATAAAATTAATAAAAGACTATGTTACAAAATATTATATTTGTTATTTAAATTAAATTCTACCAATCTTTCCTTTTAAGAATCCAGTAACTGCCTACAATAAAAACCGTAGCGCAGATCAAACATGCAATGACACTTTCCCAAGGGTAAACAAATTTAAATTCGATACCAAATATCTGAGCCAGCTTTGTTCTCACTAGCGGCGAAGGAATTAGTCTGGACATACTTTCCAGCGGCAGAAAATCAGAATAGAAAGTGTGTGTATTCAAAAATTTTTCACGTTCGATATCGTTAACATTTTTAATAATGCTAATATGCTCTATTCCACCAATAATTTTCTCAGCAAACCACACCATAAAAAAGCCAAGAAACACAAATATCGACTTCCTGAACAAAACGGATAAAAACATCAGAAAAGAGAAGAATGTAAGCAGCTTCAGAAAGTAATTGAAAACAAAATATACTTCTTTAAAAATCAAATGACTATCCTGTGTTGTAGAATAACTTTTCCCTAAAATAAAAGCTATTACAAAAACCAGAAATGTAGAAAAAGCTGTAAAAACGAGAATTGTCAGCAATTTGGAAGCAATAAATTCTTCCCTACTCAATCCGTCAATCACATTCTGCTTAAACATCCTGTTACTGAATTCCTGGCAGATTGAAAAAACAATAATACAGCCAAGAAAGATTTTCAACAAGGCGACCGTATAAGTGGTAAAATTCCATACGCCTGGAAAATCGTACATGCCCTGCTCTTTGAGATTGATTGTTTGTCCAAAAATATCAAAATCAATTAGCCCGATGAACAAAAGGACTACAAGAATGACAAAATATAAACCCGCAAATACCTTAAATGGTACATAATTGAGGTTTTTGAGATATTCTAATTTTAAAAGGCGTATCATAAGTTGTTTTGTTTTACAAGTTCCAGGAATTGAGTTTCAAGGCTTTCTCTTTTCTTCTGAAGATGAGAAAGCGAAATCCCATTTTCAAATAGTTTTTTATTAAGTTCCGATGCAGATATATCTGTAGAAATCTGAGCAATAATCAGATGATCCATTTCTTTTACTGATGAGAAAATCCCAAAAGATTCCAGCACGGAAACAAGCTCCATAATGTTATCCGCTTTCAGCTCAAAAAAACCTTTTGTATTGCTCATGGCATCAACGGAACCTGAGTAGATCGCAGTTCCCTGTTTCAGGACAATCACATGAGAACAGATTTTCTCGATCTCATCCAGAAGATGACTCGCCACAATAATTGTTGTTCCGGATTTAGCAATCTTGTTGATGATTTCTCTGATTTGAATTATTCCTTCGGGATCAAGACCGTTGGTTGGTTCATCTAAAATCAGAACTTCCGGATTAGCCAACAAAGCAGACGCAATTGCAAGCCGCTGTTTCATTCCCAGAGAATAAGTTTTAAACGCATCTTTTTTTCTGTCCAGAAGATTAACCTCTTCCAAAACGGCATCAATTCTACTTTTAGGAGCACCTTTGATTTCGGCAACGATTTCAAGATTTTTTTCGGCACTCAGATAAGGATAGAAATTGGGCTGTTCTATAATGGCGCCGATTCTTTTGAGTGTGTTCGTATCTGTTCCTTCTTTTCCAAACCATTTCCAGCTACCGGAAGTTGGATTGATTGTAGACAGCAACATCCCGAAAGTGGTTGATTTTCCACTACCGTTTGGTCCCAAAAGACCATAAACATTACCTTTTTCTACATCAAAGGAAATATTATTAACCGCAATGTGTTTAAACTTTTTGGTCAGGTTTTTTACTTCCAAGATTTTTTCCATAGAATATTTTATATAAAAGTCTTATAACCGATAGAAATGTTACGCCGATTTGTATAGTTTTTGTTAATTTTCTGAAAAGATTTAAAAATGACTCAAAATATCACTGAATTTTCTAAAAAACTAAATATCTCCGAAGAAAGCATCAAGCAGTTTATCCAGGATTTCAATCTAGAAATCTCAGACTGCCTTTCTCCAAATCTCGGTATTACTCAAAATTTTGAAAAATTTGCCGATGAAAATAAAGAATTTCTAAAAAAATATGATGAAGATCTGAACAGAGAAAAAACAGTAGACGAGATTGCCGAAAACATCCATCAGCCTACAGAAAAAGTAGAGCAAATCATTCAAAATCAATTTCCTAATATTTATGATAATGGCATTTACAGGTCGTCGATCTCAACATTTGGGATAGATAATCAGCTTGGTGGTGATTATCAGTTTATTTATAATTATTTTGGGAATAAAACAGAACTGAAACATAGGGATTTCATCGGTTACAGAGATTTATTTTTTTACATTTCTGATATGCTGGAACCATTTATCAATCCTGAACAGTCTAAAAACTGGGGTATCCAAAAAGCGGCAGGAATTGTAGTTTATGGACCTCCGGGAAGCGGTAAAATCTTCTGGGCAAAAAAAATTGCAGAAATGATCGACTTTGATTTTTTCGAAATTCGGAAGTCTCAACTCAAATCAATTTTGATTAATGATAAAAAGCTGAGCTTTGATGAATACCTTTCCCAGATGCTCAAAAAGGATAAGGTTGTATTGTTCCTCGAAAATTTTGATGACATAATGATGTTCAAACAGGACAATCAAAACATCATTCAGGATTACGAAGATGTTAAAGAAAGCATACTTCACAGCATCGAAAAATTTGAAAAAGAAAATGTGCTAATGATTGGTTCTGCAAAAGAACTGGCTGAGATAGAATCTGAGATTTTAGCTCCGGGAAGATTTGATGTTCTTATTCCTATTTTCCCTCCGAACAAACAGGAACGTGCAGAAATGCTTCTTTTCAATATGACAAAAAACCTGAGTAAGGATGCGACATTATTAAAAATTTTACAATATAATCAGGCTGATCAAATCCCATTCTGGAAAGAAACTGCAGAAAAAATGAAAGTTTTTTCTAACACAATGCTGGTCGATTTCACGCAAAGTCTCAAAAAAAGAATCAGAAGTTTGTATTTAAAAAACAAAACTGAAAATATCCGGATCAGCCAAGGGATTCTCGACGCTTGTTTAAAAGAATCCGCTTCTAAGCTCACTGGTGAATATCTCAATAATGTTCAGGAATTTTTGTCAGAAGCAGAAGATAATTCTTACGATCGATTTGCGGGCAGAATTGAAGATCTAAAACAGGAACTGGAAACTTACAAAGCCAAAGAAGAACCTGTAAGAACCATTGGTTTTCATCCGCACGACAAATAAAAAAGCCTGAATTAATCAGGCTTTTATTTTATAAGAAATTTGGATTTTGTCGATTAGGTTTTGGATTATCAACATTATCAATCTGTTTGGAAACAGCCATTGCCGCAACAAGGTCATTGAGCATTGTGCTGGCAGCGGTTGGTGTATTCGGCAACAAAACAAGATTTGATCTATTATTAGCACCAATTGATTGCAATGTGTCATAATGCTGAGTTACAACAATCAACGCAGAAGCTTCATGTGGTTCAATCTGTACGCTGTTGAGCATTTTCACAGATTCTTCCAAACCTTTCGCAATTTCACGTCTTTGATCCGCAATACCCTGCCCCTGTAATTTTTTGGATTCAGCTTCAGCTTTTGCAACAGCTACAATTCTGATTCTTTGCGCCTCAGATTCATATTCAGCAGCAGTTTTTTCACGTTCAGCAGCATTGATTCGGTTCATAGCGTGCTTTACTTGTTCGTCAGGATCGATATCAGTCACCAAAGCTTTAATAATATCATAACCATAACTTTGCATTGCTTCCTGAAGTTCTCCTTTTACGGCAATTGCAATATCATCTTTTTTTACGAAAACATCATCCAGTTTTAATTTAGGAACTTCCGCCCTTACAACATCGAAAACATATGAAGTAATCTGATCCTGAGGATTCTCCAATCTATAATAAGCATCCCCAACCTGGGTTCTGATTACCTGATACTGTACGGAAACCTTCATTTTGATAAAAACATTATCCAACGTTTTGGTATCGATCATTACATCCAATTGCTGAATTCTAAGATTCATTCTTTTGGAAATCTGATCGATAAACGGAATCTTAAGATGAAGTCCGGCGTGTCTCACAGAATGAAATTTACCCAAACGCTCAACAATCGCCGCAGTTTCCTGTTTAACAGTGAAGAACGAAGCAAATAATGTTATTAATCCAAAAAAGACAATAAAACCAATGTATATCATAATTTGTAATTTTTCTTAAAGATAACTTTTCCCCGTGAAAACAGCAAGTTTTATTAATAACAGGATTCTTTATGAAAAATCAAGCTAATTAAATAATATTCATACTAAAAATCACAAAAAATACCATTAAAAAACTCATATCTGTAAAGATTTCCTAAATTTGTTATAATAATAAATCTAATATGAAGAAAACACTACTATTTGTTGTTGCAGCCTTTGCAATAGCACCATTTCTCAGAGCTCAAAACGTAACGGTTTTTAATGATGTTCCATTCTATAGCATGTATCATTATCTTGGAGCAGGAGAATCTTTACCTCCTGAAGCATATTCGCAGATCCCAAACGGAGCCATTCGATTGCACGCTTATGAACAGGACATTATCTCCCGAAAACTGACAGATAACGAAATTGCATCTATCGGAAACAATGTAAAAATGAATATTGTTTTAACTGCCGCTTGTGATAACTATGACAGACTTGCCGGCGTTAATCTGGTTCTTGTACCAAAAGGAAGCACAAGTTATACTTATAATCAGGCTGACATCAAGCGTATCGAAATTGGAAGATTCATTACACCATTTATGAATAAGAATATTTCACCAACTCAGGTTCCTTACAGCTATCAGGTTGACAATATATCTAATATTTTACATGACACTTCGCTTGCATCCGTTTATGATTTTTGGATTGAATTCCGGGCAGACGGCTATTCTGCTGCTGCTCAAACGCAAGTATCGGGCTGCGCAGACAGAACAGATGTTTTCCGTGGAAATCTGGAATTTGTGACCAGCGGAACCGCAACATCATCACAGAATTTCTTTTTACCCTTATCTTATCGTCAGAACCTGAATAATTATAACGCCACCGATGTTCCCGGGCAAACAACCAGGATTGTAAACTTCACACTGGATCAACCGGTTCAGAACGCAGTTTTGTATCTGGTTACTTCCAATCACGGCTCCAACTCAGGCGGTGAAGAATACGTGAGAAGACAACACTTTGTATATCTGGATAATCAGTTGATCCATGAATATAAACCTGGCGGAAAAACCTGTGAAGACTACAGACAATATAACACCCAAGGCAATGGCATCTACGGAACAACTGTGAAACCGCCAAGAAACTGGATGAACTGGAACAATTGGTGTCCAGGAGATGCTGTTCCAAATCGTGAGGTTATGTTAGGTAATCTTGCAGTGGGATCTCATTCTATTAAAATTGATGTTCCAGATGCGGTTTTTAAAGACGGGCAGGGTTATTTTCCGATTTCTATGTACATACAGAATCAAAAAAGCGGACAGATCATTTGTGCTGCACCTACACAATTCCAAATTACAAGTCAGGTTGGACAGGAAATTAATATTTCATGGAAAGAAAATGGAAATGCTAACCAATGGGAAACAATCTGGTCTAGAAAAAACGTATATACATCAGATTATGAAGATATTCATCAGATATCAAATACCCCCGTAGATTCTAAAAATGAACTCACAAAAAACTGGTTATATGAGATGTATGTTAAGTCAAAATGCATTAACGACAACATAAACAGCCTTTGGGTTGGTCCAATTTATTCTACTGTTATCAAATTAGGAACTGATGAAGCTAATGCAAAAAAATCTTCGGTCTATCCAAATCCTGCAAAAGATTTTATCAATATCAATTCAACTGCAAAAGTGAATAAAGTTTCTGTTTATAATACAGATGGTAAAATCTTGTTAGAAGATAACTCTACAAAAATTAATCTTTCAAAATTACAGCCGGGAGTTTATCTGATGAAAATCGATTTCGCTGATGGTAAAGCGGAGACTCAAAAAGTGATCAAGAAATAAATTAAATATTAAAAATAATCAATTCCTGCTTAGAAATTAGGCAGGAATTTTTTGTTAGAAAATATTTAAGTTTTACAATCGTTTTTATTAGATGAGACATTTCTATTATTTAATTTTCCTCTTTTTTATTTCCTGTAAAACTTACACTTCTTCCAAGACAGAGTTTTCAACTTATTCCAATCAAAATCACATCGGGATAAAGAAAGTTTATAATCTGAGATATCTAGGCGGAATTAAAAATTCTGAAGGGAAAATTCTGAAAGACAGTTTAATCTACCGAAGCGGTAACCTTCACAACCTTAGAAAGTCTTCCTTTGATGAATTGAATAGAATGAAGATAAACAGAGTTATTGATCTTAGAACAAAGCAGGAAATTGCAAAAGAACCAGATCAACTGCCTAAGAATATGATTTATAAAGTTTATTCTGCTTTTGAGGATAAAAATGATGAAATGAGAAATGCGAAACAACTAGCTTTGAAAGGAAAAATAAGTGAGAATGATGCTGATAAAAGAATGATAAAATTTTATACAGATTATGTTTCTGAAAATCCCAAAATCATTAAGAAAATCATTACTGAAATCCTCAATTCCGATCAACCTATACTCTACCATTGCACAGCAGGAAAAGACCGAACCGGAATAATTACAGCCTTGATTCTGAAAGTTCTAAAATTTGATGATGCTATAATTTTTGAAGAATACCTACAATCCAACAATCTTCGAAGCAAAATTATTCAGAAAAGATTGAATCTTGCTGATAACTTTCATTTTATATTTCCAAAATTAGATATGGGTGTTATTGAAAAAACAAGTTGGGTTGAACAGAATTATCTCCAGTCGGCTTTTGATGAAATCGACAAACAATATGGATCAATCGACAATTACATTCATCAAGTTCTGGGAATTTCCGATGAGCAAAGAGAGATTTACATTCAGAAGTTTTTACAATAAAAAAGCAGTCCGGTTGGACTGCTTTACTTTTTATCTGTTGATTTGTTATCCGTTTTATCTTTTTTTCTTCCCGAATTGATAAGGCTCTGATTAATGATATACTCAAGCTGACCGTTTACACTTCGGAATTCATCAGCTGCCCATTTTTCCAGCAATTTATACATCTCATCATCTAGCCGTAAAACAAAACTCTTCTTCATCAATGCTAGATTTAATTAATTATAAAGTGTCCCTGCATTCAGAATGGGCTGAGCCGCTTTTTCGCCACACAAAACCACCATCAGATTACTTACCATTGCTGCTTTTCTTTCGTCATCCAATTCAACAATATTTTCTGCAGACAATTTTTTCAATGCCATATCAACCATTCCAACAGCACCTTCAACAATTTTTGCTCTAGCAGCCACAATCGCAGTTGCTTGTTGTCTTTGTAACATTGCTCCAGCAATTTCTGACGCATAAGCCAGATGACTGATTCTAGCTTCCTGAACAATAATTCCCGCCGTGGAAAGCCTGTCTGTCAATTCTTTTTCAAGAATATGATTGACATTATCTCCGCCATCACGCAAGGTAATTTCCGCATTTTCGTCCTCTAGATTATCATAAGGAAAGCTTACTGCCAAATGTCGGACAGCTGCCTCGCTTTGGATTCTCACATATTCCATGTAACGTTCCACATCAAAAGCTGCTTTGTAAGTATCACCAACTTTCCAAACAATTACAGCCCCGATTTCTATCGGATTACCCATTTTATCATTCACTTTCAAGGTTTGTCCTTGTAGGTTTTCAGAACGAAGACTCATTTTCTGAGTTGAATATAACGGGTTGATGAAAAACAATCCATTATCTTTCACCGTTCCAACATATTTACCAAAAAAGCTAAGCACCCTGGAATGGTTCGGCTGGATGATCATTAAGCCTTTCAAAAAAAAGATAAAAGCTAAAAAAGAAATAGCCGCAAAAAACATAGAAGCGGGATTTCTATTACTCGCACCGTTAATAAAAAGAAAAACACTTAATCCAAAAAGGACAAGACTGATTACTAACGCCAAATAGCCAGACAAAGGTTTTACAATTTTTTCCATAATGTATTAATTTGATATTAATTTGATATCATAAATATACAATTTATTTTAATACAAATAATAAAAAAAACCGAACTTATCAAAAGTCCGGTTAATTAATTTATGTAAAAAGTCTTAAGGATCTACCTGTGTCCTTTTTTCTTGTTTTTCATTTAGTTTTTTATACTTAAACCAAGCCGCTACTGACAATGTCAGCATATAGCCCAAACTTATGTAAACCCAAAGTGGCAAAGGAATTGGATCGCCTTTGGCGTATGAGTGCAATCCTGACAAATAATAATTCACTCCGAAATAGGTCATCACCATAGAACAGAATGCGAACATCGTTACCACATGGAAAGTATATCTGCCTCTCAATCCCGGAACTAATCTCATGTGAATTACAAAGGCATAAACCATAATGGAAATGAAAGCCCAGGTTTCTTTCGGGTCCCAGCTCCAGTAACGTCCCCAGGATTCGTTGGCCCAGATTCCTCCTAAGAAGTTTCCGATAGTAAGAGCTAGCAATCCAATATTAAGAGACATTTCGCTAACGATTGCCAATTCTTTAAGTGTTGTGTCATTATGTTTTTTAAACACATTTTTATTGGCGATTACATAGAAAATCAAGGAAATCATTGCAATGAGCATCGATAAAGAGAAAAAACCATAACTAGAGACAATGATTGCAACGTGAACTACCAACCAGTAAGATTTAAGAACCGGTACCAATGGTGTAATTTGTGGATCTAATGCCGAACCGCCGTGTGCGAATCCCATCATAATTACTGCAACCAAAAATCCTGCTGCAGGAATCAAAGCGTTGGCATTTCTGTATAAAGCGTAGCCTGCCGTAATTCCCACCCAAGAGATAAAGACAATTGCCTCATAACCATTACTCCAAGGTGCGTGACCAGAGATATACCACCTTGCAACCAACCCTAAGAAATGTAAGACATAACCAACAGCTCCGATATAAATGATAGCTTTTATAACATTATGAAGAATTTTATTTGGCTTAAATAACTCTATAAACCCTAGAACTAAAAGCAAGCCACCAATGATGGTGTAGAAAATCAATAATTTGAAGTTGATATCCAGTTGATTCATCAAAACTTCTACTTTTACCTTTGTTTCGGAAGGCACTACATTTTTACCCCATTTCTGTTGATACTCCTCTACTTTTTTAAGTTCTGCATCTGCCTTAGCCCAGCTTCCGCCTTGGGTTGCTAAAAGTACGCTTGACAAATAAGGCCCTAAAACAGCCTGAGCATTTTCGTCCGGTTCAAAAGTCGGTGTCATTACAGAATTCCACGTGTGATTCGGGTCATTTTTAACAGGAACCGTCCGGAAATACTGGTAAGACATGATTCCGTTCAATACCTGAACTTTATCATTTAGTTTGATAACTGCTTCGTCATATCTTGTTCTCTCAGACGCCTTTTTACGGAAAGCATCATTATAATCATCTTCCAGGACGAAACGAAGATTACCATTTTTATCGGCAGGGAATAATTTAATCAAACTTGTAAAACCTTCATCCGTTGCTTTTGTTTTAGCTCTGAGGTCTTTTCCGACTTTTCCGGCAGTTTCAATTTTAATGATATTGACCTGAGCCCAAAACATCGGATCTATTGTAGCTGCCAAAAACCATTGGCTGGCATCAAGATCCTGGAATTTGGAACGTGAAGTTAATTTATGTAAAATATCAAGCGCCTGGGTATTTGCAGGAACAATACGACCTTCATAATTTTGAACTAATAAAGATCCAAACTTGTCTGCATGCTCTTTGTTGATTGTAATGTTTTTTACCATTTCATCAGCATCCAAAACCATTGGATTTTTACCTGGAGCCGGTTTTGCTTCAGTTGAATGAGAATGATTCTCATGACTTCCGTCTTTGCCGTGCATATCGATTTCCTGTGCATTAAGCCCAAAACTTAATAAAAGTAAAAGAACTGCAGCTGTTTTTTTCTTGCTGATGGTTTTCAGCATTTGATTCAGGCTCCAGAAACGAGAACCTTTCCAGAACAAGGTTACAAACATTCCTAAAAACAAGAATGCATAACCGATATAACTAATCAAAGTTCCCCAGAAATCGTGGTTGACAGAAAGAACGGTACCTTTTCTGTCCGGGTCAAAACTTGCCTGGAAGAATCTGTAACCTTTATAATTAAGAACATGATTCATATAGATATTGTAAGGCGTTTCTTTTCCTTCATCAACGATTCTAACATGAGATTCATAAGCTGACGGCGAAGAACTTCCCGGATAAGTTTCCATCACAAATTTCTCCAGTTTAAGTGCAAAAGGCTGCGTGAAATAAATTTTCGGACCGAATCCTAACATGATATCCAAACCATCTAAGTGAATCTGCTTGTAATTATTCGGGTTTCCTTTTTCTACAACCAAATCAACAACCTGCTTAGTCTTCGGCCCGGCAACTTCTACTTTCAACATATCCGGAACATCTTTATCTTTTTGTTTATCGCCTTCGTAAGCAACTAATTTTCCGCGTTTCGTCCCTTCAGGAATTACCAATTTCAACTGGTCAATGGTATAAAGACTTCTCAACGCCAAAGGTTGAAATTCATCTTTTTTAGTGGTTCCGGTCGCCTGGGTTGCCATCGTCATATAAGAAGCATCGCTCGGCGTTTTGATGTAAAGCTGTCCGTCTTTTTTCTGAAATTCAACGGCACCTTCAATCGCAGTTCTGTTGTAGCTTACCAAAGTCCCGTTGATGTTCTGAACCTCACCTTCTGCCAAATAGATATTCTGACGTCCGCCCATATCACCGGTTGAAACCAGATGCAAATATTCCTTTCCAGCTTTGTCAACAACTAGGCTGTCTTTTTTTCTTTGAATATAATCAAGGGTTTTTACAACGATTTTTTCTTTTCCAAGGAAATCATAAGTCGCCTTGAAATCGTGATGAAGCGGTGACATAAGGTAAGGAACATCATGATAATTCTGTTGCTCTCCTTTTTCCTCGATTTTGATTTTGAAAAAATGTTTGTCTGTTACAATTTCGTTAGATGTTTCACCTTCGCGGATATGCATCGTTCCTTCAAAACTGATGTAACGTGTGATTGCTCCACCAATGAAAATCAGGATGAAAGCCAAATGGAAAACCAAAACCGGCCATTTTTCCCTTCTCCAGAGTCTGTATCTCCCGATGTTTCCAATGAAGTTGAGAATCAACAAAAACATGATAGCCTCAAACCATTTTGCTTCGTAGATAAGGGCTTTTGCGGTTGGCGTTCCATAATCGTTTTCAACAAAAGTGGCAACTGCCATAGAAATTGCGAAAATCAGCAACAACACAGCCATCATTCGCGTAGAAATAAGAATATCCTGAATCTTTTTCATTCTGAAAGTTATGATTCGCAAAAATAAGGATGATAATTTGATTGGGCTAATTAAAACATCGATTTATGATTTTTTTCATTTAAAAAAAGATTTAAACTGACTTTGGCCAATTCCAGGATTTATAAACAATTATCGCAGTTACCAAACTCTCTAAAAATGCAAGGAATACATAAAACGTTTTCCATGCAGATAATGATGAAATCCCGACCAATAAAGTAAAAACACTAAAGAATAGCCCCCAAATAATATTAAGCCATTTGGCAAAATTTGCTTTGAGCATAAGGTTTAAAAAGATTAATAGTGCAGGAATTGCAAGAAGTACAGTGGCTAGAAATAGTTTCCCAGGATTATCCAACATATTCTGACCGTTTAATAATCCATTTACCTTTCCGGGAACATACAGCTCAAAATAATCTCCATAAATGTATAAAAACATGACACCAGTCCATAATGCGGATAGTTGAAGTTTTATATTGATCTTATGATCTTGTAATTCTGTTTTCATAATTGTTTATTTATATTTTTTTAAGTTTTTGTTTTTCTCGCTCCTACAACCAATAACCAAAAGCAAATACTGAATTCACCTACTGTGGGCAATAACTTGAGATATTGCAAAATACCAACACTTTGATAATCAACAAATAAAGTATTTCCGAAAAAATTAATTAAATACCCAAAACATCCGGCCATCAATAAGACTCCAATAATCTTGGGGTAGAATCCTGATCTGAAGATCAAAAAACCAAAAGGTAACAGCCAAAGCCCCCAGAATATAGTAAGAATAAAAATCCCATTATCGTAATTATTGAGAAGCTCCATAATTTTTTCCGATTTTTGAGCCAGATCCGATGTATTATCTTTAATTAAATCAAGAATAGTATATTTATTTATTAAGTTGTAAAATGAGACCGGAACGCTGATCAACGCAAGAATCACCATTACTCTTGCGACGAAAATATCTACTGTACGTAATATTTGATATAAGAAAATTACCAAAAATGTGAAAGCAAGATAACATATTACACTACTAGCCAAGCTGATTCTGAACATGCCGGTTTTTTGACTTATATTTTGGGCCGTCTCTAAAGCATTGCCGTAGACGAACAAATTTTTCGGAACATACATCAAGCTGAACAATCCGGTGATAATGACTATTAAATAAAGCATACCGGCAATTCTAGATAATAACATTCGGTTCTCTGTCATAGTTTTATTTTTACTGAATATGTCTGGGAAATATTTTTTTTGTTACTAGCCTGACAATTAAAAATAAGTTTATCACAAAATCCTTTCTTTATTTTTATCCGAAAGAAAAAACATTAAATTTGCAACTATTGACTATTTTTTGAAAATGAACAACGAACAGAATACGCCCTCCAGCACAAGCAAAATCATATCGAAACCAAGAATTATTTCCGGAATTACTTTTATCGTTTTATCGGTAGTTTTGACTCTTTCTTTCGTATCTTATCTGATGAACTGGAAATCCGACCAAAGCCAAGCAGGAACAATGGCTGATAAAACGGTACAGTCTTCTAATATATTTGGGAAAATCGGTGATTGGCTGGGCAATCTTTTCATTTTTGAGAGCATTGGCGTTGCCGCTTTTGTGGTTGCATTTTTGTTTTTTGTTTTCGGAACATTGATTTTTAAAAAAAATTATTTCAAACCCTGGAAAACTATTTCTCACAGTTTGTTTTTCATTTGCTGGACACCGATTTTCTTTGGTGCAGTGACTAATGGTGAAGGTGTTTTAGGTGGTGTTTACGGTTATCAGATCATGGATTACCTGAAGTCTTATATCGGTTCCGTTGGGCTTTGGATGGTTCTTTTGGTAAGTTTTGCATTATATTTTGTTTTGGAATTTAACTTAAGACCAAGCTCTATCAAAAATAAGCTGAATGACATTAATGATAATACTTTCGGAAAACTGAAAAGTCTGATGCCGGATTCTGATGAAGAATTTGAGGCAGATGAAGAACTGGAAAAAGAAATTGTTTCTCAAGCTCCTGCTTCAAATCAAGATCAGGATTTCAGCAATATTAAAGTTACGCAGGATTTTGAACCTATCAAAACACCGAATCAAACATCATTCAAAGAAGAAATCACAGAACCGATTAAAGAATCTGTTCCTGAACCAATCATATTATCTTCTACTCCCACTCAGCCTCAAAAGACAATTGTAGAAAGTCCGGTTGTCAAAACTGAAGATGATTTTGCTTTCAATGTGGAAATCAAAAAAGATGAAGACTTTCCAGCGTCTGAAGAACAACAAAAATCTGATGATCTGGTGCAAAAGCACGGACTCTATGACCACAAACTGGATCTGGCAAAATTCCAGATGCCTTCCGTAGAATTATTAAAGGATTATGGCAACGAGGAAATCACCATCAATAAAGACGAACTCGAAGAAAATAAGAACAGAATTGTTGGTTTGCTGAAAACCTTCAACGTCGGCATTTCTGAAATAAAAGCGACGATTGGACCAACCGTAACACTTTACGAGATCGTACCGGAAGCAGGAATCCGCGTGGCAGCCATTAAGAAATTGCAGGACGATATTGCACTTAATCTTTCTGCTCTTGGAATCAGGATCATTGCGCCAATGCCTGGAAAAGGAACAATCGGGATTGAAGTTCCCAGAAAAAACCCAACGATGGTTTCAATGCGTTCCGTAGTGGCCTCTCCAAAGTTCCAGAATGCAGATATGGATTTGCCTGTCGTTTTCGGACGCACCATTTCCAACGAAGTGTTTGTAGCTGATCTGGCAAAAATGCCTCACCTTTTGATGGCTGGAGCAACGGGACAAGGAAAATCTGTTGGTATCAATGCGATTTTAACGTCATTGATTTACAAAAAACATCCGAGCGAACTGAAATTCGTTATGGTGGATCCGAAGAAAGTAGAATTATCACTTTATTCAAAGATTGAAAGACATTATCTGGCGAAATTGCCTGATACAGAAGATGCGATTATCACAGACAATGCGAAAGTAATTAATACTTTGAATTCACTTTGTATTGAGATGGATGACCGTTACGAATTGCTGAAAAATGCCTTCTGTAAAAACATCAAGGAATACAATGCGAAATTCGCTCAACGAAAACTTAATCCTGAAAATGGTCACAGATATTTGCCCTACATTGTTTTGGTGGTGGACGAATTTGCGGATTTGATTATGACCGCCGGAAAAGAAGTAGAACATCCGATTGCGAGATTGGCTCAGCTGGCAAGAGCGATTGGAATACATTTAATTGTTGCAACACAAAGACCGTCTGTAAACGTTATCACTGGTATGATCAAAGCAAATTTCCCTGCGAGGGTTGCTTTCCGTGTGATTTCCGGGGTCGATTCCAAAACCATTCTGGATTCGCCGGGAGCGGAACAATTGGTAGGAAAAGGCGATATGCTTTATTTTAACGGCAATGATCTGACACGTCTTCAATGTGCGTTTGTCGATACGCCGGAAGTGGAAAGAATTGCAGAATTCATCGGTGAGCAAAAAGGTTATTCGGATGCTTATCTTTTGCCTGAGTATTCCGGAGAAGAAGGCAGTTCTACGGTTGGTGCTTTTGACCCGAACGAAAAAGATGCATTATTTGAAGATGCTGCAAGAATTGTGATCTCTACACAACAAGGTTCTACATCTATGCTACAAAGACAATTGAAATTAGGTTATAACAGAGCCGGAAGAATTATGGACCAATTGGAAGCGGCTGGCGTGGTTGGCGGTTTCAATGGTGCAAAGGCGAGAGAGGTTTTGATATCTGATCTTAATTCTCTTGAAAGATTGCTGGATGAACTGAAAGGAAGATAATTTAAAATAAGATTATAAAGCGCCAAATAACTGGCGCTTTTTTATTTGTTTTGATTATTTTTGAATAGGATTTAATAGAATGCAAGAAAATGAAAAATATAGAAATTTCAGAATATCTGTCCCGGCAGAATATGAAGAAATTTTTACTCACTTTTATTTTTCAGAAAATAACTCTGACGAAACCATTACCAAAACATTACTGCCTTCATTTCAGACAATTTTGATATTTGATTTTGGTGTAAAGTCGATACTTCATTCCAAAAACAATAACGACATTGAGATTGACAGATGTATCGTTTTGGGACCAATAAAACAATCCTTAGAATATTCGTTACCTCCCCAATCAGAAATTTTGATCGCCAATTTTAAAGATGATGCTTTTTATCGTTTCTTCGGCAGTACATCTATTGCTGAACATTTCCCTATTAATCCGGATGATTTGTTAGAAAAAAATTGCTTTACCTTTTTGTGGACGGAACTCAATAAAATAGATAGCACTGAAAACCGTATCAATTATCTTCTTGATTTTTGCAAACCTTATTTGAAACAGAGAAATAGCATTGTAGAGAAACTGATAAACTTTACGGATGAAAACTTAAATCCAATCAAATCAATCGCAAGCCAACAAAAGCAAACTGAGAGAAATATACAACTCAATCAAAAAAAGCACCTTGGATATACTTCCAAAGAAATCAATCGATATTCACGTTTTGTAAAATCCATCAGGCTTATTCAAGATTCAGTTTCAACATCTAAAACAATTGATTGGTTTGAAATAGTTAGTGGATGTGGCTATTACGACCAAAGTCAGTTAATCCGCGATTACAAATACTATATCAATCTAAGTCCTAAAAATTACCTCAAATTCCAACAGGATATCTGCAATCCAAAAGAAGAATAAGAATTTTATATCTGTAAATCAAAAAGATCAATTTCGTTTTCTTACAATTTTAGCAACTTGCACCACTCTACTTTTGTCCTATCAAAATAAAAAAATAGGACAATGAAACATTTAATCATTTATGCTCATCCCAATCCAAACAGCATCAACAGCCAATTCAAACAGACACTTGCTGAGTTTTTATGGGATAACGGACACGAAGTTATTATCCGCGATTTGAATCAGCTTGATTTCAATCCAATTCTGTCGCTGGAAGATATGGAAGGACAGCGGATGGGAAGAGTTGCGGACGATGTAACACAGGAACAAAATTACATTTCTTGGGCAGAGTATATTACGTTCATCTATCCAATTTGGTGGACAGGGATGCCTGCTGTTATGAAAGGATTTATAGACCGGGTTTTCAGTTATGGTTTTGCATATCGTTATGACCAAGGCGTACAAAAAGGGCTTCTTACAGGTAAACAAACAACTATTATCAACACACACGGAAAATCCAGAGCCGAGTATGAAAGTATCGGAATGGACAAAGCTCTTTCCTTAACTTCCGACAAAGGTATTTTCACCTATTGCGGATTCGAAATCAATCAGCATTTCTTCTTTGATAAGGCTGACAAAGCAAACTTTGAAATCATTGAAGACTGGAAACAACAAATCATAAAATCATTTAAATCAAATTCTACCACAATTAAAAATTAAAAAAAATGGAAAAATCAACAAACAAACCATTCGACAAATCT
Organism: Chryseobacterium sp. 36-9; assembly: GCA_001898785.1. Classification (GTDB taxonomy): domain Bacteria; phylum Bacteroidota; class Bacteroidia; order Flavobacteriales; family Weeksellaceae; genus Epilithonimonas; species Epilithonimonas pallida. The sequence continues at coordinate 11,793 of MKVE01000047.1, read as the reverse complement.
GTTTATAATCCGATTCTTTTCGGAAGTTACAAAATAGTGAAGAAAATCCTGAAATATGCTTTACTTATAGCCATTTCATATTATGCATACGAAGAATTTATGAATTGGGATTAAATTTAAAGATGGCATGAAAAACTTAGTTTTTCACGCCATCTTTTCATTTTCTTTTCATAATTTCGTTTTAAACTTTTACAATAAATGTCCTCACACGAACTTCTCAACAAAGCTATAAAAATCGCTACCAAAGCCCATAAAAAACAAACCGACAAATACGATGCGCCTTATCTGGGACACGTTTTCCGGGTGATGAATGCCGGCAAAACCATCGACGAAAAAATTGTTGGTGTTTTGCACGACGTCGTAGAAGACCACCCGGAATTTTCCTTCGAATACCTCAGAGAAAAAGGCTTTCCCGATTACATCCTGGAAGCTGTGGAATGCCTTACAAAACGCGAAGAAGAACATCTGAATTACGATGCCTTTATTGCAAGAATTGAAAAAAGTCCGCTTGCAATTGCTGTAAAATTGAATGACTTAAGAGATAATATGGACTTAACAAGATGTACAGAATTATTACAGGAAAAAGATTTGAAACGTTTCAATAAATATCTGAAGGCGTACCTTTATCTTTCTGAAAAGTATTAAAATCAGCGAGAAAAATTTATCTAATCCACCATCGGAATCACAATATCCTTCTCGTCATCCGTTCCATCGAAAGTGAAGTTGAGCGCAAAATAAAGAAAGTGAAAATTATCATTGCCTTTGGTGGAAAATTCTCTCTGGAACATATAACCCGTGGTTGCAGACAATGTATGATTGAACTGGTAACCAAAACCAACAAACGTTCTGTTTCTTTTGAAATTTGGGTCCTTGGAACCAAAGAACAATTCCTCAAAAGCATTTACAAACAATGTATTCTCCTGTACTTTATCTTTATTAATCGGCAAAGTTCCGCTTAATCTGTATCGGAAACGGTTCGCCTCCGTATGCTCACCAGTTTGGCTGGCATAGAAAAACCGGTGTTCTGCCCTGCCTCTGTGATCCAGTTTCAGTCGTCCAAATCTTTGCGTAAAAGTATATTGCAGCCAAAGTCTGAATTCCTCCTGAGAGATCTTCATTTTTTCATAAGTACCATATCTTCCAAGCCCAACAAATGCCTGATTATTTTTATTCAGGTTATACCCGATCCCGCCTTTGGTTTCATAGTAATCAATCACCGTGTAATCGCGTCTGGCTCTTGTTTGGAGTTCTAAATAAGCCATCCATTTCGGATTCATCTTATACGTAAAAGACATCATATTAAAACCAGAAAGGTGATCCTGACCAAACGCAAAAACACCTAAAAACAGAAATACAAAACCAAGCTTTTTCACGATGCAAAGATAATCAAATACAACATTCATAATAATAATTTTTTGGGCGTAACCCTCTTGTTTTTGCTCACAAACTTTATCAATAAAATCAACATTTCCAGTTCGGCAAAAACAAGCGGGTCGGGCTGTCCACTACTATCTTTTTGTCCAGAACATCTTCCATCCAAATTAGCATTATTCCATAAGAAAAAAAGGATATCCGTTACCATCCCTTACGCAATATTTACACAATCTAAAGTAACTTTCAACACAGAATCTTACGCAGCCCGACTTGAGCGGAAATCCTTTTTACGCAAC
>MKVE01000047.1:0-10094 GCA_001898785.1 Chryseobacterium sp. 36-9 | reverse complement strand
ACAAGCTCAGGATCAACTACAGGCGGATTAAGCTGCCCAAATTAAATCACAAAAAAAACCTTTCAACAGAATTGAAAGGTTTTATAAATATTTCGAATAAGTTATTCTATCCTAATAAAAGCGTCAACGGACTTTCCAGGTAAGTTCTTAAAGTTTGCAAGAACTGAGCTCCTGTTGCCCCATCAATTACTCTGTGGTCACAAGCCAAAGACAACTTCATTGTATTCCCAACAACGATTTGTCCGTTCTTCACAATCGGTTTTTCAATAATCGCTCCTACAGATAAGATCGCAGAATTCGGTTGATTGATAATTGAAGTAAATGTTTCAATTCCGAACATTCCAAGATTAGAAACAGAGAAAGTAGAACCTTCCATTTCGTTAGCTTTAAGCGCTTTGGTTTTAGCTCTTCCAGCCATATCTTTTACTGCAGCAGAAATCTCGTTATAGTTCATAAAGTCTGTATTTTTCAATACAGGAACTACCAATCCGTCTGGAACGGCCACTGCTACACCAACATTGATATTTCCGTGGTGGATGATCTTATCACCTGCCCAAGAGGAATTAACTTGTGGATGTTTTCTTAACGCAACAGCAACCGCTTTGATTACCATATCGTTGAAAGAAACTTTTGTATCCGGAACACTATTAATCTCTTTTCTGGCCTCGATAGCTTTATCCATATTGATTTCAACCATCAAATAGTAATGTGGCGCAGTAAATTTACTTTCAGCCAATCTCTTCGCGATGATGTTTCTCATCTGAGAGTTTGGAGTTTCGCTATCCTCACCTGGTGTAAATGCTACACTTGGTTGTGCAGAAACTGCTTTCGGAGCAGATGCAGCAGCTGGTTGTGCAGAAGGTTGATAGTTTTCAACATCTTTCTTCACAATTCTACCGTTTTCTCCGGAACCTTTGATAGAAGCGAAATCAATTCCTCTATCCTGAGCTATTTTCTTAGCCAATGGAGAAATTGCTACTCTTTCACCAGTTGATGAAGCAGCAACAGGGGCAGCTTCTTTTTTATCTTCGGTTTTGGTTTCAGCTTTTGATTCTGTTTTTGGAGCGGCAGCTTTTTTACCACCTCCGGAAACTACTGCAGAAACATCAGTACCCGCAGGTCCAATAATTGCTAAAATTTTATCAACTTCCGCAGCATCGCCTTCGCCAACACCTTGGTATAATAATGTTCCATTGAATTCTGACTCAAAATCCTGAACCGCTTTATCTGTTTCGATTTCTGCAAGGATATCACCTTCTTTCACAGCATCACCAACATTTTTATGCCACTTCGCCACTTTTCCTTCCGTCATTGTATCAGAAAGTCTAGGCATCGTGATGACTTCTACGCCTTCTGGGATATCAGCAGAAGCCGACTCTTCAGCAGCAGGTTCTTCTTTTGCTTCTTCAGCTTTCGGAGCTTCCGGTGTAGAGCTAGCAGCGCTTCCTCCGCTAATTAAAGATGAGATATCTTCTCCTTCTGCTCCAATGATTGCCAAAACAGAATCTACAGGCGCTTGTCCTCCTTCTTCTACTCCGACGTATAATAATGTACCATTCAGTTCTGATTCAAAATCCTGAACGGCTTTATCAGTTTCGATTTCTGCAAGGATGTCGCCTTCTTTCACAGCGTCACCCACTTTTTTGTGCCATTTTGAAACTTTACCTTCCGTCATCGTATCCGATAAACGGGGCATAGTAATTACTTCTGCCATAATTTTTTATTGATTTGAGATTTGAGATTCGAGATTTGAGATTTGAGATTCATTGAATTCAAATTTCAAATTCTTAAATTTCAAATTAATAATATTTTAGTTTTCTAATTTATCAATGAAAGGATAATCCGGTTGAGAATAGATAAAGTCGTAAACCTGAGAAGCATCCGGATATGGAGAACTTTCCATAAACTCGATACATTCTTCTACGAATTCTCTTGACTTTTCGTCAATAGCTTCCAATTCCTGCTCAGTTGCCCAATTGTTTTCCAAAAGTCTGCTTTTCACAATCTCGATTGGATCTTCCAACTTGTATTGTGCTACTTCTTCTTTAGTTCTGTAAGGCTCGGCATCTGACATAGAGTGACCTCTGTAACGGTATGTTCTAGCCTCGATGAAAGTTGGTCCGTCTCCTCTTCTTGCTCTCTCGATCGCTTCGTAAGCAGCTTCAGCTACTTTTTCCGGATCCATTGCATCTATAGGAAGGCAAGGCATTTCATATCCTAATCCTAATTTATAAATGTCTTCGTGATTGGCTGTTCTCTTAACAGAAGTTCCCATTGCGTAGCCGTTGTTCTCACAAACGAATACTACAGGAAGCTTCCAGTTCATTGCCATATTGAAAGTCTCGTGAAGTGAACCCTGACGAACAGCGCCATCACCCATAAAACAGATGTTAACGGCTTTTCTGTCAAAATATTTGTCTGCGAAGGCGATGCCAGCTCCCAAAGGAATCTGTCCACCTACGATACCGTGTCCACCATAAAAGCGGTGCTCTTTGCTGAAAATGTGCATAGAACCACCCATACCTTTGGATGTTCCGGTTGCTTTACCACAAAGCTCAGCCATAATTCTTTTAGGATCAACGCCCATTGCCATTGGATGGATGTGACATCTGTACGCAGTAATCATACTGTCCTTTGTCAAATCCATTGCGTGGGTAAAACCTGCCGGAATCGCTTCCTGGCCGTTATATAGATGTAAAAAACCTCTGATTTTTTGTTTTAAGTAAAGAGAACGGCATTTGTCTTCAAACCTTCTCCACATCGTCATTTCCTCATACCATTTAAGGTAGACTTCTTTAGAAAATTCTTTCATTGTTTTTTCGAAATATGTAGCAAAAATAAGAAAAAAATCCTTTTTTATTGTCAGCATAGAATTATATTTTTGTAATGCCTAATAAATATCACATTGGCGCGCATTTTCTGTGAAAGGGAAATTTTTCTACCAGACGCAGTGCGTGAGCGATGGCAGCGGCTATCCTTTTTGTTTTTTGGGAACTATGTTCCTGAAAAACAAAAAGATAATAGCGGACAGCGCGGCCCGCTTGTTTTTCTGCGATGGAAAATGCGGTGGAAAAACAAAGGGACACGCCCCAATATTTATTTTTTGTATATTGACGCCGAAACTTATCTGAATGGAAATCAATAGTCCTTTTATTCTCAAAATATCGAAAGTTATTTCGAATTTTTTTAACCCGTTGGTTTCTCTTGTGATCTACTTTTTCTATTACAGTTACAGGAATTATACCTGGGAAGAAGCATCGAAGAAATTTATACCGATTTTGCTGTTGCTGATTATCCCAATCGCAATCTGGATCTACAGGAATGTGAAGAAGGGAAACTATACGAATATGGATGTTTCTAACCGGAAACAGCGCCACTCTCTGTACATTTTCATCATTGTTGCGACGATTGTTTTCCTTGCCGTGGATTATTTTCTGCACCGGGAGATCGACTGGACAATTCTGATGTTGTGTATCCTGCTAATCCTGATGCAGGTCAGTAATTTTTTCATCAAAAGCTCGATGCATACAAGTCTGAACATCTATGTTGCGGCTCTGTTTTTTGCTATTAATCCAATGATTGGAATCTTCTGGTTTCTACTGTCTGTAGTTATTGGAATTACCCGGATTATTCTGAAAAGACATACACCTCAGGAAGTGATATCGGGCGTTGTGATTGCGATTTTTGTATCTTTGGTTTATCTGATAATGGTAAAAGCGATTATCTTCTAAAAAAATATTTATGATGTTACAAACTCTAACGCCTTCTGAAGAAGAAGTGATGCAAATCGTCTGGAAGGAAGGTCAAATCTACTTCCGCGACCTGATGAACGCCTTTCCGGAACCCAAACCTCATCAAAATACGGTTTCCACATTCCTGAAAATACTTGTAGAAAAGCATTATCTGAATGTAGAAAAGCAAGGCCGAATCTACCTGTACTCTCCTTCTATAAGCTTAGAAGATTATAAAAAAACGGTCCTGAAAAAATTCCTGAAAAACTATTTTGATAATTCTGGGAGCGAACTGCTTAAAATTTTGATGGATGAGAATCTGATTAAAGCCAAAGACTTTAATCAGTTTTTTGAAGTGAAAACAACAGTTGTTCCTTTGCAGGAGAATATTGAAAAATCAAATCCAATCAAAGAATTGGTGAAAGGGCTGACTATCGACAAGAAGGACAAGAAAAAGGATAAGGACAAAAAAAAGAAAAAGAAGAAATAAAAAAAGCGATCAAAATATTGATCGCTTCTATTTTTAGTAAAGGGATATTACCAACGGTTTCCACCGCCACGGTTTCCACCTCTATCTCCTCCGTAACCACCACCACGGTTGTTATCGAAAGATCTTCTTGGTTTTTCTTCTCTTGGTCTTGCTTCTGTTACGTTAAGAATTTTACCATTAAATTCTTTCTGGTTTAATGCGTCAACAGCCTGTTTTCCTTCAGCATCACCCATTTCTACGAAACCGAATCCTTTTGATCTCCCGGTTTCTCTGTCTGTAATAATTTTGGCAGAAGATACTTCTCCATAACCTTCGAATAGTTCTTGCAACTGGTAATCTTTAGTTGCGTAATTGATGTTTGAAACAAAAATGTTCATTTTAAAAAAAAATTAAATTAAAGTTGTTTTGAAATTATAAGAGAAAAACAACAAGACGAATGAACAAATTATTGATTCCGATATAATAATGCTGCAAGATACAATTAATTTCAATATATCATTAATGAATTATTATTAATATTAAAACAATCTCAAAATCAATATGTTAAAAACAATACTAATCCACCTCTCTTCCTTTGACTGCTTCAAGAATTCCAAACCAGTCCGTAAGATCCATATCAATATATAGAGACTGTTTTAATTCCCTGATTGTCTCGGTTCTGGAAGTTCCGATCACTGGAATGATCCTCGAAGGATGTTTTAAGATAAATGCTAATAAGATTTGATTTTCCTCGGCATTATACTTCTGACAAAGATTTTGGATTATACTTTTTAATCTGGAATTCTGTTCAGATTTTTCAGTGAAATAATTCCCTAATACCGACCACGCTGTTGGTCTGATGCTTTTCATCATCAGTTGATCCAACGTTCCGTTTTCAAAAGCTGAAATTTCATTGACAGAAACTTCAATTTGATTAGTAATCAATGGAAAATACTGGTCGATTAATTCAAATTGGGAAACAGAAAAATTACTTACGCCAAAATGCTTCACTTTTCCAGTGTCTTTCAAAATTTGAAATGTATCAGCAATTGTTTCAGGATTCATCAGTGGTGACGGACGATGCAATAATAATACATCCAGATAATCAGTTTTTAAATTCTTTAAACTTTCATCAACACAACATTGAATGTAATCAGAATTGTAATTGTAATATTTGAGAGAAGAAGGTTTCTTTTCAGAATTCATTACGATTCCGCATTTGGAAATAAACTGAACTTTGTCCCGCTCAATATTCATTTCTTTCCATGCGTCTCCGAAAAGCTCTTCTGTTGTATGACCTCCATAGATATCGGCATGATCAAATGTCGTAATCTTTTCTTCCAGACAAACTTCTATCAATTCCTGAATTTTTTTTGGAGTAAGATTCGCTCCCCAAACGCCCCAACGCATTGTACCGGCGATTATTTCTGAAAACATAAAAATTTTTTACAAATATATTATGTTAAAAATAAAATACATTAATACATTTGATACTAGAAAAATTTATGTTTATGAAAAAAATGACTCTTTTTTTTGTGGGTTGCGCTGCTTTTCTTAATGCTCAATTCACAAGTCCGAACAATGGAACAAACTACACTTTAACAAGTTTATCTGCAGCTGCACCAACAGTTTTAGTGAAAAACAGTACAGATTATACTTTGACCGCTGATCTTACACTTTCCGCAACGGACAAACTTCTTATTGATGAAAATACAACACTGAAAGTCAATCCGGGAGTTGCAATTTACATCTACGGACAATATAAAACTACAGCAACCAACTTTACTATTACTGCCAGTACAATCGGAAGCCCTTACAGAGGAATCAGATTCGAAGAAGGATCAGTAGCTGAAATGAAAAATACAAGAGTTGAATATGGTGGCGGTGTCCGTGTATTAACAACAGGATTCCTGATGGACAATTGTATTCTTTATAAAAATAATAATTCTCTTAGTGGTTCCACTGGCAGCCTTGCAAGTAGTGCGGCATTAGCACTTTTCCAAGGAGGTGGTCACGTGGTAAAAAACTCACAGTTTTTGGAAAACTCCAGAGCAGGCATCAATTCCGGTGCGTCCGGAGCTGTTTCCATAGACATTATTAATAATTACTTCTATGGAAATAATACGGATAATGGCAACTATCCGCAGATCAATATGGGACCTGCAGGTATAGATTCTACAAGAGTTATTAACAATCAGATCATCGGAAACAGAGCTATTACCAAATCCGGAGGTATTTCTGTTTCCGGCTTATTGGGTGGAACAAACAGATTCCGTATAGAAGGAAACACTGTTAAAGATAACCGTTATGGGATTACACATCAAGGTGCCGGAAGTTCCGGAATTATCAAAAATAATATTATTGAAAACAATAATACCGAGAATAATCCTAACCTTGGAGGAAGCGGGATTTCTTTGACAGGAACTCAGAAAGTGATCGTAAGAAACAATCAAATCCGAGGCAATCTATGGGGAATCACCATTTTGAGCAACGCGGTAATCGATTTGGGTACTACTGATGACCACGGAAACAATGTTTTCAAAAACAATATAAACGCAGGGAACACTGTTGCTTTTTTCAACAACACCTCGGCTACTGTCAATGCTATCGGAAACTGCTGGAGAGAAGATGAGCTTTCCAATGATGCAATGGTACAATCTGTCATCGGGAGTTTGAATCCGAATACAGTTAATTTCAAGCCATACAACTGTGCGGAAACTTTAGCGGTCTCTGATGTTTCGAAATCAAAAATCAACGTTTATCCGAATCCTAGCAAGAACCATTTCTTTTTGGAAACTGAAAATACTGGAAACATTGTGATACAAGACATTAGCGGAAAAGTAGTTTTCTCTTCTATTGTAAATAAAGGTAAAAATGAAATTAATACCAATCTAAAACCAGGTGTTTACGTCATCACACAACAATCTGAAGGTAAAAAATCAAATACTAAATTGATTATTAAATAATTAATCTAAATAAATAATCTTGGAAAGCATCACGAATTGTGATGCTTTTTCTATTAAAATACGTCAAATGTCGTATTGTTTGAGCTTCGATATTACAGGAATTTTGGACAACCGTAAACACTAAACTTCTAAATATCATGAAAACTCAAATTTTTAAATCCGATAATATAATCAACAAATATAATCTGATGAGGTAAGTTTACCGTGACTTCTCTCTTCCGTTAAAAACGAAGCCTATTTTGTTTGAAATATGATACAGATTATTTATAGCAGCATTATTATCATTCTGATTCTTATCATTTTTACTTTGATGAGAAAAATCCGGCGGATAAAAAAAGAACATCGGCTCAGGTTGGCCAATCTGTATAAACTTTTGTCGAAACTCACATCAGATGAAAAAATTTACCGTGACAAAATAAAACTGGACAATAGCCTGGCTAAGAAAATATCCGAAGCCAAAGCTCAATTAAATACGGATATTTTTGATCTACAAATTAATATTTTCAAAAAAATAATAGAAAAATAATCTATTCAAATGAAAATAATTTTAATTTTATTGAAAACTAAACTAATGAAAAATCATATTAATGGTTTTTTGTCAATTCTAATTAAATATCAAATTAATTATGATTACGAAAATTGCCATAGCAGAGGATAACTTCCTTCTTGCAAAATCTGTTCAGGAAAGGCTGTCTTTTTATGATGAATTCAAAATCAAATTTTTATCCGTGAATGGTAAAGACCTGATTGAAAAACTTGAAAAAGATCCTAATGTGGATTTGATCCTGATGGATATCGAAATGCCGAAAATGAACGGCATAGAAGCAACACAATTTGTGAAAAACCGTTATCCGCAAATCAAGATCCTGATCCTGACGGTTTTTGACAATGATGCCAACATCTTCAATGCCATCAAAGCAGGTGCGGACGGTTATCTCCTGAAAGAAACCTCACCACAGGAATTAAAGAAATCAATCTTGGAAGTGCTGGAAGGCGGTGCTGCAATGAGTCCTTCAATTGCTTTTAAAACACTGAAATTGTTACGGAATCCTCAGGATTTTGAAAATAGAAAATGTGATGAAGATATCAAACTGTCCACAAGAGAAATTGAAGTTCTGGAACAGCTGAGCCGCGGACTAAATTATAATATCATTGCAATCAATCTTTTCCTTTCTCCGAGTACTATCAGAAAACACATAGAAAATATTTATACAAAACTTCAGGTTCACAATAAACTGGAAGCGATTGAAAAGGCGAAAAAAAATAATATTTTGTAATATGTTTAAATTTTTTGAAAAACAAAAAAATAACTGTCTACTATATATTTCTCTATTTAATTATGAATATTATTATGAAACAATATGCTCTCTTCTAATTCTGAAAGAAATAAATTTTGGTAAAAAGATAAGAATTTTAATATATTCAGATAATGCAAATTTTTTCTATAATGAAATAGAAAAAAATAATCTAAGTTCTCATTTAAAAATTGACATTATATATAAACCTACGAAATACTTTAGAGAGTTATTAAATCAAAAAAAAGATATTTTCAAACTGAAAATTATAATTATTTTAGATGTTATTGAATCTTACAACTGTAATCTTTTATTTATTGATAATGATACAATTATATTGAAGAAACTGTCAAAAATATATAAAAAAATTTCAAAAGGTTACTGTTATTTACATACTGAAGAATACAAAATCAAAGATAACGAACTATCAGAATATCATAATTTTTTCAAAAGAGAAATTGTAGTAGTCCCTTTAAAAGAAAAGAACTTGATAATTGATCAAGATTCTATAATGTGGAATTCAGGAGTAGTTGGAATATGTAATTCAAAAATCCAATTATTAAAAAATGTTCTTTTGACCTATGAGATATTATCTGAGAAAATAAGTTTGAAAAGAAATGAACAACTCTCCTTTTCCGTATGTTTTAAGGATGAAAAATTGCTTCCTGCAGATGATTTTGTTTTTCATTACTGGTTTATAAAAATAGCAAGATATATGATAATGAAATTTATTTTTAATAGAGAAATTATTTTAAATCAGAATGAAGAAAAATTTAAAGGCACAATGTTTCATAAACAATTAACAGATAAAAACAATCTAAATTTAAAAAATCTAATTTCAAATATTTTTTTTATCGTTAATAATTATTACTCGGATTCAACTAAATTTAATATAAAAATAAATTTTAGAAAAAATTCTTACGTTTATAAACTTTTGAAATAAAAAATAATATATTTGTTATAAAACTAAAAAACAAAACAATGTTAAATCTATTCACTTTCATTATTGCACTACTATTTGGTAATAATGATAATTCAAACCATGTTAGTGCTGACACAACTAATGTTGTAATTCATCAAAATGAAATAGATTCTTTTTATCATTCTTAAAATTTTGATGGAAAATTGTTACTATCCGCTTGTATAATAACAAAAAACGAAGAATCGAGTATTGAAAAATGTATTCTTTCAATTAAAGAAATTGCAAATGAAATTATAATACTCGATTCTTACTCAACAGATTTAACTGTAGAAATTGCGAAGCAATATACAAATAAAATATTTTTTTCTCACTGGAAAGATGATTTTTCGTATGCCCGAAATTTGTGTAAAGAAAATGCCAAAGGAAAATGGATTCTTTTTTTAGACGCTGACAAGGAATTGGTTTTTGATAAAAAATTTATTTCTCAAATTAAAAAAGAACAGAAAAATCAATGTCTTGGTTTAATTAGAAAAGAAATATACAGATTAAAAACAGATAACAAGCTTGTATCTTATCCAGTAGGAATATTAAGATTATTCAGAAATAGAAAAGATATTCTATTTCTGAATCCCGTTCATGAGAGAATAGATAGTCATTTTTTACATCAAGTGTAATCTTCCCCAAAAACCGAAACAGAAATAAATATAGTTT
>MKVE01000046.1:30553-54298 GCA_001898785.1 Chryseobacterium sp. 36-9 | reverse complement strand
AATTCTCTCGTTTTGGTTCTGCAAATGTATGATGAATATGTAACAACTTGCAAATCGAATTAACAATAAATTTATAATTGTGCAAAACTTGCTTAATTAAACTGCTGTGGTAGAAGGTTCTAAAGACATTTTAAAGTTATCCACATTATGTTAAATAGATTACTATATCGTGAAATATTATTATAAAACATGCATGTGCGGCAGGGATAGCAGCGGTTATCCTTTTGCTTTTTTTTGTGGAATGGTCGCTCTGGTTGAATGTGTCATCAACTTCTATATTATAATAGTATGGTGAAACTATGATCTGAAAAAGCAAAAGATATGAGCGAATAGCCCGGTGACAAAATAGCCCGGGAAATGGTTTGGCTTTTGGCAGCCGCCCAAATTTGCTTTTAGAATCTTAATGGGTTGTTGATATCTATTGATGATATAGATATCTGGAAATTAAATCCGGTTTTGAAATTTTTCATACCTATTATATATATAGTATGAAAATGATAATCCTACTGTGTCTGCGACTGCATCTAAAACTTCGAGCGAACGGCCAAGCTTCATAATGTCTTGTAAAATCTCCGTTAGTAATGCGTAAGAAACGAGTATGAGAAAAAAATATAAGAATATGGTTTTGGGAAATCTTAACTTATAGAAAAATCCTAAAAGAAAGAAAATGGTAAAATGGATAAGCTTGTCCAAATGAGGAAACATAAAGGCATATTCTCTATTTTCCAAACCCGGACGCAACAGCATATAAGTAAGAAATGCCCAATAAATGGGCAATATAATCTTACTGTATTTTGTTATGATATTATCCAACAACTTCCTGGTATTCTTCTGCGGATAACAAGGTTGACAGATCTGCTGAATCTGAGACTTTCAATTTGATGATCCAACCTTTTCCATAAGGATCGGTATTCAGTAATTCCGGTTGATCTTCCAGGTCTGCGTTAACTTCTAAAACTGTACCTGCTACCGGAAGATAAAGGTCGGAAACGGTTTTAACCGCTTCTACACTTCCGAATACATCGCCTTCGTTTAGATCTTCGTCAACAGTGTCAACATCTACGAATACGATATCTCCCAACTCTCCCTGGGCATAATCTGTAATCCCAATAGTTGCTGTATCGCCTTCTACTTTGATCCACTCGTGGTCTTTGGTGTACTTTAGTTCTGATGGTGTGTTCATTTTCTTTGATTAGGTTTTGGCAAATTTAATTATATAATTAGGATATAACAATAGAATAAAAATAAATTACAAAAAAAGAGTAAACAAATTGTTTACTCTTTTTGATTATTAATTAGCTCCTCCAAAAGTCAGCGTTGCTGTAATACCAGCTCTGATTGTTGATAATGGGAATGCTGTTGAAATCTTGTACTTCGTCATCATCTGATCGTAGAAAAATTTCAGGTTCAAATTCTGTGACATATTATAATCTGCCGATAACTTGAGGCTGAAAATCTTTTGTCCTCCTGTTACCTGAGAATCGTCTATCAAGATATTGGTAAGTGTTGTCTTGCTATCTCTCATTGATAGATCCGCTCTCATATTAAGGTCGCTCTTAATATCTCTTCCTTTCCCTTTATAATTAATTCTTATCTTGAGGTCTTTCAGTATATATCCGTAACCTACTACAAATTCATTTCCTAATTCTTCGGTGAGAGTTGTATTAACCAACCCTAAAAGGTAAGTTCTATCTCTATTGTAGTTGAAACGGAACTGCATATTGTTTCTCATTGTTACATCAAAACCAATAAGTGGCGAGAAAGATTCTACATATCCAACCTGTGTAAATGTATAAGGATTATATCTGTTACCATTGGAATCATACGCTGTACTTGGATCTCTCAAATCCCTGTTAAAATAATCTACACTTGATTGGATACCTGACATTGTAAATGTAGATACATAAGAATGTAAAACATCAAACTTGGAGAACTGACTATTGATTATCGGTAAATTTCTAAGACCAGAATATACCAATTTCCAGTTTGGCAAAGGAATTCCGGCTTTTGTAGGATTGCCCAGTTTTTTCGGAGACTTACCTTCAATTGCTGCCTTGAATGCAGGAATCAAAATGTAAGAGTTACTTCTGGAATAACCCGCAGTGTAGCCTTCTACATCCCTGATCCCTTCATATTGCTGAGAGATGGCTAAAGCATTATCCTTTATAGCCTGATAAATAGCTGCGCCATCTTTGAAAGCTGTATTGAATGACCAGGAAGTATTGGAATAAGTAATCAACTCCGTTCCAAAAGCATCTCTATAACCACGATAATTATTTTCTACAACATTATATCCGCCTTGAACATAGTTTCTACTATAGTTTTGTAAAACATTGAAATCAATTCTAAGATCATTTGCCGGCATAAGTTGTAGATCTCCGGTAATGCTCCTGTTATTGAGTTCAGAATAAGCATCATTCATTAATTTAGAATTGGAAACCCAGCCATTTTCAATCACTGTTCTTCTGATATCCGCCTGAGACCCCAATAAGAATCCAATTGTTGGTCCACCCAGAGTCTGTCCATACCCATAGAAGTTAGGTGCAGACAATAATCCAGGTAATACAATACCGTTATTCTCATTATAATTAAAATTGAACTGTTTAAATGAAGTCAATGCATAAGCCGCGGCCTGAAGTGGTGACAACTTATTCTTGAATTTATAATTCTTGAATTTGAATCTGCTATTTTTCTTGGTAAATGCAGTATTGTATACGTTCCCAAGAGAATCTATCTCCTGACGACGTTTCTGCAATTTTTCATTGATCTTTCTAAAATAATTAAACTTAGATAAGAACTTCGGAACATCTACAGTTGAAGTTGCAACAATTGCATTGGTGTTCTGCGATATATTACCAAGATTTTCGTAAGTTTTGGTATCATCGTTATAAAAATTCCTAACTGCGGTTGATCTTGCATTCCAGTTGTATTGGAATTGATAGCTTAACTCCGCATTGATAAAATCAAGATAAGGGAAATATTCAAAAGGCAGCCTGTAATTCAGTTGCGCTCTGTGGTTATACAACACCGGACGACCAGCTCTGAAAGGATTACTGAAAATAGAACGGTTTGTCATGGAATTAACATCCATTTGGTCATTCAATGTTTTCGTTTCGGAATTGATTTCCAACTTCAAAGACTTGGTGAAATTAAACCCTAAACTATACTGCCAGCCAAAGAAGAAGTTTCTGTTTCGGATTGTTTCGAAATCCGAGCCTCCATTTCCTGAAAGCAGTGCATCAACATTTCTATATTCCAGCTCATTATAATTTCTATCCAAAATTGTTCTGAAAGACAAACGTGTCGGAACCGGATTGAAATTGAATTCTTTTGCCCATCTCAGGTATTTATATGATTTGGCAGTATCGCTGATCATTTTGTCAAAAGGTTTCAAAACGTATGGCTTGAAGGTGTAATTATACTCTACATAACCTTTCAGATATTGTTTATAATTACGTTTTGTATAGATGTCACGATAAAAATCATCATTATAGATTGCCGTCACATTCAGGTTTTCTACGTCATAGAACTTTGCCTTTTTATTTGGGTTCATTCTTTCCTTTCTCATATTCACCACACCAATGCTTCTTTGTTGTGTATAAGTACGAACCACTTTTTTCAATTCATCCTGGTTTGGAGCTTTTTTAAGTTCCACATCATTATCCAAAGGATTATATTTTGGATCAGTGATGGTTTGGGTGTAGGAATAATTTAAAGGAATTTTCATTCCTGCCTTTTCCGGCAAAAACTTATCTACATTAACCGTTGTATTGATACTGAATGCTGAGTTTTCATCCTGAGATCTTTCAGAAGGCTTAGAATCAATTGCACCAAATCCAATAGAAGCATAAGACGCGTTGGCGTTAACCATTGCAAAATCACCCAGGTTAAAGTTCAGACTTGCATTACCTGCATAGCCTCCTTTGTTTTCTATCTCTGACAGACGTATCTCATTGACCCAAAGAACCAAATCTTTTTCAGTAGCCTTTATACCTTTTGCCGAAGCAACTTCGTTACGTACTCCAATCATAATCGTGGTAACGTTACCAATACTTGGACGGCCTTTTACATAGATTTTTTTATCACTTTCGTTATTTCCATAATCAAGATACAAATATCTTTCATCAAATTTAACCGCATTCGGATTTGATCTCATCAGCTCATCTCTTTTCAATTTTGCATTAACAAAATTCTCTACTTCAAGATCAACATTGTTTTCAGTCGGCCAAATATCCAGCTGAGAAGTGGCATTCTTTGCAGTATATTTCAAAGATGCTTCATATTCATAATAGTTATCTGTGGCATCACTACCGAAACGTATAAAGAACTTAGCATCATGGTCAAGCTCGCTGCTGTTAGACGTTGTAGTGTTTGTCTGATTTTCTGCGTGTACAAATAACTGTAGCTTTTTATAACGGCGCATATCCAGACTTGTATTCTTGAAAACACCTTTAGATGTTCTAAGCTTAGTCGCTTTCATATACAAGGAAGATTCGTTCTGTCTTTGCGCACCAGAGTTTCCACTAAGAACCTGTCTGTCAATTCCAGGAGGCAACACATAAGGTGGCGTTCCTAATGCATTTTCTTCCAGGTTTACACTTCCTATATCAAAGTTGCTATTGTCTTCTGGCTGTGTACCTTCATTTTCACCGGTTCCGCTGGAAGCAATATTTTTAGTATATTTTCTCCAATCTGATCTTACTAAATCAAATGATCCGAATCTCAGGGTTGATGTCTGGTCAAAACCTCTCATTAATAGTCTTGCAAATCTTACATTATTAAGAATAGACGGATCAGAACCTTCCACCACTTTTGTCCCGTTAGCACCATCATAATTAGCAACCGGAATTCTGTACAAATACCATTTTACTTTGCCAGCCTGTCCGTTTTCAAACTTAACATCCACTTCCTTGATGTCAACAATTTTGCTGTCAGGCGCGCCAAGTGTCATCGCAGCAGGAGATAGATCAATGGTATATTGATTATAATTTTCTGTCTGATCAAGGTTATAATCTCTATTAAGATCCTCGGCATCAGGTGTCTGAGTTGCAACTTCCAGAGTATTGGATGCTGAGTTGCCTTCCGGTCCTCTGAAATATTTGTAACGCTCTGTCAAAGAAGATGCAAGATCTCCTTGGAATTGATTCGATAAATAGAAAACAAAATTATCCGAAGCAGGATCCAGCTCATTAGTAACCGGATTCACAAAATTGACTCCAAATTTTTGCTGCTCCTGTGTTCCATTAAGACCGTCATAACCTAAATCCTGTTGTGTTCTCTCGTCTCCTTCAGATGAAAAAGCATAAAGGATAGGGAACTGGCTCGGCTGTGTCCCCCAATTGGTTGTAGAGGTATTGGTCTGTGTTGTTGCTGTCGGCAATCCATTTTCGAATTGCAGCTTACCATCTTTAAGAACATCTTCAGAAACATTTCCTAATTGAAGTAACAATTTTGGATCGGTTCCCAGATTGTTTCCATCTGCCCGCGGATCCATTAACCAAAATTCGACATAATCAATATTAGATGTTATAAAGTTGGTTACAGAAATAGGTCTCATCAATCCAGCCCATCTTTGCGATGTAGCCTCATTAGCCGGATTAACGTTATAAGGTCCTCTTTCCTGCGGATAGTAAGTGATATCGAAAGTATTCAGCAGGGTTTGTTCACCCGCAACATAATCACGGTTGTTGTAAAGTTCTTTCATCTGAACTCTTCTGGACGCGTGATTGGATAATCTCTGAGCATTAATCCCATTGGGAGCAGCTCCTCCAACTCCGTAAAATCTTGGGTCAATTGTATACCATGACAATAATCCTCTGCCATTTCCACTATTCAAGTTATCATTATCTACGGATGTTGGGAATATCGGGTCATTAAGATTTTTCTCCGGACGCGACGCCAGACTCCACATTGCCGGTTCCTTCAAAGAAATTTTAGAAGTGGTCTGTTCAAAATCATCAATATAAGATTGATCATTAATTCCTTTACTCTGTCCCGGAATCAGATACGCACCCTCAGCTTTGAAGTTAAGGTTAGAAGGCGCTTCTGTATTTACAAACGGGATTTTGTCCGTTAATCTTGTCAGGAATGGCAATTCGTTATTGTACATCATATTGAAGCCAGCCATTGTATTGCTAACGGCTTCCTGACCATAGTTCACTTTTTGGGTCAAAGGACGCTCTGTATAGTTAACAACAGTAGCTCCTAATGTAAAGTGCTCATTAAACTTCCTCTCGAGATTCAACCCCCAAAAGCTTTTTCTTTGGGTATTGAATGTTAACTGATTTTCTAAAGAAATATTAATGGCCTGGCCAGATTGTTTTATCGTTTCATTAATGATATTAACAGTTCCCAGCATATAGTCCACCGTATAATCGACACCTTCAACCAGCTGAGCACCATTAGCCGTTACTTTTACCGAGCCTTGCGGAACGTTGATCGCACCAAGAGATATTCCCTGTCCCTGAGTTCCTTTATAACGTCCTTCGATTGTATATCGCAATGGAATTTCCGAAGGTATTGTTTTCTGTTTATCATAGATATCATTAAAAACATATGGCGTCTTGTCAGGAATATTTAGAATACTTTCCAGATAACTACCAAAAGGTTCAGTTTTGGTAAATATGATTTTCCCATTTTCTGCATCAACGGTAATTCCCTTAACAAAATCAAAAATACCATCGCCTTTCGTTCCGTCTGCGTTTGTCTGTAGGTCATTATTTGCATTTAGACGATCCAGATTAAAGAGTCTTAACAAGTTGGCATCGACCGGCATTCCATTATTGAATGAAACACCCGGCAAATAATTAACTTTTCCACCAGAGTTCGGATCTTTGAAATTAATATTCAATAAGAAATCCTG
Organism: Chryseobacterium sp. 36-9; assembly: GCA_001898785.1. Lineage (GTDB taxonomy): Bacteria > Bacteroidota > Bacteroidia > Flavobacteriales > Weeksellaceae > Epilithonimonas > Epilithonimonas pallida. The sequence continues at coordinate 47,436 of MKVE01000046.1, read as the reverse complement.
AGCCTGAATTTGATTAGTGTTAAGAGAATAAATATTTTTCATCATCAATTCCCACATTGGAGATGTAGGTCTTGTTGCTGAATTTGATTTTAAAAGTTTTGTAACAAGTACAGCATTCTCTTCAGAGAATTCACCAACTTTATAAACAGTGCTTGATCCGTTAATCGTATATGAATAAGAAACTGCTAAAAATTGTTCATTATTCAATCTCTGATTCAATGATATATAACCTAATTGCGTATTGAATTTATATTCCGAAGTTGTCAGCTTTCTTGCCTTTGCATTCGTCATAAAATGTTCTCCGGCAACAAATGGCTCCGGCGAACCTTGAGAATTAGGAAAGGATCTACCATTTAAAGTGCTATATGCAGTATTGATATCTCGTGTAGTTCCTAATGCGGTAGAAACTTGTGCGTATAAATTATTAAGACCGTTATTAGGTGTTACTCCCTGAGCATCGCCCAAGTCTCTGATGCCCACAATTGGTTTCTGGGATTCCAGATTAGCTCCACCCTGATCAAGCACCCAAACTTCGATTCTTGTAATATTAATCCTTGAGCTGATTAAAGGATAATTTTCTAAAGACTTATCATAATTATCCAGGAAATAATGTCCCATAAAATAATGCTGATTATCTTCATAATCAAAAGCATTAACTTTAAAAGTACTCATAGTTCCGCCACCTTGTGCAACTATGGTTTTCGCTTCACCCTGCTGTTGTGAAAACACCAAGGTTCCGGTTGTTTTACCCAACTGGAATTCTGTTTTGAGACCAAATAATGATTGAGAACCCCTGATCAAACTTGTAGAAAGCGGCATGCTGATATTACCAACTTCTACTCTTTTGATAATCTTGTCTTCGGGATCCTGTCCTTTTTCATTCAGACCTTTGGACTGGAGATCTTTCCAGGAACCTTTTGCCTGCCAAACCATATTCATCCGGTTTTCAAAAGCAAAACCACTTTGAGTATCGTAATTAGCTTTCAGTTGAAGGTTCTCACCCACTTTTCCGGTAATTCCCAACTGAATCCTTTGCTGGATGTTAATCGCAAAACTGGTTCTGTTTTGTGGAAGAATCAATGGGTTATCAATCTTCTGATAAAGGCCTCCTAAATCAAATGAGGCAAATCCCTGAGGAATCAATTCAATTTTATTACTGCCAAAAATATTTTCGAACATTTTATTTTTGATCGTAATGGCTGGAATCAGGCCTTTTTTCTTAGCATCGGTCTGATCTTTCCTTCTTCCAAGATCATTTAAAAGTGATTTCTCTTCGTAATAGGCACGAAGATTGTTTTGCATCACATAGTTTTTGTATTCTTCGAATGTCATCGCAATCGGAGCTCCAACTACAGAGTTCCCGATTTTTGGATACAGGTAATACATTCCCGTTTTGATGTCATAAAAAGCATCATAACGGATAGGATCACCAAGACTGAAATCCGTCCTGCCGGTTACCAGTGTATCGGCTGGTTTTTCCTGTGCATATGCATTTGTAAAACCGACAAATAATAAAAAAAGGAGCGTTAATTTATAAAGGTAAATATTTTTCTTCACTTATATTTTTTTAAGAAACTGATGATAAAAATTCATCAACTGTTAAATATTTTTTAAAATCTCTTTCACTAATTCTTCTACAGAAACTTCAGGATTTTGCTTCAGAATTCTATCAGCAATTTTTTCACTCACTTTCTTGGAAATCCCTAAAACTTCTAATGCAGATAACGCTTCATTTTTGTTTTTATTGTCTGCAAAATTAGAAAGTTTCTCTTCCGAATTGCCGAAACCACCAACTTTATCGCGTAAATCAATGATAATTCTTTCTGCTGTTTTAGCACCAATCCCTTTCACTTTCTGGATGAGTCCGCTATTGCCGGAAAGTATTGCATTAGCAGCTTCTGACAAGCTAAGCGAAGATAATAATATTAATGCAGAAACAGGTCCGACGCCATTAACACTTATTAACAGATTGAACATCTCTTTTTCCTGCTTTGTAAAAAAGCCAAAAAGCAGATGAGCGTCTTCACGAATGATCTGCTGAATGTATAGCAAAACTTCCGATCCTTGCATCAGACTTTGTGATGTCTGCAGACTGATACCAACATAATATCCAATTCCGCTAACATCAATCACAGCAAATGTTGGTGTTAGCTCCTGAACAATTCCTTTGAGTGAATAAATCATCGAATTAAAAAAATTAGGGTTTTGCGAAGATATAAATTAAGTTAAAAACAAAAGCCATCTTAACACGTTAAAATGGCTTTTACTTTATATTATAGATAAATAATCCTATTTTTTATCTTTCATCTGTGCATCAAGGACTGCAATCGTTGCAAGATTTACAATTTCGTCTACACTTGATCTCATTTGTAGAACGTGAACCGGTTGGTCTAGTCCCATCAAGATTGGTCCAATGGTTTGAGCCGCTTTCATTCCTCTGATAATCTTGTAAGAAAGGTTTGCACTTTCAAGATTTGGAAAAACCAAAACATTGGCCGGATTGGTTCCTAATTTTGAGAATGGATAATCCGCCAGGTGGTCGCTATTCAAAGCGAAATCAGGCTGAATCTCACCATCCACTAACATTTTCGGATATTTCTCGTGAAGGATTTTTACCGCAGCAGCCACTTTTTTAGACGTATCCGCTTTGGCTGAAAAATTCTCAAATCCTAACATCGCCAACCTTGGCTCGATAGCAAAAGATTTTACTGTGAATTCTGCCATTCTTGCAATTTCTACAAGATCTTCCGTGGAAGGATTTTTATTAATTGATGTATCTGCAAAGAACAATGGTTTCTTTTCTGTCAAGATCATCATCATTGCGGCAACCTTATTAACACCCGGTTTTTTATCGATGATTTCTAAAATCGGTTTCAGAACCGATGCATAACTTTTAGAAAAACCAACAATCAAAGCATCCGTATCGCCGTGTTCCAGCATCAATGGTCCAAAATAATCACGCTGTCTGACATGTCTTTTTGCTTTGTATTCATTGATACCTTTTCGGTTTCTCTTATCCCAAAGTGTCTTCCTGTATTTTTTACGGGTTTCTTTTTGCTCATCATCATTCGGGTCGATGATTGGAATATCTAATGTAATTCCGTATTCTTCCATTTTTTCTTTGATAAGCCTTTTGCTTCCTAATAAGCTTGGATAAGCGATTCCTTCTTCCTGTAGAATCTGTGCTGCTTTCAGGATATTATATTCTTCTCCATTACCAAGCGTTACTCTCTTCGGATTTGCCTTTGCACGGTTCTGCATCATTCTTACGAGCTTCTCATCACGACCCATTCTGTCAAGAAGCTGATTTTCATATGCTTCGAAATCTTCAATCTGCTTGCCGGCGATTCCACTTTCCATTGCTGCTTTTGCAACGGCGATAGAAACTTTGGTAATCAATCTGTTATCAAAAGGTTTTGGAATGAAATATTCTTTTCCGAAACTGATGTTACTTACATTATAAGCCAACTTCACCATTTCCGGAACCGGCTCTTTTGCAATTTCTGCCAAGGCATGAACTGCTGCTAATTTCATCGCTTCATTGATTCCTCTTGCCTGAACATCCAAAGCACCTCGGAATATGTAAGGGAAACCAAGAACATTATTCACCTGATTAGGATAATCACTTCTTCCGGTTGCCATTATCACATCTTCTCTTGTTGCGATTGCCAAATCATAACTGATTTCCGGGTCCGGATTTGCTAGGGCAAAAACGATTGGGTCATTTGCCATAGAAAGTAACATCTCTGCGGACATTACATTTCCTTTTGACAATCCCACGAAAACATCTGCGCCTTTTACCGCATCTTCCAAAGTCGAAATATCAGTCTGGGCAATGAAGTCTAATTTCTCAGGTGTAAGATTTTCTCTTTTGTGATTGATGACACCTTTGCTGTCACACATCAAAATATTTTTCGGATCAAGACCAAGCGAAATGTACAATTTGGCACAGGCAACCGCTGCCGCCCCAGCTCCATTGATTACCATTTTTACTTCCCCGATTTTTTTCCCTGCAATTTCCAAAGCATTAATCAAAGCAGCTGCAGAAATAATCGCCGTTCCGTGCTGGTCATCGTGCATCAATGGGATATCTAACTCTTCTTTCAATCTTTGCTCGATGTAGAAAGCTTCCGGTGCTTTGATATCTTCCAGATTGATTCCTCCGAAAGTCGGTGCGATGGCTTTTACGGTTTCAATGAACTTATCGGGATCTTTTTCATTGATTTCAATATCAAAAACATTGATTCCTGCAAAGATTTTAAAAAGCAAACCTTTTCCTTCCATCACCGGCTTAGATGCTTCCGGACCGATGTCTCCTAATCCTAAAACAGCTGTACCGTTGGAAATTACGGCTACCAAATTTCCTTTGGATGTATATTCGTAAACGCTTTGCGGATCATCGTGGATTGCCATACAAGGTACAGCAACCCCTGGCGAATAAGCCAAAGACAAATCTCTTTGCGAAGAATGTGGTTTGGAAGGAATTACCTCGATTTTACCCTTCGGTTCCTGACGGTGATAATCTAAAGCTGCTTTATCAAAAGCGTTTTGGTCTCTTGAATTTTTTGACATTGTTGATTTACTTTTGTTGTGCTTCTATATTATTATAGACTCACGGGTTTTTATTTTTTCTTTGCGTAAGGGCGGAGGGCATTGTTGGAGCTCTTTTTTGTTTTTGTTGAAAAGGCAGTTCGAGCGCCTCAGGATGACAAAAAACAAAAAAAGCGACTGCCCGCAGACCGGCCCGCTTGTTTTGGCGGCTGACTCAGCCTGGCAAAACAAAGGGATACGCCCTAATTATGATTGCAAAGTTAAAGCTTTGGAATGATATAGTCACGATGATAATTGACCAGACTTTCTATTGGCTTCTGTACAACTGTCCCGATTCTGAAGTGAAAATCTGACGCCGCTGCCCGTAAGGAATCTTCGAAAAAGTAGGCAATGGATCCAATGAAATTGATCTCACAATCCCGACATTCTTCGTACGGCATCACCTGAAACTCAAGGAAATTCTTGAGTTCTTTGTAAATGAAATTCTGAAAATACGGATGGTTTTTTCTATCTACAATGAACCTTGTAAAATCTGCCATATAAGCATTCGCTCTGGGATTGTGATACATATTTTTCAATAATTCATCAATATTCAGCTGATAAATCTCAGTAAATTGCTGATGCAAATCCGGTGGCAGTTTCTTCATAAAATAATGACGAACGAGCTGCTTTCCTAATGCACTTCCACTGCCTTCGTCCCCGATCAGGAATCCTAAAGACGGTAATTCGGTTTTGACATTTTTGCCATCGAAATAACAGGCATTGGAACCTGTTCCGAGAATGCAGACAATTGCGGGAACACCTCTGTAAGCGGCATATGCTGCTGCGAGAAGATCTTCTTTGACGTGAATCTGAGCATTGGTAAAAACCTTTTGGATCTCCCGCTCAACGATCAGCTTTTTTTCTGCTGTTCCACAACCTGAACCATAAAAAAAGATATTTTCCAGATAATCCTGAAACTTTGTAAGAGCTTGATTTTTTTCTAATTCGGGAGCAATTAATTCTGCTTTTATGATATTCGGATTGAAACCTACCGTTTCTGTTTTCAGTACTTCTGTACCGTCGTTTTCAAGAATGACCCAGTCGCATTTTGTAGATCCTCCGTCAACAATAGCAATCATATAAATATGTATTTAGAATGCTAAAATAATATTTTTTCGGGAAGGTTTTGAATTGATTTTTAATTATTGATCTTTATCTTCTATCAACCAGTCTTCTATCTCGTCCTCCAGATAAGTTGTTTGTAGTTTGATGGCATTGATGAAGTCATCCGGGATACTTTCTGTAGTCTCGTTGCTTTCGAGATCCCAGAGCTCATCAGACATTGTTTCATACTCAGAATAGATTCTTTTGAATCTGGAACTGCTTTTTTCCAACTCTTCGATCTTTTTTTGCTGAGGCAAAAATTTTCTGTAAGGTCTGTTAGAATTTTTCATTTGATTAATATTTGTGGTTTGGGTGTTTGTGTTTAGCGAAAAAATTTCCTGACCAATTATTATTAGTCAGGCTAACTTTACTCTCAACTGGAATTATTTGCATTATTTTCAACAAGAAAACCTTTGTGCAAACAATTTTTCAATCAAATCTCATTTTCTTTTACAATAAAATAAATGTAGGAATATTTCTAATACAAAAAAATTATTTAACGATTATTTTAAAACATTTAACAATTCCTATAAATTTGCAAACGAAATGAAACAATTAATTCTACATCAGAAGCAAGTTATATTCTTTATCATAGCCGGCGGACTAAGTGCTATTATAGAAATCGGCAGCTTTAAGCTTTTCAGCGTTTATCTTCCAAAAGTCTTTTTTTGGGAGTATAATCTGTATGGAATTAAATATCCGTTTAGCAATATCCTGTCTACGAGCTGCGGAATTATTACTAATTATTTTTTAAGTATTTGGTTTGTGTTTGAAAGAGGAAAACATTCTAAGAGAAAAGAGTTTGTTTATTTTATCCTTGTTTCTGTGGTTTCTACTTTTATAAGCTTGTTTTTGTTCCAGATATTATATCACTTTGTCTTCAAAGAAGTGATAGATCTGGGAATCTATGTACTTTCTCCGGAAATGATGAGTAAGATCTCTGCCATACTTCTCGTCTCGATGCTGAATTATTCTATAAAGAAAAAAGTTATTTTTAACGGATAAAAACTTATTTTTGGTCTGATTAATTTTTATTAGACATTAATGAGAACATTACTGGTGTATGTTTGGCGATTTTGGATGGTGATTCTGGGCACTGTTCTTACATTAATATTTTTTATTCCTGTTTATATTTTATCGATCCGGCAGAAGGATTACAAATTCTGCTATTTTTTTATCCGTCTCTGGGCTATCGGGATGTTCTACGGAATGGGTTTCCGATACAAAATGATTTCTAAAACTGGTAAAAAAATTGATAAGTCGCAGCCCTATGTTATCATATCCAATCACACTTCTATCATGGATGTTATGCTGCCCTGTATTCTTTTCCCTAATCATCCGCTGTGTTATGTCGGAAAAAAAGAGCTGGAAAAAATCCCAATCTTTGGAACCGTTTATAAAAGGGTTTGTGTAATGGTGGACAGAAATAGTGCAAGAAGCCGTGCTGATGTTTACCGAAGATGTGCTGAAAGAATGCAGCAAGGTCACAGTGTTGTTATTTTTCCTGAAGGCGGTGTCCCAGATGACACAAGTATTGTTCTGGATCAATTCAAAGACGGTGCTTTTATTTTGGCAACTAAACATCAATTTCCTATTGCGGTTTTCAGTTTCAAAGGTTTGAAGGAGATGTTCCCTTTTGATAATAAAAAAGGATATCCCGGAGTTGTGAAAGTTTTCTTCAATGATATTCTAACACCAGACTTATCATTAAAAGAGCTCAAAGAAAAAGCTTTTGACGAGATTCAATTGTCTCTGATGGAGAAAATAAAATAATTTATCCAACGAATAATACTTTTCACTACATTTGTTTAAAAATATTAACTTAAAATTAACAAACAATTAATACATGACACCACAGAAAACCAATTGGGGACAGTTTATTCCTCTAGTTACAGTTTTTTTCTTTTGGGGATTTGTTGCCGCAAGTAACGACATCCTGATTCCTGTTTTTAAGGAAGCTTTTCACCTCACTCAAAGCCAAAGTCAATTGGTATCTGTTGCTTTTTATGTTGCATATACAGTAGGTTCTCTTATTTACATGTTTATTTCTAAAGGTATTAGACAAGACCTTATTAACAAGATCGGTTACAAAAACGGATTGATTTTAGGATTATTGATTTCTGCTTTTGGAACCTTATTATTCTATCCAGCCGCAAATACCGGTTCATTTACATTAATGATATCAGGATTATTCATTGTCGGATTGGGATTCTCCCTTCAACAGATCGTAGCTAACCCACTGGCGATTGAAATTGGACCTTCAGAAACAGGGGCTCAAAGATTAACAATGGCAGGCGGAATTAACAATCTAGGGACAACAATCGGACCTCTGATCGTATCTTTTGCAATTTTTGGCTCTGCTACTACGGCCAATACAACTGCTAGTATAGAAAGTGTAAAGATTCCTTATTTGATTTTAGGTGGCGCTTTTGTTCTTGTTGCATTGTTATTGAAATTTTCATCCCTGCCTCAAAAGACTGAAGTGAGCACCGAAAATACAGAGGATACTACTCCAGGAGAGCACAGGACTTCAGCCCTTAAATATCCACAACTAGTTCTGGGAATGATTGCAATCTTCGTTTATGTTGGTGTAGAAGTTTCTACTGCAAGCAATCTTCCTGCATATATGGAAAAATCGTTAGGATTCTCAACAAAAGATATTGCTCCCTATGTTTCTCTTTACTGGGCTAGTTTGATGATTGGCAGATGGACGGGATCAGTGGAAGCTTTTGATATTTCGGGAGGATTCAAAAAAATATTGAGATTCTTAGCTCCGTACCTCGCATTTGGAGTTTTTCTATTGGTTAATGCTATTGCACAACATGACTTGAGGCCTTTCTATATCTATCCGCTCATTATCCTGGTAATGATCATTGCAGATGTTCTCAGCAAAGGAAATCCGGCAAGAATGTTATTGCTTTTCTCATTAGCCGGAATTCTCGCAACAATATTAGGAATAACAACAGAAGGTATGGTTTCTGTGTATGCATTCACAAGTGTCGGCTTATTCTGTAGTACGCTTTGGCCGTGTATTTTTGCTCTGGCTGTTAATGGATTAGGAAAACATACTAATGAAGGCAGCAGTATGCTAATTATGATGATTATGGGTGGAGGAATCGTGAGTTGGCTGCAAGGTTACATTGCTGATCTTACTTCTATCCATTCAAGTTATATTGTTGGTGTGATTTGTTTTGCTTATCTTGCATTCTATGCAGTAAGAGTTACCCAAATTTTAAAATCACAAGGAATTAACCTTGAAAAAGAAAAAATATCCGGTGGTGGTCACTAATAAAAATATCTTTTTAAAAAATAAAAATTGGGCAATCGTTTTGGTTGCCCAATTTTTATTTTTTTACATATTATCAAAACTTGATTTTGCAGTTAATTTTTTTTCAAAGCTTTTTGAATGGAAAAAGAGTTTACACATTGCTATATTTTCAAAATTCAATTTTTCTTTTGGAGATTTAGTCTATATTTTAATTACCATAATATGGATCTATTTAGTGTGGGGTTTAATCAAAAACAGAAATTCAAAATTCCTGAAATACATTCTTATTTCCTTCAACATATTCTATTTTATGTATCAATGTTTCTGGGGGATGCTTTATTTCCAGACACCAATTATAAATAAACTCCAAAAGAGAAAAATATCAGATTACGAAGTCAAAAATCTAACCCTTAAATATCTTGAGCTGTGTAAAAAAACACGGGAAAAGGTGGCAGAAAATAAAAATGGTGTTTTTATAATCAGAGATATCCGGCAATTAAAACTTGAGATCTTAAAACAACAAAAAAACTTGCCTCAAAACATCAGCATAAAAAAGCCGGTTACATATTTATCCGTTAAGCCAAGTGTATTCGATTCTTTTATGAACAAAACAGGAATCCTAGGCTATTATAATCCGTTTACAGCGGAATCACAATACAATCCAAATATTCCGGCTACACAACTTCCATTTACTCTTGCTCATGAGATGTCACACCAGCTTGGTTATGCCAGAGAACAGGAAGCCAGTTTTATAGCTTATCTATACTCAAAAAAAACAAATAATGCGGATTTACAATATAGCGCTCAGCTATATATCTTAAAAAGTCTCTTAAGATCGATCGCCAAAAATGACAAACCTTTTGCAGAATCTATCATTGGGAAATATTCTGTTAAGATGAAGAAAGACCGGGAAAATGAAGTAGTTTTTGCTGAAAAAAATAAGGGTATAATAAGTGATTTTTTTGGAGCAACCAATGATCTGTTTTTAAAAACAAATCAACAAGACGGGCAGGTAAGCTATTCTTATTTTATCAATCTGTTGCTTCTATATGAGCTATAAAAAGAAAAAGAATCGTACAGTAAGTACGATTCTAAAAACACAAATGATGAAAAAAAATTTATTGCTCCTGAGTGATTGTCTCAAAAGCACCGTAAAAGTACAACATTTGAATTTACCCTCCAAATATTTTAAGCACATATTTAAAAAAAAAGCAGAACATATTAATAATCAAAATATTAAATGTTTTAAAATTATTATGATTAGAGACATCTCTTAATTTTATCGACCTTATACCAAAGTCCATTATACTAGTTAAAAATCTGATTAACCATCTGATCATTAAAAGGCTATTTTTCAAATAATAAGATGCATGAGAATCTGGAGCATTCCCTTAATTTTGAATAACCTAAAATATATGACGCAGATATATTACAGAGAAATATATTTTTTTTTGGTTGTTTTATTAAAAAAACTTACCCTAAAAAATAATAGACTTTTTTTAATTATTAGAAAATAAAAATCCGCAAATGTCTATACATTTACGGATTTTCTAGTAGCGAAGACGGGAATTGAACCCGTGACCTCAGGGTTATGAATCCTGCGCTCTAACCATCTGAGCTACCTCGCCATTTTTGTGGTGCAAATATAAGGATATTTTACATTCCCACAAACTTTTAATTAACTTTTAAATAATCTAAAACATCAGCTACATGATTGGGTTTGCTAATGATTTTATTATCAGCATCTAATATGAAATAAGTTGGCGTTGCGGAAATATTATAAGTATCTCCATATGAGCTATACCAGCCTTTCCCTTCAGAATCACTTATCCAGGGATATATATTGGCTTTACTCTTAAATTCATCAAGATTGCTATCTAGCGATAAACCAACAACCTCAATGTTTTGTGCTTTTAATTTAGTATACTTTTCCAAAAGTTTTGGTAATTCTGCTTCACAATGAGAACAAGTGGAAGACCAGAATACAACAATTTTTTTATTGCTTTTTACATCGTACAAAGACTTGGCTTTGGTATGTATAGGATTTATAAATACATTATTGGGCATCTTAGCACCAATTTCTGTATTATTATTCGATTTCAGGGTTGATGCAAGCCTGTCATTGATTGTACATTTAAGATTATTGCCTTCTGCAAGATATTTTTGTTTCAGCTTATCCATATTATAGGTGTTGAAAATATCAATAAGCTCAGAAAGTATAGTTTGTCCTCGTGGCGTTTCAAGGTTGACGGCAGCTAATAATTTGTCGACACCTTCTTCTACATTGGATTTAGAAACATTCAAATAGTTTATTAAGGAAGGCTTTAAAATCAGTGATGTCTCCAGATATTCTCCAGATTTTGAGTAAAAATCAATATAATCCTGGGGTTTTAGCTCAGTTGCTTTTTCCTGTACAGAAAATTTTTGATTTTTGTGATAATAATCTAGAAAGGGATGAGTCTCATAGAGTAACTGATCGTTTTTCGAAAGCAAATTAATTTCCTTCTCAAGCGACTTATAAAAATCTTCCGTCGGTCTGTAATAATCCTTAATCTGGATCAGAGCCGGAAGTATTAATTCCTGTTTTTTTTGCTGGTCAATTTCATTCCCAAATAATTGATTTGTCTGATCATTAAAAACTACATTCGAGAGCTTATTTTTACTATCCAGATCAACTTTGAAATCAATATTTTTATTTTCTGAAACCAAATTTACTGAAGAATTCGTCTTCTGAAAAAATGCTCTCATCATTCCTGTATACTTTTTATCAACTTTGAACACAGCTTTATTATTTGTGATCTTAGCTTTAGAATATAAAATCTCCTTAGATCCGTTAAAACCATATAGATACATATCAGAATCAGACAAATATGAAGGGATTTCCACAGTAACACTGAACTGTGGAAATGCATATGCAGATAATAAAATACTGCTTATAAATAATGTTTTTTTCATAGAGTAAAAATAAAAAAACTCACTTAAAAGTGAGTTTTAAAATATTAAAAAATTTTATTGTAAGGCTTTTTGCTTTTGTTTCATTACAAAAATTATAGTCATTGCAATTGCAATTAAAAACAAAATAAAAGTATAGCTATCTATTGGAGAAGCAGGGTAAGCTCCAATATCTCCGGATTCAGGATTCTCGGGTGGTGGTGGTACAGATTGAGCAAATCCGAATATACTCATCAGTAAAAACAAGAAACGGTATACCCTTTTTAATAAAAAATTAATCATCATTAGTTATTTTTGTGTTTAATTAACAATTTTTTTAGTTACAACCTCTCCTTTATCAGAAATAGCTCTAACCAAGAACATACTTTTTGCTTGATAATTCAAAGGAACAGTATAATCTGAGCCAGTAGATATTTGTGATTTGGTGTTCAATAACTGTCCTGTTGCAGAATACACCTCAACAGTTGCTTTATTCCAATTTTTAGCAAATCTTACAACCCACTGAGAATCTTTCTTAGCTATTATTGTTTGAGAATTATTAACATTCCCAGTTCCTAATGTTGCACCTTCTGGCAGTTCATAATATAAACCTAAAACTTTAGCACCACTCATAGAAAGGCTATCACCATCTACAATCTTTATAAACTGACCTTGAGAATTCTTTAGATAAAAGCTATTTCCATCACTTAGCCCTTCCGGAACTCTATTACCTTTTTCATAAACCTCAAACTTCAGATAATATGGAGTTCCAACATCACTTATATAAAGAGGAATTTCTTTAGACTTGTAAGCAACTTCATTAGCTTCGTTAATATAAAGTTTTCCGGAAAGATTAATATCTTCACCTCCTGTTAAAGTCTCTTCTTTTGTATAAACAAAAGCATTATCTCCATTATAAGCTTGTAAACTTGTATTGCCGGGACTGTTCCCGGTAACAGCAGAAGGAGAAATTGCATAGTATGTTCTTCCTATTTCCAAGCTGTCTGTATCATACATTATAACCGCTACCTGCTTTACAATTTTGTCTGTAGGAATATCTGCATCATCAAATATCTTACTTGTAGGATTGGTGGTTTGCGTTGTATTATCTCTTGAAGTAGATGCAAAACGTCTTAATAAAGTATAATTAATTGCAGATGCGGCATTGTTTCCATTGTCAGCGGAAAGTTTAACCATGAACTCACCCATAGGTTTAATCACTAGACGGTTACCGCTAATATCTCCAGCTTGAAATACACCGGAACTTGCAACCATAACAACAGTTCTTCCCGCAGTACCATTCGCAGATCCGCTTGTATTTTCAGTTGGATAGCTGGTTCCTGATCCTCTTGTCCAGGTTAAACCCGATGTATAATAAGCAATACCTTGTAAATTAGGTATAGCATTACCATCAGAGTTTGTAGATTCTGACTGACCAATGTATCTTAAATCAATATTTGTTAAAAAGGGATTTGCAACCTGATAAAGGTTCTTACCGTAACTAGCATCCCAGCCTCCTGCATTTCCAGTCTTTGATTGAAAGGGATCATCTAAATAGCTGTAATATCTTTCGCCATAATAATTAGTAGCAGATCCATTATAACCAAAGCTAATTCCACTGGATGCTCCTGTAAGAGAATAAGATTGATTTCCGCTAACATCAGAAACCGGAGTTCCCGCAAACGTAGTAACCACCGAAGCTGCCGCAGCATCCCAAACAACTGTTCCTGAAGAATTTCTTCTCGGTATGATGTAATAATCCAGTGGAGTACCTACATAAGTTGTCGATAATGCAGAACTAGCCGCCGCTATCTGATCAAATCTTGCTCTGGCATTATTCCATCTGAATACAGAACTAGGATTAAAACGTCCTGCAGAATTATTAGCACCATTAGTCACATTAAGATAACTTCCTCCTGTGTTTCCCGGACTATTAGCCAAATTAGCCACCAGATCTGAAATCGGGTAGTTATAAAAAGGCAAAGCAAGCTGCTGCTTAGCTGTAGAGCCGCTATTGGCATCTGCTCTGTATTCTTTATTAACTTTACCTGTAATATTAGTCTGAGGAATACCCGCAATATAAAGCTGTCCGTAACTTGTAGCACCGTTGAACTTCAAATTAACATTTGATGTAGATGCGATATTAAGCTGATCAGTAGAAGCAGCATTAATCATGATATTTCCGGAATTGTTTACTATAGCTGTACCGGCGGTTTGCAATCCACCACCGTTGTATACCAAAGTTTGACTCTGAACAGTAACTAATGCTGAATTTCCAACATAAGTAAGAATCTGGGAAAAAGCAATACTATTGAATAGTATTAATTTGATAATAAATAATTTTCGTATCATTGTGTGTAATATGTGTTTGTGTGTTCTTCTTGCAAAGATATTAATTTTTTAGATATTCGTATAAAATATCTAATTAATTAAAGATTTTATAATATTGAGTCTATTTTTACGTATTGGTTATTTTCAATATCAAACATATAATCTTCCAATACTTTTTCAGTTGTCCCTCGCAGACCTCTTGCTCCAAGTCCTTTATTCATAGTATCTTCCACGATTTCTTCAATAGCTTGATCTGTAAATTCGAGAGTGACATTATCCATCTTGAACAATTCGGTAAACTGATTAATGATAGAATTTTTAGGTTCTTTCATAATTCTTACAAGCGTCTCTTTTGTCAACTTATCGAGATAAGTAATGATAGGAAATCTCCCTAAAAGTTCAGGTATCAACCCAAAACTCTTCAAATCGATCGCATTGATCTGACTTAAAATGTAATCTTCTTCATTGGTTTTATTGATTTTGTCTGCGGAAAAACCAATGGCTTGCTTGTTAAGTCTTCTTTCAATAATTTCTTTCATCCCGTCAAAAGCACCTCCAGCAATGAACAAAATATTCTGGGTATTAACCTGAATATACTTCTGATCCGGATGTTTACGTCCACCTTGAGGCGGAACGTTCACAATGCTTCCTTCCAGCAATTTCAACAAACCTTGTTGAACACCTTCTCCCGAAACATCTCTTGTGATACTCGGATTATCAGATTTTCTGGCAATCTTATCAATCTCATCAATAAAAACAATTCCTCTCTCGGCTTTTTCTACATCATAATCAGCAACCATCAACAATCTCGAAAGGATACTTTCCACATCTTCACCCACATAACCTGCTTCTGTAAGGATTGTCGCATCTACAATACAGAATGGAACATTCAGTTGTTTTGCAATCGTTTTTGCCAGCAATGTTTTTCCTGTTCCCGTCTCACCAATCATTATAATGTTGGATTTTTCAATCTCAACTTCACGGTTTTCATCCTGAGCATGCAATAATCTTTTGTAATGATTATAAACCGCTATGGACAATTGTTTTTTTGCTTGGTCCTGACCAATCACATATTCATCAAGAAAAGCTTTTATTTCTCTAGGCTTTTTAAGTTCTTCCAGAGATTCCGCCATAGATGCAGAATCCGAAGTTTTATTAACACTATCTTTTACAATGGCATGTGCCTGTTCTATACAGTTTTCACATATAAATCCATTTTGCCCGGAAATCAGTATTTGTACTTCACTCTTTTTCCTTCCGCAAAATGAACATTGATTTGGATTCATAATTTTCTCTAAGTTCTAAATTAAAAAAAGAAGCTCAAGACTTCTTTTATGCTTTTATTATGGATTCCTGAATTTCCTTATATTCTTCGGGTGTAAAAATCAGCCTAGCATTTTTAAAATTAAGGTCGTCCATACTGTTAAGTGGTATCAAATGTATATGAGCATGTGGCACTTCCAAACCGACAACAGCCACTCCTACTCTTTTGCAAGGGATAGCTTTCTTGATTTGCTTTGCAATGTCCTGTGTAAAAGCCCAAAGTTCTTTGTAATCTTCAGAATCTAAATCGAAGATAAGGTCGGTTTCCTTTTTCGGAACAACCAGCGTGTGACCTTTTACCAAAGGCATCGCATCCAGAAAAGCGATGTGTTTTTCGTCCTCGGCAATTTTATAACTAGGAATTTCTCCGTTGATGATTTTAGAAAAAATAGTGCTCATAATTTTTTTAATATTGATTTTAATTTCAGCAATTTTTAAACCAACATCTCTATTTTTATTTTATAAAGAAATTTCTAAAACTTCAAAAGAAAGCTTATTTCCATTAGGCAATACGATATCGGCTGTTTCACCAACAGATTTGCCCAAAAGTCCTTTCGCAATAGGTGTATTCACAGAAATTTTTCCAGCCTTCAAATCACTCTCATTATCAGGAACCAAAGTGAATTTTTGCTCACCTTTTGTTGCATTATTTTTCAGTCTAACCGTCGTAAGTATAGATACTTTGCTCAGATCAAGCTGGCTTCCGTCAATGATTTTGGATGTAGAAATAATATCTTTCAATTTAGAGATTCTCATCTCCAACATCCCCTGTGCTTCTTTAGCTGCATCGTATTCTGCATTTTCAGACAGATCACCTTTATCTCTTGCTTCAGCAATCTGCTGCGTTATTTTTGGTCTTTCGATCGTTTCTAGTTGTTCCAGTTCGGCTTTCATTTTGTCCAAACCTTCTTTGGTAACGTAGTTCATAACAATAAAATTTATCGTTTGTATAAAAAAATAATCCGACCTTTGCCGGATACTAATTTGTCTCGAATTGAGTTTACAAATATATAATTTATTTTTGAAATGAAAACCAAAAAAATCGCATCGCTATTCGCATTATTTTTGATTATCAGTGTTTTAAGCATTAATAATTCTTGTAGCGAAAGAAATGAAACCGTAAGCTGTTTTCCTAATTCCACGATTGCTGTACAACTTAACCTGACTTTACCGCTTTATTACAAGTTACAAACCGTTGGATCCTGGGTTTACGTGAATGAAGTTGGAGCGGGAACCAGAGGACTGATCGTGGTAAGAACAACAAGTGGATTCAAAGTTTATGATAGAAATGCACCACATATCTGTCCGGATACAGATACAACTCTTGAGGTCA
>MKVE01000046.1:25653-30544 GCA_001898785.1 Chryseobacterium sp. 36-9 | reverse complement strand
CACGGGACAACCTACGGATAACAGCGTTGCCAAAATAGCACCAAAAACCTACGGATATAATTTTGATTCCAATACTAATATTTTATCAATTTATAATTAAAGATGAGAGTGGTAATCCAACGCGTTTCTGAAGCAAGCGTAAAAGTTGACAACCAAATTGTTGGAGAAATTGGAAAAGGATTGATGCTTCTGATCGGTGTTGATGAAAATGATGAAAACGCAGATGCAGACTGGCTTGTCAAGAAAATTCTTGATGTACGGGTTTTTTCCGATGAAGAAGGAAAAATGAATCATTCCGTGAAAGACATTAATGGCGAAATCCTTTGCATCAGCCAATTCACTCTGATTTCTGATTATAAAAAAGGCAATCGCCCTTCCTATATCAAAGCTGCCAAACCTGATAAAGCCATTCCACTGTTTGAATATTTTAAAGATGAAATAAAAAAATCCGGACTGAAAACCGAAAGCGGCATTTTTGGTGCGGACATGAAAGTTTCACTAATTAATGATGGACCTGTCACCTTAGTTTTTGACAGCAAGACAAAATTATAAAGGAGCAAATATTTGCTCCTTTACTTTTAATCGACCTCGTATTCAAGTTTTATGGTAATGCTTGCTTCTTTTTCCTTGGAAGTGGTATTGTAAGTTCCGCCGTAGGAATAATCTTCGTTGGAATTTGGTGCCGTAATCTGAATTACGCCCATTGTTGCTTTTTTCAGATTTCCGAGACTGCTTCCCGCATTTTCAGCAATTTTCTCCGCTCTTTCTTTCGCATCTTTTGTAGCGTTAGCAATCATTTCTTGCTTTACATCAGACAACTTGGTGTAGAAATATTGCGGTGAAGAAGATGTGAACTCTATTCCACGATTGATGATTTCGGTAATGTTTCTGGAAATATTTTCAATTTTTGAAACTTCTTTGGATTGGATAGAAACACTTTGGGTCAAATTATATCCTGAAAATTCTCCCTGCTGATAATTCCCGTTGGAATCCGTATAGCTTCGGAATTGTTTCTGAATATCAACCGCAGAAAAAACCATTTCATTTTGTTTCACACCTTTGGAAAGAAGATAATCAGAGATCACCTTTCTGTCAATCGCCAAAGCATCATAAGCCGATTTCAGCTCAAAATTATTCTTGGAAAAGCTTCCTGACCAGGTAATAAGGTCTGATGTAAATTTTTTGGAACCAAGTCCGGTCACAGAAACGGTATTTTCCGACTTGTTTCTGTTTTTGATAGCGCTGCCAAGCAATCCAGCAGCAATAATAAAACCTAATGCAGCAATCCCAACTGCAATATAATTCTTCATAAAATTTTGTATTTGAGTTTTTTGCATCAAACTTGATACCAAATTTTAAGATTTCATTAACATTTTTTATCTAATTGGACCCTTTTCAGAGTTTAAAACTCTGAAGGGTTTGATTAGCTTTCTTTATTGAAATATCGATTTTTCAAATTCCAGACTCACGCCTTTCATTTCGCCTGGCATTGGCGGAACTGTTTTAGTTAATTTGATTTTGATGAAAGTGATTTGTGGAAACTGGTTTTCGATTTTGTTAATGATTCTTCCAATCACGTGTTCCAAAAGTTCGGAACGAATTGCCATTTCCCGATGAATAATTTCGCTGACCTCAGCATAATTGATGGTATCTTCAAGATTATCCGACTGTGATGCTTTTTCTAAATCTGCGTGTAATTCGGTATTGATGATATAATTATTTCCAATCAAAGCCTCTTCTGGCAAAACACCGTGATAAGCATAGATTTTTATGTCTTCTAATAGGATTTTTGATTTCATTCTTTAAAAATAGAAAAATATTTTGAACGCAAAGTCCGCAAAGATTTTTAATCATAATTGAAAAATATTTTAAGGTTCGCAAAGGCGTAAAACTCAGCAAAGGAATAAACGAATTAAAACATCTAGTTTGTCATACCGGAGGAATCTCTTCGGTTTAGATTCTTACAGAATGACAAAGATTCTGGTAAACTCTTATTTATTCTGAGGTTTCTTTCTTGCAAAGCTGCAATAGGGATAGTAGTGGAAATCCTTTTTTGCAAAAAAAGATTGCAACGGATAGCCCGACCCGAGCGGATGCCCTTCGAGAGCCTCAGGATGACAAGTGTTGGCGAGGGGATTGCCCAAATCATTCTACAAAAAAACCTCATCTGAAAAGACAAGGTTTGTAATTTTATTTGATGCTTTTGGAAAGTTCCAGCATGGCTTCAATCGGTTTCAATGCTTTGAGACGAATATCCTCGTCCATTGTAATTTCCGGAAGTTCATATTTCATACACAGATAAAGTTTTTCCAGCGTGTTTCTCTTCATAAAGAAACATTCTGAGCAGTTGCAGCTCTCGTCGAAAACCAAAGCGGGAATCAAAGATTTGTGCGGTGCGCGTTTTCTCATCTCGTGAAGGATGCCTTCTTCAGTCGCAATGATAAACTCTTGGCAATCATCTTGTTCTACATAATTCAAAAGCGCGGACGTTGATCCAATGAAATGCGCCAGTTCCAAAACCGGCGTTTCGCTTTCCGGGTGTGCGATCAGTTTTGCATTCGGGTGGTCTGCTAACTGCTTTGCGATACGTTCCATAGAAAATGCCTCGTGCACGATGCAGCTCCCGTCCCAAAGAATCATATCACGACCTGTTTTCTTGCTGAGATATCTTCCTAAGTTTTTATCCGGCGCAAAAATAATCGGTCGGTCTTTTGGTAAAGCATTAATGATCTGTTCTGCGTTGGAGCTCGTTACAATAATGTCCGAAGCCGCTTTGGTTTCCGCATTACAGTTGATATAAGTTGCTACCAGTGCATCTGGATATTGCTCACGCATTTTGTTGAGACCTTCCGCCGAACAGCCGTCTGCCAAAGAACAACCTGCCAATGTATCGGGAAGAACCACTTTTTTGGTTGGATTAAGGATTTTCGCCGCTTCCGCCATAAAGTGTACGCCACAAAAAGCGATCATATCCGCATCGGTTTCCTTTGCCTGTCTTGCCAATTGTAAAGAATCGCCAAGGAAATCAGCGATATCCTGAATCGGACCCGGCTGATAATAATGCGCCAGAATAACGGCATTTTTCTCTTTTTTAAGGTCAAGAATAGCTTTCACAAGGTCATCGCCTGTCGGAATCGCAAATTCTTTGAGGTCAAGAAACCCTTTTACGGGCATATTATTGAATGCAATGTCTAATGTATTTTCCATTACGTGTTTTTCACATTTTTATTCGTTGATAAAGTTATTAATAATTTTCTCGACTTCCACTTTTGCCTCGTTCAAATCTGTATTAACAATAATTTTATCGAAATGTTTTTGATAAGTCATTTCCTCGCCTGCTTTTTCCACTCGGGTTTTGATGGTTTCTGCGCAGTCGGTATTTCTTTTTATCAATCTCTGTTCCAACTCGGCGATGCTTGGTGGCATTACGAAAATCGATAATGCTTTGTCACCGAAAATCTCTTTTAGTCGGATTCCGCCTTTAACATCAACATCAAAAATCACGATTTTTCCTTCTTTCCAGATTCTTTCTACTTCGGATTTCAGCGTGCCGTAATATTTGTCGGTATAAACTTCCTCGAATTCTACAAATTCATCTTTGGATATTTTGGTCCTGAATTCTTCCGGTGTCAAGAAGTAATAATCTACTGCGTGTTTTTCTTCACCGCGCGGTTGTCTTGTGGTGGCAGAAATTGAAAAGCTTAATTGAGGAACTACTGAAAGTCCGTGTTTAACCAACGTTGTTTTACCGCTTCCGGACGGCGCGGAGAATATGATGACTTTTTCCATTAAAATAATTGATTGCTGATAATGATAAGCGATAATCAAATCATTCATTAATTATAATTTATCGCTTATAATATGTTCAGTGTTTGTTCCTTGATTTTCTCCAAATCATCTTTCATCTCGACCACCAATTTCTGAATCTCAGAATGATTGGCTTTTGAACCTAAAGTATTAATTTCTCTTCCCATTTCCTGCGCAATGAAACCCAATTTTTTCCCATTAAAATCTTCGTTCCTCATCACTTCGAGATAATATTTGATGTGCTGGGAAAGACGAACTTTTTCTTCAGAAATATCCAATTTTTCAACAAAATAAACCATCTCCTGGTAATATCTTGTCTCATCAATATTCTCAAAATTCTTAAGCGCAGCCTGATATCTGTCTTTGATCGGCTGGATCCTTTCTTCTTCGTATTGAGCAACCTGATTGAGATTATATTCTATGTTCTGAACGATTTTTTCTATTTCGACAGCCAGATTATTTCCTTCCGTTTGTCTGAACTCAATAAATTTAGAAATAGAATTCTCTACAGTTTCCAAAAGAGTTTTCCACTCGTTCTCTTCCAAATCGGAGTTTTTTGTAGACAAAGCATCCGGCATTCTGACCGCCATTTTCAGCAATTCGAACTCAGGCGCATCAGAACCAACCTCTCTCAACTGATTCATATAATTTTTGACAACATCCTGATTGATTTTGACATCATTATTATCCTCAAGACTTTCGCAGTTGATGTAACAATCTACTTTCCCTCTGAGGATTTTATCATTCAGTAATTTTCTGATATCAAATTCTTTTTCTTTGTATCTCAACGGAATTTTAACATTCAGGTCAAAGTTCTTGCTATTCAAAGATTTGATATCGATTGTAATTTTTTTTCCTTCATAAACAGTCTCAGCGCGGCCGAAACCTGTCATAGATAATATCATACGATTCTATATAAGAATGCAAAGATAATTAATTTTGATTCTCCGGATTCAATTTCCTTTTTGAATTAAAAACACAATCAGAATTCGAAGTATTTCCTTATTTTTGCCTCCTATGAAAAGATGGTATCTCTACCCTTTTTCCTTGGGTTATCATCTCGGTACTTCTGTTAGAAACCGGA
>MKVE01000046.1:24950-25581 GCA_001898785.1 Chryseobacterium sp. 36-9 | reverse complement strand
TTTCACGTTCGTTCCGGACGGGAGTCCTGTCAAGAGGTTATGGCAGGATTACAAAAGGTTATAAAATCGTGAATTACGAAAGTAATTACAAATTGGTTGGTGATGAGCCAATGCAATTGTTCGAGCGATTCCGAAACCGTTTTGTAATCGGTGTATGTGAGGACCGTGTTTTTGGTGCAAAAAAAATAATTTCCGATATGGATCTGGACGTGTTGATTTTGGATGACAGCTACCAGCATCGCGCCATAAAACCCGGGATGAACCTTTTATTAACGGATTATAACGATCCTTTTTTCAAAGATTTTGTACTGCCGGCTGGTGACCTTCGCGAGAGCAGAAGAGGAAAAAGCCGTGCCGACATCATTATGGTAACGAAATGTCCCGATGATCTGACGGAAGAAAAGAAGCAATACTATATCTCAAGAATACGACCGCAACATTACCAGAAAGTATTTTTCTCATCCATTGCCTACGACGAGAATATCCTCGGAATCAATAAAATGATGCCTGTTAAAAATCTGGATTATTATGATGTTCTACTGATTACAGGAATTGCAAATCCATCCCAGCTTTTGAAAGAGATGTCAAAATACAATCAAAAAGTTAAACATCTCCAGTTCAAGGATCATAA
>MKVE01000046.1:5555-24932 GCA_001898785.1 Chryseobacterium sp. 36-9 | reverse complement strand
GCAGAATACAAAAAACTGGGCGAATACAAGGTTATTCTAACCACTGAAAAAGATTATGTCCGCCTAAAAACTTTTGATTATCTTAGGGACAAAATCTATTACTGGCCTATCAACGTAGAGATTGACAAGCGAGAAGACTTTAACAAAATCATTCAGAATTATGTTAGAAAAGTTTAAAGAAACTGCGGAATTCATCAAGAATATCATCTCAGAAATACCTGATTTTGCAATTGTTCTCGGTTCCGGACTTAGTAAACTCCAGTATGAGGTAGAAGCGATTCATACTTTAGACTACAAAGACATTCCCAATTTCCCTCAAACTACAGTTGTGGGTCACGGTGGAAAATTGATCTACGGAATTCTCGAGGGTAAAAAAGTTTTGATGATGAGCGGACGTTTTCATTATTATGAGGGTCATTCTATCGAAACTGTTACTTTTCCTTTCAGAGTTTTCCATTTGTTAGGAATCAAAAATTTGATTCTTTCCAATGCTGCCGGTGGTGTAAATCCCAATTTCAAAGTAGCTGATGTAATGATTCTGACAGACCATATCAATATGATGCCGGAACATCCGTTGAGAGGAAGAAATATTGACGAATTAGGGCCTCGTTTCGTGGATATGAGCGAACCTTACAATCGTAAGATGATTGCGATTGCTAAATCGATTGCTAAACAAGAAAACATTGACCTAAAAGAAGGTGTCTATGTCGCTTTGACAGGACCAACTTTTGAAACACCAGCAGAATACGGAATGGTAAGAGCCATTGGTGGTGATGCCGTTGGTATGAGTACCGTTCCGGAAGTTATTGTTGCAAAACATCAGGGAATGGATTGTTTCTGTCTTTCAATTATTACTGATTTAGGCGGGCCTGAAATTTCGTTTGCAGTGTCTCACGAAGAAGTTTTAGAAGCTGCCAACAAAGCTATGCCCAGCGTCATTAAGGTCGTAAAAGGACTCATAAAAAATTACAATTAAATATAAAAAACCTCAGGAATTCTGAGGTTTTTTGTTAGTTCTTGATTATTTTCTCGTAACTCTTCGAGCCGTCTGATTTTTCAAATTCGATGAAATAAACACCTTTTGTTAATTGTGAAACATCGATTGTTGCAGCAGATTTCTGAGACAGAACTTGCTTCCCTGTAGAATCGTAAATTTTCAGAGAATTCGCTTTGTCAGAGTTGCTGAGATTCAAAACATCTTTTACAGGATTTGGGTAAACACCAATTTTCTTTGCAGAAGAATTAGTCTCATCAACAGCGATCAAAGTTGGTGAAAACGTAAGTGTCGCATAATCTTTATTTCCTGCTCCGTGATAAGCTAAACTCGTAGAAGTTCCTTTACCGTAGAATATCGGAAGAGTACCTGCAGAATTGGTGAAAGCAAAATCACCAGCGCCACCCGCAAGTGTCCTTCTGACAACCAGAGTTCTTGTGCCGGAAGCTACTGTATTGGAAAGTTCTGTCCAGTTTTGCGCAGCATCTGCAGACGGTGTTACTCCAACTCCATTGAAAGTGTAATCTCTATTTGCAGAACTGTTATAAATAAATCCGTCGGCTCCAGCTTTCATCCCTTCATCACTAAAACCAATTCCCAACCAGCTGGTACTGCTTCCTGTGAGTGTCATTGTAACATTTGTAGCATCAACATCAATTTTAACACTCATTGCAGTTGTCGGTAAACTTACAGTCCCCGTAGAATACTGTGAAAAAAGCATCCCGCTAACCAATAGCGGTATGCCTAAAAGTAGATTTTTTTTTGCCATAAATTATAGTTTTAGAAGATTGATCATTTCATTATTATTAGATTTCACAGCATATTCAAATGCTGAGATTCCCAACGAATCTTTTAAAGTCCTGTCCGCTTTATTTTGCAAAAGGATTTTTACAAGTTCGAGATTTCCTCTTTTTACAGCCCACAAAAGAGGCGTATTTCCAAAAGAGTCCTGAATATTAGGGTCAGCATTTTTGGACAGCATTTTTTCTACAAGCTCTTTATTATAATTGATACATAATGAAGACAGCGCTGTTCCTTCGGGACTTACATAATTCAAATCTTTGACATTGTCAATCAGATATTTTGCGACTTCTGTATTACCTCTGTAGCAAGCTAAAATCAAGGGCGTGAAGCCTCTTTCATTTTTAGAATTAATGATATCCGGATTGTGACTCACTAAGGCTTTCATTTCGTCAAGAGTCCCATTTCGGGCAATATCAAAAACGTTTTTGGTTTGAGAAAAACCTAATCCAAAAATCATTAATGCAATTATTGTAAAATATTGTTTCATTATTTCTGGAGTAAAAAGTTATAATTGACATTAACATTTTCCGCCACTTTTGCTGCCACCATTTTTGGAATTTTAACTTTATAATCTGCAGTTTTAACAACAAATTTTCCCTGAACAACTACTTTATCATCTTTCAGATAAACATTAGCGGTTGATTGAACAGAGTTGTCAACACCATGAAAATTCAATGTTCCGGAAATGGTATAAGCTTTTGGTTTTGAGGACAGATCGTTTTTATTAAAATTCAGGATTTTACCTTTGAAACTTGTCTTTGGATACTTCGCAGATTCAGCATAATTTTCATTAAAATGTTCTTGCATCAGACTGACTTTAAAATTAAATCCATTAACCATTGCAAGCGAGGCAATATCTCCGGTATCAGCATTCAGGATTGCTGTCGAATTGTTATTCTCAGCATAAACGTCCTCAAATAACGGAACCGAAGCTTCGAAAGTAATCTTACCTGTCTTGGTGGAATATTTTTGGGCAAAAGCAAAATTCGTTGCTAGAATTAAGCTTGTTAAAAAAACTAAAGCTTTCATTTTTTTCTTTTTTATAATTAGTTTTCAGGCAAACCGTCTGCTTTCCATTTGATAATCATATTGATATTATCCTGAGAAAGTGAACCGCC
Source organism: Chryseobacterium sp. 36-9 (assembly GCA_001898785.1). GTDB lineage: Bacteria > Bacteroidota > Bacteroidia > Flavobacteriales > Weeksellaceae > Epilithonimonas > Epilithonimonas pallida. The sequence continues at coordinate 22,016 of MKVE01000046.1, read as the reverse complement.
CTGGGGCATTTTCAATGGATCTCCATTGGCTCTTTGGATCCTGTCCAGGATATTGTCAATCGAATTTTTTACTGCTGTATAATCCGTCAAAGGGAAATAGGGATTAGAACCTGTTGCGGAATGACAAATCACACAATTATTATCCATTATTGCCTTCACATTTTTGTTGTAAGTAACGGTTTCTGTAATTGGTTTTACATCAGAGATCTCTTCATAAGTTTTTGTATCGCAACTCATTAATACTAGAAATCCCAAAACCGGAACGAATAATTTTAATATATTTTTCATAATCAGCATTTAAAAAACTCTGTAAAGATTAAATCCAAAGAAGAAATGTCCTTTCCCCCAATCACCTGTCGCATTGCTTATATAACCAGTTTCCGTGTTAGCCTGGGAATTACTGAAGACCAGCTGAAAAACGTGTCCGCCTGTATCAATGTCCATTCCCACAGATAAAGGATTTTTATAGAAATTCTTATCCTCGAAGTTGTAGAAATATTCCGCATTGATGGAAACCCGTTTCGATATCTTGTATCTTCCTCCCAGACCTGTCGAGAAGAGATTTTTGGCATCAATCGTTGGTTCGATCAGATTTCTGTGAATATAAGTTGGCGTTAACTGCAAAGTCAGATTTTCCGTAAATCTTCTGGAAATTAATAATTGAGATAAGTAGGCAAATCTGTCTGTGAATTCGAGTTTTGAGTAGTCATCTTTTTTAAGTTCCGAATTGATATCCAGAACATTGTAGCCGACAATATCAAACAGTGACTCTTTTTCCTGTTTGAAGAGTCTGTATTTTGCACCAAACTCATAAGTTTTTTGGTAAGTATGTCTGGAAGCGCTCAAAGCAAGCCAGTCTCTTAATCCATAGATTACGCCTAATTTCGTAGTCGCATTGTCAAGTCCGAAGAAATTTTTGAAACCGTCACTTACATCTCCAAACCTGTGGGAGATATCAAGATAGAATTCTTTTCTTGCAGGTAATTTTGTAGATTGTGCCGTAACAACCTGCAATGCTTTGAAACTGGGAGAATAAGGCTCTTCCGTTTTGACAGTATCGATTTCTTTTAACAGATCGTCCTGTGCGTAAGATAAAATCAGAATGAATAAAGAGATAAATGATAGAAGTTTTGACATATAACCTTTTTATTCAAAATTATGACCTCTTCACAAAAAAAAACGGTGACTAAAGTCACCGCTTTTCAATTATTTCTATTCCTGATGGGCTTTGTGTAATCAATCCTTCTTTTTCAAATTTTTTCAGAATACGGCTGACCACCTCTCTTGCAGTACCCAATTCGTCAGCAATCTTCTTATGGGAAACCTTTACAGCATCAGTTCCACTTCTTCTGATCCTTTCGTGGAGATATTCCAACACCCTGTGATCCAGCTTTTGGAAAACAATTTTATTGATAGTTTCCATCATGAATTTATATCTTGAATCATACTCCAGGAAGAATATTTGATTCAGTTGAGGATAGATTTGAAGCCAAGTAAGGAATTGCGGAACAGGAAGCAGCAGAATATCAGATTTTTCTTCCGAGATAGCATATATTCGGCTCACCTTATCTGTAAAAATTGTGGAAAACGTCATGATGCAACTCTCTCCTGGAGATATGTAATAGTAAACGAGCTCTTTCCCGTCATTCAAATTATACACCTTGACCGAACCTTTTATAAGTATGGGAATAAATTTTACCTTATCACCTTCAGCAATCAATTCCTGTTTAGCACTAACAGAAGTAAAAATCCCGTACTCCTTGAGTTCCTGATAAAAACCGTTATCAAAATTTTCAAACTTACTTTTAATGAAATCCGAATTGACCATTAATTATTTTTATTCAAAATTAAATATATTTTAACAATATCAGTTAAATTCAAAAATATTTTTGCAATATCTTACGGATTAAATATTTCATCATGAAGTCTTGTAAACATTATAATTCGGTATTATTCATTAACTTCGTTCATCTAAAAAAATTAAAAAATGAAGAGGATATTAGTTTACATCTTACTATTTGTATTCCAATTTGGGTTTTCTCAGGAAGTTCCAAAAGTTCTGAAAACCAAATTTTCCAAAGAAGCTTTAGCACAAAAATTACAGGACAAAAATGGCAAAGAGATATCGATCAAGGATATTCTTCAACAGCACAAAGGAAAGGTTTTGGTTCTTGATTTCTGGGCAGGCTGGTGCAAAGATTGTCTGAAAGCATTTCCAAAAGCCAAAGAATTAGAAGCTCAAAATCCAGATATCGATTTTGTTTTCCTTTCTTTAGAACGTTCAAAAGAAGGTTTTGATAAAAGCCTTGATAAATTCGAGATGAATGACAAAGAAAACTATTGGTTTGCTTCCGGCTGGAAAAATAATTTCAATAATTATGTAGATCTCAACTGGATCCCGAGATATATTGTGGTGGATCAAAAATCGAATATCGCCAAATATTATGCGATTTCTCCGGAAGACCCGGAACTCCAATCCACCATAGATAGGCTTACAAAATAACAATTGACATTCCCGAATATTTTCGGGATTTTTTTTGTCTAAATTTGTAATAACTACAAAAGGCGCAAAAACTTACTTTTAAATTTAAAATAATCAAAATATTCTTTTGTGCCTTTTGTGGTAAAATATTATTCTAAATTCCAATGCAATCGCAACGCAAAATCATTCACGTAGATATGGACGCATTTTATGCTTCTGTGGAGCAGCTCGACAATCCGGGTTTGCGTGGAAAAGCTATTGCTGTTGGTGGGGGACATCGTGGTGTGGTCGCAGCCGCAAGTTATGAAGCCAGGAAATTTGGGGTGCGTTCTGCGATGCCGAGTAAAACTGCCAAAGAAAAATGTCCGCACCTGATTTTTGTGAAACCCAGATTCCAGCGTTATAAAGAAATCTCCAACAAAATCCGGAACATCTTCCACGAATATACGGATTTGGTTGAACCACTTTCTTTGGATGAAGCTTATCTTGATGTTACTGAAAATAAAAAAGGAATCGAATCTGCCAACGACATTGCCAGAGAAATCCGAAAACGCATTTTCGAAGAAACTGGACTGACCGCTTCTGCAGGGATTTCTATTAATAAATTTTTAGCCAAAGTCGCATCTGATATCAATAAACCGAATGGTCAGAAAACCATTCATCCCACAAAAATTAATGAATTTCTGGATAATCTTCCTATTGAAAAATTTTACGGTGTCGGAAAAGTGACGGCCAACAAAATGCACACGCTACACATCTTCAAAGGTGCTGATCTGAAAGCTAAAACCCTTGAACAACTTGAAGGTCTTTTCGGGAAATCCGGACGGTATTATTATAATGTAGTTAGAGGAATCCACAATGGAGAAGTCAAACCCAACCGAATTCAAAAAAGTGTTGCTGTTGAAAGAACGTTTTGGGATGACATCAATGAAGATGATGAAATTGATGAAAAACTGAAATCCCTGAGCCAGGAACTGGAAGAACGTCTCGGAAGAAAAGAAATCCAGGGAAAAACCCTGACACTTAAAATCAAATACAAGGATTTCTCCCTTTATACGAGAAGTAAGACTCAGTATTTGTATTTTGAAAATGCAGAGAAATTCTATAAAACTGCCAAGCAGCTTTGGGAGCTGAGACCTTTTGACAAAGCGATTCGTTTGCTTGGGCTATCACTTTCCAATCTTAATACAGAAGAAAAAAAGCAGGTTTCCGTTCAGCTAAAAATTCCATTTATGGAGTTTGATGATTAGGCAACTAATAAAAAGTTCATTTTATGTTAAGTTTGGATATATGACAAATCTTTAACATAGCGAAGCGCGCCCCGAGTTGAGTGGAGCTCTTTTTCTTTTTTTGCTAAAAAAGAAAAAAGCGGGAACGGAGGCGGATAAAGGCGCCCAAATCTTAATCCAGAAAATTTCTCTTGGCTTGATATTTTCATAACATGAAACATCAAATCAAACAATCTGAAAAAATCTACAATCTTATGAACGGGACTATGATTCAGTTTTTCCATTGGTATACCGATGGTGATTCTTTCCTTTGGAAACATACCAAAGATTCTGCACAATATCTTTCAGACTTAGGAATTACAGCAATTTGGCTTCCGCCGGCTTATAAGGCGATCAATGGCGGATTCGGTGTCGGATATGGACCTTATGATCTTTTTGATTTGGGAGAATTTGATCAGAAAGGAACCGTTGCTACAAAATACGGAACGAAAGACGACTACCTGGAGGCCATCAAATCTTTGAAAGAAAAAAATATCCAGGTCATAGTTGATGTAGTTCTGAACCACAAAGCAGGCGGTGATGAACTGGAGAAATTCCAGGTCGTGAAAGTAGATTACAATGACCGCAACAAAGTAATCTCCGATGTAATGGAAATTGAATCCTATACCAAATTTACTTTTCCGGGCAGGCAGAAAAAATATTCGGATTTTGAATGGAATTTCACATGCTTTACAGGTGTTGATTATGCTGAAGGACAGGAAGACGGTATTTTCAGAATCATCAATGATTATGGTGATAACTGGGATGATATCCTGGATAATGAAATGGGCAACTATGATTTCCTCATGTATAATGATATCGAACACCGTAACCCTTTTGTACGAGAAGAACTGAATCACTGGGCAAAGTGGTATCATGAGCAAACTGATTTTGATGGTGTAAGATTAGATGCCGTTAAGCATATCTCTCCTGACTTTTACAAAGAATGGCTTACGCTTTTACGTTCCAATACCGGTAAAGACATCTTTGCAGTCGGAGAATATTGGGCACCTGGAGAATTACCACTTTTGGAAGCCTACATAGATTCTACAGAAGGCTGTATGAGCTTATTCGATTCTTCTTTGCATCATAACCTGCATAATGCGTCTAAAAATCCGGATTATGATTTGAGAGAAATTTTCAATGAAACGTTGGTAGCTTCTCATCCGGACAAAGCGGTAACCGTTGTAGATAATCACGACACACAGCCGCTTCAGGCTTTGGAAGCACCCGTTGAAACCTGGTTCAAACCGATCGCCTATGCTTTGATTTTGTTGAGAAAAGATGGCTATCCTTGTGTTTTTTATCCGGATCTGTACGGCACAAGTTACAAAGACCACGGAAAAGATGGCAATGAATATGAAATCTTCCTGGACAAAGTGGATGCGATTGAAGAACTCATCAGAGCCCGAAAAGATTTTGCTTATGGTGAGGAAAGGGATTATTTTGACGACCCACATTGCATCGGCTGGACTCGTGAAGGTGATGATGAACATCCGGGTTGTGCGGTTGTTTTGAGTAACAAAGATGCGAATCAAAAATCGATGGAGATAGGAAAACGGTATGCAGGAAAAACGTTTTATGATTTTACCGGGCATTTGCAAGACAAAGTCACGATTGATGAAAATGGTTGGGCCAATTTTCTTTGTCCTGCCGGGAATGTGAGTGTTTGGGTTGCGGAGTGATTTTGAATCTGAAATATTTCTATATTTGAAAAATGTCTACCGAATTACAATACAAACTCATCAAGCCAGACCAGTTGCTGACTGATTTTGTTTATTGTTATTCATCATTAGAAAATTTGTCAGGATTTAATGAAGGTGTGATTATTCCGAATGGGAAAATTGATTTGCTATTTTGTAAAACAACCGACAATCAATTCCAGATTATTTTAATGGGTTTGGAAACGAAGCCCAAACCAATGCCCAAAAGAAAAATTGACACTTTTTTCGCTATCAGTTTTAATCCGTTAGCTTTGGAATATATTCTTCATCAATCCATTTCGGAATTGGTAGATAGCGGAAAAGAATTACCTGACAATTTCTGGGACTTTAGTATTAGTGATTTAGATAATTTTGAATTGTTTTGTGAAAAAGCCAACCAGAAAATCCAATCACTTTTACCGAAAGAAATTGACGAGAGGAAAAGGAAATTATTCAATTTAATTTTTGAAACCGACGGAGAAATCAGCGTGAAAGAACTTGCCGAAAAGATCGTTTGGAACGAACGACAAATCAATCGCTACTTTAATAAGCAATTGGGAATCTCGTTAAAATATTATTGTAAAATATTACGTTTTCAGGCGTCGCTTCATCATATCAAAGACGGTAATCTTTTTCCTCAGCTCAATTTTACCGACCAATCTCATTTCATCAAAGAAATCAAAAAACTCTCCGGCGTTTCTCCCAAAGAATTGTTCAAAAATCAAAACGACCGTTTTTTACAATTTTTGGTTTATCACACCCAATAACTTTGCAGCATAAAATTTAAAATTATGCTAATTAATAATAAATCAATTGCCATTGTTGGCGGCGGTCCCGGTGGATTGACTTTGGCCCGTCTTTTACAATTGAAAGGTGCCGATGTGAAAGTTTATGAAAGAGATTTCGACGAAAATGCGCGTGTCCAAGGTTCGCCTTTGGATTTGCACGACGATTCAGGTTTAGCCGCAATCAGAAAAGCGGAATTGCTGGAAGAATTCAAACAAAATTTTCTTCCCGGCGCCGATAAAAAACTGATAATGAACGATCAGGCAGAAATATTCTTCAGTGACCACGAGACTAAAGTTGAGGAAAACTTCGGTTATGAACATTTCCGTCCGGAGATTGACCGTGGAACTCTAAGACAAATATTATTGGAATCTTTACAGCCAGAAACCGTTGTTTGGAATAGCCATTTTGTTTCGATGGAAAAAGAAAATAAAGGTTGGAGATTGCATTTCAAAAACGGCTCATCAACTTATGCAGATATTGTTATCGCATCCGATGGCGCGAATTCTAAAATCCGTCCTTACATAACTGATATCAAAGCTTTCTATTCCGGCGTGACAATGCTGGAAGGGAATATCTACAATGCAAAAGAAACTGCACCGAATATCAACACTCTGTTGAAAGGCGGAAAAATAATGGCTTTCGGAAATAAGAAAAATCTGTTGATGGGACAGAAAGGGAATGGTGATATCGGTTTCTATGCAAGTTTTAAATCCGATGAAAACTGGGCTTCAACAAATGGCTTGGACTATTCTGATAAAACACAAATTCTGGAATGGTTCAAAACCAATTACCCTGAATGGAATCATATCTGGTTTGAATTGTTTGAAAGTGCTGAAACACCTTTCGTTCCAAGACCAATCTATTGCATACCGTTTGACCAGACTTGGGAAACTCTTCCAAACCTCACGCTGATTGGAGATGCCGCTCACGTCATGCCTCCTTTTGCAGGTGAAGGCGCAAATATGGCAATGCTGGATGCATTGGATCTGAGCGAATGTCTGACTTCCGGAATGTACAATTCTTTAACGGAAGCCATTTCGGTTTACGAAAAGAATATGCAGAAAAGAGCCTCGATTGCAGCTAAAGAATCTCTTGAAAATGGTGAACTGATGCATTCTGAAAATGCTTTAGCAACAATGCTGGAATTTTTTAATGGGCATTGAGAAAAACATTTTGTATAAATAATTATATTTGATTTGAAATGAATCAACAATAGTTATGAAAACAATAATGTTATTTTGTCTGCTTATCGGAAGTTTTTTCCAGGCTCAAACACACAGATATATTTATGAATTACAATTAAAAATAGATTCTACTGAAAATGAGTATCAAAAATTCTATATGATATTGGATATTAATAAAAACGAAACCAAATTTTATGGAAGAAATCTTTTGATTGCCGATTCCTTAAATAAAAAATTTGGAAACATGGATAATAAACACGTCGATATGACGGGACAGATCGTCAAGAGAAAAAACGGCTCTTCCGAAAACGAAAATTTCATTAATATCAAATTTGATTATTATTCTTATAAAACTACCGATATCATTAATTGGAAAATTGAAAATGAGACCAAGAAATATAATGATTATAATCTTCAGAAAGCAACAGCTGATTTTGGAGGGCGGCATTGGATTGCCTGGTTCAACAAGGATATTCCTTTTAATGAAGGACCTTATAAATTTCGAGGATTACCGGGTTTGATTTTTGAGATTCAGGATGATAAAAATAACTTTATCTATAAGCTTGTTAAAAATCAAAGCTTTCCCGACAATTTCGCAACAGATGATTTTCTGGAATCAAATTTTGGAAACAAAGCTGTTGTTATCAATGAAAAACAGAAGAAAAAGTTACTAATGGATTTTTACAATGATCCTTTTTCTTTTGAAAGAACCAATTTGAAAAGCAGTCCAAACCTGAATATTAATATCGGAGGAAAGCAAATCAGCAATATCGAAGAACTGAATGCACAGGTAAAAAATCTGCAGGCCATCATAAGAAAATACAACAATCCTGTTGAGGTTGATAAGGCTATAAAGTATAAGTAATTACATATACAAACCTCCCGAAATTTCTCGGGAGGTTGTTTTATATATTAAAATTTAAATTCTTCTTAGGCGCCGTAAGGAATCCAGATATTTTTAATTTCTGTAGCGTGACGCAAGAATTCTTCACCTTCGCCCTGAGCGTTATCCAACCAATTTCTATATTTTCCGAAATTTAGCCAGGTGCGTTTCATACTGTCTGCAGCCAAAAACTCGATGTCTTTGCAGCCTTCTTTCGTTCCGAAATACCAGATTCCGTCGATATTATAATGCTTCGCCATTTCTTTTGCCAACTCATCTTTGTGGCCGGTAACGATATTTACTGTTCCGCCAGGAACATCGGATGTTTCCAGAATCTGATAAAAATCCGTTGCCGAGAAAGGATGTTTTTCAGAAGGAATCACAACTACATTATTTCCCATTGCAATTGCAGGAATTACCGTTGAAATGAATCCAAGCAAAGGATTTTCGTCCGGGCAAACAATTCCCATCACACCTACGGCTTCCGGCATTGCCAGCGTCACCATTCTCTGAACGGTTGAATGCGCCTGCCCATCATATTTATCTGCAAAAGCCGCGTAAGTATAAATTCTTTCAATCGATTTTTCCACTTCTTCCTCAGCAGATTCCAGAGATTGATTGGTCATTTCCATAATTCTCTCCGCAAATTCTTCCGAACGGATGGCCAGATTTTCCGCAATATAGTATAAAACCTGAGCTCTTGTGTGACCGGTCATTCCGGCCCAGGATTTTTCTGCGTGAGCCGCTTCCACTGCATTTCGGATATCCTTTCTGTTTCCTTCGGACACTTCGCCGATATATTCTCCGAAAGCATTCATCACATTCAGGCTATAACCGCCGTCAGGACGAGCTTGTTTTCCGCCGATATATAATTTGGAAGTTCTGTCAATATCTTCCAGAATAGATTTTGATTTTTTCTCCGATTTTGTTTTTACTGCTTTTGGCACAGTTGGTTTGGAAGAAAATTCATCTTCGATCTTCAGCTTAACATATTCGTATAAGCCTTCTTTTCCGCCTTCTCTTCCAAATCCCGACTCGCGATAACCGCCAAATCCGGCAGAAGCATCCATTTGATTGGTACAATTAATCCAGACCATACCAGCTTTGATCTTCGGAGCCACATCCAATGCCAGATTGATATTTTCCGTCCATACACTTGCTGCTAAACCATATCTAGAATTGTTTGCCAAAGCTACAGCTTCGTTATGAGAACGGAAAGTCATTGCTACAAGAACAGGCCCGAAAATCTCTTCCTGGGCAATTGTTGCTGAAGTGGAAACATCGGTAAATAAAGTTGGCGGATAGAAGAATCCGTTTTTAGGAACTGCATTTTTTGCCTGATAGATTTCACAGCCTTCACTGATACCGAGTTTCACCAGTTTATCAATGGTTTTGAATTGTGCTTCATCCACAATGGCACCCATATCAATTGCTTTGTCCATTGGATTTCCGACACGAAGGTTTAACATCCTGTCTTTTAGTTTTGCATAGAATTTTTCAGCAATGCTTTCTTGAACCAATAATCTTGAACCGGCGCAACAAACCTGACCTTGATTAAACCAAATCGCATCCACAATACCTTCGATCGCAGAATCGATGTCCGCATCTTCAAAAACGATGAACGGTGATTTCCCTCCTAATTCCAGAGAGATTTTTTTACCGCTTCCGGCAATTTCTCTTCTGATGATTTTCCCAACATTCGTAGAACCTGTAAATGCCACCTTGTTGACATCTTTATGATTGACCAAAGCTGTTCCTGCAACTGTTCCTTTTCCTGTAACGATATTGAAAACACCCTTCGGAAGTCCGACTTTCTCACAGATTTCCGCAAATAGCAATGCCGTTAAAGAAGTATATTCAGCCGGTTTCAGAACAACTGTATTTCCCATTGCCAAAGCTGGAGCTACTTTCCAGGCGAGCATCATCAATGGAAAATTCCAAGGAATGATTTGCCCGATAACACCAACTTCTTTGTAATCCCTCAGTTCGGTGTCCCTCAGTTTCGCCCAACCTGCGTGGTGATAAAAATGTCTGACTACGATTGGAATATCAATGTCTCTTGTTTCACGGATTGGCTTTCCGTTGTCCAGAGTTTCCAAAACAGCAAACAATCTGGAATGTTTCTGGATTTGTCTCGCGATTGCGTACAGATATTTTGCACGTTCGAAACCGCTAAGAGCAGCCCATTTTGGTAAAGCTTCTTTTGCCGCTTTTACCGCTTTGTCCACATCCTTTTCATCAGCTTCTGCAAATTTTGCAAGCAGCTCTTTGTTGGCAGGATTGTGAGACTCCATATATTGTTTGGAATTTGGCTTTGTCCATTCTCCGTTAATGAATAAATCGAAAGTTCTGTTGTGAGATTCCAGATAATCAACAGCTGGAGCTGCACTTTCCGGAGCGGGACCGTATACCATGGTGTCGAATATTTCTTTTATTTCCATCTGTTATATGATTGATGAATGATTGTTTAATCCTTTATTATTTTCTTAGAAACGGTTTTGCCGTTTTCCAATTGTATGCTTAATAAATAATTTCCTTTTGAAAGATCTGAAATATGCATATCTTTATTATTAGTACTTCTAATTAATTTGCCATCTAAATTATATAGCTGTAATGAAGTTATTTTTTCTTCTGACTGTATGTTGATTTTATTTTTTACAGGGTTTTCTACTGTAATAATGTTTTTATCAGAAATTTCATTAATATTTAAATATTCGTTGGCAAGTTTTACAATCCAATAATCTTGGCTACCGTGAAATTCAGTCACGTCACCATTGCTCGAATTAGTAGAACCGGCTACAATATATCCCCCATCCAATGTTTGTTTAATAGAAAAAGCTACATCAGAGCTACTTCCTCCAAGAGATTTTTGCCATTGAATATTACCATTGTTGGTTAATTTTACAATCCAAAAGTCAGCACTTCCATGATTTCCTATGACATCTCCATTTTTAGATGAAGAATATCCTGCTACTATGTAACCTCCATCAGACGTTTGTTGAATGGAATGAGCATAATCATAATCACTACCACCAAGAGATTTTTGCCATTGAATTATCCCCGTTGAATTTAATTTTACAATCCATGCATCATAAACTCCATGATTTCCTGTAACATCTCCATCCTTTGAATTAGATGCGCCCGCGACAATATAGCCTCCATCTGAAGTTTGGTAAACAGAACGACCAATGTCTTGATTGCTACCTCCTAGAGATTTTTGCCATTGAATGCTACCATTGTTGGTTAATTTTACAATCCAAAAGTCAGTACTACCATGATTTCCGGTGATATCCCCATCGTTAGAATAAGAATTTCCTACAACAATGTAGCCTCCATCTGAAGTCTGTTGGATGGAATAAGCCAAGTCATCTCGACTCCCCCCTATAGACTTTTGCCATTGGATATCACCATTGTTATTTAATTTTATAATCCAATAATCTTGACCTCCATAGTTTGTTGTCGCATCACCGTCCTTGGATGCAGAATATCCCGCTACTATATAGCCACCTTCCGAAGTTTGTTGAACAGAAAAAGCATAGTCTCCAAAGTAACCACCCAGAGATTTTTGCCATTGTATACCACCTGTTGCATCTAGCTTTACTAACCAATAATTGGTATCCGTAAGACTACCGTTAAGGTAATTAAAAAAACCAGCAAAAATATAACCTCCATCTGATGTTTGCTGAATAGAATAAGCTTCATCATAATTACTCCCTCCTACTGATTTTTCCCATTGTATTGTGCCATTTGAATTTAGCTTTACTATCCAAGCATCATAGTACCCTTGGTTTCCTACCACATCTCCATCTTCGGAAAAAGAAGATCCGGCTACAATATAACCTCCATCAGAAGTTTGCTGAATAGAATTAGCATAGTCTACACTGCTGCCTCCGAGCGCTTTTTGCCATTGTATGGATGGAGCTTGACAGAAAGCCAATAGTATAAAGGATATATTAGCTATAATAATTAATAACTTTTTTATCATTTGATAATTTCGGATTTAATGATGAATCATTAATTCTAAGCCATAGGATGACGATATCCTGCAGAATAACTTCCGGTAACATAATGTTCTAACTGCCTTTCAATATCTCCAAGCAATGAACTTGCTCCGAAACGGAAGAGTTCCGGATTCAGCCATTCGTCGCCCAATTCTTCTTTTATTAGAATGAGGTAATCTAAAGCCTGTTTTGCTTTCTGAATACCACCAGCCGGTTTATACCCCACTTTAACGCCTGTCAATTGATAATAATCTCTGATACAACGAATCATTACCAAACTTACTGCAAGCGTTGCATTCACAGATTCTTTGCCTGTAGAAGTTTTGATGAAGTCGGAACCGGCCATCATCGCCACCCAGCTTGCTTTTGCCACTTTGGTATATGTCGGGATTTCTCCGGTTGCCAGTATGGTTTTCATATGTGCATCACCGCAAGCCTGCCTGCAAAGTTTCACTTCATCGTACAGTTCCTTCCATTTGCTTTCCAAAACCAGGTCTCTGGAAATCACAATATCGATTTCCGTAGCACCGGCAGCAACAGATCTTTTGATTTCGGCAATTTTTTCTTCGATTGAATTCTTACCTGCAGGAAAACCTGTAGAAACTGCAGCAATAGGAATATCGCTGCCTCCCAGAGCTTCTTTTGCGTAAGAAATCAAATTGTGATAAACACAAACTGCTCCTGTCGTCAAATTAGTATTTGCCATTCCAAGCTTTTCCAGTATATCGTGACGAACGGGATTTTTTGCCTTTTCACAAAGACGAAAAACATTACCACGCGTGTCATCTCCGGCTAGTGTTGTCAAATCTATCATGGTGATCGCTTTTAAAAGCCAGGCCGCCTGATATTCTTTTTTAACGCTTCTTCTTCCCGGAAGTGTGTTTACACGTCGGTCAATTGCACTCCTATTGATGCTGATTTCATCAAAATACTTCTCATTATAAGGGATACCTTCGTTTCTTTCCAAAGTATGGGAAGATCTATTTTGGATTCCGTTTTTTTCCAGAACTTTTGTCATAGAAATTGATTTTAAATTAAATCTCAATACGAAACTGAGAGAGTGGTAAATTTAATAATTATCTACAAATGTTTTATATCTATTAAAATTATTTTTGAACTATTCCAAAAACAAAAAACACATCCCGTAGAATGTGTTATTGTATATTTTTAATTTCCTGAGTTACACTTTCAGCTGCCTGTTGATGCTTTGTTCCAGAGAGATAAAGGTTTCTGTTCTGGTAACACCTTTCAGCTTCTGGATCTTGTTAAGAATCTGCATCAGATGGTCATTGTCTTTACAAAGCACTTTTAAAAATATGGTGTAATTCCCCGTGGTGTAATGGGCTTCTACAACTTCATTTACCAAGTTCAGATTTTTGATTGCATCTTGATAATGGCTTGGCTGCTCCAAGAAAACGCCGATATAAGAAACGACCTTATAGCCTATTTTTCTTGGATTAAGGAACGAAATAGAGTTTTCTATAACACCTGCCTGTTCTAATTTTTTGATTCTTTGATGAACTGCCGTGGTAGAAATCCCAACATGCTTGGAGATATGTGCAAGAGAAGTTTTAGCATTATCCATTAACATATAAATAATCTCTTTATCAACTCCGTCTAGATGGTAACCTGATTCGGATGCACTCTTCATAATATTTAGTTATTGATTTTTGTTGCAATTTAAAACAAACATTTAATTAATCAAAATAACATATTGATTTAAAATCAAATATATCACATATCAGAATTATGATTAATGAAAAATAAAATGTTTATTATTTTTTACTTGGTCGTAAATTTATAGAAATTTATGTGAACTATAAAAATATATTACATATTATTTTACAAAATAACACAAATATCAGTTAAGAGAATTAATCTCAATTAGAACCATACCGTTAATTTTCAGTTAAAATAAAATTAACAAAACAATTATACCAGCTATTAAAATAAATAATTTAACCCCTGTAAATCAATTAATTAATTATAAAAATATCATAAAATCAAAAATACATGTTGTATTCTGAAAAAAGTCTATATTTATGAACTTATATATAGACTTATGAAAATTTTTTACAATCTGATTGCATTTTTCATTGCAATCTCAACATTTGCGCAGCAACAGACCGTGACCTATTCGATCAGTCCTGCTGCTTTTAATGAAGATGAATCGATTACCATTACTTTTAATGGAAGTAGCATCAACGAATCTACGTGGGGTGTTTCAAACAATGCTTTGTATCTCTGGTCCTGGTCATATGATATTAATGACGCCAATAGCCAGGATTGTCCTACCAATGGGACTTGGGCTTCATCCAATGAGGCAAACAGATTGACTTATAATTCCGGTAATGATACTTACACCATTACCTTTGTTCCAAAAACATTTTACAACAGAACTGGTCTTGGAAGAATCGGTTTTCTTTTGAAAACTAAAACAGGTAACGGGCAATCTCAGGACATCTACTCCGAAGTCGGGAAATTCCAATTTGCAACAACTACACCCAAGAATGGATCTGTAAATTTCATTGCTTCCGGAAACAATTACCCTATTTCTTACAGCACATCTTTACCTGCAAATTTTGTAGTGAAGGCTAATGGAAACACCATATATACGGCAAACAATGTTTCATCTATGTTTACTGCGTATAATATTACAACTGATAATCAAATTGAATTAACTGCAACAAGCGTTGCGGATGGTACTGTTTTGACATCCAAATTTTCTATATCACCAACTCCAACTGTGCAAACTGCAGCAATACCTTCATACATGAGACAAGGTATCAGCTACGATCCTAATGATCCTACAAAAGTTGGATTGGCTTTATACGCGCCTTTCAAAAGTTATGTGCATGTCATCGGAAGTTTTAATAATTGGCAGGTTTCGTCCAATTATCTGATGAAAAGAGATGCAACTAATTCCAATCTTTATTGGTTAGAAATTACAGGACTGACACCACAGCAGATTTATACTTTCCAGTATAGAACAAGTGACGGCGTAAAAGTTGCCGATCCATATTCAACATTAGTTTTGTCTCCTGATGATGATCCTTGGATTTCTGCCAACACGTATCCGGGACTACCTGCTTATCCCGCAGGACAGCAATACGATGTATCTGTGATCCAAACAGCAAAACCAGCATATAACTGGACTGTAACTAATTTCCAAAAACCTGCAAAACAAAATCTTATTGTTTACGAAGCCCTGGTAAGAGATTTTACCGCTGAGCAAAACTGGCAGTCTATGATTAACAAAATCCCTTACATCAAAGGATTGAATGTTAATGCCATCGAGTTAATGCCGGTAATGGAATTTGACGGAAATAATTCCTGGGGATATAACCCGGGATTCCATTTAGCTTTGGACAAAGCTTACGGAACACCTGAGAAATTTAAGGAATTCATTGACAAATGCCACCAAAATGGTATAGCAGTAATTCTGGACGTTGCCCTAAATCATGCTACCGGGAGATCTCCATTAGAAAGACTTTGGTCCACAAGTACAACAGGAGGATATGGTGATGTCGCATCCAATAACCCTTATTTCAATCAGATTGCTAAGCATGCCTATAGCGTATTCTATGATTTCAACCATTCAAAAGCTGAAACAAGATATTATGTAAACAGAGTTCTTGAGCAATGGATATCAGAATATAAAATTGACGGATTCCGTTGGGACCTTACAAAAGGATTCACTCAAAACTGTACACCTTCGGATGAAGCTTGTACCGGCGCTTATCAACAAGACAGAGTTGATGTATTGAAATTATATTCAGATTATCAATGGTCTTATGATCCAACATCATATGTTATTTTTGAGCATTTGGGAACAGATGCAGAAGAGCAACAATGGGCAAACTACCGTGTTAATGAAGGAAAGGGTGTAATGATGTGGGACAACCTAACAGGACCTTTTGGTCAAAACACCATGGGTTACGATTCTAATAGCAACTTCAACAGAATCGATTTTGAAAATCATGGATTCTCAGAAAGAAGAAATGTCGCTTATGGAGAAAGTCATGACGAAGAGCGTTTGATGTATAAAAATCTTACTTACGGTAATGGCAGTGTAAAAACATTAGCAACTGCTCTTGAGAGACAAAAAGCATTTGGTGCCGTTTTTTTCACAGTTCCCGGTCCTAAGATGC
>MKVE01000046.1:0-5545 GCA_001898785.1 Chryseobacterium sp. 36-9 | reverse complement strand
CGATTGCAGAACTTCTCCAAAACCTGTAGCCTTTACTTTAGGCTATGATACAGACGCCAGCAGAAAAGCAATCTACGACACTTGGTCAAAAATCTTAGCAATCCGATTATCAAGCCAGGTTTTTGACACAACAACCTTCACAGTAGAATCAGGAAATCTTTTACCTAGAATCTATGTTTGGAATGACGCCTTGCCTGCAAGTTCTTTGAAAAACGTAGTGGTAGTTGCCAACTTTACAACAACAGCTCAGACTGTTACGCCTAATTTCCCTTATGCCGGAAACTGGTACAATCTAATGGACAATTCTTCTATGAACGCCAATGGCTCTACAACAGTAGTTCTTCAACCGGGAGAATTTAGAATCTATGGAAATCAAACCGCTTTGGCAACGGACGAAACGAAGATTGATGCGAATAAAACATCATTGCAAATCGTTCAGAATCCTGCAACAGACGGATTATTGAAAATCAGATACAACAAAGCTAAAAACGGGCAAATCAACATCTATGACCTTAATGGTAAAATGGTAAAATCTTTCGGACTGAAATCCGCTAAAGGAGACGAAACATTCTCTGTAAACGGCATCGGAACAGGAAATTACTTAGTACAACTAAAGTCTGATGAAGGTTTGGCAGTTTCTAAGTTAATCATCAAATAAGACAAAATAAATTTTCAAATCAAATGAAAACGCCTCGCTAGCCGAGGCGTTTTTTGTTTTTTATTTTTCAGAAAGTGCTTTTAGTTTTCCAAGACCTTCCGAGAACGATTTATTCATTTGCCAGGTCATTAGCGGTTTCATTGGTTTGAAAAGTGTTTTAATTTCATAATCAATTGTCCAGGTAACTTTGGTTCCGGAACCTTCACTAGCAAGAAGCAAATCCGAAGTCGCATTATCATCCATCGGTTTGATAAAATGCATCTTTGTCGCCACTTTTTCGTTTGGAATAATTGCTGTGATTTCCTGTTCACCTTCACCCACATCATCATTTCCTTTCCAATGGTAGCCGTCACCCACTTCACCGCTATTTCCTTGGTAAGTTACAGTCAGATTCGGATCCATTTTCATCCAGGGATTCCAAGTGTTGAAAGCTTTCATAGAATTCACATTTTGCCACACTTTCTCTTTCGGCGCATTGATAACGAGAGATTGTTCGTTATGGCATTTACTGTCAAAAAACAACATTGCAATCACGCAATAAACAATGATTATTGCCACGATGACACTAATAATTTTTAGAAATTTCTTCATAATAAGTTAGTTTTAAGTTTAAAACAAATCTAAAAAGAATTTGAACACAAAAACTTTTTCTAGGATAATATTTATTGGGGGCGCCTTTATCCGCCTTCCACTCCCGCTATTTTTTTATTGCAAAGAAAGTTAGTCCGACAATAGAAATTTCGGACATTGCAATAAAAAAATGAGCTCCCGTTCAAGTCGGGGCGCAATTTTGTCATACTTTCAACTTTAGGTGCTAAATTTGTCAATTACGACACACACAAAATCATTTATAATTTATCATTAATAATTCATCTTTATGAATCCACTTTTAGAAAAATTCAACACCAAATACACCTCATCGCCTTTCGAGGAAATCAAAGAAGAACATTATCTGCCAGCTTTCCAGGAATTAGTCAAAACTTCTGAAAAAGAAATTGATGAAATAACCAATAATTCAGAAGAACCGACTTTCGAAAATACAATTGAAGCAATGGCTTTTTCAGGAGAACAACTGGACAGAGTTTCCAATATTTTCTTCAATATCAATTCTGCTGAGACCAATGATGAGATTCAGAAAATTGCTCAGGAAGTTTCGCCTTTGCTGACAGAATTCTCTTCCAAAATCTCTCAAAACGAAAAACTGTTTGAAAGAATCAAAAACGTTTACGACCAGAAAAACGCTTTAACTTTAAACGAAGAACAGGAAATGTTACTCAACGAAACTTACAAAGGTTTTGTAAGAAGCGGCGCATTGCTCAATGAAGAAGACAAAAAGAAACTAGAGAAAATCAATATGGATTTGTCTATCAAATCACTTCAGTTTGGGCAAAATGCTTTGGCTTCCACCAATGCTTATTTCAAACATATCACAAATAAAGATGAATTGAAAGGAATTCCGGAAGCCATTCTTCAGCAATACGAGGAAGATGCAAAGGAAAAAGATTTGGAAGGTTATGTGATTACTTTGCAATACCCAAGCTATCTTCCGGCAATGACTTACGCTGAAAATCGTGAATTGAGAAAAGAATTAGCTTTAGCAAACGGAAAAAAATCCTTTGACGGTGGCGAATTTGACAATCAGAATTTGATTAAAGAAATTGTAAAACTTCGTCAGGAAAAAGCAGAATTGCTTGGTTATAAAAATTATGCTGATTTTGTTCTTGAGGAAAGAATGGCACAATCGCCGGCAAAAGTTTTTGAATTTTTGAATGAACTTCTTGAAAAAGCAACACCTTACGCTCAAAAAGAAATCGAAGAATTAAAATCTTTGGCAAAAGCAGACGGAATCAATGATATCCAAAGCTACGACCACACTTTCTACGCAGAAAAATTAAGAAAACAAAAATTCGATATTGATGATGAAGAACTGAAACCTTATTTTCAATTGGAAAAAGTTCAGGAAGCCGTTTTTGGATTAACCGGAAAATTATTCGGATTAGAGTTTAAAGAAATTACTGATGTTCAGAAATATCATCAGGATGTGAAAACTTACGAAATCACAGAAAACGGAAATTTTAAAGCTCTACTCTACGCCGATTATCACCCGAGAAAAGGGAAACGTGCCGGCGCCTGGATGACGAGTTATAAAAATCAATATAAACAAAACGGAGAAAATTCCCGTCCACATATTTCGGTCGTTTGCAACTTTACAAAACCGACCAAAGACATACCAAGTTTACTGACTTTCCAGGAAGTGACAACTCTGTTTCACGAGTTTGGACACGCACTTCACGGGATTTTGGCGGACACACAATACCCGAATCTTTCCGGGACTTCGGTTAAATGGGATTTTGTAGAATTACCTTCTCAATTTCTTGAAAATTACTGCTACGAACCTGAGTTCTTGAAAACCTTCGCTAAACATTATCAGACGGGAGAAATTCTTCCAAATGAAAAAATCGAGAAATTATCACAGAGCAAATCCTTTATGGAAGGTTATCAGACTTTGAGACAACTCGGTTTTGGATTGTTGGATATGGCTTACCACACAGAAGTTGGAGCGTTGGAGAATAAGACTGTGAAAGCGTTTGAAGTGGAGAAAACTGCGGCAACTAATCTTTACCCGAGCAATCCGGAAACTGCAGTAAGTCCAAGTTTTTCGCATATTTTCCAAGGCGGTTATTCGGCGGGTTATTATTCTTACAAATGGGCTGAGGTTTTGGATGCGGATGCTTTCCAGTATTTCAAAGAAAATGGAATTTTTAATCCTGATATTGCGGCGAAATATAAAGTTCTTCTTTCTTCTGGTGGAACTAAAAATCCAATGGAATTGTACAAAAACTTCCGTGGAAGAGAGCCGAAAGTGGAAAGTCTTTTAAAGAGAGCTTTTGGATAAGTTTTTAGTGTTATAGAGTTTTAGAATATTAGCATATAACCCTTTTAGAGTTTAAAACTCTGAAAGGGTTTTTAAATCAATCAATTAAATTTAGAAAATGAATTGTCCTTGCTGTTCCGGAAAGCCCTACGAAGATTGTTGTCAGCCTTATCATCTGAAAGAGAAATTTGCTCCAACAGCAGAAGCTTTGATGCGTTCAAGGTTTTCTGCATTTGCTATCCCAAACGGCGACTATCTTTGGGAAACGACTTCTCCGAACAAAAGACAATTCCATAACAAAAAGGATTTGCAGGAATGGGGTGAAATCAATGAATGGACAAAGCTGGAAATTGTCGATAAACCTTCAATTAATAAAGTAGAGTTCAAAGCTTTTTATAATGATGAAGAAGGAAATCCTCAGGTTCATCACGAGTTGTCACAATTCAAAATGATTCAGAATCGCTGGTTTTATGTGACTGGGGAATTTTTGGATTAATTTTATGAAGAGGCTTCGAGAGCCTCAGCCTGACAAATGTAAAAACTCTGTCACACTGAGGTTCTCGAAGTGTTTTTATAAATTTTGTTTTTTCTTTTGTCTCAAAACGTAGAGGTACAAACTCTCCACTTTTGCCCTTGCCCAAGGTGTTTTGCGAAGAAATTTGAGAGAAGAACTGACACTTGGATTTTCGCCGGTGAAACATTTGATGTTGATTTGTTTTCCCAATTCGCCGTAACCTTTGTAATATTCTAGCAATTCTTCCAGAATCGCATCCAATCTTTTTCCGTGCAAAGGGTCTTTCGAAGGTTTTTCCATTTTGTAAAATTATTGATTTTATTATTTCAAAACCACAAAAGGCACATAAGTTTTAGTTTATAAAAAATACTACTGACTTTTATTTGATTATTTCTTTTGTAACATTTGTGGTTAAAAAAGAAATTTCTCTATGGTCATTTCATATATTTGATAATCAAATTTAGAAATATGAAATCTATAGCATTTGCCTTATTATTATTTTCAACAATGTCATACGCTCAAGACTTTGCCAATTTTGGCAGATACCAGAAACAAAACCAAGAAGTTCTTTCTCAAAATATTGCTCCAAATTCTGTTTTGATGGGCGATTCTATCACAGAAGGTTGGTTTGCTACAGACCCAGGATTTTTCACAAAAAATAACTTTGTAGGACGAGGAATCAGCGGACAAGTGACTTCGCAAATGCTTTTGAGATTCCGGGAAGATGTGATTAAACTGAAACCCAAACGTGTGATTATCCTTGCCGGAACTAATGATATTGCAGAAAATCAGGGTCCGATTTCTTTGGATAAAGTGTTCGGAAATATTGTTTCTATGGCAGAATTGGCAAAAGCTAATAACATCAAAGTGATTCTTTGCTCCACTCTGCCCGCTTACGATTTCCCTTGGAGAAAAGATATGCAGCCTGCTAATAAAGTCATTGCATTGAATAAAATGATAAAAGATTATGCGCAGAGAAATCATATCACTTACGTGGACTACCATTCAGTTTTAAAGGATGAGAAAAATGGTTTGCCTAAAGAAATTGCTGAGGACGGAATCCATCCCAACAAATTAGGTTATGAGAAAATGGAAGCAATCCTGATGAAGAATTTAAAATAATGAACTTAGACGAACTAAAATATCCTGTCGGAAAATTCATCAAACCAGAATCCATTACCAAAGAAATCATCGATTCTGCGATTTCTGAAATCGAAAACTTTCCGAGCCTTGTTAAAACAGAAATTCAAAGCCTCACCGAAGAAGACCTGCAGTTAAGATACAGACCAGAAGGCTGGACCATTGCTCAAGTGGTTCATCATTGCGCCGATAGTCATATCAACAGCTATATGAGATTCAAACTAGCATTAACGGAAGATGTTCCGATGATCAAACCTTATGAGGAAAGTCATTGGGCAGAATTGGCAGATAATCAACTCTCACCTTTTGTTTCTTTACAGCTTTTGGAAGCTTTGCACACAAGATGGGTTTATCTTTT
>MKVE01000045.1:11378-43885 GCA_001898785.1 Chryseobacterium sp. 36-9 | reverse complement strand
CGGGGTTCTATGACTATGGCTGGCGACAGTATATGCCGGATTTGGGAAGATGGTTTGGGATGGATCAGTTGTCTGAGACTTATAGTTCGACAAGTCCATACGCGTATGTTGGCAACAACCCTGCAATGATGTTTGACCCGGATGGGAGATATGGCGATATGCCGGATTGGATGAAGACAATGTGGTATATGACACCGGATCAAACTAATACCAGCTGGTCAAACACCGGTACTGGTAGTGGATTTATAAATACCGGATTTTCCGGGAGTATGACACCCAGCTATATGGGCTTCTATAGTCCGTTTGGCTCCACAGTTGGCTATAATGGGATAGGAACCTATGCCTTTGGTAACAGTGGCGGTCTTGGCGGTAATAGTGGCGGATTTAGCGGTGGACTAGGTGATGGTTATACTACTCTTCCTACAGTATATTTAACAGGCAATAAATCAGGTTGGGGGAAACAGGCACAAGCACAGTTCAATGCTTTTATGGATGTGATTAATGAGAATACGGAAGCATTTGCAAAATACGGATTAAGAACGGCAACCGATGTAGCTAATAACAGATACTTTAGCGCAGGACATTTGATAGCCAGTGAATCGGTATCGCGATTTGGGTCTTATGCATTAGGCAAAGCAAAAATACCTGACTATTCTGTCAATTATACCTTGCTAGATGATGCAGCTAAGCCAAGCCGAATGACAACGGTTTTAGGGAAGGTGATGTCTCCTAATACTGCAAAGGCACTTAGTACTGCTGCAACACGTGTAGGATATGGTTTAGCAGCTGTGTCCTTAGTTGCTACGGAATTACAATATGCGGATGGACAAATTGGAAATACAGAAAGAATAATGAATCACGTAATGACAGGCGTTGGGCTTGTGCCAAGCCCGTGGACGATGGGAGTAGCTCTAATATATGGAGCGGTAACGGGTGGTTACCAGGCAGCAACAGGAAGAAGTATTTTTAATGATATGGGCCTCGGTCCACAATAACAATTATGATAAAGTTAATAGATTATTTAATTTTTCATTTGGATTGTCTCTATAAACGTATGGACAGATTCAAATACAAAGATAGAGGGACAGAAAAATTTTGGCTAATAGTAATAGTTTCCAGTTTTATTAACTTAAACCTTTCAAGTATTGATAATGTTTTTTTAGGGAATTATTTGCATATACATTTTAAATACATATTTTTTCTATTAATACCTATAATAATGTTTTTAGTTCATTATTTGTTTGTGAAAAACGAAAGGTTTTTGGAATATGGATTTAAGGAAAGCTATAAGGGATATATGATATTATTTTTATTGTTTGTACTAATGATTGTCTTAATGGCAATGGTTGTTCCAAGGAAAAATTATCATTAGTAAATTAGTTAACAACAAAAACTACCGCAATTGGGTAGTGGGTAGTGTTCCAAACAAACTGGTAAATAAAAATAGTATTGAATTTCAATACTATTTTTATAGAAATAAGATAGGAAAATAAGGTTTGAAATGGTATTGTAGATAACCAGAACAGGGGAAATTAGAAAACAGGCTGTCTAAAATGCTGAGAATCATAAAAGGTGTTTCAGATATGTTGGTGAATTATAACTGGTCACGGATTACAAATCCGCGACATCGGAGAATAAAACGGCGGATTTCTTCAAAGAACACTTTTATGCTGAAGGAACTGCAGCATTAAAGCATGGATTTTATGCAAGTGTTTTACTTAAAAATGGATTTGGAGGAACATTAGGAGAATATACTGAGGATAGAATCACATATTCTACAGATAATATTCATCATTTCAAAAAGAGTAATACAAGTAAATTTGAAATTTCAGGAGCGTTCGAATATGGCGGAGGATACACATATGATACAGAAAATAATACTAACCAATTTACGATTGGTGCATATACATTCGGTGCTGAAATTACAAAGAACAATATTTTTGTGGGCTGGGCGCCTAATATTAATGTTGGTGTTGGTGTAGGCGGTGAAGCAGGTGTAAAAATTGGATTCAACTTTCCTACAAGCGGCTGGTTTAATTCTGATAAATGGTAAATAATATAAAAATGTATAAAATTTCAAGTAAGTTAACCAATTTCAATGTTAAAGTGTTGCCATGGATTTTATTGATCTGTGCAATAGTTCTCTTTTTATTATATTTAAAAACAAAGTTTGATTTCCTAATTGCTATTTCGATTCTTTTTATTTTTTATTTATTATTGTG
This sequence comes from Chryseobacterium sp. 36-9, assembly GCA_001898785.1. GTDB lineage: Bacteria > Bacteroidota > Bacteroidia > Flavobacteriales > Weeksellaceae > Epilithonimonas > Epilithonimonas pallida. Next base: position 41,663 of record MKVE01000045.1, on the reverse strand, counting down.
GTATTTTAGGGTAAGAAAACTTCAAGTTGTATACCTGAGCAATAAAAAATTAATTGTTAATGACGAGATAATATCATTTGATGATATTCTAAATGTGAGTAAAGTAATATTAGGTCCTGAATATAAGATAAAATATAAAAAAGGGTATGAAGTAAAGTCATTTATTTTTTTACCAAAATTTAGAGTACCTTTTTTCACTCATAGTTACATTAAAGAAATTCAAGAACATATAAAAAAAGATAAAATCAAATAGTTCTTGACCTTAATGATTATTATCCATTTGGGATGAACTCTATAGGAGGTTTCTATTCTGTGTATGATGTCACCGGGACACCACTCAACAACAAGTACAATGGAAAGGAGCTGCAGGAGACAGGCTTCTATGACTACGGCTGGAGACAGTATATGCCTGATTTAGGACGTTGGTTTGGTGTTGACAAACTGGCTGAGGCTTATAACTTTCATTCTCCTTATGCTTATGTGATGAACAACCCTGCAATGATGTTTGATCCTGATGGGAGGTCTTCTCAGAGTAGCAACTGGTTGCAGGATATGTGGGACAAGACAACTTCTTATAGTTCTTGGACCAATACAGGAAACGGTTTCTTTACGGGAGGAGAGGTTGAAGGGGGAATGTCACACGAACAGTTTACCTCATTCTATAACTTCCTTAGCAGTGGGCAGACCGGTAACTATAGGTATTGGACAGGTGGAACCGGAGATAAGTTTACAAGCTATACTGTAGAGAATGGAACCCGAGTTTATAATGGTGATCCCGGAATAATGCATGAGATAAGAATTAAAGGCAATGATCATAATAGTTCTTTTGGAGACTTTCTTAATGATGCAGGAAATTTTAATGATTTCTATGATAGTATGGGAAGCTCTTTGGCATCTAATGCGGGAAATACAAGAATGGGTACCAATGGAAGAATATATTTCCCAAATACCAATGGAAGAGTTTTTTATGGCAACCAATATGTAAGAACGCTTTCCTGGTCGGAATATGGTTCCAGAATAGGAAAATATACAGGACCATTTGGAAAAGCAATAAATGCCGGGAAAATAGTGTATGGAGCATCACAAGATGGATGGACTTATGGACATAATGCAAAAGTTGCAACGGCTGGAGTTATTGGTGGTTTGGCAGGAGCAGAAGTTGGGGCTGTAGCTGGAGCTAAAGTTTTTGGCGCAATAGGCTCTTTCGTAGGTCCAGAAGGAACTCTTATTGGAGGTATTGTTGGAGGGCTTATTGGAGGTTTTGCAGGAGGATATTATGGAGGTGAAGTTATGGAGAACTGGGCAGACGGTTTTTTTAAATAGATTAATATATGAATCAGATAGAAATAAAAAGCAGCAAAAAGAAAATTCTTTTACTAATATTTGGGTTGTTGGTATTTATAATAATTGAGATACCATTGATAATGAATCCAGAGAGGTATGTTTCTACATTATTTAGAAATCCTTTATTTATAAGGATTACAAGTATTATAGGATTTGTAATTTGTTTTATCACTTTAATTGTTTTTGTAAAAGTTGTTCTCTCAAGAAAACTAGGTCTTACTATAAACAATGATGGAATAATTGATAGTTCAAGCTATATTAGCAAGGGATTAATAAAATGGGATGATATCGTTTCAATAAAAAGAATTGAGGTAATGTCTACAAAATTTTTACTTATAGGAGTTAAAAACCCTGAAAGATATGTAGATAATGAAACCAATAAAATAAAGAAACGATTTTTACAAGTTAACCTTAAAAAATATGGAACCCCAATTACTATATCTTCCACAACATTAGAATATGACTTTGAAAAGCTTGAAAAAGTATTATTGAATGCTTATAAAGAATATAAAAACGGGTAGTGTTCCAAACAAGTTGGTAAATAAAAATAGTATTGAATTTCAATACTATTTTTATAGAAATAAGATAGAACAATAAAGTTTGAAATGGTATTGCAAATAGCCAGAACAGGAGAAATTAGAAATAAGGCTATCTAAAATATTGAGAACCATAACAAGTGTTCCAGATGTGTTGGTCTAAGAAAGTACTGTAAATATCAATGCGAGGGTATTATTGGAGATAACCTCGAGCTTCCGTTCAAGTCTTATCGAGGCATAAGTCCTGCTCTTATCGAGGCATAAGAATAACTCTTATGGTGCGATAAGAGTATTTTCTATCGAATGAGTCACGATTACGGAAATTACTAAGCACGTTTGCCACCATTACAAGATCACCAAATGACTACTTTATGCCGAAGGCTTTTATGATTATGAGAATAAGCGTTATTTTTACCAGTACAAAGACCATCTGGGTAATGTGCGGCTGAGCTACGCTAAGAACCCGGACACAGGCAGCGCAGAAGTTCTTGACCGTAATGATTATTATCCATTTGGGATGAACTCTATAGGAGGTTTCTATTCTGTGTATGATGTCACCGGGACACCACTCAACAACAAGTACAATGGAAAAGAGCTGCAGGAGACGGGTTTTTATGATTACGGCTGGCGACAGTATATGCCTGACCTCGGAAGATGGTTTGGGATGGATCAGTTGTCTGAGACTTATAGTGCGACCAGTCCATACGCTTATGTTGGCAACAACCCTGCAATGAACTTTGACCCGGATGGAAGGGTAACACAAGACTGGATGATTAATAGTTTTTGGAACAAGTCAAACGGTAATAATGTAAGTTGGTATAATACAGGAATTGGGTTTGAAAGTAGTGAAAGTATTGGAATAGATTACAATGGTAATTGGACAAGCCTTAATACCAATTATTCTAATGGTGGTATTGGGGAGAGAATTGTCAACCTACCTGGTGTGACAGTTAATGGACAAGGCTCTGCAGGTAGTTGGAACTCTAGCAGCAATTATGCTTATAATTCTGCTGTGATGATGGGGGGATTCTTAAATGCGATGTCCAATTTTTACACAGAAGAATCTAGAAGCAGATATCACGCAGCAGAAGATGCGTGCAGTACCTGCCAAGATATTAAGGCGATGGAGAAGTTCCTGTTTATAGATGTACCGATGTCTTTTGCTGGTGGTGAGTTGTTTTCTGCGGGTTGGAAAGCGGCTGGTATTGGGAAGTTTCTTTCTAATGCTGTTAATAATGCTTATGCTAGGATTGCTCCGAGAATTTTGGTTGATTTTTCAGAAGTTGCAACTCCTATTACAAAAAATTCTGTTATAGATGGATTCAAAGTTTCTAATCACGCTTGGAGAAAGAGTGGATTGGGAAGAGGAGCCACAGAAGAGTTGGTCAGTGGTGTTATTAACGGAGCAAAAGAAGCAGGGTCTGTTGTGACAGAAGTTGGAGTGGGAAAATTTGAAGGGAATATTATCAAAGTATATAATCATCAGGGAGTAAAAGTCGCAATTGATGAAACAAGAAATTTGATTTTAAGTATAAGACCAGAAACAGGATTTAAATTTTAAAAATAATATTATGGAATATGAGTATGATAATGAATCTGATGGATTGTATATTTGGTTTGTAGATGATATCGACAAAGAAAGCGAAAAATATGATAAGGAAATCTGGCCAGAAGAATTAAAAAACGAAATAGGATTATTATTTGATACTAATGGAAAACTTTTGGGTATGGAAATTATGCCTGCTTCAAAATATTTTGATGAAAAGAGACTAGAAAATTTATAATTAGTATTTTAATAAAGAAACTGTAAATGAAATAACTATCAACCATTTAAGTAAAATATGAAACAAGATTTTGATTATAATATACTTAAACTGAAAGGGTTTGAATTGGTGGTAGTGTTCCAAACAAGTTGGTAAATTCCTGCTGGTTCTACGGTATACAGAGGTAGAGCGGCGATGCAATTTTCTTGGATTAGTGGAAAAACACAATACTTTGTTCCAGACCTAAGTAATATAATTAGAGTAATACCTTGATATGAGATTAAAAATAATAGAAGTAAATTTTACAACAAAATATGAATGGTTGTTCAAACTAAAAGACCATAATGATGAAATTTATTATGTTATGGATGAATCATTTTATAAAAAATATAAAATAAAAACTCCCATTACAAGACAACATTTAGATTCTCTAGAAAAAGGACAATCAATAAATGCAATAGCAAGAGAAATTGACAATAAGAATATTGTTGTTCAAATGTAAAAGGCATAGTATGATAAATAAATTTGAAACAACCACTGATTTTCCAATTAAAAAGATTATTAATGATGAGGTATTAATTGAATATTCCAATTTAAGAGAAATTGTTCAAGGAGGACCTGAGATTGGTAATCTAACCATAAATGGAAATAAGGTATCCAATGAATTTTTCGGAGGTCCATATCTATACGATAAGGATTATTTATATATACCAAAGTATAGCAAAAGATTCTTTAATGTTGGATTTTTACTTTGTAAAATTAATTTTAAAAATCTGAAAATTAATATCATTAGTGAACAGAAAAATTTATTTTATCTCTATAAGTTGGAAGATGGTAAAATTTATTATTATGAAGATGTTGCTAAAAAAAAATATGATTGCATCAAAATAAATGAATAGTATACAATTTAAAAATCCAGAACAGATTATTAATATGGGAGGACCTTGGATAGGTCAATTATATTTTAATGACAAATATATAAATGATAATATAGTTATCAAAAATTATATTGAAAAGGATAATTATGTTTATTTTATACAATATTTTCTAATATCTAATAAGCAGAAAGATAATTTTTTCTCAGTCATTAAACTTAATACAAGTAATTTGAAAGTGACTGTATCTAATGAAAAATTTGAAAAAATTTTTATCGAAGATATTAAAAATGAGGTTCTTTATTATTATGAAGGATTTCATAATAAATTACCGACAAAAAAAATACTTTTAACTTTTTAAACGCCGTGATAACAATAAATAAAGTAAAAATATATTCTTCTTATAAAGGAAATATAGATGGATATGCAAGAATGACTGTCAATAAGAAACCTGAAATAAGTGACAAAGAATGGTTTATTATTGATAGTTTTATACAAGATTTATAAATTAATTCAGTTAGCATCTTAAATATGTTCAATTTACTAAATTCAAAAGACAATCTAAAAAGAAAGATTCTAGACATCAAGAATGAAATGAGAATGATTGTTTCGGAAGTCTCTGCGGAGAATGTGAGAGTTGACTGGTTTGGCGCTTATAATATAGCCCCGAAATATTTAGCTTTTTGGATATGTGTCCAGACGGATTTGGTAAAAGAGGAATTAATTGCAAACAAAGATTTACATTTAAAACTATATAGCCTATTAGAAGAATATGATTATCCTAGTGAAGCAAGAAGATTTGTTTTTATAGGTTTTGAATCGCAGCAAACGGTTGATAGAGAATCTAATGGGAATTGGTATCAGCATTATAAATAAGAATTATGATAACCATAAATAAAGTAAAGATTTATTCTTCTTATAAAGGAAATATAGATGGATATGCAAGAATGACTGTCAATAAAGAACCTGAAATAAGTGACAAAGAATGGTTTATGATTGATAGTTTTATACAAGATTTACTACTTGTTAAAAAAACAAAGCATCTGAATCTTTTAGAAATAGATTATTTCAGAAATTAATCGAGAATTGTGAAAACCTGTTAGTTATTGATAAATTAATTCAGTTGTCAAATTAAGATATGTTTAGGTTCTTTGATAGGTGGAAAACACAATATTTTGTTCCAGACCTAAGTAATATAATTAGAGTAATACCTTGATATGAGATTAAAAATAATAGAAGTAAATTTTACAACAAAATATGAATGGTTGTTCAAACTAAAAGACCATAATGATGAAATTTATTATGTTATGGATGAATCATTTTATAAAAAATATAAAATAAAGACTCCCATTACAAGACAACATTTAGATTCTCTAGAAAAAGGACAATCAATAAATGCAATAGCAAGAGAAATTGACAATAAGAATATTGTTGTTCAAATGTAAAAGGCATAGTATGATAAATAAATTTGAAACAACCACTGATTTTCCAATTAAAAAGATTATTAATGATGGGATATTAATTGAATATTCCAATTTAAGAGAAATTGTGGTCATGTTCCAAACAAGTTGGTAAATAAAAATAGTATTGAATTTCAATACTATTTTTTATAAATAATATAGAAAAATAAAGTTTGAAATGGTATTGCAGATAGCCAGAATAGGAGAAATTAGAAAACAGGCTATCTAACATATTGAGAACCATAACAGGTGTTCCAGATATGTTGGTTATCTCAATACATAGGATTTTCATTCAAGATTTAAAAGTTGCACCTTTAACAAAGTTTATAATTCATAAATCCCACTCGGCATTATATTTTCTTTGATGTGATATATTAATCACCAAAAAATAAATGTTATGTCAAAGAAAATTGCAATACTCGCAACAGATGGCTTCGAAGAAAGCGAATTGAAATCCCCGAAAGAACATCTGGAACAGCAAGGCTGGACAGCACATATCGTCAGTCCAAAACCGGGAACAATCAAAGCCTGGGCAGAGAAAGATTGGGGACAGGAATATGAAGTGGATAAAACCCTGGATAGTGTATCGGCCTCTGATTACGAAGCTCTGGTTTTGCCAGGCGGTGTTATCAATCCAGATCAATTAAGGACCAATGAAAAAGCGTTGTCTTTCGTTCAGGATTTTTTCACACAGCATAAGCCGGTCGCAGCGATCTGCCACGGCCCGCAGATCCTTATCAATGCGGATGCGGTCAAAGGCAGGAAAATGACCTCGGTCAATTCCATCAGTGCCGATCTTAAAAATGCCGGAGCAGTATGGGAAGACAATGAAGTAGTGGTGGACAATGGATTGGTAACCAGTCGTACACCGGAAGATTTACCGGCTTTCAATGCGAAAATGGTGGAAGAGATCAAAGAAGGTAAGCACGAAGATCAGAATCTCTAGATCAGAATGTTATATAAAATCCCCGGAACATTTGCTCCGGGGATTTTTATATCTATTGACAAGCATTCATTGATTTGGCTTACAGACGCACTTCATTGATGCTCAGCTGATCAATGAGTTTCTGGATATTCTCCAGGTCTTTCAGCACTTTTTGATAAGAGGATTTGGCATATTCGGCAAAAGACACTTTTGACGGCCGGATGTCTTCTATTTCGAAAACGTGATTTAGTTGGGGATTTTCCACCATATGATCTTTATATTCATCCAGACATTGATTGACAATGGATTGTTTTTTTCTGCAGGTCATTCGTTTTTTAAGTTTCTGAAGGGAGCTGATCATATAAGGATTATCGTTATAAGGATTCACAAAATTGCTGTTATCCTGTTCTCCCTGGTAAATAAAAAAGCCGTCGTCTCCCGGCATTTTCAAAAAGTTTTTATCGAATATCATTGTGAAAAAGTGTTAAGTTAATATCAAATTAATAGTGGTATATAAAATTCAATATCAATTTTAAGACCATAAATGAATTCGAATTATCATTTATCTGTTTATTAATGTTTGATACAAACAATTCGGCAATGAGTCTTCGTATTTATAGTTATGATGTTAATTTTTTATTAAATGTAATTAATACTTCATATCATGTTGATTATAAACAATATCAATTGGACTTGATATAAAATTTCGATTTAAAAGCCTCCAATTTTGGCAAATACTTTGATGTGAAAATTTCAAGAAAATCTAGTTCATAGTGTATTAGATTTTTTGATAAGGAGGGCAGCAATGTCCTCTTTTCTGGCAATCCATATATTAATTATATTTTACTCATGGAGAGAAGCAGCTCAGATTGTTTCTCTCTTTTTTATTTAGATGGCGTAATTGTTTGGCAGACAAATTGTTAATTTAATGAGCATCACACACTAAATAATATTATTATGAAAAATTCAATCTTAAGTCTTCTGGTTGTAACGGCATTGGTAGCCTGCAAAAAAAGTGAAACGACGACAATGGATACAGCCGGTGACAGCACGGCTATAACAACACCTAATGATTCTGCTGCAATGAACACCGACAGTACAGTGATGCCTGCAGATTCCACATCTGCCGGAACAGGGAAAACTACCGGTACTAATCTGAGTACGCAGGATAAAAAGTTTGCTGATGCTGCTGCAAGAGGTGGAATAATGGAAGTGCAAATGGGGCAGCTGGCTTCCACCAATGCTTCCAATGGGGCTGTGAAATCTCTTGGAGCAATGATGGTTAAGGATCACAGCAAAGCGAATGATGAGCTCAAACAATGGGCGTCAGCTGTGGGTTATACTTTACCAACAGGCCTGGATGCAGATAAGCAGAAAAAATATGATGATCTGAAGGCTAAAAAAGGTGCAGACTTTGACCGTGCCTATACAGATCTTATGGTTAGCGATCATAAAAAAGATATTGCGGAGTTCAAAGAAGAAGCGTCCAAAGGATCAGAGGCTTCTTTAAAAGCATTTGCCGGCAAAACCGTTCCGACTCTGGAACATCACCTGATGGAATCAGAAAAAGCCAAATCGGCAGTCAAATAATAGATGCTAAATAATAAAGTTATGTTGAAAAATTGAGCAATTACTGCTCAATTTTTTTTGCATATTTTCAGAAAATAAAAGGTTACCCTTTATTTCACCAGATCCAGATCGGGTTGGGCATATTTGTGCACTTTCATGTAGAGCGTAGTTTTAGTCTGAAATACGCCTTCTATTTTAGCAATTTTCTGATTGACCAGCTGGTGAAGCTGTTCATTGTTTTTACTCATAATATCGACTTCGATATCAAATTCTCCTGCTGTATTGGCCAGGAAGCTGACTTCCGGCATTTTCAGAAGAGTCTCTATCACACTTGGGATCAGGTTGGCAGGACGCACCGAGACTGCAATATTCGCGTAAGCATTGAAACCGACATTCTGAGGATTGATTCTTCCAACGATTTGGATGGTCTTTTCCTCGATAAGCTTGGTCACGCGGCTTCTAACATTACTGATAGAAATTTTGAGTTTATCGGCTATTTCTGTAAATGATGCACGGCCGTCTTTTTGGAGTTCTTTGAGAATTAGAAAATCAATTTCGTCCAGCTTATTTTCCATTTAGAGTAAATTTTACACAAAAGTATCAAATTTTTGCAAATTTTTTAGAATGATTATAAATTATTGTAAAAATTGCATATTATTGAAAATTGTTTTTTAGATTAGCTTTCGTTAAAATCTTTATAAAATCATTAATAAAAATGTCAAATAAATACGGAAAAGTTAATAATTATATTAATGGAGTCTTTGTTGGAACCATTACAGATCGCTGGATGAATGTGGAATCTCCGCTAACCGGTGAAGTGATTGCGGAACTGGCTGTATCTTCAAAAGACGATTTGGATAAAGCAGTTTCGGCAGCAAAAGAAGCTTTTAAAACATGGTCAAAAACTCCAATAAAGGATAGGGTTCAGGTTTTTTTCAGATACAAGAGACTCCTGGAACAGAACATTAATGAGTTGTCAGCTTTGATTCAGGAAGAAAACGGGAAAACCCTGGACGAAGCCAGGGCCGAGATAGAAAAAAGCATTGAGCTGACTGAGTTTGCTGTGTCACTTCCTCAGTTGATCCAGGGTGAGATTCTGGAAGTCAGCAAAGGGGTGGAATGCAGAACAGAACATGCGGCTTTAGGTGTTGTTGCCTCTATTGTACCGTTTAATTTTCCTTCAATGGTGCCTAACTGGACAATCCCAAATGCAATAACACTCGGCAATACGATGATCCTGAAAACATCAGAATTAGTTCCTTTGAGTGCTCTGAAAATTGCAGAGCTTCTGAAGCAGGCAGGTCTTCCGGATGGTGTATTCAATATCGTACATGGTGAAAAGGAGATTGTGGAAGCTATCTGTGATCATCCTGATATAGAAGCAGTATCATTTGTAGGATCCACAAAAGTTGCCAAGATTGTCTATCAAAGAGCAACATCTAATCTTAAAAGATGCCTGGCGCTGGGAGGTGCGAAAAATCACCTTTTGGTTTTACCGGATGCGAATCCCGAAATGACTGCTGCTAATGTGACAGCTTCAATGTCGGGTTGTGCAGGACAAAGATGTATGGCAGCTTCGGCAATGGTGGCTGTTGGGCAGACAGATCATATTATTGAAAAAATGGTGCAGGAAGCTAAAAATGTGATTCCCGGGAAAAACCTTGGTTCCGTGATTTCAAAAGCTGCTAAGGAAAGAATAGAAAGTTATATCACCCAGGCTGAGAAAGATGGGGCAAAAATACTTTTGGATGGAAGAAATTATAAAGTTGAGGGTAAGGAAAACGGCTATTATGTCGGTCCTACAATTATAGATTTTGTGACACCGGAAATGTCTGTAGCTAAAGAAGAGATCTTCGGGCCGGTTATCTCCATTATCAGAAGCCGGAGTCTCGAAGATGCTTTGAAAATTGAAAATGCCAATCCTTATGGTAACGCAGCTTCCGTTTTTACACAAAGCGGCGGATTAGCCAGATATGTGATGGAAAATGCTTCGGCCGGAATGATTGGTGTTAATATCGGTGTGCCCGTACCTAGAGAGCCTTTTTCTTTCGGAGGCTGGAACGAATCCAGATTCGGGGTGGGAGATATCACCGGAAAAAGTTCTATCGAGTTCTGGACCAAGCTGAAAAAGATGACTACCAAATGGAATCCCGAAGCCGGGATCAACTGGATGAGCTAAAGTATTGAAAATTATGAATTTCAAATTTCAAATCAATGATGTCAGAAACATTAGAAAATAAAGTCAATAGACAGGAAGTAATTGACAATGCGCTCGATTACACGATAATGTCCTGGTCCAAACAGAAAGGAATCGACCCATTTGCGGTAGAAAGAGCAGAAGGTGTATATCTTTATGATTACAGCGGGCAAAAAATCATTGATTTTTCTTCCGGTCTCATGAATTCCAATATCGGTTACGGAGACCAGCGTGTGACAAATGCTGTTGTAAAACAGATGCAGCAGGTAGCCTTCATTTCGCCAAGCTGTGTTTCAAAGGTCCGAGGCGACTTGGGTAAGAAGCTTGCAGAAATTTGTCCAGGCGATCTGAACCGTGCTTTCTTCACGGTTTGTGGAGCAACATCTAACGAAAATGCTATTAAATTAGCTAGACTTTATACAGGCAGACATAAGATCTTTACAAGATATCAGTCTTATCATGGCGCTACGATTGGTGCCATTTCAGCAGGTGGAGACCCTAGGAAAATCCCTGTAGATGCCCAGCAAGCGCCCAACTTTGTTCACTTCGATTTGCCTTATGCTTATCGTTACGAATACGGTGAAGACAACCTCCTGAAAGATGCAGTTGCTTCATTGGAAAGGCAAATTGAATATGAAGGTCCCGGAACTATTGCTGCTATTCTTCTGGAAGGCGAATCCGGAACTTCCGGCTGCTTGCAGTATCCCAAAGGTTATCTGAAAAAAGTGAGAGAAATCTGTAATAAGCATGGTATATTATTGATCATGGATGAAGTAATGTCAGGTTTCGGAAGAACCGGGAAATGGTTCGGATTTCAGAATCATGATATTATTCCGGATATGATTGTTATGGCCAAAGGTCTTACTTGTGGCTATCTTCCATTGGGATGTGTAATGGTTTCAGAAAAGATCGCCTCTAAATATGATGACGCAGTACTGCCATTAGGGCTGACCTATTCCGCTCACGCTGTTTCGTGTGCTGCCGCTATGGAAGTGATCAGGATATATGAAGAAGATCATCTTATCGAAAGAGCCGCAGAAATGGGAAAATATCTGGAGTCCCGAATTGAAGAAATGAAAAAGATCCATCCTTCAATCGGTGATTTTAGGAATACAGGACTGCTTGGCTGTCTTGAGCTGGTGAAAAACAGGGAAACCAAAGAACCAATGGCGCCTTTCAATGCAAAACCGGATGAAATGATGGTAATGAATAAGGTTGCTGCTAAAATCAAAGAACTGGGAATGTATACTTTCGTAAGATGGGGTTATATTTTTATTGCGCCACCATTGATTATTACAAAAGAAGAAATCGACAAAGGGCTGGCAATTATTTCAGAAGCTCTTAAGATTGCTGACGAAGCTACATACTAACACTATTTTATTAAATAATGCCGGATATCAATACTGATCCTGTTTTTGATCCAAAACTTTATAATGAAGATTTGGCTCCTGTTTCTCCAAACAAAAGAACCTGGGGAACATGGAATTATGCCTCATTATGGATCAGTATGTCAATGTGTATCCCAACCTATATGCTGGCAAGTTCTCTGATAGAAGGTGGGATGAACTGGTGGCAATCGGTAGTGACTATATTTTTAGGAAATATTATTGTGTTGATTCCGATGATTCTTAACGGTCACGCCGGGACAAAATACGGAATTCCTTTTCCTGTATTAGCAAGAGCCAGTTTTGGAACTACGGGCGCTAATATTCCTGCATTATTAAGAGCAATTGTCGCATGTGGATGGTTTGGGATTCAGACGTGGATTGGTGGAGTTTCATTTTATCAGATTTTGAGAGTCTGGATGCCTTCACTTTCGGAGCCAATGGTCACGGGATTTTTCCCTCCAGCCTTGGAAATGGTCTGCTTTCTGATTTTTCTGGCAATCAATATGATTGTGGTTTATTTTGGAGTAGACAGCATTCGTAAATTATTGGTTTTTAAAGCAGTATTCCTTCCGGCTGCAGCTTTTGCTCTTTTATTTTGGGCAATATACTCAACAGATGGTCTGGACAGAATACTAGACCAATCCTCTAAGTTTCAAACATCTTCAGAATTCTGGAAGTTTTTTTTTCCTGCTCTGACGGGAATGGTTGGATTCTGGGCAACATTATCATTGAATATCCCGGATTTTACAAGATATGCTACTTCCCAGAAGGCTCAAATCAATGGACAAATGATTGGTTTGCCTCCGTCTATGGCAGTTTTCTCATTCATTGGCGTGGTAGTGACTTCTGCGACTACAATTATATATGGAACCACAATTTGGGACCCGGTAATTCTTGCGGGAAAATTTGAAAATAAAATCCTGGTGACTTTAGCGATGTTAGCAATCGCCATTTCTACTTTAGCAACTAATATTGCAGCGAATATTGTAAGTCCTGCCAATGATTTTGCCAATCTCAATCCAACTAAAATTACTTTCAGAACGGGTGGTTATATCACGGGTATTATTGGGATATTAATATGTCCCTGGAAGCTGATTGCAGATCCTTCCGGGTATATTTTTACCTGGCTGGTCGGTTACTCAAGTTTGCTTGGACCGATTGGCGGCATTATGATTTCAGACTACTTTTTTGTCCGAAAGCAAAAGTTGATTCTTGAAGAATTATATCAGGAAGGAAAAACTTATTCTTACAAAAACGGATTCAATTCCAAAGCCATTATGGCACTGATTCTTGGAATTCTCCCTAATATTCCTGGATTTTTAGTTACTGTTAAATTAATTCCTGCAGATTTGGTTCCGGAATGGCTGACAAACCTTTATCACTATGGTTGGTTTGTCGGATTTTTCATCAGCGGATTGGTTTATTTTATCTTAATGAAAAACAAAATTAAAGAACCAAAAAAGCATCATTAATAATTTATCATTCATCATTTATAATCACGTATGAGTATTTTAATCAAAAACGGAAATATAGTCACAGCTTCAGAAAATTTCATTGGCGATATTTTTATCGAAGGTGAAACGATTTCGGCCATCGGAAAGAATTTGAATTATGAAGCGGATAAAGTCATTGAAGCTTCCGGAAAATTGATTTTTCCTGGAGGAATAGATCCGCATGTTCATCTGGATATGCCGTTTATGGGAACTTTTTCCAGCGATTCTTATGAAACCGGAACCCGTGCTGCGTTATTTGGCGGAACGACTATGGTTATCGATTTTATTTTGCAGACTCAGGGAAAATCACTTCGTTCTGCTTTGGAAGAATGGAAGGGAAGAAGCGACGGAAATGCTATTGGCGATTACAGTTTTCATATGGCTGTTACCGATTATAATGAGAATACAAAACCGGAAATCCGTGAAATGATTGAAGAGGAAGGTATTACTTCTTTCAAAACCTTTATGGCTTACAAAGGTGCATTGATGGTTGATGATCGTCAGATGGTTGGCTTGATGGAAGAAGTAAAACAACACGGCGGACTTATCAATGTTCATGCAACCAATGGTGATATGATTGATTATCTGGTTCAGAAAAATAGAAATGAAGGGAATCGGGCACCGATTTACCATTATTTGTCACAACCGGAAGTAACCGAAGCAGAAGCCAGTGAACGTTTTGTAGATATGACGAATTTCACAGGTTGTCCCGGCTATATTGTTCATCTGACCTGTGAAGGTGCTCTTAATGCGGTGAGAAATGCAACCAGAAGAAATCAGCACGTTTTTGTGGAAACCTGTATCCAGTATTTGATTCTTGATGCAAGTTTGTATGAGCAGGATTTTGAAGGTGCAAAATGGGTAATGTCGCCACCATTACGAGAGAAAAAAGACCAGGAAACGCTTTGGGCAGGAATTAACCAAGGATTGGTCAATGTCGTGGCAACAGATCATTGTCCGTTTTTTTGGGAACAGAAACTAATGGGAATTGATGATTTTTCCAAAATTCCAAATGGTCATCCGGCCGTAGAAAACCGGATGGAGCTTTTGTATTCTGAAGGTGTCGATAAAGGCAGAATCACATTAAGTAAATTCGTGGAAGTAGCTTGTACCAATCCTGCAAAGATTTTCGGGATGTATCCTAAAAAAGGAACGATTTCTATTGGCTCTGATGCTGATTTAGTCATTTTCGACCCGAATGAAAAGCATACGATTTCTGCAAAAACCCATCATATGAATGTGGATTACAGCGGTTACGAAGGCTGGGAAGTGACCGGGAAAGTAAAAACAGTCTTACTGCGTGGAAAAGTTGCTATTGATAATAATGAATGCCTTATTCCAAAAGGCTATGGTCAATTCATTAAAAGAAGCAAAGTTTCAGACAAAATATAAAAACTAATAATTCATAACTTATAACTGAAAACTATGTCTCGAATCATAAAATCAGGATTAATCCAGATGTCTCTGGCAAAAACAGAAGGCGAAGGAACCATTGAAGAAATAAAACAGGCCATGTTGGAAAAACATCTGCCTTATATCGACGAAGCTGGTGAAAAAGGCGTGCAGATTTTATGCTTTCAGGAGATTTTCAACACACCTTATTTTTGCCCTGGTCAGGATTCGAAATGGTATGAGTCGGCAGAAACGGTTCCCGGTCCTACAACGGATTTGATGTCGGAATATGCCCGGAAATACCAAATGGTCATCATCGTTCCGGTTTATGAAAAAGATGGTGCTGGAATTCTTTACAACACAGCGGCAGTCATAGATGCAGACGGGAAATATCTCGGGAAATACCGCAAAAATCACATTCCGCAAACGGGTGGATTCTGGGAAAAATACTTCTTCAAACCCGGAAATATGGGCTATCCTGTTTTCCAGACAAGATATGCTAAAGTCGGGGTTTATATCTGTTACGACAGACATTTTCCGGAAGGCGCAAGAGCTTTGGGAGTCAACGGAGCAGAAATCGTTTACAATCCTTCTGCAACAACAGTCGGACAATCACAATACCTTTGGAAGCTGGAGCAGCCGGCTCACGCTGTAGCCAATGGTTATTTTATGGGCTGCATCAACCGTGTTGGGACAGAAAAACCCTGGAACCTCGGGAAATTCTACGGAACTTCTTATTTTGTCAATCCTTTAGGTGAAATCTTTGCAACAGCATCCGAAGACAACGATGAGCTTCTCATTGCCGAATTCGATTTGGATCTGATAGACCAGGTGCGCTCCAAATGGCAGTTTTACAGAGACAGACGACCAGAGACTTACGATGACTTAACTCAATTATAAATTTTTATGGCAGCTATATCCGCCTTCCACTCCCGCTTTGTCACTCTGAGGCTCTCGAAGAGTCCGTTCAAACCGGGCTGCACTTTGTAGATAAAATAACGATTTGACAATCAATTAAACATTAGTTATTAAAAAAAACAACAACTGACAACTAAGAAAATTATGATAGCAAACAGACGCTTAACTACTGAACAATATCAGGAAAATTTTACAGACATTCACCCACCGTTTGATAATCGCGAAGGAGCTATAATAGAAGCCAATCGTTGCATAATGTGCTATGACGCACCTTGTATAAAGATGTGTCCGACGCATATTAACATTCCAAAGTTTATAAAGCAGATAGCGACAGATAATGTGAAAGGCTCGGCTCGTACCATTTTTACGGATAATATTATGGGAGCAAGCTGTTCCAAAGTTTGTCCTGTGGAGAAATTATGTGAAGGCTCTTGTGTTTATAACCTTCTTCACGAAGAACCGATTCAGATAGCACGTCTACAGAGATATTCTACTGAAAAAGCAATGTATAACAACTGGCAATTGTTCGAGAGAAGACCTTCTCTTGGAAAAAAAGTAGCGGTTGTAGGAGCTGGTCCTGCAGGATTGGCTTGTGCTTTCTATTTGGCGAAGGAAGGTGTTGATGTTACCATTTTCGAGAAAGAATTAAAAGGCGGTGGTCTTATGACTTACGGAATCGCAGCCTACAAAGTGACACCGGAATTCTGCGAAGACGAAGTGAAATATATCACATCCATTGGCGGAATCGACATCAGATACAACCAGGAATTAGGAAAGGATATTCATTTGAAAGAATTGCAGGACAATTTTGATGCAGTGTTCCTTGGTATCGGTGTCGGAGTTGCGAGAAGACTAGATATTTCCGGGGAAGATTCTGAAGGAGTTGAAGATGCGATTTCTTATATCTATAATCTTAGAACCAATGATTTTTCAACTGTTCCTGTTGGTGATAAAGTTGTTGTGATTGGTTTGGGAATGACAGCGATAGATGCGGCAACTCAGGCAAAAAGATTGGGTGCAAAAGATGTGACGATTGTTTACAGAAGAACCGAAAACGAAAAACCTTGCACCGATGTAGAATTGGATATCGCTAAGCTGGACGGCTGTAATATGGAATATCTTGCAGCACCGAAAGAAGTTTATGCTGATAACGGAAATGTAAAATCTTTGGTTTGCAGCAGGATGAAATTAGGTGATGCTGATGCTTCCGGAAGGAGAAGTCCTGTGGAAACCGGCGAAACCTTTGAGATCGAATGCGATATGATCATCAAAGCAGCCGGGCAAACACCATTCGAAGGATTAATTTCCAGTTACGAATTACAGAATTCTTATGGGAAAGTTTCCGTTAATTCCGCTTATGAAACCAACTGGAAAGGTGTCTTTGCTGGCGGAGACTGCATCAATGGCGGAAAAGAAGTTGTGAACGCTGCTCAGGATGGAAAATTGGCAGCACGTTCCATTTTAGAATACATGATGAATTAATTAATTCACAATTTAAAATTTAAAATTAAATCAATGGCTGATATTTCTTGTGACTTTTTAGGTGTAAAATCTCCTAATCCTTTTTGGCTGGCTTCAGCACCGCCAACAGATAAAAAAGTAAATGTAATGCGTGCGTTTGAAGCAGGCTGGGGCGGCGTTGTTTGGAAAACATTGGGTTCCCAGGTAAAGAACGTTTCTTCCCGTTATTCTGCAATCAATTTCAATGGACAGCGTGTTGCAGGTTTTAATAATATTGAGTTAATTTCTGACAGACCTTTGGATATCAACCTCAGGGAAATCGAAGAAGTGGTAAGGGAATTTCCGGACAGAGCGATGATTATTTCGCTAATGGCAGATAACACAAGAGAAGCGTGGCACGAAATGGTAAAACGCTGTGAACAGACAGGCGCTCACGGCTTCGAGCTCAATTTTGGTTGTCCTCACGGGATGACCGAGCGCGGAATGGGTGCAGCTGTCGGGCAAGACCCGGAAATTGCAGGAATGATTGTGGAATGGGTAATGGAGGTCGCCACATTGCCGGTCATTACAAAACTGACGCCTAATGTTCATTCCGTGGTTCCGACAGGAAGAGCGGCAGTCAATGCCGGAACCAATGCATTATCTTTGATCAATACCATCCAATCTGTTACAGGAATCGATTTGGATACGTTTGTTCCGAATCCGAATGTTGGCGGACAATCTGTTTTTGGTGGCTATTGCGGACCGGCAGTTAAACCGATTGCGCTTAAAATGCTGACAACCATTTCGAAAGATCCTGTTACTTCCCAAGTTCCGATTTCAGGAATTGGAGGCGTTTCAACCTGGCAGGATGCGGTAGAATTTATGTTGTTGGGTTCTACTTCCGTTCAGGTGTGTACAGCTGCGATGAAATATGGATTCAGAATTGTGGAAGATTTATGCGAGGGTCTCAATAACTGGATGGACGAAAAAGGTTTTGAAAAAATCACAGATTTCGTAGGCAAATCAGTTCCTACAATGACCGAATGGGAAAAACTTGACCTCAATTTTCACATTGTTGCTAATATCAATCAGGACAAATGTATCCATTGCGGATTATGTCACATTGCCTGCGAAGACACATCACATCAGGCCATTTTCAAAGGTGACGGAATGCCTTACAATACTTACACCATCAACGAACCGGAATGTGTTGGCTGCAACCTTTGTAAGCTGGTTTGCCCGGTTGACAACTGCATTACAATGGAAGAAAAACGTGTTGCTCCGGACTATCTCAACTGGGTTCAGTTCCAGGAACAGGGTTTACCGCTGAATGATCATTAATTAGGATTTATTAAGATGAATATAATTGCACTATTTGGAGATAATAGCGTTGGAAAAACCCATACTTTTAATATTTTATATGACGAATTATTAAAAATAGCAGGAGTTACCAGTGCAGGTAAAACAGCTTTTGGTAAGAGGGATTTTGAAGATGTATTAAATTTTCCATTAGGAAGAAAAGTTGCTCTTTTTTCTATGGGAGATTATTCTAAAGCTACTATTGAGAAGATTAATAAATATAATTCTTTAGGTATAGACACTTTTGTATGTGCTTGTAATAATAAATTTAAGAATCCTATAAAGCTAATAAGAACATTCCCAAATAATATTTACAACAAATCAACTACAATGATTAAGGCTGATTATAATACTCTAAATATGACGGATGCTTTAAATTTAATATCACTAATTTAGAATTTATTTCTATGAATATTAATCATTCACGCCTCGAAAACTTCTTCACCGAAATGTCCAAAATCGGAAAAATCGGTGAAACAGGAACCAATAGACCTGCGCATTCTCCTGACGAAAAAAAAGCATTTGAACTCGCTTCATCTTGGATGAAACTTGCTGGAATGACAACCAGAATTGACAACTTTGGGAATCTCATCGGAAGGTTAGAAGGAACTAATCCTGATTTGCCGGTTCTGATGGTTGGTTCACATCTCGATTCTCAGCCTTATGGCGGAAGATATGACGGTGTTGCCGGCGTTCTTTGTGCGATTGAAGCAGCTATTACACTGCAAGAGAAGGGATTGAAATCCGAAAGAACTTTAGAAATCATTTCTTTTGCAGATGAAGAAGGCTGGCGCTTTAACAAAGGTTTATTTGGCTCGCGAGGAATTCTAGGAAGACTTGAAGAAGGCGAATTACAGAGAACAGACGCCAACGGAATCACAAGAGAACAGGCTCTGAAAGAATTTGGCTGTGACATAACAAAATTCAAAGAATCGGAATATAAGGAAGGAAGTATCTATTGCTATCTTGAACTTCATATTGAGCAAGGACCTGTTTTGGATAGTCAGGAAAAACCGATTGCTGTGGTTTCGGGTATTTCCGGTCCGATTTGGCTGACCGTAAAACTGAAAGGAATGGCTGGTCACGCCGGTTCTGTTCCGATGCCAATGAGAAAAGATGCTTTGGTTGGCGCTTCGGAAATCATTATTGCCCTTAACGAAATTGCCAATCAAGTTCCGGGAAATCCGACAGTTGGAACATGCGGAACAATCAAGGTTTTTCCTGCTTCCAGAAATATTATTCCGGAAGAAGTAGAATTTACGTTGGATTTGAGAGACATCGATCTGGAAAGAAGAAACCGTTACGAAAAACAATTATTAGATAAAATTGATGAGATTTCCAAAAAACATGGATTATCTTATGAAATATCAGAAGACTGGAAATCAGAACCGCGATATTGTGCGGATTGGATTAAAGATATCATCCGGAATAATTGTGAAAAAATCGGCTTACAAGATACACCGGAACTAATGAGCGGTCCTTTTCACGACGCAATGGCAATTTCTTATGCCTGCGATTACGGGATGATTTTTGTCCGCTGCAAAGATGGCATTAGTCACAATCCATTGGAGTATTCTTCGCCAGAAGATTTGGCTTTAGGAGCAGAAGTTTTGTACGGAACTATTCTGGATATTTTAAAAATCGAAAAATAATATCCTGCATCAATCTTTTTAATTTCTAAAGTCCCTAAATTTGGGACTTTAATTTTGAATATAATGAAAATAGTAGCATTTGCCGGAAGTAATTCCCGAGAATCCATTAATAAGCAATTAGCAGAATACGCAGCAAAACAATTCACAGGTGCAGAAGTAGAAGTTCTGGACTTGAACGATTATGAGATGCCAATGTTTAGCGTGGACAGGGAAAAGCACGATGGAATCCCGACTTTGGCATTGAGATTTGCAGAGAAAATAGATTCATCCGATTTGTTGATTATCGCTTTAGCAGAGCATAACAGCTCTTATACAGTTGCTTTTAAAAATGTATTCGACTGGGTTTCCAGAATCAAAGACAGAAAACATTTTGGAGAAAAACCGGTATTTCTTTTGGGAACAGCAACAGGTCCTGGCGGTGGAAGACACGTGGTGGCTGCTTTCGAGCAAAGATCTAAATCCAGTGGCGCTAATATCCTTCAAAGCTTCTATCTTCCTAAGTTTAAAGAGACGTTTGATTCCGAAAAAGGTATTATAGATGAAGAAAAGAATGCTGAGTTTCAGGAGAAATTATCTGCTGTTAAAAACTTTTTTGGATAAGATTTTGGATATTAATGTTAAGATTGCTTAACTTTGTCATCAAAGAAAAATGAAATTAATCAGATGAAAATCCCACAAGTTCATTTCCAACAGTATTTTAATTCTTGCAAAAAGAATTACACAAACACCTCCGGACTTGTGAACTAAAATAACGGCCGACTATCTCTAAGATTGTCGGCTTTTTTATTTGATAAAATTGAAAAAGTAAGTTTGAAATAAATCTAATGAATTCCAAGATTCTTTCGGGTGTCAAAACCTGAAAGAATCGAAAGAATCGCAATTCTGAAAGTAAAATGAGCAATACCTATAAATCAGCCGGTGTAGATAAAGAAGAAGGTTACAAGACTGTTGATAAAATCAAATCTGCCGTTGCTGAAACCCATAACAAAAATGTTCTTAACAATCTTGGAAGCTTTGGTGCGTTTTACGAAATCGCAGGTTACAAGAATCCGGTTCTGGTTTCCGGAACAGACGGTGTTGGAACCAAACTGAAGGTCGCTCTTGATTCTAAAAAGTATGATTCTATCGGTATCGACTGTTTCGCAATGTGTGCGAATGATATCCTTTGCCATGGCGCAAAACCATTGTTTTTTCTGGATTATCTGGCTTGCGGAAAGCTGGATTCTGACATTGCAGCAGAAATTGTTCTGGGGATGGTCAATGCATGCAAGGATAACAATTGTGCTTTGATTGGCGGAGAAACTGCTGAAATGCCGGGGATGTATCAGCCGGGCGATTACGATGTGGCTGGATTTTGCGTAGGTATTGTTGAAAAGGACCAGATTATAGACGGTTCCAAAATTAGAAAAGGTAACAAAATCATTGCGATTCCAAGTTCTGGATTTCATTCCAATGGTTTTTCTTTGGTAAGAAAGATCTTTCCAAATTTTGAAGAAGAATTCGAAGGGAAACCTTTGTATGAGACATTACTTGTTCCTACACGATTATATTACAAAGACATTCACAAAGTTTTGGAAGAAGCGCCACTTTACGGGATTGCGCACATTACAGGTGGCGGATTGTATGAGAACGTTCCTAGAATTATTCCAAACGGTTTATGTGCAAACATTGATGCTTCAAAAATTAAAATTCCAACTATCATGCAGGAATTGGAAAAACGTGGCAATATCACAAGAGAAGAGATGTTCGGGACTTTCAATATGGGTGTAGGAATGGTATTGGTAACCGATGCCGAACATTCTGAAAAAATCCTTGACCTTTTGGAAGATGCTTACGAAATTGGGGAAATAACAGAAGATTCTGAGAAAATTAAATTGTATTAAACACAAAGTCACAAAGCCTTTGCACAAAGAGCGCAAATTTGTGAGCCTTGTGAATCCTTTTGTGTCTTTGTGGTTAGATTATGAAGAATATCACTATTTTAATTTCAGGTTCAGGAACCAATTTACAAAGAATTATTGACTGCATTGACAATGGTAAAATCCGGAATGCGAAAATCAATCAAGTCATTGCTGACAGAGAATGTTTCGGATTGGAAAGAGCAGAAAAACATAACATTCCGAATCAATTAATCAAACGAGGAAAGGACTTTTCTGAGAATTTAGAAAAAGCAATTCCCGAAAATACAGATTTGATTGTTCTGGCAGGTTTTCTATCGATTTTAAAACCAGAATTCTGCGAAAAATGGAGCGGAAAGATTATTAATATTCATCCGGCGTTGTTGCCCAAATTTGGTGGAAAAGGAATGTGGGGTCATCATGTTCACAATGCTGTGATTGAAGCTGGCGAAAAAGAAAGTGGTGCAACCGTTCATTTTGTGACTTCGGGAATTGATGAAGGCAAAGTTATTCTGCAGGGAAAATTTGATATTGATGAGCATGATACAGCAGAAACATTAGCTCAAAAAGTTCATCAGATTGAATATGATATTTTCCCAATAGCCATTGATTTGGTTCTTAATAAATAGGCTTTATTAAGTTAAAGTAAAAATTATATTTTGATTCATAAAATATTTTGATATAGTAGTTTATGAATTTTAATTCAAATTAACTTTAATTTTTAAAAACGAAATTAACAGCTCCGTTGGAGCAATCTAATAATAAAAATCCGGAGGTGAAAGAACCGGTAAATCACAGTTTGAATAAAGCTGTAAAAAGTAAAATTGAAAGAAAGAATGAGTAAAAAAAGAGTATTGATCAGTGTTTCTGATAAAAGCGGTTTGGTAGATTTTGCCAGATTTTTGGAAGCTAACAATTACGAACTGATTTCCACAGGCGGTACTTTCAAACATTTGAAAGACGCTGGACTTAATCCAATCCAGATTGATGAAGTGACCGATTTTCCAGAGATGCTGGACGGAAGAGTGAAAACGCTTCATCCAAAAGTTCACGGCGGATTGTTGGCGGTTCGTTCCAACGAAGAACATATGAAAACAGTTCAGGAGTACGAAATTGGACTGATTGATATGGTTATTGTAAATCTTTATCCGTTTTTTGAAAACGTTAATAAGAATATTTCTCTTGACGAAAAAGTAGAATTCATCGATATTGGCGGACCTTCTATGTTGCGTTCTGCAGCTAAGAATTTCAATTCAGTAACAGTTTTGACAGATGTTAATGACTACGAAATTGTTCAAAATGAAATGTCAGAAAACGGTGATTCAGCCATCGAAACCAGAAAAAAACTGGCCGGAAAAGTATTCAATCTGACTTCTGCTTATGATGCAGCGATTTCCAGTATGCTTTTGGATGAAGAATATCCTACTTATTTGAATGCTTCTTACAAAAAGGTTTCTGACCTTAGATATGGTGAGAATCCTCATCAGTCTGCAGCTTATTATACTTCGACTTTCGAAAATGGTGCAATGAAAGATTTTGAGATTTTGGGCGGTAAAGAATTGTCTTTCAATAATCTTCGTGATATGGATTTGTGCTGGAAAGTCGTCAACGAGTTCAAAGAAGAAATGGCTTGTTGTGCCGTTAAACATTCTACACCTTGCGGTGTTGCGGTTGGAACTTCAGCTTTGGAAACTTACACAAAAACTTTTGAGTGTGACCCGATTTCTATTTTTGGTGGCATCATCGGAATGAATTATAAAGTAGACGCTGCAACAGCAGAGGAATTAAACAAAACCTTCCTTGAGATTGTAATGGCGACTGACTTTGATGATGAAGCTTTGGAAATTCTTAGAAAAAAGAAAAACCTTAGAATCATCAAAATCAAAAATTCAGTTACTGACAAACAGGTTTGGGTAAAAATCGATGGCGGAATGCTTGTTCAGAATGCTGATGATCAATTTTCAGACGATATCAAATTAATGACAGAAACGGCTCCAACAGAAGAGCAGAGAAAAGCTTTGTTATTCTCTCAAAGAGTTGTTAAATATGTGAAATCCAATGCAATCGTGGTCTCAAACGGTGTTCAGGCAATCGGAATTGGCGGAGGACAGGTGAACAGAATCTGGGCAACACAACAGGCCATTGAAAGAGCAAAAAAGAAATTCGATGGCGAATTGGTTCTGGCTTCGGATGCGTTTTTCCCGTTCAGAGATGTAGTGGATTTCTGTGCTCAGGAAGGTATCAAAGCGATTATTCAGCCTGGCGGAAGTATGAAAGACAATGATTCTATCGAAGCAGCGAATGAGCACAAGATTCCGATGTTGTTCACGGGAATGAGACATTTTTTGCATTGATTAAGCTTAACCACAAAATCACAAAGATTTTAACACAAACACAAAGTTTTTATTCTATGTGAGTGTTGGGTTGAACGTAGTCGAAGTATTGAAATATAAATTTAAACCCTTTCAGAGTTTTAAACTCTGAAAGGGTTTGTTTGATAATTAATAAAAATCAACTGTAAAAATTATCATTCATTCGGCGGATTTCTGATTATGATGAATTATCGATTTTTTGTTTAATTAATTTTATATTTCTGATAAAATTTAGCTTCAAAAGTCATTCAAAAATCGAAATAATATTTACATTTGAGACCAAATTCTGGATATGAGTATTTTCAATGATACAAAGCTCGCATTTGCCGATAAAACGGATGCTCAGCTGAAAAAAGCCTACTGGATGTTCAAAGCGATTGAACAGCCTGCATTGACCAATATTGGTGTTTCTCTTCTCAATTTTACCGTTAAGAACAATTTTCCGTTTGTGGATGGGATTGTGAAGCAGACTTTATTCGAACAGTTTTGCGGTGGCGAAACCCGTGAAGAAAGTATGAAGGTTGTGAAGCAGATGTTCAAACGTGGCGTTGGAAGTATCTTCGATTATTCGATTGAAGGTAAAGAAGAGGAAGAGGTTTTTGATGCGGTTTGTAAAGAGATTAAAGATATTGTCAGATTTTCTGTAGGAAATCCAGCGATTCCGTTTATTGTTTTCAAGCCAACAGCTTTTGGGAGAATTGATATTTATGAAGAAGTTGGAAAAGGGAAAGAATTGACAACAAGCCAGAAAGAAGAATGGAATAGAGTAGTTCAGCGTTTTGATGAAGTTTGTCAACTTTGTTTCGAAAGCGATAAAAAAGTAATGGTAGATGCGGAAGAAACCTGGATGCAGGATGCGGCTGATCAACTTTGCGAAGAAATGATGGAGAAATACAATAAGGAAAAAGCCATTGTCTGGAACACAATCCAAATGTACAGAACCGGTCGTCTGGAATATATGAACGCTCATCTGGAAAGAGCCGGAGAAAAAGGTTATTTCATTGGTTATAAGATTGTTCGCGGTGCATATATGGAGAAGGAAAGAAAAAGAGCCGAAGAGCAAAATTATCCGGATCCGATCCAGCCAACCAAACAGGCAACTGATGATAATTACAATGCCGGAATCGATTTTGTAATGGCGCATCTGGATAAAGTTTCAGCATTTTTCGGGACGCATAATGAGAAGTCAACTGAGCTGGTGATGGATAAAATGAAAACTAAAGGGTTGGAACACGATAATCCGCACATTTATTTCGGGCAGCTTTATGGAATGAG
Source organism: Chryseobacterium sp. 36-9 (assembly GCA_001898785.1). GTDB lineage: Bacteria > Bacteroidota > Bacteroidia > Flavobacteriales > Weeksellaceae > Epilithonimonas > Epilithonimonas pallida. The sequence goes on along the minus strand of MKVE01000045.1, from coordinate 15,804 downwards.
TGATAATATTACTTATTATCTTGCCGACAAACACTATAATGTTGCTAAGTATCTTCCATATGGACCTGTAAAAGATGTTGTTCCTTATCTTACAAGACGTGCACAGGAAAATACCTCTGTTGCCGGACAAACGGGAAGGGAATTAGGATTGATACAAAAAGAATTGAAGAGAAGAAAATAGAAATTAGAAAATCCGCTGTGAGGCGGATTTTCATTTTTATAATCAATAGCTTTTTATTTCTTTTTTTCCACCTTCACAGCCTGTCGAGCCAACAACTTCCAGCCATTTTTAGTTTTCTGCCAAACGTATAGAATATCTAGACTCACTTCTCCAGGTTCCTTTCCGAGATCTGCGGTTTTGGCAAACAAATGATTTCGGACAATTGCAGTTTTATCTACGATTTGAATATTTTGATTGGTATTTTCAATAGTCAGGAAATTTGATTTTTTGCTGACCAGTTTTTCTACAAATTCTTTAGCATCATCAATGTGTCCGCCGGAATGGCCGTAAGTCAGTTCCGGAAGAATCAATGATTCTAAAACAGCTTTATCACCACTGATCATTGCTAATCTGAGTTTTTCTGACACTTCGGCAACCGATTGTTGATCGTTATTTTTTTGTGCAAATAATATCGACACAACAAAAATGCTGAATGCTAAAAAAAATTTCTTTACCATAATTACTTTAATATTTGAATCAAAGATAATCAACATTCGTTTTTAAAGTTATTCAATTTTGATTTTCCGCATCGGTTACTTTATAAGTATCCTCAATTACAGCATCTGGAGAAGCATTTTCAAATTTGATTTTCTGTGGTTTCAAATGAAACGTTTTTTTTGTGGAAGGCATTTCTTCTTCCATTGTATTGATAAGCTCCTGAAATAGTTCTCCTTTCATCACATCATAATTAAGAGATTGATGGCTTCCGGCGCCCATATTGAAAGTTTCGATATTGGTTAACAGCAAATCTTTACCGAAATATTTGTAATGACTGAAAAGATTACCACTCGGACCAATCCCATAAAGTTGAATGCTCAAAATACCCTTGTCAATAGAAACATCTTCTGTGTCATAAAATTTGAAATCACTGTCGTTATATTCTGCAGGCATTGCAAGATGCGAGATTTTATCCAACCGATATGTTTTATCTTGATTTTGTAGAAGTACCAGCATAGAGCGAGGTGCCGTTTTATTTTTCTTGTCTTTTCTTACAATGACAATATCATCTAATTTATCGCCATTCAAATCGCCATCTGCTTGATATTGTATTTCGAAAATATCAGGTTTGGTGATGAAATCTTCCGCTTTCTTTCCGGTTTTCGGAAAAACATAAGCCGGGTCTTCATCGGGCTCATCAGATTTATTTTCCAATGTTTCTGTTTTGGGCACTGTTGCCTTTTCTTGAAGAGTTTTCTCTTTCTTGTTGCAACTAAAAATTATTATAAGTGCAGATATAATTAAAACTGGTTTTTTCATCATAGTCAGTGTTAGAATATTTCTAATGTCTATTGTCACAATCTATATAAAACTCGGGATATGAATGGTCTAAAAAAGTTATGGATGGGCAGCCAAATGATTCTGATACAAAACCAAAAATAACAGGTGGTTTATTTTTGAATAATTTTCCCGTCCATTGCCAATCGTTATATTCATTGTTATTGATAAAGTTCAAAGGGTTGAATTCTGCGCCTTCTCCTGTTTTATATGTCTTTGCGAAAATAACTTTGTTGTTTTTAACTACAGCTAATAGCCTTTTAGAAATGCCGTATTCGCCTTTGTAATCCTGAATATAATAGATAAGGTTTTCAAATTTTGCTTGGTAAGTATTTTCTAAATTCTTTTCATTTTTCAATGCCAAAGGAAATTTCTCATGACTTGTTTTCTGCCAATGTACCGGAACAACTTTTTCACCGGAAAATGGATTGCTTTTTCCAAAAGTGGCTAAGGAATAATTAGTTTTATCCATCGCTACATCCTGAGAAATTTCAGGTTGATTAAGTTCGAAACCAACCATATAATTGTAATGAGAAATTTCTTCACCTTCACTGGTATAAAGATCAAGATTGGCAACTGATTTCAACTCATGAACCGGGAATTTTTGCAATTTGGCATCCCTGTAATTGTAAAGAAATAATGTGTCAGTTTCCGAAAGAGAAGTTCCTTTTAGTAATTTTTCTCTATAAATTCCTGTTAGTTCAAAATGTTTTAACTCCGTAAAAGTCTTGGTTTTTTGATTTTCAATAATGTCGTTCGGAATAGCTAAAGAATCATTGTAAATATCAGACATAGAAACAAATATATCGTACTTGCCGGTATTTTCCATAAAATATAAATCGAAGACATGAAAATTGGAAAGATTTTTCTTTTCGGTAGAAATTGTATCAATAGTAATTTCCTGTTTATCAATGGTTGCAATTTTTTTGACTTCTTTTTTACAAGATAAAAGGCATAATGATACACCGAGTATGAAAAGTTGTTTTTTCATGGTCTAGTTTTAATTTCAAATATAGTTTAAAAATGGTGTTATTCTCAAAAAGCTTTTACAATACAAAAAATATGCAAATACAATTGACGTATTATCCTAAAAACAGTTATCTTTAATTATAAATATTTTAGTCGTTGAATCCAATTCTAGATATCGTTATCCGGTCATTATCGGTTTATTTTTTTATGGTTATTGCCGTGCGTGTTTTTGGCAAAAATCAATTGTCACAGCTCAATGCAGGTGATGTGATTCTTTTGCTTTTGATAAGTAATGCGGTCCAAAATGCAATGGTCGGCTCTAACAGCAGTCTGGAAGGCGGAATTGTTGCAGCTTTGGTCTTGTTTGTTGCGAATTTTGTCGTGAAGAAATTTATTTTTAAAAATCAAAAAATAAAAGAACTGATTGAAGATCATCCTTATATTCTTGTAAAGGACGGAATAGTGTATCCGGAAATCTTGAGAAAGGTCCAAATCTCAGAAGACGAATTGGAAGAGGCTGTTCACGAGCACGGGATCGAAAAAGTGGCTGACGTAAAATTAGCTATTCTGGAAGTGGACGGAAATATCAGTGTGATCTCTACAGATAAAATCTCAGATCAAACGCACTATTCCAGACATAAAACGAAGCTTAAACGGAAGTTTAGAAATCAATAAAGCAAGTCATAAAAACACTTCGACTCCAATCAGTGTGACAAATCTGATACTAAATGTTAATTCAGCGATGTCAGTCTGAGCGGAATCGAAGACTTAAAAAAAAGTAAAGTGTGATTTACGCTAAAATAGTAATTCCTTTCTCAACCAAATCATAAATTGTGTTTCTCGCACTGTCTGGTTTTACATTTACAGCTTTTGTTCCGTTAAAATGTAAACAAGTAATAAATCCGGCATTGAAAGCATCAATCGCAGTGAATTTCACACAATAATCCAAAGCCAATCCCACAATCTCTACTAACTGAATATCATGATACTTCAGAAAATCTTCTAATCCGGTTTTCATAAAATGATTGTTATCCTGGAAACCGCTGTAGCTGTCAATTTCGGAGTTTTTTCCTTTTTGGATAATATGAGTGACTTTATCACGGTTCAGATCTTTATGGAATTCTGCTCCAAAAGTTCCCTGAACACAATGATCCGGCCACATAAACTGTGGAACGCCGTTTAGAGAAATGGTTTCGCCAACATTTTTTCCATTGTTTGAAGCAAAACTTTTATGATTTGCCGGATGCCAGTCTTGAGTTAAAACGATTTGGTCATACTCATTTTCTTCCATCAGAAGATTGATGTAAGGAATGATGCTGTTAGCTTCCGGAACGGCTAATGCGCCGCCTTCACAGAAGTCATTTTGTATATCAACTATTATAAGAGCCTTTTTCATATTTAATTAATGTGAGGTTATTAAAAATACAAAATGTCATTCTGAAAGAATCTTACCAATCATGATTTTCTTCTCTCGGAATGACATATTGACATTAAAATCCAGGAATTATCCTAAATATGGATATTTATAATCTTTTGGAGACACAAAAGTTTCCTTGATGCTTCTTACAGAAACCCAACGCAGAAGATTCATTTTAGAACCCGCTTTGTCATTAGTCCCGGACGCTCTGGAACCTCCGAAAGGCTGCTGACCAACAACTGCTCCGGTTGGCTTGTCATTGATATAGAAGTTTCCTGAAGCATTTTCCAAAGCCTTGTAAGCTTCTTCGATCGCGTATCTGTCCTGCGCAAAAATAGAACCTGTCAAAGAATATTGAGTCGAAGTATCGACCAGTTTCAGAGTCTCGTTCCAGTTTTCATCTTCATAAATATAAACCGTTAAGATCGGACCGAAGATCTCCTCAACAATACTTTCGTAATATGGATTGATTGTTTCGATAACTGTCGGATGAACAAACCAGCCTTTGGAATCGTCGTATTTTCCGCCGATGATTACGTTTGCAT
>MKVE01000045.1:10925-11371 GCA_001898785.1 Chryseobacterium sp. 36-9 | reverse complement strand
AGCATTTGCTCTGTCAATATAACCTTTACATTTTTCGAAAGAGTTTTTATCAATGACAGCATTTACAAAATTAGAAGGATCTTCCGGAGAGCCGATTTTGATCGTTTTGATCTGAGCTTCCATTACAGCTTTTACATCATTCCAAAGGGATTTAGGAATATAAGCTCTGGAAGCAGCAGAACATTTTTGTCCCTGGTATTCGAATGCACCTCTCACCAAGCCTGTTGCAACTGCTTCAACATTAGCAGAAGGATGAACCATTACAAAATCTTTTCCTCCGGTTTCTCCAACGATTCTAGGGTAAGATTTGTAGTTATGGATATTGTCGCCGATCATTTTCCACATACCTTGGAATACTTTTGTAGAACCTGTAAAATGAAGACCTGCAAAGTCCGGATGCGCCAAAACTTTCTCAGCAGTTTCTTTTCCGTCTGTGAAAATCATAT
>MKVE01000045.1:0-10875 GCA_001898785.1 Chryseobacterium sp. 36-9 | reverse complement strand
AAACCACAACATTTCCCATAAGAGCCATACAAGTCGGAAGATTTCCGGAGATAGCTGTGAAGTTGAAAGGTGTCACGGCAAAACAAAAACCTTCAAGCGGTCTGTATTCTACACGGTTCCAGATACCTTTGTCAGAAACAGGCTGCTCCGCATACATCTCTGTCATAAACTCTACATTGAAACGTAAAAAGTCTATGAATTCACAAGCTGCGTCAATCTCAGTCTGATGAACATTTTTGGATTGTCCGATCATTGTTGCGGCATTGATGATATCTCTGTATGGTCCGGCAATCAATTCAGCAGCTTTCAAAAAGATAGAAGCTCTGTGTTCCCAACCCAGGGCATTCCATTTTGATTTTGCTGCAAGAGCCGATCCGATTGCTTGGTCAACGTGAGACATATCGCCTTCGAAATAAAAGCCAAAGTTGTGCTGATGATCCTGTGGTGAGCTTAGTTTTATTTTTTTGTCTGTTTTTACTTCTTTTCCACCGATGATCATTGGAATTTCTGTTTTTTCTTTCCACATTTTTTTATAAGTGGCAATCAGGCTTTTTACCTCATCAGAACCGGGGATATAAGCTTTTACAGGTTCATTGATAACGGCAGGAACCTTAGAAATGGCTTTAGACATAATTTTGAATTTTGATTTTTACAAATTTACAATCTAAAATATTAATGTTAAAATATTTTGACTACAATAAATTTTTATATATTTGAATAGTTAAACAAATATTTAATTAAGTTATGATCAAAAAATTACTTTTTGCTGGTGCATTAGCACTGGCTTTTAATTCAGTAAATGCTCAGTCTGTAATCTTTGAAGATAGTTTCGAAACTTATACAGACTTTGCCATTGCTAACGTAGGAAGCTGGACACTTAGAGATGTAGATTTGAAAACAACTTATGGTTTTCAGGGGGTTACGTTTGCCAATTCAGGAGTTGCAAAGTCTTTTCAGGTTTTCAATTCTACAACAACAAACCCGGTTTTGGATCCTACAGAAACTTCTGACTGGACAGCTAGAACTGGAGATAAGGTAATGGTATGTTTTGCTGCTACATCTTCTCCATGGAATAATGACTGGTTGATTTCTCCACAGATTCAGCTTGCTGCAAACGGTAACAAATTAAGCTTCTGGGCTAAATCTTGTGATGCAGATTATGGTTTGGAAAGATTTAGAGTATATGTTTCCACTACTGGAACAGCAGTAGCTAATTTTGCTTCAATATCAAATGTTATCACTACACCGGATGATGCAACTTGGTATGAATATACTTATGATCTGGATGCTTATGCAGGACAAAAAGTTTATATTGGTATCCAATGTACATCTCAGGATCAATTTGGTTTTGCGATTGACGATTTCAAAGTAGAAGGAAACATCCTTGGGGTATCAGATGTAAACAAAAAATCTGTTTCTGTCTATCCAAACCCTACAACGGATTATCTGACATTCAGCCAGAAAGTTAATTCTGCGGAAGTTTATGATATGGCAGGTAAACTTGTTTCTTCTCCAGCTGTTGTAGATTCTAAAATTGATGTTAAATCTTTACAGAATGGAACTTATGTATTAAAAATCAATACTGAAGCTGGTCCTATTACTCAGAAATTTATCAAAAAATAATTTTGAAAGAAATTATAATTTAACCCTCTTGTTTAAAGAGGGTTTTTTTATTGATTCAAGGCAAAATGAAAAAGAAAACTGCACAAAAATGCATGATGCTCCCACCTAAAACAAATAGATGCCAGATCGGATGGTAAAATGGTCTCCGGTCTTTGGCATAAAAATAAATTCCAAAAGTATAACATAACCCGCCCAATATGATAAAGGTTAATGCACCGGTGGAAAGGTTTTCTATCATTGGTTTAATAGCAATAATGGCTGTCCAACCCATCAAAGCGTAAAGCGAAAGAGATATTTTTTCATTATTCCTAAGCGGAGAGAATTTGAAAATAAAACCAATTAAAGCCATTCCCCAAATCACACCAAACATTGTCCATCCCCAAGCGCCTTTCAGTCCGAGTAATGCGATGGGCGTATATGTTCCAGCGATGAGAAGATAGATGCTTAGATGGTCGATTCTCTGGCAGATTTTTTTCCATTTCAGTTTGTAAACAGCGTGATAAACGGTAGAAGCAGAGTAGAGTATAATCAAACTCAGTCCAAAAACCAAAGATGATGCAATTGCAATAGAATTTTCGCTAATAACGGAATAAGTAATCATCAGAACCAAAGCCACCAGAGATAGAATCGCTCCAAAACCGTGGGTAATAACATTATATAACTCTTCCTTTTTTCTATTCTTCTTCGGCATAATCTTGATTTTGAAGTAAAGTTAGTTATTAAACTTTTGACAAGTTGTGATTATTGTCAGAAAGATCTTTATTTTAACAGAGTTTTATTACTATTAACATCATTTAAAATTCTTAGTTTTGATAAAAATTAAGAAATGAAGATTCTCCTCTTGATTCCATTATTCGTTTCACAAACTTACTTTTCCCAATCAGTTTCCGATAATCTGGACAAGTCTGTTAAAGAAATGTTGTCGACATCCAACGCTTTGTCGGCCAATCTTTCTTTCTATGTTTCGGATGAGAACGGGAACTTGGTTTATGAATACAATGGGAACAAAGGACTTTCCACAGCCAGCACGCAAAAGATTTTTACTTCGGCTGCGGCTTTGGAAACGTTGGGGAAGAATTATCAGTTTAAGACAACCGCTTCATATTCCGGGAAGATTTCTAATGGAAACCTGGACGGCGATTTTTACATCACTTCCAATGGTGATCCGACTTTGGGAACCTGGCGTTATGAGAACTATAAACCGGAGAATTTCAAACAGCAGTTATTAGAAGCTATCAAAAAATCAGGAATCAGGAAAATATCAGGCAATCTGATTGTTGATGATTCTTATTTTGATTTTCAAAGTACGCCTGGTGGTTGGCCTTGGAACGATTTGGGGAATTATTATGGTGCAGGAACGTTTGGTGTTAACTGGAGAGAAAATCAGTTTGATATTAATATTAATGGGAATCAGTTCAAAAGTTTTTCCTATGATCTCGAGAATGTCAATTGGATCAATGAACTGAAAACGGGTGGAAGTTCTGACCAGAGCCTGATCTTCACTGCACCACATTCCGAAACCGCAATGATCAATGGAATGTTACCCGCAGGAAAAGTATCAACAGTTTCCGGCGCAACCCCGAATCCACCAATGCAGCTGGCTATCGAAATCAAAAAACTGCTGGAAGACAATGGTATTTCAATTTCCGGTAAAACCACGACTTATTATAATGAAAAGCTTGCCGGAAAATCAATTTTAAAAGCTCCGGTTCAGAATCAGATTTTTGAATATAAATCGCCAACTCTTGACAAAATTGTCTATTGGTTTTTAAGAAAAAGTATCAATCTTTATGGAGAAACGCTGATCAAAACAATGGCAAAAGAAAAACGAAATAATCCAACTTTTGAAACCGGTGTTGATTTTCTCAAAGATTTCTGGAAATCAAAAGGGATCAATCCGATGATGATCAATTTCGCGGATGGAAGCGGATTGTCACCCCAGAATTATGTTTCTGCAAAAGCCCAGGTTCAGGCTCTTTTATATGCTAAAAAACAAAATTGGTTCGATGCTTTTTACGAAGGTTTCCCTACTCAGAATGGCATCAAAATGAAAAGCGGAACAATCAAGGACAGCAAATCTTTTGCAGGTTATCAGACTTCTAAAAATGGGAAGAATTATGTGTTTTCCATTATTCTCAATAATTATCAGGGCGGAAGCATCAGTAATGCTCTGTTCAAAATTCTGGATAATCTTAAGTAGAATTTTAACGCAAAGGCACAAAATTTTAATTTTAAATTATATTTTCAAAGCACAAAGATTTAACTTCGTTAAATAGAAACTTTGCGACTTTTATTATTAATCAATTAAATGAATTTTGCGACTTTGCGATAAAACAAAATGAACCGAATCAATTCTTTTCCACCAATTGTAGATAAAGATTCACAAATTCTGATTCTCGGTTCTGTTCCGGGTGTTAAGTCTTTGGAGATGCAGCAATATTATGCGCATCCACAGAATCAGTTCTGGAAAATACTATTTCACCTTTTTGATGAGGAATTTTCTTTGGACTATCAAGAAAGAATAGATTTATTGAAAGAAAACAAAATCGCTCTTTGGGATGTTATCGAAAGCTGCGAAAGAAAAGGAAGCCTGGATACGGAAATCAAAAATGAAATTGATAACAATATTCCTCAACTGATAGAAAGTCATCCCAATGTCAAAATCATCTTCTGCAACGGACAGAAGTCTTACAAAAACCTTCTGAAGATTCTAGGCAAGAATTTCAAAATCCCGATTAAAGTTTTGCCTTCAACAAGCCCACTTCATACGGTGAAGTTTGAGGAGAAATTGGAGAGTTGGAAGGTGATTAAGGATTATTTGTAAATCAACTATTCCAAATCTGCCAGGCTTTTTCCGCCTGCTGTTCCAGCATATAAAAACCATTCAAGGTTGTAGCGCCTTTTTCTGCGCAATGTCTTAGAAAAGCGGTTTCTGAGGGATTATAAATCAAATCGATAACGTAATGCTTATCGGTAATCGCATCGAAAGGAAATTGAACAGAATCATCAACATTCGGGAAAGTTCCAACTGGTGTTGTCTGGATAATCAATAATGAATCTTTTACTAAATCTTCGGTCAGATTTTCAAAATTAATTTCGGATTTTCTGGAAACGGTTTGATGTTCGATGTTATGCTTATCCAAAATGTATCTCACAGCTTTCGCAGCACCGCCATCACCCAGGATCAAAGCTTTTTTGTGGTAGTCTTTTTTATTAATGAGAAGAGTCTTCTCAAACCCGAAAGCGTCTGTATTATAACCGATTTTTTTTCCGTTTTGAAAACTTACGCAATTCACAGCGCCAATTTGTAAAGCTTCGTCGCTCAGTTCATCAAGAAAAGGAATGATGGCTTGCTTATAGGGAATTGTGACATTCATCCCGACAAGATTAGGGTTTTCCAGAAAACGTGTAACATTTTCAATTTCAGAGATATCAAAGAAATTGTATGAATGATTTTTTAAAAATAATTTTTTGAATTTTTCCTCGAAATATTTTTTTGAAAAAGAGTAAGAGATATTCTTACCAAGTAATCCGAATTCCTGTTTTTCCATAGTTCAAATTTATAAAATATCATCACAAGAATCATCATAATTTTTTGATTCTTCTATTAGCCAAATTATTTTAGAATCTCTTTCCATTGGCGTAATTTTGGCTTTCGAAAAATCAAAATATTTAAAAATGAAGAACGTAATTCTTAACAACGGTACAGAGATTCCTGAGATTGGCTTTGGAACATGGCAGACGACAGAAAGTGTTCAGGAAACAGTGAAAATAGCTTTGGAAGTTGGTTACAGGCATATTGATACAGCCGATATCTATGGGAACGAAGCGCAAATAGGAGAGGCTATTGAAGAATCGGGTATCGCAAGAAAAGATCTGTATCTCACGACCAAAATATGGAACAGCAACAGAAGCGCACATGGTGTAAAATATTCTTTAGAACAGTCTCTCAAAAAACTGAAAACCGATTATCTGGATCTGCTATTGATCCACTGGCCTGCTAATGCGAAACAATTTGAAAACTGGAAAGAAATCAATGCGGAAACATGGAAGGCCATGGAAGAACTGTATAAATCCGGCGTTGTAAAAACCATTGGTGTCAGCAATTTTATGCTTCCGCATCTGGAAGCCTTGCTGGAAACTGCAGAAGTAATTCCGGCAGTTAATCAGATAGAGTTTCATCCTGGTTATGTTCAGCAGGGTGTTGTAGATTTTTGTAAAGAGAACGGAATTGCAATAGAAGCCTGGAGTCCTATCGGTTCAGGAAGATTGTTGAAGGATGAAGATCTGAAAGAAATTGCAGATCATTATGGAGTTTCTCCTGCGATTCTGTGCATTCAGTTTTGTCTGCAATCCGGCGTAATTGTTTTGCCTAAATCTGAAAATCCGGAAAATATAAAAAATAATCTTCTTTTTGAGAGATTTAAAATCACAGAAAGTGATATGAAGGCTTTGAAAGCTTTGGAAGAAACAGGTTTTTCCGGCTTAAATCCAGAAACGGTAGATTTCTAGGTTTGCACAATTAACAAGAGAAAAAGCAGTTTGAAATTTTTAAACTGCTTTTTTATTGAGTATTATTTATCCATAGACTTTTAAAATTGATGAATGCAACCGTCTTGATTTAAAAAGTAGAGACAGATTAAACTTTTGAGAATAGTTATTCAGCGGAACTGCTGGAATAATATCTTATTTTTTCTACAATTTCTCCAAGGTCAAAAGGTTTCGGAATGAAATCTATAGCGCCGCTTTCTATTGCGGAATCTCCCAGACCGCGGCTTGCAGACATGATCACCACAGGAATATTTTTAAAATCCTGATGCGCTTTTAACATTTTACAGATATCTCTTCCGTCTTCTCCGGATAGCCACATATCCATCAGGATAACATCCGGCTTGGAGGAGATCGTAAGAGAATTAAACATTTCGGATCCTTTTTCATAATTCATTACATCAAAGCCTTCCATATTAAGCATTAATTTCACTGAATCCAAAATTGCAGGACTGTCATCGACAACTATTATTTTTTTTGAATTTGACATTTTTTGTAAATAATTCTAAGTAATTAGTGTGGGTTATCGGCTTTCGGAATCTCAAAACAAAAATCAGACCCTTTTCCTTCAACAGAATTTACAAAAATCCTGCCACCGCTTCTTTTGATAATCTCGGAAGAGATGTAAAGACCTAATCCAAGTCCCGGAAAGGTATGTTCCTTACTTCCGCTGACCCTGTAATATTGCTCAAAAACTTTATCTTTTTTATCCTCGGGAATACCAATTCCATAATCTCTTACAGAGAACATGACGCAGCCTTCTTCGGTTAGTTTTGTAGTGATCTGGATTTTATCAGAACTTGGAGAATACTTGATAGCATTGCTGATAAGATTGCTCATTACCTGCGATATGCGATGTCTGTCTCCATAGATATTCCCGATATTCTCTGCTTCAAGATAGATCCTGTGGCTGGTGCTCATCTGTTGTTCTGTGATGATCTCGTTAACCAGTTCATCAAAATTAAAATCAGATTTATTGAGAAGGATTTTTCCGTTCTGGATTTTTGTAACGTCCAAAAGATCATTAACAAGTGCCGTTAATTTATTGATCTGGTCATCCATTTTTTTGGCAACATCCGCATTGTTGTTATCGTCCTGCTTTCTCAGATTCTTTTCAAGGTATTGAGAATAGAGCTTGAGGCTTGTTAACGGTGTTTTGAGCTCATGGCTTGCAATACCAAGAAAATTATCTTTCTGCTGCTGGAACTGCTTGAATTCGTTAATGTCCGTACAAGTGCCGATCCATTGGATAACATCTTCATTAGGATCTTTTATTGGAATTGCCCTGCCTAAAAACCATCTGTAAGAATCTTCTGATTTATAATCCCGGAACTGATATTCGATCTCATAGGGTGACTTGTTTTTCTGGCTATTATTCCAGGTCTGCATTGCCCGGTTGATGTCATCAGGATGCAGGATCTTATGTGTTGCCGCCTCTCTGTTATCTATTCCTTCAAACCCGGTATACTCATACCATTTTTTGTTATAGTAATCTATATTGCCGTCTTTATCCGCAGTCCAGACGATAATCGGTAGACTGTCCGCCAGGTTTCTGTATTTTTCTTCTTTTTCTTCGATCTCTTTTTTCGCGAGAACAAGATCGGTAACATTGGTTGCAAAATTCAGGATCGCGTAAACTTCTCCGTTGGGATTGATAAGCGGTTTATAAGAAAAATTAAAATATAAAGTCTTCAGTATGCCATCAACTTCCAGCAACACTTTATCTTCTTTTGCAGCGTATGTTTTTTTGGTTTTGAAAATATCTTTCAGAATATTAATGAATGGCTGACCGTCCAGTTCCGGTAAGGCTTCCGCTAATTTTTTTCCGATAACCGATTTGTCTTTACCCCAGGTGTGGAGCATTGTATCGTTTGCCATATCAATAATCAGATCCTCACCCTTATATAAGGCAATAGAGTAGTCGGATTCTTTGATCAGATTTTCGAATTTATATTCGGTTTCCGCAAGTTTTATTTCTGCTAAAACCTGCTCTGTCACTTCTGTTGCGACTACACTGATTCCTATGATTTCGCTTTCGTCATCGTTATAGATTGGTGCATAGATGAAGTCGAAAAAACATTCTTCGGTTATTCCTTTTCTTACCAGATAGCATTTCTCTTTATAACCTTTATAAGGCTTGCCGGTAGTTTTTACATTCGAAAGAATTTCCATGAAAGGCTGACCTTCCAGTTCCGGCAATGCATCAATTAATTTGGTGCCGATAATTTGTGGAGGTTTTCCCCAGAGCTGGAGCATTTGCGGATTAGCAACCTTGATAACAAAATCGTCACCAACCAACATAGACATTGCTATCGGAGCATGAACAAGCAAAAGCGCCAAAGAATCCTGAGAAATATTAGTTTTGATGAAATTCTTCATTATGAGATAGACAATAAATTTACTACAATCATTATTTATTTTGAAAATTTTTGTTTTCCTATCAGTAATTCGAAAAATAATCTGAAATCAGAAAGTAACGACCAGATGGGATATTTGAATGTGGCTGGCGTATTTTTTTCAAATACAGCATGGCTGAACCATGCAAAACCATACCCGAAAATCGGGCAATACCAAAGAAATCGCTCCTTTCCGGATTTGATAACATAAAAAACTACTATGAAAACCAACAGTATTCCAATGAAATGAAACACTTTTGTGAGTGGTTTACTGTGTTCTGTAAGATAAAATTGATAAAATTCCTTATAGGTTTTAATTCTGTTATGAGACTCCATTCCCGGTTTGATTTAGTTTGCTGTTTTTATATCCATAAAGGAAATAAATTATCAAACCTATAGCAAACCACAGTCCAAACCAGAACCAATTTTCATGACTCATCCCGGTTAACAGATAAAGACATGAACTGAGACCGATCAAAGGGATTAATGAAAGATTTTTAACAAAAGCCAAGCCACATAAAACCAGATTAACTATAATGAAAACTATAATTGCCAAACGGAATTCGCCTTCATTCGGATCACTGATATTCATTAAATTTTGAAAGAATGCCGGCTGGTAAAAATAGAAGAATATTAATCCGCCAATAAAAATTAATGGGAAAAATAATTTGCCATTAATATAAGGTAAATGGAATCTGCCTTTGATTTTTTCTTTTGGAGGCAGCATTAGAACACCACCGCAAACCAAGACGAAAGCAAAAATAGTCCCGATGCTTGTAAAGTCAAGAACGAAAGTTTTATCAGTGAACAGAATCGGAACACCAACTACAATTCCTGTGATAACTGTTGCAAAAGAAGGTACTTTGTTTTTGCTGTGAACCTCCTGGAATTTCTTTGGCAAAAGCCCGTCTCTGGACATTGCCATCCAGATTCTCGGCTGGCCCATCTGGAAAACCAAAAGAACGGTCGTAATTGCTACAATAGCAATGAGAGCAACGATGAATTCCATCCACGGAAGATTGAGATTCGATTTGTCAAATACAAACGATAAAGGGTCGCCGATTCCGTCAAATTTTCTGTAATCGACTAATCCGGTTAATACCAAAGTCAGAATAATATAGATAACGGTACAAAGTCCCAATGAGATCAACATACCTTTTGGAAGGTCTTTCTGAGGATTTTTGGTTTCTTCTGACAGAACAGAAATTGCGTCAAAACCGATATAAGCAAAGAAAACACCTGAAACCGCAGACATTACACCTGCAAATCCGTTTGGCATAAAGGAAGGTTCCGAAGCTATAGAACTTGTCGGAAACCAGTTCCCTGTATTCACATAAGCGACACCAACTGCAATTACGAGAAGAATCACGAATAACTTTAGAATCACAAAAAAGTTATTGAAGTTCTTACTTTCCTTAATTCCCTGATAACAAAGCCAGGTAATTAACCCGTTGATAACCAAAGCAGGAATATCAACAATAATTCTCAGATTTCCAATGACAGGAGCGGATTTCCAGGCATTAATCAATTCCGTATTAGTCGAATGATTGAGAACTGCTTTTTTAGCTTCTGTGTAACTGCAGGTAAAATAATCCGGAATATGAACCCCGATTCTTCCCATGAAACTTGTGAAATAATCAGACCATGAAAAGGCAACATAGATATTTCCGAAAGAATATTCCATAATCAAAGCCCATCCAATAACCCAGGCAATCAATTCCCCGAAACTGGCGTAAGCATAAGTATAAGCACTTCCTGCGGTTGGAATCCTGCTCGCAAATTCGGCGTAACAAAGCGCTGTAAAAGCACAGGCAAAGCCACAAATCAGATATAAAACAATAACACCCGGACCGCCTCGGAAAATCGCTTCTCCTAAACTGCTGAAGCTTCCCGCACCAATAATGGCTGCAATACCAAAAAATACAATATCCCAAGTGCCTAAAACCCGATTCAGTTGCCCGTTATCTGTATTTTCTGCGTAGTGTTTTCTTCTGAAAAGTGAACTCATATTAGGTTAAAAATTTATGAAAGAAACAAATGTAATAAAATTTTGATGTTTTTAACATTTTACTTAAAAATTAAAACAGATTGTAGCTGGAAAAGCTTGTTGTTTTCTCGGATTAATTCCCGTTATTCTCCCACCTTTCTTCGGGATTTGTTCGGAAAAAGAATGTTTTTTCCGAAGAAGACTCGAAGGATTTCCGAACAATTCCCGAAGGACTACAACACATGACCGGTCAAAACCAGTCAGAACCGGTCAAAACCGTTCAGGGGTGTACAGGCTGTTGCTTTCTGCAATACCTTCGTC
>MKVE01000044.1 GCA_001898785.1 Chryseobacterium sp. 36-9 | reverse complement strand
TTTTGTGGGTGATTTTGGCGAGTTTTTCTTGGTTTTATCGTGCTTTCCTTCACGTTAGGTTAACATTTCCCTTACCCAAATCCGCTAAAATGCAGATTTAGGAGCAGGTAAATTTCGGCTCATCTCCAAAAACCAACTTGGCGGACCTCGTAGATCGAACGTGGCAATCGTCACAAGATTTCCATCTTTACAACACGTACATTTCGGCTGAAAAGCTTTTGGCGGAAGCTTTTCTTTGGGCTGGATGCCTAAATTTTGTTGTAGATTTTTAAGTTTGATACGCTTCCAGGTGCTGCTCAAAAAACCATAATGACGGATTTTTACAAATCTTTTCGGTAAAATATGCATCACAAAACGGCGGATAAACTCTTCATGGCTCAAAACCATCTGCTTTTTGATGCCTTTTTGGCGGTAATCTTTGTAAGAAAAAGTTACCGTTTCCGCGTCAATTTTCCTGATTCTCTGGTTGCTGATGGCGATTTTATGCGTGTATCTGCCCAAATATTCTACCACAGATTTTGGGCTTCCAAAAGGCTTTTTGGCGTAAACAACCCAAGACTTTTCCCACAGATTTTGCCTGATTTTGGTATACTCTTCAAAGTTTTTATCTTTTAATTTCTCACAAAATTTAGCCCTGAAAACTTTACTCAAAGCCTTTACCGGAAACAAAAATTTGCCGTCTGAACGTAGATTTTTCCAAGCTCCGCTTTCATCCACTCCACCGCCCGGAACAATGCAGTGCAAATGCGGATGAAGGCTCAGATTCTGCCCCCAAGTGTGCAAAACAGCAATCATTCCCATTTTTAAACCTCGATTTTCACCAAACGTTTGAAGCGTTTCCCAGGCAGATTCAAATAAAAAATCGTACAACATTTTGGGCTCGTGAAGCGCGGTTTTGTTCAATACATCAGGAAGCGTAAAAACCACGTGGAAATAAGGTACCGGAAGCAGTTCGGTTTCCCGATTTTCAATCCATTGCTCTCGGTTTTTGCTCTGACATTTTGGGCAATGACGGTTTCGGCAGGAGTTGTAACTGATGCTTACATTTCCACATTCATCACAAGCGTCAATATGACCACCCAAAGCAGAGGTACGGCATTTTTTCAACGCTGAAAGTGTTCGTAATTGCCAAGAATTAAGTCCTAAATCTTCCAATTTTGAACCTAATTTGTTTAAAACATCGGCGACTTCGTATTGAGGTTGAGATTGAGGTTGAACTGACTGTTTTTTTGAGGTTTTTAAACCGCTCATTTTTTCCCAAATTCTGAAAAAAGGGTATCGAGCGGTGAAAAGAGTTTTTGGGTTGAAAGCTGGGCAATTTGAAGATAAACCAGCGTGGTATCGATACTTTCGTGACCGAGAAGATTTTTGATGCTCAAAATATCCATCCCATCTTCCAGAAGATGCGTCGCAAAACTGTGCCGAAGCGTATGGACACTCACTTCTTTCAGGATATTTGCCGTTTTTGATGCCTGCTTTACCGCCCACTGAACGCCGCGCTGGGAGTAACGGGAATCGAAATCGCCACCAGCACGCCCTCCACGAGGTTCTCCAAAGAGATAATCTTCCGGTTTTTCCGCTTCGATATACTTTTTGAGCCCACGAATCAGATGTTCGGAAAGTGGTAAATAGCGGTCTTTTTTGCCTTTTCCCTGAACCACTTTGAGTTGTTTTCGACCAAAATCTAAGTCGCACAAACGGAGATTTCGAACTTCCATACAGCGCAATCCGCAGCCGTAAAGAATGCCGATCAAAATTTTATGTTTTAAAAGTTTACAGCCGGACAACATCTGCCAAACCTCCTGTTTACTAAGCACTACAGGCAGTTTTTTCTCTCTTTTAATTTCCGGAAGACTCAAATAATCATAGCTCAAACCTTCCGATTTAAGCAGAAATCGAAGTCCGTAAACGGTGTGTTTAAAATACGACTGTGAAGGTGATTTTGATTTTTTCTGAAGGTAAAAAAGGTAATCGTGAATTTGCTCGGGATCCAATTCTGTAGGAATTTTTCCGAAATGTAGCGACACCGCAGCGACGTGTCTGGAGTAATTTTGAAAGGTACTTTGGCTTCTTCCCAATACAGAAACCGTACGTTCAAACCTATGCAAAAGCTCCGCAAATCCCGGAACTTCGCGCTTTGCCTGATTGATGATCTTGTTTTCTCTAAGCTCTTCTACACTCTTTTTTTTGTTGCCATTTTACTGATTTTTAATTAGTTTTACAAAGTAACTAAATATAGCGCTGAGAAAGCTACCGAAGGTTTAGTTCAACATTGTATTGGCAAAATGCGGGATGAAGTCTTGAATTGAAAAGCCTAAATATTTAGCCGCATATGCTTTTCAATTCCACTTTTTTTAGTAATTTAGTCATTGGGTGCTACCGAAAAGTTTACGACCTGTTTATCGTTTTTCAAGGTGTTGATTTCTGCATTTTTGGTAATTCTACCTACGATTGTGTTCATAATCTTAAATTTTAAAATGTTAATATTTTGTTAATTTTTGTTTTGTCAAAGGTCAAATGTTGGGAGTGAATTGATTTGGTATCGAGGACACTCGGCATTTTTCTTTTTTTATATTAAGTTAGAAAACAGTATTTTTTGCTGGATTTTTATTGTTTTTCCGTTGATTTCAAAGAACGTCTATGGTTGATTTGATTCGTACAACTGAGGTTCCGGCTTTTTCTTTGCCCATGAACATAGGACGGCACCATCCATACAAAACCCGATTCGGTTCCGCTGGATAAAGGCAGAAAATTCCGAATCGGGCTTGAAATCTTTTTGTCCGAAGGATTTAGGAGTGTCTGGAAAAATTGTTGGAGCTTGTGGAAAGAATTTTTTTAGAAACCCAAAAAGATTTTTTTGTGTGGGTGGTGCCGTCCTACATTTGCAAACGTAAAAGCCCAACCGCAGTTGGGAAACTTAATCAATGGACGTGGTTGTTAATGGAAAACTAAAGGAAATTCATTGGAAAATGGTTTCTCCAATGATTTAAACTGATCAAATATTACAAAACCACTCGTTCAAGTCCTTAAAATTATGATAAATTAAAGAGCAATCCTCTACATTTTTGTATTGACTTTTAATTTTTAATTTAACCGATTTCCCATTCTTATCATTGTCTAGAAAAAGTGAAATTTTCTCATATTGTTTCAGTTTTTCTTCCACCTTGAAAAACATTGCAGTTGAATTTAAAGTCAAGTAATCACAGTTTGAATTATCTGATTTGTCTAAATTTCGGTAGGTCAGATAATCGAAAAAGCCCTCAAATATGAGAATCTCGTTCTTGAGATTGTTATCATTAACAATCAACGTCACATCCTTTTTTCCCAAACATATTTTTGACTGTGGATTGCGAATCTCAAAACCTCCGGACTTATTCTGAAATCCAATTCCGAAATATTTTCTTCCTTTCAATTCGTAGTGAATTTCCTTAACCCTATGCTTTTGCTCAAAAACTCTTCGGGACTTCAGATACTGAATTAATGCAGGATGCTGGATTTCTTTGATTTCTAAAATCTGATTGCATGTTTGACCAGTAGTTTCGTGATATTTTATTTCATTTTGAACTCTAAAATCCAATGTTGAAAGGCATTTCAATGCTTCTGAAACGGAACATTTCTTTATCTGTTGGACAATTGAAATCACATCGTAACTTTTTCCATTTCCAAAATCGAACGCCTTGTTTTTGACAAAATCGACCGCCAGACTTGGAATTTTTTCCTCCCGGTCCAACGCAAAATAAAACGCAGTTTTCGGATTTTCTTTGACCGGAAACAGCCCGAACGACTCCAAAACCGCCCGAATTCCGACGTTTTGCTTGACTTTTTCGCAATTCATTTTTTTTCTTTTAATGCAAATTACTTATCCACATTTCCCTTTTAAATAAAAAAGACTTTTAATTTATTTTTATATTACTTTTAGCAAACGGCATTCTTCTTTTGCCACAAAGGATTTAATGGTGTTTTTCGGTGAGTTCAATTCCGAAAACTAGTGAGTTCAATTCCGAAATTTGGGTGAGTGCAATTCCGAAATAAAGCCTGTTTTGGGGTGAGTGCAATTCCGAATCGATTTTTCCATTTATTCTGATAACCGTAGTTATCCACAAAACAGCTAGGTTATCCACAATTTTTGTGTTTTCTAAATCTTCGGGTGAGTGCAATTCCGAATTCGATGCTGTTATTTTGTTCATTTTTAACATTTCTTTAACTTTAGTGAGTGCAATTCCGAATTGGTGGTGAGTGCAATTCCGAAATCAGACAATCATCGGATAGCCATTAGGGAATATTTCTCCCATTTTTGTATTTCTATACAAATGCTTGATGTGTGCCTGAATTTCAATAAGAAATTTTTGACCTTTAAAGTCGGTCGATGCTATCTTTCTCATTCTGCAGTTCCTAATAAATTCCTTGAAGGCTCTTTCAATCAGTTCCCTTGTCTGCGGTATATTTTCGTATTGATGGAAAAACTGGACTGTTTCGGCTTCGTCTAATCTATATCGTTTTTTGAAATAGAGCAATCTTCGGTTAATTTTATGACTTTGGTTAAAATTCTCTTGGTTTGATTCTATAAGTTTTTTTGCTTCTTCAAATGGATGAGAAAATCCTTTGGTTAAGATAGGAACAATAAATATGGAATCCTTTTCATACCTGTATTGGAAAGAAAAACTATTGTATCTGTCGAGATTGATTTTGATGGGCTTTAGAAATTTGAAGCAGAAATCTTTGGTATTTTTATAATTTAACCCAAACTTTTTATTGAAATTACCCAGCTTCAGCATTGTTCCCGATTCGGGAATTTTTGAAAGCCAGATGGAGAAAATAATGTGTTTGTTGTTTCTGATATTATACACCAGATGATAGAGTACATAATTATATTCGGGAATAACCAATAATTTTTTCAGCCAGTAACTGCTAATTAGAAATGTGGTAAAACCTCTTTGGTCATAGGTTGGCGTAGAAATAAGTCCGCCAAATGTTTTGATTTCTTTCCCTTTTGAATTAAGCGATTTGTACCATCCCATCTTAAATTTGGCGAGAAACTCATAGGCATCCACAACCTGCTTTGTGGAACCACTCGGAGAAATTTTACTGTTCCGGATTTTGATGGAGGCGAAAATGTTATTTTCTGTTTCAAATTCTTCATCAAATAGGGAAAGTTGCTTCGGACGGTCTTCGGGACGAAACTGTTCATTGCCGATAATTGCAACGATATTGAAAATGACTCGAAGCGCATTGATTGGGATGTCCGCCGCTTGTTGGTCATCAAAAATAAAGTCGTCCACGAAATGGTTTCCCAGCCGAATCTTGTCGGGAACTTTTTCTCCCTTGTCCTCAAACTTCTTTCGGACATGGCGCAAATCTTTTTCAGATAAAGACATTTTCTATTCTTAATGTTCCTGATTTCTTATTTCCTGATTTCAGATGGTAATTATTTGGTTCGAACAGTTTTCTTTACTAGTTTTATTTTCTCACTTTTCAGTGTTTTGTCTCCATCAATGAGATTGTAGTGTTTGTAGGAATCAACACCAGTTGCTTTGAACACCCTTTTTTCGGCTTCTCCTATATTGGGGATCCTCACTTTCTGGATACCCAGATATTCGTAAGATATTTTATTGATGGTTACTTTTTGACCAGGTTTTAAGTCAGATATTTTCATTGTTTTAAGTTTTTACGATTTGTTAGAAATGAAATCGACTTTTTATTGATTTCATGATGTTTTCGGTCGTTTGATATTTGGAATGGAATCGACGGAAACTGTATCATCATTTTGACTATTCTTCAAATAGGGCAGGATACTTTTTAATGAGGATTTCCAGTTGGAAATGGGTCTTCCAGAACTATTCCGCCAGTCGTTTTCTAACCACGAATGATATTTTTCTTCAATTACAGAGTCCAAAAGAGGCTGATAATCCTCTAAAGTTGTTGCAAACTGAATAAATTCTTCCAATTCGGGAATAATTTTTGACTTGCTGCTTTTGGA
>MKVE01000043.1:73746-99643 GCA_001898785.1 Chryseobacterium sp. 36-9 | reverse complement strand
ATGATTAATCTTGGAACAGAAAAAGTAAAATTTCATAATGACGGATGGACCGTGACCACTCTGGACAATCAGCCATCAGCGCATTTCGAACACGATGTTTGTATCTATAACGGAAAACCGGTTTTACTTTCAACTTATCAGTACATTTATGATGCTTTAGGAATTAAATCTGATGAGGAAAAAGCTTTTCAGGTTGAGTTTTAATTAAGCTAACTTCGATTCCGTTTTGAAAAAAGTAGCCAAATTTCTGCTGAATACAATTCCAAGACCTGCTCTTATACAATTGAGCATTTTGGCACGACCGATCATATATCAGATTTTTAAAGGGAATAATTTTTACGATCCCATTGACGGCAGGTCCTATCGCAAATTTTTGCCTTATGGTTATGGTAAACAGCGGGCTAATGCTTTGTCTCCCGGAACTTTATCTTTAGAAAGACATCGTCAAATGTGGCTTTATCTTCAGAATGAAACCAATTTTTTTTCTGAAAAACTAAAAGTCCTTCATATTGCTCCCGAACAGGAATTTTTAAGAAAATTCAAAAAAATGGATAATCTGGATTACACTTCTGCAGATTTATTTTCTCCGATTGTGGACGTAAAGGCTGATATTCTGGATTTACCTTTTGAGGACAACAGCTTTGATGTCATTATTTGCAATCACGTTCTGGAACATATTATTGACGATAAAAAGGCAATGTCTGAGCTTTATCGTGTAATGAAGCCAAAAGGCTGGGGAATAATTCAGGTTCCAATGAAAAATTCTCTCGAAAAAACTTACGAAGATTTTACCATCACAGATCCAAAAGAGCGTCAGAAACATTTTGGACAATATGACCACGTTCGCTGGTACGGAATGGATTATTTTGACCGTTTAAACGATGTCGGTTTTGAAACTGAAATCAATTTCTATTCACAAAAATTCTCCGAGGCTGATATCAAAAGATTTGGTCTTAATAAAAATGAGATTTTACCGGTTGTGAGAAAAAATTAAATTTGCATTAAATTATTTATCAGCAATATATTTTAATAATTTCGCTTTTTCTGGTTCTATTTCTCCATTGAAAGTTAACTCGGATGCTTTTTTCCCGGTCAGCATTTGGTAAAATATGCAAGCATTCAAAAAAGAGCCATATTTACTAGGATGACTATCATCGTCGTAAAGTTCAATTTCAGGATATTTTGTTATGACTTCAAAGAATTTTGTTCCATTTGAGGATTTGACAAGATTGTTATCTTTTGCAAGTGTTTCGTATGATTTGTTGATAACATTTACTTCTTGCCTTAAATTTTCCATAATTGGGGAGCAGCATTTTGACTTTTCTATAGATTTGTCAATAAGTATTGCAGGATAGCAATACTCTTTAGGATATCTATCTTTAGAAGGCCAGGTATTGAAAAGTATGAATTTACATCTGGGATTAGCAACTATCTTTTTTATATCAGAAATTGCTTTGTTTATTTTAAACTCACGGTTTTCGGGTATCAAAACACTTACTGAACCTGTTTGTAAAACAATAATATCCCACTTTTTTTCCGCAATTTTTTTTTCTGTTTCAGTTTTTTCACTTTCTTTTTTATTTCTTGTACTAATTTCGTTTTCGGTGCGAGAGGTAATTATTTCTGACAGATGTCCATTTAGAGGCATTCCGGGAAATGTACTTTGTTCAATTTTAATATTAGGATTAGTCTCATTTATCATTTCCTGAAGAGTTTGTGGCATATTGTGAAAATAGGTTAAACTATTTCCAATGAATAAAACGTATATTTCATTTCCTGTATTTTTGCTCTGAGATTTACAACTCAATAGGATTGATGTTATTAATATTAGTACAGTGTTTTTCATTCTTAAGTGTAAAATTTGAAAAATATATTATTGTTAAATTTAATGAAAATATAAAATGATTACATTAAAGTACTTATAAAACTAGACATTTTTTTCAAACATTTGTTTGATAGGTTTGTGTTAAATATTCTTTAAAAATAATTATTAACTATTTGGTTTTCAATAATAATAGTTTTTGTTGATTATATTTGATTAATTTTATTAATTGGTACATTTTGTGGAATGCATAATTAATCAATAAATTTGAACGTTTGTTTGAAAAACATATCTAAAAAATAGTATTTATGAGGAATATCGCGCTAAGCTTTTTTGTTGTTTTAGGTCTTTTGACGTCTTGTTCAAAGTCAGAAAATAAAGACAGTAAAAAAGAATTGCCACCACAACCATATCAGTATATTGTTGCGAAAAGTGGATCTGCAGAAAATCTTACCCAATATCCAGCAAGATTAGAAGGTATACAAAATGTAGAGATCCGTCCAAAGATTGACGGATTTGTTGAAAAAATCTATGTAGATGAAGGTAGTCAGGTGAGTAAAGGACAGCTTTTGTTTCTTATAAGAAATCCTCAATACGAGCAATCCGTTTTAGCTGCGCAGGCGACTGTGAATAGTGCAAAAGCACAAGTTGCCACTGCCCAGATGCAGGTCACTAAAACAAAACCTTTGGTAGATAAAAAAATTATTTCTGCTTACGAACTTCAGGCAGCTGAACTAGCACTTAAATCTGCAAAAGCGGCCTTGGCTGAGACTCAAGCACAATTGACCAATGCACAAGTGAATCAAGGTTATACCAGACTATACAGCCCTGTGAGTGGCGTTATCGGTACGCTTCCTTATAAAGCTGGCAGTTATATCAGCAGTGCTACTGCACAACCTTTGACGACAGTTTCCAATATTTCCAAGATATTTGCTTATTTTTCAATTAATGAAAAACAGCAGCTTGATTTTTTTAAACATTCAACAGGAGCAACAATTCAGGAAAAAATTAATAATTCACCTTTGGTTGATTTGATTTTATCTGACGGGAGCAAGTATGACGAAAAAGGAAAAATAGAATCTATCAGTGGTTTGGTTGACCCCAATACTGGTTCTTTTTCTATGCGGGCAACATTTGCAAACCCAAAAGGAATTTTGAGAAGCGGATACAGTGCGACTGTACAGTTACCTAATAACTTGGAAAATGTCATTGTAATTCCGCAATCTGCAACATATGAACTGCAAGGGAAGGTTTTCACTTATATCATCGGAAATGATAACAAAGTAAAATCTACGGAAATCAAAGTTGAAAATCTTCCGGACGGATTGACTTATGCTGTAACTTCTGGTCTTAAGCAAGGTGATAAAGTCGTAGTTGAAGGTATTGGTCTTTTGAAAGATGATACTCAGGTTGTTCCAAAGGAAACGACTTTACAAAATGTCATCAACAAAAAATAATATTAGTATTAATTTGAAAGATAGATAGAATTAGATTCTGTTTAAATCTTTTCTCTTTCATCTTTTTCTTCTAGCCAAAAATTTATGTTTAAAAAATTTATAGAACGCCCGGTATTATCCACCGTAATTTCCATTATCATTGTGATTCTCGGAGTTTTGGGAATTGTGACTTTACCGGTTTCTCAATATCCCGATATCGCCCCGCCCACGGTCGTTGTAAGTGCAAGTTATCAGGGTGCTAACGCTGATGTTATTCTAAAAAGTGTTATTGTTCCGTTAGAGGAGCAGATCAATGGGGTAGAAGGGATGACGTATATGACATCTACCGCAACCAATGATGGAACCGGATCTGTTACAGTGTATTTCAAACAGGGTGTTAATCCGGATATTGCAGCCGTTAATGTCCAGAACAGGGTTTCCAGAGCAACGCCATTGTTACCTGCCGAAGTTACACAGGCCGGAGTTACAACTACCAAAAGACAGAGTTCCAATGTTTTAATTTTTTCGCTTTACAGCGAGAATCCGGAATTCGATATGACATTCCTGCAAAACTATGCCAATATTAATATCATTCCACAGGTTAAAAGGGTAACAGGAGTTGGTGATGTAATGGTTTTCGGTACCAAAGATTACTCGATGAGAATCTGGCTGGATCCGAACAAAATGGCTTCTTACGGATTGGTTCCTTCTGATATCAGGGCGGTTTTAGCTGAACAGAATATCGAAGCCGCTCCCGGAAGTTTAGGTGACGAAAGTAATCAGGCCTTCCGTTATACATTGAAATACAAAGGAAGACTGACCGAGATTCCTGAATTTGATAATATTGTTATTAAGGCAACAGAAAACGGTCAGATTTTAAGGCTGAAAGATGTTGCAAAGGTGGAGCTTGGTGCGCAGGATTACACAGGTAGCAGTGTTACGGATGGACATCCTGCCATTGGTATGGCTGTTGCGCAGACTGCTGGTTCCAATGCCCAGGATGTAATCAATCAATCGATTGCGGTTTTGGATAAGGCTCAAGAATCTTTTCCAAAAGGTGTAAAGTATGTGGCACTTGTTAACGCAAATGATTTTTTGGATGCTTCTATAGAAAAAGTTATCCATACATTATTTGAAGCATTCATTCTTGTATTTATTGTTGTTTTCTTATTCTTACAGGATTGGCGTTCGACATTGATTCCTGCGATTTCGGTTCCGGTTGCAATTGTTGGTACATTTTTCTTCCTGAGTATATTTGGATTTACAATAAACCTCTTGACGCTTTTTGCATTGATTTTGGCGGTGGGAATTGTTGTGGATGATGCAATTGTAGTTGTAGAAGCAGTCCATAGTAAACTGGAGCAAGGTGAAAAATCTCCTTTAAAAGCATCGGTGAATGCAATGGATGAGATCAGTGGAGCGATTATCAGTATAACATTAGTAATGGCTGCGGTTTTTATTCCTGTGAGTTTCATTACCGGTTCCGCAGGAGTTTTCTATAAACAGTTTGGGTTGACATTAGCGATATCGATTGTATTATCTGCCGTTAATGCATTGACACTGAGTCCTGCATTATGTGCAATTTTCCTGAAACCTCATTCCCATGAAGAAAAGCAAAAGAATTTTATACAGAGATTTTTCACAAACTTCAATATCATTTTCGATGCTTTTGTAAAACGATACTCACGAGGTGTTTTATTTTTACTGAGAAAAAAATGGATGGCATTTGCCGGACTTGCAGTTTTTGCCGGAATCTTTGTCTGGTTAATGAATACGACACCTAAGTCTTTCGTTCCTAGTGAAGATATGGGCGGGATTTTTATGGATATTTCGCTTCCGATTGGTTCCAACGAAAATAGAACGAAAGAAGTTCTTGCTAAAGTTGAAAAAATTGTTGAGAAGCAACCCGAAGTTCTTCACGTTTTCAAAGTTTCAGGAAGAGGAATGATTAGTGGAACAGGGTCTAATAATGGGATGTTGATTGTAAAACTGAAAGACTGGAAAGACAGGACCAAAAAAGGTGAGGATCTACAATCGTTCGTTGCAAAAATGTACAAGGAAACAGCCGGAATCAAAGACGCAAAAATGACATTCTTCGGAAGACCGACTTTGCAAGGGTTTGGTAATGCTGCCGGTTTCGAATTGCAGATACAGGATCAGAAAGGAGGAAGTGTGAGTGATCTTAATAAGGTGACCAATGATTTCATTGATAAAATGAACCAACGCCCGGAAATCCAGAAAACATTCACTTCTTTCAACCCGAATTATCCTCAATACATGATTGATATTGATATTCCTGCTGCAAAAGCTGCCGGTTTCTCGGTGTCCGATATTTTGAGTACGATGCAGGGTTATTATGGTGGAGTATATTCGTCCAACATCAACTTGTTCGGGAAACAATATCGTGTGATTTATCAGGCGCCTTATGAAGCTAGAGAGAACTTGGAGAGTTTCAATATGATTAAGGTAAGAAATGCAAGTGGGGAAATGGCGCCGCTTAGCAGATTTATAACGGCAAAAAGAGTTTACGGACCTCAGGCAATTGGGCGTTTCAACTTATTTACAGCAATTTCCGTCAATGGAACACCAAATCCGGGATTCTCTTCGGGAGATGCAATTAATGCTGTTCAGGAAGTTGCGGGTCAAACACTTCCTCAGGGTTACGGTTACGAATATTCCGGTTTGACAAGGGAAGAAGTTAGCGCGGGAAGCCAAACGGTATTTATTTTCATTCTTTGCTGTGTATTTGTTTATTTTCTTCTGGCTGCACAATACGAAAGTTATTTGTTACCATTTGCGGTAATGCTATCACTACCTGTCGGTTTGGCGGGAGTAATGATGTTTAGTGCATGGATTGGAGGCTCTAACAATATTTATACTCAGATTTCACTCATTATGTTGATTGGACTCTTGGCGAAGAATGCGATCCTCATTGTAGAGTTTGCTTTAGATGCAAGGAAAAAAGGTTACTCAATAAGTCACGCTGCTATTAGCGGTGCAAAACAAAGGATTCGTCCAATTCTGATGACATCATTTGCTTTCATTTTCGGTTTAATTCCGTTAGCGATTTCAACGGGAGCCGGAGCAGTAGGTAACCAATCGATTGGTATTGGAGCCATTGGAGGAATGTTGTTCGGAACTATTTTCGGCGTGTTCTTTATCCCGATTTTATTTGCTGTGTTTATGTATCTGCAGGAAAAAGTAAGCGGTAAAAAAGACCTAGAAAAATACGAAGGAGAACTTAGCGAATAACCCAAATTAAAGTTACAGATGAAAATTAAAATCATAAATTTAGTTCTATTGGCAGGTATCGCAGGTTTCTTTTACTCTTGTAAAGTGACGGATACTTATCAGGATCCGCAGATAGAACAAAGCAGACAGGATAATCTCTTCCGCCAGAAAACGAGCAATGACAGTACGTCTATCGCAAACATTTCATGGAATCAGATTTTCACTGATCAGAAACTTCAGAATATCATTAATAAAACTATTCAGAATAATCTTGACCTGAAGCTTGCCGTTGCAAGAATTCAGGAAGCCGATGCGGTGTTCAAACAATCAAAATTACAGAATCTGCCAAGTCTGGATGGTGTTGCTTCTGTGACAGAAACCAAGAACAGTGCAGCTGCTCAAGGCGGTAACTTTATAATGCCGGATCTGTTGGTTTATAGATTAGGGATATCCACAGGTTGGGAAGTGGACATCTGGGGAAGGATCAAGTCTTTGAAAAGATCAGCTTATGCAGGTTTTCTTCAAACCGATGCGGCAAAACGTGCTATTCAGACTCAGCTGGTTGCACAGGCTGCCAATCTTTATTACCAATTGATTTCGCTAGATAAGCAGCTTGAGATCACAAAACAAACCATCGAGCTTAGGAAAAAAGATGTGGAAACAGTGGAAGCTCTTATGGAAGCAGCCTATCTCACGGGTGCAGATGTGGAGCAGAGCAGGGCCAATCTGTATTCAGCGCAATTGACGGTGCCGGATTTGGAATTGCAGATTCAGCAGACAGAAAACTCATTAAGCATTCTGATGAATGACAATCCACAATCGATTGACAGAAATACTATCGACTCACAGGTAGTTTACAATGACCTTAAGACTGGTATTCCTGTTTCATTACTTAAAAACCGTCCGGATGTGCAGGCCGCAGAACTGGGCTTCCGCCAGGCATTTGAAAATAAAAATATGGCAATGGCACAGGTGTATCCTACATTAAGCATTACCGGAACTTTAGGTTTGTCATCGAGAACTCTGGAAAATTTCTTCACCAACTCTTTATTTTATACGGTTGGCGGTACTCTAACACAGAATATTTTCCAGATGGGCAACAGAAAAGCTCAGGTCAAAATAATGGAAGCCCGAAAAATGCAGGCTTATTATACCTTTGAAAAAACATTACTGACGGCTGGTTCCGAGGTTTCCAACTCTTTATTATCTTACCAAAAAGCGAAGGAGAAGGAAGCGACAAGACAGCTGCAAATCCAGTCTCTGGAGAAAGCTGTTGAATTCAACAAAGAATTATTGACCTATTCTTCCAACACCAACTATGTGAATGTTTTGACTTCCGAACAATCTTTATTGGCTGCAAAATTGTCTGCTGTTAACGACAAACTGCAACAGTTACAGGCCGTAACCGAATTTTACAGAGCACTCGGAGGCGGACAGTTTTAAATATTTTTTAGAAGCTTTATCCCGCTTTTCGTTATAATCTTTTTGCTCGGCATAGCCTCTCGCAAAAAGGATTTCCACTGCAATCGGGGCTATAAATACAACAACCTCAAACGATTAATCTGAGGTTGTTGCTTTGACGACATGAATACTTTTTTTAACGTAAGTTTCCCGGTAATTTTTAACTTCTGAAAAACTGCCCGATTCCGACAGATTCAAAATTGAAAGCTGAAGTATTCTCGGACTTGTCAAGCTTTTTGCTTATGGTTAAAGCCCAAAGGACAAGTTCTTTGCAGAAGTTTTGTTCGTTTTCATCCAATTCAGGAACATTGTCTTCAATCAAAGTTGTCAAAGGTTTTATGCTGTTCAGTTTCTTATAAAATTCTTTGTCGGTATCAGCATAATTCAGTTCAAGATGATTGCTGTTGAACCATTGGATGATATCGGTGTAAGGTGTTTTCAGTCCTTCTTTTTCCAGCTTGGGAATTCGGGGAAAAAGACTTTCAAACTGAACCATAATTGCATCATCGATAAGAATCTTGGCAACATGATCCGCCCCTTCCTGTTCTCCTTCATACACCAGTTCGATTTTTCCGGTGATAGAAGGAATAATAGACATGAAATCTAAAAGACGAATGCTTGTTTTTTCTGAACCGGTTTCCAAAAGACGCAGTTTAGCCGCTGCAAAAAGATTTTCCATGGCACTGATCGTTAATCTTGCGCTTACTCCACTTTTGGCATCCACATATTCACTGTCTCTGGCTACAAAAGCTACTTCTTCCAAAAGATTTTTCGCCAAATCAGAGATTTGGATTTTGTCACGATCTTCAGGAGAAATTAAAGCTTCCTGCTCGGTAATCTGCTTGGCAAGCTCAACACTTTTCGGATAATGAGTGAAGATTTGAGAACCTATTCTGTCTTTTAAAGGTGTTACAATACTTCCTCTGTTGGTATAATCTTCCGGGTTTGCCGTAAATACAAACTGAATATCCAAAGGCATTCTCAATTGGAAACCTCTGATCTGAATATCACCTTCCTGTAAAATATTAAACAATGAAACCTGAATTCTGGCCTGCAGATCGGGTAATTCATTCAAAACAAAAATAGAACGGTTGGCTCTTGGAATCATTCCGTAATGCAAAACTCTTTCGTCAGAATAAGGTAATTTTAAAGTCGCTGCTTTAATAGGATCTATGTCTCCAATTAAATCTGCAATATTGACATCAGGCGTCGCCAGTTTTTCAAAAAAACGGTCTGAACGGTGAACCCATGAAATCGGAGTTTCATCACCAAGTTCTGCAATCAGGTCTCTCGCATATTTTGAAATCGGCTGAAACGGACTGTCGTTAATTTCAGAACCTTTTACAATCGGCATATACTCATCCAAAAGATTGACCATGCTTCTGGCAATTCTTGTTTTTGCCTGCCCGCGTAATCCTAAAAGGTTGATGTGATGACTTGCCAGAATTGCTTTTTTCAATTGAGGAATCACGGTATCTTCATAGCCGTAAAGTCCTTCAAAAACAGGTTCTTTAGCTTTGATCTTAGCAATCAGATTAGCCTGAATTTCCTGATTGATGGTTTTATCTGTATATCCTGATTTTTTTAGTTCTTTAAATGTTGTATCGTTTTTCATTTGTCTAGTCATATAATGTGTTATATAGCAGTATTAATAGGTCTAACTAACTGCTTTATTTTGGTTTGTAAAGACATTTACCTTTTTACTTTTACCTTGGCTCTTTCTCAAATCCTTTTAATCCTATTCTTTTCGTAATCTTCAAAAATCATCTGTCCTAATCCTGAAAGTCCTGTAAGGAAAGCTTTTCCTTTATTCTGAGCGGTAAAGATTTCTACAAATTTTCGGAGATAAGGATCCTGTGCAATCATAAAAGTAGTGATCGGAATTTTCAGTTTTCTTGCCTGTGCTGCTTTATGAAGACATTCGGAAACAATTCTTTCATCAAGTCCTACACTGTTCATGTAATATTCTCCGTTCGGTAACTTCAGACAGCTTGGTTTTCCGTCGGTAATCATGAAGATCTGCTTGTTGGTATTTCTTTTTCTTCGCAGAATATCCATTGCCAGTTCCAACCCGGCAACTGTATTTGTATGATACGGCCCAACTTGCAAATAAGGCAAATCTTTAATTTTAATCGGCCATGCTTCATTTCCGAAAACAATAATATCAATAGAATCTTTCGGATATTTTCTTTTGATTAATTCCACCAGAGCCATGGCTACTTTTTTGGCAGGAGTAATACGGTCTTCGCCATACAGAATCATAGAGTGACTGATATCTATCATTAAAACCGTGCTCATCTGAGCTTTGTGTTTGGTTTCTTCTACGATGAGGTCATCTTGCGTCATTCTGAGATCTGAAATTCCATTGTTGATCTGGGCGTTTTTCAAACTTTCAGTCATATTTACAGCTGATAAATCATCACCATACTGGAAATTTCGGTGTTCACCATCGCGCTCGTCACCGATTCCCGTTTTGCTTGTGCGGTGATTTCCGATACCACTTTTCTGGAGCTTCCCGAAAATCTGATCCAGGGCATATTCACGAAGGGCAGCTTCCAGTTTGGCAGTCAACACGTTTTTACCTTCTCCGGTTCCGGAATTGCCGTCTTCAGGATCTTCTGCTTTGATATAGCCGCGTTTTTTCAGATCTTCTTCAAAATCTTCACGGGTGTATTCATCATCGAAAATATTGTATTCTCTGTCAAGCATATCAAGCCATTCAAAAGCTTCCTCAAGATCGCCAGAAGTGTGGATGAGCAAATCTCTGAATACATCGAAAACCCTGTCGAAATTAGAAATTTCCTCCGGAACATGCTTACTGAAAGTAAAACCCTGATGAACATTAAAACTTTTATTTGTCATGAGGTTGTTCTTGTATTTAAAAAAGACAAGTTAGGAAATATTGTAAGAAGAATAGTGCCGGAAAAATAGAAAATGTTAATGATGCTTATAAAGTATTTAAAATGATTTTAAAAGAAATAATACTCTTAATTAAGAATATATTTTTCGTTTCTTTTTGGAACGCAGTATCTTTGCAACCATATTTATAGCTATGAAAGATTTAATGGGACGCGCTATCTGGGATTATTATCATAATGAAAATCCGAAAGATCTGCAGACTGAAACTTCAATTTCTGAACTGGACGAGCTTCCGGTAGATTATCTTTTCCGTGATTTTGAAGATATGAATGATATTGAACAGAAAGCCTTAAAATTATCCAAAGGAAAAGTTTTGGATATTGGAGCTGGAGCGGGTTCACATACTTTATACCTTCAGAATGAAAGAAATCTTGATGTCACCGCATTGGATATTTCACCAAAATCCATTGAAGTTTGTCAATTGAGAGGAATTCAAAAAGCGATTGCAGAAAATATGCTTCACTTTGAAGGAGAGACTTTCGATACAATCTTGCTATTGATGAACGGAACCGGGATTTTTCAGAGTCTTAATGTTATTGATATTTACTTAAAGAAACTTTATTCTTTATTAAATGAAAAAGGGCAGATTCTAATAGACAGCACCGACATTTTATATATGTTTGACCGCGATGAAGATGGAGGAGTTTATATTCCTGCAGAAGGGTATTACGGAGAGCTGGATTATATCGTTCATTACAAAGGTGAATCTGAAGATCCTATAAAATGGTTGTACTTGGATTTCAATACTTTGAAAAATGCGGCTGAAAATAATGGTTTTAAAATTGAGAAAGTTCTGCAGGATGAAGATGCTTATTTAGCAAGATTAATTAAAAAATAATGAATTGGAGATGCTTCGACAGGCTCAGCATGACATCGTGAATACTAATTGCTTTTTTATTGCAAAACTTTACAACGCTTTTTGACAGTATTAGAGATGTCATGCTGAGCCTGTCGAAGCATCTTTTAAAAAACAAAAAATCCACATGAAATTCATGTGGATTTTTTTATCTGAAATATTGAAAATTATCCAATTTCAATACCGTTCTCAACATTGCTGTCATCAGGTGTGACGAAAGATAATTTTCCGTCCGGTTTTGTTGTCAATAACAACATTCCCTGAGATTCTATTCCTCTGATTTTTCTTGGAGCAAGGTTTAATAAAATCATGACCTGCTTTCCGATTACTTCTTCCGGAGTGAAGCTTTCTGCAATTCCTGAAACCACAGTTCTTACGTCAACGCCTGTATCCACGGTAAGTTTTAGTAATTTATCTGCTTTTTCAACTTTTTCAGCTTCTAAGATGGTTGCTGTTCTCAAGTCAATTTTAGTAAAATCATCAAAAGTGATTTCTTCTTTCATAGGATTGGCGTTAGGGTTTGTTTTTTTATTGTTTTGCTTTGTGTTTTCAAGCTTTTGAATTTGACCTTCAATCACATCATCTTCAATTTTTGAGAAAAGAAGAGATGCTTCGTTAATTTTATGACCGGTTTCAATTAAAACAGATTTTGTTTCAACATCATTCCAGTCTGACCTCTGTACATTGAACATGTTCAATAATTTCTCAGAGCTGAAAGGCATAAACGGTTCGCATAACTGAGCTAAAGCAACTGCAATCTGAGCTCCGACAAATAAGGATTGAGCCGCTTTTTCAGGATTGTCTTTAATGGTTTTCCAAGGTTCTTCTGTCTGAAGATATTGGTTTCCAAAACGAGCTAAATTCATCAGAGCTGTTAGAGAATTTCTGAATTCATAATTTTCTAAAAACCCTGAAATTTCTTTCGCTGCTTTGTTGATTTCCTTTAATTCAGGACTGTTTGCATCACCTTGAGGAACAACTCCGTCATAATATTTATGAATTAAAACAGCAACTCTATTGATAAAGTTCCCAAAAATCCCAACCAACTCAGAGTTGTTCTTCGTCTGAAAATCTTTCCAGGTAAAATTATTATCCTTCGTTTCCGGAGCTGATGAAAGAAGAGCATATCTTAGCACGTCTTCTTGTCCCGGGAAATCTTCTACATATTCATGTGCCCAAACCGCCCAGTTTCTTGAAGTTGAAATTTTATCATTTTCAAGATTAAGGAATTCAAAAGCAGGAACGTTTTTCGGCATGATGAAATCTCCGTGAGCCTTCATCATCGAAGGGAAAATAATACAGTGAAATACAATATTATCTTTTCCGATAAAGTGAACCAAATCAGAATCTTCGCTTTGCCAGTAATCTTTCCAGTTTTTCCCGTTTTTCTCTGCCCATTCTTTCGTGAAAGAAATATAGCCAATCGGCGCATCAAACCATACATACAGAACTTTTCCTTCTGCACCAGGAAGCGGAACAGGAACTCCCCAATTCAGATCTCTGGTCATTGCACGCGGTTTCAGCCCGTCATTCAGCCATGATTTTACCTGTCCGTAAACATTGGGTTTCCAGTCGTCTTTGTGACCTTCAATAATCCATTCGTTCAGGAAATCTTCATATTCATTTAACGGTAAATACCAGTTTTTTGTTTCTTTTAAGATAGGAACATTTCCGCTTAACATTGATTTTGGATTGATCAGTTCAGATGGAGAAAGGGTAGTCCCGCATCTTTCACACTGATCTCCGTATGCATTTTCGTTTCCACAATTCGGGCAGGTTCCTACAATATATCTGTCGGCTAAGAATTCATTAGCCTGTTCATCAAAATATTGCTCAGACATTTCTTCCGTAAACTTTCCTTTTTCATAAAGAACTTTGAAGAAATCCTGACTGGTCTCATAATGATTTTTAGAAGTTGTTCTGGAATATTCATCAAATGAAATTCCCAAATCCGAAAAAGATTTTTTGATGATCTCATGGTATTTATCAACAATATCCTGTGGCGTAACTCCTTCTTTTTTAGCTCTTATAGTAATAGGAATCCCATGCTCATCCGAACCACAGATAAACGCTACATCTTTTCCCAATCTTCTCTGAAATCTTGCGTAAACATCCGCAGGAATATATACACCCGCCAAATGCCCTATATGAACCGGTCCGTTTGCATAAGGCAAAGCTGCCGTAATCATCTTTCTGTTTGACATTTTATAAATAAAAAATTTGAATTGCAAAATTACGATTTTCATTTAGATTGTTAATAAAAGAAATGATAGGGCAATGGAAAAATATTTATTAACCTTATCCATTCAGATGTCTCTTCAAATTGGTTTTGATGGTTTTTAACTATTTTTTTATTTATTGTTGAAAAAAATAATTTTTTAATGATTATTAATGTAATTTATTTGTTTTTTGAAATCACCGTAAATACTTGTTTTTTCCTCTTTACATGAAAATCAATAAAATTCCAAAAAGTTCATTTTTGATTAATATAGGATTAATATTGGTTAATTTAGAAGAAGAAAAATTGTTAAAATTTCATGAAAAACATTGCAAAAACAGTTTTTGTTAAAAAAATTAACATAAGTTTAAGTTTCTGTTTTTCAGTGTTTTATTTGTTTGTGTTTGTTTTTTTTAGCATTAAATTAGGTGGGATTGTGATGATTTTAAAATTATTTTAACAGAATATCGATTTTTTTATAAATTGCGAAACAAGAGATAGTGTATATCTTAATGATTTGAAAATAATAATATAAACCTTAAAAATTTATTTTTTGTGAGAAACTATAATGTATTAAAAATTGCTCCAGCATTTCTATTGCTCGGATCAATGTTACATGCACAACAAAGCGATTCGGCCAAAAAAGAAACCGAAATCGAGCAGGTTGTGCTGATTGGTTATGGTGCAAAGAAAAAGTCTGATTTAACAGGCTCCGTTACTGCGCTTACCGATAAGGATTTTAATAAGGGAGCTATTGTAAGTACGCAACAATTACTACAAGGAAAAGCAGCAGGTGTTACTATAAGTACCGATGGAGCCCCAGGAGGTGGTGCTAATGTAACGATTAGGGGGATTTCTTCTATTTCTGGAAATACTGATCCCCTTTATGTGATTGATGGAGTAGCTATTACAAGGGAAAGTACTGGTGGCGTTGGTAATCCATTAAACTTGGTAAATCCTAATGATATTGAGTCTATATCCGTATTAAAAGATGCGTCTGCAACAGCTATCTATGGTGTTCGTGCTTCTGCCGGAGTTATTATTATCAAAACTAAAAGCGGAAGCCAAGGCAAGTGGAAATTTAATTATTCGGGAAATGCGCAGCTGAATATGAAAATGAAAACTTATGATGTTTTCTCAGCATCGGAACTTACAGATATTGTTAAAAATCAATTGCCAGCTAAATATGATTTATTAGGAGTCAGAGATGCTTCCGGAAATCAGGCTTTATATAACACAGATTGGCAAAAAGAGATTTACCAAAAAGCTTGGGGAACCGCCCAGGACTTTAGTGCAAGAGGAAATGCATTTAAGGGTAAGCTTCCTATGAGACTGTCAGTTGGTTATAATAATAATGATGGTATACTAAAAACATCCAATTTTGAAAGGATGAATGCTAGTATTAATTTAACTCCAAAATTGTTAAATGATAATTTTCTAATAACGATTAATGCGAAAGGTACAAAGACAAAGTATAGATATGCAGATACTGGAGCAATAGGGCAAGCTATTGCTATGGATCCTACGAAGCCAGTAATGTCAGATTTACCTCTTTATCAAAATTACGGAGGTTATGTTCAATGGCTACAAGAATATACTTCTGGATCAAATACTTTTGTAAGTACACCCCAAAATGTTGGGTTAGGAAACCCAGTAGCGACGCTAGAAGGTAAAAGAAATATTGCTGATGTAAAACAATTTTTAGGTTCGTCTGAATTTGAATATAAGTTTCCTTTTCTTAAAGGTTTAAGTGCCGTTGCGAACTTAGGATTAGAATATACAGAATCTAAAACAACCAATGACAACCAGGCATATCTTACAGCAGTAAATACTAGTACTGGAGCGCAAATTCCTTATGCTGATGTAAGCAATCAAGTAAGAAATAACCAGTCTTTAGATTTATATCTTAAATATAATAAAAGTGATTTTAATTCTGGTGTCATATCAGATTTAGGTTTTACCGGGGGGTATTCTTATCAAAGTTTTAGAAATGCTGGTGATGCTTCTAAGTTTTTAAATGACCCATCACAATATTCTTATGGTTATTATAGAGACAAAGGGGTTTTAATATCATTTTTTGGGAGAGGTAATATTACTTTCGTTGACAAGTACTTATTAACACTTACCGTAAGGCATGAAGCGTCATCTAGATTTAATAATAGCCAATATAGATGGGCAACATCTCCTTCTGCAGCATTTGCTTGGCAGATGAAAAAAGAAGATTGGTTGAAAGACAACAATTTCTTTAGCGATATGAAGCTAAGATTAGGGTGGGGAATAACGGGAAATCAGGATTTGGGTAACAACTGGTACCCAACTGTTGCTTACTATAATATAGTAAACAGCCCTTTAGCAAATTTCGTATCATATCCAAACGGGATTAATCAGGCACCAGTTTTTCTAAGTACAATCAATCCAAACGCTTATAATAGCCAACTTAGATGGGAAAAAACAGCTCAATATAATATGGGGTTGGATTTTGGGATCTTAAAAAGAATTACAGGATCTGTTGATTATTGGAGAAAAGATATACAAGATCTATTATATACAGCATTTTTACCTGCTGGAGCTAATTATAATAGTAAAATTGCAGGTAATTTTGCGGAGATTAAAAGCCAGGGTATTGATGTTGATTTAAATTTTAAAGTAATTAATAAAGCTAAAACCAAATTTGACCTTGGAGTCAACATGGGTTGGGTAGATATGAAAACGACAAAAGTTAATGTTGACGGAAGTATTGATGCTACGAGCTTTGGAGGACTAAGTGGATTGGTGCAAAATCCTAATGTTCAGGCGATGAGTGTAGGTAATATTCCTTATGAGTTTTATTTATACAAACAAACCTATGGTGCCGATGGAAGACCTTTAGAGGGAGTTTTTGTTGACATGAACGGAGATGGTAAAATTACACCAGATGATAGATATCTTACAGGTAAATCTGGTATACCAGATTTTACTTTTGGTTGGAACACATTCTTACAAATCGGTAATTTTGATTTGAGAACGGTTTGGAGGGCTAGCCTGGGTAATTATGCATTTAACAATATTAATGCGAGATATTCAACTCTTAAATATATAGATTCTGATGGATTTGGAGCGGTAAATAATACAGTCACAAATTATAATAATACAGGTTTTGTTAATGCTCCTGGAAGTTTTCAATTCATTTCTGATCTATATCTTGAAAACGCGTCATTTGTTAAGTTGGATAATATAACAGCAGGATATGTTTTTGATAATTTTTTAAACACGAAAACAAGATTTAGATTTTACGGATCTGTGCAAAATGTATTTACAATTACAAAGTATTCTGGCTTGGATCCTGAAGTGGGAACAGATCGAAGCAAATTAGGCGTAGACTGGAATCTATATCCAAGATCAAGAGTATTTACATTCGGTGTTAATGTAGATTTTTAATTAAAAAACTTAAAAAATGAAAAAGTCAATATATAAGATAATTTTTATTGGAGGAATTTGTCTGTCAACTATATCCTGCCTTAATGATCTGGATCAAGTTCCCGAAGATGGCAGAGTAACTGTTGA
Source organism: Chryseobacterium sp. 36-9 (assembly GCA_001898785.1). Classification (GTDB taxonomy): domain Bacteria; phylum Bacteroidota; class Bacteroidia; order Flavobacteriales; family Weeksellaceae; genus Epilithonimonas; species Epilithonimonas pallida. Next base: position 82,157 of record MKVE01000043.1, on the reverse strand, counting down.
AAATCAGTTTGAAAACGACCCTTATGGAACATACGTTGGATTAAACGCAAAGCTATATGCGCAACTTAGCATAGCTGGTCAGGGCGGTCCAAATGGTGAAGTAACTGATGCTTCGGATTTGGATGGTTTTGATGGAGGTTCGTCAAACTATTTTAGAGTGTGGTGGAGCACCCAGGAATTGTTAACGGATGAAGCTAAAAATAGTTGGGAAGGAGATGACGGTATGATTGATTTATCATCTGCTAATTTGAATTCATCAAATAAAGTAATAGACAATTTTTTCTATAGAATTTTTACCGCAATTTCTAAGACAAATGAGTTTGTTAGAGAGTCAACAGATGAAAAAATCAACAGCAGAGGCTTAAACGAATCGCAAAAAACTGAAGTTAAATATTACAGAGCAGAAGCAAGGTTTTTAAGAGCTTTACTATATTTTCACGCAATAGATAATTTTGGTAATGTACCTTTTATAGATGAAACTGATTTACCAGGTACAACAGCCCCAAAAGTTAGAACTAGACAGCAAGTTTTTAGTTTTATAGAAGGTGAATTAAAAGATATTATTCCACAATTGAGACCAGCAAGAAGTATTTACGGAAGAGCTGATAAGGCAGCAGCGGGAATGTTATTAGCAAAATTATATTTAAATGCAGGTGTTTATACCGGTACTACAAGATATCCAGATTGTAAAAAAGCTCTTGAAGATTATGTTCTAAATGCTGGCTACACAATTGATACGAATTATGCGGATACATTTAAAGGTGATAATAACACATCTTCAGAAATTATTTTCCCAATAGTTTCTGATCCTAATAATGCACAATCTTATGGTAATATGTCTTACGTTATTAATGCCGCAGGAATAGGTAAAACGGATGGGATAGACTTACAACCAGCTTTTTATTTAGGTTCTTCTGGGCAATGGGGTGGTAATAAGACGACGAGAGAATTTGTTGGACTTTTTAATACGAGCGATAAAAGAGCTATGTTTGATAAAAGAACGGGGCTAATCGAATTTATTTCCGATTTATCGGTTGATAGGCAAGGTTATAGAGTTACAAAATTTACTAATATTAGAAAAGACGGAAGTTATATTGCCGGAGGAAGTGGGTCTAATTTTGTAGATACGGATTTCCCGATGTTCAGATTGTCTGATGCATATTTAATGTATGCTGAATGTGCACTATATGGCGCAGCTGATAAAAATATTGCAGCAAGTACTTACTTAAACCCATTAAGAAAAAGAGCAGGATTGGCTGATGTTTCTGCTTCTGATATTACTGAAAAATTTATTATAGAAGAAAGAGGTAGAGAACTTTATTGGGAAGGACATCGTAGACAAGACTTAATTAGATTTAATAGATTGTCCGGTAGTCAGTACGTTTGGAATTGGAAAGGTTCGGCAAATGGAAATTCTTTGTCATCAACTATTAATCTAATGCCAATTCCTTATAATCAGGTTATAATGAACCCAAATTTAAAGCAAAACCCAGGTTATTAACTTAATTATTAAACAATGAAAAAATATATATTTAACAAAATACTTTTAAGTGGTATTTTAGCGTTTAGCTTGTTTTCTTGTGATAATGGTGATAAAGTGATAGAAGAAGCAGTATCTGCTCCGATTGTTACTGATTTATCTTCTCAAACATTAGTTTTAGATTCCAATTTTCCCTCAAATCCGGCATTAACACTTAGTTGGAAGTCTGCAGGATACAGTGCTCCTACAGAAGTAAAATATGAGGTAGAAATAAGTTCTAAACAAACATTTGAAAATCCTTATACTTTAACATCTTTAGCACAGTCCATAAGATATGTTACATTTACAACAAAGGAATTAAATGAATCAGCAAAGAAGATAGGTTTAGTGCCTTATGAAGTTCAAAGTATGTACTTTAGAGTAAAATCATATTTAGGAGATAATAGACTTCTATTACAAACATCTAATATATCTAAACTTACAATTACTCCATATCAAGCAAGCCCAACGTATGACTATGTGGATTATTATTTAATTGGAGATGCAACAGCCGCAGGATGGGATAATTCCGCAAGTAATGACAATCTGTATCCATTACAAAAAACGGCTGGAAATAACAAGAAATATACTTATACTGGTTTTTTTAAAGTTGGAGGTTTTAAAATGATTCAAGTTAAAGGCTCATGGGATCTACAATATGGCTTGGGATCTGCATCTGGAAATGGGGGAACTTTGGATACCAGTGGAGGTTCTGGGAATATACCAGTAAATTCAGAAGGTTATTATAAATTAGAAGTTGACACTTCAAATTTAACATATACATTTACAAAACTTTCTAATCCTGTAACAACTTATAATAATATATCAATAATTGGAAATGGAGGAAATTGGAATACAGATATTCAACTTATAAAATCTGGTTTTGATCCTCACGTCTGGACAAAGACTTTGACAATTTCTTCTGGAGAGATAAAGTTTCGAGCAAATAATTCTTGGGATGTGAGTTGGGGAACTAGCAGTGAATTTTTTGGCACGGCTACAATAGGAGGTGCTAATATTCCGGTAAATGATGAATGGAATTATAGTGTTTATTTCAATGATTTCACAGGAGTATACTCAATTATACCTGTAAAATAATCTTTAATTAAATCTTTATGAAAAATATACTAAAATTATTTCTATTCTCTATAATCATTTCGGTAATATTTACTGGATGTAATCATGATGATGTAGAATGGACAACGAAAGAAGCAAGCTTTAAGCTTAATGATACATCTTTAGGTGCTGAAAATGTATTATACAAAACTATGAGCAACAATCCCTTTACTTTGGTTTGGGAATCAATAGGAAGCGGTGAATATAAAGTAGAATTGTCATCAACATCTGATTTTACTAAAAAAGTTGAATTAGGAAAATCATCCGAAAACAGTTTTACAACAACTATAGGAAATTTGAATGCTAAGTTGTTACAACTAAATTTTTCGCCATTCACTTCTCAGCTTGTCTATATAAGAATAACAAAAGATTCGGAAATTTCTAATACAATCAGCTTTGGAGTAAAAGTTTATCCTGTTGATGGGCCTATAATTACAGCTCCGACAAATGGAGGTACAATTACCCTTAATTCTGCTGATCAGTCTGCAATTGCTACTACAATTACTTGGAATGACTATTCTAACTATGGATCACCGGTGACTTATACGGTAGAAATTGCTAAGAAAGGTTCTACAACTTTTTCTTCTCTAGGTGTAGTTACAAACTCAAAATCTTTGGCTATTTCAAATAAGGATCTTAATACTGCAGCTTTGACAGCTGGGGGAATAGTTAATACTGAAAGCGAATTTGATTTCAGAGTTACTGCAAAAACAAGCTTTTCTACTCCTGCCATTGAACTAAAATCTGCTATTGTCACCGCTAAAATGAAACCATATCAGGTTGATTATCCTGACTTTTTCTTGGTTGGAGCAGCATCAGCGGTTTCTTGGAATGCTTCAGGATCTCAAAAGCTATACAAGCATGACAATATATCTGAAATCTATACATATTTGCAACCTGAAAATTTTAGATTTTTAGGTCAACAAGACTGGAATCCTCTTAATTATAGTATTGATGATTCCAGAACTGATGCAGAAAAAAGATATTTCAAGACTGTATCATCTAATGTTGAATTTGGGGATCATGAAAATATGAAATTCACCGGAACAGCAGGAATTTATCATGTTGTTATTAATGCAGATTTTGGGGTTAAGTCTTTGACCGCTACTGCTACTTCAGGTGTTTGGGATATTCCGAACCTGTATTTGGTTGGATCTCTACAAGGTTGGAATGCTGGAGCAGCAGAACAGTTCAATTCTCTTGGGAATGGCAAATTTGAAATGATCAGGCAGATTCCTGATAATGCAGAATTCAAATTCCTGGGTCAGCAGGATTGGTCTGGAAAAGAGTGGGGTAATATTGGTAAAGATAACATTGGAAATACCGGATATCTTGGTATAAATGATGCTAATGGAAATATCAAATTTAGTGGAGGTGATAATTTCTATACCATTACTGTAGATTTGAAAATGGGAACTTACAAGCTAGTGAAGTTGTAAAATTCTCTAATTATAACAAAAAAGTGTTGCGGTTTCGCAGCACTTTTTTTATATTGTACAACATATATAAACCTTAGAAAAATGAAATCGTCATTGGCCAATTTATTATTTAATTAATACAAAAGTTGATAAACGATTCCATTTGACCTTTAAAAAATAAATTTAGTCAAATGAAAAAATTCACCATTGGAGCAGCTTTGCTTACTATGATGTTTAACGGCGTTTATGCTCAAAGTCTAAAGTCTCCGGACGGAAAATTCGAAGCTAATTTCCAACTGAAAAATGGAGTGCCATTTTATAATCTGAAATATAACGGTAATGTGGTTGTAGAGGATTCTAAATTAGGATTAAGATTATTCAAAGATTCTTCTATCAAGTTTGCTTCCGAAATTGCAAAACCCGAAGATGCAGGTTTTGATCTTAATAATGGCTTTACAAAGACGGCTGAAAAAAGAGATTCAAAAAACGAAACCTGGCAGCCAATTCTTGGAGAAAAAAAGAACTATATTAACAATTATAATGAATTAGCTATTACACTTAACCAAGCTTCTACAGATAGAAGTATTGTTGTGAAATTCAGATTGTTTAATGACGGTTTAGGTTTCAGATACGAATTTCCTCAACAAAAAAATCTGAATTATTTTGTCATCAGAGAAGAAGATTCCGAGATTGATTTTCCTACAGATATGAAAGCTTGGTGGATTGTTGCAGATTACGACTCTCAGGAATATCAATATCAAACCACAAAAATCTCCGAAATTCCGAATCAGTGGCCCAAGGCTTATGATTCCAATGCATCTCAAAAACTGATCAAGAATGCTGTTCAATCACCTTTGATGTTGAAAAAGGAAGGGAAGGATCAGTTATATGTCAATGTAGGAGAAGCGGCAGTTCTGGATTATCCGGCTTCACACCTGGAAGTAGATGCTCAGAATTTCAAATTCAAAACCCACCTCACAGCTGATAGACAAGGAGCTAAAGGTTACATCCAGACACCTACTGTAACACCCTGGAGAACAATTATCGTTGCTCCCAAAGCAGAAGACGTAATGGATTCTAAAATGATGTTCAACCTGAACGAACCTACAAAATATAAAGATACATCTTACATCAAACCAACCAAATACATGGGTGTCTGGTGGGAAATGATCATCGGGAAATCACAATGGGCATATTCTACGTCCGAAAACGTGCACATTGGAAAAACCGATTTTTCTAAATTAACTCCGAATGGCAAACACGCTGCCAACAATACAAAAGTTAAAGAATACATCGATTTCGCTTCTGCAAACGGCTTCCAAGGTTTGCTTATCGAAGGCTGGAACACGGGTTGGGAAGATTGGTTCGGACATTCTAAGGAGTTTGTTTTCGATTTCATTACACCTTATCCCGATTTTGATATCAAAATGTTGAATGATTATGCACATTCGAAAGGAATTAATTTAATCATGCACCACGAGACTTCCGGTTCAGCAACCAACTACGAAAGATGGGCAGACGATGCTTTCAAATTGATGAACAAATACGGTTACAAATCTGTGAAAACGGGTTATGTAGGCGATATTATTCCAAGAGGGGAACACCATTATTCTCAGTGGACAATCAACCATTTTTACAGAATTGCTGAAAAAGCAAATGACTATAAAATCATGGTGAATTCTCACGAGTCGGTTCGTCCTGGCGGAGAAAGCAGAACCTATCCAAACTGGATCTCTGCAGAAGCTGCGCGTGGGACAGAGTACGAAGCTTTTGGTGGTAACAAACCGGATCATCAGACAATTCTCCCTTTTACAAGATGGATGGGCGGTTCTATGGATTATACGCCGGGGATTTTCCAAACCAAACTGGATTATTATTTCCCGGGAGATAAGAGATTTGTACAGACAACCTTGGCTAAGCAATTAGCGCTTTATGTCGTGATGTATATGCCTTTACAAATGGCTGCAGATTTACCGGAAAATTACGCAAAACATATGGATGCCTTCCAGTTTATAAAAGATGTGGCTGCGGATTGGGATGACACAAAAATTCTTTCGGCAGAACCTGGAGATTACATCCATACAGCCAGAAAAGCAAAAGGAACAGACAATTGGTTTGTAGGCGGCGTTACAGATGAGAACCCGAGAGATTTTACAGTAGACTTTTCATTTCTGGACAAGGGTAGAAAATATGAAGCAACGATCTATGAAGATGGAAAAGACGCTGATTATGTAAACAATCCACAGAGTTATCATATCTACAAAAAAACAGTTGACAGCAAAACAAAACTGCCGGTTCACCTGGTAAGAAGCGGCGGCTATGCAATTTCTGTGAAGCCTGTTAAATAATTTTTTTAGGAGCTTAATCCCGCTTTCCGTTGTAATCTTTTTTGCCACACCTTTTGTCAGGCTGAGGCTCTCAGAGTCCACGCAAAAAAGGATTTCCACTGCAATCGGGGCTATGGCTTTCAACACCAATCAGGACTTTGTCATTGGTTCACACTTTGACAAAGTCTTTTCCTAAAATTTACACTATGAAAAAAATAATCACATTTTCTTCAATCATACTTTCCTCCATCTTTTATTCTCAGGTTCAAAAAGTAGAGCCTGCATTTTGGTGGAGCGGAATGAAAAACCCTGAACTTCAATTATTAGTTTACGGAAAAGATATTCAAAATCTCCAACCCGAATTCTCAGGCGGAATCACAATCAAAGAAGTCAAAAAAGTTGAAAACCCGAATTACCTTTTCGTAACCATTGACACAAACGGCGTTCAGCCACAAAAAACAAAACTGAACTTCAAAAACGGAAACAAAACCGTTAAAACTATTGATTACGAATTTAGGCAAAGACAACAAAATTCAGCGAACAGAGATTCTTACACATCTTCGGATGTCATGTATCTGATAATGCCTGATAGATTTGCGAACGGAAATCCGGAAAACGACAACACACCAGACACGGCTGAAAAAGCTGACCGAAGCAAAACCGGTGGTCGACACGGTGGAGATATTGCCGGTATTGTAAAGAATCTGGATTACCTTCAGGAATTAGGTGTTACCACGATTTGGAACACACCTTTGTTGGAGGATAATGAACCTTCATATTCTTACCACGGCTACGCGCAAAGTGATTATTACAACATCGACCCGCGCTACGGAACCAACGAAGATTACAAGAATATGGCAGACGAACTTCATAAAAGAAAAATGAAACTCGTGATGGATTATGTGACCAATCACTGGGGTTCAAAAAGCTGGATTATCAAAGATTTGCCTTCAAAAGATTGGATTCATTATTGGAACGGACAGGAAAATGGTTTCCAAAGGAGTAATTACAGAATGACAACGCAGTTTGATACCAACGCTGCGAAAGTTGATGAAGCAGCATGTATGGATGGCTGGTTTGATACGACAATGCCGGATATGAACCAAAGCAATCCAATGGTTGTAACTTATATGGCTCAGAACGCAATCTGGTGGATTGAATATGCAGGTCTGGACGGGTTCCGTGTGGACACATATTCTTACAACGATAAAAAAGGAATTGCAGATTGGACAAAACGAATCACCGATGAGTATCCGAAATTCAATATTGTAGGCGAAGTTTGGATGCACGACCAGGCGCAGATGTCTTATTGGCAGAAGGATTCCAAAATTGCAGCGATAGAAGGTTATAATTCTTATTTGCCTTCTGTGATGGATTTTACACTTCACGACGCTCTTGGTCAGGTTTTCCGTGAAGATTCTGGCTGGGATTCTGGAATGCAGAGAGTTTATGACAACCTGGCGAATGATTTTCTTTATCCGAATATCAATAATCTGTTGGTTTTTGCTGAGAATCACGACACGAATAGATTTAATCAGATTTTTCCGAAAGTTGAAGATTACAAATTAGCAATGAGTTTGATTTTGACCATTCGTGGAATTCCTCAATTATACTATGGTTCCGAAATCGGAATGGCTGGCGACAAAAACAACGGCGGCGATGGCGAAATCCGTAAAGATTTTCCAGGTGGTTGGGCTGGCGATACGAACAATGCCTTCACAAAATCGGGAAGAACAGCTTCTCAAAATGAATATTTCGATTACACCAAAAAACTTCTGAACTGGAGAAAAACAAACGAAGCGGTTCACACTGGAAAAACTTTGCATTATATACCAAAAAATAACGTTTATGTTTATTTCCGTTATACCGATAACAAAAGAGTAATGGTGGTTATCAATAACAACAAAGAAGCTCAAAATCTGGATTTGAAGCGTTTTTCCGAAGGATTAAAGAATTTTACAACGGGGAAAGATATTATTTCGGACAAAGATTTTGATTTGAAAACCAATCTATCTGTTCCTGCAAAATCTT
>MKVE01000043.1:60932-73707 GCA_001898785.1 Chryseobacterium sp. 36-9 | reverse complement strand
AATTATTCACATTCAATTGGAAGTTTGGACTTTTCCTTATTCTAATTATTTGTATTCCTAGATTCATTTTGGTTTTAAATGCTAATGAAACTTCAGATTACAAATACATTGGTTTGATAATGACAGTTTCCGCAATTGCACCATTCATTTTCCTGAGCAGATATGGTCGAAAAGTAATTGGATTAACAAAACCAAGTAATTATGGCTGGTTAATTTTTGCTGTTATTTCAGGTCTGATTTTTAGCTTAGTTCTTTATTATTTAGGAGAATTAATTTATCAAAATTCGTTTGAAAATTGGTATGTTTATATTGGGAAATCATATAATATTCCGGTAGATATAAAACAAAATGATAAATTGATAATGTTCGTAATAATGGCAGTTACAGGAATGATTTTTAGTCCAATTGGAGAGGAATTATTTTTCAGAGGCATTGTTCATTCGAGTTTTGCTAAATCATTTGGAGATAAGAAAGCGTCAGTAATTGATAGTTCTGCTTTTGCTCTGACTCATATTTCTCATTTCGGATTAGTATTTATCAATAATGAATGGAAACTTTTTACGATTCCAACTCTGATTTGGGTAATCAGTATGTTTTTAGTCAGTGTTTTATTTTATATATGCAGAAGAAAAACAGACTCTTTATTAGGTTCAATTGTTTGCCATTCAGCTTTTAATTTGGGAATGATTTTCAGCATATTTTATCTGCTCTGATAATTATTAATTTTAGAATGAATTAAACTATATTTAATTATGAAAAAATATACATTATTTGGATTTTTCTTTTTTCTGTTATTGTTTTCTAATTCAGCCTTTGCCCAGAAAAAGGGATTTTACGAGAATGTGCAGAAAAAGAATATCAACAAATTACTGGACGATTTCAATACATTTGCTGCCAATGCAGATTATAAAAATTATTTTGATTGTTTTGCAGAAGAATCAACTTTTATCGGGACAGATGCCACGGAAGTTTGGAACAAAAAAGAATTCAAAGATTGGGCAAAACCATTTTTTGATAAGAAAACAACTTGGAATTTCAAATCTCTAAAACGAAATATTTATTTCAGCAAAGACGGAAATTATGCTTGGTTTGATGAGATTTTGGATACACAAATGAAAATCTGCAGAGGTTCTGGTGTTGTTGAAAAAATCGGTGGAAAATGGAAAGTAAAGCAATACGTTCTTTCGGTAACAGTTCCAAATGAAGTTGTTGATGAAGTCACCAAAATCAAAACGCCAATCGAGGATGCTTTGATTCAGAAATTAAAATAATATATAAATACCTTAAAAATAAATGACAAAAAAAATAAAACCAAATCTTTCCATCGCTCAGATTATCAATATGAGTATGGGATTTTTGGGAATCCAGATGGCCTTCGGTTTACAGAACGGAAATGCCAGTAGAATTTTAGCAAATCTTGGCGCTGATGTTCACGAGTTGTCTTGGTTTTGGTTGGTTGCACCAGTAACAGGATTAATTGTTCAACCCATTATAGGACATATGGGAGATAACACGTGGAGTCCATTGGGAAGAAGAAAACCCTATTTTTTGATTGGTGCAGTTTTATGTGCCATCGGATTGGTTCTCCTTCCAAACGCCGCTTCTGTGACTCATCTTATTGCAGCCAATGTGTTATTACTAGCCGTGATTTTCCTGGCAATGATGGATGCATCTATCAATGTGGCAATGGAACCTTTTCGGGCTCTGGTCGGAGATATGCTTCCAAAACATCAGGGAACGATTGGGTTTTCTGTTCAAACGATTTTGATAGGAATTGGAGCTGTAATCGGTTCTTATCTTCCTGATTGGTTAACAAGATTGGGAATCTCGAATGTTGCACCAGAAGGTTTTGTAGCAGATAACGTGATTTTTTCTTTTTATATTGGTGCCGGATTTTTACTGTTGACTATTCTGTACACGATTCTGACGACGAAAGAATATTCACCTGAAGAGTTTGCAGCTTTTGAAGACGGAAAAGAAATTGTGGAAGAACCTTCTAGATTTAGCGACATCTTCAAAGATTTTGCGAACATTCCTACTCAGATGAAAAGATTGGGCGTCGTTCAGTTTTTCTCTTGGTTTGCACTGTTTACGATGTGGGTTTTCACCACAAGTGCTTTGGCTACACATCACTTTGGGTTGTCTCCGGAAGATACACACTCGGAAGCTTTTAATAATGCCGGGGATTTGACCGGAAAATTATTTGGGATGTACAATCTTTGGGCGATTCCGTTTGCATTCTTATTAACACCGATTGCCAAATTCTTAGGCAAAAAACAAACACACGCTTTGGCTTTGTTATCAGGAGGACTGGGATTAATTTCGATGTATTTTATTAAGGACACATCGTTGCTTTGGATTTCTATGATAGGATTGGGATTTGCCTGGGCAAGTATTTTAGCAATGCCTTATGCGATGTTGATTGAAGTGATTCCGCAAAGAAAAATGGGTGTTTATATGGGAATTTTTAATTTCTTTATCGTCATTCCTCAAATCATCAACGGGATTTTCGGAGGCCCAATTGTTTCCAATGTTTTTGGAAAAATGGCAATTGATTACATTGTTGTTGGTGGAATCTGTATGCTGATTGGTGCAGTTGTCACGATGATTTTCATCAAATCAGATGATGAAACACCAAAAGAAATCGAAGAAGAAATCCAGCAGGTTCATTTCTAATTTCATACGGAATTGTCACACTGAACTTGTCGAAGTGTCTAAATATTAAATCCACCAAATCGGTGGATTTTTCGTTCTTATCCTACGTCAATGTGTAAGAGTTTTCAAAGCTGGAAATTTGTATCAACAAAAAAGCCTAACAATTAAAATCAATTTATAATGAAAACAGTATATCACAAATCAGACAGCAGAGGTTATGCTAACCATGGTTGGTTAAAAAGTCATCACACTTTTAGTTTTGCCAATTATCACAATCCGGAAAGAACGCATTTCGGTGTTCTCAGAGTTTTGAATGACGATTTTGTAGAAGGTGGAATGGGATTCGGGAGACATCCGCACCGCGATATGGAAATCATCTCGATTCCTTTGGAAGGCGATTTGCGACACGGCGACAATATGGGTAATTCCGGAATTATCAAAAAGGGCGATATCCAGGTGATGTCTGCAGGAACCGGAATTATGCACAGCGAGGAAAACGCCACCGAACAACCTGTCAAATTCTTACAAATCTGGGTAATTCCAAACAAAACTGATGTTACACCAAGATACGATCAAATCAACATCGAGGAACAATCTGTACAGAATGATTTTCAGCAGATTCTTTCTCCTAATGCTGATGATGCAGGTGTGTGGATTCATCAGGATGCATGGTTCAGTTTGGCAAGATTTGACAAAGGTTTTTCTAAGGAATACAACATCCATAAATCAGGAAATGGCGTGTATGTTTTTGTCATCAAAGGAAAGGCAAAAATCGGCGACCAAATCCTTGATGAAAGAGACGGTCTTGGGATATGGGATACAGAAAATTTTGTGCTAGAAGCTGAAGAAAATTCCGAAATATTGTTAATGGAAGTTCCAATGCAATTACCACAATCTTAATTTTTTAATAAACTTTTAAGAAAAATACATCAGACTCGGTATAAGATTTGTCCTCAAAAAATCTTAAATTTGGCACTTTAAAAAGTTAAACTGAAAACATAATATGAGATTACTTATTGTAGGAAACGGTGGACGTGCTTCTGCCTTGGCTACCAAGCTAAGCGAAGACAACAGAATTACGAAGATGTACTTTGCACCTGGCAATGCCACTACCGAAAAACTGGGAGAAAATATCAACGAAACCGACATCATTGCACTGAGAGATTTTGCAATCAAACACAAGGTAGATTTGACTATTGTTGGTCCTGAAGCACCTCTTGTAGAAGGTATCGTGGATGAGTTTAAAAAAGTTGACCTCAAGGTTTTTGGTCCTGCAAAAAAAGCAGCCTCATTGGAAGGCAGCAAGGCATTCTCTAAGAAGTTTATGAAAACTTACGGAATCAAAACGGCACAATCCGTAACATTTGATTCTTACGCAGAAGCTAAGGAATATTTACAGAAACAAAAGTTTCCTTTAGTAATCAAAGCAAGTGGTTTAGCTGGCGGAAAAGGCGTAGTTATAGCTGAAAATCTCGAAGATGCGGAAGGTACAATCCACGATTTTATGATCAAAAGAATCTTTGGCGATGCTGGGATTCAGGTTATTATCGAAGAATTTTTGCAAGGTTTCGAAGCATCCATCATCGGTGTTTCCAACGGTGAAAAGATTTTCCCTTTTATTCCTGCAAAAGATTACAAAAAAGTCGGAAACGGAGACAAAGGCCCAAACACAGGAGGAATGGGTTCTGCAGCGCCAAGTCCGGAATTCACGGATGAGCATTTTCAGGACTTTGTTCAGAATATTATGAATCCAACTGTTGAAGGTCTTAAAAAAGAAGGTCTTAGCTTCAAAGGATTTATTTTCTTCGGATTAATGGTGACAAAAAGCGGAACTTATCTTCTGGAATATAATATGAGATTGGGTGACCCGGAAACTCAGGTGCTTTTACCGTTGTTAGAGAACAATTTGGTAGATGTTATCGAGGATTGTCTTCACGGTAAGGAGCTGGAACTGAAATTTAAAAATAAAAAAGCAGTTTGTCTTGTGGTTTGTTCGGGAGGTTATCCTCAGAATCACGAGACAGGCTTTGAGATTACAGGGGCAGAAAAAGTAAAGGGAAGCACGTTGCTTTATGCTGGTGCAGATTCAAGAGGAGACAGAGTCGTTTCTACGGGAGGTAGAGTTCTTAACTTGGTAGCGCTTGGAGACACTTTCGAAGAAGCACGCAAAAAAGTCTATGAGGATGCTATTGCAGTAGATTTTGACTACGGATTTTACCGAGACGATATTGCGAAATTCTAAATATATAGAGATGTTGGGCGACCAATGTCTCTTTTTTTTAGAAGCTGTTTCCCGCTTTCCACTATATCTTTTTTGTCATTGCGGACGAAGTGAAGCAATCTGTTGAACAAGTCAGCAATCGCAATGGCAAAAAAGGATGCCGTTGCAATCGGGGCTAGTTTGCAATTCAGTATTAGATTTGTCACACAGAGCTCGTGGAAGTGTTTACTTATAATTAACAATTAATCATTAATTACTAAAAAATGCCTTGGAATCCGGATATATATGACCAGTTTAAGAAAGAACGTTCAGCACCATATTTTGATTTAATAAAACTGATTGAAATAGAATCTAATATGTCTGTTATCGATTTAGGTTGCGGAACTGGCGAATTGACTTCTGGACTTTTAGATTTTATTCCAAATTCAAAAATCATCGGCATCGATTCTTCTGCAGAAATGCTTCAAAAAGCAGAGCAATACGCAACAAAAAGATTGCAGTTTTTCCAAAGAAGCGTTGAGGAGCAGGTGGAATTGAAAGATAAATTTGATTTAATTCTAGCCAACGCCTCTTTGCAATGGTGCGATAATCATCAGGAGTTGTTTCCAAAACTGATTTCAAAACTGAATCCCGATGGGCAATTAGCCGTACAAGTTCCATCGAATCATAATTTCATCGTTCATCAGTTGTTATCAGTTGTTGCGGGACACGAGGTTTATCAGAAACATTTCAATGGTTGGAAAAGAAAATATTCGGTTCTTAATATAGAAGATTATGCCAAGATTTTGTCAGACAACGAAGGTAGAAAAATCAATGTCTTCGAAAAAGTGTATCCTCACATTATGAAAGATGCAGATGCCGTTTTTGACTGGGCTTCAGGAACAGCAATGATTCCGTTTGTTGAAAAACTGCCGGATGAATTGAAAAATCAGTACAAACAGGATTATAAAGAAGAACTTAGAAAAGTTTTTACAGGTTCGCCCGTCTTTTATCCATTCAAAAGAACTTTTATTTACGCACAATTTTAAAAAATATTACAACATTATATGCAAAACGGAATTATCATTTTAGACTTCGGTTCACAGTACAATCAACTCATTGGAAGAAGAATCCGTGAAATGGAAGTCTATTCGGAAATAGTACCATTCAACACACCATTAGCAGAAATTCTTGAGAAAAAACCAAGAGGAATCATCCTTTCCGGCGGTCCAAGTTCTGTGAACGCAGAAAATGCGCACCTTGTAGAAAAAGAATTGTATAAACAAGGAATTCCGGTTTTAGGAATCTGCTACGGAATGCAATTAACAGCACATCTTTTGGGCGGAAAAGTGGCCAAAGGAGAAAAAGGCGAGTATGGAAAAGCTCACCTTGAAATTGTAAAAGAAAACGAATTACTGAAAGGTGTCTATCAGAATTCCATCGTTTGGATGAGCCATTTTGACGAGGTTGCAGAATTACCGGAAGGTTTTGAACTCAATGCAAAATCTGGTGTTATCGCTTCGATTTCAAATCCTGAGAAAAAAATCTATTGCGTACAGTTTCACCCGGAAGTTTCGCATTCTGAAGAAGGCGGAAAGATGCTGGAGAACTTCGTATTCGGAATTTGTAAAGCTGACAAAAACTGGAAACTAACAAATTACATCGAGAGAACCGTTGCCGAAATCAAAGAAAAAGTAGGCGATCAAAAAGTGATTCTTGGATTGTCTGGAGGTGTTGATTCGTCCGTAGCTGCAGTTTTGATTCATAAAGCCATCGGCGACCAGCTGAATTGTATCTTCGTAGATACGGGACTTTTGAGAAAAGACGAAGGCAAAAAAGTAATGGAAAATTACGGCAAACATTTCCATATGAACATCAAAATGGTAGATGCTTCCGAAAGATTCTTATCCAAATTAGCAGGAGTAGGTGATCCTGAAGAAAAACGTAAAATCATCGGTAACGAATTTGTTCACGTCTTTGATGAAGAATCAAAACAAATCGAAGGTGCGAAATTCTTGGCACAAGGAACTATCTATCCGGATGTTATCGAATCACAATCTGTGAAAGGACCTTCTGCAGTTATCAAATCTCATCACAACGTTGGCGGGCTTCCCGAAGAAATGGAATTCGAATTGTTGGAACCTTTGAGGGAATTGTTCAAAGATGAGGTGAGAAAAGTAGGCGAGGAGTTGGGAATTCCACACGAGTTGGTTTACAGACATCCGTTTCCTGGTCCAGGTTTAGGAATCAGAGTTTTGGGAGAAGTTGATGCTGAAAAAGTTAGAATCTTGCAGGAAGCTGATGATATTTTCATCGAAGAATTATATAAAAATGATTTGTATGAGAAAGTTTCTCAGGCATTCGTGGTTCTTCTTCCGGTAAAATCCGTTGGTGTAATGGGTGATGAAAGAACTTATGAATATACAGCCGTTGTTCGTTCTGCCAACACAATTGATTTTATGACGGCAACCTGGAGCAGATTGCCTTACGAGTTTTTGGATACCGTTTCCAGCAGAATCATTAATGAGGTTAGAGGAATCAACAGAGTGGCTTATGACATCAGTTCAAAACCGCCAGCAACGATTGAGTGGGAGTAGATGATAATTATAAATGAAAAACCAGCAATTCTGCTGGCTTTTTTCTGCAGTAACACTATATTTGATTTTAAAAAATATTATAAATGAACGAAAATCATCAAGAATCTCAGATTTCTCCAAACTATAAAAAAGCTGCGGATTTAATTTACCTTTCTGGTGCTTTGGGAATCGGGAATTTAATTTGGAAATACGAGACTTTAGATAATGGCTTGAAAATATTCTTTGCAATAATTTCTGTAGGTTTCGTCTTCGTACTTGGTTATTTTGTAAGTAAAGGAGCAGTATGGATGAAGTATGTTCTTGCGGTACTTTTATTTTTTGGAATAATCGGCTTGCCTTTTATAGTTCAGAACCTTAAGAATGATTTAGTCTTAGGGATAATTAATATTGTACAAACTATTTTACAGATTTGGGCTATGATTTTGTTATTTAAAGTTCCAAAATAGAAAATCAATAATATCATATATTGCTGAAAAAAGACCTGTCCAAATTTGAACAGGTCTTTTCGTTTAATAACTTATTGCTTCGAATAAACCACGTAATAATTCTTATTAAACTCAACAGGCTTGTCTGATTTCAAAGTCGTGGTTTGCCATTGTTCAGTTGGTTTCAGTTCTTGCTCGTCAGCCAGTCTGATCGGTAATTTAAAATCAGGAACAACGTTTGTCCATTTGTAAGTCAACTGATTTCCGTTTTGTTTATACACCAAAGTCGGAATTTTAACAGTTCTCAGATATTGGTCAAAAATCGACTTCAAATCAATTCCGGACTTTTGGATGAAATAATCTTCTACTTCTTTTGTGGTGACAGTCTGATGATAAAAATCTTTATTTAAACCTCTCAGAATCTGGCGAAATTTCTCATCATTATTGATCACCTGGCGAATTGTGTGAATCATATTCGCACCTTTCGGATACATATCGCCGCTGCCTTCATTCCGGATGCCGTACATTCCGATGATTGGCTTGTCATTGGCAATCATTTGGCGAACACCCTGGATGTATTTGTCAGCCGAGTCTTTGTCCATATATTTTTCCACAAACAATGGCTCAGAATACATCGTGAAACTCTCATGGATCCACATGTCAGCCTGGTCTTTGGCTGTGATATTGTTGGCAAACCATTCGTGTCCCGATTCATGGATGATAATGTAATCCCACTTCAGCCCGACACCCGTTCCTGATAAATCTCTTCCAAGGTAGCCGTTGCCATAATTATTTCCATAAGCGACGTTGCTTTGATGTTCCATTCCCAGATGCGGTGACTCCACGATTTTGTAAGAATCCTCATAGAAAGGATATGGTCCGAACCAATATTCGAAAGCGCTCAACATTGGTTTTACCTGCTCGAATTGTTTTTTTGCTGTCTCGAGATTATAATCCAAAACCCAATAATCCAGGTCCAGTTTTCCCTTTTCGCCGTTGAAAGTATCTTTGAAATTGACATATTTCCCGATGGATGGAATAATGGAATAATCATTAATCGGATTTTTCACTTCCCAAAGCCAGGATTTTTTATCGCCCAGATTTTCTTCTTTGATTAATTTACCGTTGCCAACGCCAACAAGGTCTTTTGGTGTGATGATTTTGAACGTTATGCCGTTATCAGGCTCATCGCTCCAGATATCTTTTACAGGAAGCCAAATGCTTGCACCAATCCCTTCGTCAGCCGCAGTCATCCACGGATTTCCGTTTTTATCCTTTGTGAAAATCCAGCCGCCGTCCCAAGGTGCGTGTTTAGCAATTTGCGGATTACCCGAATAATCTATATCAATTGTATATTTTTCTCCTTTTTTGAAATTCTTTTTTGTCGTCAGGAAAATAAAATCTCCGTCAATTTTTTTTTCGGCAATTGGAAAGCTGGCCAATATTTTATCGGCTTTCATTGGCTTTTGCAAATCGATTTGAAAAGTCGGGTTTCTGACATCTTTCTCAATTGTCAAACTGATTTTATTACTTCCTTTGATACTTTTCGCTTCAAAGTTCGGTTCCAGGACAATATCATATTTCTTAACATCCCAAAAGTTCCTGAATTCTGTATTAGAACCTTTTAGCGCATCGATTTTGGTCGGTTTTGCATTCTCAAAAAACTGAGCCTGTGAAACTCCGGAGATTAATATAGAGAGAAGTAATAATTTTTTCATTTTTAATTATTTGAGGTCTGATAAGTTGGAATTTAAATGTTAAAAGTTACAGAGATTGAATAATATTTACCACAATGGACCCAAAGATGTTCACAAAGTTCACTATAATAATTTTTGACCTTTGTGAAAAAGCCTTGTGAGCTTCGTGTTTAAAAAAAATTAGCTAACATTTTCCTGATAAAAATGCTTCGTCTCTTCAATGATTTCATCAATTTGTTCAAGGGTTAAAGCCTGAAGAAACTTAGTCTTAAATTCTTTAAAATGTGGAATTCCGCGGAAATAATTGCTATAATGTTGTCTCATTTCCACAATTCCGGGACGTTCGCCTTTCCATTCCACAGACCAAAGTGCGTGGTTTTTCACAGCTTCTAATCTTTCTGCGATAGTTGGCTCGGGAAGAATTTCTCCAGTCTCGAAGAAATGTTTGATTTCATTGAAAATCCAGGGATAACCAATCGCTCCACGACCAATCATTATTCCGTCGCAATTGTATTTATTTTTATATTCCAAAGCTTTTTCGGGAGAATCGACATCGCCATTTCCAAAAATCGGAATTTCGATATTCGGATTGCTTTTGATTCTGGAAATGTGTTCCCAATCCGCCTCGCCTTTGTACATTTGAGCACGTGTTCTGGCGTGGATGGTTAAGGCTTTGATTCCAACATCCTGTAATCTTTCGGCAACTTCATCAATATTGATACTGCTGTCATCCCAGCCCAATCTGGTCTTTACAGTAACCGGCAAATGTGTAGAATTCACGACAGCTTTGGTTAATCTAACCATCAAATCGATGTCTTTCAAAACGCCTGCACCTGCGCCTTTGCAAACTACTTTTTTTACAGGACAACCAAAATTAATATCCACTAAATCTGGCTCAACTGTTTCCACGATTCTGGCAGACATTGCCATTGCTTCCTCATCTCCACCAAAAATCTGGATTCCGACAGGTCTTTCGTAATCGAAAATATCTAGCTTTTTGCGGCTCCTAATTGCATCACGAATCAATCCTTCCGAAGAGATAAACTCAGAATACATCAGGTCTGCGCCGTGCATTTTGCACAGTTTTCTAAAAGGTGGATCACTTACATCTTCCATCGGTGCCAGCAAAAGCGGAAAATCAGGAAGTTCTATGTTGCCAATTTTTACCATTCTGCAAAGATAATCATTCCTATTATTTCTAATTTAAATTCAGTCTTAATTCCTTATTCGGTAAATTTGTGGGATAAATCAATGGATATGAAATCGCCATTAACAAGTTTGCAAACAAACACCAAGGAAGATAGGCGATAACATATGACCATTAAAAAACAATAAAATCTACATATGAAAAGACTATTTCTGGCGTTTGCTCTGGCCTCAATTGTGGCTTGTTCGAAAAGTGATAATTCAGGAAACAAGGATGTTCTGAAACAAGAACCCGAAGCTGCACCAAAAGTTGTGACGGACCCAATTGCTGAAGGTCAGTCTTTAGTGGAAGGTGCAGATTGTTTAGGATGTCATAAAGTGGATGAACGAATGATTGGCCCGTCTTATAAAGAAGTGGCTGCGAAATATGAAAACACGCCGGAGAATGTAGAATTGCTGGCAGATAAAATCATCAAAGGAAGCTCAGGAATTTGGGGTGATGTTCCAATGCCGGCTCACAATGGATTGAGCAAAGAAAATGCGAAATTTATGGCACAATATATTTTATCTTCAAAATAATTTATAGCTCTGACTATAAGGATTAAAGGCAGTTTTGAACTGTCTTTTTTCGTTTATGCTTCTTTTGGAGAAAATGATTATCTTTTCAAAAATAAAATCTATGAAGTCTATCTTATATTCTGCTCTATTTTTTTCCGCATCATTATGTGCGCAGGAATATCAATATGATTATACTTTTTTCACAAACAGTTTGATGAAAGATAATTTCTTTTATGGAAATGTAAAATCTTCAGGTTCAGCTTCTGTGAAAAATCAGAATAATAAATTATTGGTTGATAAAAATGAATTTCATTCTGCGGGAAATTCACTTTTGCTGGATTATAAAAATGCAAAAGACGGAAAATGGGAAGCATCATTAGAATATGAAGATGTGAGAGGAAAAGATTTCTTTACCAAAGCCAATTTCCTAAGTTTTTGGATTAAATCTGAAAAAAATGATTCTAATATTCTGCCAACTGTAAAACTTCAGAAAACCGACGGCGGTTTTTCGAAACCGATTACTTTTAAGCTGGTGAAAAATAATCAGTGGGAAAATGTTTTGATTGACATTTCAAATATGGATGCTTCTGTGAAGGATAATCCTAAATCCGTTAAAGCGATTGTTTTCACTCAGCCTGAAAACTCTGATTCTAATAACAAAATTTGGTTAGACGATATTGCTTTCATTGATTCAAGAGAAAAGAAGAAGATTGCTGAAATTCCAAAAATTTCATTCGCTAAAGGTTACATGAAACACATAGATTTGAAATGGAGTCCAATCAAAGACAATAATATCAGATATGTGAAAATCTACCGCTCCGAAAATGGAAAAGATTTCAAACCGGTCGGAATTCAGGATGCTTATATTGATAGATTTGCTGATTTCACTAATGAAACCGGAAAGAAATATTCCTATAAAATTAGTTTCCTCGACAAGCTTTTCAACGAATCAAAATTATCAGAAATCGCTTCAACTGAAACCAAAAATATGTCTGATGAAGAACTGATAACGATGGTTCAGGAAGCGTCTTTTAATTATTATTGGGATGGTGCAGAACCGGAAAGCGGCTTGTCAAAAGAAAATACCAACGGAAGACAAAATATGATTGCAACCGGCGCTTCAGGTTTTGGAATTATGGCTCTGATTGCCGGAACTGAACGGGGATTTATCTCAAGAAAAGAATCTGTGGAACGTTTTACTAGGATTGTTAATTTCATCGAAAAAGCAGACAAATACCACGGCGCAGTAGCGCATTTCATTGACGGAAAAACGGGGAAAACCGAACCGTTTTTCGGAAAGAGAGATAACGGAGCCGATTTGGTGGAAACATCATTTTTCGTTCAGGGGTTGTTAGCGGCTCATCAATATTTTAACAAAGACAATGCGGAAGAGAAAAATATCAGACAAAAAATCGACAAGTTCTGGAAAGGAATCGAGTGGAACTGGTTCAAACAAACGCCAGATAGCAAATTTCTCTACTGGCATTGGTCGCCTGA
>MKVE01000043.1:60234-60907 GCA_001898785.1 Chryseobacterium sp. 36-9 | reverse complement strand
AGACGATGGTAACTTATCTGATGGCTATAGCTTCACCAACACATTCGGTTCCGGCGAGTATGTATTATTCGGGTTGGGCGAGTCAGGATAAAATTGCTCAGGATTACCGGAAAGATTGGGGAAAATCTGATGAAGGTTCAATGTACACCAACGGAAATACCTATTACGGAATCAAACTGGATGTTGGCGTCAACAAAGGCGGTCCGCTCTTTTTCGCACATTATTCATTTATGGGATATGACCCGCACGGATTGACGGACCGATACACCAATTATTTCAAAAATAATCAGAATATTGCCAAAATCAATTACCTGTATTGTGTCGAAAATCCGAAAAAACAAAAGGGTTATGGTAAAGACGGTTGGGGTTTAACAGCTTCGGACGGACCAAACGGCTACAATCCTGATGAGCCTGTGGAAAGAGAAGATACAGGCAAATTGACTCCGACTGGCGCAATTGCCTCTTTTCCTTATACACCAACCGAATCGATGGCAGTTTTGAAAAATTTCTATCTCAATTACGGCGATTTTCTTTGGGGTGAATATGGTTTCCGGGATTCGTTTGATTTAAATAACAACTGGTGTTCTCCGATTTTTATGGGACTGAATCAGGCGCCAATGACCGTGATGATGGAAAATCACAGAACAGGTTTGATTTGGAAATTATTTATGAG
>MKVE01000043.1:37743-60160 GCA_001898785.1 Chryseobacterium sp. 36-9 | reverse complement strand
GGAGCTCCGCTCAAGCCGGGCTGCAAATTCGCCGGCAAAATAAAGGTTTTCCTAAAAATACCACTTTGTCATTCTGTAAGAAATCCAAAGAAGTGGTTGATGAACTCAATCTCAACATTTGTGCTTAGCTTCCTGTAGAATGACAATGTTTATTTTTATTTATTGAGTTTATGCTGAGTTGAGCTTCTCGAAGCGCCTTTGCGAACTTAAAACATTAAGATTACTAAAAAATCTTTGCACCCTTTGCGTTAAAATAAATCCAAAGAATCTCCTTTTGTGTCTTTTGTGGTTATGTCAAAATTTAACTTCCACAACCATTTAAAAATCACTATTTTTGCAATTCGAAAAAATTGAATTAAAATGTCATTATCAGAACAGGAAATTATCCGTCGCGAAAAATTACAAAAATTGACCGATCTGGGAATCGATGCATTCCCTGCCGCTGAATACAAAATCACTGATTCCACCAAATCTATAAAACAGAATTTCGAAGAAGGGAAGAAGGTGGTGATTGCCGGACGTTTGATGTCCAGAAGAATTCAGGGAAAGGCAAGTTTTGCAGAATTGCAGGATTCTGAAGGGAGGATTCAGGTTTATTTTAACCGTGACGAGATTTGTACTGGTGAAGACAAAACTTTATACAATGAGGTTTACAAGCATCTTTTAGATATTGGTGATATCATCGGAATCGAAGGAGAGTTGTTCAAAACTCAGGTTGGAGAGATGACGGTAATGGTGAAAAATTTCACTTTATTGACAAAGTCGCTTCGTCCACTTCCGCTTCCAAAAGTAGATGTTGAAGGTAATGTTTTCGATGGCTTCACAGATGCGGAATTGCGTTACAGACAGCGTTATGCGGATTTGGTTGTAAATCCTCACGTGAAGGAAATCTTCGTTAAAAGAACAAAATTGTTCAATGCGATGAGAACTTTCTTCAATGATGCCGGATATTTTGAAGTTGAAACGCCAATCTTGCAATCCATTCCTGGTGGAGCGGCGGCGAGACCATTTATCACGCATCACAATGCTTTGGATATTCCTTTATATCTTAGAATTGCCAACGAATTATATCTGAAAAGATTGATTGTTGGTGGATTTGACGGTGTTTATGAATTCTCAAAAAACTTCAGAAATGAAGGGATGGACAGAACGCATAATCCCGAATTCACGGCAATGGAAATCTATGTGGCCTACAAAGATTACAACTGGATGATGGATTTCACAGAGAAATTGTTGGAATTCTGTGCGACTTCGGTCAACGGAACTTCCGAATCTGTTTTCGGGGAACACACCATCAACTGGAAAGCGCCTTATCCAAGAGTTTCTATGACAGAAGCGATTTTGAAATACACAGGTTTCGACATCACTGGAAAGTCTGAGCAGGAATTATTTGATTTTGCAAAATCTATCGGAATCGAAGTGGATGAAACAATGGGTAAAGGGAAATTGATTGATGAGATTTTTGGAGAAAAATGCGAAGGAAACTTTATTCAGCCAACTTTCATCACAGATTATCCTGTGGAGATGTCGCCTTTGACCAAAAAACACAGAAGTCAAGAAGGTTTGACAGAGCGTTTCGAATTAATGGTTTGTGGAAAAGAAATCGCGAATGCTTATTCGGAGTTGAATGATCCAATCGACCAGAGACAACGTTTTGAACATCAATTATTATTATCAGAAAAAGGGGATGATGAAGCTGGACAGTTTATTGATGAAGATTTCCTTAGAGCTTTGGAATATGGAATGCCGCCAACTTCTGGTTTAGGAATCGGTATGGACAGGTTAATTATGTTCCTGACTAACAATCCATCAATCCAGGAAGTGCTTTTCTTCCCGCAAATGAGACCTGAGAAAAAAACTCCGGCAGTTGAATTGGGAGAAGATGAAAAAGTGATTCTTGAAATCCTTAATTCACAGGAAGAGGCAATGGAACTGAATGAAGTAAAAAATCGTTCTCAGCTTTCCGGTAAAAAATGGGACAAAGCTTCTAAAACTTTAACTAAAAATAATTTGGTGAAAGTTGAGAAAATTGATGAGGTTTTGTTGATGAAACTGGTTTAATTTCTCATTGGATATAAATTAAAAGCGGACTGTGTAGTTCGCTTTTTTATTTGCATTGCTGTTGAAAACTAACCCATTTTTTAGCTTTCATATCTCGAATTTTTTCACGATATTTGTGAGCATTTTAATAGAAATAACACTTTGTAAAATTATCGGCTAAGTGCTGATTATAAGAATAATATGAGTCAAAAACAATATACAGCAAGTAGTATTCAGGCATTGGAAGGAATGGAGCACGTTCGTATGCGTCCTTCGATGTACATTGGTGATGTAGGAGTCAGAGGTCTCCACCATTTGGTTTATGAAGTCGTGGATAACTCTATCGATGAAGCTTTAGCCGGATATTGTGATACAATCACTGTCGCGATAAAAGAAGGTAATGCGATCGAAGTTATGGATAACGGTCGTGGTATTCCGGTCGATTTTCACGAGAAAGAACAGAAGTCTGCGCTGGAAGTTGTAATGACCAAAATCGGAGCCGGTGGTAAGTTTGACAAAGATTCTTACAAAGTTTCCGGAGGTCTTCACGGGGTCGGGGTTTCGTGTGTTAACGCACTTTCCAACGAAATGATTACAACTGTTTACAGAGATGGGAATATTTATCAGCAGGTTTATTCCCGAGGAAAAGCGCAAACTGGGGTTGAAGAAATAGGTAACAGCGATTACAGAGGAACGAAGCAGTTTTTCCAGCCGGATGATTCTATTTTTACTGAATTAGTTTACAATTATGATACGCTGGCAACCAGATTAAGAGAGTTGGCTTATCTTAATAAAGGGATTACAATTACGTTAACCGACGAAAGGGAAAAACTGGAAGACGGTTCTTTCAAATCAGAAGTGTTCCATTCGGAAGGCGGATTGAAAGAGTTTGTTGAATATATCGACGGAAACCGCGAATCTATAATGGAGCACGTGATTTTTATGGAAGGTGAGCGTGATGATATTCCTGTGGAAGTAGCGATGCGTTATAACACGTCTTTTAACGAGAACTTGCATTCTTACGTAAATAATATCAATACCCATGAAGGTGGGACACACTTGGCAGGTTTTAGAAGAGCTTTGACAAGAACTTTGAAAAAATATGCCGATGAGTTAGGACTTCCTGCAAAAGAAAAAGTAGAAGTTACAGGAGACGATTTCCGCGAAGGTTTGACAGCAGTGGTTTCTGTAAAGGTAATGGAACCTCAGTTCGAAGGTCAGACTAAAACGAAGTTGGGTAACTCGGAAGTTTCCGGCGCGGTTGATAAAATCGTGGGTGAAATGCTGACTAATTTCCTGGAGGAAAACCCAAACGAGGCAAAAACAATTGTCCAGAAAGTTGTTTTAGCGGCAAAAGCCAGACAGGCTGCGAAGAAAGCACGTGAAATGGTTCAGAGAAAATCGCCGATGGGTGGTTCTGGTTTGCCAGGGAAATTATCTGACTGTTCTTCAAAAGATCCTGCTGAATCCGAGATTTTCCTGGTTGAGGGAGATTCCGCAGGTGGAACGGCAAAACAAGGCCGTGACCGCCATTTCCAGGCGATTCTTCCACTTAGAGGTAAGATTCTGAATGTTGAGAAATCAATGCTTCACAAGGTTTATGATAACGAGGAAATCAAGAATATCTATACAGCGCTTGGTGTTTCTGTTGGAACAGAAGAAGATTCCAAAGCGTTGAATATGACCAAATTAAGATATCATAAAATCGTCATTATGACCGATGCCGATATCGACGGTTCCCACATTTCGACATTGATTCTGACCTTCTTCTTCAGATATATGAAAGAGCTGATTGAGAACGGATATATCTATATCGCCCAACCACCTTTGTATTTACTAAAGAAAGGAAATAAGAAACAATATGCTTACAACGAAAAGGAGCGTGAAGAGTTTACTTTAGAAATGTCACCCGACGGAAAAGGCGTAGAAGTGCAACGTTATAAAGGTCTTGGAGAGATGAATCCTGAACAGCTTTGGGAAACAACTCTGAATCCGGAACACAGGATTTTGAAGCAAGTAACGATTGATAACGCCGTTGAGGCAGATTCAACTTTCTCTATGCTGATGGGAGACGAAGTTCCGCCGAGGAGAGAATTTATTGAGAAAAATGCAGTTTATGCAAGAATTGATGCATAATCATAAAATCAGACCTTCCAATTTTTGGAAGGTTTTTTGTTATTATAAACCTTTGAAAAAATAACCATTTTAAATAATAAATACTATGAAAAAACTGTGTATCATCCTTTCAGTTGGAGTTTTACTGACTTCCTGCTCGAAAACCGAAAACAAAGAAATCAACATTAATGTTACCAAATCTGATAGCTTGGAATCCAAAAAGGAATTCGTTATTGACTCTGTTCGTGTTCAGGATTCTTTGGTAATTAACAAAAATCTTACAGCTTCTTTCAACAAGCAACTACTTGTCTTTCCATCCATTGAAAATAAAACGGTTCTGGATAGTATCTACAAAGAAGCTAATGTGAAAACATCTGCATATGATGCTAACTCATTGAAATCATTTTTAACTCAACAGATGCAAAAAAGTTTTGACGATACTAAGAAAAGCTCAAAAGAATGGTCGCCGGATTTTAAGCAAACCTGGGATGAGATGTCAGATATGAAGGTTGTTTCTCATAATGATGATGTCCTGACTCTGAAATATTCAGGAAGCGGTTATACAGGCGGTGCGCATGGTTATTATTTTGAAAATTATAAAACACTGGATCTGAAGGATAATAAGGTAATTTCTCAAAATGATATCTTCAAAAACCCGGCAGATAGTAATTGGGATAAAATCTTAAAAAACAATTTTGTAGAGAAAGATCAAAAGGAGATGATGCTTGTAGATAAAATCGAGCTGAACAACAATTTCTATTTTGACCAGAACAAAATTACATTTGTCTATAATCAGTACGAGATTACGGCTTATGCAGCTGGTGTAGTTTATATTACTCTAAATTTCAAAGATATCAAAGAGCAGCTGAAACCAGAGTTTATAAGCCGATATAAAATCAAATAACATGGGCCAGAATCTGAAAAATCACAGAAAATATTATACGTTACATCATTTTATTTTCTATCCGTTATCTTTGGTTTTGCTGGTGTTTTCAATTTTTAAAATTTTCAGCTTTGTGGATGTGGATGAGAATCTATTCTGGATTTGGATTGCAATTTCTGCAGTAATTATATTGATGATCGTCTTATCATTCATGCTTCGCCAGCATTATGCATTGGGTTTACAGGACAGAATCATTATTAATGAATTTAAATTCCGATATTTTGCTATGACGGGAAACAGATTGGAAAATTCGACCTATCATTTTTCTGACGCCCAGATTTTTGCGCTGAGGTTTGCTCAGGATGAAGATTTGATGGAAATGATGCATCAAACGGCGCAAAATGAATGGTCGCCTTCTGTCATCAAACAAAATATCAAAAACTGGAATGCGGACAATAAACGGATTTAGATTAAATCAGCAGAGACGTCTTGCTATGGTTTTTGATGCCTCGAAAACAAAATAATTCATTTATAATAAAAAATACTCTGAAATCTTCTGAGTATTTTTATTTTTGGGCTATGAAATTTGCATTCATCATCAATCCCTATTCTGCGAAAAAAAATTATCAGCCTTTTTTGGATAGTCTTACCAAAAAGGTGAATAATCCGCTTTATCTTATTTCCAAAACATTAGAAGATACAGATCAATTTATAAAAAAATATTGGGATGATGTTGATGTTTTTGTAGCAGTTGGCGGTGACGGGACTATTTCTGTTGTTGCTCAAAAATTGATTAATACAGAGAAGATTCTTGCTGTTTTTCCTGCGGGTTCGGGTAATGGTTTTTCTAATGAAACTAATTTTAACAAAAATATTTCCCGTCTTTTAGAAAAAATCGAAGCTAAAAAATCCCGTGAGATTGATACGTTTATGGTAAATGAACATTTTTCTATTAATGTTTCAGGAACCGGATTTGACGGAAAAGTGGTGAAAGAATTTGAGAAAACCAATCGCGGTTTTAAGAATTACATCAAAGTTTCTATCAAAACTTTTTTCAATTATAAACCGATAAAAATCAAATTCTCAGAAGAAAATTACAAGCAATACAATGGCAAATACCTAATGCTGAATATCGCCAACACACGTCAGTTCGGGAACAACGCTTATATTGCACCGATGGCGAGTAAAAGTGATGGTTTGGTGGATTTGGTTTTGGTTAAGAAATTTCCGTTGACCTATTCCCCGTTTTTTGCTTTCAGGATGTTCACAAAACGTTTGAAAGATGATGATTATGTGACCTATCTTCCGGTTTCAGAAATCGAATTCAAAGTGAATACGAAAACGTGGCACATCGATGGCGAATTCAAGAAAATCAAATCTCCGATTCATATTAAAGTCTTGCCAAAGAGTTTGCGGATTTTGGTTTAATTAACATCTGTCTACTAATTCGTTCTAATTAGTCTTCTTAAATTCAATCATTTCAATGTTATAATTAGTGCTTTTTTCAATATTTCCAGTAGCTTTATCAGTGATTAATACTGTTAGTTTTTCGTTCTTAAATTTTTCGGTACTTAAAACTTTGAATTCCTTGTTTTCATTGTAAGGATATGTTGTAATTTGCCATTAGAGAATCTGAACTTGATTTTATTTCTTCATATCTAATAGGTTTGATAGATTCTTTTTTATGATGGAATATACAATTTAAATTCGTTACAATTATCTCTGGATAATCCTTGAGTTTTATATTGTCATTCTTTGTAAATCTAAGTTGAAATTGTTTTGATTCTATTAGGCTACTATTAAAGAATTCTTCATATTGTTTTTTTAAATTATCATATGCTTCGAAAGAACATTTTATAAATTTTGACAAACTAATACCTTGAGGGAAATCTTGGAAGTAAAACAATGTTTCATTTGTAATTTCGATTTGCGGTGTTTGATTAAATTCTATTTCTACGTGGTCATAAACAATATATAGTTCTATCGGATAAAATTCTTTAACTATCCAATTATTAATTGTATCGCTTTCAATATCAATGAAATTGTAAATCTCAATACCGAAATTTTCAGCTGCTGGAATTGCATCTTTTTGGAAACCTTTCGGGGAAATCATTATTTTTTTATTTATTTCGGGAACTCTTAAACATTTACTATTGAATGCTTCAATTTTTTCCACTGAAATAGGCTTTTTATAATCTTTGCATTCAATGGCAATTATTATTTTTAAACCATTTATCATTGATTCAATCAGTATATCAAATTCTCTTGGGTTACCAGATGAATTCTTTAATTTTTTATTTCTAAATACTTTAGTGTAATCATCATTAATTAAAGTTTTCTGGATTATATGTATTACTTCTTCTAAATTTTTGCCTGATTTCATTAAAAATATCTTTTATAATAAAAGTAATAAATAATTGTTGCATTTTCTAATAAATAGTTTCAGTTTCATATTCCAATTTATTTTCATAAAAATCATTCAATTTACCTATTTTTGTATCAATCATCAATATTGAAAGGTGCAGAATAAACTCAAGATTATCAACGACCCGGTTCACGGTTTTATCAAAATTCCTCACGAGATTTTGTTCGATATCATAGAACATCCTTATTTCCAAAGACTCAGAAGGATTTCCCAAACCGGACTTCTTTCCCTTATTTTTCCAGGCGCAAAACATACGAGATTCCATCATGCTCTCGGTGCAATGAATCTAATGTTCAAAGCCTTGGAAACCTTGAAATTGAAAGGTGTAAAAATATCAAAAGAAGAAGAGAAAGCTGCAATGCTGGCGATTTTACTTCACGATATTGGTCACGGTCCGTTTTCACACGCTTTGGAAAATATGCTGATGGATGACTGGCACCACGAGAAAATTTCGATTCTGCTAATGAGCCGATTGAACAAAGAGTTCAAAGGTAAGTTGGATTTGGCAATCGAGATGTTCCAGGGGAAATATCACAGGCCGTTTTTCAATCAGTTGATTTCATCACAATTGGATGTTGACAGGATGGATTATCTTAAACGCGACAGCTTTTACACAGGCGTTTCAGAGGGAAGCGTGAATGTAGAAAGAATCATCTCGATGATAAATGTGAGCGATGATGAGTTGGTGATCGATGCAAAAGGAATCTACTCGATAGAAAATTATCTGACTGCCAGAATGTTTATGTATTGGCAGGTCTATTACCATAAAACAGCCGCTTTGGGCGAACACATTTTGGTTCAGATTCTTAATCGTGCTAAATATCTGGTTTCACAGAATATTGATCTGGAAGCGCCTTCAAACCTTAAATATTTTTTGGTTAAAAATAAGTTTGATGAAGCGACAGAAGAAGATATCAGAAGATTTACGATGCTTGATGATATGGATGTTTTTCAGGCAATTAAAGTCTGGACAGAAAATGATGATTTCATTTTGGCGAGGCTTTGCAGAACGGTTATTTACAGAGAATTTCCGAAAAGTATTATTTCGTCCAAACCATTTTCTGAAGAAGTTTTGAAACAAAAAGTAGAAAAAGTCAACCAATATTTCAATATAGAAAACGGAGAAGAATTAGTCGGACAAATCTCTAGGTCATTATTGCCTTATGATACAGAGAAACAACCGATTTATCTGTTGGAAAAATCGGGTAGAAAGCTGAAACTGGAAGAGTCTGAGAATCAAATTCTATTCGGTTGTATGGAGAACGCGACCAAAAAATATATTATCTATTATCCAAGAGAAATAGAATCATTAAAGTAAAAGCGGTTTTGATTCGTCATAAAAAATTAAAACTTAATTAATAAAATATTTATCTTTGCAAACTATGGAATTTAGTGCAGAACAGATTGCAGGATTGATAAACGGGAGAATCATTGGAGACGGAAAGACTGTTATAACAGGCGTTTCTCCGATAGAAAACGGACAGCAAGGACATTTGTCTTTTGTTGGTCAAAGTCGTTTTTCTAATCATATAGATACAACAGAATGTGCCGTTTTGATCGTTTCTGAAAATCTTTTGGAGGACAGGGACTACAAACCCGTTATTATTGCTGTTGAAGATGCTTATCTTTCTTTTCAGGTTCTGATGAATCTTTATCAGGAGATGCAGGGACGGAAAACAGGAATAGAAGAAGGCTCATTCTTTCATGATACTGCACAGGTTGGTGAAGGTGTTTATATTGGCGCGTTCACTTACGTTTCTGAAAAAGCAAAAATTGGAGACAACACACAGATTTTTCCTCATGTTTACATCGGGAAAGGTGTTAAAATAGGGAAAAATTGTAAAATTGACAGTGGTGCAAGAATCTATGATTATTGCATAGTTGGTGATAATTGTGTGATCCACTCCAATACAGTTGTTGGCGGCGACGGATTTGGTTTCCAGCCAACAGCAGACGGATTTAAGAAGATTCCTCAATTAGGAAATGTGATTATTGAAGATGATGTTGAGATTGGTTCCAACTGTAGTATAGATCGTGCAACAATCGGTTCTACAATTATTGGAAAAGGAACTAAGATTGATAATCTGATCCAGATTGCTCATAATGTAAAGATTGGTCAACACAATGTTATTGCGTCACAAGCTGGAATTGCAGGATCTACAATTATTGGAGACTGGAATCAGATTGGCGGACAAGTAGGAATTGTTGGTCATATCAAAATAGGAAACCAGGTGAAAATCCAGGCGCAAAGTGGTGTTAATTCATCCGCAAAAGATGGTGAAACATTGTACGGCTCGCCGGCAATCAACTATAGCGATTACAGAAGGAACTACGTTCATTTCCGTAATTTTACAGATATAGTCAAAAGAATAAACGATTTAGAAAATAAAAAATCAGAGTAAAAGTATCAGGAAAAGAAGCAATTCTTCCACCTCAAAACTAATACAATGAGCGATAAACAAAAAACAATCAAAGAAGATATCAACCTTTCAGGAATAGGTCTTCACACAGGGAGAGAAGTTAATTTGACAATCAAGCCGGCAAAAGAAAACACCGGATTTGTGTTTGTAAGAACAGATCTCGAAGGACGTCCGCAAGTTGAAGCGGATGTAAACTACGTAACAACTACAGAAAGAGGTACAACTCTGGAAAAACTGGGCGTTAAAATCCATACTTGTGAGCATCTTTTAGCTGCTCTAGTCGGGATGGATATTGACAATGCTATTCTGGAAATGAACAGTGCAGAACCGCCAATTTTAGACGGTTCTTCCAAATATTTTGTTGAAGCAATCGAGAAAGTAGGTGTTGTAGAACAGGATCTTCCAAGAGAATATCTGGTGATTAAAGAAGTGATGAATTACATCGATCCTGCTACAGGATCAGAACTGACTGTAATTCCTGCTGACGATTACGAGATCACTACAATGGTGGATTTTGGAACCAAAGTATTGGGAACTCAAAATGCCAGTATGAAAAACCTTTCTGAGTTCAAGGAAGAGATTGCTCCGGCAAGGACATTTAGCTTTTTACACGAGCTTGAGCAGCTTTTGGATGCTGACCTTATCAAAGGTGGTGATATCAGCAATGCGATTGTTTATGTTGACAAAGAATTGACGGCAGATACTCTGGAAAAACTGAAGGTTGCTTTTGGTAAGGATGAAGTTTCTATCCGTCCTAATGGTATTCTTGATAATCTGACACTTAACTTTACCAACGAAGCTGCTAGGCACAAATTGCTTGATGTGATTGGGGATTTAGCTTTGGTAGGTGTCAGAATCAAAGGAAGAATTATAGCCAACAAACCAGGACACTTTGTGAACACTCAGTTTGCAAAAAAACTAAACAGACAATACAAATTGCAAAAAAGAAAAAATGTTCCCGATTTCGATCTAAAGGCAGAGCCGGTTTTCGATATCAATGGAATTATGAAACTATTGCCGCACAGACCTCCGTTTTTGCTGGTAGATAAGATTTTGGAGCTTTCTGACACTCACGTGGTTGGACTTAAAAATGTTTCTATGAACGAGCCTTTCTTCGTAGGACATTTTCCAAAAGAACCGGTGATGCCGGGCGTTTTACAAATCGAGGCAATGGCTCAGGTTGGAGGAATCTTGGTTTTGGCTAATGTTCCAGATCCGGAAAATTATTCTACTTACTTTGTGAAAATGGATAATGTTAAGTTCAAGAAAAAAGTAGTTCCGGGTGATCAGGTGATTTTTAAAATTGAACTGATCGAACCGATCCGAAGAGGAATCGTGCATATGCAAGGATATGGATATGTTGGTGACAGTGTAGTTGTAGAAGCCGAATTGATGGCTCAGGTCGCAAAAACTAAAATTTAATTTATGATTCACCAACTTACGGCAATAGATCCACGTGCGAAAATTGGTAAAAATGTAACTGTTGAACCTTTTACTACCATTTCTTCGGATGTTGTTATTGGCGCAGGAACCTGGATTGGTTCTAATGTTACGATAATGGATGGTGCGAGAATCGGAAAGAACTGTAAGATTTTTCCGGGAACTGTAATCTCTGCAATTCCTCAGGATCTGAAATTTGACGGAGAAGATACCCAGACTATCATTGGCGATAATACTACGCTTAGAGAATGTGTAACTGTCAACCGCGGTACAAAAGCGCTTGGTTATACCAAAGTAGGAAGTGACTGTTTGATTATGGCTACTTCTCATATTGCACACGATTGCATCATTGGGGATAACGTCATCATTGCAAACGGTTGCGGAATCGCTGGTCACGTAGAGATCGGAGATTTTACAGTTATGGGCGGCTTGTCTGCAGTACAGCAATTTGGAAAAATAGGAAAGCACACGATGATTTCCGGAGGTTCATTAATCAGAAAAGATATTCCGCCTTACATCAAAGTGGGAAGAGAACCTATTTCTTATGCCGGGATTAATTCTGTAGGATTAAGAAGAAGAGGCTTTACCAATGATAAAATCTTTGAGATACAGAAGATTTACCGTTATATTTTCCAGATGAAAATGAATGTCTCTCAGGCGATAGAATATATCGAGAAAGAGATGCTTCCAACCATGGAAAGAGATGAGATCATCACTTTTATCCAGAATTCACCAAGAGGTATCGTAAAAGGATATGGCTCTTCAAAAGAATAATAAAATAATAAGTTTATAAATAGCTAATGGCAACAAGCAACGATATCAAAAAAGGACTTTGTATAGAATTTAGTAATGACATTTACAAAGTGATCGAATTTTTGCACGTAAAACCAGGAAAAGGTCCTGCTTTCGTGAGAACAAAACTAAAATCTGTAACCAACGGGAAAGTTGTAGATAATACATTCTCTGCAGGTCACAAGATCGATGAAGTAAAAGTAATTACCAGAAAATTTCAATACCTATATGAGGATGATAACGGATTTCACTTTATGAATAATGATGACTTTTCTCAAATCTACTTGAACAAAGAGATGATTGAGAACTCACAATTTATGAAGGCTGGAGAAGAAGTCACTATTATCCTGAAAGAAGCTGATGAAGTGCCTTTATCTGCTGAGATCCCGCCAACAGTTTATCTGGAAGTTATCGAAGCTGATCCTGGTGTAAAAGGAAATACAGCAACCAACGCTCTTAAAAATGCAATTGTGGAAACAGGCGCAAGAGTTATGGTTCCGCTTTTCATTGAGCCGGGAGATAAGATCAAAGTTAATACAGAAGACGGTTCTTATCTGGAAAGAGTAAAATAATATAAGATGGAAGTCTGGAGTTGATCTTCACACTTCCATTTTTTATTTGGGCAGCTTTATCCGCCCTCCGTTCCCGCTTTTTTCTTTTTTTGCCAAAAAAGAAAAAGAGCTCCACTCAGGTCGGGCTGCTTTGTAATTCGTATTTTCAAAATTACCAATTACAAACCAATCTAATATCTAAATTTTATATCTAGTTATGACTTTTAATCAGCCGCAAAATCTAAAAACAATTGCAGATATTATTGGCGCAAAATATATAGGAGATGACAATTTCCAGGTTCTTGGAACCAACGAGATCCACATGGTTCGTCCCGGAGATATCGTTTTTGTCAATCATCCAAAATATTATGACAAAGCACTCAATTCCGCTGCAACCATTATATTAATTGATAAAGAAGTAGAATGCCCGGAAGGCAAAGCGCTTTTGGTTTCCGATGATCCTTTCAGGGATTTTAATAAAATCAATACGCATTTTACCAGGATTTCGAATTTCAAAGAAGAACTTCATGATCTCGAAGTTGGAGACGGATCTTTTATTCATCCTTCCGTTGTTATCGGAAATGACGTTAAAATAGGAAAGAATTGCCACATTTTCCCCAATGTTGTAATCGGTGATAGAACAGTAATCGGCGATAATGTTGTGATACAGGCTAATACAGTAATCGGAGGTGATGCTTTCTATTACAGAAAACTGAATGGCAATTTTGACAGATTGATTTCCGTGGGTAATGTTATTATTGAAAATAATGTAGAAATCGGGAACTGCTGCACAATAGACAGAGGAGTAACCGCTTCTACTATCATTGGCGAAGGCAGTATCCTGGATAATCAGATCCAGATTGGACACGATACAATTCTTGGTAAAAAATGTCTCATTGCCTCCCAAACCGGAATTGCAGGATGCTGCATCATAGAAGACGAAGTAACGATTTGGGGACAAGTTGGCATGGCTTCAGGAGTGAGGATCGCAACAGGTACGATTCTGTTAGCAAAAACAGGTGTGAACAGAGATCTCAAAAAAGGAACTTATTTTGGACCAATTGCAGAAGAATTCAGAGATTATCTCAGAAAAGAAGTTAAAGTCAAAAATCTGAAGTAAATCATATTTTTAACGTTCAAAAAAATTACAATTGCGAGAAAGTTTTGAATTATTATCGTTATTTTTGCGAATAACAAAATTTTTGCAAAATCAATAAATTACAATAAAAAATGTCAGTATTAGTAAACAAAGATTCTAAAGTTATCGTACAAGGGTTTACAGGTAACGAAGGTACTTTTCACGCAGGTCAGATGATAGATTACGGAACCAACGTTGTTGGCGGTGTAACTCCGGGAAAAGGAGGCACTGAGCATCTGGGTAAGCCGGTATTCAATTCGGTTGCTGAAGCTGTAGAAAAAGCGGGAGCTAATGTAAGTATTATCTTCGTGCCGCCTGCATTTGCTGCAGATGCTGTGATGGAAGCTGCTGAAGCAGGTATCAAAGTAATCGTTTGTATTACAGAAGGTATCCCTGTTGCTGATATGGTAAAAGTAAAAGATTATATCCAAGACAGAGACGTTCGTTTAATCGGTCCAAACTGTCCTGGTATCATTACTTCCGACGAAGCTAAAATTGGAATTATGCCAGGTTTTGTTTTCAAAAAAGGAAAAGTTGGTATCGTTTCCAAGTCTGGAACTTTAACTTACGAAGCAGCTGATCAGGTTGTGAAAGCTGGTTTCGGAGTTTCTACAGCTATCGGAATTGGTGGAGATCCAATCATTGGAACAACTACAAAAGAAGCTTTGGAATTGTTTATTAACGATCCTGAAACGGAAGCCGTTGTAATGATTGGAGAAATTGGTGGATCTCTGGAAGCAGAAGCTGCAAGATGGTACAAAGCTAGTGGTTCGACAAAACCTGTTGTAGGTTTCATCGCCGGGCAAACGGCTCCAAAAGGTAGAACTATGGGTCATGCAGGTGCTATTGTTGGAGGTGCTGATGATACGGCTCAGGCAAAAATGGCTATTATGAAGGAGAACGGTATCCATGTTGTTGATTCTCCGGCAGAGATCGGTAAAACTGTTGCTTCAGTTTTAGCATAAGATATTACCTTATTAAAATATATTTTTGAGAAGCTCTTGTCTGAGCTTCTCATTTTTTTTGTCTAAATTTGAACGAAATTTATAAACACACTAATATGAAAAAAATCCTTTTCGGATCTCTATTTTTGTTATCCTTTTTATCTCAGGCACAGATTGATTTCAGATCTACAGAATTTGGTCTGGTTGCAGGAGGAACTTACTCCAGAGTGAGAAATGCCCACAATCCTTCAGGACCGAGATTTTCTGTTTTGGGAGGTCTTACAGCGCAGGTGCCAATTGGTGTTGATGAGCAGTTTTACATCCAGGTAGAAGCTTTATATTTTGGTGCAGGCGAATCCGGAAAGGCGAAAGATGCTAAAGGTAGGCCTGGCTATGATGCTGTTTATGCTAATAACTATCTGAGTGTACCATTTAATTTCAAAGGCTATTTTTCTG
The DNA here is from genome assembly GCA_001898785.1 of Chryseobacterium sp. 36-9. Lineage (GTDB taxonomy): Bacteria > Bacteroidota > Bacteroidia > Flavobacteriales > Weeksellaceae > Epilithonimonas > Epilithonimonas pallida. Next base: position 44,956 of record MKVE01000043.1, on the reverse strand, counting down.
AGGCCGAATCTGAGTTTTTTGGAGTAATAGGTCCTAGATTTAATTTTCTGATTAATCAAACGGTTAAGAATACCAATAAACCGGAATATGAAAAGGATAGCTATGGAAAAGCTAATTCATTTAATTTTGGAGTAGGAGCAGGTGTCGGTTACAGCTACAAAAGGCAATTGGAACTTGCTTTGAAATATGATATTGGATTATCAAATACATATCCGAATCTTAAAAACAGTCCGTCCGAAATTGGTTACGCCGGGACTGCAAAGAAAAAATCGGAACAGGTATTAAGTTTAGGTTTAACTTATTTCTTTAAATAAAAAAAGGCTGTGAAAATTTCACAGCCTTTTTTTATTTTTGTTTGATCAGTTCCTTGATCTTATTTTCGATTTCTTCGGATAATTCAGGATTATCTCTCAAAACATCTTTTACAGCATCACGGCCTTGTCCCAGTTTTGTTTCATCATAGCTGAACCAAGATCCGCTTTTTTTAACAACACCTAGATCCACGGCAGTATCAAGGATCTCCCCAACTTTGGAAACACCTTCTCCGTACATAATATCAAATTCTGCTTGTTTGAAAGGCGGCGCTACTTTATTTTTCACGACTTTTACCTTCACCCGGCTACCGATAGCTTCGTCTCCGTTTTTGATTGGAGCACTGGCTTTTCTGATGTCGATTCTTACGGAAGCGTAAAACTTAAGAGCATTACCTCCTGTTGTTGTTTCAGGATTTCCGAACATTACGCCAATCTTTTCACGAAGTTGGTTGATGAAAATCACAGTACATTTTGTTCTTGATATTGTAGCAGTTAGTTTCCTAAGAGCCTGTGACATCAATCTTGCATGAAGACCCATTTTGGAATCACCCATTTCCCCTTCTATTTCTGCTTTTGGAGTCAGGGCTGCAACGGAGTCAATTACAACAATATCGATCGCTCCTGAACGAATCAGGTTGTCTGCAATTTCTAAAGCCTGTTCACCGTTGTCAGGTTGAGAAATAATCAAATTCTCCAGGTCAATTCCAAGCTTTGCTGCATAGCTTCTGTCAAACGCATGCTCTGCGTCAATAAATGCAGCAATACCGCCAGCTTTCTGAGCTTCCGCAATAGCATGAAGTGTAAGTGTTGTTTTACCGGAAGATTCGGGACCATAGATTTCTATGATTCTCCCTCTTGGATATCCACCAACTCCTAGAGCCAAATCAATTCCCAAAGATCCTGAAGGGATTACTTCGATAGTCGTGTCCACAGAGTCTTCTCCCAAGGTCATTACGGTTCCTTTTCCGTAGGTTTTATCTAGTTTTTCAAGCACCAGCTGCAGTGCTTTTTTCTTATCGTCTGTACTACTCATTGTTTGAAAAAAATTATTCTCAAAAATAATCATTTTAAATATGAAAGCCTAATTTTTTTCTCTTATAAAAATTAAAATAAAGAGATGAAGTTTAAAATTTTCTTAATGTCTTACAAATAATAAAATGCTCTAATCTCCAAATTATCAACTAAATTTGTAGATATTTTTTAAGGATGAAAAAAAGTTTATCAATTATATTTTCTTTTTTTGTATTTGTTCTTTATGCTCAGCAGCCCGGGAGTGTAGATACAACTTTTAATACTTCAGACCTCGGATTCGGGTGGGGCGACGGCGCTAATGACTATGTAAAAGATGTTTTGATTCAGCAGGACGGTAAGATCATTATTGGCGGTGATTTTACAACATATAATAGTAATAATGCAAAATCACTTGCAAGAATTAATGCAGATGGAAGTTTCGATAATACTTTTCTTATAGGTTCGGGCGCCAATAATTACGTTTCTTCCCTAATGTTTCAGCCGGACGGAAAAATAATTGTATGCGGAAATTTTACAACATTCAATGGAATTTCAAAGAATCGAATTGTAAGATTGAATGCTGATGGAAGTACGGATAACAGCTTTGTGATTGGAACCGGCGCAGATGGAATTATCGAATGTGTCACTTTACAGAATGATGGTAAAATCCTTATCGGTGGACAGTTTACAAAATATAACGGTGTTGACAGGAAATATCTGGCAAGGCTTAATCCGGACGGATCTTTGGATATGGATTTTGATACAAGTTCAGGCTTCAATTCTCATGTTTACTCATTGGCTGTTCAGGCTGATGGAAAAATATTAGCTGGAGGTAATTTTACCACATATAATTCCGTTACAAAAAATTATCTTATCAGGCTGAATTCTGATGCGAGTATTGATGAATCTTTTGCTTCAACAGGCGCTAATAATATCATTTACAAAATATTAATTGCAAATAACGCAAAGATATTTTTGGGAGGTAAATTCACTAAATATAATAACGTTACTAAAAACTCAATTGTAAAACTGAATGATGACGGTACAATAGATAATAGCTTTACAATTGGTACTGGTGCTAATAATATTGTGAGAAATATTTTAATTCTCAATGATAATAAACTTTTACTTGCTGGAGATTTTATCTCTTATAATAATGTAACTAGGAATTACATTGCCAGAATTAATGAGAATGGGACAATTGATACCAGCTTTAATCCTGGGAAAGGTTTTGGAGGAAGCACAACAAGTTTTCAGCAACAAACGGACGGAAAATTGATTATCGGCGGAAGCTATGCTGTTTTTAATAATAATGTTAAGCGATATGTGTCAAGGATTAATTCTGATGGAAGTCTGGACTTAAGCTTCAATCCCGGAAATGCTGCCGACGGAACAGTAAGATCTATTACAGTCCAGCCGGATAAAAAGATGGTTATTGTAGGTAACTTCAATAGTTTTAATGATAATCTCAATAATAGAATTGCCAGGATTGATGCAGATGGTAATGTAGATATAACTTTGCAGGTTGGGATTGGCCCGGATCAGTTAGTTCGGACCGTTGCATTGCAGCCTGATGAAAAAATTCTTGTAGGGGGAGATTTTTCAACGTTTAATAATCTTCAGAAATCATACTTGGTAAGATTGACTTCTACTGGAAGTCTGGATAATACTTTTGCAATCGGTTTTGGGCCAACAGATCCTGTAAGGGAAATTTTGGTTCAGCCAGACGGTAAGATTTTGGTTTGCGGGGATTTTACTGTTTTTAATACGAAAACGGCTAATCGAATCATTAGATTGAATCCTGATGGTACTATCGATAGCAGTTTTTCTCCCGTAAGCGGTGCTAATAATGCAATATATTCTATGAGGTTACAACCTGATAATAAGATTGTAATAGCAGGAAGTTTCACAACTTATGATGGCGTTGCAAGAAACAGGATTGCCAGATTAAATTCTGATGGAACCTTGGACACAACTTTTACAATCGGAACCGGAGCTAATAATACAATAAGCAGTGTATTGATTCAGGAAGATGGGAAAATCATTATTGGTGGCAATTTTACAACTATTGCAGGTGCTTCTTCAAATCGAATTGCCAGACTTAATGCCAATGGTAGTAGAGATACGACTTTTACAAGCGGCGCTGGAGCTAATGCTTCTGTAGAAACTTTGGCACTTGAAGCCAATGGTAAAATTCTAATCGGAGGCAGTTTTACCAAATTCAATAATATCAATAGAAATTATATTGCCAGACTTAAAGCTGACGGAACTTTGGATGATACACTCAATAAGACAGCGGCCGGAGCCAATAAAGCAGTGTATAAAATTATTAATCAGAATGAGAAATTCATTGCAGTTGGAGATTTTACTTCTTATAATGATGTCGGCAGAAACAGGATTACAAGAATTTTTGGAGGAGAAGAAGAACATCTGACAACTAATAACCTTATTGATTCCAAAATCAAAATCTATCCGAATCCAACATCGGACAAATTATTTGTTTCATCATCTTTGGAGCTAATAAGATATGAGATTTTTGATTTTTCTGGGAAAAAATTATTGGACAAATCCTTTGATAATCAAAATAAGAGTATAGAAGTTAATCATCTAAAAAAAGGAATTTACATTTTGAAATTAATTGACAAAACTCAAAAAATTCAAACAGTAAAATTTTTGATTGAATAATAAAAAACCTCTGAATTTCTTCAGAGGTTTTTATTTTGATTCAGTTTCAGATTACAAAGAAGCTGAATGAACAAGCATATCTGCTAATTTGTTAGAATATCCCCACTCGTTATCGTACCAAGATACTAGTTTAACGAAAGTTGGATTCAACATAATTCCAGCTTCTTTGTCGAAGATAGAAGTTCTTGCATCGCTTACGAAATCCTGAGAAACTACAGCATCTTCTGTATAACCAAGAATTCCTTTCAATTCACCTTCAGATGCAGCTTTGATAGCAGCACAGATTTCTTCGTAAGAAGTTGGTTTGTCTAATTTCACAGTCAAATCTACTACAGAAACGTCAGCAGTTGGAACTCTGAAAGACATACCGGTCAATTTCCCGTTAAGAGAAGGGATTACTTTTCCTACCGCTTTTGCAGCACCTGTAGAAGAAGGGATGATGTTATTAAGAGCAGATCTACCACCTCTCCAGTCTTTTGCAGACGGTCCGTCTACAGTTTTCTGAGTAGCAGTAGTTGCGTGTACAGTTGTCATAAGACCTTCAGCTATACCAAAGTTATCGTGGATTACTTTTGCCAAAGGTGCAAGACAGTTAGTCGTACAAGATGCGTTTGAGAAGATTTTGATATCGTCAGTCAGTTCTTTGTGGTTTACACCCATTACGAACATTGGCGTATCATCTTTTGAAGGAGCAGAAAGGATCACTTTCTTAGCACCAGCGTTGATGTGAGCCTGAGCTGAATCTTTTGAAAGGAATAATCCTGTAGATTCTACGATATATTCTGCACCAACTTCGTTCCATTTTAGGTTGTTAGGATCTTTCTCAGCTGTTACACGGATTGTTTTTCCGTTAACCACAAGGTTGTTTCCTTGTACTGATACTTCTCCTTTGAACGCTCCGTGAACCGAATCGTATTTTAGCATATAAGCCATATATTCAGCATCGATAAGGTCATTGATACCTACAACTTCGATGTTGCTTCTTTCAGCCATTGCTCTGAAAACTAAACGTCCGATTCTACCGAATCCGTTGATTCCTACTTTAATTGTTGACATATGATTTAAAAAATTAAGGTTTTGTTTTATTATTGTTTTGATTAAAAATTACATCGCCAAAATCTCAGCGATCTGAAGTAAGTTTTTGTCGATTTCGTTATGCTTTTTAATAGCTTCTTCTATTGGGGTATAGGTGATTTTGTTTGACTGCATCCCAACCATTACTTTGTTTCGGCCTTCCATTAGTCCTATAACTGCTCCGTAACCAAGATTGCTGGCAAGAACTCGGTCTGCGCAGCTTGGAGAACCGCCTCTTTGGATATGTCCCAAAATAGTCACACGGATGTCATAAGATGGGAATTCTTCTTTTGTTGCTTTGGCAAGATCATAGATACTTCCTAATTCTTCGCCTTCAGCAACAACGACTATGCTGGATGATTTACCCACTTTTTCCGCCATTCGGAAAGTGCTGAAAAGGTCTTCCATACTGTCTTTTCTTTCAGGGATCAGAATGTCAAGAGCTCCTGTCGCGATTCCACTGTTAAGCGCTATAAATCCGGCATCTCTGCCCATTACTTCCACAAAAAACACTCGGTTATGAGAAGTGGCTGTATCACGGATTTTGTCAATGGCGTCCATAGCTGTATTAAGAGCCGTATCGTAACCGATTGTGTTATCAGTTCCAAAAATATCATTGTCAATAGTTCCCGGAATGCCGATTACTTTGATCCCGAATTCTTCATTGAAAATCTTGGCACCGGTAAAACTTCCGTCTCCACCAATGCAAACCAAAGCGTCAATACCGAGTTTCTGACATTGTTCATAAGCTTTTTTTCTTCCTTCCGCTGTCATAAATTCTTTTGATCTTGCAGATTTCAGAATTGTTCCTCCTTGATTGATTATATTTTTTACGGAACGAGGTCCCATTTTCGTAACATCACCTGCAATTAATCCATTGTAACCTTCACGAATTCCGTAACAGTCTATGTTAAAATGATTTGCTGTTCTTACAACTGCTCTAAGAGCGGCATTCATCCCCGGAGCATCTCCTCCTGAGGTCAAAACCGCAATAGATTTTATGTTGTTTTCTGACATATTTTTAATTTTTTTCTAAGCAAATTTACGAAAAATCAACCATATTTTAACACTCATAATGGTGTTGATGGATAAATATATCATAGGATAACAGAATTAATAATACGGTAATATGACAAAAATCAAACTGAATATGATTAAGGAAATAATTAAGTTTATTATATTTACGAGCAATACAAAACAGAATTTTAAACTAATAAAAAATACATTATCATTATGAAAGTTACCGTAGTTGGAGCTGGTGCAGTAGGAGCAAGCTGTGCAGAATATATCGCAATGAAAGACTTCGCTTCAGAAGTTGTTTTGGTGGATATCAAAGAAGGATTTGCAGAAGGAAAAGCAATGGATCTGATGCAGACAGCTTCCCTTAATGGTTTCGATACCAAAATCACAGGGACTACCGGAGATTATTCCAAGACTGCAGGTTCAAAAGTAGCGGTGATCACTTCCGGGATTCCTAGAAAACCAGGGATGACAAGAGAAGAATTGATCGGAATCAATGCTGGAATTGTAAAAGAAGTAACAGAAAACTTAGTAAAACACTCGCCCAATGTAATCATTATCGTGGTTTCTAACCCAATGGATACAATGGCGTATTTGGTTCACAAAACATCAGGTCTTCCAAAGGAAAGAATCATCGGAATGGGAGGTGCTTTAGACTCAGCGAGATTCAAATACAGATTAGCAGAAGCGCTGGAAAGTCCAATTTCTGATGTTGACGGAATGGTAATCGCTGCGCATTCTGATACAGGAATGTTGCCATTATTCAGCAAAGCAACAAGAAACGGTGTTCCGGTTTCCGAATTTTTGACTGATGAGCAAAAAGCTTCTGTAATCGAAGAAACTAAAGTTGGCGGCGCTACATTGACAAAATTGTTAGGAACTTCTGCTTGGTATGCGCCAGGTGCTGCTGTTTCTGTAATGGTTCAATCAATTCTTTGCGACCAAAAGAAAATGATTCCTTGCTCATTGATGCTTGAAGGCGAATACGGACAGAATGATATCTGTCTTGGTGTTCCAGCGATCATTGGGAAAAATGGGGTTGAGAAAATCGTAAACATCACCTTGACTGTTGAAGAGCAATTGAAATTCGCTGAAGCTGCACAAGCTGT
>MKVE01000043.1:12460-37735 GCA_001898785.1 Chryseobacterium sp. 36-9 | reverse complement strand
TTAAAACCATCTCAATTTGAGATGGTTTTTTATTTAATTCAATTATCCTTGAAAATCGCCACAATCGTGTTCTTCAAATTTTTCAATCAGGCTTTCCTGAGTGTAAAATTCTGAGATTCTCATATTTTTGAATTCAGGTTTTTGACCTTCAATTTTTAGCTGATAAATAGGTTCGTTTTCAACTTGTGTAAAAATAAAAGTAAATTCCGGTGTTTTGATTTTTAAACTATTTCCTTTCTTTTCATAACTGAAATCCTTATAACTGTGGACATTCTTCTCATTACAAAGTTCCACAATATCAAAACTCTTCTTATTAATTTTAAAAATAGCAAGGTCGCAAGAATAACAAACGCCACCGAACTCTATTCCGTATTTTTTGAAGACATCTTTCTGTTTAGAATCTTTGATTTCAATCGGTGTAAGCTTGCTGTATTCTGATAAGTTAATCGTTGATTCTTCTTTTAAATTTGCTTTTCCTGCAGCTTTTAATTCTGTTTTGTTGTCAGAATTGGTTACTGGATTTTCAATTGTTGCTTTTTTGTCCTTACTGCAAGAAAATGTGAAAGCTATAAAAACTGCGCCAATTAAAAATGTATTTTTCATTCAATATTGTTTGAATCCAAATTTACACAAATGTCCCAAACTAAAAACCTTCATTTGTCAATTCCATATTAACCATCGCACCTGTGAGATTGCCTGTGTAAACAGCATTGGCAACGGAACGCATCGGACAGGAGTTATCACCACAGGCAAAAATTCCGGGAATAGTTGTTTTTTGCAAGTTATCAATTTTAATATGTCCGTGTTCAGTAAATTCACAACCCAAAGCACCGGGAATATCAGAATGTTGTTTAAAATGAAATGCACCATAAACTGCATCGAAATTCAGTTTTTCGCCATCTGATAAAATCAAATTTTCTATATATCCGTTCTGATGCTTTATTTCATCTATTTCTGTTTCGATGATATTGATGTTATTTTGTTTCAGTTTTTGAGTTTGTTCTTCTGAGAATTCGGCTTTTCCTCTTGTAAAAATTGTCAAATCATTGGTCAGATTATTAACTAATGATGCAATATGAAAACCACGGTCGCCGTTAGCAATAATTCCGGTTTTTTTAGTTCTGAATTCGTAACCGTGACAGTAAGGGCAATGGATTAAAGAAATTCCCCAGCAATCCCAAAATCCTTTGATATTAGGAACATCATCTACAATTCCTGTTGCAAAAATGAGTTTCTTAGCTTCGAATGCTTCACCTCGTTTTGTTCTGATTTCAAATCCATTTTCTGTCTTCTTGCCTTCTGTTGCGAGTCCTTCATAAAACTCAACAGTATCATATTTTTTTACTTGTTCTTTTGCGATGGTTGAAATTTCTTTTGGCGTTTTTCCATCCTGCGTCAGAAAATTGTGAGAATATGGTGTCTGTATATTACAAGGTTTTCCACTATCGATGACCAAAACTTTTCTCAATGACCTTCCCAAAGACATTGCTGCAGAAAGACCTGCATAACTTCCGCCAACTATAATGACATCGAATGAATTTTCCTGTTTCATCTTTTTATGGTAAATATTTTTCGGGATGAAAATTTAAATGCTTATTTCTTGCCAAAGTTAGGATTAATTTTTATTATTGCAACCATATCGCATTAATAAAGATGATAAGACGAAATACACCAACAAAAGATGCCGTTCTAAATGTTCTAGCAGATTCGAAAAAAGCAATGAGTCAGGAAGCTATTATGAAAAATGTCAATATTAATATCGACAGAGCAACGGTTTATCGTGTCTTGAATAGATTTTGCGAAGAAGGAATTCTCCATCGAATTGTCGCTGAAGATGGGAAACAGTATTTCGCAGTTTGCATCAAATGTGATGAAAAAAAGCTTGCAGATAACCATTTTCATTTTAGATGTACAAAATGCGAAACGATAGAATGCTTGCCGGTCGCTGTTCAGTTTTCTTTAGAAAAAGGCTATTCTGTGGAAAGTGTGAACTGTATTTTGACAGGAGTTTGTAAAGATTGTTATTTGGATAATTGAGCGAAAATTTTATCTAAATCATTAAATTTTAATTTGTTAAAATCTTCACTTGGAACTTGTATTCCATCTAAATCTGAAAAAAGTATTGAATAATCTAAAGATCCAAATTCATTTGCCATAATTTGGTCTGCCTTCTTTCTCGTTATAGTTATTGTCTTTTTATACTTGTTATAATATTTTGATTTGTCATTATAATCAATAGGAATTGAAGTTATTGTAATTTTATTAATTGAAGTTTGCGCAAAAGCTTGAAAAGCCACATAAATAATATCTCTTTTTACAGATTCGATGATGAATTTTTCTAAATCACCTTTTACGATAGGTTTTGAAACTTGAATCTTCAAATCGTCTTCATCATTATTAATGAATTTCAAAGTTCCTTGTTCAGTGCTGAAATCGTGTGTATCTTCTAACATTTCTTTAACAGAACCATATTTTTTTAAATTAGAAGAATCAATCTTTTTTGTTGAAAGAGAGTCCGTCCTTGGAATTTTTATTTTTTCTGCTGTTGATATGTTTGATTTGTTTTCAGAGCAGCTTTGATATAGTAGAGATATTGTGAAAATTAATAATATTTTCTTCATTGCAATCTTTTAATTGTCTGGCAAATGTAAGAATATGTCCAAGTCAAACTTTACGGAAAACCATAATCAAAAAAATAAATCAAACTTTCAAAACCCCACGAAAGCCCCTCGCAGCGTAATAAGATTCTGCACCATTATGATAGAGAAAAACTGTATCATAGCGTTTGTCGCAGAAAATAGCACCACCTAGTTTTCGGATGTTGTCAGGTGTTTTTAGCCAGCTCGATGTTTTCAAATCAAAGTTACCAAGCGTTTGTAATTGGCGGTATTGTTCCTCATCTAAAATTTCGATTCCGATTTCATTGGCCAGATCTATTGCACTATTCACAGGTTTGTGTTCTTTTCTGGAATTCAGCGCATCTCGGTCATAGCAAAGACTTCGTCTGCCTTTTGGACTTTCTGCAGAACAATCGGCGAAATGATATTCGTCTGTTTTTTTATCGTAACCCACAACATCTGGTTCGCCATCGGTTCTTTCCATTTCGTTAAGTGACCACAATTTTTCAGGATTAGATTCTAATTTTTTCTGAACATCTTCCCATTGGATGTTTTCGTGACGTTTAGGGTTTTTCTCGAAACGGGTTTTCAATGTTTTGATTAATTCTTTCTGTTCTTCTGCTGAAAGCTGAGGTTTATTTTTCATATTGATTAATTGTGTTAGATAAAAATATTTCTCTCGCAGATTTAATGAATTAAGCAAAACTTTAGTTTTTTGTAAATCTGCAAAATTTGAAAAATCAGCGAGACTTAAAATATTGTCAATCATTCATCCCTTTACCTTTCAATATATTTGGGATTGATTTTTCTATTCTGGATTCTCTTGTTTTGGATTGTTTTGGTGCGGAAAAATGAAAAAGATAAGCTCGTTGTCTTCCGGGTGTCAAAGATTCGAACGCAGATTTCAGCTCGGGGCTATCATTTAGTTTGATTTGAAATTCTTCGGGAACTGGTGTTGCATCTCTTTTGATTTCCACTTTTTCGCCACGTTCTTCAATTTCAACAGCTTCAAAAATATAATCTTTAATAATTGACTTTTTATCCAAAATATCCTGAACATTTTGAAACCGCATTTGTCTTCCAGCTTGCGTATTTTCTCCCATTTTCACAAGAAGATGTCCGGAATCTTTCATCAATCCGCCTTTGAAGAACAAAAGTGCAAAGTAATCTTTGAAGCCTTGTATAATTACAATATTCTTACCTTGAAAAGAATAACAGGGTTTTCCCCATTTGAAATCCTCTGTCAATTGGCAATCCAGGATAATGGTTCTCAATGCCTTCATCTCGTCTTTCCATTGTTTGGACTGATTGATGTGTTCGTCAACTTTTGAATTCATGTTAAGAATATGTTTTTCCAAATTTAATTAAAATTCGAATTAATATAAATTTAATTGATTCTAGATGTAACAAATGTGCTAAAGTAGTTGTCTTATAAGTAAAACAAAATAACAATGAAGTCAGCCTTATCCTTATTAGGATTATTATCGATTACAATTTCTTTCGCACAAAACAAAGATACTCTCAAATCCAAAGAAATAGAAGCTGTCACCGTTATCGCCAAAAAACCGACTGTCCAAAGTAAAGCCGACAGAACCGTGTTTAATGTCGAAAACAGTTCTATTCTAGCAGGAAATACCACTTGGGATATTGTGAGAATGACGCCGCTGGTTAGTATTGATAACAATGATAATGTGAGAGCGGAAGGAGAATCAGTTACGGTTTACATCAACGACAGAAAGTCGGTTTTTACAGGTAAGGAACTGAAGGAATATCTCAAAACAATTCCTGCAGATAATCTGATGAAAATCGAAGTCATTACAAGTCCATCTTCCCGTTATGAAGCAACAGGAGCAGTAATCAACATCGTTCTGAAAAAACGAGATGATGAAGGTTTGAAAGGAAGTATTTCTTTAACCAATACTCAGAACACCAAGAATAACCAATACGGAAGTTTGAATTTGAATTACCATAAAAAGAATTTCACACAAACTTTTACAGGAAGTTATAACGATAATGTTTTTATATCAAAAAGTTCTAACGACTATTCCTATTATGCTAATAAAAACAGACAGTTAATCGATTCTGAAACAGCTTACAAAAACAAAAATCCGTCTTTTTCTTCGACTTCAGAATTTGAACTGAATGAAAAAAATAATATTGGACTTGTCCTAGAATATTTCCGTGGCGATAATAGTTCAGATTCCAATTCATATACCAGGTTTTATGATGATAATACTTTTAAATATTTTAATTATCAAAACACGCTGGGCAAAAACCTGAACAATACTTTGGGAACCAATTTGTTCTACAAATATTATGATAAACAGAAAAATAAAATTTTAGATATTAATTTTGGATTGAATTACGATTCGAGTGAAGGCTTGACAGACCGAATTCTTAAAACGGCTAATTCATCTTATGTAAAACCTGAAGATTGGGAAAACAAACCGGCGATTGAAAGAACTTTAATTAATAACAACACACAAAACAGAAATTATTATATTAAAGTGGATTACACAACGCCACTTGGGAAAGGTGGAACTTTGGAAGTCGGTGGAAAAGCAAATTTCAATAACAATGTAATTCCGAATACTTATCAGGATTTAATAAAAAATACCCGACTGAATAGTGATTTCCATTATTCGGATAATATCAATTCACTTTACTTTACCTACAGCAAAACGTTTTTTGAAAAACTGGAAACAAGGGTTGGTTTGCGCTACGAACATATCAATTATAAAATCAGAGAAAATGTTGGAAACCAAGGAAGAAAAGATTCTTACGGAACATTTTTACCAAACCTTCTAGTGAAATATGCTTTTTCTCCAAACTATGATTTGAGTCTAACCTACAATCACAATCTCTGGAGACCGTGGTATTCGGAATTTAATCCTTTTGAAGTGCCGAATAATAACGGCATCTTCTACCGAGGAAATATGGAATTGCTTCCAAATCCAAGCGATAGAGTGGTACTGAAATTTGGATTGTTCAAGAAATATTTTATCTCCGCAAGATATATGTTTACAGACCAGGACTATTGGGAAAATTACAGACAGGAAACCGATGCGGAAGGAAATCTCAAGACAATTGTTTTTCCAGATAACTTCAAAGGGAAAGTTGAAAAATTCTATTTGTTCGCCAACACCAATCAGAATCTTTTCAAGAATAAATTGAATGTTAATTTTGGAGTTGGCTGGTATTATATTGATAACAGCGATTTCAACACAAGAAATGGATTAAGTACTGAGAATAATTACATCAGTTATATTGGCGGTTCGACGAATTTGTCTTACACCAATTTATTTAATAAAAATATTAACCTGAGTGCTTGGATGAGTGTTGATAACCAAAATAATGGAAACTCTGTTGCAAACAAATATAACTACTTTCACAACTTTTCTGTAACCAAGATTTTCCCTGGTGCGCAGATAGAAACCAGTCTACAATTTATGAATATTTTCAAAAGACCGAGTATGACAACAACAACTTATAGTCAGATTGGGACATTCAAAAATTATAACAGATGGGATTGGTATGGTGTTTCTCTGACATTCGTGAAACGTTTCGGAAACCAGAAAGTAAAAGAAAATACTAAAACTGATGTCGAGAAAAACTCCGGCGGAAGTAAATAAATTTTTAATGATAAATTAAAGAAGAACGGGAAATTGCTCGTTCTTTTTATTTTTGGACTATTGTAAAATCTCCATCTCCGCTCATATTGATAAAATGTAGAATTAAATTGTATCAAAGCTGTCAGACTGAGCGAAGTTGGAGTCCCTTGTGCCTTAAAACATTTGATTTAAGATGATGCATTGTGCCTTTGTGTAAAACTTTCAACTAAACTTTAATAAAATTTCACATCCCAAAACTTTTGAAAGATGTAAATTTGGGACTCAATTAAAAGTAAATCAATGTTCAGGAAAATTCAGATTTTCGTTTTGGCGGTGGCCACAATTGGAAATATAAATGCTCAGAAATCAAAATTAAATTCGGGAGAAAGACCAAAATTAGTTGTAGGATTAGTCGTCGACCAGATGCGTTGGGATTATCTCTACCGTTTTGAAAAGAAATTTGGAGAAGGCGGTTTCAAGAGATTGTTGGGAGAAGGTTATTCATTCAATAATGTTCATATTCCTTATATTCCAACTGTTACAGCTATCGGTCATACTTCCATTTATACAGGTTCTGTGCCTTCCATTCATGGGATTGCCGGTAACGACTGGACGGATAAAGCGACAGGGAAAAACGTTTATTGTACAACCGATGACAGTGTCAATCCCGTTGGAACGGATAATAGAAGAAATGGAAGTCATTCTCCGAAAAATCTTTGGTCAACTACAGTTACAGACCAGCTAAGAATCGCAAGTAATTTCAGGTCAAAAGTCGTTGGCGTTTCTTTGAAAGACCGCGCATCGATTTTGCCGGCAGGTCACAATCCGACTGGCGCTTTTTGGTTTGACGATTCTGCCGGAAACTTCATCACAAGTTCTTATTATATGAATGAGTTGCCAAAATGGGTAAAAGACTTCAACGACCAGAAAGTTCCGGAAAAATTATTGGCTAACGGTTGGGAAACAGCTTTGCCAATTAATCAATATACTGAAAGTACGGTTGATAATGTCGAGTGGGAATTTCCTGTAGGAACGGCAAAAGAACCGGTTTTTCCTTATAAAAATCTTTTATCAGATTATGCGACTAAAAAAGGCGTTATCAGAACGACACCTTTTGGAAATACTTTGACACTAAAATTTGCTGAAGCGGCTTTGGATAATTATGCCTTAGGAAAAGGAACTGAAACAGATTTTCTGGCTATTAACCTGGCTTCAACGGATTATGTAGGACATTCTTATGGACCAAATTCCATCGAGGTGGAAGATACTTACATCAGATTGGACAGAGATTTGGCGGTGTTTTTCAAAATGTTGGATGAGAAAGTTGGTAAGAACAATTATTTGATTTTTCTGTCTGCTGATCATGGTGGAGCAAATGCGGAAGGGTTCCTGAGAGCCAACAAAATTCTAGGCGGTTTCTTTGATGAAGGAATGGAAAAAAATCTGGGAGCAGAATTGGAAAAGAAATATGCCAATTCTAAATTGATTCTCGGAATCGATAATTATCAGATCTATTTGAATCAGAGTCTCATCAAAGAAAAAAATCTGGATGAAGAAGCTATCAAGGCTACAATTATAGACAATCTTAACAAAGATCCAAGAGTTTTGTACGCTGTGGATTTGAAGAAGATTGGTTCGTCAGCGATTCCGGAACCGATAAAATCCCGAGCGATTAATGGTTATAACTGGCAGAGAAGCGGTGATATACAAATCATTTCTCACGATGGAATGTTGCCGACTTATGCTAAAAAAGGAACAACACACAGCGTTTGGAATTCCTACGATTCACATATTCCATTGATTTTTATGGGTTGGGGAATCAAACATGGCGAGAGCAATGGTGATTATTATATGACAGATATTGCGCCAACAATCTCCGCATTACTTCACATCGAATTCCCAAGTGGCGCCGTTGGAAAACCAATTACTGAAGTGATTGAAAGATAGACAAAGAGAAGTTAGATATTAGAGTCCAGATATTAGATTTTAAATCATTAATTTATTAAGTCGCAAATGTTTTCAATAAGAACTTTGCGACTTTTTTGCATAATAACAATAATTTCCTGCGACTTTGCGATATAACAATTTCGTATTTTTGAATAATGAATTTGAAAGAAAAAGACATCTTCGATTTGCTGAATGAAAAAGCAGAACTCTACAATTCACCGGATTTTATTACCAATGATCCCATTCAGATCCCGCATCGTTTTTCTTTGAAGCAGGATATCGAAATTTCGGGGTTTCTATCTGCAAGCATTGCCTGGGGAAACCGAAAATCGATTATCAATGATGCCAATAAAATGATGGAATTGATGGGGAATTCACCATACGATTTTGTGATGAATTTTACTGATTCTGATTTAAAAAAGATTCCACAAAAAGCAATTCACAGAACTTTCAATCACGAAGATTTTATTTTCTTCCTGAAGAATTTTAAAAGAATTTATAACCAATTTGAAAGTCTGGAAGATGTGTTTCTAATCAATGAAAACGAAATGAATTTCTCTCATTCTATCGAACGTTTCCGAAATCATTTTATTTCGGAAATCCATCGCGGGCAAAAACACGTCAGTTCGCCTTACAAAAATTCGGCTTCCAAAAGGTTAATAATGTTTTTGCGATGGATGGTTCGGAAAGATAAAAAAGGTGTTGATTTTGGAATTTGGAGAAAAATTGATGCAAAATATCTTTCTGTTCCTTTGGATGTTCACACGGCAAATATTTCCAGAAAATTAGGAATATTAACTAGAAAACAAAACGATTGGAAAGCAGTTGAAGAATTGGATTTGATTCTCAGAAAATATAATGCTGATGACCCTGCAGTCTACGATTTTGCGTTGTTTGGATTGGGTGTTTCAAAAGAATTTGAATAGAATTTAACCGCAAAGAAACAAAGGTCTCACTAAGAACACAACTATTTAACTTGTGAACCTTGTGAAAAAACTTTGTGCCTTTGTGGTTTAGAAAAAACGTTTCTTGATGTACATCAATGTTGTATCAATATTTAAGGTCTTATTTTTGCTGCAAGAAAAATCAATATTAATTTAAAATATTATCTATGAAAAAATTAACAGTATTGGCATTGGCAGGCGCTGCTTTGATGTTCACAGCTTGTAACGACAAAAAAGAAACTGTAAAAGATGCACAGGAAGTTGCAGCAAAAACCGGTGAAGCTTACAAAGTAGATTTGGCTACATCCAACGTGAACTGGAAAGCGTTTCACAAAGGTGGATTTGCACCGAGATGGGGAACACTTAATTTGAAATCCGGAGAAATTACAGTTGAGAATGATGCGGTAACTTCAGGTGATTTCGTTATTGATATGACCACATTGAAAGTTGACCCTGCATCTGTAACGGAAGCTGACAAAAAGCCGGCTGACCTGGAAGCGCACTTGAAAAATGAAGATTTCTTCAACGTTAGTAAGAATCCAACTTCTGATTTCAAAATCACTTCTGTTGCGGATTTGACTGGAGAACTTCCAAAAGATGCAGTCGCGGGTGCTAACAAAACGGTAAGCGGAAACTTGACATTGTTAGGAAAAACGCTTAATGTTTCTTTCCCTGCAAAAGTGACTGTTGCCGAAGGTAAAGCGGCTATTGAAGCTAAATTTACAGTCAACAGAGCAGATTGGGGAATCAAATTCGGGACGGATGAAACGGATCCGGCTGAATGGATGATCAGCAAAGACATCGAAATTGGGATCAATGTGAATGCTGCTAAATAAATAAATCGTAAAAAATGAAAAGAAGGACTGTTTCGAAAGAGGCAGTCTTTTTTTGTAATTCAAAACACTTCGACTCCGCTCAGTGTGACACTTTTAGTATTAAATGTATAATAAGAATTGTCAGGCTGAGCAGAGTCGAAGCCTTTACGAAATGAAAGAACCGACTCTTTAGAAGCCGGTTCAGTAGATAAAACATCTCATTTTTTTAGTTAGACAACAACAAAAAAGGACAGCCGACAATGCTATCCTTTAAATTTTTATATCAAATTTAATTTGAGTAATTCCAATTGGGTCAAAAGCAAATTTTGTAATCATTTCCTAAATCTCTATTGTAAATTTAGAAATAAAAACCATATCATTTGTAAACTAAATGTTAAAATTTCATACTTATCCACATTTTTTTGTGGATAACTCTATTAATTGAGTTTTTCTTTGATGTACTTCGCCGTAAAAGACTTTTTTTCTTTAATCAAATCTTCCGGTGTTCCTGTGAAAACAATCTCGCCGCCGTATTTTCCGGCATTTGGACCAACGTCAATGATGTAGTCAGCAGATTTGATGATGTCTGGTTGATGTTCAATCACCACCACTGAATGTCCTAATTCTATCAATGCCTGAAGCGATTTTAGTAACTTTTTAATATCGTGGAAATGCAAACCGGTTGAAGGTTCGTCAAAAACAAACAAGGTTTTTTCTGTCGTTACACCTTTCACAAGGAACGATGCCAGCTTCACTCTCTGAGCCTCACCTCCGGAAAGAGTAGAAGAGGACTGACCTAATTGCAGATAACCCAAGCCAACATCCTGAAGCGGTTTTAGCTTGGTCGCGATTTTTTCTTCGTGATTTTCCTTGAAGAACTCCAACGCTTCGTCAACTGTCATATGAAGGATGTCGGAAATATTTTTCTCGTCGTATTTGATTTCGAGGATTTCTTTTTTGAAACGTGTGCCGTGGCAATGTTCACACTCCAGCTCGATGTCCGCCATAAACTGCATTGAAACGGTGATTACTCCGTCACCTTTACATTCGTCACACCTTCCGCCATCTACGTTGAAAGAAAAATGCTTCGGTTTCAGACCTTGAACTTTTGCAGATTTCTGTTTTGCAAAAAGGTCACGGATGTCATCATAGGCTTTCAGATACGTTACAGGATTGGAACGTGACGATTTTCCAATCGGGTTTTGGTCAATTAATTCGATATTCTGAATCAATTTTGAAGGAAACTCCACCGAATCATAATCTGCTTTTTTTCCACCCATTCCGAGTTGAATCTGAATCGCATTCGTCATCACTTCTTTCATCAAAGTCGATTTTCCACTTCCGGAAACGCCAGTGATAACTGTCAGACATTCCAATGGAACATTGACGTCAACATTCTTCAGGTTGTTTTGACGGGCACCTTTTATTGCGATGTATTCTTTTGTTTTTCTTCGTTTTGCAGGAACTTCGATTTCCAAATCCCCATTCAGGTATTTTGCGGTCAAAGTATCTGCTTTTAGCATTTGTTTATAATCGCCGCTGAAAACCAAATCTCCACCGAGATAACCCGCTTCCGGACCAATGTCAATAATGTAATCCGCTTCCCGCATCACATCTTCATCATGTTCAACAACGATCACGGTATTTCCTAAATCTCGCAATTGTTTCAAAACACCGATCAGGTTTTCCGTATCTCGAGAGTGCAGACCGATGCTTGGCTCATCCAAAATATAAATCGAACCAACCAAAGAACTTCCTAAACTTGTCGCCAGATTAATTCTCTGACTTTCTCCTCCGGAAAGCGTGTTCGATGTCCGGTTTAAGGTCAGATAACCCAAACCAACTTTAGTCAAAAATTCCAGTCTTGTTTCGATTTCGTAAGTCAAACGTTTAGCGATTTCTCTGTCGTGGTCGTTGAGTTTTAAGCTTTTTATTAAAGGTAGCAATTCGTCCAAAGGCAACTCAATCAAAGACTGAATGTTATGTCCGTCGATTTTTACCCAGCTTGTTTCTTCTCTCAATCGTAATCCTTCACAAGTTGGACAAATGGTTTTTCCACGATAGCGCGAAAGCATTACTCTATATTGGATTTTGTAAAGATTCTCCTCCAGCATTTTGAAGAAATTATCAATGCTTGGGAAATTTCTCGTTTTGTCGCCTTTCCAAAGGTATTGTTTCTGCTCTTTGGTTAATTGATAGTAAGGCTTATGAATCGGGAAGTCTTTAGCTTTTTTGATGAAATCCTTTTTCCATTCGCTCATACTTTCACCTTTCCAGGAAGCGACTGCATCTTCATAAACCGAAAGATTTTTATTCGGAATGACTAAATCTTCATCAATCCCAATCACTTTTCCATAACCTTCGCAAGCCGGGCAAGCGCCGTAAGGATTGTTGAAGCTGAAATAATGAACATTTGGTTCGTTGAAAACGATGCCGTCCAGTTCAAATTTATTGGAAAATTCACGGATTTTTCCGGTGTCTGTATTTTTAAGTGAACAATAGCCGTGCCCTTCGTAAAAAGCCATTTGGATAGAATCTGCTAATCTTTGTAAGAAATTCTCATCTTCCTCATAGCTAAATCTGTCAATCACAAGATTAATAGTCATATCCTTTTCCGGCTTGAAACCGAAACTTTCCAAATCCTCAATCCCTGCAATATTGCCGTTCACTTCCAGCCTTGTGAATCCCGAAACTTTAAGAGTTTTTAGCAATTCAGCAAAATCTTTCACTTCAAATGTCAATGGCGTCAACAATAAAAAGGTGGAATCTTTTTTGGAAGCCTTGATGAAATCAATCACATCCGTTACGCTGTCTTTCTTTACTTCCTCTCCGGAAACAGGTGAATAAGTTCTTCCGACTCTGGCGTACAGCAATTTCATATAATCATAAATCTCCGTAGAAGTCCCCACCGTAGAACGCGGATTGGACGAAATCACCTTTTGCTGAATTGCAATTGATGGCGCCAAACCTTTGATATCATCAATCTTTGGTTTCTCCAATTTACCTAAAAACTGACGTGCGTAGGAGCTCAAACTTTCCACATAACGCCTTTGCCCTTCCGCATAGATCGTGTCGAAAGCCAGAGATGATTTTCCACTTCCGGAGACACCTGTAATCACGATCAATTTGTTCTTTGGAATCAGAACGTCGATGTTTTTCAGATTGTTAAGGTGTGCGTTTTTAACGAAAAGAAATTTCTTGATATCGATGTCGGTTGTTGTAGCCATAGTAAAAATAAGACCCACAAAATTACGCAAAATTTAATCGTTTTCGGGTAAGTTTTTGGATTAAAATAATCACAATAAAATCACAAAAATCGGAACTGTTTTTATAGTTCCGTAGGAACGTTCTGTTAATAGAAGCAATAGGATTTTCACAGACAAGCGTCATCGGAGCGACCTGTTAAATGTATCCAATAGGTCGCTCCTACGGAGCTCTGATTAGTGCGTATGTGTTGTCTACTAACAGGTCATCCCTTATGGGATTTGATTTGTTTTTAATGATTTGATATTGTGTTGTTTATATGTTCGGAAGGGGTGGTTCGGAAGGGGGGTAAGGGTGGTTCCTAACCAGGGTATAGCCGGTTCCGAAATGGTTGTGGGTGGTTATATAAATGGTTGAGACTGGTTCTTAAGTGGTTATAGCCGGTTGTCATCCAGGTAAAGGGCGGTTCCGAAATGGCAAAAGGTGGTTGCTCAAGTGGTTGTAACCGGTTCCGAAATGGTTGTAGGTGGTTGTGCGAGTGGCTATGACCACTTAGGTAAGTGGTTGAAACCATTTCAGAACCGGCTTTAGCGATTGGTATAAGTGTCCCTGGGTACTTAAGTAGCTGGTCGGAGGCACTTAGAGAACCACAAAATGATATTTGTTGAACCTGTTACAGGTACGTCAGAACTAGTTGAGGTTGGTTATAATTCAATTTTCAGTAGAATTATAGGTGGGGAATTTGGCTAATCTCTATATTTGCGCCCGATTATCTGAAAGGAAATTTTAAACTATGAAAAAAACTGTAATGGCTTTATCCGTCATTGTTTTGTCGGTTAACGGATTTGGACAAAATCAGGAAAAAGCTATAGATGAAGTGAATTTACAAGGTCGGTTTTTATCGATTCCGTATAATGATGTGAATGAGAATGTGACGGTCATTACCAGGCAACAAATCGAGAACAGTCCGGCAACGAGTATTGATGAATTGCTGCAATTCCATTCCGGATTGGATATCAGAAGACGAGGTTCTAATGGTGTCCAGAGCGATATTTCGATTCGGGGAAGTTCTTTTGAGCAGGTTTTAATTTTGATAAACGGCATCAGAATGAATGATTCTCAGACGGGTCATAACACATTCAATATTCCGTTTGATATTTCGGCGGTTGAAAGGATTGAAATTATGAAAGGTTCATCGGCAAAACTCTACGGTCAGAATGTTTTCGCAGGTGTCATCAATATTGTTACGAAATCTTCTGCTGAAGAAAAAGTGACGATCAAAGCCCAAGGTGGCGATTTCAAGACTTATGATTTATCAGCTTCTGCAACGTTTGGTTCGGAGAAATTTACCAATCTTCTGACGGTGAGCAATGGCGCTTCTGATGGTTATCGGTATAATACAGATTATCAAATCAGGAATGTTTTTTATCAGAACAAATTAAAACTGAACGAGGGAAGTTTGAGCTTGCAGGCTGGTTTTTCTGAGAAGAAATTTGGCGCCAACGGTTTCTATGCGTCGCCAACTTATACCAACCAATATGAGGAAACTCAGGCGTCTGTGGTGAGTCTGCAGTATCAGCAGCAATTTGGTAAACTGTCACTCAACTCCAGTCTTTACTGGCGCAGAGGTCAGGATATGTATCTGCTGAAGCGTGATAATCCTGCGTTTTACAGGAATATGCACATTGGCAACAATGCTGGTGGAACCGTCAATTTGTCTTACGAATCTTCACTTGGGATTACGAATTTTGGTGTTGATTACAGAAAAGAATTTTTGACCAGCAGTAACCTTGGGAAGAGAAAAAGAGATGTAACGCAGGTGTTTTTTGATCATCAATTCAAATTTTTTAATCAGAAGTTAGAAATTAATCCTGGAGCAAGTTGGGCCAATTATTCGGGCGATAATTTCTTTTATCCAGGGGTGGATGTTGGTTATATTTTTAGTCCAAATCATAAGATTTTCGGTGCAGTTTCAAAAGGTTTCAGAATCCCGACTTTCACGGATTTGTATTATGTGAGCCCGACTGAAAAAGGAAATCCAAATCTGATTCCTGAAAGTGCACTATCCTCAGAATTAGGTTACCGATTCCAGAATCAGAAAATATTAGCGAAAGTCAGTGGTTTTATCAGAAACACACATAATGGAATCGACTGGCTGAAACCAACTCCTGAAAGTATCTGGACTGCGGAAAATGTTGGGAAAATCAATCTGAAAGGTTTTGAAACGGAATTCAGACATCAATTATTTGACTTTTTAAATTATAGATTGAATTATACTTATCTTGACAATCAATATAAAAATAAAGAACTGTCCCGGTATGCGTTGCAGAATCTAAGACATCAATTGGTTGGCGAAATCAATGTGAAGTTTTTGAAATTTTTTAGCAACCAGTTGATTTACAGATACACGGATCGAGTGAATCTCGGAAGTTACAATACGCTGGATGAACAGCTCAATTTCCGATACAAAGATTTTAATTTTTATGTGCTCATCAACAATTTGACGAATACAAAATACATAGAGACCAATCTGGTTCCGATGCCTGGACGTTGGTTCCACGTTGGAGTGACTTATCAGATTAAAATGAACTAGAATATTAACCACAAAGACACTAAGCGCTACACAAGGTTCACAAAGTTTTATGTGTGCTTGTGAAAACTTTGTGCCTTTGTGGTTTTAACCTAAATTTGCAAAAAATTATATGATGGCAGCGTACTTAGAATTCAATTTCAAAATAAAACCTCTACAACCGTGGAACGAAATATTGATGGCGGAACTGATCGAAATCGGTTTTGATAGCTTCACGGAAGAGTATGACGGCGTTCTGGGATATATTCAGAAAGATATTTTTAATGAAGATGATTTAAAGTCTATTCCGCTGTTACAGAATGAAGATGTGACCATCACTTATTCTTACGAGGAAATGCCGAATATCAACTGGAACGAGGAGTGGGAAAAGAATTTTTCGCCCATTAATGTGGAAGACAAAGTCCTCATCCGGGCGGAATTTCATGAGCCGAATCCGAATATGCATGAGATTGTGATCCAGCCAAAAATGTCTTTTGGGACTGGCCATCATCCAACGACGCATTTGATGATTCAACAGATGCTGGATATGGATTTGGGGAACAAGAAAGTGCTTGATATGGGTTGCGGAACTTCGGTTTTAGCAATTTTTGCCAAGCAAAAGGGTGCGGGAAGAACAGTAGCCATTGATATCGACGAATGGTCTGTAGAAAATTCTAAAGAAAATGCAGAACGCAACAATGTGGAATTGGATATCGAATTGGGAACTGCTGATAATCTTGGTAAGGAAAAATTTGATATTATTCTGGCGAATATCAACAGAAATATTCTGATTTCCGATATTCCGACTTATGTTTCCGTTTTGGAAGATGGCGGAAAATTGTTATTGTCAGGACTTTGTTTCTTTGATGTGGATGATATTTTGGAAGTTTGCACAGAGCAAAATCTGAAACTAGAGAAGAAATTACAAAGGGAAGAATGGGTTTCTCTGTTGTTGAGTAAGTAAGATTTTATAATATAAAGTAAAGCCTCGAAAATTATTTTTCGAGGCTTTACTATTTTATTTTTGCGGATATTTCTGAATCAAAGCCTGCAAAATCGCCCAGGTTTCCGCATCCATAATTCCGCTGTAGTTAGAAGGTCGGAAATGAAATTGGAAAGCCTCAATCGTTTGTTTCGTGGGTTTATCCCAGACACCATTCACTGATAGTGCGTAACCAAACTGAACCAGTTGCTGCTGGATTTTAGAAACGAATTCAGGATTGTTGTACTGTGTTGTGAGGTCAGTTGAGGAAGCAATTTGAGTTAAAAAATTCTGTTTTGCCGTTTCATCATACCACATTCCGATTTGATATTCATCATAGAGTCTTTTCCATGGGAAAAGCGGGCCGGGATCTTGTTTTCTTGTCGGCGCAATATCCGAATGAGCTAAGATATTAGTTGCCGGGATATTGTATCTCGTCACAATGTCTTTTACCAGGGCAGCTACTTTTCTGAACTGCTCTTCCGGATAAGGATAGAAAACACGGTTATTTAGCGAATCTGTGGTGTAACCAAGATTAACAATTTCGATTCCAATTGAAGTGTCATTCAGTTGCTGATCTTTTCTCCAGAAGCTTATTCCGGCATGGTAAGCTCTTTTATTTTCGTCCACGATCTGATAGATTTCTTTATCAGGAAGTGTGCTGACCAGATAATGTGCACTTACAGATTGCTGAGTCAGCGTAGAGATAGATTTTTCATCATTAAGAACCGTGTAATGCAAAATCACATACCGTTGACGAAAGTTTTGACCGATGGCAGGGAAATAAGTTTTAGTGACTTTGTATCCGGCCGGGTTTGCACTTACAATGGAACCGTAACTTATGGTATTATCATTCTTCGTAATATCCGCAATATTGACTTTGTAATATTCTCCTTCATCTTCCTTTATCTGTGGTTTTTTTTCAGTCACCACAGGTTTTGGAGCATTTGGTATTGTTGTAATTTTATTTTTTACGGTTTTTTGCTGAGAACCGCAGGAAATAATTATCATTCCTAAGGCTGTGAGATATAGTGAATTACGCATATTGATGGATGTTTACAGTTTATTTTGATTCAAAAATATGAAAAAAAATGAAGAAAAAAATTTGGGAGATAACGAAAACTGTTCTATATTTGCACTCGCAATTGAGCAGATAACGATCATCAAAATATTTCTAAAAGGAGGGTTGCCAGAGTGGTTAATGGAGCAGTTTGCTAAACTGTCGACCCGAAAGGGTCGCAAGGGTTCGAATCCCTTACCCTCCGCATTAGAAAATCTTCGGGGCGTAGCGTAGTCCGGTCATCGCGCCTGGTTTGGGACCAGGAGGTCGCAGGTTCGAATCCTGCCGCCCCGACATTAATTAAAGAATTCCTTCGGGAATTTTTTAATTTACAAAACTTAAGGGTGCGTAGCTCAGCTGGATAGAGCATCTGCCTTCTAAGCAGACGGTCAAAGGTTCGAATCCTTTCGCGCTCACAGAACTCACAATCATTTATTGGTTGTGAGTTTTTTTTGTTTCATTATTTCAGGATCATAGATTCGGTTTAATAATTAAAGTTTTTCAAAGTATTCAAGATCAGCCTGGTTCTTATATTAAATATATGATAATTATATTTTAATACTTTTTTATTTGCTTAAAGGATAGTGTTAAATTTTTATATTTTTCTATGAAAATTATTTTTATTTCAATATTTTTTTAAATATTTGCAGTCCCCAAACCGGAATTATAAAAATAACAACCAAAATACTATCTCGGATAAATAATGAATCATAGAAATTCCTTCAAAACAAGATGGGATGATCGGCAAGAATTAACCCGTCGTTACAAAGAAAATCAAAAAAATAATGACGTTCATAAGTTTAAGAGTTTCGGTTTTTATGATTTCTTGTTTTTCTTTATTATTATTGTTATATCAGTTCTTTGTAAGGTTTTGGATATCAGTTTTCAGTAGTTTCTATCATAATTGCATTGGGGTTTTGACCGGAATATATTTTTGTTTTATTTTCGCTAAAAATTTCTTTTTTTAAAATGTGGAAGTTCATCAAGAAACTGTTTTTTATTCTGGTTATAGCCAATATACTTTTCATTATTTTCGGTATATTTTTTAATCCTCCTATCACAATTACCCAAATTGGCGGACTCGTCAAGTATGGGAAATTGAAACGTGATTATGTTTCCTATGACGATATGGGAAATAATATTAAAAGAGCAGTTATCGCTTCAGAAGATCAATTGTTTTTTAATCACAATGGTTTCGATTATAAGCAAATTGAAAAAGCAATTAAGAAAAACGACAAAAAAGGAAAAGTTGTAAGAGGTGGTAGCACTATTTCTCAACAAACTGCAAAAAACATTTTTCTTTGGCAGGGTAGAAGCTGGTTCAGAAAAGGCTTGGAGGCAGTTTACACATTTATCATAGAAAAAGTCTGGGGAAAGGATATTATTCTGGAAAGATATCTTAACTCTATAGAGATGGGGCAAGGTGTTTTTGGGATAGAAGCTGCGGCTCAGTATTATTACAACAAGCCTGCAAAAGACCTCACGAAAAGCGAAGCAGCATGGATTGCAGCTGTTTTGCCAAACCCTAAAAAATACGATCCCAAAAATCCAAGTGCCTATCTTAACAAAAAACATAATTGGATTATGCGCCAAATGAACAATATTGTTTTGAAATAATTACTTTTGTAGTAATATGGCGATCAGATTATTCAGAAAAGACAGTTTCAGTGCAATTTTAAAGAATTACTTTAGTGAAAGGAATGAAACCTTGTCTTTACAACCTTTATCAGAAATCATCACAAGTCTTAAGGAAGAGGATTTGGGTGTTTTCACTGCCTATCTTAAAGATAATGAGCTGATAAAAGAAAATCTGATTTATTATATTTTCAATGTTTTCAAAGACAGGCCCTTTAATTTATCTTTAACGGAAGCTGATATTCTTTCTGAGAACGCTTTCTATCCGGAATTCAAAAAGAGAATTCTTAACAAGGTTTTGCCGCCAATAGAAAACGAGAAAACCATTTGGTATCTTGTCGATAATGTTTTGGTAACGCCAAAAAAAGATCTTCAGTTTTTTCAGAATTCTCCCAAAGATAAAGTTGATGAATTATTTCGGCTGTTGAGAATTGACAGGTTTATTGATCATCCGCATGTTAAAAAGGAGTTGCTTTTTTCGATTAATATTCTGGCCTGGCGTGTTATAGGTAATGCGCTGGATGTAGAAGTGATGAAAATGGTTCCGGAATACAGGAACTTCGATAATCCATTTCTGGCATTACAAAATGAATTCGATATTCTGAATGCCCAATACAAAGATAATCCTGACTTCCATCTCTCGTCAACAGATGAGATTTATAAACAAACCAAAATCTACCTGGATCAATGTCAGGAGTTTGTGAATATAGCTTTCAAAAATTCTTCGAAGTACGGAATCTCCAGTAAGACCAATCAGGCATTACTTAAGATCAGGCAGCAGCTGCAAAGGATGTCGGATATTATCAAACTATTCGTAATCGATGAAGAAAAAGATTATTTAATTAATTCTAAGCAGTTATTTTTCAATATTCTGAAATATAAGTCTCATAAGAATAATCTCAGGGATCTTGTTTCCGACAGTACAAGACTCATGTCGCATCTTATTACTAATCATACTGCTGAAACGGGAACCCATTATATCACATCAACTTTCAAAGCTTATATGAAAATGTTTTGGAAGGCTTCGGGTGGTGGTGTTATCGTAGGTGCGCTTTGTGTTTTGAAAATGCTTTACAGTTATATACCGACAAGTGATTTTGCACATGCATTTTTGTTTTCTATGAATTATGCGATGGGATTTGTGATGATCTATCTGATGCATTTTACATTAGCGACAAAACAGCCTGCAATGACTGCCGCAACCATGGCAAAAGTACTGTCGGAGGGTGATAACCGAAATACTTATATAGAATTTGCGCATGTTGTTTCGCAGTTATTCAGATCACAGTTTATTGCATTTGTAGGAAATGTTCTGTTATCGTTTCCGGTTTCATTAATCATTATTTATGGATTAGAGATCCTTTTCAAACAGAATTTTGCTTTTGAGAAATCGGGGAAACTTCTTCATGATTTGGATCCGTTTCAATCCAAAGCAATCTTGCATGCTTGTATTGCAGGTGTCTTTCTTTTTATTTCTGGGGTTATTTCCGGGAATATCAGTAATAATTCTGTGTTTTATCAGATTCCTAGAAGAATTGCTAAAAATCCTTTGATTAATTATTTTTTCGGGCAGAGTGTTGCCAAGAGGCTGTCAATTTATTATTCCAAAAACTGGGCGGGAATCATTTCCAATTTTTGGTTTGGTGTTTTTTTAGGAGCAACAGCGCCGATTGGACTTTTCTTAGGCTTAGATCTTGATATCCGTCACATTACTTTTGCTGCAGGTAATTTTGCGTTAGGGCTTTATGGTAAAGACTTTGTCGTTAGTTCCTATACTTTTTGGATTTCTTTTGTGACGGTTTTTGTGATCGGATTTTTCAATTTTGCGGTCAGTTTCGGATTGTCCATGTTGCTGGCGTTCCGTTCCAGAAAAGTGGAATTGAGCGAAGCAAGAGAAATTTTCAAAGAAATATTCAGATATTTTATCAAAAATCCATTTAGATTTTTCTTTCCGTTAAGATCAAGGCTGGATGAGAAAAGCAAAAAGATGATCCAGGAGATATCTACAAAATCAACAGATCATTAATCAGCGATTCGTCCTTCAGAACTTCCTGGAATTTTTTTAGGAAAAAAGATTTTCTCATTCGGAAGTCGTTTTTCAGAAGCGGTGACTTGATGCGGATAACCAGAACTTTTTCTTTGAGATTCACGCTGGCTATTTCTTCAAAAAGATCATTAGAAAGATAATCCTTCAAAAAATCATTGATCTCGAAAGCTTTTAGTTTATCTTCAAAACCATAGATTTTTGCAAAAGAATTTAATAATTCCGAAGACTCGAATTCACGTTTTTTCCTGCTCATAATTAAGATTGTAAAAGTATAAATTTAAAATTCAAAATAGTATATTTGCGCGCTGAAAGTTTTGGTTTCAAACGATCTGATTAATGCATTGGATTTCAAACCTAACAACTCAAAATTTTAAATCTGTTATTATGAAATGTGGAATCGTAGGTCTTCCAAACGTAGGAAAATCAACCCTTTTTAATTGCCTTAGCAACGCCAAAGCGCAATCTGCTAACTATCCGTTCTGTACGATTGAACCTAATCTGGGAACTGTTTCTGTTCCTGATCCAAGACTTTTCGAATTGGAAAAAATCGTTAATCCGGAAAGAGTTCTTCCTGCAGTTGTAGAGATTGTTGATATTGCCGGTCTCGTAAAAGGAGCAAGCAAAGGTGAAGGTTTGGGAAATCAATTCCTTGCCAATATCCGCGAGTGTGAAGCGATAATCCATGTTCTGAGATGTTTTGATAATGGAAATATCGTTCACGTGGAAGGTTCTGTAGATCCTTTGAGAGATAAGGAAATTATCGATATAGAACTTCAGCTAAAAGATTTGGAAACAATCGGAAAGGCTGTTGAGAAGGCTAAAAAATTCATCAAATCAGGAAAAAAGGAAGATATCCTGACTTATGAAACATTACAAAATCTCCAAAAATTTGTTGAAGACGGAAAAAAT
The DNA here is from genome assembly GCA_001898785.1 of Chryseobacterium sp. 36-9. Classification (GTDB taxonomy): domain Bacteria; phylum Bacteroidota; class Bacteroidia; order Flavobacteriales; family Weeksellaceae; genus Epilithonimonas; species Epilithonimonas pallida. The sequence continues at coordinate 15,394 of MKVE01000043.1, read as the reverse complement.
GCCAGAGAATTCCCGATGGATGATTTTACAAAATCAATAATCGATGATGTTCAATTGCTAACAAAAAAACCGGTTCTGTATGTTTGTAATGTGGACGAAAATTCTATCAAAAACGGAAACGAATGGGTTGCTAAGATTGAAGAAATGGCCAAAACTGAAGGGGCCGAAGTTGTGGTTTTAGCTGCACAAATTGAAGCCGATATCAACGAGCTGGAAACCTTCGAAGAAAGACAAATGTTCCTGGAAGAGCTTGGTCTGGAAGAGCCGGGTGTGAACAGACTGATCAGAAAGGCTTATGATCTTTTGAAATTACAAACGTATTTCACAGCCGGAGTTAAAGAAGTCAGAGCCTGGACCATTGGACAGGGTTGGACAGCGCCGCAGGCAGCCGGTGTGATCCACACAGATTTTGAGAAAGGATTTATCCGTGCAGAAGTGATTAAGTACAACGATTATATGACTTACGGCTCAGAAGCAAAAGTGAAAGAAGCGGGGAAATTGTCTGTAGAAGGGAAAGAATACATTGTTCAGGATGGTGATATTATGCATTTCAGATTTAATGTGTAAAACAAATATTGACAATATTAAAACGCTTTCAGAAATGGAAGCGTTTTTTTTGATAAAAACCATTTGTAAAATTAATAATGAAATTGAATTATAAAATCTTATCTTTATAAGAAATAACTTTAAAACTATTAATTATGAGAAAAAATCTACTAATTTTATTTTTATTCACATTCTTTAACGTGTTTTCACAAGCTTATACGCCTCTATTAAAAGAAGGAAATAAATGGTGGGTTTACTATCGTGAGGGATATTGTGATATTTGTAATGCTCAGTTTAGAGCATATTATATTTTTATAAATGGTGAGACAACTATTTCTGGTGTTACTTATAAAAAAATTTATTCTAATTTATATCATATCAATCCTTATGGTCCATTTGGGAATGGTGAGCCGAATACAAATAATCCGGATGTATTTGAATGCCTGATGCGCGAAGATACCGCTACCAAAAAAGTATATATTTTAGATCCCGTTACAAATACAGATAAATTATTGTATGATTTTTCTGCGCAAAAAGGAGATGTTATCGATAGCAACTTTAGATGGGGTTTTTATAATTATCCTGTTACTATCGATGATGTCGTGTCGGGTTCTGTGTTTGGTAAAGATAATGTGAAGACTTTTAAGTCAGATTATAATAATAATATTTATGAAGGAATTGGTTCACAATCAGGATTGTTTTCAAGGCCTGCCGGTCATCCATTTGAAATCGGAGCTTATTGGTTAGACTGCTTCGAAGATACTGTGGGGAAATCTTGTGATAGCCAATTCGTATTACTTGGGACTTCTGAGAATTCTATTGACAAAAATTTAACCTTGTATTACTCCAAATTAAATAGTGATTTTAAGGTTTTAGGAAATCTATCACAGGATTATAAAGTCACTTTTTACGAATCTATAGGAAGGTTGATTGAAGAAGTTAATGTCAAAGGAAAACAGAGTTTTTCCCTTAAAAATATTATCAAGAATAAAATCCTCTTTTACACAATTACAAGTCAGGGCAAATCCTGGAAGGGAAAAGTGATGATTCAATAAAAACTTTTTTTATAAAATATCAAACACTTCCAATATTGGAAGTGTTTTTGTTAGTAGCTTTAGCAAAATTTTTAATAAAATAATTATGGTAAAAAAATTACTACTTGCTTCAACTTTCACTTCAGTTTTTTATAGTTATGCTCAAACTACTGTTTTTAAAGAAGATTTTGAAAATGAAGAATCTGTAGCATTATGGAAGTTGTATGACAGAGATGGTGATAGTGAAAACTGGGAAATACTGAATGCTGAACTCAATGAGTTACCGAATTTCAGCGGTAATCTTGCAGTATCTTTTTCCTGGTATCTGGAAGCTTTTACTCCGGATAATGTTTTGGAAAGTCCGGTTATTACTCTTCCGAACTCTAACTCTTTATCGTTGTCATTTAAAGCTGCAGCAGGTGATTCTGAACTGTTTGAAGAACACTACGCAGTATATGTGATTCCTGCAAATTCTACCTTTACAGGAACAGAAACTCCGGTTTTTGAAGAAACTTTTGATGCCGGATATGTAGATGTAGCTAAAGCTGTTCATATCGATATTTCATCTTTTGCCGGGCAAGCTGTTAAAGTAATTTTCAGGCATTATGACTGCGAAGACATTTTCTATATGGGAATAGATGATGTCGAAATAATGGATAATGCAGGAATGACTGTTTCGGAATCTCTTGCTTTGGCTTTTAAAGTATTTCCTAATCCTGCAAGTGATTTGATCAGGATTTCAGGAATCGATACCATTGATAACATAAGGATTTTTGATATGTCTGGTAAGATTGTAAAAGAAGTAAAAGCATCAGAAATTGATGTTAGAAATCTTTCTGAAGGTCAATATATCATCAATGTCTATTCAGGTAACAATATTATTTCTAGAAAACTAATTAAAAAATAATTCTAAGCTTCCGAAAAGGAAGCTTTTTTGTAACATTTTTTATTCTCTTAGAACTAATTCTCTAAAAATAAGAACAATGAAAAATCACGAAATCGACTATAAAATCTACGGAGAAGAATTACAATGTGTAGAAATTGAATTGGATCCGAATGAAGCTATCATTGCAGAACCAGGAAGTTTTATGATGATGAATGACGGTATCAAAATGGAAACGCTTTTTGGGGACGGAAGTAATTCCGGATTGATGAACAAATTGTTTACGGCCGGGAGAAGGATGCTGACCGGAGAAAGTCTCTTTATGACGGTTTTTACCAACACTTCCGGGCAGAAAAGACAAGTTTCCTTTGCCGCACCTTATACCGGGAAAATTATTCCGCTTAATTTGTCAGATTATGGAGAGAAGATCATTTGCCAGAAAGACAGTTTTCTTTGTGCTGCAAAAGGTGT
>MKVE01000043.1:9431-12441 GCA_001898785.1 Chryseobacterium sp. 36-9 | reverse complement strand
ATGCAAAAACTGGAAGGTGACGGGATGTGTTTCGTTCATAGCGGCGGTTATGTGATGGAAAAAGAACTCCAGCCTGGAGAGATTTTGAAGATCGATACAGGATGTATCGTAGCTTTTACGCAATCTGTCTCCTATGATATTCAGTTTGTTGGCGGGATCAAGAACACGCTTTTCGGAGGAGAGGGATTGTTCTTTGCTCAGCTTCGTGGGCCTGGAAAAGTCTGGATCCAAACTTTACCGATCAGCCGGTTAGCAGGAAAAATTCTTCAATATGGCAGTGGGACAAGAAAAGAAGAAGGAAGTATTTTGGGAAAACTGGGTGATTTGATTGACGGAAATTGAAATTAACCTTTAAAATATAGAGCATAAAAGTTGGATAAAAGTCCAGCTTTTTTTATGGTATTTTCGAAAAAATGTTATTAAAAAATTACCAACAAAGTTTTCAGATTAAAATCGATTTCGTTAAATTTGTGAGTTACCGATTTTTAACGGTTCAATGTTTCCAGAAATTCAAAAACTATGAGTGAAATTAATCCTGTAAATTATTCCGAAGATAATATCCGTACGCTCGATTGGCAAGAACATATCAGATTGCGCCCCGGGATGTATATCGGAAAACTAGGCGATGGTTCTTCTGCAGATGATGGGATTTATATTCTTCTCAAAGAAATTATTGATAATTCTATCGACGAATTTGTCATGAAAGCCGGGAAACGTATCGAAATCAAAATGGATGACGGTAAGGTTTCCATTAGAGATTTCGGACGTGGAATTCCTTTGGGAAAAGTGGTGGATGCTGTTTCTAAAATGAATACCGGTGGTAAATACGACAGCAAGGCTTTTAAAAAATCTGTCGGACTTAATGGTGTCGGTACAAAAGCTGTTAATGCGTTGTCTGATTTTTTCCGGGTAAAGTCCGTGCGGGAAGGACGTATGAAAATGGCAGAGTTCTCCAGAGGTGTGATCAAAACCGATTATCCGGAAACCGATTCTTCTGACAGGAACGGGACCGAAATCAGCTTCATACCGGACGGTGACATTTTCCTTAATTTCAAATTCCGGAAAGAATATGTGGAGCGGATGTTGCGTAATTATGCATATCTTAATCCCGGATTAACGATTGTTTTCAATGGTGAAAAGTTCTATTCAGAAAATGGATTGAGAGACCTTTTGGAAGAAGAATTGGAAAGTGAAATTCTTTATCCGATTATCCACCTGAAAGATGAGGATATCGAAGTTGCAATCACACACTCTGATAAATCACAAACCGAAACCTATTTCTCTTTTGTTAATGGACAGAATACAACGCAAGGCGGGACGCACCTTAACGCGTTTCGAGAGGCTTTTGTAAAAACGATAAGAGAATTCTATAATAAAAACTTTGAAGCAGCTGATATCAGAAAATCGATTATTGCAGCAGTTTCGGTTAAAGTTATAGAACCGGTTTTCGAATCTCAGACTAAAACTAAATTAGGATCAAATGAAATCGAGCCTGGCGGAGTTACGGTGAGAACTTTCGTTATCGATTTCCTGAAAAATAAACTGGATAATTTTCTACATAAAAATCCTGAAGTTGCAGAAGCGATTCTCAGAAAAATTATGATCTCGGAAAGAGAAAGAAAAGAATTATCAGGAATCCAGAAATTGGCTAGGGAAAGAGCAAAAAAAGTATCGCTTCATAATAAAAAACTGAGAGATTGCCGTCATCATTATAATGATCAGAAAGCAGCAAGAAAATCAGAAACAATGATTTTCATTACCGAGGGAGATTCGGCTTCGGGTTCTATTACCAAATCCAGAGATGTAGAAACACAGGCTGTTTTTTCTTTGAAAGGAAAGCCGCTTAATTGTTATGGATTGACGAAAAAAGTAGTTTATGAAAACGAAGAGTTCAATCTTCTTCAAGCTGCTCTTAACATCGAAGAAAGCTTGGAAGATCTGCGTTACAATCACGTGATTATTGCAACCGATGCCGATGTGGACGGGATGCACATCCGTTTATTGATGATTACTTTTTTTCTTCAGTTTTTTCCTGATTTGATAAAGAATGGGCATTTGTATATTTTGCAGACGCCACTTTTCCGGGTTAGAAATAAAAAAGAAACTAGATATTGTTATTCTGATGCCGAAAGATTGAAAGCTTTAGACGAACTCGGTAAAAATCCTGAGATTACCCGATTCAAAGGTTTGGGTGAGATTTCTCCTGATGAATTCAAGCATTTTATCGGAAAGGATATCAGGTTGGAGCCTGTTGTTGTAGGAAAAGATCAGACAATTGATCAGATACTGGAATTTTACATGGGTAAAAATACACCGGACAGACAACTGTTCATTCTGGATAATCTGGTTGTTGAGGATGATTCCAATATAGATAAGAAGAAAACAATGATAGAGGCATAAAAGAAAAAACATAACCAAACAGAAACACAAACAAATGAGATTAAGCAACAGAAATAATACACCGTTATATAGCTTTATTTACTCTCTCGTAGGGATAGTTTTTATTTTGGGTGTTATTGCTTACATACTTGAAATCAGTAAATTTGATATTTTTGGAAAAAAAGCGTGGATTTTATTGGCAATTCCTTCGTTATTATTTTTACTGCTCTATTTATTAGGAAGACCCGTTTTTGAATATGACAGTGATGGAGAAGCGCTTAATTTTAGGAACAGCCACATTTTGTATTTACTTTCCAAAAAGAATCTCAAAGATGAGTTTCCAAAATATAAATTAATAAAGTATAACGTTGTTAATGGTTTGATTTTCAAAAGATTGTATGTTTATATTACCAGCAAAAAAAATCATATCATTATACTGAAATATGATGTTTCTTATCTCAATACAAGACAAGTAAAGGATTTAAAGTTTTCTTTAAACAAAGTCGTTAAAACCAATAAAGAAATTCGCCACGAACACGAAGATAATACAGTTACAGATTAATGGAAGAAAGTACACATCACGAAGAAAGCCTGAAAAAAGTATCGGGGCTGTATAAAGATTGGTTTTTAG
>MKVE01000043.1:0-9403 GCA_001898785.1 Chryseobacterium sp. 36-9 | reverse complement strand
GGCAATTCCCTCTATTTTTGACGGATTCAAGCCGGTTCAGCGTAGGATTATGCACTCTATGCGGGAACTGGAAGATGGGCGTTATAACAAAGTTGCGAATATAGTCGGCAACACGATGAAATATCACCCGCATGGTGACGCTTCTATTACGGATGCGATGGTTCAGATTGGACAGAAAGAATTATTGATTGATACTCAGGGAAACTGGGGGAATATCTATACAGGTGATTCTGCTGCAGCTGCGAGATATATTGAAGCCAGATTGACGCCATTTGCTCTGGATGTTGTCTTCAACCCCAAAACAACTCATTGGACCAAATCTTACGACGGTAGAAATAATGAGCCGATTGACCTTCCTGTCAAGTTTCCATTGCTTTTAGCACAAGGCGTTGAAGGGATTGGAGTTGGGCTTTCTACGAAAATAATGCCTCATAATTTCAATGAATTAATTAACGCTTCTGTTCTTTATCTTAAAGGGAAAAAATTTGAGTTATTTCCGGATTTTTTGACTGCAGGGATGCTGGATGTTTCCAATTATAACGATGGACACAGAGGTGGAAAAATCAGGGCAAGAGCCAGAATTTCCCAAAAGGATAAACATACATTGACGATTACTGAGCTTCCTTTTTCAAAAAATACCGGTGATCTTATCGACAGTATTTTGAAAGCCAATGAAAGAGGAAAAATCAAAATCAAGAAAATAGAAGATAATACATCGGATAATGTGGAGATTAATATTCATCTGCATCCGGATGTCTCGCCTGATAAGACGATTGATGCACTTTATGCTTTTACCGATTGTGAAGTTCCGATCTCTCCGAATGCCTGTGTGATTGTTGGTGACAAACCTATGTTTTTATCAGTTTCTGATATTCTGAAGCATAACACAGATCACACGGTTTCCCTTCTTAAAAAAGAATTGGAAATCGAACTTCACGAGTTGCAGGAAAACTGGCATTTTTCATCGTTAGAAAGAATTTTTATAGAGAATAGAATCTATCACGATATCGAAGAAGTGAAATCCTGGGAAGATGTTATCAAGACGATTGATGAAGGCTTAAAACCTCATACAAAGCATCTTTTGAGAGCTGTTACAGAAGAAGATATTGTAAAACTAACAGAGATCCGAATCAAGAGGATTTCCCGTTTTGACCTGGATAAATTCAAAGAAAATATTCTGGCATTAGAAGGTAAGATTGAGCAGGTAAAACATCATTTGGAAAACCTGATTACTTATGCCATTGATTATTATACCAATATCCAAAAGAAGTACGGAAAAGGAAAAGAAAGAAAAACCGAGCTTAGGATTTTCGATACAATCGATGCGAGTAAAGTAGCGGTTGCTAATGAAAAATTTTATGTCAACAGAGAAGAAGGTTTCATTGGTACATCACTTAAAAAAGACGAATATCTTTTTGATTGTTCCGATATAGACGATATTATCACATTCCAAAAAGACGGAACAATGAAGGTTGTAAAAGTAGAACCAAAAACTTTTATCGGGAAAAATATAACGCACGTCGCAGTCTGGAAAAAGAACGACAAACGTACGGTTTATAATATGATCTATCGCGAAGGGCGAGAAGGCCCTTATTATATGAAACGTTTCTCCGTAACCGGTGTTACCAGAAATACGGATTATAAACTGGCTTCGGATAAAAAAGGATCAGAAATGCTTTATTTTTCAGCTAATCCGAATGGTGAAGCCGAGGTAGTTTCTGTTTTACTAAAACCTAATGCAAGAGTCCGAAAGAACAAAATCGATATTGATTTTTCTGAACTAGCCATCAAAGGTCGGGACTCCAAAGGAAATTTGGTTACCAAATATGCCGTGAAAAAAGTGGATATGAAAGAAGAAGGCGTATCGACTTTGGCCCCTAGAAAAATCTGGTTTGATGATTCTGTACGCCGTCTTAATGCGGATGGAAGAGGAACTTTGTTGGGCAGTTTCAAAGGAGATGATAAGATTTTGACGATAACTTCCCAAGGCGAGGCCAAATTGGTATCTTTCGATCTGATGAATCGATTCGATGATGATTATCTGATTTTGGAAAAGTGGAAACCGGAACAGCCAATTACCTGTATCTATTTTGATGGTGAAAAAGACAAATATTTTGTAAAACGGTTCCTTTTGGAGGCCACGCCTAATGTTCAATCTTTCTTCGCCAACGAAAACCCAAAATCTTTTATCGAGTTTGTGACGACAGAAGTTGGAGCCATTGCAGAGATCGTATTCCCGAAAATCAAAGACAAGCAAAAAGAGCCTGAAACGGTTGATCTGGATGAATTCATTACAGTTAAAGGAATCAAAGCCATTGGAAATCAACTGACAAAAGATAAAGTCAAATCCATCAATATCACAATTCCCGAACCACCAGAAGTGATAGAAGAACCGGAAATTGAAGAAAAACAGGAAGTAGATCTGGATGACGAAGGCGGAACTATCGGAAGTCTTTTTGACGAGGAAGAAAATTAAGAACACAATTTAATTCAGCAAAAAAAATGAACATCGTTTTATTAATCATAATCGTAATAACCTGCATCACAAGTTATATTGGATTTCAAAAACCGGAGTTATTTCAGAGGTATAAATTTGAGGTAGGTGCCATTCAAAGACGTAAAGAATACATCAGATTATTTTCTGCGGGTTTTCTACACGCGGATTTTATGCATTTGTTTTTCAATATGTTGACGCTGTATTTCTTTGCACCGATTGCTTTAGAAGGATTCGGTATTGGCGGATTTTTAATTATTTATTTAGGCTCTATTATTCTAGGAAATCTGTTCTGTTTGTATCATTACAGAAACGTTCCGTTTTATTCAGCCATTGGAGCGAGTGGGGGAGTTTCCGGTGTTTTGTTTGCTGCTGTGGCTTTAGCTCCAAAAGAGATAGAAGTCAATTTTCTTCCGGGATATTTGTTTGGCGCTTTATACTTTGGATATTCTGTCTATATGATGCTGAATCCAAGAATGAACGACAACATTGGTCATGCGGCACATCTCGGTGGTGCATTTTTCGGATTGGTTTATGCTGTTGCTATTTACCCTGAGTTTGCAATGCAAAATGCGGTTTATTTAGGCGTTATGGCCTTGCCGTTGATTTATTTGGCTTATCAGATTTTTATTAATAAAAGAATTGGATAATTTTTAGGAGCAACAACATTCGGCATAGTTTCAGATATTTCTCACCCGCTGTTCGCTATATCTTTTTGTTTTGACGTGAGGCGGCGGAGCGAAGCGGAGCCGACCGAGCGTCAAAACAAAAAGGATGCCGCTACCATCGGGGATATGTTCGGCGTTTGTCATTCTATCACTAGTGTAAGTTTTATTATAATGCCAATTTTTCCAATGCTTCAGAAAGAGTTTCTACAAAGTTGATATGTCTTGACTTGTTGCTTTCTAAGACAAAATCTCTCAAACTTTTACTATGGTATTTCTCAAAATGCCCAACGATAACTAGTCTAATTCTGTAATTTGAGAATTTTTGTAAAATTTCTCCGGCAATTTTAGTTTTTAAATCAAAAAAATCAGAACTTATATTTTGTTCGTATAAAATTACATTTCCAAAATCTTGATAATACAAATTCCCAATTAAATCGGTTCCGTCATCAATGGATTTGATAATAATTTTGTCGGATATTACTTCGGCAATTTTCGTATTGTTAATATTGTGAATCTTTATTTCCATAATTATTTTCTCGCAAAAATCATCCTGTCGTTTCCGGAAATATCTTTTAAGAGAATAGACTCGGAGAAATTCTGAAACAATTCCAAAGTTTCTCTTCCCAGTTTCTGATTGATTTCAAGAAAAATCATTCCGTTTTCGGAAAGATGATTTTCAGAATCTTTTGCAATTTTTCTATAAAAAATCAAATCATCGGAAGTAGGAGAGAACAGTGCAATATTAGGCTCAAAACCTTTTACTGATTCTTCAATTTCAATATTTTCTTCAATTCCGATGTAAGGTGGATTGCTGATGATAATGTCATAGACTTCATTCAATCTTTCGTTTAAATAGTCTTTTTGAATAAAATTGATTTTTGTTTTATGAAACTCTGAGTTTTTCTTAGCAATTTTCAAAGCATCTTCAGAAATATCAATGGCTGAAACCTGAGTTTCCGGAAAATATTTCTTCAAAACAATCGGAATTATTCCGCTTCCGGTTCCAATATCCATTATTTTTAAACCTTCAACCTTCAACCTTAAATCTTTAATCGTTTCAATCACCAATTCCAGCAATTCCTCCGTTTCTGGTCTCGGAATCAAAACGTGTTCATTGACAAAGAATTTCATTCCATAAAACTCAGTTTCACCAAGAATCTGCTGAAAAGGTTTTCCCGTTTTCAATGCCGAAATAGCTTCTAAAAATTGCTTTGATTTAATTTCAGATAAATCTTTATCAAGATTAATTCTTAATTCAACTCTATTCAATTCCAGATAATTCTCACAAAAAACAGAGAACAATTCCTCTATTTCTGATTTTGAATAGAGTTCTGAAAGTTCGTTTTGAAAAAGGAATTTAAGATGCAAAATTTTCATATTTTAAATTTGCCTAATCAGCAAAATCCGCAAGATTTATAATTCAATAATTTACCTTGTAAAAACCAAATTAGTTTCGGTTGATAGCTTTTCATCAATCAAATAATTCTCATAATTGAAAGCTTTCAATTCCTCCAAAGTCTGAACGTTATTTTCAGCACAAAAACGAAGCATTAATCCGCGTGCGTGTTTGGTATAAACGACAATCGTTTTCAACTTCCCGTCAGGTTGAATTTGCCTGAATTCGAAATCAATGATTTGGGACTTCAATCGCTTTCTGTCAATGACCTTAAAATACTCTGTACTCGCAAGGTTAATCAAAGGTTCGCCTTTTTTTAATTCAGAATTGATTTGTGCTGTTATTTTATCAGTCCAGAATTCATACAGGTTTTTATAAGAATCGAATTGGAAAGGTCTTCCCATTTCCAAACGATACAACATCACTTTGTCAGAAGGCTTTAAAAGTCCGTAAAGTCCGGATAAGATTCTGTAATTCTTTTCAAGATATTTTACCGCTTTTTCATCCAAAGTTTTAGCATCCAAACCACGATAAACTTCTCCTGTAAAAGCAAACATTGCCGGCGCTGAGTTTTTAGCTGTCGGCTTTGATGACCACTTTTGGTTGCGTTCCCAATTTTCGTCTGCCAATTTTGGAGAGATTTCCATTAATTCTGCTAAGAATTTTGGAGATTTTTCTTTTAAGAAAGATTGGATAAATTCTGAGTCTTTGATGAATTTTGGCGTTGTGTTTTTTAAAAATTCGGTCGAATTTTCAATGTTCATCAATTTCGCAGGCGATGTTATGAATTTCATTTTTTTTTAAGTTGAAAGTTGTTGGTTGTCAATCTGAGATTATCGCAGACTTGATTCTTTTCACTTGATTCTTGAAGTTTTACAGAATTCCTTTCCCTTGTCTGATAATCTCCGGTTCGCCGGAAGTCAAATCCACAATAGTGGAAGCAACGTTGTCTCCGTAACCAGAATCAATGACCAAGTCTACCAATTTGTCGTACTTCTCGGCAATCAGTTCCGGGTCTGTAGAATATTCCAAAATCTCATCATCATCGTGGATGGAAGTGGAGACGATCGGGTGTCCCAATTTCTCTACAATCATTTGGGGAATGATATGATCCGGAACTCTTATACCAACAGTTTTGTAGCCTTTGTAAGCTGTCGGAAGATTCCTGTTAGCTTCTAAAATAAATGTAAATGCACCAGGGAGATGCGTTTTCAAAAATCGGAAAGTTGAAGTTTCTATTGGCTTTGTGAATTCTGAAAGGTGACTCAGGTCATTACAAATGATTGAAAATTTTTGTTTGTCAAGTTTAATTCCTTTGATCTGAGCGAGCCTTTCCATTGCTTTGTGATTATAGATGTCACAACCAATCGTGTAAATCGTATCCGAAGGATAAATGATAACACCACCGTTTTGAAGCACTTTTACGGCTTCGTCTATTAAATTTTCTTGCGGATTTTGCGGATATATTTTTAAGATTTTTGCCATAGTCAAAGGTATGAATTGATTCAAATAAAAAAAAGAGAATCAAAATAATTGATTCTCTTAGCTGGTTGCGAGGACACGACTCGAACGTGCGACCTCCGGGTTATGAGCCCGACGAGCTACCTACTGCTCTACCTCGCGATATTGTTCTGCAAATATACGACTTTTTTGATACAAGTCAAATTAATTTTGATTTTACTGATGAAATTATTGAAAATAAAAAAGAGAACCACAATTGTGATTCTCTTGATCTGGTTGCGAGGACACGACTCGAACGTGCGTCCGCCTATAGCGGATATGAACCCTCCATTTATTTAATCAAAGATTTAATGAATAATCTTCCTTGTCCAGTTTTTAAAAATTTTTCTCTTTTTATTGCATCTTTCTTTTGGTTGAAAAATTCTACATGAATTACACTCCAAGGTCTAAAGTTAATTGTATAACCTTTTGTTCCTAATTCGTTATGTGATTTGAATCTTTCCACAAGATTTGATGTAAAACCGGTATAAGTTCTGTCAAATTTCTCTGAATATAAAATGTATACAACAAATTCTTCCATAAATAGAAAGAGAACCACAATTGTGATTCTCTTGAACTGGTTGCGAGGACACGACTCGAACGTGCGACCTCCGGGTTATGAGCCCGACGAGCTACCTACTGCTCTACCTCGCGATATTGGATTGCAAATATACGGCTTATTCGTCTCAAGTCAAGTATTATTTTAATAATTTTTGAAATCAGTACTTTTGTTAAATTTATAAATTGGTAATCAATTAGTTATGCTTTTTAACTTCTTTTAACTAAAAAAATAGTTGTATGAATAGAAATTAATCCTACATTTGTATTACTAAGTTTTTAGTGATATAAGATTGATTGTTTTTAAAGTAAATGAATATGAATAAGTTAACCAAAGCAGAAGAACAGGTGATGCAGTACCTTTGGCAGATAGAGAAAGGATTCTTGAAAGACGTTTTAGAATTGTTTCCTGAACCAAAACCGCATACCAATACGATTTCCACGATTCTTAAAATATTGATGGAGAAAGGATTTGTGAATTATAAAACTTTTGGAAGACAGCACGAATATTTTCCTTTGATAAGTAAAGAAAATTACAGTGGGAAGTCTATCAGAAGTCTGGTTAAGAATTATTTCGAAGGTTCATACACCAATGCTGTTTCATTTTTGGTAGAAGAAAACGAAATCAGTGTGAAAGATTTGGAGCTTTTATTAAACGAACTTAAAAACAAGGAATAATGGAACCAATATTACTTTATTTTGGCAAGATGATTCTCTGCTCAGCAGTGATGTTTGCTTATTATCTTTTGTTTTTAAAGGACAAGACCTTTCATCACTATAACAGATTTTATCTTTTATTTTTGGTCGTCATCAGTCTGGTTTTGCCTCTGGTAAAAGTTTCTTATTTTACGATAGAAACAAACAAAAACTTGTATCTGCTGTTGAGTGGATTCAATCAAAACCAATCTCAAACTACAAACTATGATATCACTATTTATTCAGTTCTTTATACAATTATTGGAGTGGTTTCAATCGCTCTTTTAATTCGGTTAATACAAGGAATTTTAAAAATCAATTCGATAAAAAATCAGTTCCCGAATGAAACTATCGAAGGAATCAAATTTTATCAGACTAATCTTAATAATGCACCGTTTTCATTCTTCAGAAACCTGTTCTGGAAAAAATCAATAGAGATCAATTCTCCCGTTGGTCAGCAGATTCTGAAGCACGAGATGGTTCATATAGAACAGAAACACAGCTGGGACAAACTCCTGATGCAATTGGCGAAATCCATTTTCTGGTTCAATCCTGTGTTTTACTTTATCAACAAAGAAATCAATCTTATTCACGAATACTTGGCGGACAAAAAAGCAGTCAAAAAATCGGACACAAAAGCATTTGCGCAGATGCTGTTGGAGAGTCATTTCTCTGGTTCTGTTTTGCCTGTCACAAGTCCTTTTTTATCATCTAACCTCAAAAAAAGACTTACAATGATTACAAAAAATCAAACCAAGTACAGCTATGCACGCAAGTTATTTGCATTACCAATCTTATTTTTTATGGTATTTGCCTATATGGTCAATGCTAAAAACAAAGAAATCAAAGAAACGAACAAGGCGATAGAGATCGCTGTTGAACAAATCAAAATGGATACAATCCAGCCAAAACAGTCAGAATTTGATAGTCTGGCAAGCGATCATCAAAGGCAGACAAAAGCCTATTCTGATGCTTTGCAGGAAGATCATTTGAAAATGTCGACAATCAGCAAAAAAATGGCTGAAAAAAGCAAAGCATTATCAGCTTTGAAAAAAGCTAAAAAAGAAGAGTCTCCGGAATACAAAGCTTTGGAAGATGAAATGCAATCGCTTTCAAACCAGATGGATGATGTTGTAAATTCTGATAATTACAAGAGAAATATCAAAGGCTTAGAAGAGCATTCGGAAGCAATGGCGAAAATGTATGACTCACCAGAGTTCAAGAAAAGAATCGCGGATGCTGAGAAAGTTGCGAAAAAGGCTGAAGCTATGGTCAATTCTCCGGAATTCAAAAAGAGAATTGCTACTGCAGAGAAACAGGCAAAAATTGCGGAGCGAATGATGAATTCTCCTAAGTTCCAGAAAGATTTGAAGAATGCTCAGGAACAGGCTGAAAAAATGCAAATTAAAGTCAATTCGCCTGAATTTCAGAAAATGATTCAGGATGCTCAGAAAAGAGCTCAGGAAGCGTCTGAAAAATATGGTAAACTTTCTGAAGAAGATTTTCAGAAAATCATAAAAGACCAATATGGAAAAGATGCTTTTACAGATGGAACTGTAGCTTTTGGATTTGACGCAAGTGACTTTCCGGAGTTCAAGGATTTGGCAACTAATTTTAATTTCAAGTTTTCTGATGATAAATTTTTTAATGAAGCAAAATCCAAATTATCTCCAAAAGAATTGAGAAAAATGGAGAAAAAGAGAAAACAACTTCAGGAAAAGCAGAAAGATCTGATGGAAGAACAAAAGAAGCTCCAGGAAAAACAAAGAGAATTGAACAAGGAGATGCAGCAGAACAATCCTTGGAGAATTAGTTTTAATTCTACCCTGGATTCTCCTAAAGCCATGGTTTACAACAAAAATGTTACTCCATCACTTAGAATCAATAAAGCAAGCCAAGTGCTTGTTCTTGATAAATCGATGGATAATATAAAGGTTTATGTCAATGGGAAAGAGGTAGATAGAACCGAGCTTCAGAAGCTTGAACCAAGCACAATTTCATCAATGAACGTTTTCAAAACAAACGGAACTGGAAAAATTGAAGTTGTCACAAAATAATACTTTATTTTCATACACTTTAGCCGGTTCGCCG
>MKVE01000042.1:35413-37197 GCA_001898785.1 Chryseobacterium sp. 36-9 | reverse complement strand
AAGCCTTGTATAGCAAAGGTTTTAACCGTTTTGCTTATTTTTGCTTTTTACTAATCTTTTTTAAACAAAATAAATTAAATGAGAAAAACTGCACCACATATACTTAATGCATCAACAAATCTATTGGGGTTTTGTCTTGTGATCCTGACATCCTTGAAAATTGCAAAATTTCAGCATCATTCTTACCTAAACGAGTTTGCAGTTTGTGCTATTTTATGTTTAGTAATGAGCTGTACACTTTCATTTCTTGCTATTAAAACTGACAAAGAAAAGGTTTCCGGAAAGCTCGAAAATTTTGCTGATGTGCTTTTTTTTGCAGCATTGCTATGTATCACATTAGCAATATGCATAGTAAGTATCGATGTTGTCTAACCAATTTTTATCGTTTCCAAAGCTTTCGGCAGAAAAGAGTTAGGAAAAATCTG
This sequence comes from Chryseobacterium sp. 36-9, assembly GCA_001898785.1. GTDB lineage: Bacteria > Bacteroidota > Bacteroidia > Flavobacteriales > Weeksellaceae > Epilithonimonas > Epilithonimonas pallida. The sequence continues at coordinate 36,772 of MKVE01000042.1, read as the reverse complement.
TCTTGCCTCATCCGTCATAACACTTAAGTCACTGTAACGATTGGAAAAATGTCCTAAAATCAGCTTTCCGACTTGTGCTTTTTTGGCTATAGTTGCAGCTTCCAAAGCAGTAGAATGCCCCGTATAATCTGCCATTTCTTTCAGATTATGAAGGAAAGTGGATTCGTGGTAGAGAATATCAACATTTTCTATGATCTGGATAATGTCTTCTTTATATTTGGTATCACTGCAGAATGCATAAGAAACCGATGGTTTTGGATCTGTCGTCAGTAATGCATTATTGATGACGGTTCCATCTTCCGTTACAAAGTCTTTTCCTAAACGTAGATTCTGGAAATCACAGATTTCGATTTCTTTATATTTGGAAATCTCCTTCATGTTCAGATGACGCTCTTTTGGTTTTTCCCTGAAAAGGTAACCATTGCAATAGATCCTGTGATTAAGTGGAATAGTGAAAACCTCTACCCTTTTGTCTTCATAGATTTTTACAGATTCTTTACCCTCTAGCTCGTGATAAATGACTTCAAAACCTTTGTATGTTTCTGTAATTTCAAAAATAGTATCCATCATTTTCTTGATACCTTTTGGGCCGTAGATATTCAGCGGGGTTTTTCTTCCTAATAATCGGAAAGACGCTACCAATCCCGGCAAACCAAAACAATGATCACCATGAAGATGTGAAATGAAAATATGATTAATCTTAGAAAAACGGACTTTAGCCTTACGCATCTGCACCTGAGTTCCTTCGCCACAATCTATAAGGAAATGACGTTCTTCCATTTCCAGAAACTGAGAAGTCGGAGAAGAGTTAATAGTCGGAATTGCTGAATTGAATCCTAAAATTGTAAGATATGTACTCAATTTTTCTTAGATGTATTGAAATTACGAGGTAAATATACAAAAACATTATAAAAATCACACAACACCCCCTCTGGAATTAAGAAAGTCTAAGAATTTTTTCAAAGCTTCACTTCTGTGACTGATTTTATTTTTTTCTTCGGGCTGCATCTCAGCAAAAGTCAAATTGTAATCGTCCGGAACAAAAATCGGGTCATAACCAAACCCTTCTTCTCCGAAAACTTCTTTTGTCAAGTTACCATAAACCCGGCCTTCGAAATAATGCTCGCCGCCCTCATCTTTGTAACACAAAACAGTTATGAAGTAGGCTCTTCTATTTGGTTGATCCTTCATTTCTTCTAAAACTTTTTCGATATTTTTTTTGAAATTGTGATTGCCAGCATATCGCGCAGAAAAAATGCCCGGCCGCCCACGTAATGCTTCTACAACCAGTCCACTGTCATCACCAACACTTGGTTTGCCTGTCTTCTCGAAACAGTATTTAGCTTTGATAAGGGCATT
>MKVE01000042.1:27070-35353 GCA_001898785.1 Chryseobacterium sp. 36-9 | reverse complement strand
CTAAAATCTCCATTTATATATAATTGATGGTTGATAAATTATCATTGATTATGTTTGAAATGTTCTATTTTCTTGACATTTGTTTTTATGACCAAATTGCAGCCCGGCTTGAGCGGAAATCCTTTTTTGCTTGTACTCAATTTCTATTTAATCTGAAAAATCTCTGCAAAAAAGATTGTGAGCGGAAGACGGATTAAGCTGCCCTAAATTTAATCTTTATAAATAATATTCTTCTGAATTGCGAAAAAATAAAACGGTATTATAAAAATCGCTAATCCTGCTGCTAATAGTAGTTCAGGTTTAATTTTTAACAAATCAGAAAACGTTTCTGAATCTGAGTATAAAATCATCATCGCCGACAACAAATTGTTGAATGCATGAAGCAAAATTGGCATCAGCAGCGATTTGGTTTTGTAATACACCAAACCTAATACCAAACCGAGCAGCAATGCGCCCGCAAATTGCCACGGATTGAAATGGACAACGCCGAAAATGAACGCCGAAACAATAATTGCCGTAACTGGTTTGACTTTGTTATTCAGCATTCCTTTCATAATGATGCCTCTAAAAAGGATTTCTTCCAGAATTGGCGCCAGAATGACTGTCATTATCAGTAACGAAATGGGTTCTTTAGCGAGTTTTGCAAACTGTTCTGAGTACATTTTGTAAATCTCGCCAAGTAAATCGCCTGTAGTCGGAATGAGTTGTGTGGTGTAATCTGCAACCAGCATCATCCCGAACATCATTGGAAATATCAATAGATAAACCCGAAATGGTTTGGTTGAGAAATCGAAATTGAGTTTGTTTCCGTCTTTTCTTACAATAAAAAAATCGAAAAAGAGAATGGGAACTACCATTGTTGCCGTATACATCAAAATATTGAAAATCCCAGTATCACTAATATCCTGTCCAAATAACGCAGACAATCCTAAACCAATTGCATACATCAACGACTGACCGATAAACAGCCCGACAACCAATAAAATCCCAACAAAAAAATCGACTTTATAATTCTGTTCTTTCATTATTTGAGCGCTTTCATATAAATTAAAGGTTCAGATTTGAAAGTTACATCTTCCGGATGAAATATCTTGAAATAATCTCTCAAAACCAAATCGCATCTTACAACACCCGATTCGAAATAGTCATTGGCATTGTCTTTTTCGCGATTGTTTATCATATATAAGTTCCCAGAATTGAAGACTTTCATCTTGCTGTAATTGGGATTGAGAGTCAATAATTCTTTTTTGTTTTGATGTGGACTGATATTAATCCAATAATTGACACTCTCTGACTTAACGAAAACTTCCTCAAAACTCAAAGGCACAGAAGATGATTCTTTGTTGTCTTTCAGAATATAATTCCCCCCAGCATCATTGATTAGTCTTGAAACAAAAGAATTTCCGCCTGGTAAAAACCATTGACTTCCATACATTTCATTGCAGAGAATATTTGGTTTGTTGAAGGTTTTAGAAGCTAAGGTTTGAATTTTTTTATAATTGTTCTCAATATTTTTAAACGTTTCCTCTGCTTGTTCTTCTGCTCCAAATAGTTTTCCAAATAACAAAAGATATTTTGATTTTTCTAATGGATTTTGCTCTAGAAATTCGTCCAGGAAAATCAATGTGATTCCGTTTTTCTTTAAGATGTCATAAGTATTGGCAAAATTGGGAACATAGTTGGTAAAAATAACGTCCGGTTTATTAGAAAGAATTCTCTCAATATTATACTTCTGTTCGTTTCCGATATTGAGAATTTGATTTTGATTAATCAACTGATGGATTTTTTCTGAAAAAATATACTCTGGACTTGAAACGCCTGTTATTTTATTTTCTAAATTAAGTTCAGAAAAATAGCCAATCAGGCTCGAATTAAGCAACATTGCTTTCTGAAATGGTAATTTTTCTTTAGGAATAATATTTTTAAATTTTCCTGAGTTAATAACCAGATTTTTTGAATCATCCGAATAATTAACTCTTTCCGAGATAGTTATATTTCCAAAATCTGATTTTGAAATTTCTTTTTTACAAGAAAATGCAAAAAGAAAGAAAATTAAAAGTAAAAAAATGCGTTTCATCTTCCAAAGAAAGTAAAAAAGTACTATATTTGCAAACCAATAAAACGGACTCGTGGCGCAACTGAATAGCGCATCTGATTACGGCTCAGAAGGTTACAGGTTTGAATCCTGTCGAGTTCACAAACAGCCAATTGGCGCCAACTGAAGACAGTTGGCGCCAATTTTTTGAATAGCTGCTTTTAGCTAATACTGAATGCAAAATAATTGTAAGGAAGCTCCTTATGTGTCCCATCAGTAGACTGAACAGTTCCAAAACTGCGGTTGTAATGCCACTGGTTCCAGTCGAACACATCAGGTTCTGAGGTTTGAAGGGCGATGTAAACACCTCTAGCCATCTTTAGATGGGAAGCAATGTTATCAAAGTATAAGCCCATTTTTGGTGAGGTGATCTCCCTGTTTCGGTTGCGACCTGCAATTAGCTTGGTGATACCAGTTGCGTATTCGGATAAGATAGGGATTACAGGATTAGAGTACCGAGAAGCGTAATGCCATTCTTGACAACGCCTTTTCCATCGCATCCAGAAGCTGGTCATCATTATCATTTGAGACATTGATAATCTCTACATCAAACTGCATCAGCTGTTTACCTGTATTTAAGCCGATGAATATAGGATAACCTGATATAGGAGCATTTTGACCTTCCTGAATAGCAAAAGTCTGATTAAAGCTCAAGTCCTGCTCAGCAGAATCTTTGAGATAATTTTAGCGTTAAACTTGAACAGGACGCGGTGTTTGCCTCTGCCTGGGTATTCATAAACCCGGAGATAATCTAATGATATATTGATTTTAGCATCTTTGAGAGATTGGTCTGCCGTAATACTTCTGGCTTCGTGGATTTTAAGCAGATTATCATTGCTTGTGTTGATTGGAATAAAGCCAAAGGCATAAGAACTATGCTCCCAGGCTTTAGGCTTTCTGTTCCAAGGCCAAGCAACGGTCTCCAAATCAGCAGCCTTGTTATGCTCAATAATTTCTTCTGCTTCAGTTTGGTATTGGTGTTGGGACTTAACCCGAATTTTTTAAGCAGTGCAGCAGTTATTGTAATAATAACATTTTTCTGCTGGGCAGTCATCTGATCACTTCTCTTGTCAAAATTGCCCACATTTTCAATACAGAAGCTGTTGGCGTTGTTGCCGTAAATACACGCAGGGGATTTTTCGAAGCTCCGGCCTGTCATCACTGAGCCATCTTGAAATATGGATATATGTTGCCCGATATCTTCCCATCCGTTGGCATTGATATGGGTATTTTTCATACTTTTTTTCAGTTCAAAGTGATTGTTGCCGTTGAAGTGAATATATGAAGGAATGTAAGTATGGTGCTGTTGAACCGATAATACTGTTCTGGCAATTTTAAGTTTTGAAAGATAAGTCTCAAATGCTTTGGCTGTCATTTTTGTAAATCCGTACTTGGTTTCCATGATGGTTTTATTTTAGCAGTTTATACCTGAATAGTTCTTCGATGATAATATTAGTCAGCTTATTAGAGATTGTTCTGGCGATAAAGCGGTTACCAACTGTCTTCATAAATGTGTAACCCAGAATTTTCCAGATCCTTATCTTAAAGTTTTTGATGAAGATAAGTCTGTTTCTTTTTTTGACAATAGGGATAGTGGCTTCATCATCTTTTTTTCTTAAATAATCGTAGGAGATATCGACGATAACTTTGACTCTTTGATTAAGGATTTTCTCTAATGGAAGAATATCCTGATGGTAATCTATAATTGGAAATGTTAGTCCTTTGGTATTTTCTTCGTTGATATATGGGAAAAAGCGTGCTCTGTTGTTTTCAGTCTTCTTATACTCAATCCTAAAATCAGGAATGATTGGCAGCATGATTTCTTTGGTTGAAACGTCGGTAAAAGCATAACGGTCTTTCAATTCGGTAGTCCATTCTGATGATGAAGGATGCTGCGCTTCATTAAGATGGAAATAATACCTTAGGAAACTCTGACAGTTTTTTCTTCCCAGCATATAGTCGTGAATCCTAAAGGATTTGTTGATGAAGCCTGCAAAGCCTGATAATGCACCACAGGCAATGGTATTTTTTAAAGGCTTATTGTTTTCATCATAGCGTGTCGGCCAAATCATATTCTTATCCGTATTATCATCAAACATATCGCTGATATCCTTTTCTTTAAACGAGGCCTGTTGTCTTAATGTTGAAATCAATTGGGGAACAATATGAAATAAATCTTCTTTGACTTCTTTATCCTTAAATGGATTTTCGGGGATGTAATTGGGGAAAGGATCAATCATAATCAGCTTATAGTTTTTGTTGAACTCCTTCCCAATAACGCTTAGGGCTTCTGCTATAGGTTCATTATTGGTCATTCCTCCATCTACAGCTATAAAACTGTAGTCATCCTCTACCCTTGGAATAAATTTAAAACCATCTCCGAAGATACGTTTAAGATTCGCACTGATATAGTCTTTGGGAATATTACTGAAGGAAATGCTTTTAAGCCCTATAGGAAAAGCGCCGCTGGCTCTGGCACATTTTAAAAAGAACCTGACCGAATGCTCATCACTCAAGTCAAGATCAAGCTTGGATAAATCGGAAGCCGGTTTATTATTTTGAAAGTAGGCAAACGCTTTGTGGTAAGACATAGTATGCGCTACCTTTCTTTTGTCTGAATCAAAATATAAATCAATAGGAATACCTTTTAAATTGCTTAATGTGAACAGCACGTCCAAATTAGGATTGATAAAGGTGGGAAGAATATTGACTTCAATAGACCTGGTTTTCATAACTATTTTATCAATCAGATGATCCATAAAATCAATGTTAAGCAAAGCATCCAATTTCCCTGCCTTCAAATCTTCTGCAGAAAAAAGATATTCGCAAATATCCTCGTCATCTTTCAAACCGAAATTGACCCAAGTATCAAACAATAGATTTTCAGCTGCTTCTTTTGAATACGGATCATCGACTTCTTTAAGAGAATCTTTGGCAAGCCCTATCAATGAGACAGCTGCGGCAATACTTCCTGCTGAAGCTCCTGTAAAAATATCAATAACAACATTTGGTTTTTGAGTATTGATTGGATCACTTTTATACTTTTCTTCCCAAAGAAATAATGTATTGAATAGGTAATCCAACACTCCTGCGGTATATGCGCCGGCAGTAACTGCGCCCGCCAGCACAAGACCAATATGGATTTTGTTATCTGAGATTCCGTTAGAACCTTCTTCCATTGTGATTAAGATTTAACATTAGGATTCTGTGGATTTATTGGTACTCCTGGATCTATTGGACCGCCAGGAAATGGCAGTTCTATTACCTCATCATATACTCTTATTTCTATTGGAAGATTATAAAACAGAGGTACGTCTATCTCTGGTAGAGAGATGCCATCGTTTTTAATTCTACAATTTAACTTGAGAAAATCGTTAGAGTTATCCGCTGTCTCAATTATTGCATCAAAATTAAAATCATCTCTTAAAGCTCCAATAGTAATAAATCTACGTTCAAAATTTAATTTACCCTCACCAGATTGATCTGCAATTACCAATTCATAATGACGACTTAAATAGACATTTATATCTTCAATAGTGTCCTCCAATATGTTATATTTTAAAACATAACTAGGATTGCCCACTTCCCAACTTTCATCTTCAATTCTTAGTAAAGCAGAAAATACTTTATAAGGTTTGGTTTCTACCTGTGGGATTTCAGACTTTAAGGCTATGCTGTCTATAAGATCTCCAAATTGGGCCTCTGTAGGGCGCTTATTAGCTCTGAAATATTCTTTTAAATCATCTCTATTATTAATTTCCATAATATTTTTGTTTTTATTTTATAATAAATGTTTTATCTATAATCATTCCTTCTACTCCATCTGTTGATATTCCTGGAAGGTTATCCCAAACTTCGTCTGTAAACAATGTTAATATGTTATCCTGATTACTGAACATACTGGAAGTATTTTCTGCAATAATTTTGAAGTGGTAATATTTTCGGTTATTATTTTCATCAAATAACGGGAATTGATTATAGCTTGAGCCTAACAATCCTAAATTTAAAGTAATTTTAGAATCAATAATGTCCAATGTTGTTACATCCAACCAAGTATCTTGAGGATTAGTAGCATTAGAATTATAAACCTGAAGCTGTACCCTATCATTGGTTCCATTAGTTGTGAAACGTGCAATTTCCTTCCAGTTACCCTGTACAGACATACTGTATAAATGATAAATTCCTTTATAACATGTTACATTCCAATGGAGCATAACATTATTTACAAAATCTTCATCCTTAGGTCTTGTACCAACTCCTTTTAGTGATGGTGATTCTGGATTTCGGTTTTCTGCAAGAGCAAGAGCCAAAATTTTTGATGCTTGTGATGGTACGTAATCTATTTTTACAGTTGCAACTCCATTATCATATTCGGCATATTCTACTTGTTTTTCAACAACAACTCTATAATATAATACGTCACCATAAGGTATCTCTTCAAAATCTGATAACTCATCATATGCTGTCCAGATTGCCTCTTCTGTTACCTCCAAATCTGAGATTTCGATTTGTTTGACATTCTTCATAGACAAGATAGATTCTGCATCTAACCTATTATTGGTTCTATAAAGATTAATTCTTTTGATTCCAATAAACTCAGGATATGAGTTAATGACAATCTTGATTTTCGGATTTATTCCCAACACTTTATTTTCCAAAATAGGAAGTCCGCTCAAAATCTTCGGTGGTTCCGCAGGATTAGAATTGATTAGCTTAACGGGTCCTAGAATGGTACTCATATCTCCCAAATTCATTTGTGATCCTATCTCTCTTGATGCATAGAAATATAGATTATTTGTAGTTCCATTGAGGGTAAAATCTGTAAACAAGACTTTTTTCTGATTTCCGTTTTCACTTAGAATGGTCATCATTGGAGCCATATCAAATATATCATCCTTGTTTGGATCGGCAGGTGGTTTTAATAAAAACCCTGAGGCATCTCTAATATTCTGTTTTTTGTCAACCGGAAAATGATTTTTCTTAGGATCAGGAGTATATTCCGCTTTTTTAACATGTTGATAAAGAATCGGAACTTCTGTTAATGGTACAAAAGTATTTTCTATTACATCTTGTATAAAATCAATCAAGTAAAATGGTTCATCATTAACCCCTATTAATGGTTCAATAATCTTATGATTCAGCAGAACAACTCCAAAACTACTATTAGGTATCAATGGTATAGATTGATGGTTAGTTGCATTATAACTTTCAATAAATCTATTAATTCCTTCAAAAAATAAATCATTATCCGGCAGAGGAAATCTATATGGTAATATTTCCTCGTTCGATATCTTGTCTGATGTTTGCTCTTCAGCTTCTTGCTCTATATGATCCGGAAGTTTTATATCCTCAGTAATAATTTCCGGGAATTCTTTATAACGTTCATGCAATGCAGGGTCTTCACCAGGTATTGCAGGCTGATCATATCTGTAAAACTGGAAATCAAAGAAATTGTTCCATCTATTAGTAAGGAACTCTTCATTATTACCGCCTAACAAAGCCAGATTTTGATAAATATTTGCAACCGTTTCTGTTTTATATAAAGCATTTAAAATAATATCGTTATCTGCACGGCAAAACTGTACGCCAAAAGGCTTCTGATTAAAGATTGTGGTAAAACTATAAGTTGATCTACCATAAAAATCGGGTCTGGTTGCATAAAGACTTCCTATAGGCGCCTCTGGTGTCATCGGAGCTATTATCTTCTGCCCCAACATGATACTTGGAGCCGAAAATCTTGATTTATAATTGTAAACTGTTTCTACAGTTCTCATTCCGAAAATGGAATATTTCAGATTACTATCATTAGTTGGAAGTACATTTTCTTTAATCAAATCATTAAGAACATCATTGTATAAATATAAATTATAAGACGGGTAATAATTGACTATAATACCATCTCCAGTAATGATTTCACTAATGTTATCTTCTAATGACGCATTTTCCCTCAATTCATCATAAATATACAGTGTGAAAGGCCTTCTATTTCTAAGTCCAAAATTTTCAGCTTTGATTACCTTAAACTGATCCCTAGATTTAGTTGGTCTTCCTCCATTAAAGCTATCTTGTCTGAAAAGTCTCACTACACCATTATTAATTTCTAAAAAAGCTTTTACAGTTTGTAAAATCTCCTGATCCAGTTTTAAATCGTCAAATATTATTTTATAAACACCATCATCAATTAGAGA
>MKVE01000042.1:0-26994 GCA_001898785.1 Chryseobacterium sp. 36-9 | reverse complement strand
AATGAATTTGGATTTTTTTGACCCCAAACATTTTCTGTCTGCATATTTTCTGTTACAACAAACAGATCATTACCGGAAGTCTCTGGTAACTTAAGTGTGCCAGAATGAACAGATATGGAACCTCCTGACAAAATTGTTGCACTTACCTCTTCTTTGTAAACTGTAAATCTTAAACCAACATCAGAACCGATTCCCGGCCTCACCTTTTTCACTACATAAGATTTGTTGTTAACTAGAAATACAGCTCCTACAAAATTTGCTGAAGTTGTATCTGGGGGATAAACAGAATTAAATATCTCATCCGTACTTACTACGTAATAAGGTTTTGTTTTAAATACAGCACATAGGTTGTCACCTTCATCATCATCTTCAACATAATATAAAGATGCAGAGATCTTTTTTGGAGTATCTTTTCGAAAATACACTTCCAAATGATCAGCAAATATATCATAGATGTCTTTAAAATAATTTGTATTATTTTCATATTCTGTATCACTGACATTTGAATCAAATGGTATTGGATGAATTACCATATCCTGATTTGAATTGTATCCAAAGTTGATTCTGACAAAGGTTTTGTCTTCGTCCTCAATTTCATTGTATCGATCTTGTTCAAATTGTGATGTGAACATCAGAGGTTTTTCTGGCTGTATCAGCCATGTTTTGATATCTGAAGGTGGTAAAAGCGAATTCAGTGGTTTGATTTCTGTTTTTATACTAAACTCATTGGTGCTGTATGTAGCCCTTGAAAAAATATTAATACCATATGTACAATATGCATAATCTCCACTTTCAGTTTGTCTATGAACAAATAACGGATCTCCAAAGTTTTCAGGCAGTAAGATTGGTATAGTTTCCAAGTTAGATTGTGTACCGGCCAAATTTAAACTATAGTAATCATCAGAGTGTGATAATTCAGGTTTTAGCCATTCTCCGTGCATGGCCATTCTATATTCTAAACCTGCGTGAACAGGCAATGTGTAAAGTGAGGCATTCCAATAAGAATCATTTGGGAAAAAGTCAGGATCAGATTGTGCAGAAGGAATAGGCTTATTAATAATACTAATAAATCTATTTCTACCATCTAACGAATAGCCTTCTTCGTCATATAAAACCGGAATATCTTCATTTTGTGGTCTAGGTACACCTTTATAAAGCTCATTGATTTCTATTGGCAGTGGCAACCTTTCTGTATTGATAGATGTTGGAAGTGACATAGAAAGAAGTTGGCATTCTTTTTCCAAACTTTCATCTTGTGGATCTCTCAGTGTTTTATATTCTGTCAAATAAATATACTCTAACCCATTATCTGGTTGTCTATCCAATGTTCCCAAACCTAATAGCCTAGCTATATGATAATCCATAGCTGCGACATTAAGCAAGTCTAAATAAGATACCGAAGTGGCACCATTGTCTTCTCCCGGTTCTTCAGGATCAAATTCTCCATCATCGTCCTGATCTTTGTCCGCAAAATTGATATTCAAATATTCTATAGCTCTAGGATTAGTTTCATCTTGACCACTTAATAACAAGTATTTTTCAACAATCTGTAGAATGGAGCTATTAAGAGGATTATTCCCTGCAATGGGTGTTTTCCATCTGTTAATATAATTACTCCAATTAACATATTCATCATTGTTGTATTTTAGCCATTTGTCTCTGTTGAAATTTATATTAATATTGCCTACTAAACGATTATTAAGCATCTTACTATTAGTTGTAGTGGTAAGTGAATAGACTCCGTATTCTTGCCATGATTTCCAATTAGAAGCGGAAGCAATAAAATCACTGTAAAATTCAAATTCAAAGATATAATTTCTATAACCTTCGGACTGATATCTTATACTTCTTCCATTTTCCACAAAAACCTGAGATTGGCTTATTTCAAATATTGTCATTTTTCTGCGGTATGACAGATATTTATTGACTACCAATTTATTTTCTTCAACAGAAAGGACTTCAAGAGAAAGTTTACCTTGACTTAATCCTCTTGGTTTTGGAGTGACTCTGAAAAATAATTCATTTTTACATTCAATCTCAATGATATTATTTCCATAAGCATCTATGAACCCTTTTGGATTTGTAAGAGGATTAAGATTTGGAGAATTTTGTCTTAGCTGATTGTAGGTTTGCTTGTTTGTGAAATAGACATACATCAAGCGGGATTCAACTTCAACTCTTGAAGGTGTATTATTACCTGAAGAAATATCTCCAGACACTTCATATATCCAGCATTGTTTAGCATCATCTAAAACAGCTGGGGGTAAAGTTAAATCGATCTTGCATATAGCTCTTATCTGTGATGTATAAGGAACCCTGTAAAGCTTAACATAATCATCCGCTTTATTATAATTGAAAAAAGATTCATCTCCATTTTGATGTTGTCCTTTAGGGAGGTGTTTGTCTCCAAGATTGCCTGAAAATAACCAGCGCAAGTGTACACCTTTTATACTATCTCTTCCCTTAGATCCAACTGCCTGAAGTGCAAAATTTGGCGATTGTAATTCCAATCCTTCGTTTGTTTCAACAGAAATCCCATTATCAAAAACATTAAAGCTTATCTCCCATTCTGGATTATAAACTCCATCAATCTTTATTAATCCTGAAAAATGGCCATAATCTGTCGGAGTGACATTTGTAGGTTTAATTTTAATTCCTACCGAATATTCCTCTCCCGCACGTATTTCTATGTCTTCTGTATTTGCCGTAATAAATTCTAAACCAGATAACTTTTGATCATAAATTTTTGTTAGAGCATTTAAAATATAAGGTGTGACAAGGCTGTTATTGAGTATGGTAATTTCTCCAACTGTCAGATCACCTGTAATAGCTTGGCCTTTTATCATCGTTGGAAAATCATCAAAAACAGCATAGACTAATTGAACGTCCACAATATCTTGTTCTATCGTAAATGGAAGTAAAAAATCTTCGTGCGGATTTTCAATTTGAAGACCTGAAAATTCAATTACCGGAGCGAAAGAACCTAATTGATTGGCACCGCCTTCCGAAGTTACAATAATAGGAACCCGACCATTCTGACCGTACGAAATCTTAACATCCTCTCTTACTTTAAAGTCCAATCCTCTTCCATCAATATCATTAAGAATTGGTTTACCCTTTGGAATAAATAATTCTAAAGTCTGCGTATTATTTTGAACAATGATATCTCCAACATCCCTTGCTGTAGTAAAGGGGTAATCTTTCACATAAGTCAAGTCAGGATAAAACTCGGTTTGGATAATCTCCGCTACCATATCTTCCGGCTCAACTCTAAAGATAATTTTATGCGTAAGATTACGGACTTTGGGAATACCAATTGTTTTTTTAAATTCACCCGCTATTCTTGGAATAGAATTAACATTCAAATTAATATAAATAGTTTGAGAATTTAGAGGATCAATTACATAATCTTCATTGGCAGGGTTGTGAACTGTAAATACAAAATCTTGATTAGAAAATAGCTCAAGCCCATTTTGAATTTTTAATGACTGGGTTTTTGTCTCATTTTTTACAATAAATTCACCATAGTTTCCATGATAGCTGGCAAGAAGATCTTTTATAAATACTTCATTAGGAATATCACTGTGTGTAATAGTTCCTCTAATAGTTTCTTCAGCAACATTAATCTTCAAATTAAATCCTGGACTAGGATTATAAAAGACTGCTCCAGAACCGGTCATGACAAGTGATTCTACAAAATTCGATAAGCTATAATTAGCCATACCACTTACGCGAACTTCTATCGCATTTTCAAGACTATTAGCTTGGATTGTTCCAGTTGCAGTAAATACTAAACCTCCTGCTATATTTGTAGATCCATGAATTTGAACCTTGTATAATGTATAAGGGGAATTACTTTTGTTTCTGATATTAATAAAACCAACTGGTTTATCATCATAAATGGTTCCGGCAACCAAGGAGTTTATCACTACGTCATTCAGGATTTCGAGTCGAGCATAACAGCCCACTTGAGAATCATAAATATCCTGTGAAAGCCGTCCAAGACCAGAAGCCCAATTATCGATTATATCAAATCCAATATAATCTGACGTTAATATATTGTTCTGAGTAGTTTTTTGAATTGGTGTCCTATCCAATAAAGCTTGAAGAGCTGGCACAAAATAATCGTTTACTACACCGAAATCATAACTTCCCGCATTATACCCATATTGAAAAATATGTGATTTTGAATTAATCTCTGTATAAAGCGTTTTAATTTTAATTGTATTCTGAATTTTATCAACGTAATCGTAGGTATCATTTTCACAGCCTTTGGCTATCACAATAACAATATCCGGATTACCTGAAAGCTTATTTTTAACTGCTTCCAGACCAGAAGCCAAATAATCTGAACGATTATCTATACCTACACCAATTCTTAATCCATAGTTGTCTATCCAGTCAAGAAATAATTGTTTATTGTTTTTTATGTTTTTCTCAATAATATGGTCTGTTCTTATATCATTGATACCATTAGACATACCTATTAATGATAACGTAATATTACTATTTGCTTGATTGGTAATGAAATGCCTCAGTTTGCTCTTCAGCCTGTTGATATAATCTGAAGTTGGATAAATGTTTGAGGAAGTCTCTTCTACAACAATTGCGATATTAGCTTCACAGCCGACGTTTGGTTCAGCAATACCTTGTTCTACATTAAAAGTAATTGAATATCCTGAAGGATTAGAAACTTCTGGATTAGAAATGTTTATTGGAGCAGAAAAGTTATCTCCAATCTGAGATGTTTGTCCTGTAACATAGACTTTGAAACTTCTATCAGAATTAGCTCCAATATTTCCACCTTCAATAATGAAACTTAAACCATTTTTAGTAGCAATAACTCCGGAATTGATTGTCACTTGAAAGCTAGCCGAATTTCTAATCTGGATATTACCAACATAAGCATTATTATAATTGGTTTGTGTGTCAAAAAATAATTTACCTAGTGAAGAGCCAATAACAGAAAGATAATTAACCGTACAAATATCTTGATCAGCACCAGTAGGATCTGAGAATATTAGTGTAAAGTTGGGTAACATGTAATATTCTCGGTTTAATGTTCCGAAATAAACTTGACGTGGACGATTTGTATCAATTAGAAAGCTGGCAGGAGAAAAACTTTCTTCAACTGTAGAGGAAGTTTTACATAATGAAAATTCAGAATCTAAAACACCCCACAATCTTTCATTATAAGATTTACTATTTAAAACAATAGTATTATCTGTAGTTTCAAGTTTTAATTCCTGTATGGATCCTCCAATATTTAAAGTTTTAGACCATAGTCTATTGAAGCCGCTAGTTACTTTAGAAAAGCTGTTTTGAAGATTAGGTAATTCGGCTTCCCTGAGTAATACATTCGAATATTTATAAAAATAGAAACAATTTAGATTTCTGTTATATGTAAAACTAGATAAATATCCCTCCACATTATTTGCTGATAAAACCAATAATATATTGTTACCAATATTAAATTCCGCAGTGAAATATGGCTTGCCATTATGTGATCCACATAGTACAATATTATTATTTGGATTTACAAAAACCTGGTTAATTCTTGTCGAGTTTTCACCAAAAAAATATACATTACTATTAAAATTTGAAATAGGTATGGATGTTATAAAAGATGACGAAGAATAGAGAGTAGCAGTCCCCACGATTACAAGCTGTGAGTTTCTAAAAACAACATCAGTGACAGAGAGCTCCGGATATGGAGGACGAAGTCCAGCAACAATGAGCAATTTTTTCCCTAAATTGTCTTTTAAATTCCCTTGACTATCAAAAAATAAAAATGTATCATTTTCCGTAACTATACAGAATTCATTATTATCCAGAATGCAGACTTTTTTCACATCAGACAAATAATAGTCATTTAAAAAGCATGTTCTTTGATATACAATATCACCACTTAATGTTAATCTTAATATCGTTACTTTGAAGTTTGTATTAGAAACTACCAAAAGTAATTCATTGTTTGGAAATTTTAGTAATTCTCTTACTATCAAAGAATTATTCTGTATAGATATTTTTTTCTTCCAAAATATTCCACCCGAGGCATCTGTTTTAGATAAGATAATTGATGAGTAACTATCAGAAACGGCAGAATAAGCCTGATTATTTATGACTACAGTTTTTGTATTAGTTCTATATGATGAAGAATTATCTAGTTTTTTAATGAATGACATATTAGTTTAAATTTGTGATTAATGTCGTTACTGTATCTTTTTCGGTGTATGCCTTAGCGTTTCCGTCCCAACTTTTATAGATAAATTGTAAGCTAAGACTTACTGCTGTTATTTTTTTACTCTGATGCATTATAATAGCTTGAGAGAAATCTTTACTCCATAGTGTTTTATAGGCTGCTACCGGAGCTCCTTTTACCATAACACTTAAGGTATCTGCTACATCACCCAAAGGAATTCTTGGATCATTAAATGGTTCCGGATTACGGACAAGAAGAGCAATAAGTTCATTGCTTGTCTTGTCAATGATTTTAACAAAATCCGTATTTGCAGGTGGATTAAGCGGAGCCATCTTTAAAATACCTTCTATAGCTCTGTCAAACTCATGAATGAATTTTTCTCTCAGTGTATCGTTATATGTATTAGATACTTTGAATACAAGATCATAAAGATTATTCACTTGCAATGGTGTCAGCTCCATTTTCAAATCAAAAACAGCCTGTTTCATTTGTATATTACCATTCTCATCGGTAACATTTAAGTTGTGGCTCATCACCTGATCTTCCAGATCTTTGTACCTAGAGGTTGTAAATCCAAATTCATGAATGATTTCTTTTCCTATTTTAGGGTCATAACCATAGGCACTATAAATCTGAGCTGTATAAAGCTTCTCTGGTTTTAAATTGGTGAGAATGGCTGTTCTCATGGTTGAAGGAGGAGATTCTATTTCTCCGAGATCAAAGTAACATTCCATTCCGGGAGGATTTTGAGCTGCTTCATTCCAATAGTTTATATAAGTTTGAACACTTAACGGAAGTTCCGCACCCGAATCTTCTTCCCAAAAATATCTGACACCAGGAACATCTTCTTCTTCCCAACCAATTGGCAATGGATAAGGAATAATGGCTTCAGAAACCGGGTCCTTAATAATAATTGGCATCTCCATAGATACTTTGTTTGCGCCTTTGTAGAGTTTCCAGTCAGCAAACATATGCTGTAGATATGCTCTATCAAAAAACAGATCTATTTTACATTGACCATTACCATAATATAGTGGTTTTGTTCCCATAAGATTACCGTCTGGATTAGGGTAGGAACGTTTATAATCAAGATAAGAGCGCAAAGATGTTAATGCTTTCTCATCATCTTTATATTTCTTGTAATTCCCCTCTTTATCTTTTTCATTGAAATTAATAAGATAATCAAGGTTTTGTTTGTGGAAGTGTCCAAGAGGCCCCATTGTTTTAAAACCATAGAAATAATCAAAAGTTGTAGATTTTGTAACATTATTAAAAGTTACCTCATCCTTAAGCTTGAAATGGATCAAATATTTGGTATTAGGTCTCCAAATAGGTTGAATTGTCTTTTGCAAAGCATCAACCGTTTGTTGAGAACTTTCCATTGTCGCTTCCTGACCTGGGAAAGTTTCTTTGTATTCAAACTCCTTCATTGTCATCCAATTAATTTCTTGGATAGAGGTAGTACAGACTGTCATTGGGTTTTCAGGGTTATCATTATCTGAACAGCCACAATCATCATCTTCTCTTATTGCAGTATCTTTATTTGGGGTTTTATCAATTTGGATTATAGAATATTTATATTCTCTGTAAGGCAAATTATTTGTTCCTCCCTCTATTGAGCCCTGTTCGGAATTGCGTCGTGCAATATCACTTACACTAATACATAAATAGTCGCTCTTATCAGTAATTTTTCTGACAGTGTTTGTAACCATTCCATAATCATCTACATAATAAGAAAGCGACACAATCAATACGCTGTATTTATCAAATTCTACGGTTAGAGGTTCCAGATAACCTATTTCATTCAAATTATTTCTAAGCGTAATTTGATCATTAACGAAATACAACATGCCCGCAGGCGAATTTTCTAAATAAGTATCATCTAAAATTTTAAAATTCATACTTTGACACCCAATATCTGAACATGCTTCTTGTTTGAGCGTTGATAACTCCTGCTTCAGTACACGTAAGCGTTGTGATTCTAATCTGGTCAGTATTATTTCTTCACCTGTTTCCACAGCCCTCGCTTCTGCTCCTGTCCATATTGCTGCAATTTCTTCATTAATTTCATCAATCCTATACTTATTGTGAGTTTCTGGTTTAATGATAATTTTAGAAATTGATGCTAATGGTGTTTCATTTCCATCAAGGTTATCAAAATCAATTATTCCTGATAATAAATCTTTGGAATAAGTAGTTTCTCGAAATTTATTATATTTTTGTTTGATCCCGCTGGAAGCGACTTTCTCATATAATTCAATAGTTACCGATGATGAATAGGTCGTTAAACAAATATTACCTTTTGCCATCGGTTCAGGGAACGTGATAATAAGATTATCTCCATTACTGAATTCGAGTGATTGATCAAAACCAAATGGATTATTAGAATTTCGGATTACCATATTATTATCAGAAATAATTGGTATATTGTTTCCATTCTCATCCGTTTCTATAGTTTGAGAATATGTACCAGCTATATTATAATATAATCCGGAAATCATATAAGCTTCAAATCCGGTTGGAGTCGTATATTCTGTTCCCAAAGGAATATTTAAAAAATTCGATTTTTGCCATACAGCATTGTAGCCTGTACAGAATAATGAGGCAGATGTAATCCCATATTGTTCAGGAATTACCCAACCAGGCTCTCCTCCATCCATGTAAGAGAAGGGAGAGGTCGCGAGTAATCTGATGGTATCATACCTGTCGCTGTTTCTCTGCCAATGTCCACTCTTGAGTTTTGTGATGTCCGGATTTTCTACAGAATCAAATAAAGCTTCATACGGATGATAGTCTTCCCATGACCATTCATCTGAAAATTTATCCTTTTTTACAGCCATTTTTATTGAAATGCTTTCTATAGAATATTTGTGTTTCACTTGTCTTAGTTTAAGACCACCATTAGTTGTATCTCTTGGAGGAATTAGATCCGTATAACCATTTCCCCAGCCAGAATTACTTCCTATAATACTATCCACAGATGATGAAGGAATAACTCCTTTTTCGAACTTTATATCAATGAAGGTGTCTAACGGAATTATTGATTTTATAAGATCTGTTGTTGGTGAAGGATAATTTATCAGTGTACCTGCATCGATAAAGTCAATTTTAAATACTTCATTAGTCAACATATTCAGACCTTTTACATACTCTTTTGAATTATCATTTTTAGGATAATCGGGATCTCCGGAAGCTATATAAGTAAGTGGTGGAATTCCTGCATCATCAACCTTGTTATTTTTTTCCCATTTGAAGGTCAACAATACATTGATTTTAATTTTAATAAACCAGCATATTTTTAATTTGAGCTGAATTCTGAGCTGTGCAAAGATCAGGAATGGTTTAATAAGCTCCACGCTGAAAAATATGCTTACAGCAATGCTAACCTGAACAATAAAGAAGTTGAGCTTCAATCCGCCCTCAATATAGATATAACCACCAATCTGTGGTCTTTCAAAACTTATATGGGTTCCAACTTCTACAATAACCCATGCTCTGGCGATAATTAAGTCAAAATCAAAACCGACTCTGGCTCCTGCTTCTATTCCGGCAGCTGAAATCATCAGGTAAGATTCTGCCCTTATATTGAGTATATCTTTGAATAGCGTAGCCGTAATCGGTTTTTGTTTTGTTCCGAAATTAATATACCATGGCCGTTGATTTTTGAAGAAGAAACCAGCTTGTATTTCAGCTTTAATTTCAATGAACCAGCCCTTTGAGTTATTAAGCTGATAATTGGCTCCCGCTCCGAATTCCAGAGAATTGTCCCCGATAATAATAAAGGCATAAAAAGATGCTGTTCTACCATCCTTAAGACCTAATCTTTCTGTAAGAAGAGCCAAGCCGGCATCTATAACAAACATATTAGGTAAAGAGAGAAGCATCATTGCCCGGAGAGACATAATTCTTCCCCCGTCCATTGATGCAAGCGATACTCCTAATCCTGCTGAAAAAGGGTTACTGTAATCATTGGTTTGGGGCGGACCTATAAATTTATGAACATCAATCCCCTGCTCAGGAGCCATATAATAATCATACCATGTTTTCTGGTCAGAATCGTTAGGAAAAACCGCTTTTTTGTCTGCAACATATTTTTTACCTATCAGGCCTGCAAAACCATATATTCCTACAGGCCCAAGAGGAATAAGTGGTGCTGGAAACTCAACAGATGCAGTTACTAAAAAAGACTTTTGTTTTGGGTTAAGTCTCAAAGCCGCTTCTCCTGCTATATTAGCCTGAGGAAGTTTTACACTTACGCTTCCGGCAAATTCAGTAGATTCGCCAGGTGTTGGAAGAGTCAAAGATCCTTTGATAATGGCCACTGCTTGTGATTCGCTTACAGAACCAGGGATTACAAGATCTACTTCTAATGTTGAAATATGAAGGAAACTATCACCAACTCCTCCATTGCCATCATCATTGTTATCGACCGTGTAATAATATTTTATACCATTTCCTCTTACTTCGATACCACCTGGATCTACACTTATAGAGCCATCAAAACCTATATAATTATAATTTCGAATTTTATTCTTAAATTCTTTTTGCACAGAACCTAAATGAATTCCTGTAACAGACATTGAAACAGGTCCTAAGGGTAAAGTGATATTTACTGGGATAAATCCAATTCCGCCAGCAATCTCAAAACGCCCATTACTGTAGATCCTGATTGCCGGAAGATCTATTTCTTTTCCTTTAAATAAAGCAGTAGCACCACTTTCCGGGAATTTCAGTTTAGTGTCCGCTCCTATAAAGAATTTGCCATCTTTGCTTCCTAGCTCTGCTGTTTGAAGGGTAAGGGTAACATAATCAAATAACGTCCACGATACTGCATCAGGATTCCCTAAAAAATTGGCGGTAAGCTTAAAGTTCTCTTTACTTTCCCATTCACCGATAAGATCTATTTGTAAAGGATTATTATCATTTGACGGTGTACCTGCTTTTCTGAATTTTGGAACTTCCAGAGCTGCATGTAATGAGGAATGCACCACTTTACTCTGATGAAAATCAATATCAAATTTTTTAAATCCTAACCGCCATGGTTTCTTATCATCTCCATTTTCGTGATTTCCTAAGTCAAACCAAACAAATTCATTTGGATCAATAACTAATGTTTTTAGAAAATTATAGTATTCTGTTTCTGATTTTATAATTTTCTGTTCTCCAGATGATTTTACAGTTAATTGTATTGGAAATTGAAATTTAAGCTGCGAAGGATACTCTAGCCCATTAATAAAGGTTAATAGATTATGGTAATCTGGTATTGATATTGGCTCTTTATTTTCAAGAGAATAAGCTTTTAAACCATTTTCATAATCAATATCGAAATACTTTGAAAAATAATCTACTACAGTTTTCCCATCACTACCTATGTTATAAGTTGCTCCAATGGTAATATTACCCGAGATTCCTCCTGTACCTGCCAATAAGTGGTTTGCAGAGATACCAATGGTTTGGTTGGTATTATTATTACTTTTCTTGAACCATTTTTTTGGAAGAAAGATCTCTGCATACTCTATATACACGCCCATGAATTCTTTTGGTCTTCCGTCCGCATCGGCTTCTGCAATATTTTCTGTTTTACTAAGATCAATTTTCAGATTGTTGATATCAACAATTAATCCGGTATTACCAATCTGTGCAGGATTGTTGGTGCTGAGAACTAAATCCATATTATAACCAAAACCTTTCTCCGTATCGGCATAAAATAAGGCTTCGGCAAAAGTCAAAATAACTTTTTCGCCTTCAATAGGTAAATGAGTAACGCGATCAACCGGGACTAAAATGTTTCTTGGAAATTCTATTCCGGCAGAAAGCAATAATGTTGCTCGGAATTTTGGAATGATAATATCTTTGATATACTCATCAATATCCTGAGGGATAAAAGATTGAAAAAAGCTTTTCACTTTAGCTGATGTTTCCTGGAGATCATTACTTAGTAAGTAAGCAGAAAAAGCAACTAAAGATGCATACCTACCCGATTTGGAATAAATCTGAGTTACTATACTTGCCAGTTGTGTCTGCTCTGTAGGAGCTGGCAGGTTCCAATCTGGATTTAAGGTATTAAGATCATTGACAAATTGTTGTAATGAGCTTGTACTATCATTGATCGGCTGTACATAAACATTGATGAAATGGGCAATTGCCTGTTCTTCTGATACATTTAGTACTCGAAGGGCAACTTCAAAAATCTGCTGGGGATCAAATGAAAAATTTCCAATACTGAAAGAACGTAGATATGCTAATATCTTCCACTGATATTCTATCGTAACCGGAAACGCAGATATTCCACCATCAATTAAATCTGGGTTAAGGACCAGAAAAATACCTGTTCCGGGAATTTCTATATCAATTCTTTTTGGTGATACAACGGAAAGGCTGTAAAATGCAGAATCTCCTTTTGGACTCTTATCATATTGCAAATCTTTGAAGTATATATTATCCAGAAGATTGACAATTCCTGTTTTTATAAATCCTAAAATATCCGGGATATCATTTTCTGAGATCACGGATGAAATCCTAGGATAGTATCTTTTGGCTGGTGGCTGATTAGACATATGTTCTATTTTGTGTTCGGGATTATAAAATAAACGACCTTCATTTCAAGTCATAAAAAAAACAGATCATTAGTTTGATCTGTTTCAAAGTTGGCTGTTTAATCCGAAGTAAGCAATACGTATTTTTACCTGTTTTTTAATTTTTTCTTAAATTCTGTATAATAAAAAAGAGTACTACTGTTTAGTACTCTTTTTATAATTATCAATATGGTTATAGCAACGGCAATTTATTTTCTTTTAACTTCTCAAAAAATTTCGCCATTCTATAAATAATTCTCTGAAGTCTTGTAATGAACATGTGAAAGGATACAAATTTTGAGCATCCTGATTCCAGTATTCTATTCCATTTGGTTCAATAAATGCAATACTATCTTGACTATTAGTAACGCCATTATTGTCGATTTCATTAAATCGCCCAGCAATAGCCAAATCCAGGTTTTCAATTATTTCATTCAAAATTTCAGGGGATCTAATATGTGATACATGAATCATATCCCAATCTGTCGTATCAGCATATTTTATAATCTTAGCTTCAAAGTTCTTTTTTACTAACTTAATACCACGTTGTTGTAATATTCCCATATTTTATTTATAGTATTCAACATTTTCAATCTCCGAAATTTTAATTACTTTGTAAGAACTGTCGCCAAGCCTCTACTACTATTTTGAAATCGGAAGTAGGCAAAACAAAATTAGGATTTACATTATTGTTTTGTTCCCATGCATCAATATCTTTATATATTTTAGTTTGGGTATTTGTAATTATAAGCATAATACATACTCTGTGTTTGCCCACCAAATACTCATAATTGTTGATCTTTAACTAAAATGAATCACTTTCCTGTAAAATAATTTTTATATTTTATGGTTTGTAGAAAAGCTATCCATTCTTGTAAAATTTCTATTACATGAGTAATTGGGATTTCAAAATTATGAGCAAACCTTAATCTAGGAGGTGAATTTAGAATTATTGCTTGAGTTTCATTATTTCCTTCAACAGTAACAGGATAATCTTGTTCTAGTGTATAAGGTATATCATCTGTAATTATCCAATTATTTATTTCATCAATAATTGATTGTGAATATTTTGCACCTCCATGGAGAAACTTAATAAAATCCGGATCAGAAATCATTGTACCGTCGAGATTTTTATCTGATATTATAAGAGGTTCTGGCAAGTAATTTTCCAGATTAACTACCGTGAAATTTAAGTGGTATTGCTTAGCTCTGTTCATATAATTATTAATTTCTTAAAGTTCAAAAACACTAAATCAACATATTTGAAACACTACCAAATTTCTTATGTTTGCAAAAAAGCCAACCATTCTTGCATCAGTTCTTTCCAAACTTGTAATGATATTTGATAATTATGTGAAGATATAACGACATTAGGCGGAACAATAGTTATCCCAAAATCATCGGTTAAACTATCTGGATGGTGATAATCATCAAAATATTGTCCAACTTGGGCATTTTCTATTTCTTCTATAATATATTTTGCATTATATTTATTGTAACCTTCAAGAATAGTAGCAAACGTTTGAGGTTGACCTTCTTGAGTAGCGTCACAAAAATGGAAGATTATACCATCAATTGTGGCTTTTGAAAATGATAAATTAAATTATGATTTTATTGATATATTATTTGACCAAATAATCCCGCCAAGCTTCTACAATTTCTTTAAAATCAGAAGTTGGTAACTCAAAATCTGCTGTAGGCGAGTTTTGATTCTCATAAAACTTGTCTTGGTCGTCATATATTTTTGTAATATGAGGGCCAATAATTGACAATTGCAAACCTTGAGTAGGATAAAAAATGTCTCCATCAAGAGGATTAGTTATAACGTCATCTATACTTTCCAATAATTGCTTTGTAGCACTCAAATCATAAAAAACATTTATAAAATTTTCCAAAAATTTATTTGAAGAATTAATAAATTTATAATTGGTATTAAAAATCTTCTTAATACTAAATTGTATTTTGTATTTTGTATTTTGATAAAATATCCATTTAACAAAATTGTATCAGAATCATTTTCCCCTGCTTATTAAATAATCTCGCCAAGCCTCCACAATTACCTTAAAATCTGAGGTTGGCAACTCAAAATCTGGTGTGTGGTTAGAATTTTCATAATTATCCATTTCATCATAAATTTTTGTAGTTGATTTTTTGATAACAGCAAGCATCATACTTTGTGCAGGATAAGTTATATTTGAATCAGAGTTTGCTAGTGCGTAGTTTATAGCATCTAACAACTGATTTGCTCGATTAGCATTATTGGCTTCCCAGATAAAACTGTCTAGCGATTCACTTATAGTATCAATAAATTCATATTCAGTATCAAAAAATATTTTGAGACCAAATTTTACCTTATAATTCGACAATATACTCATATAATTAGTTATTTGGCCAAGCCGTTATTATTTCATTAACATAATCAACATTAGAATTACTATTTCCCCCTTTTATACATATGGTAATTTGTTTTGCATCACTCATTTGTCCAATATACTTATTTTTTGAAACAAAATATTTTGTACTATAGGCTAATGCAATATTATCCAATAATTCTTCTTTGTCCCAATCCTGCCGGAACATATCATTATCTATATATTCTTGGAATACATTATTATTATATCTGCCTTTTTTGTAAAAACTTCCATTGTGGAATATTTCAGCATGTGTTTTTGCATATCCTCTATAGTCTTTAGAGATAATATTCACTATTTTACCAAATGAATTTTGTGTTACACCTACCCCAAACATATGATGTAATCCACCTGTTGTCATATTTGTACTGAAAAATTTAACTTCTCCCTGAAAAATATGAATGTTAAAATTATGGTTAATAGCCGAATTTAAAAATTTTCTTGCTCTTAATACTTTTGTAAGTTTTCTATATGGTTTTACACTATCCTTGATATCTCGCCATATATCAATTAAATCATCTTCTAAATTTAATTCTTTTAATATAGTCGGATATTTTTCAAAATCAAACATAAATGCTATTTTGTCTTCATCATTCGCAAATTTAGATACTTTATTATAAATATTAGGATGTGTATGTTGTATACTATTTAAAAAATTTAAAACAGCAGTATCCATATCTGCGATGTCATCAATAAATTTTTTACCTGCAGGAGGAAAATCGTCAGGAATACCAACTTGTTTTAATTTTCTTGCAGATTTACGCAACATATAACCAGAAATAAAATCAGTTCCTGCTGATGCCAACTGAGCCCAAAATAAAACTTGGTCAAGAGTCCTACAAAATTCATATTGTGGATTGCTTGGTACTTGTCCATTTTCAGAAGAATCATTGACATTTACTTTTACAGCACTAATATAATTTTTACAACCATTAGTATAATATTGTAATATTATTGAAGCGATTGAAGAAGTCAATTCTACAAAAGCTGCTGTACCAGATAATGCTTCCAAAACAAGTATTCTTTCTGAAGCAGGAAGAACTTCTCCTATTGCCAATCTTCCCAGTTTGGTAAGATGTCTAAAATGTCTGAGCTTGCTGAGATTACCAATTCCCGTAAAAGTAAGCGCAACATCTATCGATAATCCTAAAGCTGTCCACATATCTTCATTATCCCCAAAGTCATCCATGTATTTAAGATAAAATAATGGGATAATATGGCGTTTATCATTTGCTGTTCCTTCTAAGGATATTGCAGGTAGCTTAACTGCAATATCATCCTCTTTATATTCTTTTAGAGAAATAGCTGTATAGAAATCATAGTTTCCTATATTCACAAAATCTTTTTCAGGAACAACCTCACCCGATCGATCTGTACGATAACCAACAATTTTTTCTTCAAATACTGTAATCGACTTTGTATTAAAATCAAAATTCATGTTATCTACAAAGAATCCAAAATACTTTTTAGAATCGTAATTTAAAACCAGTGGCTTGTTATTATAAAAAGTATTGTAATAATTCCTCGTAGTTGCTGGATCATTATTAGTTAAACTTAAATCCTGAGAATTGTAAGGATTAAGAGCAGAAACATACCAAAGAGAATAAAGCCTATTCATAAATTCTCTTCTATTATTTTTCCCAAACAGGAAAATCCTATCATTTATTTTTTTATACAATAATTCTAAAAGGCTAACTGTTTTACCACTTTCTACAAAGCTCTCGCTCTGTAGTCTAAATAAAAACTGCAATGCATCATTTATTTGTATTGATTTCACAATTTTTATAACTGTATCTTCTCTTGACTCGTAAATAGAATTGCCCGCAAAATCTCTTAGAATTTTAATTTTTGTATCTAGATCTAAAAAATTAACTGCATCATCTGGGATAATACTAACTAGATATTGTAACCTAAGATTACTTTGTTTTTTTGTAAACTCAGGTGTCCAATCTGACGGATTCGGAGGCGCCAGCGCTAACCCAAACATGTCTTCTTCTTTTTTATTGTAAGCTACACTTACATAGATACTAATTAACGCATTATAATAGTTTTCAAAAGGAGTATAATAACCACCATAAAACTGATCATTCTCAACTATAGGAAACAATTCTAATGCATTATCATAGTCGCGATATCCCCAATCTACTAGTAATCTTGCAATAACTTTGTCAATTCCTGATAGATTGGGCAAAGTATCGATATATGTTCTAATATCTGTATTGCCAGGAATCGTTTGTTTTACAATATTATGTAGTTCGGAAATTGGCTTAATTGCTAGCTTCTCTAAAACATCTTTATAGATACTCTTTATTCTCCAACATATTCTTACCATTCCTATGTAAAGAATTTTTTTAGAAGAATCATCTACCGTGGAAGGAAGAGATGATATTTTACTACCTAGATTCTTTTTAAAAAAGTTACTTTCATTTTTACCATTTAATTGCTCAGTTTTATCGTCGAAAGTTTTTATGCAATAATTAGGGCTATTAACATCTGTATTAACTGGTGGATATTTGGCTGAATCTGAAAAATCAATTCTAAGATCAGTGATTTTAAATTCACATTTAAATCTTATAAAATATTTTGTATAACCATCGGTTTTATCGTGATCTGGTGATGTTTCTAATTTTTCGATACTAAATAGATCTCCAACTTTTGCTTCTTGAAAATTAGAATCAAACCAAAACTGAAGGTCAGTAATATATTTATAGTTATAATAATCTTGTTCAGAACCAGAATATTGTGTATATCTATCGTATTGTACGAAACCTACAACTAAATCATTTTTTTCTTGATCTCCTTTCAAATAACTATTTTTATCTATAAATAGATATCTCGTATCTCCCATATGGAATTCACATAGCATTCCAAAAGTATTAAACACAAGACGTGTTAATATATAAGTATCTGTTTTTAACCTTATAAGTTTTTTATTGGGTGTTAAAGCAACTATATTCTCCATAATTTAATCATTATAAGTTTCATCTTGTGTATATACTTTTATGTTTGAAATTTTTGGCATCCATTTACTATATTCTTCACTAGCAAGAACCATTTGATCTATAGTAGTTACATAAACTTTAGTAGCTGGTTCAAAGAATTGTAGATCACCGTTTTGGTTTTCACCAATCACACACAAACTGTATTTTCTATATTGTGTTCCCTCTGAAGAAATATAATAGCTTCCCTCATCTTCCAATTCATTTTTAAAAAAGAACTTTGGATTATTTAAAGCAATACTTCTAAGGCTATTATTTTCATCCTCTGTAATACCAAGTATCTTTTTGCTAGGTAATGTTCCATCTTCCACATGCAAAGACAAACCAATATTAGTAATGCCGTCACTGCCTGTAAAGACTTCGGTTTGCAGATAATAGGGTTTTTCTGGCTTGTAGAAGTTGTTTTGTTCCTTACTAAATGATAACGTTCCGCTGTTGCTGTTATCACTATAGGCGGAACGGCTTTCAAAGAAAGAACCCGTATTTTGACGAATATTGTTCAGAAGAGTTTCGTAAGTAAACCTTTTTTCTGTCTCGTCATTATCTTTTATAATTAAATCTTCCACCCTTTTAGTAGTTACAGTTGCAATATCTTGTCCGCCTGCTTTATTTTCAAAATTAATGAGAAGAAGATTCTGATCGATAACATAATAAAGTTCTGTATTTGATTTAGCTTTCATTTTAGGCTCAGCATCAATCAATCCAAAGACATCATCTATATCTTTCATATACCTCGTAATCTCTTCCTGTGTTTCAGGATCTATTTCTTTAACAGGAAGTTGAGCTCCTTCATAAATGAGCTGTACAAATGACGATATTGATTTATTATCGGTAGTCTGGGAAAATGTAAAGCCAAAATCTTTCGTATAATTATCTGTACTATCTTCTTTTAAAAGATTCTGATTTCTTAGAAAATAATCTTCATGTTCTGTAGTACTATCCAAAAATCCCATTTTAACATACATCCCAGCAGAAGTATTGTTATCCGTAAACAAACTACACTTTAATGATGATACATTTACAATCTCTTCTATCGGCCAGCCTTTACTCCCAAACTTTTTCTCTGTCATATTTTCAGATGTTGTCCCTATCGTGAAATTATTAACAGTACCATCTTTTTGATAGTTTCCATAAAAATTATAAGAGCACTGTCTGTTGCTTTGTACATATAAATAGACTGTATTAATAGTGGTAAACTTTGAAATAACATTATAAATATCTTCTGTACTTTCCAGAACCGAATCTTTACCAACCCTAACTTTTCCTTTTCCCTGAATATGTAAACCGTAAAATGCAGCGACATCTATAAACCACGTTGCCGATTCTCTAATGAGTTTCTTCTTGAAAGTGTTCTGTTCTGTCGCCGGGCCCAATACATAATCTGCCGATCTAGCAAATCCCAGATTTAATTTGATGGGATTAGGATCTTTATCTACTGTAAAAACGACTTCATTAAGAATGATATCAATTCCCAGAACTCCATTGGCATTGCCTAGATAAGTCCCACCCTGAATCAGCGGTAATTCAAAAGCAAATCTTTGCGCTTCGGGTTCATTGTAACACACCTATTATGATCTTCAATCATTTAAACTATATTCTTTATTCAAAAAATAACGAAAGCAGGGTTTACCTGCTCTTATTTTTATGTTTTGTAATTATTATTCTATCTCATCTTAATAAGTTAATATTAAAATCAATTTAATCACTAAGGTTGGTACATCACCATATATTTTTTTATTTTAAAATAATTTAAGGATAGACTTTTTAAAATTTCTTGTCCGAAGAAATCATAAATCTAGCAAATCAATAGCAAATTTCTCTTTTATCATATTAATTATTCTTTTGGAATTATGTGAAAAATATCCAGGATTATCTTCTTTTTTACTGTAATCCAAAATAATCGACGCAGTCTCGTATTTTTTATCAAAAAAAGTAATATTGTTTATTATTAATGATTTTAAATCATCATCAATGTTGAACTCAATAGAATATTTTTTTTCTTCATAATATTCTAACATATAAATATATATGTATCCTAAAATTGTTGACAATTCAAAAGGGGTAATTTTCCCTTTAAGCATTTTTTTTATCCTTTTTAAATTGCAAAAGCATTTTTTCATTTCCACAAATTAATTTATATTCTAAAATATCAATAGATGTTAAAGAAATGTTATGCATATTATTTCTTTCTCTGTCCACATATAAGTATCTGCCCCTGCCAAAGAAAAAATCTTCCACTTCAAAATTTTCTATAGCCTTCTTGTATTTATTTTCCATAGTCTAAGGGTATATTTTTCATACTCATTTATAGTAATCTAAAAAATCTATTTCATATCTATCTTTAATCAGCTGGATCATAAATTCAACATTATTAACATTATATGGATTATCCCTTTTTACATCAGTTGAAGAGCGATTATTATTTGAACCATATTTATTTCTAAATTCGTTTAACTTGTTTTTTATGGTTTGTTTTAAATTTTCAGAAAGATTCCACTTATATCTTATTGTTTTTTCAATGACGCTACGATTTATGTATATATATATATATTGCATCAATGAACTCAAATCAAAAGGTGATATATCTGTAGTTATAACTTCAATTAAACTCTTATCGAGTTCTTTTGTCATTTTATCATATCCATAATCATCAGCATATTCTAGTAAATAGTTAAAAGATTTGGAAACATCGTGATCAGGATAATTCATATCTTTATCATGATGTTCAAAATATTTGCCTTTACCTAACAAAAATTCATTTACTTCTCCTCTTGATATTGCTCTTAAATATTTATTCATTTTAATTTATGGATATATTTTTTTTACGTTGTTAGTACCAAAGAAAGACACAAAAGTATCCCAATTTTTGTTATGAACAACCATATTAGCATTTGTAATTACAGCTTCTCTTGGTCTAATTACCTGCCCTACGACAGTTATATTATCAATAGTTGGCAGGATACCTGCTGGCTTAAAAAAAGCAGCATAAACACCAGGTTCATTTCCAGTTGGCATTGTATATAAAAATCCTTTATCAGCTTTCACATAAACAAGAAATATCTCATCATCAAGATTAAATTTATTTGGATTAACTTTTAAATCATCTATCAGCTGTTTGATATCTTTGCCACTATAATCAAAATTAGCCAGTGTTTTTTCCATATCCCCAGAAAAACCTGCAAATTTTGATTGTTGCAATTGTGTATATTTGTTTTCAATACCAACAATTTCTCTTTTTGATATAAAGAAAGCTACTTGCTGTGTTTGCAGGTCTGCCATATATTGAGATAGCATATTAGGCTTTATATACTGATTAAGAGGAGGGAAAACTCCATATGTTTGTTTATAAGCAATAATCCATTCGTATGTTTTATCATCTTGCAACATCAATTTTAGTCGTCCTAGATAATCATCCAACTCATCTACACTTCTTGCTATGTTTTTATATATAACTTCAAAGAAAGGTTGCATAATTCTACGAAGATTGTTATTAAGTGTAAAATACTGTGTATAAAATGTTAATTTCGAATCTAAAATTAAACTTCTTTTTGTAATTAACTCAATAATATTAGTTGCTCCATAAAAACCACCATACACAATATTCATCCCAATTGTAACAGTTGTTAAAAAATCACAAGCATTTAAAAAAGCTTGTCCATTTGCACCAGATTTAGCAACAATCTCCTCTCTTACTCCCGGCATATTAATAGAGAGATTTACAATCGCCATTACATTGTCAGTCGTTGCCAAAAATCCTCCAATTCCTGATGTAGGAAATACGGGTGCAATTCCTATAAAACTAGCAGCCAACATCTGAGACATAACCTGATATGTCAACTTTGCATTATTCATTAGATACAGATTGTATGCGCATAGTGCAGGCATATACCCGAACCTTACATATTCACTGGTGCTTTTGGGATCTTGATTAGCAAAGTTCTCCGGTCTGGCAAAAAAATGTTTTAAAAACTTGTCGTAGTTATCAATCTTAGAAACCTCACTTGATTCATCAACGATATAAACTTTAACTATCTCAAAAGAATTGAAGTTTTTTATATCAATAAATGGCGGTATCTGTTGAAGACCTGTTCCTATACGGATGTACTCACTGCTTGGTGGATTGATAGAAAAAGCCCTGTAAGAGAAATTTATCTTGGTATAATCCTGAGTAGAAAAAGGATTATCAATTACCATAGAGGTTTCTGCTCCCAGATTCATAATACCAAATTTTACTGCTAAATAATTGGTACAAATTGCAAACGTATTTGCATCATTTGCTAGTTTATGGAATAACTCCCATTTACCAGTATAATTCTTGTAAACCTCCACTTCTTTTGCACCTATAGCTTCAACCTGATTTATAGAAATTATGTTTTGAGACAATTTTATTAATACTGCATTATATTGAGCAAAATAATCACTTTCAACAATGTACTGCAAAAAGAAATTCCAAAGTCTGGAATTCAAGTCAGTATTCTGGATCTCGTTATAAATTTTAATTGCATCCTTCTTATTATTATTGTTCAATAAGCCTATTATAATCTCGGGTGACAAATCAAAATCATCAAATCTTTTTAATATTGATAATTTTTCCTCAGCATTCATTTCAAATTCAAATATTCTAGGATCATAAAGGCTTAATGAAGAAATATCACCTAATTTAGCTTTTAAAACAGCATGGCTAAAACGTTCTCTCCAAGTCCCAGTTGTGAGGGCATCCCCCAAAGGGATATTCATAAACTCTTCAAATTTGCTTTTTGAATCGCCATCTATCTGTATAACAACCGAGTAAATATGCCCGAAAAAACCTCCAATACTTACATTCGAGTTAAAAAAAGCTTCTTCAAATTGTTTATTTTCCACTGGTAAGCTATTGAATTGTTCCGAGTGAAAAATGTAGACTTTGTCTTGTGAAGGATTGTTGGTATTACCTGATAAACTTTCTTCCATAGTCCCATTCCCCCATTTCATTTTTATATAGCAGTCTTCCTTTTCCTGCGGTTTGAAATAATTGATAGTCATCCGTTTTACCAGAAAAGTTTTACCTTCGGGTGTAGAGACTTGTACGTTACTATAATCTACTTGAGCAGAATTAGAAGTATGTGTGATAGTTCTTCCAAACAATGTATGATATTTCACATATTCCAGCAGATGAAGCCTGTTCGCAGGAATAATGTTAGCTAATATCAACGCACAAACTAAAAGAATTGCGTTCATTGGTCAAGCCGACGTTTATAGCAGCAACATCCCGACAGCCAGCGACGGATTAACTTATGATGATGACAGAGCGGCAGCGGTCTGGTTTATGGAAACTTTTCTTCCTGCGCATTCCGCTAGTGTTTCCGGGAATTATTTTTCTTTTCAGGATGTTGCAGAAGGTGCTGATATCAGCAACTATGATGTGATCTGGATTCAAAGCGATGGCGCAACTTACACAGAAAGACTAAATGAATGGCCAAGAGGAACTGTTGAAGGAAACGGTGATAAACACTGTGTCCTACGAGAAGCCGGATTCCAGTGGAACGGTCAATGCTCGCAGCTGGAAGATGATTTTATGTGGAAAATCAAGCAATTTTACAAATCCGGTAAAAAACTTCTTCTGGGAAATTTTGCAGGAAAAGGGCTTGAAGTTTTTGGTGTCTTTGATGGGCTTTCCAACCCTTGGGAATACAGACCCAACCAATCTTTCGGTGACACGGCTGCAAATCCGGCAAACACTGCCGGAGCATGGGGAACCAACTGGAGCGGAACTGCAACATCTATCCTTCTCACAGGAATAACAACCAGCTCAGTAAGCTGTACCAATACTTCGCAAAGCATCGAATTCCTTGGGACAGGAACGGAAAAGAAAAACAGAGCGCTTCAATACAATCTGAACTGGGGAAGAATCTTTGATGATGCCGGCGGTTCAAGCTCAACTTTGGCACAAAGAAGACAAAAGTTTCAAACCACACTTAATGCCGAGATTCTTCTTGAAAATTGTGATGGAACGGAAATTCAGGCTGCAAGATTCAATCCGAGAAATACAGGCGATGGAACAATTATATGGTATGGCGCAGGTGTTTACGACTGGTATGCACCGGGAGGGAGTAATCAAAATGTAAAAAAACTGACAGAAAACTCACTTCTCTATCTTGCCGGAGGAGAATCTATGCTTTCATCAACAGATTTGCAGGGAAAACAGAAAGTCGGCATATATCCAAATCCTGTATCAGCAATCCTCAATATCCAGGCAGATGAAAATGTGAGCAGCGAAATCTATGACATGAATGGAAGAAAAATTATATCTTCCGAATCCAAAACCATTCCCGTTGACAAGCTGGTTCCTGGAAATTATTCTGTAAAGGTAAAGACCGGAGCATCCTATAAAACCTTTAAATTCATCAAGAAATAAAATTGAATCTCAATTAAATCTTATTAATATTTTCTTAATTACTAAAGACAGCTTGCCAATCAGGGTGAGCTGTCTAAGTTTTCAATAATCAGAACTAACTATTTAGAGAAAAACATTCAGTATATTTGTAATAAGACTTATTCTATTTAAATGTTGACAGATCAATTTGGAAGGAGCATCAACTATCTCCGGCTTGCTATCGTAGACCGGTGTAATCTTCGGTGTACCTATTGTATGCCGGAAAACGGTCTTAGCTGGATTAAGCAAAATGAATTAATGACGGATGAAGAAATGCTCAGAATCTGTTCGGTATTTACAGAATTGGGAGTTGATAAAATCAGGATAACGGGAGGAGAACCTTTTGTCAGAAAAAATAGTATTGAACTTATCCAAAATCTATCGCAATTAGCCGGACTTACTGACCTCAGCATTACCACCAATGGTCTTCTCACCGAACAATATATCCCGCAACTTAAAAAATTCGGGATAAAATCTGTCAATCTAAGCCTCGATACCCTTGATAAAGAACGTTTTTTCAAAATTACACGAAGAAACAGTTTTGATAAAGTGATGAAAACGTTAGACAGTTTACTGCAACATCATATAAAAGTAAAAATCAATACGGTAGTGATGGAAAGGGAAAATATTGAGGATATTATTCCTTTAGTATCCCTTACAAAAGATCTTCCTGTTGATGTCCGCTTTATTGAAGAAATGCCTTTTAACGGTGGTAATAATGATATTTCCCTGAAATGGAATTTTGCACAAATTTACAACTACATCAAAGATCATTTCCCTGAAATACAAAAAACAGCTGATCCTAAAAGTTCAACGTCATACAATTATAAAATTCCTGGCTTTAAAGGAAGTATTGGAATCATTGCAGCTTATACCCGTTCATTTTGTGGAGACTGCAACAGGATAAGAATCACGCCTTCCGGTATTCTCAGAACCTGTTTGTACGAAGGAACCGGTATCAATCTGAAAGATGAAATCCGTATGGGAAGAACAGATGAAGAGCTGAAAAACATCATTATCAGCAGCATACACAAAAAACCGAAAGACGGTTGGGAAGCTCAGAAACTTGGTTTGACTGCATCTCAAATACATCAGTCAATGGCAACAATAGGAGGATAATTATGGAAATGATCAGTGTACAGCAGGCAGAAGAAATCATCTTTTCCCAGGTCAGAAATTTCGGAACAGAAGAAATTTTCTATGAAAATGCCTCAGGAAGGATTTTAGCGGAAGATATTCTGGCAGACCGTGATTTGCCGCCTTTTGACAGACCGACGGTAGACGGAATTGCCATCAGTTTTAATTCGTATGAAAAAGGATTGCGCAGCTTTACCATCAAATCTGTACAGGCAGCCGGAGAAGCACCACTTTCTATTGATGAAGACAATGAATGCATAGAAATTATGACCGGAGCGGCATTGCACTATTCAATGGATACTGTTATTCGTTATGAAGATATTTTGATAAACAACAATATAGCAATTATCAATATTGATATTAAAAAAGGACAGAATATCCATTTGAAAGGAAGAGATAAAAAAGCCGGAGAAATATTGGTAAAAGCCAATCAGGTCATCACTCCGTCTATTCTCGGAATTGCCGCATCAGTGGGGAAAACATTTCTGACTGTGAAAAAACTTCCCAGGGTAGCCATTATTTCCACAGGAGATGAAATGGTTCCGCCTGAAAATACTCCTACTCCATTTCAGCTGAGGCGTTCCAACGGAATTACCATACAGTCTGTTTTGGAAAAATACAGAATCAATGCTGACCGGCTGCATTGGAATGATGATTTTGAACTCATAAAAAAGGAATTGTCCCAATGTATCGACAATTATGATATTCTACTGATGAGCGGCGGGGTTTCTATGGGAAAATTCGATTACCTGCCCAAAGCCTGTGAAGAGCTGGGAATAGAAAAGCTCTTTCATAAAATAAAGCAAAGACCGGGAAAGCCGTTCTGGTTCGGAAAAAGCCAAAACGGAAAATTGGTTTTTGCATTCCCTGGAAACCCGGTTTCCGTATTCATGTGCCTGCATCGGTATTTTATTCCCTGGCTGGAAAAATCTCTGGAAATCCCGGAAAATCCACAGTATGCCGTTTTACAAAATGATATCGATTTTCCTTTTTCATTACAATATTTTGCCCAGGTAAAACTCAGTGTGAATCCAGCAGGACAATTAATCGCTGAATCAGTCGATACCAATGGTTCCGGAGATTTTTCCCATCTTGCGGAAACCAATGCATTCATAGAACTTCCTCCGGAAAAAACTGTGTTTAAGAAAGGGGAAGTCTATAAAATAAGGAAATATAATTTTTAATGTATTCATGACAAATTTTTCACATCTTAATAAAAAAGAACAGCCAGGTATGGTGAATGTAGGCAGTAAAAAGG
>MKVE01000041.1:58843-69494 GCA_001898785.1 Chryseobacterium sp. 36-9 | reverse complement strand
CTTCGGGTATTGTTCGGAAATCCTTCGGGTATTCTTCGGAAAAAACATCTTTTTTCCGAACAAATCCCGAAGAAGCGTGGGAGAATACCGGGAAGATCTGACCAGATTTCCGGTAATCAAGATGATGAACATATTAAGATCCTTCGGCTCCGCTCAGGATGACACGGTTGTAATCAAAGTCAGAGTTAAATATTATTCTCGCAGAGATGGCGGATTGAACTGATTTTGTAAAGATCCTTCGACCCTGCTCAGGATGACACGGCTGTAATCAAAGTGAGAGTTAAATATTATTCTCGCAGATATAGCGGATTGTGCTGATTTTGTAAAGATCCTTCGACCCTACTCAGGATGACAGTGAATTGAACCCCATAGTCAATATCCTGGATCACAATACAAAAACCCATACTATATAAATGGCATGGGTTATTAATTCAAAAAATAAAGCCTTGTTTTATTTCAGCAAATTTTCTATGGACTGGCGGGAATAATAGTATTTGCCGCCCAATTTAATGAACTTGATTTTCCCGTTTCGCCTTAACCGGTAAATAGAACTGTCGCTCAGGTTATACATCTGCTTGAGATCGGCACTATCCAGAAGGTCTTTGCGAACGGTTTTGAGTGCTAAATTATCAATACGGCCGATCAATTCCTTTAACAATACATGGAATAAATAGTCATAAGACTCTTTTGAAGGAAAATTAGTTTTCATCATTGTAGTTTTTGTGATTTCCCCCTAGAACGACCATGCTATTCAATTTATTTTGCCAAACGTATAAAATTTTATGATTTAAATTACCAAATGATCATAATCCAAAATTCAGAAACAGACTGAACCTGGATCTGGCTTCGATATCGCCACCCGCTAATCGGTTATAAGCCGGCAACATCAGCTCACTACCGAGACTGAACTTTTGGTAAGACACCTCGAATCCCAACTTCCCGTACAAAGCGCTGCCGGCAGTTCCGGGCATCACCTCACTAAACTGCCTATTCCAGTCATAGACTTCCCCTTGCAAACCCAGCTTGCCGGAAAAGATGCTCTTCTCGTTACGCCACAACCTGTAAAATCCTGTTGCAGAATAATTCCACTGGTTGCCGAAACGGTAATGTTTTTTATTTTCTGTTTTGATGGTATAATCGGTATTCAACATCAATGCAAAGAAGTTTTTCCGGAATTTGTAGCTCAATGCCACCTGGTAATCCCAGCTTCCCGTCCCCAACTGGAAGCTCGGATTGACGCCTGTGATCCCTTTCTCATCAAATTTTCCCAATGGAATTTTAATCCCTAAACCACCATTCAGCTGATGGTATTCGCTTTTGGACCTGAGGATTTCGTAGATGCCCATTAGGCTGGCATCCCCTATTCCATTGATCTTAATATCACCCTGCAGGGTTTTCTTCTCATGAAACTGAAACGGAATGTTACCATAAATACTTAATTTCTGAGTTACCGGAATCTTGCCCCAAAGCTGAATGGTGTTAAAATACTGGTCCTGCGTCAAATCCTGCGTGAACAGGTTTTCTTTGGCTTTGTAATGCTGTGCAAAATATTTGATACCGATGAACTGAGGATTCAGCAACGACTCGAAGCCGGATGAGCCATTGCCGGCAGCACAACCACAGGCGTCGCAGAAAAATTCTTCGTAGGTGGATAGATACTGTATTTGGTTTTGGTATTGTGGAATGTAAAGACTGTCTCGGTTGGCTTTTATTTGCTGAGACAGGATGATTAGTATTATAAGTATGACTGATTTTTTCATTGTTGATTTTTATTTTACCACAAGTGCTTTTTTAACACAAAGCACAAAAGTTTTGATGGTTTTTGAACACAAAGTTCACGAGGATCTTTACTTGTTAGAAGCACAAAGGCGCTTACTTAGATAAGCTTGATTTTATTTCTTGCAGATTGTTTCGATTTTGCAGATTATTAAATCCGCTTGATTTGTTTGGTCTGCGAGATAATTGTTATTGAGATTGCTTCACTTTGTTCGCAATCACATTTGCAGTTCGTAATGAAAGTTATTATTCTGCAAATTGTTTGTCAGTTAAGAAGTTTTGGTCACTAAGAGTTTTCAGGAAAGCAATGATGTACTGTTTTTCTAAAGTGGTCATTGGGATACCGATACGTCCGTTTTGTTTCAAGATCGGGTCCAGGTTAACCTGATTCTCGACATTATCCGAATAGAAATTCAGCACCGCCTCCAGAGAATAAAACCGCCCATCATGCATATAAGGAGCAGTATATTCTACATTTCGGAGACTTGGCACACGGAATTTCATATTGTCGTTCCAGTCCAATGTCACACGGTATCTGCCACGGTCGTCATACTGGGCATTATAATACATCCCGGTATTCCGGTAACTTTCATCGGTAAACAAATCTCCTGAATGACAACTCGCACATTTGGTTTGAAATAATGTCAAACCTTGCTTTTCTTCATTGGTAAATGTCGCTGTTCCTTTCTTCATTCTGTCGTATTTGGAATCGGCGGAAATCATTGTGACCATAAACTGAGACAGGGCTTTCAAAACTCTTTCTCCTGTGATATTGTCATCGCCATAAGCTGCTTTGAATAGCCTTTTGTAACTGGCATCCTGACTTAGTTTTGAAACGACTTCGGGCAGAGAACTGCCCATTTCAAAATCAGTCGTTATGGGAACCAAAGAACGCTCATCCAGATTATGGCTCACGCCATCCCATGTATAATTTTTGAGAAATGCCATATTCTGAATCGGTGGTGCATTGCGAATGCCCAATTTATCATCAATACCGTGGCTCACAGGATGTCCGTGATGTGTAAAAGCATACTCTTGAATATGACAGAATCCACAAGAAATGGTATTGTTACGGGACAGTTTGCCTTCATAAAATAACTTCTTACCCAAAGCAACGCCATTAACGGTTACAGGGTTTTTATCTGTGTCAAATAACAGTGCCGGAAAATTAGCCGGAATCTCCAGATTGTAAGCTTTGTCTTCTTCAAAAGCTTCGCCTTCGTATTCGTCCGTACATGACATTAACATTATAGAAAATGCAATGAACATCCAAAGAGAACGCACCTGCTCCCTTTGGAATGGTTGAATTGGATTAATCATTGTGAACATGGTCAACTCTGAACATATTAATAAGGTTGTTGCTCACATTCACTAAATGTGAGCTACTTCCCATTGCCATATTGTTGGAAGCATCCAATAACAAAGCTGTTTTCCCACTCAGATACTGGTTGAAATCTGCAAGGATATGGACAGAAGGTGTAATATTTTTCGATACTCTCGCCGTAGTTGGTAAGTCCAAAACAACTTCCCTGTAAAGATCTGCAGTTCCGTTTAAGGAAACATCTCCCATATTACCGCAATGGTTCATAAACTCGGTATCAGGTGTTGATGTTCCATACTTTCCTTCAAGTTTTGTGAAGATATAACCAGCAGCCCAAGACCAAGCCATTCCTTCTTGTTTGGCTTTATCCCAAAACAAACCTTGTCCATCCTGACCAATAAGATAAGCTGTGGGACTGATGCCTAAGCCTAATTTGATTTTCTTGTAATTACCTTTTGGGATCTCGGTAAGGTTGATATAAACTATTCCGCCTTTGGCTTCTTCCTGATTGATGATAAAAGCACCTTTGTCCGGATTGTTGTAATGGTATTTAAATTCCGATCCGTTTTCATCGATGAGTGAGATGTTGCTGATTATGTATTTAAGCGTTGAGAGCTGGTGTTTTTGTCCTTTGGCTGAGGTTTGTGTGGTCTGATTGAGCACGATATCACCAAGATTGTTGAAACCATTCTCGAACTTGAGCTGGAGATTTCCGGGTGTAGTATCCTGGATATCGTCATCATCGCTGTTACTGCACGATGAAAGAGTTAGTAATGTGATGAATAGTAGTGATAAGAGTTTATAGATTTTCATTGGTTTAAATGTTATGTTTGATAATTTTGTAAGTACTTTAAATACAAAGGCACAAAAGGTTTTTTTGAGCGATTTTTTGTTTTTTTTTAAGGCACAAAGGTTGACTTCGTCAATATTTTGTTTTGTGCTAGTCTTTGTGTTTAAGATTTTTTTTAACGCAAAGGCGCAAAAAACTTTTTTTGAGTGATTCTTTGTTTTTAAGGCGCAAAGGTTGACTTTGTCAATATTGATAAAGACTGTTATTTTTTGCTGAAATATGATTTTGTGCTCTGCTGCGATAGGGATGGTAACGGTTATCATTTTTGTCTTGACTGCAACGTTCGTGATGAAGCCTAATCATCATAAGACAAAAAGATATGAGTGTACAGCCCGGCCCGAGTTGCTGCTTCAGCGTCGGAGAGGGAATCGCCCTAATGACTATATTATCTAACAATTGGAGGTCTGAAAATGTGTTTCAGATACAGATAAGAATAATCTGTGGTGTGTTTGAAAGTAAGGCTGGTAAAGAATCTTTGCCCTACTGTTTTGACTGCAGCAATCTCAACCGGAATATAACAGTCGATGATTTTCTGTGTCGGATTTTTGGATTTGGAATCTTCTGAGCTGTTTTTGGCGAGCTCTTTTCCGAGGTAACACTTGCCGTTGCAATGCAGCTCCGGCTTTTTCTTGTTGATACACAAAACGTCTGAAATATAATCATAGTTAACCGCATACTCTACCAATGGCAACACCGGTTTGAGCACCAGATAAAAAACGAGTAAGAGATTAAAGATGAGTTTCAAGAATTTGTTTTGAGGATTTTAAAAAGCACAGACAAGCTGTGCTTTTATGATATATTGAAGTTGTTATTTGATAGCTTCCTCGTATCTTCTGCTGATCTCTTTCCAGTTGGTAACGTTCCAAAGTGCAGCTAAGTAATCTGCTCTTTTGTTCTGATATTTAAGGTAATAAGCGTGCTCCCAAACATCAATTCCGAAGATAGGCGTTCCTTTCACCTCCGCAAGGTCCATCAAAGGATTGTCCTGGTTAGCTGTAGAAGTCACCGCCAATTTTTTGTCAGCCGTTACTACCAACCAAGCCCAACCTGAACCGAAACGATCAGCACCAGCTTTGCTCAGCTTCTCCTTCAAAGCATCCAAACTCCCGAAAGAATCGTTGATTGCTTTTGCCAATTTTGCAGAAGGCTGAGTATTTTTCTCAGGCGTTAACACAGTCCAGAACAACTCATGGTTATAGTGTCCGCCGGCGTTGTTTCTAACCGCAGGGCTTTCTTTTGAAATGTGGGAAAGAATCTTTTCCAAACTCTCTTTTTCCAATGGTGTTCCGGCAATGGCTTTGTTAAGATTGGAAACATAAGCTGCCGCGTGTTTGCTATAATGGATTTCCATGGTCTGCGCATCTACAGAACCTTCCAAAGCATTGTAAGCATATGGAAGAGGCGTTTGCTTGAATTGTGCCGTTACAAACTGTGCTGCTAATAGGAATGCAGCAGCTGAAATTTTTAATACTTTCATATTATACGATTTATTGTTAATTTTAATTATTTAACACAAAGTGCACAAAGATTCTCTTTTCCAACTAACTGTTTAAGGATCATAAAGGCGCTTCGCACATAAAGGTTTTAAATTTTATTTTAATAATTTTCTGATATCTTCTATCAATTTTTCCCTATCCGGATGATATTTCCCTCTCAGACTGGTTTTAGTTCCAGCTTTATCTTCATAATTCAGTCCAGAATAATAAAGAACCGGCATATTGTTCTCATCAAACCGGCAACGGAGGTTTCCTTCTTTATCTACCAATGCAATCATCCCGCTATGATTGAGGCTTTCTGAATCATCTTCCTTATCACCTACATAGATATCGAACATATCCGCTAATTTACCGATATAATCCCGGTCTCCTGATAGAAAATGCCAATTGGGCGACTTGGCTCCAATCATTTTAGCGTGATTTTTCAGGACTTCCGGCGTATCATTGGTTGGGTCTATACTGATCGAGATGATCCCGAAATCCGGATCGTTGATCTGCTCATCGATGTATTTCATATTGGAATTCATCACGGGACAAATCGTGGGGCAACGGCTGTAAAAGAACTCTACGAGATAAACTTTTCCCAGCATATCTTTATTGGTAATTTTCATGGAATTCTGGTCTGTGAGCGCAAATTCCGGGACTTTCATTACCGTGTAAAGACTTTTTTTGAAATAGCTCATCCCAATTCCTATCACCAAAAATAGTACCGCAAAAACTATTATCGGCAGAATCAGTTTACTTTTCTGGAAGGCCTTCTGTTTCTTTTTGTTTATCATTTCAAAGCATATTTAGCTGGACTTTTCCTGAATTCTTTTTTGCAATGGTCGCTGCAGAATCCATAAGTTTTGCCTTTATAAACAATAGTATCTTTTAGGAATTCTGCTGTTTTCATGTGGCAAATCGGGTCATCTGAGTTCACGACCTTTACACCTTTGAGGTCGGTCTTGGGTTTCATTTTGGAAACCTGTTTTACTTTTGGTGTTTCCTGCGCACAAGACAGTACAGATACCGAAAGTAATATCATTAATATATTGAATTTCATTTTTTGAAGTTGATTTAATTGTATTGTTAAAGCTTTTGAACACAAAGCGCACAAGGATTTTTACTTTATGCTTATTAAAGCTTACAAAGTCGCTTCGCTTAAAAAAGTTTGAGCTATTATTCTAACGCAAAGGCACGCTTCGTTCAGCTAATATTGGTTTGTTAAACACAAAGGCACAAAGATTATTTTTTAATAATAAATGTTTTTAAGGCACAAATCGCTTAATTGGAATGATTTTTTTATTACTAAATCAACGGTGGATGGAATATCCTTGAGTTTAATGAGAAATTGTAGAATGAACTTAAATAAAAGTTCTGTTTTTGACGGTCAAAATTAAAATTGAACTCATTAAGAACAGTGAAAACATTTCCGACTGTGAATAATTCTGAGAATACAGAAAGCTTCAGCAGGTCTTGCTTTGCAGAGTTCTGAGAGGATTTGGAAAGTTCTTTGGCTAAATAGCATTTCCCATTACAGTTCATTTCCTTTTTTGCTCTGTTCTCACAAAGATTTTTGGTGATGTAATTGTAATTCACGGTATAATCTATCAATGGCATTACCGGTCGCAATGCGATTGTGAAGATAATGAATATGGAAATGAATGCTTTCAATACAGCAAAAGTAAAGCATTAGTCCCATATAC
This sequence comes from Chryseobacterium sp. 36-9, assembly GCA_001898785.1. Classification (GTDB taxonomy): domain Bacteria; phylum Bacteroidota; class Bacteroidia; order Flavobacteriales; family Weeksellaceae; genus Epilithonimonas; species Epilithonimonas pallida. The sequence continues at coordinate 62,363 of MKVE01000041.1, read as the reverse complement.
CAAATGATATTTGACAGTAGATTTCAAAAGTTTACTGAAAATAAAAAAGGCCAGAAGAAACTCCTGACCTTTTTTATGATTTGAATTAGGTTAATCCACAATTACTTTCGTACTGCTGGATTTTGTTTTCACAAAATAAACACCTTTAGAAAGCTTTTTCAAGCTGATTTTTTCGTTGTTGTTAACGTTATTGATTGTTTGAACCAATTGTCCGCTGGCACTGTAAATCTGAACTGTTTCATTTTTAGAGATTCCGGCGATGAACAATTCACCGTTTTTAACAGGATTTGGATACACTGTTAATTTTTGATTTTTAGAAGCTGATTCTTCAACTGCCATTTTAGTGTAGCAAGTCCAAGACAAGTTATCAAAAGAAACTCTATTGCTTGTGATATCATCTACCAGCTCAATAACTACATTGCCTTCTACATTGATATCATTGATCGTATAAGTCTTAGCCGTTTTGGAATAAGGAATCTGACCTTTTACCTCTCCATTAACCTTCAATGTATAATTACCGTCTGAATCACTAAAAGGCAGATAAGTTTTAACCGTTAATGAACCGATACCTCCGGAAATTGTAGATGATTTCAATGAACCTTTTCTCAAACAGATGGCTCTGTTATTGTCTCCGTCGATATAGATCTGCTTATCTGTTCTTGCATTGGTTGCAGTCCAAACAATATTCTGGTTAGACCATTCTCTGTCCAGATAAGAAGAGTTGGTTGCCGGCATACTTTCGAAATCTTCAGTTCCGCAAGTTGTTCCTGTACCAGGTGTGCTTGTATTGTCGGTAGTTCCTTGTACAGTTGCACTTTTTCCGGATCTGTTTCCAGCCGCATCTTTCGCCACAACATAGAATGAATAGGTTGTAGCAGGCGCAAGTCCTGTTACTATTCCGCTGTTGGTATTAACGCTGGTTTTTAACACATCATCAACATAAATATCATATCCGCTTACACCAACATTATCTGTAGAAGCCGTCCAGGATAAAGAAATGCTTGAAGATGTTTTTCCGGAAACCAAAAGATTCACAGGTGTAGTTGGTGCTTCGGAATCCGCTGTTGTTCCTCCGTTGAACGTATCCGGCCAAGTATTCTGAGCAGCAGGGCCACCCCATATTACTGTTGCCAAATAAGGATTATCAATAAATGGGTTTCTATTGTGCTGAACCCCATAAACCACATTATTTCTTTGTCTTTCGAAATCGGAAACAGGATCTTCGACATTCCATTTCAAAAGAATATCCGGAAAGTCTGAAGAATAAGTTGCAGGATTCATTGTGATGTTCAATGGCAAACATCTTGTGTTGTATCTTACATACATATACATCAGGATCCTCGCTACATCTCCTTTCCACTCATTACCAGGAAACCAACCTCCACGACTTGTTTTATAAGCAGTTGCCCCGGTTCCGTCATCAAATAACAGACTCCCTCTTGTACTGTTCAAAGTATTGTCTGCAGGACGCAGGTGGTGACCATCTGAACCCGGACCGGAAGTCCCCAAATTAGGTGTCCCTTTTGATTTTGCATACACATGCTCTCTGTTCCAGCTGCCACTGTAAGGACGGCTTCTCTGGTGAGTACCGGAACTTTGTGATCCGTAAATCAATAAGATATTGGATGGATTTTCCGGGTCCGCATCACTTGTTTTGAATAGAGATGCCAATCCTTCAGAGTAAGCAATAGTCTGTGTATGGGTTGTTGTAATTAATGTGGCAAGATCAGCTTTTAAGTCATTTTTTGTCTTGCTAAAGTTAACTCCCGAATAATACGACGGAGCTGACTGTGCAAAAGCAAAAAAAGATAAAATACTTGCAAAAAAGGAAACCTTTAATTTCATAAGTAAATATTTAATTATTTTAATAACTCTTTATAATTCTATCTTGATAAATGATATCGAATGGGTGTTCCTCAATAATTACTGAGATTTTGTTTTCAAACTCCAGAAAAAAGCTTTTATCAAATCCATAAAGTTTAGTCTGAATTTTATTTTCATTAATCTGAGTCGAAACTTCTACATCAATCCCATTTTCTAATTCTTCTTTAGAAAAATTAATATCACTTAATTCTAAATTTTCTCCAAGACGCATAACTCTCGTCAAAAGTCCCGGATGCGAATCTCCTGCTCCCACAAAAAGCCTGTTCTCTGTCTCATCAATCCAGATGACATACAAAGGCTCTTTTTTTCCACCTACATTGATTCCTTTTCTTTGTCCAATCCTGAAATTTTCTACACCTTGGTATTCACCGACCAAAAAACCATCAAACAAAGAATACTCTATTTTCCGAGATTTCCAGATGAGTTCATCTTTTTTTGAATGAAATACCGGTAATTCTCTGCTATAGATTAGAGCGCTTGCAGGGATTTCTACTATCTGTCCTTTTTTGGTCATAAAATCTTCGATATAAATCTTTTGTATCAGGAAGGGCGCGCAATTTAATTATTTTAAATTAAATACAACTATTTTTCAAAAAAATTATCAATTTATCTGAAAATAATTGTTTTAATTATAATGGTAATATTTTATCTTAATCAAATAAAAACTTCCCATCAATTTAGATAGGAAGTTCTTTAAAAGAAAATAATATAAACTTGATTTGTGAGAATCAATTCTTGTTAGTAGCCAGCATTCTGGCTCAGGTTCGGGTTTGCTGTAATGTCTGCAGATGGCAATGGATATATATTGAATTTGGAATCCACGGCTTTTCCAGCCTGAACATTCCCTTTCCAGCTCCAGAGATAATCGCCTGTAGTAAATCTGTTGAAACGGATAAGATCCGTTCTTCTCAATAATTCCCATGACAGCTCTCTTGATCTTTCATCCAAGATGAAATTAAGGCTCAGGTCAGAAAGAGTGATTGCTCCATTTCCATTATTATAAGCTCTGTTTCTAATAACATTAATATAATTGAGCGCTTCGGAGGATTTCCCCAGTCTCAGATAAGCTTCCGAAGCGTTCAGATAAGCCTCAGCAAGGCGGAACATAGGGAAATCTGTGTCTACATAAGCAGCGTCAGAACCTGCTACTCCATTCTTAGTAACATTTCTCCATTTAGTAAAAGCATAACCATCCTGAAAGGTTCCGGGAAGCGCAGCAATATCCTTCTTATGTCCAATGTTGAAGAACAAAGCCCTGCTGTCACCTTTTGCAAATGCATTGGGATCTGTAGTTGTAAAACCCTGATCCGTCGTTTGAAATTTGTTGACAAACTCCGGACGGACACGAATATTCCCCCAGCCTCCTGAGATTCCCATATTCAGGTAAGTGAGCATTGTTCCTCCGGTCTGAGCTAAGACAAAGAATGTTGTACCGCCATAGGTTTTAGCTTTTATACCATCCATATTCAGAGACCAGATGATCTCAGAAGATGTATGATTATCTGCCAGAAAATTATAAAGATATTTTGATGCCAGACTGTAATGGCTACCAATCACTTTTTCGGCATACTCTGCTGCCTTATCCCATTGTGGAGCATTGGTATAAATCTGGGCATTAAGGTATAATCTTGATAAT
>MKVE01000041.1:33931-58834 GCA_001898785.1 Chryseobacterium sp. 36-9 | reverse complement strand
ATATTCATTGGTTTCCGGGAGAGCGGTTTCAATATCTTTTAATTCGGCTTCTACATAAGCATAAAGATCACTTCTTGAGATCTGTCTGGGCAAAAACTGCGGATCTAATTTATCGGAATCTGTGACGAAAGGGACCTTACCAAAGGTGTCCAGTAAAACCCAATAAGAATAAGCCCTGAGGAAGCGCGCTTCTGCCCTGAAATTAGCAACCTGTTGCTTGAAACCTAGATCCGTATGTCCTCTTTCCTGAAGTTTGGCATCAGTAGTCTGTCTCAAAAACTCGTTAGTATAACCGATGATCTGGTATAATCTTGCATAATAACCATTTAAAATAGCGGTGTTAGAATCCCAGGTGTTGGTAGCCATCTGTCTCAATCCGTTGGTCTGCGAACCCATTATCGCCTCATCTGTCGACAGTACCTGGACATAAAATGCCAAACGGATGAATGAACTGTAACCTTCATCAAAATTACCGAGATCAGGATCACCAGTTGGCCCTTGCTGACCGCTAAGGCATAATGCTGCATAACATTTGGCCAAAACACCTTTGTAATTGTCCGGATTGGAATATACCTGTTCCGTGGTAACTATATTGGGATTAATTGGAGCTGTATCCAAATCATTGATACATGAACCTGCCGTAAAAAGCAAAAATATAAAAGGAATGATATATAAACGTTTCATCGTAAAATTATTTAAAGTTAACATTAAGCCCGAAAAGGATTGAACGTGGTCTGGAATAGATATTATTATCAATACCCAAATAAACTTCCGGATCAAGACCGCTGTATCCTGTAATAACAAAAGCATTCTGTAATGAGAGGTTCATCCCGATATCAAACTTATCACTGATATTTTTGAAGTTATGTCCTAATGTGATATTATCCATACGAAAAAATGAAGCATTCTCTAGGAAAAAATCAGAATAGAGCTGCAGATTCTCAAAGCCTTCATTGGCTGTATAGCTCAGGATATTGGTATATGTTCCGTTTGTAGGCAAAGTTCTGGACTTATAATCCTTTGATTTGACATTATTATAGACATAGTTTCCGAAATTGGCATGTGCGTTAAATCCGAGATACCAGTTTTTATAGCTCACTTTGGAAGACAATCCCAGATAAGCCTTGGGCATCGGATTTTTACTTTTCACCAATCCTCCGTCTTTATATTTTCCTTCTATCGGTTTCCCGTTCTCGTTATACTCCTGCTGATAGAGGTAAAAAGTATACGGCGCATAACCTATTGAATGAATCTGTATCGTCCCAGCCGTAGAGCCGGAAACGTTTCCTATATTAACGCCATAATTTGGGCTATTTACTAATGTAAGTTGTGTGATCTCTGATTTGCTGAATGTAAGATTTGCGTCAAGATTCCATTGCCAGCTTTCGGTTTTAACCGGGATTGTGTTCAGTGTTAGCTCTACCCCTTTATTTTCCATAGATCCGATATTGGTATAGATCATATTGGTAAGGTTGGATCCTGCAGCAACGGAAATCTTATTCAGTAGATCATCAGTCGTCCTTTTATACACTTCTACCGATCCCGAGATCCGGTTATTCAAAATACCGAAATCCAGACCTATGTTATATGTGGATGTAGTTTCCCATTTAAGATTGGGATCGTATCCGTTCGGTCTTATTGTAGTGTAATAACGGTCACCAAACTGGTACATGGCATTGGGTTGGCTAAAAGTATAGGTCTGCATCCATTCATAATCTCCACCTATATCCTGCTGTCCAGTCTTCCCATAGCTCAATCTCAACTTCAGATCAGAGAAAAAGCCGCTCTCCTTCAAGAAATTCTCCTCATTGATCTTCCAAGCAAAAGCTGCGGAAGGAAATAAGCCCCAGTGATTCTCTTTAGAAAATTTTGAAGAACCATCACTTCTTAGGGTAGCAGTGAAAAGGTATCTGTCCTTAAAAGTATAATTTAACCGGCCATAGAATGATAAAAGATAGTACTCCGATTTTTCATCAGCAATATTCTGATATATCTTGTTCCCCACTAGATTAGTCTGCTTGTTATTATAGCTTTTCCAGAACCATTGCCAGGAATAACCTCCCATCACATCTAGCTTATGATCACCAAGCGTTTTGGCATAATTGGCGTAAGCATCCAGCTGTAGATTCTTTTTCTCATTAACATATTTACCGGTCAATCCCTGTCCGTCGTTCCCTACAGAAACCCAGGTAAGAGGTGCGTTATCCGGAATGAATAGATCGCCTTTACTTTTCAGAATATCGAACCCAGTATTAAGATTCAGCTTCAGATCTTCAAATCCGTGAATTTTATAATCCATTTGGATATTCCCAATATGACGAAATATCTTTGATTCATCACTTCTTAAATTGAGAACTGAAACAGGGTTTGCTCCGGCCTGGGTTATCGGCTTTCCGGCAGCATCCGTCCAGATAAAGTAGCCTAAGCCATAAGGTTTGGAATTATCATAAACCGGACGCGTTGGATCAAAAGAAGCTGCTCCGCTTGCAGGATTGGAAATAAAATCATTATTCTCAATGCTCGGCTTATAGTTTAGGTTCACGTTTAGATGCTTGTCAAAAAATGAAGGATTAAGATTCAGGCTCAGATTCATTCTTTCATATGCATTTTTTCTGATAATCCCTTCCTGATTCGTATATCCCAAAGATAATCGGTACGGAACATCCGCCACTGCTCCCGTCATACTGAAATTCTGGTCATTACTAACAGCAGTTCGATAAATCTCTTTTTGCCAATCAGTATTATACGTACCTAATCCATTAATTACAGCTGTGTTACCGGCATATGTTCTTTTCATAAAATCTCTGTATTCATCTGCATTAAGAACATCTAATGTTGCCGGATTCCAGTCTATTTTGGTGTTTGAAGAATATTGGTAACGAGTTTTTTTGCTTCCTTTTTTTGTTGTAATAATGATAACACCGTTAGAAGCTCTGGAACCATAGATCGCTGTTGAAGATGCATCTTTCAGTACGGTATAAGTTTCGATGTCATTTGGATTTATCATCCCGAGAATATTGCTTGAACCTGATGTTGAGGAATTGTCGATAGCAATTCCGTCAATTACAATCAGAGGATCATTACTTGCAGACAAAGAAGAGCCTCCCCGGATCCTAATGGCAGAACCTGCACCAGGTGCACCCCCAGGAGAAATAATATTAACTCCTGCCGCCTTTCCTCTCAACGCATCCTGAGCAGTTACCGGATTACCGTCATTTTCCTCATCTATTTTTACCGTGGTTAGCGAACCTGTCGCATCGGACTTTTTAACTTTACCATAACCAATAATCACAACCTCATCAATCTTTTTCTCCTGCACCGAAATAGTATCTTTGGGAATGGGAAAATTTTCTGACTGGGAAATCAATTTAACACTGGTTTTTCTAAGAACAACCGTATTATTTTTTATTTCATATTCTATCGGATAGAATTTTTTGAGATATCTAAGCGATGATTCCAAAGAAGAATAATTAATAGCATTTTCATCAACCTTAATATCTTTGAAGTCTGTGCTAGAATAGAGAAACGGAATCTTGGAAGATTTGCTGAGCTTATCAAAAACTTTGATAATGGACACCGGATTCTCTTTTTTCATAGCAACCGGCGGTGTTTGCCCGGCTTGTCCGTAAGCGACTGGAAGACCTGTGGCAACCAATAAGATTACAGACATTACTGTTTTTTTCATAAATTTGAGGATTAATTTGATTATACTTTAGCGAGTCGAATCATTTATTGCATCGATAACCGTCATTATCGGTGCTTTTTTATTTTAATTGTATTTGATTGTCAGATTTTTTTTCAGCTTTAAGATTGAATGGATAACAGATGGCGAACAAGACCTCGTTCATATCGCCCGAGAATGAACCTTTGATTTTCTTTTTGGAATATTCCTGTGGATAATCGATTTTAACATTATAAACCACTTCCAACTCATTGATGATATTTTCAAAATTTTCATCTTCAAAAGAGAAATTTCTTTTCACATTTGCAACGACATAAGTCTGAGGCTTTTCTTCCATATTCTTGTTCCACGACTCGTTAGGAAGCAAATAAGTGATTTTTCCTTGATGATTAACTTTTACTTTTCCTTCAAAAAGTTCCACTTTTTCTTTTCCGCTTGTTTGGTCCAGGAAGAATTTAGTACCTAAAACCTGTACTGTAAAATCTTTTGCATTGATTCTGAAAGGTCTGGTCTTATCTTTTGCAATATCGAAAGTTGCTTTTCCAGTAAATGTGATTTTTCTGTCTGTTTTGCCGAAATCCTTTGCTAATTCGATTGTACTGTGAGGTTCTAAGACAATATTACTTCCGTCAGGAAGACTAATCTTTTTAGTGAAATCCACACTGGAATAAAATTGAGACTGAGCTTTCTCCACAGAAGCCGGCGAAGAAGGTGTATAAAAAAGAATACCAAATCCTGTGATTACCGCAGCTGCAGCAACCCAATATAATTTTTTGAACTTGTTGCCGGATTTTATCTTACTCTGAATTCCCGCTTGGATTCGTGCATCTGTCTCCGAATCCATTCTCTGGTTTTCTTCGTAAGTTTTTTCCCAGTTCTTTTTAAAATTTTCGTCGTCTATGTTGTTCATATTCAGTATTACGCAGGATTTCTAAATCGTCAACCTTTTTATTTAAATTTTTTAAAATTAATTTTAATTAAAAAATTCGATATTAATTTGACTTGGTTATTCTTTCCAAATAAGTTTTCACATCATTCCATTGGTAATAAGGAAAACTCTTGGTTTCAACAGGAACGCTGACTTCATTTTCATTCAATAGAAATTTCACCAAAACATCACTTTTCTTATTCTTATAAAAAATCATCTGGAGATTGGCAGCCATCGGTGCAGCCTGAAAAGTATTCCAAACTTTATAGACTTCTCTTGGATTGATTTCTTCCTTATCCATTCCTTCAACTCTCATAAAAGCTAATAATGGTGCAATATTTCCATCGTGACCAAATCTAAGTGATGCACCACTTTTATTATTTTTAATATAATCGTCTGCTTCTTCCAGAATATTTTTAACTAACGGAATCGCATTGTTTTTTACCAATCCCTTGCTCAAAGGCGATGCAGCATCATTCACATAAAATTGATAATTGATGGCCTGATAAATATTGAACAATTCATCTTTCGTGAACAAATCGTAAAAAGAAATGTCCGTCTCCAGATTCTGCATATCGCTGGCAATCCAGTAGAATGATTCCACAACTTTTTCAGGATTCACGTTTTTGTAAACATAGTCTTCATTATTGAAGAGATTTTTAATAAAACGTTCTGAGCGTAATGCATCTTGCTTGAGTTTCCGTTTTTCTTCCTGCCAGAAGTTATCTGGGCTTTTGAAGTCGATAGATTCTTTGGTATGATGATTCAGATATTTCATATACTTATCGGAAGATTCTATACTGATGTTCAGTTTTGGATTGTTCGCTGTTAATTCGTTTGTAAAATACGCCATACTGATGATGCATCTTGGAACAACCGTCGATTTGGCTGTCACAATCGCATTATTTCCAAATGCCTGCGGATTATTCTTGAACATTCTTTGAGAAATCTGTTTATGCTGCAATCCTCCTAATTCCGTCAAATCGCCGTTATGACCTTCAGCGATTTTCCAGATTTTCTCCAATCGTTGTAACGCTGATTTTCCGTTTTCTGTCAAGGCATTATTCTCATTAGCTTTTTTCAGAATGTCCATCACACCGGAAAAATCTTTATCATTGATAAGCCATCTTGAACCGTGTCTTCCGTAATGACTGATATAAAATGGCTGATATCCGGACGGAACAGCAGTCAGTTTTTTTGTCGGAGTTGGATAAGCATAGTAAACACCGCCTGTCTTATTGAGGTCTGAAAGGATTTCTTCTTTGGTAGTTTGTCCCTGATAAAAAAAGGAAACTGCAATTAGCAGAATTGAAAATGATTTCTTCATTATAAACTTATTTTAGTTTCAGATTGATTTCTGTCTTACGATTAATTACGCAGACTTACCGAAATCGTCAACCCTAAAAAAGCTTTTTAATGAAAATCAGTAGCAGAAAAAAGAAATTAATATTTGTTTTTAGAATATGAAGCACCTTATTAACGTGCTTGGCCACAGCATTTTTGGAAATACTGTTTTCTTTTGCAATTTCGGAATAGCTCAGTCCGTCAATTTTATGTTTGAGAAAAAAAGATTTACTTTTTTCGGGAATCAGCTGGAGTATTTTTTCAACCTGTTCAGAATAGGATTTGAATTCGTCCTCGTCATATTCTTCCTTTACAATACTAAGATGAGATTCTTCTTTGAAATCTGAGAAAGACAATTTATTTTTTCTATAGAAATTAGCAATTTCCTGTTTCGCAGTCTTGAAAACAACAGCTTCCTTATTCTTATCCAAAGCATCTTTGTGCTTCCACAGATGAACAAAAATATCCTGCACGATATCCTCAATATCATCCTGTCCGTGAACAAATTTTTTCACGAAAAAGTAGACCTGATGTTTGTAATCAGAATATAGTTTTTCAAATTGAGATTGCACTTAGAGAATATATTTTAAGGTCTATATATATACGAAGTTCTCAAATATATCAAAAAATAGCAGCCTACAAAATAAAATTTAAACTCCTAAAAATCAATCAAATACACATAAAACTAAAGAAATACATTTACCCAATACTTCAACTCAAAAACATTATTTTGAAAATCTAATGTTTATTCCGGAAACTCAACCTTGAAACCAATTCCTCGAACAGAATCAAATTTAATTCTTTCATCTTTCTGAAAATACTTGCGCAATCTGGTCATAAAAACATCCAGACTTCTTCCCAGAAAATAATCATTTTCGCCCCAAAGTGTTTCAAGGATTTCCTTACGATTAATAATTTTCTGATTGTTTTTAGAAAGTAAAAGCAACAACTCAGATTCTTTCTCGGTCAGCTGAATTGTTTCGTTTTGGAAAAGCAACTGAAACTGCGAAGGAATGAATGAATAATTTCCCAATTTAATTATTGTTTTTGTAGAATTCTGTTGTCTTTTGAGTATATTTTTGATTCTTAATATCAGCTCTTCCGGTTCGCAAGGTTTTGTAATATAATCGTCTGCGCCAAGTTTTAATCCTAGAATCCTGTCAATACTTTGACCTTTAGCAGTAAGAAAAAGAAACGGAATCTCAGACGATTTTCTGATTTCCTTAGACAATTCGAAACCGTCGATAACTGGTAACATCACATCTAGAATCGCTAATTGATATTGGTCAATCTGCTTTTTGTTTTTAAGAATTTCTTCAGGATTCGGGATCCAATTCACATCGAAATCAGAAAATTCCAAATACTGTTTCAGAACCATTCCCAAGTCCTGGTCGTCTTCAACTAATAAGATTTTAGGCTTCATTTGGAATCGTTATTTTAAATGAAACACCTTTCTTTTTTGGATTCACATCAATATCGCCTTTGTATTTGTCAACGATTGTCTTAACCAGAAAAAGTCCGACTCCAAGACCATTAACGTGAAGATTTTCGTCTCTCGTAATGCGGTAATATTTATCAAAAATGTTTTGCTTCTCTTCTTTGGGGATTCCTATTCCGTCGTCAGAAACTTCCATTTCAATCAGCTTATTTGCTTTAATGAAAACCTCGATTTCTTTAGCTCCGTATTTTGATGAATTATCGATGAAATTATCCATAATTTGCTTGAAATCGTTTTGAAGCAACAACTTATTTTCAATAAAATCAATTTTAATTTTAAAATCGATTTTATTAAAAGACTTTTTAACCTCAGAAAAATAATTTTCAATCTCTTTTTTCTCAATCAAAATATCATCAGAATCGCTGTTATGAATGGACGAAACAATATTTTCCAGGCGTTTGATCTGACGTTCGAGCAGAGCTTTGGTTTCAGAATCGGAAGATTGAGCAACTGAAAATTTCAGAGTTGTAATTGGTGTATTCAATTCGTGAGCAATGGAATCGATAGTTGTGTGAAGCTGTGAGATTTTCTTTTCTTGGCGATTCAGGTTTTTGATACTGTTTCGGAATAAGATTACAATCAGAGTAACAATCAATAAACTAATGATAATCAACGGAATAATTTTCTTTAAAACTAAAAATTTGACATTCAGAAGTTGAAAAGTCGATTTAGATTTAACTAAATAATAATCTTTCTCATCCAAATTCAAATCCGTATTTTCCCTGGATTGACGACTGGACCATTTGCCTTCATTAATGGTCAAAGGCTTTGACATTTTTTTTACAGTTTGGTACAAAACAAGTGAACGATTCTTTGGCAAAAGCTCTTTTTTCTGAACCTCATCCAGAATCGAATAGATCTCGCTTTTCATTGCGATCTCAAAACCAGAATCTCCTATATTGTCTTTAAGCGTTTTCTCAAGTTTTTGATTGTACAGCTTTTCCGAGCTATAAATCCTTTCCGGATGTGTAATTTTTTCTTTTTGTATCGTAATACCTTTTTTTAGTCTTTCAAAATCGCCAACCAGTTTTTCTTCATTCGTCTCGGTCTCGTATTTTTCCATTGTCTCCAGTGTTTTATCCGCAATCATCCTGGCCTGTCTGTTGAGCTCTTTTTCCTCAAGACGGTAAGAATTGTAGATATAATAACCCTGCAAAACAACCAAGATAACAAGGCTGAACGTGAACAAAATAATTGTGATGTTTTTCTTCCGATTCATATTGATTCTTCTAAAACCATAAAGAATAATTTAAATGCAAAGTCCGCAAAGTTTTTTGAATCTTATTGAAAATATTTTAAGATTCGCAAAGGCGCTTCGCTCAGCAAAAATTAATCTTGAAATATTCAAATTCGTGTTCTTGGTGAAAATCTTTGTGCCTTCGTGTTTAACTTTTTGAACATCAAAAATACAATCAAATTTCTTTCAAAACAGGCATTAACCTTCCATTAACCGTTCATTAACAAAACTTTCCTGCGTTTCGTCTCAATTTTGTCAAAATTATTGAAATGAAAATTTATAATGTAGTTTTACTTTTACTTCCAATGTTTATCTGGAGTCAGAATATCAAAGGCCACATCGAGAATGAAAATCAGGAACCTATCTCTGAATCAAGCATTGAAATTAATGAAAACAAATCGATATTCTATTCCGATAAAGACGGGAATTTCAGTCTTGAAGGTATTTCGAAATTTCCTGTATCAATTGTTATCAAAAAACAAGATTATCAAGATTATGAAATTACTCTTGAAAACAATGAGTTTCTGAACATCATTCTCAAAAAAGACACGGTAAAATCAATTGCAGGTGTAACAATAAAAGCCAACAAACCTTTACTGAAAAGGAAAATTGATCGACTGGAATTTAATATAGATAAAACACCGCTTCAAAATCTGAATGCCTGGGACATCTTGAAAAGTACACCCAATATTTTAGTGAAAAATGAAGAATTAAGTGTCAGAGGAAACTCTCAAATTATTGTAACCATTAATGATAAAAAAACTTTGATGACGCAGGAACAACTCAAACAACTCCTTGAAAATACGGATGGAAATAATGTTTCATCGGTTGAAGTCATCACCAATCCGCCTTCGAAATACGAAGCGCAAGGTAGCGCCATTATCAATATCAAAATGAAGCAAAATGTTTTATCAGGTTACAAAGGAAGAATCTCGACAAGATATACTCAGGCAACTTATGCCAAGGGATTGATTGGGACTTCGCAATCTTACAATACTGATAAATGGCAACTGACGGGGAATTACAATTTTGTAAGCGGAGATTATGTCCGAAAAAACTTTGATGTAGTAGTTTTTGACAAAGATAAAACCCGTTGGGAAAGCGACATGGTGAGAAAAACACACGCTCACGAACAGCACGTTTACAATTTTTCCGGACAATATACTTTGGATAGTTTATCAACAGTTCAGTTTGGTTTTGACGGTTATAATGCGCCTAACAACACAGGTCATTACAATGTTCCGACGAATATTTACAACACGGAAAATAATCAGTTGCAATCGTATTACTTAACATCCAACAAGAAAAAGCAATATGATAACAGTTTTAATTCTTATCTGGTTTATGATAAAAAATTCGGGAACAACAACCTGACTTGGACAAATAACTCAAGTATGAAACGATTCAAGGAAAATCAGGATGTAGAAACATTATTGAATTTCCAAGGACAGCCGGAAAGTAAAAACAGGTTTGCCAACAACAGCATTCAGGATATTTCGCTTTATGCGACGCAATTGGATTACCGATTTTCGAATGATAAATTCACATTGGAAAGCGGATTGAAATACAGTTTTGTTAAGAATAAAAATGACCTTAATTTCTTTGACGGAACCAGCGGAACTTTGATTCAGGATTTAACAAAAAGCAACCTATTTAATTATAAAGAGAATATTTTTGCTGGTTATATTTCCTCGGAATACAAATGGAAAAAATGGGAAATGAAAGCCGGTTTGCGCTCAGAAACAACCCTTATCAAAACCAATTCTGATAATCCGGTTGTGGAAAATAAGACGACCAGAACCGGACTCTTCCCTACTTTTTACCTGATGTATAACCTGAAAGAAGACCAGCAATTAGGATTCTCGTACGGAAAACGTATCGACAGACCAAACTACGATTTCCTGAATCCTTCCAAATCTTATTACAATCTGTATTCTTACTTCCAAGGTGATGCGAATCTGAAATCAACCATCATTCATAATCTGAGTCTGACTTACACGGTGAAAGACTGGAATTTTGAAGCTTATTACAGCTATATCAAAGACCCTTCTATGGAAATTTCTATCCAGAATCCGCAGACTTTTGAAACGGTTTACAATTACACCAATATCGACCACGGACAAAACCTGGGAGCGAATTTTTCCAAAAACTTTTCTATAAAACCTTACTGGAAGCTGAATCTTTTTGCAATGGGCGAATATCAGGAGAATTATTTTATGGGAACTGATAAGATTTTGTATAAAAATGACGTCTTCTTTTATAATGCGAATATTTCTACGCAAATCACGTTGGACAAAACAAAAACTTGGGATCTCAATGTTTCCTATGTTTATAATTCGAAGACAATCCAGGGTTCGTTTGACATCAGTTCCTCTCAGAACACCAATGTCATCATTAACAAGAAAATGTTTGATAAAAGATTAGAAGCAGGCTTGATTTTCAATGATATTTTCAGAACGAATAAGAATACGATCTCAACGAGATATGCAGACCAGAATCAATATTTCAAGGATTATCGCGACGCACAATATTTTATGATTAATCTGAAATATAATTTCGGAAATCAGAAAGTGAAAGATGCGAAAGCCGGACGCAAAACGGATGAACAAAACAGGTTATAATCGGATTATTGGCCAATCAATTATTATAAGCGTCGGAATTAAAATGTTATATAACAGATCTTATTGACCTGAAATGGAGACAATGGAGGGAAAAATAAATCATAGTTTATAAATAATCAATTCAGAGTTCTGAATTGATTATTTATAAAACTGAATTTAGCTGACGCCTGATTTCTGAAAAATCTGCAGCATATTGTGGATTATAAATCCATATCTCTATGATTGTTTATTTTTTAATAAATTTGAATGATCTCATGATACCTGAAGATGACTTTACTGTCAGAATATAGTTGCCTGAGTTATATTTTTCAACATTGATTTTTCCTGAGTTTACAACTCCTATTTCCAAATTTCTACCTAGGAAATCTGTGATCGAATATTGATAACCGTCCGAATCTTTGGCATTTGTAATGTAAATATAATCTGAAGTTGGATTTGGATAAATGTTTATTTCGCTAGCTGCGCCTGACCAATCATTTACATTTAAGTTAGAAGAACTTGTTGCCAGCCAGATAGTCGCATTTAATAATAATGGTTTATGATTTCCATTGGCATCACCTGTATAACCATTGTATAAAGTATCGCTAGGATCACCTGTTCCATCGTCCGGAACCGAACTGTCTCCCAAAGCACAAACTTTTCCCAGTCCGTAAGTAGCGGTTGCAAATAAAACATTGTTAGTACCGGATGCAGAAGAGCCTGTTTTAAACATCAGTCCTTTTACAGATGGGTTTGCGACTTTGTTAAGAGTCATTGTCGTTCCGTTGCTGAACTGGATCTGTGTCGGTGTTCCTGCCGGACCATGCAGAATGGGGTCTGTTGGAAGATTTGCAATATTGGTGCTCGTTTGCGAAATATTCTGCAAATCAAAAGTGATCCCGAAAGGGTTAGGTTGTACTGTATTATTGCTTAGGATATCATTCCAAACTCCGGGAGAATCCCACCCGTCACCATTTCTATCACTTATATCGTGATCACTGATCATAAACAGCCCACCACCGTTGTTCACAAAATTAACAAGGGCGTTGGCTTCAGCTGTTGTAAACTTCAGATTAGGCTCATCAATGATGTAAACTTTGTAATTGGACAAATCCTGTGCATTTGAAGAATCTCCATAAGTAATTTTACCATTATAAGGAAGCGTTTCTACAATATATCCTCTTTTCACCAAATCTATTGCCCATGCACTTAAAGCACCGGTCCAATAGGTTTCCGATGTATTAACCGTTACACCGCTTTGTGCCGGAGTCGGTATCCTTTGGGGATTAGAATCCGATCCGCCTGTAGTAACAGTTCCGTTAGAATTTGCTTTAAGATTATGTGAATCCGCATCGATTACCCAATCTCCATTTCCCGCCATTTCCGCTTTTGTGGCATCAAATAAAATTTTGGTTTGTGCTTTTGAAAAAATAACAGCACCTAATAAAGTGAGAATAATTATTCTGTTCATAAATGGCAATTTATATTAAAAATGTATCAATTTTAGAAGCGTGCAATATTGCAATCTAATTCTGTAGAAAAATTGAATTTTTTAATATCAAATAGAAATTATTAAAAAAACTGTAAAATATGATGTTGCTATTTTACAGTTCTCAAATCCTAAACAATATTTAAATCAAATTGTGGCAGTTTAAACGAAATGAAGGGAAACTTAGCCATTCATTATTTATAACCGGTCAGCACTTTCATTGACTGTCTTTTCTTTGTAATTGGATTTTCCGATATTGCCTAGGTTGTATTTTAAAGTCAAAGATATTGTTGGTGTATTACCATAAAAAATACCTGTAGAATCTATTTTTTTATATGTGAGTTTTTGAATGTAGTCCATTTGTTTGAAAATATCATTATACCTTGCAGTAATATCAAGTCGGCCAAAACTCGCATTCAATCCCAGGTTTACCAGACACATTGCATTGTAATCAAAAATACCCTGCGTGCGTTTGGCGATGTATGAAGCATCAAGTAAAAAGCTGATATTTTTCCTGAAGCTATAACTGTTGTTGGTGGAGAAATAAATGTAAGGCGTGACTTTTCCGGAGATCGCCATAGCATCTTCGATCTTGTCAATGTTAAGGCTAAGATTGTTCTGAGATGTCCACTTTTTATAGACCAGTTCATAGTCAACACCCAGATTACCTCCAACTGCCCTGTCGAAATTAACAATTGTAAATGTTGATATATTCTTTTCTTCGTCAAATACCAACGTGTACCCCATAGGATTTTTGTCTTCATAAAGAGAAGCGGTTAATGACCATTTTTTCAATTTGGCATTCAGTGACAGTGTATTGGAGTATGATGGTAGCAAGAATGGATTTCCTCTGTACTCGATGTAAGGGCTTCCGTACAATCCTCCTGACGAAAGATTACCATAACTGGGTCTTGTAATACTTCTCCGATAATCCAGGCTATAGCTAAAATTCTCATTAGGTTCAAAACTCAGCTGAGCGGACGGAAACCAATCAGTATAGTCTCGCATTATGTTATCCGCCTCTGTAAATTTATTTTTTCCCTTGGCAATGGTATTTTCCATTCTGACACCACCCTTCAGAGCAAATTTTTTCAAAATGATATCCAGATTAACATAAGTTGCCGTATTTGTTTCTTTAAATTGGTATTCCAAATGTCCCAACTCCTGGGTATTGGCAAACCGGGTGATATTATCTGTCAATGTTTCAGCGCTGTTATAGCTGCCTCCAAGTTCCAGTTTCAAAAGATCTGAAAATTTCTTTTCTATATCCATTCGTCCGGAATAGACATTCCCTGAATAAAGCTGATGCCGAAACTGGCTGAATTCAAAACCTGAAAAATCCCTGTTATCATAAAAATCATATTTGACATTGTCGCTCTCTCTTTTATACTGGAAACCTGTGAAAATACTGGCATTTAATTTTGGAAGATTTTTATTGAAATTAAACATCGCATTGATTGTTGTTCGATTCCTGTCCTGCCTGTTCATCGTCTGTACATTGGAACGTATCATATCCTCGGTATAATTTGTAATCGTATTATTATCGCCTTTATCCGGTCGCATATTGCTGTTGAGAGCCATAGAAATATAATCTCCGTCATTGTCTAATTCCTGATAGAAATTGGCTCCAAAGATCAACTGTGGACGCTTGGTGATGGATTTTATCACATAGTCTGAGGCAATTGCTTTTGTATCGACCTTATAATCAAAGCCGTTACTCTCCCAATGGTTGATCTGGTTATAGGAAGCATTTAGTTTCCATTCAGATTTATTTTTCTTTGCCTGGTAATTGGCTGAGAGATAATTGCTGTATTTCTTTTGGAACATCGCTGTTTCTGTCAAAGTTAATTTCTGGCCGTCTTTTTTGCTTTTTTTAAGGTTGATCTTTATAACAGCTTTGCCTTCAGCTTCATATTTGATCGATGGATTTCGGATCAGTTCTACTGACTTGATATCATCTACGGAAAGCGAACTTACGACGGAAAAATCAACTCTCTGATTATCGATATATAATAAGGGAACGCCTTTGCCAACAAATGAGAGACCTTCACCATTGGAATCAATTCTTACAAAAGGAAGCCTGGATAACAGATCTGTAGAATTTGCCACTTTGCTCAGGGCTGAATTGGTAATATCGATGTTTAGATTGCCATTCTGAACTTTTACATTATTTCTGTTTTTAATGATCTTCAGTTCTTCCAGCTCAGTCACATCAGAATTGAAAATGATTTTGGTCCTGTAATCTGAGTTTAAAGTAAAGATCGGCTCATTCTGTATCCTGGAATGGCTAATGATCTGGATGTAATAACTATTGACATCAACATCTTTGAATTCAAATGTACCGTATTGCGAAACAGTGGTCTTGATCAAATGATTTTGATTATCGAATAAATTAACTTCAGACAACTCAAGTCTTTGATTTTTCTGATCCACGATCTCACCTGAAATGCTGAAACGGGTCTGAGCAGAAATACCAATCGAAAACAGGCAAAGAAGCATAATAATGCTTTTCATACTAACAATAATTTTTGCCAAAAATAGCTTCCGGTATCAAATCACCGAAACATTTGACGTCCCAATTGATGAATTAAGACCACTCTAAGGTCCTGATCTTTCAATTTGTAGAATAGCTGCCAGTCGTATTTCATCTATCATCTGAACTTCCTTGGAAAAATAGTTTATTTTTGTATGTAATAACTTTTAGAGATGAAATTATTCAACAAGTTTCTAATTTTCTTTTCTTTTCTGGTGCTCGGTTTGGTTTGGGAAAAAGCTGTTCCGGAAAAGGATTATACTGCTTTGAGACAACAATACATTTCTTTGCAGGAAAATAACGCTGCAGCTTTTGATAATGGCCTTGATGCTTTTATTGCTAAAGCCATAAAAGAAAAAAATTACGAAAAGATGGCTCAGGGATATGATGATGCTATCTTTTTCACCTCTGACAGAAATCAAAAATTGAATTATGCCAATGAAGCCATTAAGAATGCATTAATTTCCAAAAACAAGGATACGATCGGCAGTGCTTATCTCAGGAAAGGTGTTATTTATTATAATCATTTCAGACAATTCAAAAAAGCACTAAACGAATATTTGCTGGCTTACAGATATTTAGAAAGTTCAAATAATAAAGTCTTGACTCATCAAAATCTCTATCATATCGCTGAGATGAAAGCTTATCTGGGTTATAATGAAGAAGCTCTGCTCCTATTCAAAAAATGTCTGGCTTTCTTTGGTAATGATCATAAGAAGTCGGAATCTTACTCAAAAGATTATCTGAATAGCCTGCACCAGATCATAGTATGCTTTCAGAAACTGGATCAATTCCAAAAAGCCGATACCTATCTCACAAAAGCACAATATATAGAAAAAGATGCGGGCAACACATTACAAAAAAGTTTATTTTATAAGTCCAAAGGCATATCAGAGCTGCATCGGGGTAATTATCAATCAGCAGGAAATTATTTTGAAAAAGCACTTCCGGTATTAATTTCGCACAACGATTTCATCAATATTTCTATCATCCATTTTTATCAAGGTCTTCTGTTTGATAAAGAAAATCAAAAGCATCTGGCTTTAGAATCTTTCAAAAAAGTAGATTCTATTTTCAACAGACACCAATTTGTTCTGCCCGAAGTCCGACCAGCCTTCGAATATCTTTTGAAAAACGAACAGAGCAAAATGGATGTGAAAAACGAATTATATTATACAAGGCAACTCCTAAAAGTGGACGGAAATTTAAATGAAAATTTCCAATATCTATCCGGCAAAATCCACAAAGAATATGATAGACATTCGCTCGAAGTACAGCAGCAACTGTTAAGAGATCAGGAGACAAGGACTTTGTACATACTGCTTTTTGTGGCTATATTATTGGTATTTTCCGTGATATTCGGGGTTTATAAATTACTGGAGCATCGCCGTTCCAGACGGGAGTATTTTACATTAAAAAATCAGTTGCAACAGATGGAAAATGAACTGAATGCTATAAAGGATATTGCTTCTGAACCACTTGAAAAACCAAAGCTCCAAATACCCAAAGATATTACAGAGCAGATCTTACTGAAATTAGAGATATTCGAAAAAGAACAAGGCTTTTTACAAAAAGGCCTGACACAGCAGAAACTGGCTTCTCAGCTACAAACTAACGTTAATTATCTCTCACAGGTGATCAACGAATACAAAGGCTCTAATTTCAATAAGTATCTTGGCACGTTGAGAATTGGTTATATCACAGAACAGCTGCATAAAAACAGTGTATTTAGAAAATACAGTGTAGAGACCTTAGCTCATGAATGTGGTATTGCTTCCAGACAAAACTTTTCTGATCTTTTCTTTGATATCAACGGCATAAGACCTACAGATTTTATCCGCGATCTCAAAACAACGATTTAACAAATAAATCTTAGTTCGCCCTATTCTTTTCATCAAATGTCATCTGTCGTCCTGCTGTTTTTACCTTTCGGTTTCCAAAATTATACGTGAGTGAGACAGACAGGTTTCTGCCATCGTAATAGTTATCAAAATAATGGGTGGAATCTACATAATAGATCTCGCCATGACTCTTGCCCTGCCTGAAAATATCAGAAACATAGATATTCATCATAAGATCTTTGTTCATCAAGTTTAATTTCAGCCCAGCCGTAAAATTACCGACAAAATAGGAATAGGTATTCCCAATGCTGGAAGGCACACGGAACCAATAATTCATCAGGAGTTGTACGCTTTTATCTTTGGTCAATGAAAAATTGTTTCTGATGTCAAAACTGCTGCTATTTCCTTTTCGGGAGGCGGCATCAGTGGCAAAAACCTGTGTTTTCATATAAGAAAGATCTGCGGAGTAGCTG
Source organism: Chryseobacterium sp. 36-9 (assembly GCA_001898785.1). Lineage (GTDB taxonomy): Bacteria > Bacteroidota > Bacteroidia > Flavobacteriales > Weeksellaceae > Epilithonimonas > Epilithonimonas pallida. Next base: position 41,209 of record MKVE01000041.1, on the reverse strand, counting down.
GCTTCCCAAAAATTAAAGAAAGTATCGGAATAATTCAGAGAAATGCCTGTACTGTTTTTGTTGAAGAAGTTGTAAAAATTACTCGTCTTATTCTCACCTTCCAGAATAACCAGCTGGGCAAAGGCATTCAGTTCCCGCTGGAAGTAAGTGGAAACAGAAAACTTGCCTTTATATAGATATGACAATTCAAAATTATGATTGACTGATGGGTTCAGAGCAGGATTTCCTGAATAATAGGAATTGATGTTTGTGTACCATCTGAACGGGTTAAGTGCACGGAATCCGGGTCTATTGATACGCTTGGAATAATTGATATTGAAAGTATTATTGTCATTGGCTTTATAAGTCAGGTAAGCTGTAGGAAAAAACTTGCCATAGGAATTTTCCGAGCTCTGACCTGATGAAACAGAGTTTCCGGTGATGGTGGAATATTCATACCTTAGCCCGGCTTTCACAGTCCATTTTTCGCCGAGTTGTCGTTCCATTCCTACATAGGCAGCATAATTTTTTTCATTATAGTTGAAAAGATCGCTCTTTAGTGGATCAGTCACATAATCCTGGCCGATAAAATTTTGGTATTGCAGATCTGAATTGTTATCAAAATTGGTAAATTTAATTCCGGCTTCTGTCTTTGCGAATTCAAATGGCAGCGTAAGATCGGCCTGACCGGAATAGATCTTGTAATCCAATTCAGACGGTGTTCTTACGACATAGGAATTAGCAGAATTATCCTGAGTGGTAAAATCGATATTGCTACTCGGTGTGTTAGAGAAATAGTTACCTGTTATGCTGAGCTTATTGCTCCGTTTCCCAAACTTAAGATCATAATAGGCACTTACCGTAGTTTGTCTGTTGTCATTGCGGTGCTCCGCATAAGTAGATAAGGTATTTGTGTAGTTTTGATTCTGGAAATAATCCGAAGTATTAGTGATATCCATTCCTGATTTTCCGGATCCGTAGTCAATTACAAATCCAAGGCCGGACTTACTATTGATCTCATAATCTGAACTGAAGTTGAGGCCTGTACCTTTCCAGAAATCTCTTCTGTCATCAGCACTTTTCAGACCGTCTGAGCCAACAATTCTGTAATTTTCATAAGAATGCTTCTGGCTGTCATATTGCCTTAGCTTTAATGAAGACCTTAATTTTTCATTCTGATAATTTACAGTTACAGAGTTCGAATTGCCCGTATAAGTGGTCTGAAACAGACTTGTGGTGAGACTTCCATTCCACCCCAGATTTTGATTTTTCTTCAGTACGATATTAATGAGACCGCTATTTCCCTGCGCCTCATATTTAGCCGGCGGTGCTGTGATAACTTCTATTTTTTCAATATTTTCCGATCGAAGACTTCTGAGATAGTTGATAAGTTCAGACCCGGAAAGGTTCAGCATCCGTTCATTGACCATAACCGCCACGCCGCTTTTCCCGACCATTGTTATCCCTGCATTTTCATCTACTTTGATCTGTGGTGTCGTATCTAATGCCTGTACACCGTCCATACCTTGTGATGCTGCGGAATTAGACAAATTAAAGATCAGACGGTCCGCCTTTCTCTCGATCAGCTTTTTCCTGGCTGTTACAGTTATACCTTCAATTTGCTTCTCATTCACATCTGGAATCAATAAGTCATAAGCTGTATTACCATTAACCTTTACTTCTGCCTTATAGAGTGTATTTCCGTCATATATGCATTCAATAGTATAGATTCCGTTTTCAACAAGTTTTAAATCGAAATGACCTTTTTCATCCGAGATCGTTGATTGTTTGTACTGATCTTTTCTGGCAATGATCTCTGCATAAGAAATGGTGTTTTTTGATTTTTTGACCGTTCCGTTGATACTTTGTGATAAAGCAAATAAAGGCATCAGCAGTAAAACTGAAGATGTTGTTTTCAGCATGGTTGTCATTTTTGAGGTTGTTCTATAATGACAATCTTAATCTGTATTTTATTACATTGTAGCCTTAATATATAATAATTCTTAGATTTGAATCTTGGATTTGGTGTCTAATCACTATACGGTTAGACGAAATAAAGATGAAAATTGCAAAATGACTAACGTACTTGAAAATTATTTATCCTCAACAGGAGTATTATCAGCCGATGAAATCAAATTTTCTTCGCAATTCTTCCAACTGGTCCGCTTAAAAAAGGGTGATTTTTTTATTCGCGAAGATGAGTTCTGCCGTCATATTGGATTTATTGCCAGTGGCGCTGTGAAAGCATATGCAACTGACAAGGATGGAAAGGAAAATATAACCTGCTTCAAGTTTGAGAATGAATTTATGACTTCGTTTCCGGAATTTGTAGCGCAGGAAAAATCAAGAAGGAATATAAGGGCAATAGAAGATAGCATAATCTACAGGATAAGCTACCCGGATTATCAGTTTCTGCTTGGTAAGGTTACCGCTTGGCACGGAGTTATAAAATCGGTAATGGAAAAAGAGTATAACCAAAAAGAACGTTATTTGCTGAATTACAACAATAAGTCAGTTGTAGATAAGTATCTTCATGTTCTTTCCAACGAATCAATGCTCATCAAGCGCACATCAACACAGGATCTGGCATCATATCTGGGCGTTACACAACGATCACTTACACGCGCAAAAGGACAAATACATCTAACGAAAGCATTATAGGACAAATGTCCTAGTACAGCCATAAGCAGCAATGTAGATTTGCACAAAAAATCTATGCTAAATCGAATTGCCCCTAAAGTTTACCAGATATCACTAATACCGCGAAACAGCATTAACTGCTATGTCATTGAAGGCGTATTGGTAGACTCGGGAATACGAAGTTCTTATAGTGCTATAAAGAAAGCTATTCAGAAAGTCCCCGTTTATCAGCATGTATTGACACATGCGCATGCAGACCATCAGGGCTGCAGCGATCAGATATGTGCAGAATTTGAGATACCATTAATCTGCCATCCTAACGAAGTTTTCAGGACAGAAACGGGCATGGTAACGAAAGATTATCCAACTCCGCAACATTGGATAGCAAAGCTTCAGCAAAAGTATTGGGCAGGTCAGGGATATAAAGTCGACCGGACAATCATTGAAAATGACAGGATCGGAAACTTTCGGGTAATAGAGACTCCCGGACATTCGGCAGGTCATATTTCTTTATTTCGTGAGCGGGATGGTGTGCTTATAATCGGGGATGCAGCAATAAATATGAATTTGCTTACGACGGCAACCGGCCTGCGACTTCCGCCAAATATATTCACTTCGGATCAGCAACAGAATATCAAATCACTTCAAAAATTAGCAAAACTCAACCCTGCTATTATCTGCTTCGGTCACGGGCCGGTCATGCGAAATACCGATCGGGAGTTCGAACGATTTGTGGCTAAATGCAGCGCGGCAATTTAAATATAGATCGTGCTGGATACATAATTAAAAATAATTTGTAATATATGTATCAATTGATGAGAAATTAATAGTATAATTAAAATTCTCTTACATTGGTTCGTTTAAGAAATCCTTATTTATATCCTTTTCCTTTTTCAGTTCTGTTTTACCAAATTTATAACTAAAGCTGAGCCCAAAAGAACGGAATGGTAATTGTCGAACTGAGTAAGAATCATAATCACCGGTAATAACCGTTGTAACCTGTCTAATATATTTATTAAAAGGATTGGTCATTGTGAATCCTATGCTGGCTTTTTTATTCCAAAACATTTTTCTGCCCGCTAATGTATAAGTAATGGACTGAGGATTTTTTCCCTGAATGTTTTTTGCCGCTGAATTATAATTTCCGAAAGCTTCTAAAATATAATCATTGGCAAACTGGTAATTTAGGTTTAAATTCAGACGATATCGGAATCCCATATCAATATTGCCGAAATAATCACTGACGATATATCGATGAAACGCCATAAAATTACCCCGCACATTGAGCTTATTATTGCAAAATGGCAAAGAAGCGGTAATGATACCTCCTGAATTATATTCTTTCCCTACATTTTTCCTTGATGTAACAGACACATCATTGTACTCTACTCCATTTGCTGTAAATACCGGGTAAAATGTTGTAATTTGTTTTAAATCCTGAGTGTTTATTCTCTCAGTCAGCGTCATAGAAATATTACCTCCGTTATCGAAATTTTTGCTGTACCCGAATTCCATATTATTTCCTATCTCAGGTTTTAATGCCGGATTTCCTGTAGTAATATTGTGAGGATCGCTGATATTCAAAAACGGGTTAAGCTCAGCATATTCAGGTCTTTCTACTCTTCTGCTGTAAGCAAGTTTTAAGGTTCCGTTATTATTAAATTTATGCGACAAAATCAAGGATGGGATCAATAAACTATACGAGGGTATATGAGTTCCCGGAAAATCTATTTTTAAAGTGGTAAACTCATATCTTGCCCCTGCTCTTACATCAAGCCAATTATAAAATTTAAATGAAGAAGAGAAATAGGCCGCATACACCCCCATATCGTAATTCAAATGATAGGACTGAAGAGGATCTGGTTCATATTGATTTGACAAAGTATTATAAACATGGACGTCAGTCGAATTGGTGATATGCTGAAAAATGGTTTTAGCCCCCATTTCAAATGTAATATTATCTGATACAGGATGCACATAGTCTATAGAAATATTATGGCTGTTATCTGTTCCCGGATTATTAGCAGAAATTCCATTGTATGGAAAAACGGCACCGTTAAGACTTTGGGTCTGGATATAGCAGCTTTCAGGAGTGCCATAACTTACAACATAGTCTGCTGTTAATTCCTGACCTTCTTTTTGGAAAGTTTTTCTGTAACTTAAACTTCCGTCAATGGAACTTACTGTTGAGCGATTATAAGAATTTCTGTAACCCAATATAGATTCAAAAGATGAATCTGAAAAATCTGTAATATATTGCTCCTGATTAATAAAACCTACATTTTTATTACTAAAGTTGTTGTAAGATATCGATCCGCTAACCGTATTTTCTTTGTTGATGGACCAATCGAAACTGACTCCTGTCCGATAACCATGCCTTTGAAAATCCGTGTAGCCGTCCTGCAGCAATCTTGTTTGGGAATTTCCCTGAATATCTCTCGATAATCTCTCCTGTGAAAAAGGCGTTAGGGATTTTAATTGAGCATTGCCGCTGAAAAACGCATTCATACTGAAATTATTATTTCTATAACTCAAATTTAGAGATCCCGTCTCAAACCTTGTTCCTGCAGATGCATTGATGATTCCGTTAATCCCTTTTACCTTGGTTTCATTCAGGATAATATTGATAATACCTCCTGTGCCTTGTGCATCGTATTTTGACCCGGGACTTGTAACGGCTTCAATACTTTTGATCTGGCCGGCAGGAATTGAAGCCAAAGCATCTGCCAAACTGTTGCCGAAAATGCTTGATGGCTTGCCGTTAATTAAAAATCTTATGTTTGGATTGCCTTGTAATTCCACATTGCCATCCGCGTCAACAGTTACCTGAGGAACCTTTCTCAGTACATCGATTGCAGCTCCGTTCTGTGATGTGAGATCATTCGCGACATTGTAGACTATTTTATCAATTTTGTTTTCCACAACAGCCTTTTTACCACTAATAATGACTTCCTGAATAATTTTTACTTTATCGGTTTTTAAAGTGTCATTTTCCTTCTTTCCTGCTAAGTCAGTTTTTTTACTTTGAGCATTTACGAATATGGTGGATATTACTGTTAAAAGAACCGGTATTTGCTTCACAATCTTATTTTAAGACACAAAATTGAGATACAAATTCGAATAAATCCTGAATTCTATTCGAAGTAAGATAAAAATCCTGCTTGCATCAGACAAGTGATTAATATCATATTTTCATTTATTGGCACATTAATTGAGAATTATTTCCCAAATTTTAAAAATATGATTAAAACAACACAATTTACAAAGGCAATTTTTATTTTTTTAACAGCATTATTTAGTAGCAGTTTTACTGCTCAGACTTTCATTAAAGTAAATACAGATATTTTTCCAAAAGCCGAGAAAAATCAGAAGAAAGTGGTCATAGATGTACCTTATTCTACAACAGATGCTAATAAGAAAATAGAAATCTTTGTTGGAAAAGATATGGAAACTGACAAATGTAACCAATATAGCCTTTCCGGAAGTTTTGTGAAGAAAGATCTGAAAGGTTGGGGATATGATTATCTGGTTTTTAACTCAAACGGGAATGCGGTTTCAACCATGAAGGCATGTCTGGAACCAGGAAAAAAAGTACAGTTTGTTTATGCACAAGGATATCTTACTGATTATAATGGTCGTATGCCGATTGTTATATACATTCCGGAAGGCTTCAGTGTAAAGTACAAAATCTACAAGGCAGACTCCGAATGGTATGAAGCTCCTGAAGTATCAGAAAAAAAGTAATATTCCAACCAACACAAAAATTTGGTAAAAATATCAATCAATTTTCAATATTTAAAAGCAGTTCGAATTATTTTGAACTGCTTTTATTTTGAGAGCTTAAATGTTTACGAGTGCTTATCAAAATGCATTTACAATAATAATTATGATTTATTATTGTTGTAATAATTCCAGCCATAAATCCAGTCAAGTTGCCGAATTTGCTTACCGATGAAAAAGCCAATGAAGCGGTCACGAAGCCACGCTGCTATTGGATTCGTTTTGGTTTTAGTATCACCTACTTTTCTGGCACTTTTTATTACTTTCTCCACTCTGGACTGGCGTTCGGATTGAAAAATCTGAAATGCAGTTCCATAGTCTTTATGTAATTTTAATAACTCAGCAATGACGACTGTGTCTTCCAATGCCAATGATGCTCCCTGTCCAATATGTGGAGAAATACCATGTGCAGCATCTCCGATAAGGCAAACTCTGCCTTTATACCAACGTGAAAGCTTCGGTAAATCATACACAGGATATGCAATAATCTCGTGACTGTTTCTGATTATTTTGGAGAATAATGGGTCATCATTTTTATGAACGTTTACCAAATGGTCCTGAATTTCAATTTTTAATGTATTTTCTATTTCGTATGGCTTTGGTTGCTGTTCTCTGAAATAGTTGTTAAACCACCAAACCTCACCTTGGTCAGAAACCGAATAAGCAAAGAACCCTCTTTCGCCAAAGATCATCCGAATTGAATCCAACGGTTTTGAAAGCTCAGGAATCTTTGCGTAACCACCAGTAGAAATGAGTTTTGTATATTGAATTGCGGAAACGTCCGGAAATAATTGACTTCTAACCTCAGAAAACATCCCGTCACAACCGATCATAATATCAGCAGCAGCTGAAGTTCCATCTGCAAAATATGCGATTACC
>MKVE01000041.1:24298-33916 GCA_001898785.1 Chryseobacterium sp. 36-9 | reverse complement strand
TTTTTATACCTGCTGCTTTTGCCGCTATCCGGGCATATTTATTGAGATTCGATCTTTTAATCTGAATGGTCTCAACACCATATTGCTCGTTTTGGTAAGCTGTTCCCAACTTTGCGATCTGTTTTCCTTTAGAATTAAAAAATTTCATTGAGCCAGGAGTATAATCTTCTTTGAGTAGCCTCAAATCAACAAACTCTTTTAATACATTCAAACCATTAGGAGTAAGTCCCAAAAAAGCACCTTCTTTTGTGTTGTCTTCTGACCTTGATTCAAATATTTCAGAATCAAATCCTATTTTTTTTAGTTGTAAAGCCAGTATTGGTCCTGCTATACCTGCACCTATGATGATTGCTTTTTTATTCATTGTTTTTCTTTAATTTTTAATCCGGGTATTAGTAAAAAATTAAGCATAAAAAATATTGCCACTCTCAGATAATTCAGATTGCGCCATTGAGCTGCTTTTTCCTGTAAGAATACATCAACAGTATTGCTATACGGTAATTGCTGGAATTCTATGATAGTCGGTGCGAAATACAGCAATGTCCAAACCCTCACTGCAATATGCCCAGCCAAAACCAGTAAAATTAAATTTCTGCGTTTCCTGATCTTCCAGTTAAAAATTAAAGCTGTGATAAATATTAATTCATGTATTCCATGTGTTATGATCCAGAACGCCTTAAAATCCAAGCCATAAGGTTTTTGAAAAAAGATTAATGAAGAAGGCGGAGCTGCAGTCCATGCAGGAACCATCAGAACGGTTTCCCATAATTGTGCGCCATTCATTATAAAGTAAGCACAGATGGCATAGAATAGCCATTTGGTAGCGTTTGAGAATTGGTACGTATTATCCATATTTAAAGATTGATATTAATGCTATGTTATTTATGATCGTTTTCGAAGTCAATAGGCTATGGAATTTTTTCTAACTTTGATTTTGTTTAATCTCGCATAACTCACGGTACAAAATTATTTTCTGATCAAAAGATGAGGTTACAAAAAAAGGAGTTAAACTGGCAAAATAGGGAGCAATGGGATTTGAGTTAAGAAATCATGAAAAGGCTTTTAAAATGGCCTTGAAAGAAAATGACTTTAGTAATCAAGGTTTTAAAGAAGATACCTTTAAGATCAAAATCCCTTTTGGACAATTAACTGCCAAACAATGGCTTTTTGATGGCATCAAGATTTTATATTCCGAAACTGATCTTGATAAACCAACAGAACTGGATTGGAAAGGAGATTCGGAATTAGTAACTATGCATTTTAATTTACAGGGAAGAACTTCAATACAACAGGATGGAATGAGCAATTCCTTTGCATTGAGCACGAACCAGCATAATTTGTTCTATGGCACGAGCGCTGAAGGCAAAATGAAAGTTGACGAATTGCGGATGAAATCATTTATGATTCAGTTTTCAAAGGATTCTTTTTTGAAAATATCCAAAGACGGGAACGAATCACTGAAACATTTTGCAGACAAAATAATTCTGGGAACGCCTGTCGCTTTTTCAAATTCTAATCTGAATATCGACCTGCCTTTACAAACCTGCATTAATTCGATCTTGAATTGTGATTATACAAATGGCTTAAAGAGATTATTCCTTCTTTCAAAAACAATTGAGCTGCTTGTTTTGCAGGCAGAATCGTTTAATAATTTTCAAAATTCAGCATCTGCATATATCAAATCTGATTACGACAAAGAACGAATCGTATTTGCCCGTGATTATCTGGTCAAAAATATAGAATCACCACCTACATTGGTAGAATTGGCAAAAATAGCAGGGCTAAATGAATACAAACTGAAACGAGGCTTCAAAGAAGTGTTTAATCAAACAGCTTTTTCTTATTTGTCTGATTTACGTTTGGAACTGGCAAAAAATAATTTGCTTGAAGGCAAAAAACAAGCTACTGAAATAGCGTTTGAATTGGGTTACTGTTCATTACAGCATTTTAGCAGTGCATTCAGGAAAAAATTTGGCATTACTCCGAGCCAGGTGAGACGTTAAATAATAACAAAGCAAAATTCTTAAACAGCCGATGTTACGGATTTGCAATCTGTGATTTACGAGGTACTTCAGCCCTGTTTTTGCCAAATCATTGTTGAGCGCCTGTGATTCTTCTGTCGTCCGGTCTATTTTGTCCTATTGATCGTTTCTTCATACCCATCATCCCAATACATTTTAATAGCATTACATACATTGTTGCTATCCGTTATAAACTCTACTTGATAATCAGTGCCTATCTGGAATAAATTAGCTGCTATGGCTATTGCTTTTCTTGGTTCATTACTTTTTTGATTGGTATCCCTAAACATTAGCTGATTGTCTGAAAGAGTAACTTCAAACTCCGAAAATCGTCCTGCAAACTTGGTTGCCTCTGTTGGATTGATGATTACATTTGAAGATTTTGATTTATTAAAATTGATTTGCCAGTTAATTTTCCTTTTCTCATTTTCATCTTTTTCGGTCAGTAATTTTTGATTCAGGAAGTGATTTTGAACGGTCAAAATACAATTTTGCTCTTCTGCTTCAATGTCCGGAATTACGCCAACACCTTCCCAATCGGTTTTAGTGATAACATTTTCTTCTCGTGAATATGGAATAAATGCCACAAAGCCATTTCCCATGCTGAAACTTCTTGTTGCATGAGCACCGCCTTTTGATGTATTTCCAATGATAACAGCCTTTTTCATACTTTGTAAAGTGTAAGCAAAACTTTCAGCAGCCGAAAAGGTTCTCCTGCTTGTTAGAATATATAAAGGCATTCCTAATTTTAAACCGTTTGTTATTTCCTTTTTATTTTCAATATAAGAATCTGTCCATTTATTTTCGATTCTGTTATAAGTTTTCCCTGTGTAAGTTTTTGTAGGAAAAAAGTAACTTAGAATTTCATCTAACATCTCACCGTTACCTCCGAAATTATTTCTTAGATCAATGATCAATCCGTCAGTATGGGAAATAAACTGCATTGCCGAATGTACTGTTTTTCTTGCAGAAGGACTGGGAACAGCAAAGTTTGTAAATTCTATGTAGCAGATATTTGAAGGCAGAATTTCTAACTTTTTAAAATAGAAATTTTGTTTTTCATCTTTTTTAATTTGTTCCGCTAAAATTGCATTTGAACCTTTTTTATTCTCAAGGAATTTTATAATGTCTTTTTCTAATTGGGGATTATATTCAATTCGCAAATGATTGTCTTTGTTTACAGAGCGAAGTATTTTTTGGATTTCATTGGCAAATTGGTTTGGGTCTGTGACAGACCTAAATATATTGTTTTGAGTTTGTTGCTTCAAAAAGTCTGTCATCACTTTTGCCTTATCAGGGAAAACATAATTATTGATCAGCGAATTACAAATGCTGTTTACAACTTCTATTTTCGTTAAACTGTCAATCTTTGGCGGCTCATTATTTTGAGCAAAAAAAAGTTGTCCAATGAAAATGAATAAGCCATTCAAAATGTTTTTCTGTATCATTTACTGTCCGTTTTTAAAACCATTGATAAACTTTCTGAGCTTAGGTTAATTACGCTGTTTTTTGTAAACATATTCATGTCTTTTAATCCATGCAGTTTCTCCGGAAAAAAGGACATCTTTCTGTGTGGATAAAGACGTATTGCCTAATATGTAAGTCTGCCTTATGGTTGATTTCTTGCCATCGTTTCCATCCTTGCCTTCTTTTTCAGTTATGATTCTTATATCGCCGTTGGAAAGTTCTGTCCTGGAAACCAGCTTTTCTTTACCGATGTATTGTCCATCTTTTGAAATAGAAAGGGTATCGGTCTTATTCGCACTTTTTTCTTTGGGATAAGTGTGAACGAAAAGGAATTCATGGGTGTTGGAAATTCTTTTTATCTCAAGATCCGCAGACATCGTATAAGGTTTTCCGGAGCTGTAATCCAGATAGGTTAATTGTCCTGTCCAGTTTCCTTCAACCTTCATAAAATCATTGATTAGCCGATTGGATTTTTTCTGAGCCTGCATTAATATTACTGTCAGTAAGAAGAACCCGATAAGTAGAATGTTTGTTAATTGTTTCATATTAATTTTTTTAATTAATTAATTTCACTTATATAAATCTTTCAACATTTTACCGCTTCAGAATAAGAAATTGATTGTGTGATTTTCAGTTTATAATTAAGACAAATATTATTTTAGAACTATTACATTTCGGTTTGCCCGTATATGTTTTGCCTGATCTAAATTCAATCAATTTCTATTAATTAATTGAATGGTATAATCCAGTTCCACATCTTGTTTATTAATCCAATTTTCGAATGTAGTTGCTGTTTCGTGATCCGGTATTGTGCCGCGGCCGAAGTTTTTATCCAGATCAACTGCATTGGTGTATTTCTGCAAAGGTATAGTAATAACCAGCCCGGTCGGAATTTTAGCCCTGCTCAGCATTCCGCTTGTATTTCCCTGATAACCACCACCTGTTTCCTGCCCAATCACTACAGCTTTTTTGTTATACGACATTACTGCTGTAAAATCAGCACAGGATGAAAGGCAAAGACCATTGGTTAGCAGATAGCTATTCCCCTTGAAATTCATTTTGGCAGGTTCCTGCGGTTCGTAGTAATCGAATTCTTTTGTGATCCAGGATTTTTTCCAGAGATACAATCCGTTATTTTCTTCAGGTTTTTTGTAGAACATCTTGTTGACGCCTTTGATCTCTTTCGCGACAGCTTCTGTAATTTCAATCTTATCCCAGTATCTGAATGTCTTGTCGAAGAAGAAAGATGCCAGCAAAGCAGCATTATCATCTGTCCCTCCTGTATTGTTCCTTACGTCAATGATAAGATCTTTGATATTCTGTTGTTGCAGAGTTTGAAATACTTCTTTGACAAATTTCTTAAAATTCTGCCCGCTTTGCTTTATTGAAGTATCGGCAAAGGAATGAATTTTTAAAATAGCTATACCATTTTTCACCTCAAACTCAAGTGGCAAAAGTAGTATTGATAATCAATGCTATTATTTACCTTACCACTATTATCTTTTAAGAGGTATAACAATCATTTTTTTTATAATATATTCCTTTACTTTCTTTCTCCAATTCTCCTGTTTTCCTATTTATTTTTACAAAAAAGCCTCACGACTAATCGGACAACTTTCAAATTTGGCAAGATACAGATAAATAAAATCTTTTTCTATTTTATATGAACCACCAAGAGAATTTTTATCATCAAACCATAAATTATACGTTCTCGCTATCAATAACGCCTCTGGCAAATTATTAATAAATCCTATAAAATTTCTTAATTCTTTTCCATCAGTAAAATATCTCACCTCCTTATTTTGATATGCAATAATATATGTAAAACATCCATCGGGGTGGCATTCTTCAAAAAAACCATTATTAGGTGAAAAGCTTTCAAAGTAATTCCAATTTTTACTTTTTGTACTTTCATAAATTAATTCAGTGGTTAGTGAGTAATCTTTGCGAACAACTTTCCAATAACTATAATTATGGTTGGGGCGTATATATTTACATAGATTATCCCTGAAATATAAGCTATCAGGAATTTTCTTAAAATCCTCATCAATAATTTGAGAAGATCCCCATATAGATAGTAGAAAAAAACTAAAAATAAAGCTTTTCATTAGAGTTATTTTTTTAAATTCAACCAGGTGTTAAATCCTGAATAATAATTATCGTTAGCAAATGTAGGCAAAGGTGTTCCAGTAAACATACTGACAAAACTATGTGCAAAGTACTCAGAAACATTTGTTGCTAATTTACTTGCATTTTCATCTCCCGCATTCACAAATTCTGAATAGACATTTATAGCAAAACCAGAGACAGCGTGCATAGAATGTATTCCTTCATGATAACCCGATGTCGCGGATTTGTAATCCGTGACCAATTATAAATCTATCAACACATACGCCTTACCACTTTCAATACTACTTCTCTAAATAATCAAATGTCAAAGGAACTTTTGCACTTATACTATCTTCCAAAACTTTGTAACCTTGTTTTTCTAAATTCTCAATATAGTTTTTACAGCCGGATGCTGTTGCTGTAGATTTATTATGTACTGATTTTACTATATAAGAATATTTATTAGACTTAGAAATTTTTGTAATATCGATGCCTAAACCGCTAAGATCTCTGCACAATGTAAAATTAGCCTCAATCTGCTGATACGGTTCCAAAATGATCAAATCACTTTTACAATCCGCATCAGAAAATCTATAAAAATATCCCTCAGGGTAAAGCATTAATGGGGCAGGTTTATCATTTTCTAAGTATATTGTCTTTCCAAAAAAACCCATTGGATCTATAATGTAGGTATCAGAACTTTTATTTCTTATTAAGAACTTGCCATCTGATAATGACGGCTGCATCTCAATAAAATCAACATTTCTACCCTTATTTAATTTGATTTGGGTTGAGCAATTATTAAATAAAATAATTGTTACAACACTTAATATTCTTTTCATTGTCTTATCATCATAAAAAAATTAATAACGCTATTGATATGTGTCTGTCCTACTGAAGATATCGTTTCTCCCCAACTTTTTTCCTCTAAGTAAGCAGAAGCTTCATTCATTTCGCGCAATATTCCGCCTCTTTGGTAAAAATTAACAACACAATTTGTATAATGTTTCATTTCATGTACTACTACAAAGCCTGACTCATAATTCTGCATAGATTTGACCATTAACATATAATTCCATTTAGCACTACTTGTTTCGAATATTAATAAATCAATTCTATTTTGTTAGATTTAGCAATAACTTGATTTTTACATACCAGGTTAACGACCAATATATACTTATGCCTTTTTTTAAAATTAAAGTAACTTAAACTCCCGCTTCTTGTGCTGCTATATTGCAGAGCATTATTTTTAGTCTTATCATCAACTATTTTAAAGTAAAATTCATCATCTCTAATACTATCCATTTTGGGAATGCTGTACTTCTGATAATTCAGATCTATATTGCCTTCACTGTCAGGTAATACCGAGATATCAATTGTCTCTGGCAAAATCTTAATATTATTACTATAGACCTCTAAAATAAAATGGGCTGAAGTGTCAGGGTATTCATCATTAAATAGCCAAAGCCTGCAATCAATTTTAGATTTCTCAATTGAGCAATTTTTCACCTTCAACGTGTTGTTATACTTATTATAACTAATTCGCAAAAGATCTCTTGATTTATGTTTCTGCGCATTAAGTATGCTACATATAGCTAAAGAAAACATTATAATTAATTTCATTTTAAATTAAAATTTAAATTGCGAAATGATATAAGCGTTATTATAATCTTTATACAAATTGTTGTATATTAAACTTGGTGTATGTTTCATATTCCATTGATAAGCATTAGACTCACTCCAATAGCCAGAATTTTTTCTCGCTGGAAGATCATAATAATTTTGACCTGAACAGATTATAAATATCAAGTCTTGCGCCGCTTATTGTGTCGATAACATGAATTAATTCATGTCCAATCTGCCCATATAGTTTATAATAGCTTTTCTCCGTATTTCCATTTATTCTTACAGATGACACACTCTTTCCTTGAATATTAGAATATGTTACCGCCCCTGTTCCGTAACTTAGGGATTTATCATATACAATGTTTGGAGAACCAGCTTCACTATTCATTGCTGCAAGAGTCTTTGTTTGCAACAGCTGTTCGACCGACGAGCAATCATTCGGTGCTATAGCATCTGGATCCAAACCTACATCTCTTATTTCTTGTCTCGATCTAGCAGTACTCTCAAATTCATCACTAATTGTATGTGCTAAATGATTTAACCCACTAGTAATAAGTCCCTGCCTAAGTCCATCAATAAACTTGCCACCAGCTATTGTACTGGATAATCCTCCAGTTAGCCCGCCTGAGGTTAACATAATCGCTTTGAAAAGTCCGGGATTTCTTGTCATTAGATTAGTTATCTCTGGCATTGCCATCGGCATTCCACCGATATTTGTCATTCCCATTTCTAATCTGGTACCAGATTCTCCAATGCCTTGTATTCCGGAAGAAACCAGAGAAGACATCATCCCACTTAAGAATCCGCTTCCAAACTTTCCTCCATCCAGCGCAGACATTGCGCCACTTGTAATAGCATTCCCAGCGATACTCCAAATGGTGATGTTGCCATGCATCCTATCCCAAAACTAACCAACTATAAATCCACCAACATATCTGGAATATCTTTTATGGTTCTCAGTATTTAGATAACTATTTTCTTTTGCTCTGGCTATCTGCAATATTATTTCAAAATCAATTTCTGAATTTTATTTCTAAAAATATAGTATTGAAATTCAATACTATTTTCATTTACCAACTTATTTGGAACATTACCCTAATTATAAATCCATCAACACGTCTGAAACACCTGTTGATTCATAATATTTTAGATAGCCATTTTTTCTAATTGCTCCTATTCTGGATATCTGCAATACTTTTTCAAAATCAATTTTTCTATCCTATTTTCTAAAAAATAATATTGAAATTCAATACTATTTTAATTTACCAACTTATGTGGAACATTGCCATTAATATTATCAATACGATACAGGTAAACACCACTATAAAATATTTCTATAGTATAGATAATTTGTTGAAAAGCTACAGGAGCCTGCGTCAATATACTCAAAAAATATTCTGAATCGATAATATCCATTATCGATTCTGTTTCTCGCATGATATATCAAATCTTCAACCTTAATTTTGAAAACGTGAAATCGATTTTTTTTGAGAGCGAAAAAGTCTCTTCTCATATTGGGCAGAAACTGAATATCCTTCATTTTATAGCCGATATCTTCAAATCTTTTGGTTTCAGAATTATACTTTTGAATATCAAATATCTGAAAATTAGCAACTGATAAATGCTTAAATATTTTTAGACTGTGATCTCCAGTGTTTTTTACTTCTAGTAGAAAGTCATTTTGTTTGGATACAATGCTATCTGAAGTATATGAAAATTCTAAATTACAGTTATTCCCCGACTGAGAATAATATAATGAATTCAGTATAAAGAATATGAAAAATAAAATGGTTTTTCTCATTATATAATCTATTATAATTTATTTAACCAAAGGATTAACATTGCTTTGTCCACTATTATACAATGATAGTTTCCAATAGAAATCTAGTCGGCTTTTCCACCATGTCTCAGCTTGGGGACTAGCCTTAGGTAATGATGTATTATAAACTGAATCTAAATGTGCAAAATATTCTCTAAGGCCATGATTATTTACAGAATCATTCCTAGCACACTACGCTGAAATACGTGCACAAACTCATGATGTAGTGCTCTTACAAAATCACCTAAATGGTCACTAAAGAAACCTGTTGTGATTTCAACAACTTGATTTTCATATGCATCACCACCTGTTGTCATGTAACTTTTTTCACTTTTTGTAATAGAATAACTATATCGACCCTTTACATCACTATCCAGACTATATGTATCACTTGCCAGAGTTGCCGCCTCAATATACTTTTCATCTCTTACTAGTTTTCTAAAACCTTTACGAAATTGCTTATATTTCGATACAGAAAGTAACTATTGTAGCAAAATTAATGCTTTGGACTAAATGTGAGACAAATGAACGCCAAAAGTTGTGAAAACATACACTTTTAAAGGCAGAAATAAGCAG
>MKVE01000041.1:6632-24205 GCA_001898785.1 Chryseobacterium sp. 36-9 | reverse complement strand
CCTTATCAGATAACAGATAAAATTTTGACTTTAATTGCTTCTATTTCTGAAAAGATAGGAGAAATTAACGCAACTCATTTATACAAACCTACCACAGAATTACGAAAAAGAAACCGTATAAAAACAATTCAGTCTTCTTTAGAAATTGAAGGAAATACTCTAACAGAAGAACAAATAACAGCTTTGTTAGAAAATAAAAGAGTAATTGCACCACAAAAAGATATTCTTGAAGTTCAGAACGCTATAAAAGTTTACGAGCAACTGCATCAATTCAACCCTAATCAATTGAAAGATTTAGAAAAAGCTCATTCTGTTTTAATGAACAGTTTGGTTAATAATGCTGGTAAATTAAGAACTACAAATGTAGGTATTGTAAAGGGTTCACAAGTGGCTCACGTTGCACCAAGCGGAACAATGGTCAATGGATTGATGAAAGACCTTTTTGCTTATCTGAAAAAAGATAAAGATTTAACCTTAATAAAAAGCTGTGTGTTTCATTATGAATTTGAGTTTATACATCCATTTGTTGATGGCAATGGCAGAATGGGAAGGCTTTGGCAAACTTTAATTTTAATGCAACAATATCCAGTTTTTGAATATTTACCAATTGAAAGTTTAATCAAGCAAAGACAAGAAGAATATTACAGCAAACTTTCTGAATCAGATAAAAAAGGCAACTCTACTCCATTCATAGAATTTATGCTTGGAATCATTCTGAACGCATTAGAGGAACTTTTACAATCTCAAAATAAAACACTTCGCATAGAAGACAGGATAGCCCTATTTAAAGAAAAAATCGGTCAAAATAAATTTAACCGAAAAGATTATTTACAGAGCTTTAAAAATATTTCTGCTCCTACTGCAAGCCGAGATTTAAAATGGGCTGTTGAACAGGGGATTTTAAATAAATTAGGAGAAATGAGGTTGACCGAATATGAATTTCTTTAAGTTCCTCTCTATTCTTCAATTTCTATAGATTCAAAATTTTGAGTATCTATATTTGCCCCATCATTTAATCTAAATCTGCTGATACAAAATTCAACTATTTTATTTCTTCT
This sequence comes from Chryseobacterium sp. 36-9, assembly GCA_001898785.1. Classification (GTDB taxonomy): domain Bacteria; phylum Bacteroidota; class Bacteroidia; order Flavobacteriales; family Weeksellaceae; genus Epilithonimonas; species Epilithonimonas pallida. The sequence continues at coordinate 23,147 of MKVE01000041.1, read as the reverse complement.
ATTATCGACATTTTCCTTTGAAAAATCTCCTAATTGAATTTCTCCAGCGATATTCCTTATATCAGTAATTTGCGACTTTATATATCCTTCAACTTTATTAATAGGAGGTAAATTCCCAAGTCCTTTGTTAAGTGATTGTTCTAATAATCCTAAATTTCCAAATCTATTTTTTTCGTAATTATAATCATCTGTAAATCCATATACACTTACATCAAAATTAGGTTCTTTTGAAAAAACATGTTCTACTTGTAAATCTTTATACGCTTCATAAGATAGTTCATCTCCATTGTATTCAGACAGAATGTATCTAACAGAACCATTTCCATAAATTGCATTATCTAAATAATTACTAAATACATGGTCGTTTACAAACTTTTGCCCTATGTAAATAAGTCTTGCTTTAATATCTTCTATTTCAGGATTATTTTCGGCAACGTATGAACTCAACCAATAAATATCTGCTATAGGATTAGTTCCCCTAAGTTTATACACCCTTACTTCAACCGCTTCTAATAAATCAAGAACATCATCAAGTTTACCTTGAATATATAAACGTATTATAAGTGGATAAAGAGTAGCTGTAAATTCTAAAAATCTAAATGGCTTTTTGTAGATATTTTTTGTTTCAACTTCTTTAATCAGACTTGAATAATTAACCGCAAATTCTTCAAAATCTTTTAAATAAGTATCTATGAACAATTTTAATTCATCTGGTTTGTCTTTTAGGTTTTCACATCTAATTTTTAGATTATTAAAAATGGTATCAGCACCATCTCTATTGTTCCAAGTGGCAGGAAACAAAAATCTTGAAGAATAATAATGATGTGTGAAAATTGTATTTTCTTCTAATCTTGCTAAAATTCCTAATTTCTCCTTTGTAATTAATAAATCATCATAACTATCAAAAATTCTTTCAAAACGATTATTTATTTCATTATTAAGTTCCTCTTTCAAATGCAAAGTACTGTAAAGCATCAATATGCTTTTTGTTTTATCTAAAATCCTAAGAGGAAGACCTCTATCATTTATAATAGAAAACATTTTTACTGCCTGTGCTTGACTTTCGACATTAAAAACTAAGACTTCAATTCTAGTTCTTATAAAGATGATTCTTTTTTCAACTTCTTCTTGACTCAATGGCTTCACAAAAGCAGTAAATAATTTTTTAGCAGAGTACATGAATTTCTGACTTCTTTTATTTATTGAAGTAATTTCAATATCATCATAATTGAAAAGTAGCTCATTTAAAAAATTTCCGTCTTCTCCTAATGGTAGAAGTTTTAAATTTCCTTTACTTCCAATAATTGAATTTAAGAGAGCATCTTTCGTATTCTCATCAACTATTTTATCGATAAGAACTTTTAGCAAAATAAAAATTGTGGTAATTCTCTGTTGCCCATCTATAATTTCATATACAGTATCGGTTGAAAGTCCTAAAGATTCATTCTCTTTAAAAGATAACGTTCCTACAAAGTGGTTCATATTATCTTTTATACTTTCTTCAATATCCTGCCAAAGTGCAATCCTTTCACTATCCGTCCAACTATATTTTCTTTGATATGTAGGAATTACAAATCTGTTTCCATTAAATATAGAACCTATTTTTTCTGTTTGACTCTTTGTTATTGACATATTATAGTTATTATTTTTTTTTATTTACTTAAACTTTTTACTACTTCTCTAAAATTATTTAATGCACTTTCTAAACTGTCGATTATTTCTTGCGCTAATACCTCTGGTTCTGGTAAGCTGTCTAAATCAATAAAACTATCATCTTTTAACCAAGTAATATCAAAATTTACTTTATCCCTTGAAATTAGTTCATCATAAGTATATTTTCTAAATCGACCATTTAATTTTTGCTCATTCCAAGTCTCATCAGTGTTTTCTCTATTATTTGCTTGATAACATTCAACGAATGATTTCAAATGTTCAAATTGTAATGGAAATTTTTTTAACGTATGATGAACATTAGTTCTGTAATCATAGAACCAAACTTCTTTCTTTTTTGATTTTTTCTTATCCAAAAACAAAACATTACATTTGACACCATTAGCATAAAAAATTCCTGTAGGAAGTCTTAAGATAGTATGTAAATTAGTTTCTTCTAATAATTTTTTCCTGATAGTTTCTCCTGCACCTCCTTCAAATAAAACGTTATCAGGAAGTACCATAGCAGTTCTACCATTTTCTTCTAACATACTTATTATATGCTGAACAAAACATAATTGTTTATTACTTGTAGTAGTCCAAAAATCTTTTCTCAATATGAATGACTCTTGCTTTGCTAATTTTTCATCATTAGTGATGGTATAGGTACTACTTTTTCCAAACGGAGGGTTTGCCAATACGATTTTTACTTTATTTATTGGCGGTTCAAGCAAGCTATCTTCAACTTTTATTTCAGGAGTTTCTTTCATATCTCCAATTCCATGCAAAAATAAGTTCATCAAACATAGTCTTGCTGTAGAGGGTACAATATCCCAACCATGAAAAGTATCAAATTGTAAAAATTTCTTTTCATTTTCTTTTTGCAGTTGTCTAGAATAGTTATTGTTCAAAAATTCAATTGCACCAAGGAAAAAACCACCAGTTCCACAGGTTGGATCTGAAATTGTTTCTAATGGTCTAGGTTCAATACATTCTACAATTGCTTTTATAATTGAACGAGGTGTGAAATACTGACCTGCACCACTACTTTCTGCACTTTTCTGTAATAGACTTTCGTAAATATCTCCTTTAATATCTACAGATTCTGAAACCCAATTATCTTCATTAAGGAGTTCAATAAGTTTTTTTAGTTTATAAGGATCATGAATTTTGTTTTGAGCTCCATTAAATATATTACTCAACATTTTTCCTGAACGAGATAATATATTCAGAGCATTAATGTAATCTAATGTCAACCCCTCTAATGGATGTTTTAGAAAAAATTGCCAATTACAATTTTCAGGTATGTTGAAATCTCTATTGTATGGTGCTTTTGAATATTCATCAGCCATTTTTAGAAATAACAAGTATGTTATCTGTTCCAAGTAGTCCCCATAGCTAACTCCGTCATCTCTTAATGTATCACAGAATGACCATATTTTTGCTACTAAGTTATTTGTTATCATGCAATCATCGAGTTAATTTGATTAAATAAAATATCGTTCATCGATTTTTCTAAGAAATCATAATACGCATACTTTATGTGATATTCTATTCTTAATTTATTGGGATTAAAGCCCTTTTTAAATTCATTGATACGGCTCTTTAAACTATCAATATCAATAAATTTATTACAACCAATAACCAATTCCTCATTCCATTGTAAATAATTAACATTTAGTAATTTGACATATCTCTTTTCTATATTGTAAATTTCATCCCATGTTTTTGTAGTGTCATTATTAGGATTTATTGTAATTTTCCAATTACCATTGATATTTGCTAAATCGGTATTTGGAAATAGGCTTCCAACCAAATCGAAGCTAATACTTAAATCAATATAAGCTGATTTGAAAGTATATGGATAACAATATTGACTTCTTGAAGCATCATTAAAAGCATAAAAAACATTTTTTGTCGTTTTAAACTTCGTATTACATTCTGAACAAGAAGGGGTAATGTTTTTTAAATCGATTGATGAAATAGGAAATTCTGCTTTATATGCTATATGGTCATAATCCGACCTATAAAGGTCTTTATCAGAAATTTTGTTCATTCCACAAAATGGACACATCTTTGAATCAGGGAGATTATTATAAAATACTTCATAATGTTTATCAATTTCCCATGCATTCGGAGATTTAAGATAATTCCACATTGCATCCATTAATTGATTAAACACATCTGAATTATTTAGCAATGTTTTAATGTTTGGACTTTGAATTTTTTTTATCTCAATAATTGAAATATCTTCAAAAAATTTATGAATATCTTGCGAAAAGATAATTAACTCATAAAATTCGATTTTTTTATCCTTATCTAATTTTTTATAGACATCAAAAAATGCTTTAAACCTATTATGTAATTGTTTATTTTCTCTACCTTTTGGAGCTATTTTTCCGTTTGTCAAGAAACTATCATGAAAAAAAATACTTGGAGTAAATTTTGCAGATTTAGTTACATTTTTTACTTTTCTCATAAAAAATAAAAAATGGAAATGTAACTCTCTTAATTTTTGATGTTTTACAAATTGATATTTATATAACATTAATTTTTCTTATTTGAGTTTAACAAAATAACTCTATTTCTTAATGAGGTCTTTTCTAATGAATCTCCAAAATTTGGAAGTTCATCATTAATTTTTTCAGGGTCAGTTTCATTTTGAAGTTCAATTATTTCATTTAATGAATTTTCAGAAATTGGAATGTGTATGTCAAATGCCATATCTAATATGTTATCAAACGCAGCTCCATAAGTTTCATTATTAGGATTCTCAATTAATAAAGTATCAGTCGTTTTTTTAAAGATAAATACATCTTCACTCTTGCTGTCCGATACAACAAAAGGAGAATGTGTTGTAATAAACGCATCTTGTTTCCTTCCTTCTGTAATTTTTTCTAAAACATTAATAAAAGTTCTACGCCACATTGGGTTAAAATGTGTTTCAGGCTCATCTAATAAAAATAGGCAGTTGTCTTGGTCTATTATTAAAATTGTCCCAAAAACATTCAGAAATTGATGTTCTCCATCACTAAATGATAAATAATCAATAGTTTGACTATTTTTTAGTTGGAATTTTAATTCTGAATAAAATAACACCTTATTAATATCAGAAACAACAGGCATTTTGGTAAGAAGTTTCCTTTCTTTTCTTTCTTTTTTGATTTTCTCCCTTGTGGTTTTATCAACAATTAAGTTATTGAGTAACTCAAACTTATACAAGCAAGTATATAATTCTAAAGCATTGGAAAAGTTATCTTTAAACGCATTCCTTGTCATTTCATCAAGAGTGAACTTCAAAGTATGCTTTTTATATTTTTCATCATACACATGAATATCAGCAATATTAATTAATCTTTGCTTCCAATCTTCTAATTCTGCGGTTAATATAACACCACCATTGCTTTTATTTGGTGTATCAGGGGGCTTAGTTTGAATTGTAATTGTAAAACTGTTTAAATCTTGTATGTTTAACTTATCTAAGATTGTATCAATTTCTGAAATTTCGTCTCTAAATACTAAACTACTAATTGTAATACCTAAATTTGTATTATAATTCATAAAATATAAATTAGGCTCATAATCATTACCTTGAACCTTCCCAAAGGCACGTTCATAAGTATATTGAGCATATTCGTCATAATATGAATCGAAAGGAATACTTAATGTTTCATTAGCCCCAGAACTATAACCGATAATTTTTGTTGGTAAAAAATCATAAAGGTCTATTTCTGTTATATCTACTGCTGTAGCTTCGCCATTATTATCTTTTTTTAAAATTTCAGTTTCAATCTTATTGGGTTTAGTTTTAATTTTATCACATTCAAAAATTACAAGATATTCATGGTTTGATTTATACAATTCATATTCAATCCTAAAAGCAAATGGAGAAAAAGGATTTTTTATCTTGTTCTCTTTTCTATAAACATTTTCTAAAAAAAGAAAAATTTCTGCAACAATTTCTAAAACTTGAGATTTACCAGAACCATTTACTCCAACAAAACTCGTAGTATTAATTGAGTTATTTTTTTGTTTATCAAAAAACAAATCAATTCCTTTCATTAGAGGCTTATAGTCTATATCATATATTTTCAATCTTCGTAGTTTCATGATATTTTAAATTTAATGCTTTTAGACGTTTTATCATAAATTTTTGATATTCTACCTTTTGTTAATAATGAATTAAATTCATCTTCTAAGACATCGATTGACATACCACTTATTTGTATAATATCATCAAAATAAAAGGTGTTATTATTGAAATTTGATATTAAAATATTTAATAGATTCTTCTTCTCTCTTTTAACCAGCCTTTTTGTATTGTTTGCTTTTAGATGGTTAGACAAATATTTATCCTTTTCTATTTTTATCTGTTCAATATAAAGTTTTACCGATTTTATTGTTCCATTTTTTTCTACTAATTTTCCTTGAAAAGCTTCTTGAAGAATTTTTTCTCTGGAATTAACAATTTTCATCTTCTGTAAATAAAGTTCATTTGTCAGATTATTAGTATCCTCAATAATATTTTCAATTTGTACTACAATTTGAGTTTGTTCATTGACAGGGGGGATTGGGATTGGGATTGACTTAAACTTTTCCATTGATAACTCTAAAAAAGTAGTTCCACTAGCAATTTTATTTGCATACTCATTAATCGATTTCAAATAGTAATAAACATATGATGAATTAATTTTTTCATTTACCACAATAGCTTTAAAGCCTTGATTAATAGTTAATTCATTTTTAGCTATTGCTACATATCCAATAGGAGCTCTAGTTGAGAATAGAATAGATTCTTTGGGTAATTTTTTTGCAGAACTATTCTCTAACCCCAATTTTGTTATACTTTTTTTTCCTTTTGATATGTATTTTTCTTTAATATTTGATAAATCTGATGGAGTTATCCAAGCTATTTCATCTCCCCAATATTCTCTTATTTCAGTTTTTGGAGTTCCACCATTGTAAATTTCTCCAATATCCTCTAATGTTTTCCATTCCCATTTATTGGGTAATTCTTTTAAAACCTTGTTATTTTGTAATAAATTGCCTTGAAAAATATTATAAATATTTTTTTTAAGATATAGTTTAGTTTTTGTTAAAGATTTATCAATTTGAATCAAACTTTCATTAACATAACTTAATAACTCATCAATTTTGTCAACAATTCTATTTTGTTCTTCAATTGAAGCTAATGGAAAAGGTATTTGTCGAAATTTAGTTGCCGATAATTCTAAAAATGTAGTTCCACTTGCCATATTTTCAGCAAGTTCTTTAACTGTTTTCAAATAATAATAAACATATTTGGGGTTTACTATTTCGTTTGGTATAATCAAATTTTTAAAACCTTGATTAGTTGCTAATTCATTTTTGGTAATTGCAACATAACCAATTGGTGCCCGAGAAGAAAAAACAACCGAATTTGCAGGTAAAAGATAGGCAGACGAATATTCTAATCCCACTTGTGAAATATTTCTACTTCCTTTAGAAATGTAAACTTCATCATAGTTTGATAAATCGGCAGGAGTTACCCAAGGTATGTTTCCATTCCAAAATTCAGGTTCTTTAGTTGACGGAGTTCCACCACTAACAACAATTCCAATATCGTTCAAACTAACCCATTTCCAATGTTTTGGTATATCCTTTTTATTATTATTCACTTTAAAATCAACAGTTTAAACCTTAACTTAAAAAACTAAGCAATATAGTTGTTTTCACTTTATTTACAAAGATTTTTTACATAAATCTATGCTTCACTAATTCATAAATCGGATACAAATGAGAAAATTCCTCAAGTGCTGTACTCAATATATTTTCTTTAAAAACTTCTTCTGCATTCGGGGCAAAATTTTTTCCAATTATGAAATAATTTTTGCTATTGTCCTCCAAAATAAAACTTTTAAAATCTTCAATAGAATTAAAACTCTTATTATCTCGAATTTTGTTATTCACTTCAACAAAATAATCATCTCCAAGATAAGTAACTAATTCAAAAAACTTTTCCGTAAAAACGCCATCAGATTTCATTTTTTTATTAATAAAATCTCTATCCCAAACGCTACCGTCATTTTTGCCAATTACCAGCCAAAAACCCACCACATATTTTTCTCTTCTTTGATTTGAAATAATTACTTGAAGTCGTATATGATTTATAAATGATTCTTTGCTTTTATCATTTACAAGATTTTGATAACCTTTTATTTCTTTGTCTGTTTTGCCATAATGCAACCATATAGAACTTATCTTATTAGGAATAAAAGGGTTAGATATATCAATTCCCGAAACTAAATGTTCTTCGGAATTATGCTTATCAATATTCCATTTTTTCTTTTTGATTTCTGGGTATAGCTCATCATGAAGTTCAAGCAATCTCAATTGAACACCCTTTCTTTCTTGAAGAACTTGTTTATCATTCCTTTCAAATTTTGAGGGTAAAAAAGTCTCGAAATGTTCTTTTTGGAAGAAAGATTCTCTGGGTATATTTTCTAATATTTCCATAGTCAAAATTTTTTTTACAATTTAGGATTTATTAAAAATAAGAACAAGAAAATTAAAAAAATAATATCTATCGTTCAAAACCCAAAAAATGCCCCAAAGTAGCCTAAAACTACAATGGGGCATATTATTTATCTTATTATTAATTACCTTTTACACATCAGATTCATCACTTAACTCGATGCCGTCAGAAATAACTATATAACTTTTTTTGGTTGAAAACTTTTCAATAGTGATAAAAATTGTTCCTGAACTATTTTTCATTCTTATGCAATTATTTCCATTTATAGAACTTTTGTATAAACTAAAACCACAATTTTTATAAAATTTTATTGCACTTTTTACATCAGTATTTGCCCAATGAGTGAACTGTCCAACTGAATATGAATTTTCATTAGTTTTATAGGAATATTTTTCAACACCATTTTTTTGAATATCATAAAAATATTGACCTTCCCCTAATGCTATCTTTTCTACCTTATATTTTTTATCTTTTGTTTTTATTATAAATTTAATGAGTTGGTCTGTTTTTGAATTTTTAATTATATCATTAGGATTAAATAATGTTTGTGAAAACAAATTAAAACTAAGTAGTAAGAAAAATGAAGCTAGTAATGTTTTTTTCATAAAATTAAATAGATTATTTTACTTTTTCAAATTCTTCAATTTCTTCTCCATTCAACTTAAGAATTAAATGTCTGCTTAGAGGAAGATAAGTCAAAATTAAACCTCTCGAAACTATTTCATTGCCACCAGAAACTAATTCATTTTCATTCTCTTGATTTAAAGGAATTCTTCCAAGCTCAATCCATTTCAATTCATACGTTTTTTCTTCAGTTTTTGTTATTTCAAGATTATAATTTTCATTATTGGAATATGCTAAATGCTTTTCTTTTTTATCTAGAAGTGCATATAAACTCCACTTTCCAACAAATTTATCGGACTGACAAGATGCTAAAAGAAGTAAAATTGGTATGTATTTTTTCATTTAAGTATTTTTAAGGCGTTGTAATCTCTCATATTTATAGCGTTGTTATTTATTGTATCCTTGTGGAATAAAGCATCTTATTCTGAATTTTAATGGTTTTATAAGGCATTCCATCTATAGTAATTTTGCAAGAAATATTTGAATTATTGATGGCAAAGTCGTTTGTGATTCCAACCGAGCTTTGCAGTTTTATTTGCCTTGATAGATTAGGCTCTAAAGGAATATCACTAATACCTTGAAAATACTCATTGTCTGCTGCGAGTTCTTCATTTTTGTTATTATCAATAAAAATAGCTTCGAAATCCATATTTTCAGAAATCGGATTGTCTGATTTGTTTTTCCATTTTGATAAAACTGTTGGCAGAAACAAAATCTGACCGCTATTAAAATCTGTATATCTGTAAAAACCTGTCTCAATTTTGACCAACTCAAGATTTTCAGAAGCAGATATTATCCTGTTCCCATTTTTGTCAAAATTGTATTCTTTTATAAGCCTATTGTTTTTATAGATTTGCTCTAATATTTTTTTTCCGTCTTCATCATACCTTATTGCAGTTCCATTAGCTTTACCGTCTATGTATGGTCGTTTCTCATCAACTTGACCATTTTCATGATACCAAATAATTTCATCTCTTATTCTTCCTTTATCATCACAATAATATTCGTTATACTTATTCCCATTAGGATAATAGGCAAAACAAGATAATCTGCGACCATCAATGACTTTTTCAACAACCTTTACAGGTATATCATTGAAATTATCTTTAGAAATTAAGTTTCCTGTAACTTTTTTATTAGTATCTCTGTAAGTATAGATATTTGTAGTGGTATCAATTTTTACTTTTTCTATTGGAATGTCTGGTAATGGTGAATTACAAGATGTAAAAGCAATGAAAAGTGTAGTTGAAATGATTTTAAAAAAATGCTTCATGTTTTTAGTTTTTAACACCACACCTCACAAAAAACAGGCTTGAAACGTTAGTCTCTACCTGTCCTTGTGGGAGTCGAAGCCCAGTAACACAAAGTAAAGCAACGCCCAAGCCTTAACCTGAGCATCTTGCTAAACTTTTTCTGTGTTACTTTAAAATTTCGACTTTTCAAGGACAGAAATCAGTTTGCGAAATGCAATATTTAATTATTTAACTTTAGTTTATTCTTATATTTTAACCTGTTTTGATGAAAACAAATTTAATGATTTTTCCTAACCTGGAGTTTTATTCTCCAACCAAATTATTAGTATTCATACTTTTTTCCACCACAAATTCCACCACCAAAATTTTTTGATGCAGAAAAAATCACTTTTACTAATATTGAAAACGGTTTCAGGACATTTTTATAATTCCAATGTAAAAAGCCAATGGACAATTCTTGAAATGAAATAGGCTACTTCTACAGCATCAGGTTATTTTCTTAATGTTTCTATCGTGAAAAACAATTTGTGCGACCAAAGTAGCCTGAAAATATACTCTTGATACCAAACAAAACTCCACTGAAATTATCAACGGAGTTTTTTCATTAATTAATCAAATGTTCTTACACTTCTTACACCTCAATGAGTTCTCGTAATTTTTCAGGATTAACTATTCCAAACACTTCATATTCAGTTCCAAATTTAGATCTTCTACTTTTAAATTTATGTTTGTTTAGGGTTTTACCAAATTTAATTAACTCTCCTTGTGTTCCTGTTCCATAACCTATATCACGTCTTAGATCTGATGTAATAAATCTTTTAGGCTTTTCATTAAAATTAATACAATCATCAATTCTTTTTTTACGGTAATAAAACCTTTCTGCTTTTTCCTTAGGTGCAATAGTTACTGATAAAGCAGCTTTATACAACTCTGGTTCTTGTTCACTAAATGGTATTGGAGAATAGGCTTTTAATAGATCGATTTCAATTCTTGACATTGCTATGAAATGTTCATTATTCTTTTCAACCCTCTTTTGATCTTCTGCATCAAACCAATATTGAAATCCATTTTTGTATAACTGATATGCTTCTGCAAAAACCAAATCCATATTTACATTATGATAACCTTTATTTTCAAATTCTTCTATTTCAAAACACAAAAAACGTCTATTACCTGTTAAATCGTATAAAAAATCTCCCCCATTAATAGAACCGATAAATGATGCCCTACGAACAAAAAAATCATCTAAATGTGCATAAGCTTTTCTTAACTCTGTACTACTTTTTGTGATTAATTCTTTTAACATTGGTGTTTGGGTTCTTGTCATACCAGCTAACTCATCTAGATTAATCAAACATTTTGTTGAAATATTCTTCAAAGAATCATTATTTCCAAATTTGATATTTCCTTCGTGATAATATGTTTTTAATTTATCTGGTAATAAATGTTTTACCCAAGTAGTTTTACCCAACCCCTGATTTCCTGAGAGCACAACACACTGATGATTAATTACATTTTCATCTATCATATTTCCAACCATGGCGACTATCCATTTCGTAAAAGCCCATTTAAAAAATTCATCATCATGTGTTTTGACAGTTTTACAAAGCAAGTCTATATTCTTTGTCCCTAATACTTTCGGTAAGTTATCAAAAAAATCAGTAAATGGATTAAATGTTGTCGAATAATCAGAATTTAATAAACTCTCTAAATTAGTTTTTGCAACATTAATATTGTTACGGTTTAATTCTATAAATAGTGATTTGAGTTTTCTCTCATCTAAAGGTCTAAAATTGTTATTCTCTATCAAACTGTATTCTGTTCTCATAGATACTATATTGTATCTGAATAAATATTTAACGTTTAAATATTCTTCAATTTCTATAATGTTTTTCATTTTTTAAATTTTTTAATAATTATTACTTCTTTATCCAAGTAGTTAAAAGTTGTTTTTATTTCAACATTAAGTCTTGGAATTTTTGATTTAAAATGCTTGTTATGCGTGAATTATAATTTTCAGTTGTATACTTTTTTAATATTTTTTCAAACCTACGTTTGTGTGATGTTAGAGTGCTACTTTTATATTTTTTCTTTATTGAAGTCCAATATTTTGGATTTCTCGCCTTTAAATAAAAAACAGCTTCCTTATAAGGAATTTTTTCAGCATCTATAAGCTCGTCCATTTCAGCATTATTATCCATTTTTACGTTTGAAAAATCTTTCATAAATGCTTTGAATAGTGATTTTAATTTATTTTCATTCAATAGGTCAGAAAGAAATCTAATTCCAATTTTTTCTATATGTTTCATTTTGAATACCTTATACTCAAATCTTAAAACACTTTCCCCTAGTCCTGTTTGAATACTTTTATCATAAATCTTAATCTCAAACCTTTGAAGTTGACAATGGTAACCGAAATTTTTACCGTCAATCTTGTATGGCTCAAAAGGTTGTAGCTTATAGCCTATAAGATTATCCTCAATCTCATCATAGTTAATTGGAGAATCCCTTATATTGAAACCAAATTCCAATCTTTGAATTCTGATTTTATTAGCATCAATATTCAGTTCATTGCAAAGATTATTAATAGCAGACTTTAAGTCGCTAAAAGTGAAATCTGTGCTGTTATCTCCATTAAAATAATATTTATGAAGTGAGCCTTGTATTGTTACATTTCTATCACCCGCAATTGTAATTGTAAGACTCGTGTTCTTTGCAAAAAATCTATTTTTAATTTCGCCTGTTGTCTCAGAAAAATTTCCTGTAAACTCAATTCTATGTTTTAGCTGTTGTAATTCTTCATCATTTGCTACGAAGAACAGTTTTACTCCGTCTATCATAACAAAAGATTTAGCTTTGTTTACCAAAAAATTTCTCGTCTGCTTCTCTGTCTAAATCATCTTCTGATTTTACAATATCTTTTGAAAGATATTTATCCAAATCGTCTTGCTTGAAATAGCGGAGTTTTCCTGTCTTGTAAAAAGTGATTCGATTTCTACTACAAAGCTTGTCCAGCCAAGAGAGTTTTATCCCTAAATACTTTGCTGCTTCTTTGGAATTTAGAGTCTTTTTAGGATTAATAATTTTTTCTTCGATTAGCTCAATTCTTTTGAGCAATTGATTTAAAAGTTCTAGAATTAAATCTGTTTCTGAATTGTTGTTTTTCGCTGTCATAATGCGTATTTGTTAAAGATTATGACGCAAATATGTGGGTGTAAAAAGGCGAATATTTTTCTGACTTTTGCAAGTCAGAAAACAAAAAAATAAGACCTACTAATAGCAGGTCTTTTGAGTGAAAAATAATTTTCTGATTTCTCAGCAGGTCATAAAATATCTTTCTTTAATTTAATTCCTAAATACTTAGAATGAGATTCTATGATGGTGCGTATTTTATTCAATTTTTGTTTATTTCCTTTTGCTGTTGTCTTTGGAAATTTCTCTGGAACGAATTCTATTATTTCTCTTTCTTTAGTTTCTTTATTTTTAGTTAGCTTGCTGAAACAATTTGAAGTAATTAACCATCTGTTTGCAAATTCAGATTCTACAATTTGATTATCTAAGAGGTTTTGTATTAAAAATTTAAGTTGAAAATCACTACCAATCCAAATAATTCTGTTTTCTAATTCTATTTTTTCATTGCCTCCTTTGAAAAGTGCTTTGAACTTATTTGCATTATTGCCATTTGGTGTATTTTCTTCAATAAACTTATTCATAACCAAGCTACTATATAAATTAGTAAAAAATGATAATTGTTTATCCTTTTCTGAATATCTGTATCTGAATGTCAAATAATCAATATTTCTTGTCCTCGGAATTGATTTATCCGAAATTGAAACATCATTATTGACCTCATCAAGAATCTTTATCAGATTTTTATATTTTCTATTGAGAAACTGCTCATTGGCTTTATAAATTTGCTCATTAGTCAATGGTTCTGTTTTTATGAATGGCATTTTAGCTGGATAATATTTTCAATACTATTACTGTGATAATGGTCATGAAAATATTTTTCAAGTATCTTTTCAATCTTGACTTCCGTAAGATTATTCCTTAGAAAATCAAGATACAAATCCCGTCCTTCTTCACTTAAAGAAGTCAATTGTAATCTAAATAGCTTGTAACTGTTTTCTCTCGTATTTATTAAATCTTCTAATAATTCTGCGCTATTATTTCCAAAAATTGCCATTTTTCAAACTCTAATAAATTGGTATTAATCAAATAAAGTTTGAAATAAAAAATCCCAAACCTTATCTAAACAAAGATAGAAGTTTGGGACAATTCAGCCTAATACAAATAACTACAAAGCAATATCAAAAACTGGTAGCCTTTCAACAGCTCTTTTTTTATTTTCATCAATTACTTTTGCATAAATCTGTGTTGTGCTAACTTTTCTGTGTCCTAACATTTTTGAAACGGTGTAAATATCAGTTCCTAATGAAAGTTGCAAAGTAGCGTAGGTATGTCTCGCTACATGAAATGTAACATTCTTTCTGATTCCTGCATCCAAAGCCCAAAGCTTTAAAATACGGTTATTTCTGTCGCTGTAAGAAAGATTATTAAAAACTAAATCATCACTATGACCAGCTTCTCCTAACAAATCTCTGGCTTGTTGATTAATATGTAATACCTCGTTGCTTTGAGTTTTTTGCTGAGTATAAATCAAATGCCATCCCATATTTTCACTGAATTTAACCTCGTTCCATTTTAATTTTAACATATCGGAAATTCTTAGACATGTTAAACAACTGAAAAGAAAAACCCTCTTTAAAAGTTCATTTTTACACGGTGTTTTTGCTAACTCCTGAATTTCTTCTAATGTTAGAAATTCTCTTTGTGAATCTATTGTCTTAGGAGAATGCACATCACGCAAAGGGTCGTTGGTTATTAATTTATCTCTTTCACCCTCGTGTATTGCGTGACGCAAAATATTAAAATAAGAAGCCGAAGTATTCGTTGAAACATTCTCCATTAGATACTGTTTGAAATCTTCTAACCATTGTTTGTTGATTTGAGCAAATGAAGGTTTGGATTTTCTGGTTTTTGAAAAATTAATCAGTTGCTTTTTAGTAGAATACCAATGACTATAATTAATTCCAGAATTTTCTCTTTTCTCTGTTAGCATTTCAAAATATTGTATGAAATCAGAATACTTACTTTTCGTGATTTTTATACCATATCTTCCCTCTTGAATTTCCAGAATTTTTTTAGCTCTGACCTGCTCTGCTAAATTCTTTGTGTTGATGTTGTGAGTTCTTTCTGTTGTGGCCTTTGGTTTCGCATAAAGTTTTAACTTTAAGGATTCTCTGTATCTCTCGTTTGAGGAAACATAAATATCAAGGTATAAGCTTTTGTAAAGACCATTTCTTGTCAATTTTTCTCGTAATGTTACGTTCATAATTTTTGTTGATTTATTTATTAATTATTAATTGATTTTTGTTGATGAAAATTTTACTGCCAATCTTGGTAACTTCAACTTCTTCACGTTGAATCATTCTTGTCAGCGTTTTTCTGTGAATATTCATTAACTCACAGAATTTCTGTGGTGTTAACAGTTCATCATTTGAAACCTGTTCTTTCACACCGTACAAATCGAGAGCTTTTTCGATTCCTTCAATAGAAATGATGATTTTTAATAGCATCATTTTTACAGTTTCGTTTTCAGTAAACATTTCGTCCTGCTCTAATCGCTTTCTTAGCTTATAACCTCGTGCGTTACATTTGTGAGAACAAAATTTTGTGGTTCTTTTTTGTGCAATGAAATCTTTGTTGCAGAAGTTGCATATTCGTTTGTATTCTCCCATCTCATAATTATTTTGACACCTCAAATGTGAAACAAAAACCCGAATTTGTGAGTCAAGAAAAGGAAGGAAAACGCAGGGATATTTTTTGAAACTATTATGGATACTGACGTTTTCAGCAACTCTAAAAAAGTAACATTTTATTGTTCAGAGTAAATAACAGAATAAGCTGTCCATAAGAAATGGACAGAAGTGGACAAAAACGTAAAATTGCTGTAAAAATTTGTCACACACTTGTCGCTCATAGCAATGTGAGACAAAAATGCGACAAAAAAATGTAATAAAATAAGTAGTTAAAAACAAGAAAAGGAAACAAACAAGCTCTGAATCCCTTATGAACACTAGGCTTTTTGTTTCCTTTAACTTCTTAAGATTTCTTTAACTATTTGCCAATACAAAACTTAGAAAAAATATTCCCTAATACCTCATCATTGCTAAATTCACCCGAAATTTCACCAAGATATTCCAAAGCGTTTCTCAGTTCATAGGCCAAAAGTTCTGTTGTAATTTGTGAACTTACAGCGTCATCAACTTGCTTAACCGAGTTCAGAGACTTTTGTAAAGCCTCGTAATGACGTTGATTGGTAATGACAACATTTCCTTCTTCAGATTTCAAATGCTCAACATAAGATGATAATTCGTTTTTTAAATCCTGAATATTTTGATTTTCTACTGC
>MKVE01000041.1:0-6596 GCA_001898785.1 Chryseobacterium sp. 36-9 | reverse complement strand
AATTTTTGTAGCACAGATAATCAACTTCAGACCATCTCTCAATAAGGATTTTATCATTTCAACATCTTCAGAAAAATCCTCGGTTCCTGCATCAGCCAAATAGACCAAAATCTCTGCATTCTCAACTTTCTCTTTTGCCTTTTTTACACCAATCGCTTCAATTTCGTCATCAGTTTCGCGCAATCCAGCCGTATCGATTAATCGGAAAGCATGTCCTTTGATGTGCAGGATTTCTTCAATTGTATCTCGTGTTGTTCCTGCGATGTTGCTTACAATCGCTCTTTCTTCTTTCAACAGTGCATTAAGAAGTGTGGATTTTCCGGCATTTGGTTTCCCGATAATGGCAACAGCAGTTCCATTTTTAATTGCATTACCGTATTGGAAACTTTCAATCAAAGAATTCAATTTGTCTTCGATTTTATAAAGTAAGGATTTAAGAGCTGTTCTGTCAGCAAATTCAACATCTTCTTCTGCAAAATCAAGTTCCAGTTCAATTAAAGATGTGAAGTTTAACAAGTCATTTCTCAGGAATGAAATCTCGTTGGAAATTCCACCTTTCAATTGATTCAGGGCTACTTTTCGGGATGCTTCATTTTCAGATGCAATAAGATCTGCAATAGATTCGGCCTGAGACAGATCGATTCTGCCATTCATGAAAGCGCGCATCGTAAATTCTCCTGCTTTTGCCATTCTTGCTCCGTTTTTAATTAAAGCTTCAAGAATTTTTTTCCCTATATAAGGCGAACCGTGGAACGATATCTCTACAGAATTTTCAGTCGTAAAGGTTTTTGGTGAATGAAAAACGGAAATCATTACCTCATCAATCGTTTCTCCTTCATCCATAATAAAACCATAATGAACGGTATGAGATTTCACTTTTTCCAGATTTTTTCCTGTGAAGATTTTATTCACAATTTCGAAAGATTGACTGCCGGAGATCCTGATGATTCCGATTGCTCCAATGCCGTTAGCTGTTGCCAGCGCACAAATAGTGTCCTGATTCATAACCGCAAAGTTACGGGATTAATATCCAAATCAGTTTCAAAAAAATCGCGATTTTTTAATTAATAATTCCAGAAACTCCATTGATTCCCATTGTAGACAGCCAAGGTCTTGATCCCTCCATTATCAACCAGAACCATCATTCCCGGAGCAGGATTAATAATATTTTGATAAGAGGAGACTATTGGCAAAACCATAGCTTTAGTCGTTGATTCCAAAACCAAGATCCCATCAGCGGTCGAGCTATTGGCCCCGATAATAACTTTGGCATTGTTATTTTCTTTTGCTGTCGGCTGAATCCCAAGATAGGAAGATACATTAGCCGCCTGCACGCTGAGATCAACCCAGGATGTGCCATTATAATATTCTACTTTGGCTGCTGTAGGTGTCGTTGCATTAAGAATAATACTTCCGGGAGTATTTATACCTGTCTTATCAGTAATGTAAGGAAGAATGATTCCTTTATTTTCAGTGTTTGAAAACTCCAGCAGAACAGAAGTTTTATCAGCAGCGGTCCCCATATTATTACCAATAATAACCTGTGAAAAGCCAATCTGGCTAAACATAAAAATTAAAATATTCAAACCCTTCTTCATCATTATGGACAAGTTTTTTTATTATAACATTTCCAGCCAATAATAGAATTGACATAGATTTTCAGGCAGTTTTCTGTAGTGTCATACACCATCATCCCTTCAACCGGATTCGTAATATTTGCAAGTCCGGCTGTGCTTACCCGACTTATGACAAAAGGCTTCTTGTTGGATTCCAAAGCAATATAACCACCCTTTCTCACCATAGGCCAATTATTAGCATTTGCATCTGTACCAGCTCTTCCTATAGAAGTAATTCCCATTTTGGTATCCGAAGTTGTTCCTGATGTCACAGCATTTTCCAAACAGTATAGTGACAAAGAATTACTGCTGTAAGCAGAAAAAGCAACATCACTATCTCCGGACAAAACCTGTACAAACTTTACAGCACTTGTATAATTAGCTAAAGTAATTCCAAAATCACTTAGTTTAAAAGTCAGAATTCTGACATCACGCGTTGTCCCGGAAAATCCCGATCCGCTGTTATAATTATGCGGGCAATTGCCTGCGTAATAAAAACTCCAGAGTGCTTTCCCGGATGGAGACACAGTTGAAAAGTTAACATCTTTCTGAACTCCGATCGTATTTCCTGCCGCATCTGTAAATTTGAAAATATCAAAGGTTGTACTAGGTTCACCAACCTGTGTTACAATGATGTCCGGGATATCATCGTTAATACAATTCGGATTAATATCAGCTAATACATTAACATAAAATGTCAGATCCTGTCTCGGGATATTAAATACCGCGGTACTAAGATCCAAACCATTGATACCGTCTCTGAGGTAATAACCTAACGATGTATTACAGCTCAAAGAAGGCGTATTTGTCTGATCCTGGATAACACCATTGACATAACGTGGGATTCCGATAAGAAAATTTTGATTGGTACTTATGGTATTAAAAGCAGTTGGGAAAGCCCTGTAACTTTCGTTGACATAAGTTATTCCGTTAGCTGCAAGTTTCGCATTATTAACGCCTGTAGAATAAGTAACGCCACCAACTGTAATTCCCAGCAGGTTGTTTGTGTCCTGTGCTGTTACATAACTGGCCGAGTTATTCTGGGAAACCCAGTAACCATTGTAATCACCGTAGACAATGCTTGGTCTTAACTGCGAATAAAAAAAGGAAACAAAGAAAAAAACAATAAGAAAGCATCCTTTTTTGTTTAAAATTTTAGTCATCTTGGCTCATTTTAATTATAATCATCTTCTTCAGCAGTGTGTTTACAGCAAACATAGTGATAATTATTGAAGTTACAGGTTAAATCTGATTTAAATCATTATCACAATTCATTAATATGATTATTGTTTTCTAAAAATTAATCAGCGTTGAATATCATTTCATATTCAATAATTTTAAAAGATAAAACCAAATACAGCTAGTTATTCTTATCTTTGCAGCTAAATTTTTTTTAAGACAATGAATGCATTTATAGAAGAGCTGAAATGGCGTGGACTTTTTTCTGATATGATGCCGGGAACGGAAGATCAACTGGATAAAGAGATGACAAAAGCTTACATTGGATTTGATCCAACTGCAGATTCTTTGCATATCGGAAGTCTCATCCAGATCAAGATCCTGGCTCACTTTCAGCAGCACGGTCATCAGCCGATTGCTTTGGTTGGAGGCGCAACAGGAATGATTGGAGATCCTTCCGGAAAATCCGCAGAACGTAATCTTTTGAGCGAAGAAACACTACTCTATTACGTTGATTGTCTGAAAAACCAGTTATCCAGATTCCTGAAATTTGATGGTGATGGTGATAACAAAGCAATCCTTGTGAACAATTATGACTGGATGAAGGATTTCACTTTTCTTGATTTCGCAAAAAACATCGGAAAGCATATTACTGTCAATTATATGATGGCCAAAGATTCTGTGAAAAAACGTTTCTCAGGAGATTCCGGTGTTGACGGAATGAGTTTTACGGAATTCACGTATCAGCTTTTACAAGGTTACGATTACCTGCATCTTTATCAGAACAATGGTGTTAAGCTTCAGATGGGAGGTTCTGATCAGTGGGGAAATATCACAACCGGAACAGAATTAATCAGAAGAAAAGCACAAGGTGAAGCTTACGCTTTAACTGTTCCGTTGATTACAAAAGCAGATGGTTCCAAATTCGGAAAGTCCGAAAGCGGTGAAAACTATTGGCTAGACGCGAAGAAAACTTCACCTTACAAATTCTATCAGTTCTGGCTGAATGCCACTGACGATGATGCAGAACGTTTCATCAAATTCTACACGTTCCTTCCAAAAGAAGAGATCGAAGCTCTGGTTGAAGAACATAAAACAGCAGCGCACGAAAGAAAACTTCAGAAAAAACTGGCTGAAGAAGTGACGGTCTGGGTGCATGGACAGGCGGAATATGAAAAAGCACTGAAAGCATCCCAAATTCTTTTCGGACAATCGACCGCGGAAGATCTTGTAAGTCTTGATGAGGAATTATTCCTTCAGATTTTTGATGGTGTCCCTCAAAAAGACATCGCAAAATCAGAAGTTATTGGAAGCAATATCGTTGATTTGATTTCCGAAAAAACAGGTTTTCTAAAATCTAAAGGTGAAGCCAAAAGAGAATTGACAGGGAATGCAATCTCTGTTAATAAAACTAAAGTTGGTGAAGATTTCTCGATCTCTGAAAGTGATTTGATTGATGGAAAATTCCTTCTTCTGCAAAAAGGAAAGAAAAATTACTTTATTGTAAAAGCAGTTTAAAAAAAATTAGATTTTAAATAAATAAAAATACCGTTGAATTTTCAACGGTTTTTTGTTTTGAATATAATCCCAATTAGATTTTTATCAGACCTAATTCAATTAGTCTTTCTCTTAAAAATTCTCCTGCTGTTGCGTCAGGATATAATTTCGGATTATTTTCATCCACACAATTCTCCAGCACATCCAAAGGCATATCACTTACAGGATGCATAAAGAACGGAATCGAATATCTTGAAGTTCCCCACAATTCTTTTGGCGGATTCACTACCCGGTGAATCGTAGATTTCAATTTATTATTGGTATGTCTTGACAACATATCACCTACGTTGATTACCAGCTCATCCGGCTCAGCAATAGCATCAATCCAATCGCCATTGTGATTCTGAACCTGAAGGCCTTTTCCTTGAGAACCCATTAGAAGCGTGATTAAGTTGATGTCTCCGTGAGCAGCAGCTCTCACAGCATCGTCCGGTTCTTCTGTAATCGGCGGATAATGTATAGGTCTAAGGATAGAATTCCCTTCAGCTATTTTATCATCAAAATAAAATTCATCCAGATCAAGATATAAAGCCAAAGCTCTCAAAACATATTTCCCCGTTTTTTCAAGCATCTGATAAGTCTTCTTACCTACTTCATTGAACTTCGGAAGTTCCTCCACGATGACATTGTCAGGATATTCGTTTTTGTATTTTGAATCATCTGAAACATATTGTCCAAAATGCCAAAATTCTTTCAAATCTCCCTTTTTAAAACCTTTAGCCGTTTCTTTTCCGAAACCTACATAACCTCTTTGCCCTCCGATGCCGGGGATCTCATACTTCTGTTTCGTTTCCACGGGAAGGTCAAAAAAGTTTTTCACTTCTCCATACAATTCACTCACAAGCTTATCATCAAGGAAATGTCCTTTGAGGGCTACAAAACCAATTTCTTCGTAAGCTTTTCCGATTTCATTTACAAATTTCTGTTTGCGTTCCGGGTTGTCCGAAAGGAAATCACGCAGATCTACACTAGGTATTTTGTCCATTGATAAATAGAAATTTTTGTCACGCAAAATTAGTGTTTTAATTTTTAGATGAGGTCTTGAAAACACAATAATTTAATATTCATAGAATGGTGCTTTTGGTTATATTTGCACACTTATGGAATTACAATATCTGGTCCGTGAACCACAGAATATCACACCTGAAACACCAATATTATTTATGCTTCATGGCTATGGAAGCAATGAGGAGGATCTGTTTAACTTTGTGCCTACTCTGCCGGAGGACTGGCTAGTTGTGAGTTTCCGTGCTCCTAAAAACTCAAATTACGGCGGATATGCGTGGTTTGATATAGATTTTAATAATCCATCAAATTTTCTGGATGAAAATGAAGGCAACGAAGCAGTGAAACTGGTTATGGAAAATATTATGTCCGTGACCAACAGATATGGACTAACTAACAATCCAACTCATCTTTGTGGTTTCAGCCAGGGTGGCATCATTGTTTATTCTCTGGCTTTGCAATACCCGGATTTATTTTCAAAAATTGCGTGTCTCAGCAGTTTTCCGGAAGAGAAAATGCTTAGAAATATAGTGAAGGATAAAAAGAAATATGAAAATCTACGTTTTTTTATCTCTCACGGTATGGAAGATGCTGTAATTCCTATAGACTGGGGAAGAAAAGCTGCGGAAATTTTGTATGATCTGAGCGCTTATTTTTCTTTCCGGGAATACATGAGCGGACACGGCGTTAACCAGAAAAACTATCTAGATCTGATGGAATTTTTCAAAAAGTAAAAATTTTAGTATTAAATAAAATCCCGAACATCAAATGATGTCCGGAATTTTTATGTTTATTCAAAATTTGATATTTTAAGAATTCATTACATCTTCAATTTCTTCTACAGTTATAGGAATATTCGCCATCAGATTAAATGGCTTTCCTGAAGATTGGATGACGTAATCATCCTCGATTCTCACACCAAATCCTTCCGCCGGAATATAGAAGCCAGGCTCGTTTGTAAAGACCATATTTTCTACAAAATCATCTGTCAGGATCCCATAATCATGTGTGTCTAATCCCATGTGATGAGATGTTCCATGCATCATATATTTTTTATATGCTGGCCATTTCGGATCTTCATTCTGAACATCGGCCTTATCGATCAATCCTAACTGAAGCAATTCCGACGTATAAACCTCTCCCATTTCTTTATGGAACCTGTGCCAGTTATTGCCAGCAACTAATCTGTCTTCAGCTTCAACTTTACATCTCAAAACCGAATTATAAATTTCCTTTTGT
>MKVE01000040.1:18492-47858 GCA_001898785.1 Chryseobacterium sp. 36-9 | reverse complement strand
TGAACCTCTGTAAATTTGCTTTGTTTCATCTTTCCCAAATTTAAAACTATATTTATTTCTGTTTCGGTTTTTGGGGAAGATTACATTAGCATCAAATAAGGATTAACATCAACAATAACTAGTTTGGGATTTATTTTTTTCAAATATTTTTTAGCTATCACATAAGTCATATTTGGTTTCTGCGAGCTAGTTCCCAAACTGAATGATGAAAAGCCATTTTTTGACAAAAAATCGGGATCGTAATTTCTGAACCCAAGGCTAGAACCTAAAACTAAAATGTCTGTGGACTTTACACTATTGAAATCTTCTAGTTTTCGGGCTGTAAATCCGAATCGTCGTTGTTCCTTTTTAGGAATATTAGAACTTAATACTGAAGAGTTTGTTTTGTATAGGAATATCACTATAAGACAGTGGATGAATATAGTTATTAATAAAAATTCTGAAAAAACAATTATTAATTTTTTCATAGGTTAAAATTGAAAATAAATAAACTCCTCTTGATTTTTCGGCATTGCCAGAGCAATTAATAAAAGTATAAGAATATAAAATCCCCATCTGTAAAAAGTTGGCCAATTTTTACCAATCTTTTCTAATATATGATAATCCATTCTTCCAATCCATTCAATAACCAACATGAAAAAAATAAGCAACAACAAAATCCAGGAAAGATAATGAGGAAAATGAAATGAAAATCTTGTAATAATACCATAGAAATAGGCATTAGAACTATGCATATCGTCGTTTCTAAAGATAACAGCTAAAAAAGTAGCCGCCAAAAGATTAAGAATAACCATCAAAATATGTCCTACCGATGGTTTTAAAGCGGTTTTATAATTATGGATAAATCTATTGGTATAAGGTCTAAGGAAAATTGATATAATGACAAAAACTGCTGCAAAAAAGCCAACAACAATGTAGGTCCATCGAGCTCCATGCCAGAAACCACTAATTAAAAATATAAGAAATACGAAAAAATATTTTCTTATGTTAGAAGAATTTTCTTTTACAGCCGGCTTATAAATATAATACTTGAACCATGTTGACAAAGATATATGCCAACGGCCAACAAATTCCGCCATATCTCTTGAAAAAAATGGTGTATCAAAGTTTTTCATTAACTGGATACCGAACATTCTGGAAGTCCCAAGAGCCATGTCAGAGTACCCTGAGAAATCAGCATAAACCTGAAATATAAATAAAAATGCCGCATATATCAAGGTCATTCCCGAATGGTTACCCGGATCTTCAAAAACCACATTTACGATATTTGCACAATTATCTGCAACTACTACTTTCTTAAAAAAGCCCCATAAAAATTGTCGCATGCCATCAACAATTTTGTTATAATCAAACTCATGCCCTTTTGTAAGTTGTGGTAATAAGTGTGGAGCTCTTTCTATTGGCCCCGCTAATAACATTGGAAAAAAGCAAACAAAAAGCGAATAATTGATTATATTTTTTTCAACTTTAAATTTGCCAAAATAAATATCCAAAACATAACTTAAACCATGAAAAGTATAAAATGAAATTCCTATTGGAAGAATAACATTAAGTGAAAAAATATTAGGTTGAAATCCGATTGATACCAATAAGTCATTAAAACTTTCTATAAAAAAATTAACGTATTTAAAATATCCAAGTATTCCTACATTAATGATTATACTTAAAAAAAGCCAGATTTTTTTTACCGATTTCTTAGTTGATCTTTCTATAGCAATACCGGAAAAATAATCCAATAATGTCGAAAAGCCTAAAAGAAAACAGAATCTCCAATCCCATTGTGAATAGAAATAATAACTTGCAATCAATAAAAGCAAATTTCTGAATTTCCATTTTCTGATAGGAATAAACCAATAAAGAAAAAAGACAACTACAAAGAAGAAAAAGAATTCTAAAGAATTAAATAACATTTATTTTTCATCTGTTTGTAAAGCAAATATAAATTATATTTTTACAAATAATACAGATAAACTTCTATTATTATTTTTTTTTAGCAAAAACAACAATATAAATGTAAATTTTATAAATTAAAATCCTTCTTCGGATTGAAAAGATAAATCAAAAGGAAAAAGAAGACCGATACACCTAAAAAATATTGATAATAATGCACCGCAGATTGAGAACTGATCACGCTTGTTGTGCCGGCAGCTGTAGATTTGTGCAGCTCATTAATAAGATTGTTAATCGCATTGTCCAGATTATTTCCGTCAAGGTAACTTCCGCCGGTTGAAGATGCGATATTTTTTAATGCTTTGGTTTGCAGTTTGGAAACAACGGTTTCACCATACATATCGGATTTATAACCCATTAATTGACCAAAATAATATTCAGGAATTGGTGCGCCTTCTTCGGTTCCGACACCAATTGTTGTAACTCTTATTCCTTCTTTTTTTGCGAGGTTAATTGCTTCATCCTCGTGACCTTCGTTATCTTCACCATCACTTATTAATACAATATTCCTAGAACCTTTTGTTATATTTTTGAATTTCTGAGCCGCGATTTGAATCGGTTTCAAAAAATCGGTTCCCTGATTTTGAACCACACTGGTTTCGATTCCCAAAAGGTAGTTTTCTGCCGCCGAATAGTCGCTGGACAAAGGCATCACAGAGTATGAATCGCCGGCAAATACAATGATCCCTACTCTATCATTCGTCAGCTTTTGAAGAGAATTAATGATAATATTCTTTGCTTCCTCTAATCGGCTTGGTTGGATATCCTGGGCATTCATAGAGTTGGAAACATCCAGAACAAACATCGTACTGCTGACATTCTGCTTGACACTGATCTCCTCTTTTCCACCCAAAAGGTCAATAATCGAAAATATCAGGAATAAAAAACCTAACAGATACAAAACCGGAAACAACTTGGCAAACCAAGATGTTTTTTCAAACAACGTATCCTGAAATCTACCTTCTGCAAAAAGGTTTCTTTTGCGGTTTTTCCACCGGATATAATGAATAATGAAGTAACCAATGACAGGTAACAAAAGAAGTAATAACAGATACCAGTAATTTCCTAAATACCAATTCATCAGCTTAATTCAAAATTTTAAAAATAACCCAACGGAGCAACGCATCCAACAATAGAAATCCTAAAGCCACCCAAAGGAAAATCCTGAAATATTCTTCATAATTATACAATTTGGAAGTTTTAACATCCGATTTTTCCAGTTGATTAATTTCATCATAAACATTTTGTAGGCTACTGTTAGATGTTGCGCGGAAATATTTTCCGCCAGTAAGTTGTGCGATATCGATCAACGTATTTTCATCGATTTCGGTTTTCTGTTCTGTAAAAACAATATCTCCAAAAATATTAGTCCCTGTCGGAAACGCTGCAAACCCATTGCTTCCAATACCAACTGTATAGACTTTGATCCCGTTATTTTTTGCTAATTCTGCAGCAATTTGTGGCGGCATCGCATTCAAAACGGTATTGACGCCGTCGGTCATCAAGATGATGATTTTACTTTTAGCTTTGCTTTTTTTCAAATGGTTTACAGCAACGGAAAGCCCTTCTCCAATCGCCGTTCCAGGTTGTAATTCCAGAGGATTTAATTGATTCAGTTCATCCACTACAACTTGGTGGTCGGTTGTCAAAGGAACCTTGGTGTAAGCTTCTCCTGAATATGCAACCAAACCAATTCGGTCGTTGTCTCGTTTATTAACAAAATCAATAGCGATTTTTTTAAGCGCTTCCAACCTGTCCGGATCTAGGTCTTTCGCCAACATACTGAGCGAAACGTCCACGGAAAGCATAATATCAATTCCTTTGGACTCATCTCTATCCTGAGAAATAGTGTAAGTTCTCGGTCTTGCCAAAGCAATAATCAAAGCGGAAAGTATGAAATATTTCGAAATCTTAAGAAAAGTCATCACAAGAGAAATGCTTCCTGTCGGTTTCATATTTTTAACAGAAGGCACTGCAATTCCCCGACTCTTTTTTTTGCCAGCATCCAATATCAATAATGGGATGAACAATAAAAAAAGTAATAGAAAAATCGGACTGTAAAACTCGAAATTCACGGGTTGATTATAATTGAATTTTGATTAATGATTTATTTGAGTTTTCGTAATTTGGATTGGTCTTCAGCTGAGATTTCTGTGACAGAATTATTTCGAAGATTCTCCGCTTCCACATCTTTGGTAGAACGTTTTACGAAATCCCGAATTGCTGTAAAATCTTTTGACATTATCTCTTTGGTCGGAATCGTTTTCGCAAACTTTACCAAGTCACCACGCAAAAATATATCTTCCACTATTTTTTCATTTTCCTGAGAAATAGCGTTCGTATTTTTCATATAATCGATTAAATCATCGGTCAGCAAAACATCTGCAGGAATCTGATATTGCTTGGTAATAAAACCTCTGGTAATTTCAATCAGTTCAACATAGAAAGCACGGAAATTTTCGTTCTCGATATAATTTTTCTTTCTAAGTTTTTCCAAATCCTTTAAGGTCTGATTCGTAGTAACTATAGGGCTATCTTTTCGCTTTCTTCCCCATTTTACAATTCCAATAATCAAAACAATAATTGCAATAATTATCAAAGCCAAAAGAACGTAAAACTTGTATAGATCCCAATAATCTTTGACATCCAACTCCACTTCCTTGTTCTTCATAATGTCATTAATCTGGTCGCCTTTTTTTGCGGTATTAATGACTTCCACTTCGTACGGAATAGTTTTAAGGATTTTATCTCCAACTTTTACCTGAATCTCGGGAATCTTAAATTTTCCTTCCTCAAAAATGGCAAATTTTACGGAGCGCAGATAGATATCTTTCTGTTTCGCAATACTGTCATTGACCATTTCGAAGTGAAAAGGCAGCAACTCATTCCTTGGTGCAATCTGAACATCTTTCCCGTCCAAATCCAGAATCTGAATCTTGAAAACCGCCACTTCGCCCAAAGCCAAAGTCGTTTTGTCCAAATTCGATGATAAGGTTTGTGAAAATCCTAATGAAAAAAAGAATATAAAAAACGAAAAAAATATTTTGAATAGTCTGTAAGGCATTTATATAATTGACAGTTGTTGTTTGATAGTTGTTAATCTATTTATCTTGATTCTTGTTTTTTAATCTTGTTTCTTTTTCTACTTTCTAAAATATTGATAAAGTAATTTGCTATAATCATCAGAAGTATTGATATCTAAAAAATGGGCAGAAGAATTTTCAAATTCTTCTTTAATTTGGCGCATCTTCTGTTTTTGCTGTTCCGCAAATTCATAACGCCACCTGGAACTGGAAGTATTTGCCCAGACTTGTTTTCCGGTTTCTGCATCGCGGAATAGTGCGTAACCGATATCAGGAATCTCCATATCTTTTTCGTCAAAAACCCGAAGTCCCAACAACTGATGTTTTCTTGCTGTAACGTTAAGGATTTTCTGGTCAAATTCATCTTCAAAGTCAGAAAAAACAAACACCAGAGATTTTCTTTTGAAAACACTCATCATATAATTGAATGCTGAATTCAAATCCGATTGCGCCGGAACATAATCAGCAGTAAGGATATTGCTGATAATCGACAAAACGTGCTTTCTGCCTTTCTGTGGCGGAACAACTTTCAGCACTTTATCAGCATACAAAATCAATCCGACCTTATCATTATTTCCCGTCGCCGAAAATCCGAGAGAAGCGCAAATCTCTGCAACGTATTCTCTTTTCAATTGATTTTTTGTCCCGTAATCCATAGATGCAGAAATATCGACAACCAGCATCATTGTCAGTTCCCGTTCTTCTTCCATTACTTTCACGAATGGTTCACGGAAACGCGCTGTTTTGTTCCAGTCGATTCGACGTGTATCATCTCCGAACTGGTATTGTCTTACTTCCGAAAATGTCATTCCCTGACCTTTGAAAGCGCTGTGATATTGTCCCATAAGCGATGCTTCCGTTTTCTTTCGAGTACGGATTTCTATCTGCTTTACTTTTTTGACAATGTCTTTTATTTCCAATTTAATTTTTGATATTTTTTGTCGGTCATCAGTTGATAGTTTTCAAATCATCTCCTATCATAACAATTCGACAATTGACCACTATCAACAGATAACCAGATTTTTAAGACGAAATTTGTCTTAAAAATTTTAATATTTAGTCCAGCTACTACGGAGCTGTTTCCATTCACGTATGATTTTCTCTAAAAACATTTCCTTCATACGTAACTTTCCAGCTTAAAGCTTATCAAGTTAAAAACTCCTTAACGCTATAACTCACAAACACTCGAACCAGACTAAGGCGCTTGAATTTTACTAAGAATTCTATTGACAATTTCGTCCTGAGTCACTTCTTCCGCTTCCGCTTCGAAACTCAATCCGATCCTATGTCTCAGAACATCTTTCGCAATTTCTTTCACATCTTCCGGGATCACAAAAGCTCTTCCTTTGATAAAAGCATAAGCTCTGGAAGCAATCGCTAAATTGATACTTGCTCTCGGCGATGCACCGAAACTGATGTAATTTTTAAGGTCAGACAAACCATATTTTTCAGGATAACGGGTTGCAAAAACCATATCCAGAATATATTTCTCGATTTTCTCATCCAGATAAATCTGATTGATGAGTTTTTTGGCTTCAACAATTTGATTCAAATCCACCACTTTTCTGATTTGCGGGATATCCTGCGTAGAAATCATTCGCATCACTTTTCTCTCATCTTCAAACTCCGGATAATCGATTTTACACTTCAGCATAAAACGGTCGGTCTGCGCTTCAGGCAAAAGATAAGTTCCTTCCTGGTCGATTGGATTTTGAGTGGCTAAAACTAAAAATGGTTTTGGCAAGGGCATTGTTTCGTCGCCAATCGTCACTTGCTTTTCCTGCATTACTTCAAGAAGTGCGGACTGGACTTTCGCCGGCGCACGGTTGATTTCATCCGCTAAAACGAAATTAGCGAAAACGGGACCTTTTTTTATAGAAAAATCATTGTCTTTGACATTATAAATCATTGTTCCTACAACATCTGCAGGCAATAAATCCGGTGTAAACTGAATCCTGGAAAACTCCCCGTCAACAGCTTCGGACAAAGTTTTGATCGCTAAAGTTTTAGCCAAGCCGGGAACACCTTCCAAAAGGACGTGACCATTTCCCAGAAGTCCTATCAAAAGACGGTCAATCATATATTCCTGACCAATAATAGCGCGGTTGATTTCTTGTTTTAGAATATTAAAAAAGTAATTCTGTTCTTTTACTTTCTCTGTAAGCTGTCTGATATCTTCAGCTTGATTCAATTCTGACATAGTTAATCTTAATAATTGGTAAATTTCATATAAAAACCTGCAACGGCAAACACAATAATTGCTAATCTTGCGTTAAATATTTGTTAAAGTAGAAATCCAAATGTTACAAACTTTTGCCTCGGATTCTAATAAATATGGATTATTTGTCGTTTATTTATAATTAATATAACTTTGAACTAAATAAACTTTTATTCAAAAAATGAATTATCATTTTGCCAATCACAGACAAGTCAGAAAAAATCTGCTTGACATTTTACAAAATACTTCGGAAAAGGACCTTCTCACGATCCCTGACGGATTCAATAATAATATCTACTGGAACATCGCCCATTGTGTTGCGACACAACAATTATTATGTTATTACCTTAGCGGAAACCAATTCCGGATTGATAAATACTGGGTGGAAACTTACAAAAAAGGAACTTTTGCTAATGTAGATGTGAAGCAGTCCGAAATGGAAGATCTATCTTATTTGTTAATCGAAACATCCAAAATCCTGATGAAAGATTATGATGCCGATTTTTTCCCGGATTACACACCCTATTCCACCAGTTTTGGGATTGATTTGAAAAATATTCAGGACGCGATTATTTTCAATAATATACATGAGAGTATCCACTACGGTTATATCCTTTCTCAGAAGAGAGCTTTGATTGGCGAAGGATTGAGCAGTTTATAATTGATAAATGATTCCCATGAATTTGCGATATATTTTTCCGATTTTAATTTTAATGATTTTATCTTTTTCAAAGTCGGAGAATGAGCGGTTCAAATATTATCAGCCAATTAGCAAAACTCAGGAAATCGAAGTGCTTTATCTGACCTGGACTGATACCAATTTACCTAATTTCATAAAAATAGCGGATTATAATAAGTACATTGACAAAGCGGAATTAATTGGTCATTGCTTCTATGTTGATTCCAAAAATCCGGAAAAAAGGAAGTTCAAAATTCCGGTAACCACTGATAAATTGATTAAGAAAACCCCATTGAAACTCAAAGGCAAATTCTTCAAAACCAAACAATTTGACGATACTTTTCCTACGCCGCTTTTCGAAGATCTCAGAAAAACCGGTGATTTGAAGTTCAAGACAGAGAATGATGAATTTTTGGTTTTTGTTTTGGATTAAATTATACAAACCACAAAAGCTAAAAAGTTTTTTAACTTAATATTTTGTTCGAAAGTTCAAAAACAACTTTATATAAGTTTTTCTTTTTGAACTTATTCCAAATTCATTGTATAATAATTTCCTTTTGTGCCTTTTGTGGTTAGAAATTTTACATTTTTCTTAAGATAAAACTAAAATCAAAAACCTTACTTTTGTCAATTCAAAATCTCATTAATGAATCAAGAGAAAAAAGACGATTTTATTTTCGGGTTAAGACCTGTATTAGAAGCTATCGAAGCAGGAAAAACCATTGACAAAATATTTGTGCAGAATGCGTTGCAAGGTGAAATCTATATCGAACTGAAACAACTTTTATCAAAACATAATATTCGTCCCAACTACGTTCCTGTAGAAAAACTGAATCGTTTTACGAGAAAAAACCACCAAGGTGTGGTTGCTTTTATATCAGATGTTCCGTTTCATAAAATCGAAGATGTATTGCCTCAGCTTTTTGAGGAAGGTAAAACGCCTTTTATCTTAGTTCTTGACCGTTTGACGGATGTCAGAAACTTTGGTGCCATTTGCAGAACTGCAGAATGTGTTGGCATTCATGCCGTTGTCATTCCTGAAAAAGGTGCAGCACCGATTAATTCTGATGCAATTAAAACGTCTGCCGGCGCCATTTACAATATCAAAATCTGCAAAGAAAAAAACCTTGCGCATACCGTTGATTTTCTGCAGCAAAGTGGTGTTTCCGTTTTTGCAGCAACAGAAAAGGCGCAGAAATTGATATATGATGTCGACTTCCGAGAACCCTGCGCTATCGTGATGGGAAATGAAGAGACAGGAATTTCCAAAGAAGTACTTCATCACGCTGATGAAAAAATAAAACTTCCAATAGAAGGTAAAACCCAATCACTGAACGTCTCTGTAGCTTGTGGTGCCATTCTCTATGAAGCGGTGAGACAGAAGTTGAGTTAGAGAGCTTGAGTGTTAGTTACCCAACTTTCTGAAACGTACAACTGCAATAGGGATAGCAGTGGAAATCCTTTTTATTTTTGATGGCATTGAGCTTCGGGAAAATAAAAAGATTGTAACGGATAGCCCGACCCGAGCGGTGGCCTTGAGCCCTGGCGAGGGGATTGCCCAAAATATTATATTAAACACAGAATGGTAAAAAATCATTCATCATTTATCAAATATCATTTATGAAAAAATTAACGGCGCTCGCGCTTATTGCAATAACATTAACAGCTTGTAAAAAAGAAACAAAAACAATTACAAGAGTGGACCCGAAAACGGGAAAAACAGAAACCGTAACGGTAGAAGTTTCACCGGAAGAAGCGGCAAAACCAAAAGCGATTGCTGACAGCAGTGGCGTTTATAAACAAAAATTCATTCTGGAAAAAGGCGTGACTTATCCTTTGGTGTCTTACCAGAGAGAAATCCAGACATTTACTTCACCGGACGGAAAAACAATGTCAGGAACCAATGAAACCACCGATGAAATGTCTGTAACCGTCAACGATTTCAAAGATAACATCTATGATCTGACGCTCAATATGGTGGGCAAAAGAATGTCGAGTTCTGCTAACGGAAAAACAGTTGTTATAGACACCAAACAATCTGCGCCAAAAGAAGATGCTCTGAAAATGGATTATATGGTGAGCAAAGGCCTGGCCGGCAACAAACTGAATGTGAAAATGGATGTTTATGGGAATATCAAATCGGTTACAGGATTCGAAGCAGTACATAACAATCTAAGAAAAGCGATTGCCGGAACAATCAAAGAAAAGAAACAGCAAGACGCAATTATTGAGAATTTTAAGGCCGGCTTCAATGAAGAAATGATGAAGGAGCAATTAGGAAAAAATCTGAAACTGATTCCGGCAAAGGGTGTTAAAATCGGAGAAAAATGGACCACTTCTGAAGACATCGACCCAAGCGGAAAGCTGAAGCAAACATTGACTTTCACTTTGATAAAAGTGGAAGACGGCAAGGCAGAAATAGATGTGAAAGGAACAATTCCTTCCAAATCCGACAAGCAATCCAAAGACGGAATGACGCACACGATGAGTATGGGCGGTTCTGAAAGCGGAAAAATCATTGTCGATGAGAATACGGGCTGGCTTCTGAATCAGAATCTGTCGGTAAAAACCAATCAGAAAGAATCGTTGTCAGACGGTAAACAGACGCAAAGTATGTCGAAAAACTCGACAACGTCTATCATCATTAATCCTTCTTATAAATAAAATCAGGAAATGAAATACATTTTCGAATTCATATTAGCAACTATTATTATATTCTTCGTTTGGAATATTTTGAAAAGATTGTTTTTTAATGCATTCTATAAAAATTTCCCAACATTGAATCCTAAAAATCAACAGCAGAACCAACAGCAAGCCACTTCTAAAAAAATGCCTGCGAAAAAAGTAAATTGGGATGCGGAAACTGTAGATTACGAGGAAATAAAGGAAGAGAAGAAACCTTAGTTTAAATCTTAATTAAAATAAACACAAAACCTTTCAGATTTTTGAGTCTGAAAGGTTTTTTAATATTAAATTTGGATTTCGAAAATTTAAAGCAACCATTGTATGTTCAAAAACAACAAAAATCTAATATTCGTTCTTGCAAGTCTTGTACTATTCATTTTGCTGGCGGTGGTTTACGCCAATCCTATTATTTCAGGAAAACGATTGATGCAGCACGATATCGTATTTTACAAAGGTGGCGCAGAAGAATTGTTGCAATATCGTGCGAATAACGATAAAGAAACCTATTGGAGCGATGCAATGTTTGGCGGAATGCCAACTTACCAAACCGGAGCACAATTCCGTGGTGATGTCATCAAAAAAATTGATGATTTGTTTTTGTTCCTTCCAAAACCTGCGAATTATTTATTCTTATTGTTTGCAGGATTTTTCTTTCTGGGAATGGTTGCGGTACGTAACTGGAAATATGCTTTATTAGGAGCAACATTCTTCGGATTATCCACTTATTTCTACATTATTATTGCGGCCGGACACAACGGAAAAGTTCATACAATTGCTTATTTCGCACCACTTTTAGCCGGAATCATACTCGTTTATTTTAGAAAAAAATACATTCTCGGATTCATTGTTACAGCGCTTTTTGCTGGTTTACAGATTTGTGCGAACCACCCACAGATGACTTATTATCTGTTCCTTGGATTAGGATTCTTATTCCTGTCCGAATTGATAAGAGCCATCAAAGGAAAAATCGAATGGAAACATTTCCTGATTTCGTCCGGATTGGTCGGATTAGCCATCTTAATCGGTGTTGGAATGAATTCCCAAAGAATAATGGCGAATGCAGAATATGTGAAAGAAACCGTTCGTGGAAAGCAAATCCTTAACACAAGTTCTCACACCGCCGGAAAATCCGGAATGGACAAAGAAAGCATCACAATGTGGAGCTATGGAAAACTGGAAACCCTTAACTTATTCATTCCGAGATTAATGGGCGGTGGAAGTCAGGAACCGGGTTCGGACAAAATGATGGAAAAAGTGCAGGAATTGGCTCAGGAAAACATCAAATCTCAACAGGAATACGAAATGATGATGAAAGGTTTTGGAAGCCTGACTTATTGGGGCGACCAACCGAGTACTTCCGGTCCGGCTTACCAAGGTGCGGTTGTCTGTTTTCTGGCAGTTTTAGGCTTTTTCTTTGCCGGAAAAAAGTACCGATATTGGATTTTAGGCGCGTCGATTTTGACCATTTTATTGGCTTGGGGAAGTAATTTCGCAATTCTTACAGACTTCTTTATCGATTATATTCCGATGTATAATAAGTTCCGTGCACCGTCTTCAATTTTGGTTGTTGTCGAGTTTTTATTCCCATTGATTGCTATGCTCGGGTTATATAAATTCTTTACCGATGAAAAGCTGGCAGAAGAATACAAAAAGAAAATCTTGCTTTATGTTTCAGGAACAGTTCTAGGAATCACATTGATTTTTTTGGTTTTTGGGAAAGGAATTTTAGGCTTCTACACAGCCAATGAGAAAACTTATCTTCCACCATTTTTACTGGATTATTTGGTTGATGAAAGAGCATCAATGTTCCAGGCTGATGCTATCAAAGCCATTATTTATGTTTTAATAACAGCAGGCGCTTTGTTTTTAGGATTAAAGAAAAAGCTGAATGTAAATGTTGTTCTATTAATAATTGGATTCGTGAGTTTGTTCGATCTTTGGACCGTTAACAGACGTTATTTGAATGATGATAACTTCGTGGATAAAACTTTTGCTGATTATCCATTCCAGACCGAAAATTCGGAATATCTGATGAGCAAAGCTGGGAACGATTCTTTTGTTCAACATCTTTTGCAACAGACTGAAGTCAATAAGGCCTTACAAACAATTGCTGAAAAAGACAAAGACCATTACAGGATTTTCAACAATATTCTATCTACTTTCAGTGAAACGAATACGTCTTATTTCAAATCTTCAATCGGTGGTTATCACGCCGTGAAATTGAGACGATATGATGACCTTATCAACAAATATTTCTCAACGACTGACCAAGTGAAAACGGTCAGAATCCTGAATATGCTGAACACCAAATATTTCTTAGTAGGTGACCAGCAAAAACCGGAAATCACACCTAATCCGGAAGCGAACGGCAACGCTTGGTTTGTTTCTGATATCAGATTTGTTAACAACCCCAATGAAGAACTGAACGAAACCGGAAATGTGGACACAAAGACTGTTGCTGTGATTTGCAAAGATGACAAAGCTTATTTCAATGGGAAAAATCTGGTAAAAGATTCAACGGCTTATTTGACATTGAAAACGTATCAACCGAACGAATTATCATTTGAATCATTTTCTAAAACGCCTCAATTAGCAATATTTTCAGAAGTTTATTATCCGCACGGCTGGAATGTTTATTTGGACGGAAACAAAGTGGATTACATCAAAGCGAATTATCTTTTGAGAGCGCTTTACGTTCCTGCAGGAAAGCATAAAATCGAAATGAAATTTGAACCTGCCGTTATCGAAAAAGGAAAATTATTCTCTTTAATAAGTTTTGGCTTGTTTATTTTGTTGAGTTTGGTTGGAGCTTATTTTTTGGTTAAAAATTCTCGAAAGTCTGAAGTTGCGGAAGCTTAAATTATAATGTATGAATAAATTTAGTTTTGACATTAAAACTTCCGATGATTTTTATAATAAATTAAAAGAAGATTATAATGAATTTTGCACGAAGGAGACATCAAGTAGAATTGCTTTAAATTGCGCAATGACAGCTTGGCATTTAAGTGAATGGATTTATAATGAATATAGAAGTACAAAATTAATTTCTTTTAATAAGTTTGAGTTTCACGAAAATATTAAATTAAAATGTCCGTCGCTTCAGATTATGCAGGATTTAAGTAATGGAACAAAACATACTAAAATAACTAAATATACTCCTAATGTAACTAATACTGAAAAACACGAGGGTACCTTCGATTATACTTTTGATTTCACATTTGATACTTCAAGTTTAAACATTGAACTCGCAAATGGAACCAAAACAGAGTTTTCAGTTGAAATGCAAAAGTGCATTGATTTTTATGAGTCGTATTTCTCAAATTTCCTAAAAAAAATATAAATTTAGTAACACGAAAAAAGCAACCCAAATTGAGTTGCTTTTTTGTTTTACCTGAACTTGGAATTATTTTCTGATTCCTAATTCTGCGATAATCGCTCTATATCTATTGATATCTTTATTTTTCAAATAATCAAGAAGAGCTTTTCTCTTCCCTACCAATTTTACAAGAGATTTTTCTGTAGCGAAATCTTTGTGGTTAGCTTTTAAGTGCTGAGAAAGGTGGTTGATTCTAAAAGTGAATAGAGCAACTTGTCCTTCAGCGCTTCCTGTGTCTTGTGCAGATTTACCGTGTTTTGCGAAAATTTCTGCTTTTTTTTCTGTTGTTAGATACATTCCAATATTGTTTTAATAATTATTATGTAATTCGGGTGCAAAGATAGGATTATTTTTCGGATTAAAAACTGTAAATCAAAAAATTATCACTTCTCCTTCATCAGATAACTTTTCAAAGATTCAAAATCAACAGAAAACTCTAAGGATTGTTTTTCTTTTTTGTTAAATGCTTCCAGTTTTTCCGGGATTATAACTTTCTCTTTCAGAACCTCTTCCACCACTTCCACAAACTTCGCTGGGTGAGCTGTTTCTAATAAAATCCCAATAAAATTTTCACTTATATTGTCACTGTGAGCTTGTCGAAGATTCTCCAATCCAAGATAAGCAACAGCTCCGTGCGGATCAAGTGTATAATTAAATTCTTTCTTCACTTTTCGCATTGTAATTTTTGTCTCTTCATCCGAAAAAGAATAAGAAACAATCTCTTTTCTGAATTCTGAAACATCATTATTGAATAAGCTTTTCATCCTTTCAAAATTGCTTGGATTCCCGACATCCATTGCATTACTAATGGTTTGTTTGGAAGGTTTTGGTTGGTAATTTCCGGTTTCTAAGAACTTTGGAACAACATCGTTCTCGTTGGTTGAAGCAATGAATTGGTGAATTGGCAATCCCATTTTCTTGGCAAAAAGTCCGGCTGTCATGTTTCCAAAATTCCCACTCGGAACTGAAAACACAATTGGTTTTCTTAGTTTCTGCAATTGAGCAAATGCCCAGAAATAATAAAACGATTGTGGAATCAATCTGGCAATATTAATGCTGTTTGCGGATGTCAATGTAAATTTCTGATTCAGTTCTTCATCAGACAGAATCTGTTTTGCCAAGGCCTGGCAATCATCAAAAGTTCCGTCGATTTCCAAAGCTTTGATATTTCCACCCCAGGTTGTCAATTGTTTTTCCTGTAATGGACTTACTTTTCCTTTTGGATAAAGAATGTAAACTTCAATTCCCGGAACTCCGAAAAATCCTGAAGCAACCGCACTTCCTGTATCGCCAGAAGTTGCGGCAATCACTTTCATTGGTTTTCCTTCTGAAAAATAAGACATCATTCTTGCCATAAATCTCGCTCCAACATCCTTGAAAGCCATTGTCGGACCGTGGAATAATTCCAGTGAATAAATATTGTCTGAGATTTTAACCGCAGGAATTTCGAAATTCAAAACCTCATCGATGATTTCTTTTAAATTTTCATCTGAAATAGATTCACCGAGAAATTCTTTTGCCACCCGAAAACCGATTTCCTGCAAAGTAAAATTGGATAAATTTTCAAAAAATTCAGAATCTAATTTCGGAATATATTCCGGCATAAAAAGTCCGCCGTCGTCCGCTAAACCTTTTAGGATGGCAGTTTTTATATTGGTTTCTTCTTGTTGTCTTGTTGATATGTATTTCATTTTTTCTACTAATATGTAAGTTAAACACAAAGCTCACAAAGTTTTTTCATATGGTATTCTTATATCTTTAAGTTCACAAGGATTGACTTCGTCAAATATTTAATGCATAATACTAATTGTACCCTTTGTGAAACCTTTGTGCCTTTGTGGTTTTAAAGAACTCTTGCGCCTCCGTCATTGATTTTAGTAACAAATGCCTCGCTTTCGATATTTTTTTGATTGAGTAATTCTTTTATTTTCAATGAAATTTCTTCCGCAATTTCCTTCTTTTCACACAAAGCAAAAACCGAAGGACCAGAACCCGAAATCCCAAAACCAATCGCGCCGTTGTCCAAAGCCAGCTGTTTCATCTCATAAAAATAAGGAATCAGCATCGCGCGAACCGGCTCTATGATGACATCTTCCATACTTCGGCTAATCAAATCCAAATCGTTGGTGCAAAATCCGGCAACCAAACCTGCAACGTTTCCCCATTGCTGAACAGCAGATTTGAGACTGATTCTTTCCTTGATGATTTTCCTAGCTTCGCCAGTCGGAACATCCACATGCGGATGAACGGAAACCACCGATAAATCCTGTGGATACCGCAATTTCAGCGCGTCCAACGGCTCATAACTTCTGATTAGAACCAAACCGCCCAAAAGTGCGGGCGCAACATTGTCGGCGTGCGCATTTCCGCAAGCGATTCTTTCGCCTTCCATTGCAAGCGGTAATAAATCTTGTTTGGAAAATGGTTTTTCCATCAGTTCGTTAATCGCAACCAAAGCAGCAACACTGCTTGCTGCGCTGGAACCCATTCCGCTGTTGAGCGGCATTTTTTTATATAATTCAATATCAATCCCTTGGTTTGAATTTATTTTTTCGAGAAACAACCGGATGACGTGCGAAACAACATTTTTAGCCGGATCTTTTGGGAGTTTTCCATTATCGCCCTCGATTTTTGTGATAATAATTTGGTTGAAATCGTTCTTTCTTAAAATGATTTCATCGCCCGGTTCTTCTATTGCAAAACCAAGAATATCATAACCGCAAACAACATTAGCAACAGTTGCCGGCGCAAAAACTTTTATAGAATCCATTTTTATAATTGATGATTGATTAATGATAATTGATTAAATATTGATGGTAATGAACTATTTAGCTATCATTCATCAATTATCTTTTATTATTTATGATTTTTATTGCGCTGTAACTCTTACCAAATCTGCAAAAACTCCTGCAGCTGTTACTTCTGCGCCCGCGCCAGGTCCTTTCACTACTAGCGGAGTATTCTTGTACCTGGAAGTTGTGAACGAGATAATATTATCGCTTCCTGACAATCCGAAAAATGGATGATCAGCATCAACAATCTGAACTTCAATATTGATTTTTCCATCTTCGAGGACACCGATTAATCTCAATTTTCTACCAGAATTTTCAGCTTCTTTTTTGAACGATGAAAAGTAAGGTTCGTGTTTTTCCAGTTCTTCGTAAAAAGCAGGAATGGATTCAGCTTTGAGACAAGCATCCGGAAGAAAATCTTTAATATTGACATCCGACATTTCCAGCGGCAAACCAATTTCTCTTCCAAGAATCAGCATCTTTCTGGAAAAATCCATTCCGTTCAAATCGTCTCTTGGGTCTGGTTCTGTATAACCTAATTCCTGCGCAGTTTTCACAACCTCAGCAAAAGTTTTTTCGCCTACATAATTATTGAAAATATAGGAAATGGTTCCTGACAGAATGGCTTCGATTTTCAGAATTTCGTCACCGGAAATCCAAAGGTCATTCAAGGTTTTGATAATGGGAAGTCCGGCTCCGACATTGGTTTCATATAAGAAATTGACATTATTCTTCTTTGCCAGTCTTTTAAATTTAGTGTATTGCTCATAAGAAGAAGAATTGCCTTTTTTGTTACAGGTCACAATTGAGATATTGTTATCAAATAATAAAGGATATTCAGCAACGACATCTTCGCTTGAAGTGTTATCTATAAATACCAAATTAGGTAAATTTCTACTTGAAATAAGATTTATAAATTCTTTCAAATCTGATTTTTGCAAATTCATATTAAAGTTATCATTTAAGTCAAAATATGATTCAGGGTGATCAAAAATTTTCATTTCTCTGCTATTCGTAATTCCTACAACATTAATTTTAATCTGATGATTGTCTTCAAGATTTTTCTGTTCTCTTTCCAATTGACGGAATAATTCTTTTCCGATGTTCCCAGTTCCCGC
Source organism: Chryseobacterium sp. 36-9 (assembly GCA_001898785.1). Lineage (GTDB taxonomy): Bacteria > Bacteroidota > Bacteroidia > Flavobacteriales > Weeksellaceae > Epilithonimonas > Epilithonimonas pallida. Next base: position 29,957 of record MKVE01000040.1, on the reverse strand, counting down.
GAACATCACATTGAAGGTTTTAACCGGAGAAAGTAACAACGAATCGTGAACAACATTAAGAGCTTTTGACAATTCATTTCTTTCAATGACTGCAGAAATATTAAGCTCAGATGAACCTTGTGCAATTGCAATGATATTGATACCGTTTCTGCCCATAGCACTAAAAAATTTTCCGCTGATTCCTCTCGTTTTTTTCATATTCTCTCCAACAACAGAAATAATACTTAACTCATTATCGAACTGCGGTTCATCAATTTTGTTAGAATTTAATTCAAAATCAAATTCTTCATAGATTGCTTTTCTTGCTTTTTTCTCATCATCAAAAGATACCACAAACGAAATACTGTGTTCAGAACTCGCCTGCGTAATCAGAATAACATTAACTTCATATCTAGCCAAAGCATTGAACAATCTTCCGCTGAAACCCTTCATTCCAATCATTCCGTTTCCGGTAATATTGATGAGACAAGTTTTTTCGATAGACACAATTCCTTTGATTAAACCTTTTGAAACTTCAGATTTCTGATGAATCAAAGTTCCTATATTTTCCGGCTGGAAAGTATTTTTGATATAAATAGGAATCTGACTTTCGATAGCCGGAATCATCGTTGGCGGATAAATCACCTTTGCGCCAAAATATGACATTTCCATCGCTTCCTGATAACTCAATTGCGATTGAGAAAATGCATTCTTTACCAATCTTGGATCCGCAGTCAGAAAACCGTCTACATCGGTCCAAATCTGGATCTCATCAGCTTTTAAACCCGAACCTAAAATCGCTGCGGTGTAATCCGAACCACCTCTACCCAAAGTTGTTGTGTCATCATTTTTGTCTTTGGCGATAAAACCTGTCACGACATAAATTTGATTTACCGGTTTCCAGTTTTTTAGATTTTCGTTGATAGTTTTGTAATCAATGTTGGCATTTCCAAAATGAGAATCCGTTACAATCAATTCTCTGGAATCTTGAAAGACTGCCGGAAAATTTTCAGATTGCAGGAAAGCTGCAACAATTTTGCTCGACATTTGTTCCCCATATGAAAGCAATCTATCTTTGATCCTGTTTGATAATTCACCTAAATTTTTCACACTGAATAATATATCCTCAATTTCATTGAAACTTACTTTTACCATCATTAACAATGGATTCTGAGCGGTTCTTGGTAATAATTCTGAGATGAGCTGATAGTGTTTTTCTTCCGCAGATTTCAGGATTTCAGAAAAATCGTTTTGCTTTAAGGCTTCTTCTGACGATGATAAAAGCGCATTGGTTATTCCTGATAAAGCGGAACAGACGATGATTAAAGGTTCGTTTTTGCGAAATTCTTTTTCAACAATTAATTTGACATTCCTCAATGCTTCTACACTTCCAACTGAAGTTCCCCCGAATTTTAATATTTTCATTTGTTATTATTTTAGAAATAACAAAAAGCCTTTCTGAAGTCAGAAAGGCTTTTTGTTATGATTGTTTATTCAAATTCACAAACGCACCTTCCTGCAACTTACAGATGTTGTAGTTGTTGATGTAGACGTTGTTGTTGTGAAAGTGAAATTCATTATTTTGTAAATCTTTAACGAAAGTATGAAAACTTTTTACGTTTGCAAATTTTTATTCAATATTTTTTGAATTTTATTGAATATTTGACACAAGCCTCGTTGGAGCATATCCAAACTGTTTCTTGAAAGCAAAAGAAAAATGGGACAGATTTTCAAACCCTGTTTCGAAATAAACATCTACCGGTTTTTTATGTTTCTCTGCAATTTCATAATGAGCTAATTCCAAACGTTTTTTTGTCAGCCACCTTTGCGGTGTGGAATTGAAGGCCTTATAAAAATCACGTTTGAAAGTTGTCAAACTGCGACCCGTGAGATATCCGAATTTCTCCAGCGGCATATTGAACATAAAATTCTTTTCCATAAAAGTTACCAGATCAATTTTTCCCGGTTCATCAAAATTATTAAGAACAGCATCAATATTTTCGTCAATTGTTCTGAGAATATTAATCGCCTCGTTAATTTTCAGTGAGGCAATATTTTCCGGGAAATTATTTTGCATCTCAAAATACGGGATCAACGAATTCAAACAGCTTTCCAATAAAGGATGTTTCTCGAAACTGATGATTTTCTCTGTTGGAATTTTTGATTTTGAGTGTTTATCATTATAAAATGCGCTCAATCTTTCGGCCGACAAATGCATTGCAACGGCTTTATGCGGCAATCCGTCTTTCGGATAGTTGATAATCGTCGCCAACTGGTTTCTCGGAATCAAAAAAGTACTTCCTGCACCGAAAATAAAGCTTTCGTCAGCCTGGATAATTTTGGTCTCACCGGAAATCAGCCAAACCAGCAAATGGTCTGTAAAAGCGGCTTCGGTTTTGAATAGCTTGCCTTCGTAACTGGAAAGTTTGATTTCCGGATTGATATAATTGACTTGGTAATCCATAATGCTTCTCACACAAAGTTACAAATATCAATTGATGTCGAATTGTATTCCCGTCATTTCTTCGCTCAATTTCCATAATCTTTTGGCATTGGTTTCGTCCAAAGAATAAGGCTTGATGCCACCGATAATTTTGACATCAGAATTCAATTCTGCAACATCCACATTTTCACAATAGACGCCACCTAAATCATTAAATAGTGGACTTGTTGCACACCAAACGGTTGTCGCAGCACCTTGTGGAATGGTTTTCAGAGAAGCCTTAACTTCTGGCAACAGATTACCTTCCGAATCCACATAGCCTAATTTTTGAAACAGATCTAATGGCGCTTCTCTCCCTAATTCGGTTTCGCCGACTGCACCCGGACATAAAGCATAACTTCTGACATTGAATTCTTTTGAGTGATTGTCCAATTCCATTGAGAAAAGATTAACTGCAGTTTTCGATTGTCCGTAGCCAAGCAGAGTTTCGTAGTCACGATGGAGAAAATTCGGGTCTTCAAAATTAAAATCTGAGAACTGATGTCCGCCAGAAGATACGTTCACTACTCTGGCGCCGTTTGCTTTTTTCAATGCGGACCATAATCTTGCTGTTAGCTGAAAATGCGCCAGATAATTGACTGCTAATTGCGATTCGAAACCGCGACTGTCTCTGCGAAGCGGCACCCACATTATTCCTGCATTATTAATTAGCAAATGAAGTGGTCTCTCTGATTTTAAAAACTTTTCGGCAAAAGTGTCAATCGAATTTGGATTGGCTAAATCTAACTCTTCCAATTCAACATTAGGAATTCCATCGAGATTTCGTTTTGCTTTTTCGATATCTCTTGCGGGAACGATAACTTTTGCGCCAGCTTTCGCCAAAGTTTTGACTGTTTCTAAACCGATTCCTGAATTTCCGCCGGTTACAATAGCTATTTTTCCTTCAAGACTGATTCCTTTGATAACCTCTTCTGTTGTTGATTTTGCATTGAAGCCGGAATTGATTGGCTTTTGTAATGCTCCTTGGTAATTGTTCATTGTTTTAATATTTTATTGAAGCAAAATTAGAACAGAAATTCATTATCAATTTTGTTTAAACGTCCGAATTGAGTTTGTTTAAAAGTTCATTTATTATTGTAATGTTAGATTTATTCACAATCTTTAATTTTTATCAAGAAAATTTTATCATTGATAATCAACAACTTAAATTATATATTTAAAAATATTTACTACTTTGTATTGCATAATACCATTTTGTTTATATATCTTTGCAATGTAAAGTTAGAGAAGCAGATTCGAAGTTGATTAGAAAACTAACGACATCCAACTTTACATTAACCGATTTAAAACCAAACAATTAATATGAATACGGAAAACACAAAGGCGCAAATGCGTAAAGGAATTCTGGAATTCTGTATTTTGAGTCTGATTCAACAACGCGAAATGTATGTCTCCGACCTGATAGAATCTCTCAAAAAAGGAAAACTGGATGTAGTGGAAGGAACTCTTTATCCTCTCCTTACAAGATTGAAAAACGGCGAATTCCTCGCTTACAGATGGGAAGAATCTACAAGCGGGCCGCCAAGAAAGTATTACCAGATCACTGAAAAAGGAAGTCTCTTCCTTGCAGAATTACAAACCACCTGGCAGGAACTGACAGACTCTGTGAACCAAATTACAAAAAACTCTCACTCTCAAAATTAATACTATGAACAAGACATTATCTATAGCACTCGCAGGGTTCTCTTTTATGATAGATGAACACGCTTATATAAAGCTCAGCGATTACCTGAACGCCTTGAGAAATTCTCTGGATGCTCAGGAAGCAGATGAAGTAATGCACGATATTGAAATCCGAATGGTCGAGATTTTCAAAGAAGTACTTGCTAAAAGAGAAGTTATCAATGATTCTGATGTTGAAAAAGTAATTGCTCAAATCGGAACACCTGAACAGATTGATGAGCAGGAAGAAGCTTACTACTCAGAAGGAAAACAAAATAAATCAAAGTCTTCTACAAGTTACAGCAGCTACAGCAGCAATTCCCAGAAACAACTGTTCCGTGACCCTGAGAGACAAAAGATTGCCGGTGTTTGCGCAGGTTTAGCAGCTTATTTCGGAATGGATATCACTTGGATGAGACTGATTTGGGTAGGTGCATTTTTATTCCTTTGGGTTGCTCCGGGTTCATCATTCTTAGTTGTGATTTTGTATTTCATTCTTTGGGCAGTTTTACCAAAAGCGGAATCAGCTTCTGATTTTTTGAAAATGAAAGGAAAGCCTTTAAACTTCGATAACTTAAAGGAAGAATCCAGCAAAATAGTGCAGTTTGCCAATGAGACAACAACAAGAGCAGGAGAAATCTATAACGAGAATCGTCCGAAAATCGGTTCTGCAGGAGACTCTTTCCTGAAAGTTCTGAAATATTGTCTTGCTATTTTGCTAGCGTTGATGGCAGCTGGATGTTTCATCGGATTGTTTGCAATGATGTTTGCTTACGGTTCTGACAAGTTCGGAATGGACAATAATCTTGGATTCTATTTGGAAGAAAATAATCTTGGTTACTTACTACTTGCCATTGCAGCTTTGCCAACAATCATCTTCGGAGTAGCATTTTTATTATTATCAATCAAATTATTCTCTCCAAAGTCAAAATTCAATTATGTTGGACCTGTACTTGGAACATTAGGAATTATCTGGATCATTTTAATCGGAGTTTTGGCTGCAAGTGCATCAAGATTCAACTTCCGATACAGCGGAGATAATCAAGATTATGAAAACGTATCGATATCTGCTCCAAATGACACCATCTACCTTGATAGCAAAAAGGTAAATATCCCTGAGAACTTCAATACTTATTTTAATAATATCTATTCTGATAAGGCGACGATTTACAAAAGAGATTATCCAAGTGTGGAAATCACTAGAAGAGACGATATCAAAACGCCTTACATCATCATCAAAAAAGAAGCAGAAGGTTACAACCAGCCTCTTAAGATGAAGGTTCCGGTAGAAATCAGAGGTAACAGAATTTTTCTTCCAAATTATTTTGAGTATCCTTATGAATACAGATTCAGAGATTACAGATTGGATTATGAGTTGGTAGTTCCTACCAGAATGAAAGTAATCAATGAAAAGGAATATGAAGTTAGTACTCGTGGCGATGATGGACAAAATGAAGATGACCACGAAGATGATAACTATAACAATAATGGGATTACTGTTGAAAAAAACAAAATCAACATCAATGGGACGACTATCGAATATAATTCTGATGACAGCGATTCAGTCAAAATCAATGGGAAAAATTATTCCAAAGATTCTGCAGATGTCGTTCTGGAAAGAATGAAAATTGACCAGCAGGTGAAAAAAAGCTTCAAAGATATGAACATCAATATCAAAGACGGCAAAAAAGAAATCCATATTAAAACTAACTAAAAATTGAGAGTGGATTAGTTGAAAAGCGGGCAAAAAAGTCTTCGGGCTTCCGCTTTTCTCCTAGTTCTCTTACAACCATCAAATCACAAAATATTAATATGAAAATCTATACTTTTTTACTTTTGGTATGTTTCACTACTCTATCAAAAGCCCAAACACACCGTTTTATTTACGAGTACAAATTCAAGCCGGATTCTTCTTCTACTAATTATAGAAATGTGAATATGGCTCTTGATATCAATCCGAAAGATGTAAAATTCTATAATTATGAAAATATCATCAATGATTCTCTGAATAAAAAAGGAGGCAACAACTACAGCACATCTCCAGATATCCCAACCTTAAGAAGACTCAAAAATTCCTACCAGAATACCAATTACGAGATGATGATGGATTATTTCTCTTACAACACCGAAGATAAAATGGATTGGAAGCTGGAGAAAGAAACCAAAACTTCCGGACAATACACACTTCAAAAAGCGACAACAGATTTTGGAGGAAGACACTGGACGGCTTGGTTTTGCAAAGACATCAACATTTCCGAAGGTCCTTACAAATTCCGAGGATTGCCTGGCTTGATATTCGAATTGAATGATAGTAAAGAAAACTTTTTCTTCAAATTGGCAAAAAGTCAAAAACTGGAGAAAACGTATGACACATCAGACTTTCTTGAAAGCTTTGCAGGAAAAAAACCAGTTTTGGTTTCCATTGCCAATATACACAAAATGATGCTTCAGTTCTACAATGACCCGACAAAAGAAATGAGAGAAAAATTTGATGATGTACCGCCGGGAACTTTCCAGGTTGGAGGAACAAAAATCACCAGTAAAGAACAGTTCAAAGAAGCTGCGAAAGTTATACAGAATTTCATTGCAAAGAATAACAATCCTATGGATTTGAAAAATGCGGTGGTATATCCTGTAATAAATTGATAATTTAATAGAATTTTAACGCTTTAATTAAAAAAGAAACAAAATAATTATTAAATTTGTTGGAGAAATAAACTTCTAATCACAAAGCAACCAAAAAATGATTCAATTAGTACTAGAAATCGCAATCAAAATCGTAGATTTCGTTAGCAACCTGTTTTGAGACGTCAAAGAATATTTTTATATTTCTTAAAAAATAAACATATTTTGTAAATTTGTAAAGTATAGCCATTATGGTTATACTTTTTTTTATGAAAAAACTCTTTGCAAAAGCCATTCTTAAAATCATCGGATGGAAAGTTGTTCTTCAGGGTGATGTTGATAATCTTGACAGATGCATCCTCGTCGTTGCTCCTCACACTCACAACAGCGAATATCTTCTTGGAAACCTTGCCTATTGGTCTCTTGGAAAAAAACTTAAAGTCATTATCAAAGATGCCCACACCAAAAATCCTTTTTACGGCTGGATTGTAAAAAGCATTGGCGGAATCGGGATTGACCGTTCCCAGAAAAATGACCTGGTTAATTTTGTAGCCAATGAATTCAAAAAAGATGATTTCAGTCTGGTAATAACACCCGAAGGAACAAGAAGCAGAGTTGAAAAATGGAGAAAAGGCTTCTATCATATGGCTTTGGCAGCAAAAGTTCCGATTGTAATTGCAGCTGGAGATTTTAAAAGAAAAACGATGTACCTGGGTTATAAAATCCCTTTCGATAAAATCGCATCACAATCCTATGAGGAAACGATGGAAGAAATCCAGAATTACTTTATCAAATATGATATCCAGCCAAAAGTTCCCGCAAACTGGAATCCGAAAATATATTAATTTGAAGTTTCAAACCTAAATTTTCAACTAAAACTGAACTTAAACATCAAACCAGAATGGACGAAGCCAAAAAGAAAGAAATATTAGATCATCTCAATAATGCCAGCAAGAATACACTTGGCGAGACTTTGGAAATTATTTATACTGATGTTTCAGATGATTTTCTAAAGGCGACAATGCCTGTTAATTCCAGAGTCCATCAGCCTTACGGGATTCTTCATGGTGGCGCAAGCTGTGTTTTGGCGGAAACTTTGGGTTCTTGTCTTTCATTAATTAATATTGACACTTCCAAAGTTGTTCCTGTCGGTACCAATATCAACAGCAACCACCTAAGAGCAAAACGCGAAGGCATTGTAACCGGAACAGCAACATTTATCCGGAAAGGTAATACGATGCATGTTTCTCAGATAGAAATCCGCGATGAAAAGGGAAACCTTATTAATCACACTACAATGACCAATAACATTGTTCCAATCGGGAAAGTTTAATTTATTTCAAATCAATGCTCATTTTCAGACTACCCGATTCAGACATTTTCAATAGACTGGAATTCTCTAAGGAAAAACTGGTTTCATTCGTCAGCTTCGATACCAAAACGGTTTTGGATCTCAAAGGAAGCATCAAAGAAATTTCCAGAGAAGACATTGAAAACCAAAACGTTTCTCCAAAAACTAAAAGCCAGCTTATAGAAATCGCTAAAGAAACTCCGGAATCTTATGCTTTAAAGATATCTCAGGCAAAAGATTTCATTGAGAAAAACGAGCTTAAAAAACTGGTTCTTTCCAGGAGAAAACTTTTAATGTATATTGATATTGATTCTGAAAAAAAATTATCATTAACAAAAAGCTTTCTGAAATTCTGTGATAGCTACCCTTCTGCATTTTGTTATTTATTCGAAAAAAATGGCGAGATCTGGATGGGCGGATTTTCTGAAATTCTAGGAAAATTCGACAAGAAAAATAATACCTTCGAAACCATGAGCGTTGCGGGAACGCTACCTCTTGATGAACACTGGACTGATAAAGAAATCGAAGAACAAAAAGCAGTTACAGAATACATCCAATCCATCCTGAGAAAATTCTCATCCAATCTGAAAGTTTCCTCAACCAAAGATTTGATTTCCGGAAATATTAAACATCTTAAAACCGATTTTTCTGCAGAGATAAGTCCGGAAAGTCTGGATAAAATCATTTCAGAACTTCATCCGACGCCAGCCGTTTGTGGCTTTCCAAAAGAACTTTGTGCGCAGGGTATCAAAAGCATAGAGCATTTTAACCGTGAATTTTACGCTGGCTATATCAAAGTGGAAACCGAGGATTTCATTTATTATTTTGTCAATTTAAGGTGTGCCAGCTTCTTCAAAAATTATGCTTTTCTCTTCGTGGGTGGCGGTATTACCTTGAAAAGTGATGCTCAAAAAGAATGGCAGGAAACCGAATTGAAATCTCTGGCTATACAGAATAATTTGGTATTCGAATAACTTTTGATTCTTTATTGATTATTCAAATGATATTAATTTAGTAAATTATAAACAATAATTTATTATTTTTACAATAAATCAATAAAAATGAATCAACTTTTAAAGTTAATTTTAACAGGAACTCTTATTCTTTGCTTTTTGAAAATGCCTTATATATTTTACAGGATTTCCGGATTTGCATTGTTTGCAGGATTTGGATGGTTAACTTATGATGCTTTTCAAAGAAGAGATTCTCTGGATGTAAAAATATTTGTAATTCTTACGATTCTTTATAATCCTTTTATCGGTTTACCAATCCCCAACATAATACAAATCATCATTAATATAATTGTAATAATTGGCATGGTTCTCAACATACTATTTGCACAAGAAAATCCTTATGAGGATTACAACATAAAAAAAGATGACCGTTAAGTCATCTTTTTTGTTTTATTTAGTACAGATTACAATCCAACCTGGATTTTGAAAGACGCATTAATCCTGATTTTCATTTGAGTAGCAGCCGTTTCAGAACCTTGCATTTTTAAAATGACAGCGCTTTGTTTTGATTTTAAATACTCCATTAACTCTACATCTGCATTAGGTGTGAAATTAAGAGCATCCGGACTTGTATTATTGGTAACCGTAGCTATTGTTTTTTCAGCAAGACCTGGCGCAACAATCAGCAACTCAGCATTCTTAACTTTATCCAGTTTAATGGCATTATTATTTGAAGAAGACATAAAATCCACACTAAAGCTTGAGAGCTTTGCAGATTTCAAATTATTAATCGACATTGAAGGAAATTTCTCTTTGATCTTTGCATCAAGATCAAGATTGAGAGGAATTTCCGGTGATTTGACATATTCTGTTGAAACAACAAAAGGAATTGTTGTTTCTATATTAACAGGGATAGCAAAAGGAACCGGCACCGTAATATCTATTATGTCTTCTACTTTACTGCAGCTGTTGGTGCTACCAATACTTATAAGAAAGGCCGAAGCTACCAGAATATTTGTAATTAACTTTTTCATTTTCTTTTATTTTAAAATAACTGCATTCAAATGTATGCCAAATTAATGTGCAATATTCTGAACATCGGCTTCCGAATGCTTATGTTTGAAGAATATCCCGAATAATACAGCTATTATTAATGCATAAGCAGCAAAATAAAGCCAGATATGAGGCCAGTTTTTTACAAATACAATATTGGATAAAGTCCCGTCCGGATTAACCGCAGAATTAAAAGAGTTCTTTAGAATCTCAAGGAAAGTGCTATCTGTCGGAGTAGTTTGCAAGTATGATGATAATTCTGCTGCAGTTGTAAATTTGATTGTAAAAAATTTATCAATCGCCCAGCCGGCAATATAACTTCCAAATACTGCTCCAAAACCATTGGTCATCATCATAAACAGCCCCTGAGCAGACGATCTGATTTTTTTATCTGTCGTAGTTTCCACAAAAAGTGAACCGGAAATATTAAAGAAATCGAATGCCATTCCATAAACGATACAGGACAAAATAATCATCCAAAGTCCATTAACCGGATCTCCGTAAGCAAAAAGCCCAAATCTTAAAACCCAAGCCAGCATACTGATTAACATTACTTTTTTGATTCCAAATCTTCTTAAAAAGAACGGAATCGCCAAAATAAACAGAGTCTCAGAAATCTGCGAAATCGACATAATAATTGTTGACTTTTCTACCACGAACGAATTGGCATATTTTGGAAAATGAGCAAATTCACTTAAAAAAACATCGCCATACGCATTGGTTAATTGCAATGCGGCTCCTAAAAGCATTGAAAACAGGAAGAACAAAGCCATTTTATAATTCCCGAATAACTTGAAAGCGTTCAGTCCCAACTGTTCAGAAAGTGGCGCATTTTTATCAATCAATTTCTGAGGCGGACATTTCGGAAGTGTCAATGCATATAAGCCTAATAATATTGCGACTCCGCCGGCAATATAAAACTGCCCTTCTGTAGCTTTATTTCCTGTTAGATTGGTAATCCACATCGCTACGATAAATCCTATTGTTCCCCAAACTCTAATTGGTGGAAAATCCTTAACAACATCCAAATGACTATTTTTCAATATTGTGTAAGAAATAGAATTCGTTAATGCAATCGTTGGCATATAAAAACACATTGCGACCAACATGATTGAGAAAAATGAGTTTGGTGTCTCCGTATGAGGCAAGATAAAAAGAACTGCACCATAAAGAATCTGTAAAATCGAGTATATTCTCTCCGCATTTACCCAACGGTCTGCAATAATTCCTGTAATAGTTGGCATAAAGATAGAGGCGATCCCCATTGTTCCGAAAACAGCTCCAAACTGAGTTCCGTCCCAGTGTTTTGTTCCAAACCAGAAGTTAGCCATTGTGATTA
>MKVE01000040.1:8695-18459 GCA_001898785.1 Chryseobacterium sp. 36-9 | reverse complement strand
AGATTCATATGTTAAAAAATGATGTTAAGTCTTTGTTATTCTATTTTTTTATTTCTTCTTTTGATTTCCTCCTGCAACCTGAGTGCTGTATCATAATCTTCTTCTTTTACAGCATCATTAAGCAATTGCTCTAATTCTTCCATAGAAATTCCTGAAAGATCGTTAAAATCAGAAGTCGTCTGCTCTGTTTCCTCCACTTCCAGTTTTGGGTTCTCTTCCAATTCTAGTAAGATTCCTGCTTCATTAAGAACTTCCGAAGTAGTATAAATTGGTGAGTCGAAACGAACAGCCATCGCAACAGCATCTGATGTTCTGGCATCCAGAATGAGTTCTTCTTCCGTTAACGGATTTTTGAAATTAATATTTGAAAAGAAAACGCCGTCCTTGATCTGATAGATAATGACAGATTCTAATTTAAAACCTGTGTTTTTAACAAATTGGGCAAAAAGATCATGCGTCAGAGGACGCGGCGGATTGATATCTTTTTCTAATCCTAAAGAAATGGATTGTGCTTCAAAATTCCCAATAACAACAGGTAATTTAACCGATGTTTCTTCATGTTCCAATAACAGCGCATAAGCTCCCGATTGAGTCTGGCTGTATGAGATCCCTCTAATGATTAATTTTTTATAATCCATTTAGCAAATATAAAATTTTTTGTTAATTTTCATTTAGGATTTATAGATTTTTACATTGTTTACGTTACAAAATCATTATATTTTTAAGCATTTTCTTTTCCGTATTCATAACGCATTGAATTGCAGCAGCCCGACCTGAGTGGAGCTCTTTTTCTTTTTTTGCAAAAAAAGAAAAAAGCGGGAACGGAGGGCGGATTAAGCTGCCCAAATCCTTACATTAGTTGAAACAAAAAAACCTGAATCAATGACTCAGGTTTGTATTTTTATGAAAACTGGATTAAGCTTTCAATGCTTTGATTTTCTCTGTCAATGCAGGAATGATCTGGAAAGCGTCGCCCACTACGCCGTAATCCGCAGATTTGAAGAAAGGCGCTTCTGCATCATTGTTAATCACAACAATCGTTTTGGAACTGTTAACGCCCGCCAAATGCTGAATCGCACCGGAAATACCGACTGCAATGTAAAGATTAGGCGAAATCGCTTTTCCTGTCTGCCCAACGTGCTCTGTGTGAGGTCTCCAACCGATATCGGAAACCGGTTTTGAACAAGCAGTTGCTGCACCAAGAACGTTTGCCAAATCTTCAATCATTCCCCAGTTTTCAGGACCTTTCATTCCTCTTCCGGCAGAAACAACGATTTCCGCTTCTTTAAGATCTAATTTCCCTGAAGACTGCTCGTGATTGATCACTTTTGTATCCTCATTGGCGATGCTTAATTCCTTAACTTCTTCTGAACCTGAAGCTGCATTTTCTTTAACTCCGAAAGCGTTTTGAGATACTGTTACGATAACACCAGCTGCATCAGCTTTTGCGTGCATAAAGCCTTTTCCGGAGAAAGCTTTTCTCTTAACCTGGAAAGGTGAAGTACTCTCTGGAACATCTATCGCATTAGTGATCAATGAATAATTTTTCTGAATTGCCAACATTGGCGCTACAGAAGATGCATCTGTTGTATGAGGAAAAACAATAATATTTCCGTCAGCAATTTGGTTAACTGCTTCTGCATAAGCCTTGGCACTGAAGTTTTTAAGACCTGCGTCTTTTACATTCACTACTTTATCTGCTCCATATTTATAAAGCAAATCCGAAGAATCTGTAGGGTTGATAGAAATTGCAGTTACTGAATCTCCAGTCTTTGCTGCAATAGCTTTTGCATAAGAAACCGCTTCAAATGCTGCTTTTTTGTAAATTCCGTTTATGTTTTCTGCGTATACGAATACTGCCATAATTTTAATTTTTTTAGATTAAAAGGTAATAGACAAAAGATGGTAGACTTTAGAAATATGATTTGAGAACAATATAATATCTAATTATCTATCTGTCTATATTCTGAATGTCTTTGCTTATATCACTTTCGCTTCTTCGTGAAGTAATCTTACCAACTCGTCCAGATTATCTGCAGAAACCAATTTCACCGCCGCTCTTGGCGCAACACTATCAAAAGAAACGGCTTCCACTTTCACTTCAGAATTAGAAGGTTCAACAACATTCAGAGGTTTTGTTCTTGCGGACATAATTCCTCTCATATTTGGGATAATCAAATCTTTTTCGTCAACCAGACCTTTTTGTCCTGCAACAACAGCCGGTAACTTAACCGAAATCGTTTCTTTACCACCTTCTATTTCTCTAACCGCAGTTGCTTCTGAACCATTAACATCCAATCCAACCGCTGCATTAACAAAAGCATAATTCAACAATTGAGCAACCATTCCGGGAACTGCTCCACCATTGTAATCTATAGATTCTTTTCCTGTAAGAATCAAATCATAACCTCCATCCTGAGCAATTTTCGCAATTTCTTTGGCTACAGAGAAACTGTCTTTTGCTTCGGTGTTTACTCTCACGGCATCATTCGCTCCGATTGCCAAAGCTTTTCTGATAACAGCTTCCGTTCCTGCATCGCCAACATTAACCACTGTTACTGTTGCACCCTGAGATTCCTGTAATTTTATAGCTTTCGTTAAAGCAAATTCATCTAATGGATTGATCACCCATTGGATTCCGTTTTTGTCAAAAGCAGATTTATCTGCTGTAAAATTAATTTTACTTGTAGTGTCCGGAACGCTACTGATACAAACTAATATTTTCATCTGTTAAATATATTTTTAATTTTTTATCGAATAAGAATCAATCTTAACGATAACTTTTGATGTTACTAAGTGTGGCTAATATATACAAAAAATACTATGCATGCATAATTTATTGTTATTTATTAAATAACATCGGAAACCGCTTTAATAGAGGGGTATTTAGATTATCTATAAATAATTCCAACGATTTTAATCAAAATTTTCTGCTTTTAAGAATCACAAATATTGAGGTTAAATTATCCAATTTTCACGCAATCAATAATTTTTTATTTCTTTACCTGACTTGCTCTGAATTCTATTTTACTTGGCAAAACACGCGGATTCATATTCAGCATATCAAGAACAAGATTCCCCATATCTTCTGGCTGGATTTTCCATTCATCTTTTTCTGACGGAACATTTCCATTGAAATAAGTTGCAACAGAACCCGGCATTATGGTTGAAACTTTGATATTATACTTTCTAAGGTCAATCATCGCAGCTTGTGTAAAACCGACAACGCCGAACTTAGAAGCATTGTAACCGGCTCCATTTTCGAAGAAGTTGGTTCCTGCAAGACTTGCGATGGTTATGTAATAACCCTGAGATTTTTTAAGTTCTTCCATCGAAGCTTTCAGTGTGTAGAAACAGCCTGTCAAATTGGTTTCCTGCATCGAATTCCAATCTTCTATCGTTAACTCATCAACCGGTTTGAAAACTCCCAATCCTGCATTAGCGATCACAACATCCAGGCTTCCGAAATTCTGAACAATCTTTTGAACTGCTGATTCCTCATCCTCGAAATTTCTGACATCAGAACTTACTCCGAAAACACTTTCAGAAATTACCTTAAGCTCAGAAACAGCTTTGTCCACATCTTCCTGCTTTCTTCCGCTGATCGCTACTTTATGGCCATTTTTTAACAATACTTCTGCAATACCAAAACCAATTCCTTTGGTTCCGCCCGTGATATAAACTACTTTTGACATAATTGTATTTGATTAAATATTAATAAAAAAGACAGCCTAAACTGTCTTCAATTTTTCTCATCCTTGAGCGTAAAACTCAAAGAAATAAGGGATACTTTCTATTCCTTTGTAGTAATTGTATAGTCCATAATGCTCATTCGGTGAATGAATTGCATCTGAATCCAAACCAAAGCCCATCAAAACAGATTTAGCGCCAAGAACTTTCTCGAACAATGATGTAATCGGAATACTTCCTCCACTTCTGTAAGGCAGAACTTCTTTTCCAAAAGCTTTTTCCATTGCTTTTTTAGCAGCTAAAAATTCTTTGGTATTGCTTTCCAAAACGTAAGGCATTCCACCGTGATGTGGCGTTACCTTAACTTTCACACTTTTCGGGGCAATTTTTTCAAAATACTTAGTGAATTTTTCTGTGATTTCTTCCGGAGTCTGATTGGGAACCAACCTCATTGAAATCTTAGCAAAAGCTTTGGAAGCAATTACAGTTTTTGCGCCTTCACCAGTATAACCTCCCCAGATTCCGTTTACATCAAGAGTTGGCCTGATAGACGCTCTTTCCAAAGTAGTATATCCTTCTTCTCCATGGATATCATTGAGGCCAATTGATTTTTTGTAGCCTTCCGGATCGTCTTTTAGTTTGTTCATTTCTTTTCTGTCTTCATCAGAAACGATTAAAACATTATCATAGAAACCGTCAACTGTAATATGACCTTTATCGTCAATCAAATCACCAATCATTTTTGAAAGAACATTGATTGGGTTTGGAACGGCACCACCATAAAGACCAGAATGCAAGTCACGATTCGGACCTTCAACTTCAACTTCAACATAACTCAATCCACGCAAACCTGTCGTAACCGTTGGCTGCTCATTGGAATAAATATGAGTATCTGATATCAAAATGACGTCGCAGCTCAGTTTTTCCTTATTTTCCTCAAGGAAATCTGCAAGACTTGCCGAACCTACTTCTTCTTCCCCTTCTATCAAAAATTTAACATTACAAGGCAGTGAATCGGTTTTCATCATCGCTTCGAACGCTTTGACATGCATAAAGAACTGTCCTTTATCATCAGCCGAACCTCTTGCAAAAATGGCACCTTCCGGATGAAGTTCTGTTGTTTTAACAACCGGTTCGAAAGGATCGCTTGTCCATAATTCCAAAGGATCGGCCGGCTGAACGTCATAATGCCCATAAACCAAAACTGTTGGCAAATTAGGATCAATTATTTTCTCTCCGAAAACGATTGGATAACCTTTGGTTTCAAGGATTTCTACATTGTCAGCTCCGGCAACCTTGAGATGTCTGGCCACTTCATCCGCGCATTTCAGGACTTCTGATTTGTAAGCCGGATCGGCACTGATTGAAGCTATTCTAAGGATATCAAATAATTCATCAAGAAAACGTTGTTTATTCTCCTGGATGTATTGTTGTGTGTTACTCATTTTATTTATTAATAATAAATGATGATTGATAAATGATTTTAAACTTTGTCAAAGATGAAAAAGTAAGGTTCGTAAAAATAAAAAATGTCCTGCAAACGCAAGACATTTTTTGTTATAATATTTTTATAAATTTATGATTAGTGAGCAGCTTTAGGTTCTTCTGCTACTGCTGGTTTGGCTTCCGGTTTTATAGCCTTTGCGGAATCTGTTACAATTGGCTGAACAGTTTTTGCGGAATCTGCCTTAGGTTTATATGTGCCATGAGGTGCATTCGGATCGTCGTATGCAATAACTTCGTCTGTTTTTTTCAATACTCTTTTGTTCCCACCTGCAGGAAGATCACAAGACACAACTAAAATAGCAGAAGCCAACAATATAACAGATTTTTTCATTTTTTATAATTTAACGTGTCAAAAGTAGTAAAAATTGAGATTTTCTGCAAAATGTTTTTTTGCAAAGCGTACGCAACATGTCATATTTACATAGTTATCCTAGTCCAGATTTTTCTAAACCAGCTAACTCAACCAATGTTTCTCATTCGCGAAGCGCGCCCCGGCGTAGGCGGAGCTCCTTTTTGCGAGAGGCTATGCCGAGCAAAAAGAGCGGGAGCTGGAGACGGATAAAGGCGCCCAAATTATTGAGTTAGTGAGTTGGAAAGTTACAGGGTTGGAGAATTTGGGTCAATAAAAAAACCTGATTCGATGAATCAGGTTTTGTGATTTATTTTTTTCTTTCGAGAACTTCGTCCACCATTCCGAAACTTTTCGCTTCTTCTGATGTCATCCAATAATCTCTGTCCGACGCTTTTTCTACCCATTCGTAAGTTTGACCGGAATGGTTGGAAATGATATCGTATAATTCTTTTTTCAGTTTCAACATCTCTCTCAGGTTGATCTCCATATCAGAAGCTACACCTTGTGCACCACCGCTTGGCTGGTGAATCATAACTCTGGAGTGCTTCAAGGCAGAACGTTTCCCTTTTTCACCCGCAACCAAAAGCACGGCGCCCATAGATGCAGCCATCCCGGTACAGATTGTTGCTACGTCCGGCTTGATAATCTGCATCGTGTCATAAATCCCCAAACCTGCATAAACGCTACCACCAGGAGAATTGATATAGATCTGAATGTCTTTGCTAGGATCTGAACTTTCCAGGAACAACAACTGCGCTGTTACGATATTCGCGACCTGATCGTCAATCCCTGTTCCAAGGAAAATAATCCTGTCCATCATCAATCTGGAAAAAACGTCCATCTGTGCAACGTTCATTCTTCTTTCCTCCATAATATAAGGTGTCAGATTGGTCGGGTTGAACATTCCCATATATTGATCGGTTACCAAACCGTTGTTTCCCATATGCTTAACTGAGAAATCTCTGAATTCTTTTTTAATGTCCATATTATATTTGGTTATTTTTAAATCTTGTTTGAGTTTGCAATTTCTGTTCCTTTGCTAAAGTAAGACTTTCTGTCACAAAATACGAAATAATTCGCTGTCCAATTTGTTTTTGAGTTGTGTCAGAAGAATTATTTTTTGGTAGATCTCTGTATTATCATTTTCATTACTAAGAGGATTTTTGAGGTCATTAATTAATTTGACAATATATTCTCTTTTATGTCTTAACACGATGTCAGAAACTAACTTAGGAACCACTTCTTCCTCTGAACTGAAATAGATATTATACTTGTTCCAGTTACTTGTGTGATAGTTTTCTATGAGTGCACTGGCCAATTTTCCGGAAACTTCTTCATCCATAAAATCGAAGAAAAAATTACCTGATCGTAATTCGTTCTGGAGAATGCCTTCTTTGATTTCGGAAACGATTTTTTTATTGATATCCAATTGGATTTCGCAATCGTCTTCGTCCAGGTGATTGAGGATTTCTTCGATAACCGTGATTTTATAATCATTACCTTCAGCATCTTTTCTATCAAGAACAAAGTCGCCGTATTTCAGCATCAGATCCACCAGCTTTTCTTCCTGAACCAACAATGGGTTAATAGAAAAACCAGCTTCCTGAACGATTTCTAGTTTTGGTGCTGCTTTTTTTTCTTCAAATCTAGGTTTTGATTCCTGCTGCTGCTGTGTTACATTCGTCTGAATCTGAAGTTCATTGAATAAACTTTGTTCACTCAACCCGAATTTATTCGAGACTTCTTTCAGATAAACTTCACGCTTTAACGCATTTTGAACAAAGGCAACCGATTTTACGATATCACGGATTGATTCAGCTTTTCTGATTGGATCATTTCCAGCATCTCTGAGTAAAATCTCTGCTTTGAAATCAATAAAATCTTTCGCTTCTTTGTCAATAAAATTCTCAACAAATTCCTGTGGATGTTTTCTGGCAAAAGAATCGGGATCGTCTCCGTCCGGGAAAAGAAGAACGCGGATATTCATTCCTTCAGACAACAACATATCGATGCTTCGGAAACTGGCTTTGATTCCTGCATTATCACCATCAAAAAGAATCGTGACGTTTTCCGTTAATCTTTTGATGAGTTTGATCTGTTCGGTTGTCAAAGAAGTTCCGGAACTCGCCACAACATTCTCGATTCCGGATTGATGCAGTGACACAACATCCATATAACCTTCCACCAAAAGGCAAAGATTCTTCCTGGAAATGGATTGTTTGCTTTGATTAAGTCCGTAAAGAACATTGGACTTATGATAGATTTCGGTTTCCGGAGAATTGAGATATTTCGCCGTTTTGACATTATTCTTGAGAATCCTTGCTCCAAATCCAAGCACTCTTCCCGAAAAACTATGAATCGGAAAAATAACCCTGTCACGGAATCTGTCAATCCCTGAAGGTGTATTTTCCGGAAAAATGGATAAGCCAGATTTTTCTAATATTTCTTTTGAATATGCTTTTTCAAGCGCGAATTCCGTAAACGCATTTTTCTTTTCGGGCGAATATCCCAGCTGAAATTTCTTAATAATATCATCCCGAAGCTCTCTTTCTTTGAAATAAGAAAACCCGATCATTTTGCCTTCTTCCGATTCCCAAAGCTGCTCCTGGAAAAAATCATTGGCAACTTCGTGAATTTTGTAAAGCAGATCGCGCTCTGTCTGAGATTGCTTTTCCTCTTCAGAATATTCGCGGACATTTTCCTCTATCTCAATTCCATATTTTTTCGCAGCATGTCGAAGTGCTTCCGGATAAGTAAAATTCTCAATTTCCATTAGGAAAGAAATGGCTGTTCCGCCTTTCCCGGTCGAGAAATCTTTCCAAATCTGTTTACTTGGGGAAACCACAAAACTTGGCGATTTTTCCTCATGAAAAGGACTCAAACCCTTAAAGTTAGAGCCCGCTCTTTTCAACTGAACATATTCGCCGACAATCTCTTCTACTCGTATTGTAGAAAATATTTTATCAATAGTCTCTTTGGTAATCACAATGTAAATCTAATCAAAAAATAGAAATTTAAAAAAAAACAAATTTTCCACACATAACAATTTATTATTAAATATAATTAGGTACATAAATTGTTATGACTGAATCATTAATAAAAATATCATTAATTTTACGGCCTTTTACTTACATTATTATTTAAATTCTATGAAATTACAGACAATTCTATTTGCTCTTTTAATCTATAATTTATCCTTTGCTCAAGTTGGAATTAATACAGCATCACCTACAAGAAAACTTCACGTTTCTGGTTCTATGAGAGTACGGGGAACAATCAATAAATCAGAATCTGCCGCATACAGCAATATATTGGTAACCGATGCTAATGGTAATATCGATTATACAACAAAAGCGAGCCTGCAGCCGACTCCACAGCCAGGAACTTCCAATAAAGAAAGCTACAGCCAGATTTATAACATGACAACAGAAAGTGGAGATCCAAACAAGGCCCTAACCTGCGGAAAATTCAGTTTCTCTTTTGATACAGGCGCTTCTTCTAACATAAGATTCAAGTTGTCTCAAAATCCAGGAGCTGTCGTAAGTGTTTATATGAGCATGGAACAAAACTGGGATGGCAACGGATATCAGTTTTATCAGGGCAAGGCTTCTTCGGACGATGCAACGGTAGCATTTACGTTTGATGCCAATAACTGGAATACTTATCAACAATTTGCCCAGGCTAACGTTGCCGATTTTGAACAAAACGTGATGCACTTCCAATATCCCGGTGATGCAGATTTTTACAGATTAACAATCTACCGGGCTCTTCAAAGAACAGGAACAACCAATTATGACTTTGCAGCAGTTTGCGAAAAATTCTAGAATATGAAAAAATATTTTTTTGCTACGATTCTAATTTCCGGTCTTGCATACTCGCAGAATACAAATGTTGGAATAGACACCAATGCGCCTACAAGAAAACTGGATGTTAATGGAGATCTGAGAGTGACAACAGGAACTATTGTTACTAACAATTCTGCATATGACAGAATAGTTACGGCCAATAATTCTACAGGTGATGTAGATTACATTACCATTCCTGCTATTTTCCAGACATCAACCAATAACGTAGAAGTAAAGCGTTCGGTTTATCTTGCAACCGGAGCTGTAACTGCCAACGAATGTAACTGCGGTGACATCACTTTTAGGATCAACAATAACAATACTCCGGAATTCAAACTGAACTCGACAACGATATTTGCTACAAACAATAA
>MKVE01000040.1:7309-8648 GCA_001898785.1 Chryseobacterium sp. 36-9 | reverse complement strand
CAGCAAATTATGCAACTTATCAGACTCTCGACGCCACAGCTTTTCCTACAACAAATGATGCTGCCGGCAATACGGTAAGGATATATACTATTATTCCGCCAAAACAGAATCATCTATACAGACTTACATTATCGAGAACGAATAACAACAACACGACAACCTATGCATATGCTCTGGTTTGTGAAAGGTTCTATATGCAAACTTTATAATATGGGAAAGATTATATTTATTTCGATTGTGTTTTTTTCAACATCCATTTATGGTCAAAATGTTGGCATTAATACCAATTCACCAACCAGAGCCCTTGATGTTAACGGAGATCTCAGAGTAAGAACCTTAACAGATAAAAGTACAGATGCAGCTTACAACAATGTCATTGTCGCAAATACCAACGGCGAATTTGATAAATGGGACAAAGCCAGTTTACTTTCAACAATCCAGACATTAGCTGTAGAAAACAAAAAACTGACTTATGTTTCCAACTCTCCGAACATTGGCAATACCGTAGATTGCGGAAAATTCAGCTTCAGGTTTAATACAGGTCCCGTTCCTCAAATCAAGCTTGTCTCAGGAAACTCAACTACAATATATTATACGATCATCCACAGAGTCAACAAATCTACCGACAGCTTTAGCGGAACTAATACCTTAGCTTCCGGACAGTCAGTAACCATTGGAAGTGGAACAGGAAACAACAGTACAACCGGTTGGCAAACTCTGGATGCAACTTATGCAAACAACGGATTGGATGAACTTTACATAACTTACCCCGGTGATAACAACCTATACAGAGTTACTTTTCTTGCCAGAAACAGCTCAGCAACTCAGTATTTCTATACGATGATCTGTGAAAAATTCTAGTTTCAAATTCCGGATTTGTAGAAATAAATATTTTAATTTTGCGAAAAATAAAAATGGTATTTCAAATCAATACACTTCCGGAATGGAAAGACGTTGTCAATCAAATCATTCCGAATCTTCAGCATAACATTCTTTTGCTTAAAGGCAATCTTGGCGCTGGAAAAACGACTTTTACTCAATACTTACTGAAAGAATTTGGGAGCGATGATGAGATTTCGTCGCCAACCTACTCTATTGTCAACGAATATGACACGCCAAAAGGAAAAGTTTATCATTTCGATTTGTACCGACTGAAAGATGTAACCGAAGCCTATGATTTCGGGATTGAGGAATATCTGGACAATGGATTTCTTTCTATTATTGAATGGCCGGAAATCTATATGGATGAGCTGGAAGGCTATGATTTTCACGAAATGACCATAGAAAATACCGAATCCGGAAGAGAAATCGAATTTAATTAACACATACTGTAATTTGT
>MKVE01000040.1:0-7263 GCA_001898785.1 Chryseobacterium sp. 36-9 | reverse complement strand
AAGGAAGAAAAGTTAGAAGCAGTAAAAAAAGGAAAAACCTTCAGCATTGGTGTTCCTAAGGAAACTTGTCTGAGTGAGAAAAGAACATGCCTGATTCCTGATGCTGTTCAGATATTGGTCAATAACGGTCATAAAGTGATTATAGAAAGTGGCGCCGGCGAAGGCTCCCACTTCTCAGATTTGCTTTATTCAGAAGCCGGAGCAGAAATTACCAACGATCCAAAAGTGGCGTTTTCTCAAGATTTGGTGCTTAAAATCAACCCACCGACAGAAGAAGAAATCGAGTACCTGAGACCCATGACATATCTGATTTCTGCTCTGCAAATCAATCTCAGGGACAAAGATTATTTCATCAAATTAGCGGCTAAAAAAGTCAACGCCATTGCGTTTGAATTCATAATGGACGAGTACAAACAATTGTCTTTGGTAAGATTGATTGGCGAGATTGCAGGTACCGTTTCCATTCTTTATGCATCAGAACTTTTGGCCATGTCCAACGGATTGATGCTTGGTGGGATTACCGGTGTGCGTCCAACGGAAGTAGTAATATTGGGTGCCGGAATTGTGGGCGAATTTGCAACGAAAGCCGCCATCGGACTTGGTGCCAGCGTGAAAGTTTTTGATAATTCCTTGTCAAAACTACGAAGACTTCACACATTGGTGGACAGCCGAGTTCCGACTTCAATCATCGATCCAAAAGAACTCACAAAATCTCTTAGACGTGCAGATGTTGTTATCGGTGCTTTGCCAAGACTTAACCTGTCGCCAATCGTAACGGAAGATATGGTGATGAAAATGAAAAAAGGAAGTGTCATCATTGATATTACCATAGATAACGGAAAAGTTATCGAAACATCGGAACTAACTTCTACTGAAAAACCGTTTATCATCAAGCACGGCGTTATCCATTGCGGATTGCCTAACCTGACGTCAAAAATGCCAAGAACAACTACGAAAGCAATCAGCAACTTCTTTTTGAGCTATCTACTGGGTTACGATGAAGAAGGCGGTTTTGAAAATATGCTGGTTCACAAAAACGAAATCAAGCAATCCTTGTATATGTACAAAGGCCGCCACACCAAGCTACTGATTTGCAACAAGTTCGACCTTCCTTACCACGACATCAACCTTCTGATTTTTTAAAATCAAACAATGCTAAAAAAACTTAAATTCTATTTTATCGGATTGATTCCTGGATAATTAATCGTTTTCTTTGTCCTCAATCAGAAAGGTGCAAGCTGCTCGTATTTTCCCAATGACAGAGTGATTGCGGAAACATTGACCAAAGATTTTTCTTATTCTGACCAATTCAAAAAAGAAATGGAAGCGAATAAAATCTCTGAAAAATCCCTGAAAGACGATATCATTTCCAAAGGTAAAATCGATTTCGACAAAAGCAACGCTCAGAAAAAACCTTGTCCGGAATATATTCTAAATTATCCTAAAGACAATCCGACCTATGAAATCCATTATTCCAAATGCAAGGAAAAAGCGGAATTTATCGGTCTTAAAAAGTTAAAATAAACGATGAACGGCAAAAATCTTCTTCTACCCGATTATCTTTTATTTGGTGGGATTTTTGTTATTTTTTTCCTGTTGGTTCTGAGTTTTTTTCTCTTCGGAAAATATAAATCCGTAAAGGCAAAAAATAAGCTTCTCGAAGACAATTACAGAGCCATTGAAAACAAACTCGACAATGTGAGACTGGAACACATCGAGACCAAACTTAATCCTCATCTTTTCAAAAACATCCTGAATTCAGTGCAATCGCACGCTTATCAGACTTACATTTCATTGGACAAACTGGCCAATATTCTGGATTACATTCTCTACGAAAGCGGCAACAAATTTGTCAGTCCAAAAGAAGAACTGGATTTTGCAATGAATCTCATCGAAATCAACAAAATCAAAATCAATCCTTTGTTCGATTTCAGAATTAAGACCAAAATCAACAAAGAAGATCCTGTTTATCAGGAGAAAGTTTTTGCACCGCTGATTTCTGTTGATTTGATTGAAAATGCTTTTAAACACACAGATTTTCTGGCCCAGGATTCTTTTATTTCCGTTAATTTAGTTTTGGATGACGGAACATTTGAAATGAAAGTTTCGAATAAAATTTCAGAGAAAACGCCGTTGCAAAAGGAAAACAGTGGATTCGGAAGCAAATCTTTTGACCAGCGTTTGAAATTAATTTACAAGAATCATTACAAACTCAGCAAAAATATCAGCAATGGTATTTTCACAGCACATCTAACCATTAATCTTTCAGAATTTTATGATAAAGTGCGTTATTCTGGACGATGAGTTACTGGCAATCAGCTACTTGAAATTGCTTTGCAGTGAAATGGAAAATATCGAGGTGGTCAAAGCCTTTAACAATCCAAAAGTTTTTTTACAGGAAATCAATAACATTGATTGTAACATCTGCATTCTCGACATCGAGATGCCTGGAATGAACGGACTTCAAGTTGCTGAATTAATCCAAGACAAAAAAATTATTTTTACGACGGCTTACAAAGAATACGCAGCAGAAGCTTTTGATCTCGATGTGTTGGATTATGTGCGAAAACCTATCAAAAAAGAACGCCTCCAGCAGGCTTTTGAAAAGGTAGAAAAATTGTTGGGTGAACAGCGAAAAAATCAGTTTTTTGAATGGAACACCAATCTGGGCAAAACCCGAATTTTTGTCAGTGATGTAGTTTACATCAAAACATCGGAAATCGATAGTCGCGATAAGGATTTGAAGCTGAAAAACCATTCAGAAATCATTCTTAAAAACTTAAGTTTTAAAAATTTATCCGAATTATTGCCCCAGAAAAATTTTGTTCAAATCAACAAAAAAGAAATGGTTAACATCGATTTTATTAAGGTTTTTTCCTCTTCGGAAATTATTCTGGATTTGGCTTCATCAGAAGGAAATCCAATAAAATTAAATATCAGTGATACGTTTAAAAGCCAGGTTTCCGAAAAACTCTCAAAATAATTTCAGCGCAGAAAAAGGCCATTTTATTACATTTTTGAATTTGATATAAAATTCATATTCAAAAACTTCTCAACTTTACATCTTGAAAATTAGGTAAAATTTAAGTCAATGATTATGGCAAAGTACAGGAATATTATATTTTACGTTACAACAGTTTTGGTTTTTTCGGCTTTGATGTATTGGTTTTTTGTGGAAGGAAAAACGCTGGAAGCCGGCGAAAACATTATTCATAAAACCAGCAACGGCACAATGTGGGACAATTTTGTCGACTCATTTATGACCAACCTGCATCATCCGCTGGCATTGCTTCTTATCCAAATCGTCACAATAATTTTTGTGGCAAGATTGTTCGGGTGGATTTGTATGAAAATGAAGCAGCCTTCTGTTATTGGCGAAATGATTGCCGGGATTGTCTTAGGACCTTCGCTTTTAGGACTTTATTTCCCTGAATTTTCAGCTTTCCTTTTCCCAAGAGAATCACTTCCTAATTTACAGTTTCTCAGCCAGATAGGATTAATACTGTTTATGTACATCGTGGGAATGGAGCTGGATTTGAGCGTTCTCAGGAAAAGAGCGCACGACGCCGTTGTCATCAGCCACGCCAGTATCATCATTCCATTTGCATTGGGAATAGGATTGTCCTATTTCATTTATAAGGAATTTGCGCCGGATGGTGTCCAATTCAGTTCGTTTGCGTTGTTCATCGCCATTGCGATGAGTATCACGGCATTTCCGGTTTTGGCGAGAATTGTGCAGGAACGGAATCTCCAGAAAACCAAACTTGGAACCATTGTCATCACCTGTGCTGCGGCCGATGATATCACGGCCTGGTGTATTCTAGCAGCCGTGATTGCAATTGTAAAAGCAGGTTCTTTTGCCAGTTCAATTTATGTCATTCTGATGGCGATTGCCTATGTTTTTCTAATGATAAAAATCGTGAGACCTTTCCTCAAAAGAATCGGAGAATTGCAGGCAGGGAAAGGAATCATCAACAAATCTATTGTTGCGATTTTTTTCTTAACACTGATTATCTCGGCTTATGCGACGGAAGTGATCGGGATTCACGCATTGTTTGGAGCGTTTATGGCTGGTGCGATAATGCCGGAAAATGTGAAATTCAGGAATCTTTTTATTGAGAAAGTTGAAGATGTCGCATTAGTTTTACTACTACCATTATTCTTTGTTTTCACAGGATTAAGGACCCAAATCGGATTATTGAATGACGGACATCTCTGGATGACGGCAGGTTTGATTATCGCGGTCGCTGTAACAGGAAAATTCATCGGAAGCGCCCTCACTGCAAAATTCCTGAGAATCAATTGGAAAGATAGTCTCACCATCGGTGCTTTGATGAATACCCGAGGTCTTATGGAACTGATTGTCCTCAACATCGGTTATGATTTGGGTGTTCTAAGTCCCGAGATTTTTGCAATGATGGTCATAATGGCACTGTTTACTACCTTTATGACGGGACCTTCTTTGGATTTAATCAATTTTCTGTTCAGAGGAAAAAAATCAATGGGCGATGAAGAAAATAGTTATAATAGTGGAAAATATAAAGTTTTGCTTTCATTTGAAAATCCGGAATCCGGAAGTACACTCTTGAAGCTTGTCGATAATTTCACTAATAAAATGAACGGTAACAAAAGTATTACCGCAATGACCACTGCGCCTGTGGAAGGACTTCACACCTTCGATTCCGACAGTTATGAGGAGGAAATGTTTTCTAACATTATCGACACATCGCAGGAGCTGAAGCTGGAAGTCACTACCCTTTTCAAAGCTTCCAATGACATCGAAAATGATTTGGTGCATATCACTAACAAAGGTAACTATGACTTGCTTCTGATAATGCTGAGAAAATCTATATATGAAGGAACGTTGCTTGGAAAATTGCTGGGTTTTACGACCAAAATCATTAATCCTGAGAAATTACTGAACACAGTTAAAGGCAAATCATATATCTTCAATTCTTCTCCTTTCGATGATTTTACGTTGAGCATACTGGACAAAACCAATATTCCTGTGGGAATTATGGTTGACAAAAACTTCGAAAGTGCAGATAAAATTTTCATCCCGATTTTTGACTTGAGCGATTTTTATCTGGTTGAATATGCCAAGCGACTCATCAATAATAACGATTCTCAGGTCATTATCTTGGATGCTGCCGGACAAATCCGAAGAAATACAGAAATACGCGAACTAATTAGGAATATCGAACATATCGCACCGAATCACATCACGCTTTACAACGAGAAAACCATTGAGAAAGAATTTCTTGAATCTCAGGATCTGATGCTCATCAGCAGCAAAAGCTGGAAAAACCTGATTGACACCAAAAGTCTCTGGTTATCGGATATTCCATCAACGTTAATTATTTCAAATCCATAATTTTTTTTGAATTTAATAAAATTAATTCTATCTTCGTTCTGTGAAAACTACAAGCAGAACATATTATTACGCAATTCAAAACCTGAAACAGGATTAGGATTCGTATGTAGAAATATCAAAACCTCGTCCTGATGACGGGGTTTTTTGTTTTAAAATAAATTAGAAAACTATTAAAGATGAAGATAGGAATTATCGGAACCGGATTAATCGGAGGTTCCATTGCATTGAAATTAAAAGAGAAAAACTTCACCAATTTCGTTTATGGAATTGACCAAAATGAATACAACCTCAATAAAGCACTTGAACTTAACATTATTGATGAAAAAGCAGGTTTCGAAACAGGAATCCAAAATTCGGATTTGATTATTATTGCAATCCCAGTAGATTCGGCCAGAAAAATATTACCTGATGTCTTGGATTTGATTAATGATAATCAGGTTGTGATGGATGTTGGTTCTACCAAATCAGGAATTGTAGATTCTATCAAAAATCACCCGAACAGAAAACGTTTCGTAGCGTTTCACCCGATGTGGGGAACGGAAAACTCCGGTCCGAATGCGGCAACCAAAGATAGTTTTACAGGAAAAGCAGCCGTGATTTGTAACAAAGAAGAATCCGACGACAATGCTTTAGAACTTGTAGAAGAACTCATTAAAACATTAGAGATGCATCCAATCTATATGAATGCCGATGCGCACGATGTTCATACGGCTTACATCTCGCATATTTCGCATATTACTTCTTATGCACTTGCAAATACGGTTTTAGAAAAAGAGCGTGAAGAAGATACTATTTTTCAGCTAGCGAGCTCTGGTTTCTCGAGTACGGTTCGTCTGGCAAAATCTCATCCGGAAATGTGGGTTCCGATTTTCCGTCAGAACAAAGAAAATGTCTTGGATGTTCTGAATGAACATATTACGCAGCTGAGAAAATTCAAATCCGCTTTGGAGAAAGAGAATTTTGATTATCTGGAAGAATTGATTGTGAATGCGAATAAGATCAGAGGGATTTTGGATAAGTAAAATTATATTTAGATAAAATACGGTTTTCCGTAATTAATTTCATTTTCAATGATTTAGTTTTGTTTTAGATTCTAAAAACTAATCAATGAAAAAAATTTTCTTAACAAGCATATTTGTAATCAGCATTATTTCTTGCAGCCAAAAATGGGAATATAAAACAATTACTTATAAAGGAAGTGAACAAGACGAACTCGCAAAATTTGCGTCAAAAAAAATCGATATAGCAAACAGTTCCCTTAACTCATTAGGCGAAGAAGGCTGGGAATTGGTAGATGTTTTCGAGAAGACAGAAACTGTTCATCCTAATTTTGGAAATACCGAATATGTTACTGGTTTACAACCAAATGTCAGAACTTCAGAAATTAGTTTTGTTTTTAAACGCAAAAAATGATTATTGTAATCTTTATCATTCCATAGGAATCTCAACTGATTAGATTCCTATGGAATGACAAAATTGTATCTTATGACTAATCTTATTTTATGTTGAATCTGCAGCCCGGCTTGAGCGGAAATCCTTTTTACGCAACGAAGTGGAGTGAAAAGATTGGGAGCGGAAGACGGATTAAGCTGCCCTAACCACTCTACTTATCAAACTGATTCGGATGTTGTTTTTTGATAGCTTCAACAGTTCCAAGAACTTTATCTTTAAGAGAATCCTGGTATTTTTGTAATTTTTCAGAAACCTCGGAATCGAACGTACCAATGATTTTAGCTGCGAGAATCCCGGCATTGGCAGCACCATTCAAAGCAACTGTTGCAACAGGAATCCCCGAAGGCATCTGCAAAATCGACAACACCGAATCCCAACCGTCAATAGAGTTACTTGATAAAATCGGAACGCCAATCACCGGTAACGTTGTACAACTG
>MKVE01000039.1:31390-50519 GCA_001898785.1 Chryseobacterium sp. 36-9 | reverse complement strand
TTTAAGTTCTTCTCCAATTTTTATTAATTTCACCTTGTTATCCCATTCATCTAATTCAATTTCTAATTTACGTGATAAATATTTATATAAAGTGTTCATCAACGCTCCATGTTGATAATCATAATCTTCATTTTCTGCATCAAATTTTCCAAAAATCTCACTTACGTTATTTTTGTTTACATCATTGAAAAAGTTTAATTTATACTCTAACAAAATTATTTCGACAACTTTACCATTATTTATTCCATATCCAATTCCTGATTTGCTAAAAAGTCTTCCTCCATTTTCTTTAACAGATTTTATTCTGTCAGTGAGTTCATATTCTTTTTCTAAGTTATTTAATACAAAGTAAGTTTTTCCATCTTTTAGGTAAGAATGAGAAATATTTTCGGGCAGCTTTTCTAATCTTGTATCTTCTATTAATTCATTAGGGATTAAGTCAACAAAATCATATAATTTGATTCCCTCAAATGAAAAATTTTTATAAGTATAATCTTCGTTGCAAAGTATTCTTGGATTTTCAAAAAATTCGTAAATATTTAATTCTTGCAAGTTGTTCATTTTGTATATTAATTGTTGAATTCGTCTGTTTTGGATAAAATTACCGCTAACTTTCCGGCGCTTGGCGAGGTTGCGAGCTTCGTAACCGATTATTTTCTGTTAAAGATAAAATTACTTGCGAGAAATAAACGTGTATTTATTACAAAATTCGCAATCTTGCCAAACACCTGTTGTGTGATGTTGTAATTTTAAATTTCGGATAATATTTTCTTATATATATCTTCTTTCCATTTTTTAAATTCTATATGAAGTTGGAGAAATAAATTTTCAGATTCATTTTCAGGTTTTACTTTTTTAAGCAAGATACCTATTCCAATATTATGGGATTTTTCATTATGATTAATGACAAAATGCTCATTTTCTGAATCTTCCATAAATGTGTCAGCATATAAATACTTTAATTTTAGCTCTTTCAGATTTATTAGCGATACAATTAAGTTTTTAATTTCAATAGGTATTTGTGATTCAATTTGCTTTTCAATCTTTTCGCTATATGAAGTTCCATTCTTTTTTTTTAAATTTCTTAAACAGAAACTTAAATCAATTTTACAGTCAAAATATATATCTATAAAAAATGCAATGTTAAATGATCTTTCAGTCCAACCGTCAGAATAACCATAAGAAAGAATATATTCTTCATTCAAAACATAGTTACCTGTTGAATCAAATTTTTGTATATCAATCTGTTTAAATTTCATTTTTTTTCTACGGTTTTCAACAATAGCACACAACACCCAAATATACGCATTGCGCCAATACGAGATATATCCAGTTGAGCTTATCCTGAAAATATTGGATGCTAAACGCAATTTTCGTCTCGCCATCCTCTGTTTTCTCTCTCCGAAGTCTGATTTCACATAACCAACCTCTGTTTTCATTCTTCATCGTCTGTTTTCAGATGACAATCGTCTGAATTCAGACAAAAACGAGTCTTTTTTACTCAACGATGAGTATTTTATGCTCAAAAACGACTCTTTTATACCTGCTGTTAAGTAAAAAAGAGTCGTTTGGATGATTTAGAGAGTGTTTTACTCTGTGTCAGGCTTCTTTTTGTTGCCTTTTCTAGTGAATCTGGCGCTCAGGTCTTCGTAGATAGGCGTTGCAGTCGCTACACCTTTGCTGGAAGCTTCTTTCACAGAACCATAATAGAGTAATGCAGCCAATAATGCCTCGTTGCCAGCAATGGTGATAGTGTCACTAAGATCAGAAGCCAACTGCACAGAAAGATTGCGAAGCGGTGAAAGGTCTGTGACTACGGCAACATCCTTTTTAAACTCCGGCTTGTCCATATAGCTGGGCGTAAATTCCGGATTCGTTTCTGTGTAATCTTCCACTTTCTGAACCGTTGCCACCGTTTTGTCGCCCATCTTGAAAATTGATTTTTTTTCGCCTGGTGCAAGAGCCTGCAGATAAGGCGCTAGCAAGGTTCTGACATCCTGTAGTTTTTCCGTAGCTTCTGCAAGGACTGCAGGCGGAATCTGTAAACTGATTTGATTTTTTGTACTCATCGTTTGTGAATTTATTTTTATTAAAGATTCAAATATAATTAATTTTGATATATGAAATGTCTGTGTTGGTTGATTTTATTTTAAAAAATGCGATAGCTGTTTAACACAAGAACTCACGAGGGTTTTGTAATTGTGTTTTAAGACCTCAGGGATTGGGCTACGTCAGATTTTATGGATTTTACACATAGCCAATTGGGATACGCTTCTAGCTGCCATAGTTTTCTTTCAGTTTTCTCATTAAAAGCCTTACACCTTGCTGCGTATCCGGATTAAAGGAATTTGTGAAGATTATATAGGCTTTATTTTTTAATCTGTCGATGTGCACAAGAGTATAGTATGTTCCTGCAGTACCGGAGTGTGTCGAAAGTTCTTTTCCGTTTTCATAAATATTAAACCAGCCGAGGGAATAGTTTGGGATTCCCTTATGGATAAAAGTATATGTTTCTGCTTTCAGGTAATTATCTTGTTTTTCAAGACCTTTTAAATTGAGCTGAATAAATTTGATGTAATCTTTAAGCTTTATATTTAGATCTCCAGCGGGTTCGGTGTAGTCCAAATGATAGTCAAAGTTAGAAGGAACCGGTTCCAGCTTACCATCCTCTGTTCTATGTCCCCAGGTATCTTTTTGCTTTTGATTTTCGGGCCAGGATAATTTTACATTTAATTTTAAATCCTTATTGAATACCTTTTCAACTAATTGTTCCCAACTTTTATGAGTTACTTTTTCTAGCATTAACGTGGCCAGCGTATATCCTGCATTTGAATAAATGAACGGGTTTTGCTCGTCGGGTTTTACAGGTTCCAGCGTTAATACGAACTGCCCAAATTGTTTTCTTTTTTCCGGATTTGTCCCTTTGAAGCCGGGAATTACAGGGTCATCTTCTCCTTGGAATGGTTGTATTCCTGCTTTGTGTGACAGTAAATTCTGTAATGTCATATTAGCATATTCCGGTTTGCTTTTTTGTTTCCATTCGGGAAATAGATCAAAAAATTGGGTTGTCCATTTTAGTTTTCCATTTTCTACATATTTGGCAATAATAAACGCTGTCATCGCTTTTGTATTGGAGCCAATATGGAACCTGTCGTTTAATGTCGCTGCATCCGGAAGATTAACCGAATGCTTTCCTAAAGCCGCGATTTCCAGTGTGGATCTGCTGTCGATTATGGCGTAACTAATTTCGGGGATGTTATATGATTTCCTAATCGAGTCAGCGAAATTAATTGTTTTTTGACCAAAGCAAATTATTGATATTGTTAATAATAGTATTGTCGTTATTTTTTTCATTTGTATGCTTACATTAAGGGGACTTATGCTAGCTAGTTGTTAAGCAGTCAAATGTAATTAATTTTAATATGTGATAACGCAAAGCTAATAAGGGTTTTGCAATGATTATGATTTTTTAAGGTTACAATCATGACTTCTTCAGATTTGGGTGCTTTGTAATAAAACTTTGTGGCTTTGGGATTTGTTAAATGCAGATTTTGCGAAGGTCCTCAGAAACAGTAATTTTTTCGTAATCCGACTTCTGTCACAGCCGTTATTTAACCAAAATCACAAAAAATTAATGAGCAGTCTGAAGTTTTATTAATATTTTTGACGTTTGAACCAAGAAAACACAGTTACTGATGGGTGAAAAATTACAATGGGTGAATCTTAAAAGCTTTCCATGGCTGATTTTTTTTATAGCGATAGCTGTTTGGATCGCCATTGCCGGCGCTAATTTCTATTACCAGCATCAGGGCGGTTATACAGGTACAGGGATTCTTTTCCCAATCTCGGTGATCTATCCCAATCAGTTTTTATGGAGCGGATTTGTGTTTGCGTTTTTGTTTCTGATTTCAGGGATTTTTGCTTTCAGATTTGCTGACAAGATGAATGTCTATCTTCTCTTTTTGATTGCTGTTATTTTGGTTTTATTAGGCAATCTGAGTCAGGGTAATTTCGACATTGCTTTCCTGCAGCCGTTTTATCTGAAAGGAAGACAATATTATGCTGATGCAATCAACATTACCGACGGACAGATTTGGCTGAGAGATTTCTCCGGGAATCTGGAACAGTTCCAGATGCATACCAAAACGCATCCGCCATTTGTAACGCTCCTGCATTATTGGATACTGAATATTTCCAATATTGAAACCCTGGCGATTGTGTTTTTTGTGATAGGAAGTTTATCATTTCCACTGTTCTATAAGATTTTGGTTGATCTCGGCTTCGAAGAAACCAGAAGGAAGTGGGCGCTGCTTTTGTTTGCCGTTGTGCCTTCTGTTAATATTTATCTTCTGGTTTCGATTGATGCATTGGTTTTAACTTCAACCCTGATCTTTTTATTAGGCTTTGCGAGAATTTTTCATCAGAATAAAATTGATTCCGTTTCATTTTTGCTGATTTCGTCAGGGTTGATTCTGACCAATCTTTTGACCTTTTCGGGATTATTTCTGTTTGCATTTTTAGGTTGCATCAGTTTCTATTTTTTATTAAAGGGAAAATTGAATTTTGTCTGGCTGAGCCTGATGGGTACTGTTGTTTTTGTTTTGGTATTTGCAATGATATATGCCATAACGGGCTATAATCAATTGGAGACGTTCTTTTTGGCTTCAAAATCAGAAAATCCGGACGGTTTCCGATTGTTCCATCAGCCATTTGTTTATTTAATGACAAGAATGGAAGATATTGGTGAGATTTTCCTGTTTTTATCTTTTGGATTTTTATCTGTTTTTTTCTCAAAAAAATCAGGAACGGAAGTTTTTGAAAACCGGAATATCAATATTCTGTTTTTCTCTGCGATTTCAGCGATTTCAGCAATGCTTCTGACAGGTGCTTACGGAACGGGCGAAACAGCGAGGGCCTGTTTGTTTCTGGTTCCTTATTTTTTGATTTTGTTGAAGGGTATTGGTTCAGACAATTTTAAAATCATGTTTTACCTCTGTCTTTTTCAAACGTTTGGGATGCAGATGATCGGGAATTTTTATTGGTAAAACAGAAAGAAGATGCTGAATAATTTAACAGGACTGAGATTCTATACCGCATTTTGGGTTTTCCTATATCATTTTTGTGTTTATACGGGAGGAATGGATAATTTCTTTGTGAAGAAAGGTTATCTGGGTGTGGATATTTTCTTTGTGTTGAGTGGTTTTATTTTGACCTATGCTTATCATAAAAGCTTTATTTTGGAAAAAGTAACCTCCAGGAAATATTATAATTTTCTGGTTAAGAGATTTGCGAAAATCTATCCGCTACAGATATTAACATTTGTGATCGTTGGTATTCTTTTATTGGTCGGCAAATATGTTTTTCATCAGAAAGATCTAATCATCAGGCCGGATCATATCGTTTCAAACCTTTTGATGATCCACGCCTGGAACATCAATGATGCTTTGAGCTGGAATACTCATTCCTGGAGTTTATCCGATGAATGGTTTGCTTACCTGTTTTTATTTATTTCGGCGACTTTTATTATTAAACTGAATAAATTCTGGGGAAGAATTATTCTTGGTGCAGTTGTTCTTTTCTTTATTGTAAGATGGTTTAATATCGAGAATTTTGACCTTAATGAATATACTTATAAAGGCTTGGAAAGAATTATTCCCGAGTTTTTTCTGGGAATTTTAATAGGATTATTAAGGTTTGATTTTACTGTTTCTAAAAAAGCAGCGAGCTTGATTTTTGCAGCCAGTGTTTTGATTTTACTGACTCTTACAATCACAGACTACAAAGTGGATGCTCTGTGTATGTTGCTGTTTGCGGGGATGATTTATTCACTGTCATTTCCGACGTATTTTGATAAGTTATTCAACTCAAAAAGAATAGTTTATCTGGGGAATATTTCGTTTGCTTTTTATATGTTCCAGTTGACAGCATTTTATTTGTTCAAACCTGTTCAGAATTATATAGCCCAATTAAATATCTCGGAATATATTTCCGGTTCTATAGAGTTGCTGATTTTAGCTTTACTCAATTTACTAATGGCGTCATTAGCCTTTAAATATTTTGAAGAACCAGTGAGGTTATATATTTTGAAAAAAATGATAAAAAATAATTGAACGTTAGGAGGAATTAAATCGAATTAATACTTGTTTTATTACACTGCGAAATCTTAAAATAAGAATTATATTTGAATTCTAATTATAACAGATATACTTAGCAAAGGTAATTAATGGCATTTTTACATCCGGTTTTTACGGTTCTTTTTGTCTTCTTGATTCTCTACAGTTTTGTAGAAGTCAATAGAGAAGATGGCTTGCGAACTCCCAAATTTATTTTTTGGACCATTGCCGTATATATGATCGTAATTATTGGCTACAGGAGATATGTTGGTGCGGATTATCCTGTTTATGATTCGATGTACAGCCAATATTTTCCTACTGTTGATTATAGTCAGTTGATTGATAAAATGCTGTTTAGAAAATCAAGAATCGATGTAGAATGGATGTATGCCATGCTGAATAAATGGGTATATTCTACAGGCGTTCCGTTTAAAGAATTTACATTGATCAGCGCTATCATAACAATTACCGGAAAACTTGCCGTTTTTTACAAAGATTCCAAATATCCTGTTTTTGCAATTCTTCTTTTCCTGATTCCGGGATATTTCATTGCAGACAGCGGGCATATGAGACAGGCATTGGGGATGACAATGTGTGTTATATCTTTCAAATTTATCAAAGAGAGAAAAGTCTGGTGGTATCTTCTGTGTATTTATATTGCTTATGGGTTTCACAAATCCACGATTATCTTTTTGCCTGCTTACTGGCTCGCAACAATCCCGATGAATCCCAGCAGGATCTTCTATTCGATAATGATTTGCGTAATATTATCACCATTTCAGATATATAATTTGTTTTCAGGTTTTCTGGATACACTTAATGTTCAGGACGTTTCGAACGGATACAATGGTTACATCAATTATGAAGCTTCCGGCTCCAGTTTTCTCGACGGACAGATTTTGGTTTTTAGCTTCCTGCTGATTACTTATGACAAGGTCGCTTGTGAGAAGATCTATTATTATGAGTATATGCGAAATCTGCTGATTATGGGAATTTGTCTTTATTTTATTATGAGAAGTAATCCCGTTTTTTCAACCAGACTTGTAGGTTCTTACTTAGGATTTGCACCATTGGTTATTACCAATATTATTGCATCTATGGATAAAAAAAATACAAGATGGTTTTTCCATTTGTTCTTCGTTGTTTTTATGATATTTTACTATTTTGTATTTGTAAAATATCAGGGGAACGCAGGGCGCTTCACACCGGATAAATATCAAAACTTCCTTTGGTTTACTCAATAAAATTAGATGAAAAAAAATATAATACTTTTAGTAATATTTCTGGTTCTTGGATTATTGATATTTTATAATACCCAAGTTGTAATAGATTTTGCAGGAAAATATATTTATCCGTTAGACGATGCATATATCCACTTATCTATGGCAAAAAACTTTGCTGAATTTGGAACGTGGGGTATCACGCAATATGAATTTTCCTCTACCACGTCATCACCACTGTTCACTTTTCTGTTAGCTGTTCTGATTAAGATATTTGGAAATTGGCAATACATTCCACTGGTTGCCAATAGTATTGCCGGAATTGCTTTGATCATTGTTTTTCATAGGTATCTGAAACAATTTTCACAATCAACTTATATTGTTGTTTTGTCATCAGTCGTTCTGCTAATGCCATTGCATCTGATGATAATGACGGGAATGGAGCACGTTTTTCACACGTTGGTGATGGTTTTGGTTTTACTCGGATTTCAAAAATATCTTGAAGATAAAACGCCGAGACACTTCTCCAATCTGGCATTGCTCTCAATTATTGCTGTCGGTTTCCGGTATGAGAGTTTGTTTTTTGTTTTCTTTATCTGCATTTACCTTTTTTTCATCAAAAAAGATTATGTTATAAGTGTGGCTTTAGGAATTCTGGCGCTTTTGCCGGTTCTGGTTTATGGTTATATTTCCATTGACAACGGCTCATTTTTCTTACCAAATTCTTTGATTCTAAAAGGGAATACCAATGACGGTATTGTGGGTTTCCTAACCAGAGTTGCAGGAAATGCCTACCGTGGAATTTCAGTTCTGGTGTTAGTTCTAATTTTATTGATTCAGGTTTTTGTCAAATCAAAACATCAAACAACATTAACGGATAAGATTTCAAAAAATGCTATTCCGTTTGTGGTGTTTTGCGGGTTTGTCGTTCATCTTTTATTTGCTAATTTCGGCTGGCTGATACGGTATGAAGCTTATCTTGTGGTGATTGTCTTATTTGCAATAACGCCTTTTATTAATGAGGTTTTCAATAAAAATGCGACAAATAAAATTCTAAAATTCGGAACTATTTTTCTTTTACTGGTTACATTCTATATGCGGTTTGGAACAATGCTGGAAAAGCAGCCGACCGCATCCAAAAACATCTTTGACCAGCAGATTCAGCTGGCGGATTTTCTTCATCAGTATTACGGAAACTCGAAAGTTATTGCCAATGATATCGGGGCGATTACTTATTTCAATAATATTCATCTTTTGGACACTTACGGTTTAGGAAGTATAGAAGTGGCGAAACTCAGAAAAAGTGACCACGGAAAATTTACCGATAACAAGGCTTTGCAACAATATGTTTACGATACGGCAAAAAATCAGAATTTTGATGTGGCTTTGGTTTTTGATGAATGGGTAAAAATGCCGGATTATTTTTCAAAAGTCGGAACTTTGACGATTCAGAATAATTATATGTCAGGAGGAGCAACAGTTTCTTTTTACTCTGTGCAGAAAGAGAATACCCAGAGCCTTAGAAATCAGTTAATTCAATTTTCTAAGGAAACACCAAAAGACGTTATCATAAAAATTGTAGATTAGAACTATGGAATTCGAAGACTTTATTATTGCGCCCAGAAAAATCCGGACCGAGAAATGGCAAATCGGAGACAGAATCACCAACGACATCAAAGAAGACAGTATTGTTCTGCTATTTGTTTCAGATTACCGTGGCGCTGACGGCGAGGCGGAAAGTCAGGATTTTACAGGTGTACGAAAAGAATTTTATAAACTGTCTCAGCTCGATTTTGAGATTCCGGTTGTGGATTTAGGAGATTTGGTTTCCGGAAGGACGCCGCAGGATTCGCATTACATCTTGCAGGAAGTTTTGTCAGCTTGTCATTACAAAGGTGCGATCCCGGTGATTGTTGGCGGAAGTAATGACTTCGCATTTTCGCTTTTTTCAGCGCTCAATTTTCATCAGCAAGATATCAGCTACACCCAAATCAGCAATGTGGTGTCGCTGAAACAGGATGAAGAAATCCATGAGTCTAATTTTTTAAGTAAAATCTTAGGCTCCAAAAATTTCTCTATCAAAAATTACCATCATCTGGGCTATCAGAAACATCTGAACGAAATGGATTCTGTAAAGCTCATCAAAGAAGTTCAGTTTGATATTATCAGATTGGCAGAGATGATGAATTCTACTGAGAAAACAGAACCATACTTTCGTAAAGCAGACTTGGTTACAATTAACTGTGATGCGATTGAAAGTTTTGGTGAGGCTTTTTCTATGAATCCGCAAGTGAATGGACTTAACAGAAGGGAGATTTGTGCCTATATGAAAGAAATCGGCTTGAGTGAAAGATTGAAATCTGTAGGGATTTTCAATTATAATATCTATTCTGATTCTCGACTTAACCATCAGCTTTTGGCACAAATGATCTGGTATCTGATCGAGGGAATCAATATTCAGCGCTCTCATCCGAAGGAGAAATCTTACGAGACTTTTTATGTTTTGATTAATGACGAGCAATATGCTTTCAAGAGAGAAGTTTTCAGTAATCTTTGGTATTTTGGAGATGATGAGGATATTGATAATTGTATCCCTTGTTCGCGTTCGGATTTTGATGAGGCTAAAAAAGGATTTTTAGGACCGAGATTTACCAGAAATTAATATTTAGTAATGCTGTTGTAAAACTACTGTTCAAAAGAAGAAAGGCGCAAGAAGAAAGCTCCGTAGGAGCGAAATGTTTGTAGATAAAAACCAACAGGTAAGGCTCCAGAGGAGCGATATGTTTTGTAATGTCTGAAAAATTAAACATCAAAGTTTCAATCATTGTTCCGGTTTATAATGTCGAATTATATCTGGAAAAATGCTTGTTGTCATTGGTCAATCAGACTTTGCAAGACATCGAAATTTTGGTGGTGAATGATGGAAGCAGCGATAATTCTCAACATATCATCGAAAAATTCCGGCAAGAATATCCGGATAGGATTTTTGGTTTCATAAAAGAAAACGGCGGACTCAGCGATGCGCGCAATTTCGGAATCGACAGAGCAAGAGGAGAATTTCTGGGTTTTGTTGATAGTGATGATTACGTGTCGGAATCGATGTTCGAAGAGATGTATGAACTGGCAGTCAAGCATCAGGCAGAAATGACGATTTGTAATCTTCAAAAGGTTGATGAAAATGGTAATGTGACTCAGAAATTAACCCAACTTCCAGGGTTTCCGGAGAAAATCGTTCTGGAGAATAACCTTTCTGTTTTTTCGGACATCTCTTATTTCGCTTGTAACAAATTATTTAAAAAGGAATTATTTCAAAATAAAAGGTTCAAAAAAGGGATTCATTTTGAAGATATCGAATTGATTCCGCAATTGCTGCTTCGGTGTCGTGTTTTGGCATTCACTCCAAGCTATCATTATCAATATCTGGAAAGACAGGATTCTATCAGTAAAAGCCACACAACAAAAGGTTTGGATATACTGAAAGCTGTAGAAACTGTGAGCGAAAGTTTTAACCAAAGCCGTTTTTCCTATCACTCGAAAGCTTTGAAGAATTTTCAGATATTGGAGGGCGTTTATACTTTCCTGGCCTATCTGGCCTTTGTGAGAACGGACTCTGATTTTTACAGAATGTCAGAAGGATTGGATCGGTTTATAACAGTCAATAATTTAAAAATTAAAGATATATTGCAATATAAGCGGTTTGGTAAGAATTATCTATTATCTTTGCCATTGAAGAAAAAAATTTATTATATCCTTAGTCTTTTTAAGTTGAGGAGACTTGTCAGGATATTGATTAATCAATAATACAAAGCAAAAAACACTAATGACTAATAATTTCGAAACTTTTTTGGAAAGCACCGGAATATCTTTTTTCTATTTTAAGCTTTTGCTTGGCTTTGTGTTTTCGTTTTTGATTACTTACTTCGCAATTCCTACAATAATAAAAATCTCCAGGAGAAAAAACCTGATGGATGAACCGGGCGCAAGAAGCTCTCATCTCAGAAAAATACCAAATTTGGGCGGGATTGCCATCTTTTTTTCATTAGGTGTTTGCGCACCGATTTTCGCTTACGAACTATTTGGCCGGTACAAATTTTTATTTGCTTCTTTTATAATTCTGTTTTTTGTAGGAGTTATGGATGATATTATGGTTCTGAGAGCTTACAAAAAGTTACTGGCTCAAATTTTAGTTTCCGCGTTAATGGTTATTGGTTCTGATGTCCGTATAAGAAGCTTATTTGGTGTTTTTGGAATCTATGAGATCAATTATTATGTAAGTGTCGCATTCAGTCTACTCACATTTATTATTTTGATTAATGCTTTTAATCTGATTGACGGGATTGACGGACTTGCAGGAAGTTATACCATTATAACAAGTGCTTTGTTTGGTGTAAGCTTTTTCAGATTGGGAAGTCATAATGATCCGCTGGTCATTCTTTGTGGTATTTTAATAGCGGCATCTTTAGGATTTTTATTCTATAATTTGTCAAATAAAAGAAGTACCAAAATTTTTATGGGTGACACGGGGTCTATGATTTTGGGATTCTTATTGTCATTTACCGGTATTTCCTTCATAGAGATTTTTATTGCAAAGAGAGATGAGGTTTTCTATCACTTGCAATCTGCTCCTGTTATTGCAGTTGCAATTCTGATCTTACCGATCATCGATACACTTACTGTGATTATTACAAGAATCTATCATAAAAAATCGGTGTTATCTCCGGACAAGAATCACATTCACCATAAGTTATTAAACCTGGGATTAACCCATAGGAGATCAACGGTTTATATAATAAGCTATTATTTGTTAATCATTATTGTAGCTTATTTTTTCAGACATCTGAATGTTAACTGGCTATTAGTGTTGATTATGGCACTTGGGTTTTTAGGAGCATATCTTCCGATATTTTTATTACGATTCAAAAAAGATTAAAATTGTTATACTTTTGTAAAAAACTATTGATGATAAAACGTTATTTATTTAATATATTTTTATTGCTAACCTTAGTCGGGATCAGCACTTCCTGTATTTCCAAGAAGGATATTCGGTACTTGCAGTCTAGCGAGAGCCTTACAATTAATGAAGAAGGTTTGGTTCCTTATAATGTTCCGGAATACAGAGTGACTAAAGGTGATATCTTGAGCCTTAATGTGGTGACAACACCAAAAGGAGATGCGGCGCAATTCTATTCATCTCTTAATGCTTCCAATGGGGCTAATGGGAGTCAGCAAATCACAGGAGGCTCTAATGCACAGTCTGGTGGAAATGGTAGCGGTTCCGGCGGCAATGCTACATTTTATTTCAATGGATTAAAGGTTGATTCCAATGGTGACGTTAATATTTTTGGGATCGGATATATCAAAGCAGAAGGCAGAACATTGGAAGATATGACCAAAGAACTACAAGAAAAGGTCAACGAGAATTTTTTGCAAGGGAAATCCGAAGTCAGACTGAATCTGGATGGCATCCGCTATTACATTCTGGGCGATATGGAAACCGTAGGAATAACGGGAGAAAAAACCGCTTATGTTACCCAACTTAATATAATGCAGGCTCTGGCAATGAATGGAGGTCTTAACAGAACGGTTGACCGTAAAAATATTATGATCCACAGAAAGTATCCGGAAGGCATAAAAACGGCAAGATTGGATCTGACAAGGGAAGATGCGATGAACTCTCCATATTACTGGCTTCAAAATGGTGATATAATTTATCTTAACACGAATGGTA
Source organism: Chryseobacterium sp. 36-9 (assembly GCA_001898785.1). Lineage (GTDB taxonomy): Bacteria > Bacteroidota > Bacteroidia > Flavobacteriales > Weeksellaceae > Epilithonimonas > Epilithonimonas pallida. Next base: position 37,458 of record MKVE01000039.1, on the reverse strand, counting down.
AGAGTATCAATGGTTTTGGAAAAGAACCGCTTCAAACTCTGACAACGGGCGTCTCATTGATTACAACAGTAATGTCTATTTACTTAATTATTACCAGATTATAATGATTCCTGATAAAAGCGGAAATAATACACAAGGTTCAGCGCAGGCAGCTGAGAAAATGGGTTCTTTCAATTTGTTTGACCCTGCTCACTTTGTGCAGAGAGTTATTCGTAATTGGTATTGGTTTGTAATTCTGGGATTCATAGGTTACTGTATTTCTTATGTTTACAGTAAGTATTATGCACAAAGGATCTATTCTTCCAGTTTGTCATTAAGTATTTCGAGTAATACAGCAAGTTACTTTACACCCAATCAGTCTATTAATTTCATCTGGGGGCAGGGTGGTAACCAGGATGGGGTTTATCTTAAGAAGATATTATTATCAAGAAGCCACAATGAGTTTCTGGTAAAAAAACTAAATCTGATTACCAATTACACAACAAAAGGACTAATAAAAACAACTTATCTTGATCAGGAAGATAGCCCGGTTTTTTTGGAAATTGATAAGTCTCATTTACAGCAGGTTAATTATCCGATAAGTATTATTCCTAAAGGCAAAAATCAATACGAAATTATTTTACCCGAAGAGGGACAATCCAGAAATCTTTATAACTATAATACGGAAAGTGTTGAGTCTGTATCTTCTTATGCCAGACCGAAAAACAGGATTTTGAATCTGAATGAATGGTATGAATCACCCAATCTCAAATTTAAGTTGATCTCAAATCCGAATCCGAGCAATTTGGGTCTTGATAATATCATTGTAACGCTTGTTCCTGTAAATCAGGCTGTAAATAGCATAATAGGAAGCTTGTATGTAGATTTCGACAAAGAACTGTCTTCTATCATGATTATTACAAAGACTGGTTATAACCTGAATAACACGGTTAGCTTCCTTAATAATTCTGTACAGGAACTGATAAAGAAAAGATTGTTAGATCAGAATATGGTAGATAAAAATACCGTAGAATATCTTAATGAAAATCTTTCTTTGATTAGAAAAAAACTGGATTCCAGTGGGGCAGTACTGAATAATCTCAAGATCAACAATCGTCTTTTCGATATGGAGAATATCGACTCCAAAACACTTGGCAAATTGACTGATCTTGAAACTCAAAAAGCAGAATTGCTTACTAAAATCAACTCTCTTAATGATATAAGGAATTCTGTCGGTACAAATAGTATAGAAAAGATTATAAGCCTGAATGTTGCAGGCATAGAAGACGGAAGTTTCACGGCATCAGTTTCGGAGCTCAAGCAGCTCTATGCAAAGCGCAGAGAAATGGCGCAGATTTATACTCCCAATTCTGAGCCGATGCGGGAGATCAACAGATTGATTAATGAAGCAAAATATACATCGCAAGATGGTTTGAGAAAGTACTTCCAGGGTTACAATAATAAGCTTTCGGATCTGGATGCACAGATTGGGAAGATTGATAAAGAATTGGTGACGCTTCCCGAGAAACAAAGGATTTTTCTTGATGCACAAAGAGGTTATAACATTATTGAAAATACTTATAACACCCTACTTACGGAACAGGCAAAATCCCAGATGCGTGTAGCTACAAACCAAAGTAATTTGAATATTATTGACAACGCAAAAAATCTCGGACAGGGACCTATTGCTCCTGATGTCAATGCAACGCAAATGCAGATTATGGGTGGATTATTGCTCATTCCTCTTGTGTTCTTACTGATAGGAGAATTGCTTGATAACAAGATCAGAAATCTTAAAGAACTGCTTACTGCAACTAAAATTCCATTATTAGGAGTAATTGGTCACAACAGCTATGATAATAACTTAACAGTTTTGGAAGAGCCGAAGTCATCAATATCGGAAGCGTTCCGGGCTGTAAGAGCCAATCTCCGCTTTTTGTTTGATGAAGAACAAAAAAGTAAGGTGATTCTGGTAACATCTTCCATTAGTGGAGAAGGGAAAACCTATGTTTCAATTAATATTGCTTCGGTTCTGGGACTTAGTGGAAAAAAATCTGTCTTATTGGGAATGGATCTCAGGAAGCCTAAAATTTTTGGAGATTTCAAAATTAATAACAAAAATGGGATTTCCAATTACCTTACGGGACAAGCAGAACTGGAAGAAATCATTAACCATACAAGTATTCCCGGTTTAGATGTTATCACTTCCGGACCAATACCGCCCAATCCTTCGGAGTTATTGATGAGCGATAATAATATGAAATTTATAGAAAGATTAAAAGAAATCTATGAATACGTAATTATAGATTCTCCTCCAGTAGGTTTGGTCGCAGACTCATTTGAATTGATCAAAAAAGCTGACACTACAATATATGTTATTCGTCATGAATACACGGAAAAGCATATGTTGAGAATGATCACGGAGAAATATTTTAACAAAGAAGTTTCTAACCTGGGATTAGTTTATAATGATTTTGTCGTTAAGCAAGGTTACGGCTATGGCTACGGTTATGGCTACGGCTACGGTTATGGTTACGGCTATGGTTATGGTTATTTTGATGAAGATAAAAATTATAAAGAACCAACAATAATTAAAATAAGGAACAAGCTGAAAATGTTTTTTAATAAAAAATAGAAGCCTTTCTCAAGGCTTTTATTTTTTTATAGACTATTTTGCCAATAAGTTCGTTTTTATAACAATAAATTATATTTTTTTGTTTTTATTTAACTAAACTTTAAGAAGTTCCCTAATCTAAAAATGTTTTATATTTGCACCAAATTTTTGAATAATACACGTTTCATCGTATTGAAAATGAAGAAAGAGTTAACTTATACCTTTGTCGTATTTTTTTGTTTTTTGAGTTTTGTAAAAGCTCAGAGACATGAGATAGGAGTACAGTTAGGTATGAGTAATCTTGTTGGAGATATTGGTAGAACCAATTATATTTTGCAAAAACCTATTGGGAATGTTTCTGATTATGGATTGCCTTTTTATGGAGGTGTGATGTATCGGATGAATTTTAATCCATATCAAACGGTAAGACTTAATGTAGGGTTTAACAATATTCAGTTTGACGATAGATATGCAAACGAAAATTACCGAAGAATGAGAAAATTGTGGGGAACTAATTCTGTACTGTCCGCAGATCTGCTTTTCGAATACAATTTCTTACCGGTGAATGAAGAGCAGGTGAGTATGATTAGCCCCTATATATTTGTCGGAGTTTCTGGCTTATATATGAACTCTGTAAAGGCAGAACTTACAATCTCATCCCTTACCAATGTTCAGGCAAAATATATTCAGGATAAAACTTTTACAATGGGTTTGCCTTTTGGGGTAGGGCTTAAGTACAAGTTCAATTATAACTGGGCATTATCTGGCGAATTCACCTTCCGGCCGACTTTTTCGGATCAGGTGGATTATAGCGAATTAAAGGAAAGTGATGTTAAGGTTGTAAAAACAGTTTATGGGCAAGACATGACCAATACAATTGTTCAGGGATTTCTGCAGCAAAGGAATATCGGCAATCCGAATTCGAAAGATTGGATTAATTCTGCTTCAATTATTTTGTCTTATTCTTTTGGAAGACCACCTTGTTATTGCAAATAATGATTATGCAGGATTTAAAAAAGCTTATTAATAAAGATAAATTACCCAAACATGTTGCCGTCATCATGGACGGAAATGGCAGGTGGGCAAAATCCAGAGGTGAAGAAAGAACCTTTGGACACAAGAATGCTATCACTGCTGTTCGTAATGTTATTAATGCTTGTAACGAGATCCACATTCCTTATCTTACACTTTACACTTTTTCATCAGAAAACTGGAATCGTCCAAAAGAAGAGGTTGATACGCTAATGAATCTTTTATCCGAAACATTATTGTTAGAGGCAGAAGAGATTTTTACAAAGGGATTAAGAATGCATGTCGTTGGAGATATTACACAACTTCCGGAATTAGTTAGAGATCAATTACTCAATGTTATTGAACTTACTAAGAATAATGACAGAGGAAACCTAATCCTTGCACTGAACTATGGCTCGCAGAAAGAAATTCTGAAGGCGATCAAAGAAATCAGTCAGGATGTGAAAGATGGTAAAATAGATGTTGATGATATCGATGAAAAATTATTCGAAGATCATCTTTACACAAAGAATTTCCCACCGGTTGATCTGATGATAAGAACAAGCGGAGAAGTGAGAATCAGTAATTTTTTGCTTTGGCAAATTGCTTATGCGGAACTTCAGTTTCTGGATGTGCTTTGGCCGGACTTTACAAAGGATACGTTTTTCCAATGCATCATAGATTATCAAAATAAGGAGAGAAGATACGGAATGACAAGCGAGCAGCTTTCATAAAAAATATATAGAAAAGAGAACAACTTCAATAAGAATGAAATTAAGATTTATACCCATTATTTTGTTAACAGCTTCAGTGTATTTTCACGCTCAGGTTGTTCCACAGGGTAACAATGCAGAAAACACGGAACTTGTAGGAAACCAAAACCAAGAGTATGTTCTGAAAGATATCGTTGTTGACGGAGTCAAAAGATACACCCCAGCTCAGATTTTGCGTTTCACTGGTCTTGTGAAAGGAGAGAAGTTAGAAATACCAGGGCAAAGAGTCAGCTCAGCTGTCAAAAAGCTTTGGGAAACACAATCATTTTCGAAAGTAGAGGTCTATGTACAAGATGTCGAAGGCCAAAATGTGATCTTACAATTCCAACTGCAGGATCTTAAAGAACTTGGAGAAATCAAATTTACTGGTAAAGGAATTGGTAAATCCAAAAACGAAAAACTGATCAAGGATAATAATCTGAAACCGGGAACTAAAATTAATAACAACTTAGTTTCCAGCTTACAGAACAAAATTCCTCAGGAATATATTGCAAAAGGCTTTGCTGATGCCAAGATCAATATCCAGGAAAAAGCTAATGCAGGAGATCCTAATTTGGTGGATTGGACAATTGAAGTGGCTAAAGGTAAAAAAGTTAAAATCAATAAAATTACTTTTGATGGTAATACAGAAGTTTCTGACAGAAAACTAAGAAAAAAAGGATTCAAAAATACTAAGCAGAAAAGATTTTTGCTAGGGATTTTGAAGCCGTCAAAATTTGTTCAGGACAAGTATGACGAGGACAAAAGAAACTTGATAAGTTATTATAACTCATTAGGTTTCCGAGATGCAGTAATTGTTTCAGATTCTGTGACCAGAAATGAAAAAGGTTATAATATCAATGTAAAACTTAACGAAGGTAAAAAGTACTATATCGGTGATATCAACTTCGTAGGAAATACGACTTTCACGACTGAGTTCTTACAGAAAATTTTAGGATATAAGACAGGAGATATTTACGATGCTGTTGGATTCAACAAAAAAGTTGGAGAAGATGGAGGTAAAGAAGATGATTCTGACCTTAAATCTGTTTACATGAACAATGGTTTCCTGTTCTCGAATGTAACCCCAATTGAAAAATCGATTAAAGGTGATTCTATTAATTTGGAAATCAGGATTAATGAAGGCGAAAAAGCAACCTGGAACCGCGTAACTTGGTCTGGAAATACAACAACCCATGACCACGTTATTCTTAGAGCGCTTAGAACAAAACCAGGAACTTTATTTGCAAAATCAGATATCAAAAGAACATACTTCGAATTAGCCGGGATGCAGTTTTTTGATCCTCAGCAAATTGGAACTGATGTGAAACCAAATCCACAAGATAATACGGTGAATATGCACTGGACATTGGTTGAGAAAGGTTCTTCTCAGGTTCAGTTACAAGCGGGTTACGGTGGAGGATCTTTCATTGGAACACTGGGTTTAACCTTTAATAACTTCTCTTTGAGGAATTTCCTAAAGTTCAAGGATTTCAAGCCTGTTCCGCAAGGTGACGGACAAACATTATCACTTCAGGCACAAGCAGGACAATATTTTACCAATTATGGAGTTTCTTTTACAGAACCTTGGTTGTTTGGAACAAGACCTACAGCTTTGAGTGTTGGATTAAATTATTCCAGAGTTAATTATTCTTACTCCACAGGAGATCAAACGATGAATATTTTCTCGGCAACGGCAGGTTTGACAAGGC
>MKVE01000039.1:0-31356 GCA_001898785.1 Chryseobacterium sp. 36-9 | reverse complement strand
CTTTCTATTTTGGAGATGCGCTGGAATATAACGGAAGCACAAAATCATTCAGTTTCAATATTGGTTTAAGTAGAAACTCAGCTGGTTTGGATCCTGTGTTCCCAACATATGGTTCTAACATAGAAGCCTCGTTGAAGTTTACACCGCCTTATTCCTGGTTTAGTAACAAAGACTACTCAACAATGAGTACTTTGGACAAATATAAGTGGATGGAATTCTATAAAGTGAAACTAAAAGCTGATTTCTATAATGAAGTGATCGGGAAATTGGTTCTTAGAACAACAGGAGAAATGGGATTCCTGAATGGCTATAGTAAAGAACTGGGACCACCACCATTTGAAAGATATTATGTAGGAGGAGTTGGTTTGTTCAATGGTAGATTTGATGGTAGAGAATTAGTTCCTTTGAGAGGTTATGAAAATGCATCATCTACAGGATTCAGCTCTTCATCTCCTTATGATATTACACCTTATGGTGGAGCAACAATCTATAACAGGTTTGCTGCGGAATTGAGATATCCTATTTCTATGAATCAGACAGCAAAGATTTTTGCTTTGACATTTGTAGAAGCGGGGAATGCCTGGAACAGCTTTGGAACTTATAATCCGTTCAGATTAAAAAGATCTGCAGGAATCGGTATCAGAGTTTCAATGTCAGCATTTGGTTTGATTGGATTTGACTTCGCATATGGATTTGATAAAACTCTGGGAGGTTCAGAACCATCAGGATGGCAGACACACTTCTTGATGAATCAACCATTATAAAATAAAATATTATTTTTATAGGATGAAAAAAATAGCATTAATTGTAACAATTCTTTTTACTGCAACACAAATCTATGCGCAGAAGATCGGAGTAGTAGATACGAATTATATATTGAGCAAATTACCTCAGTACAAAGAAGCCGAAAATAGGCTTAATACTCAGATTTCTCAATGGCAATCGGACTTACAGAGATTACAGACAGAGTATGAAAGAAAAAAAGAAGCTTTTGAAAATGAAAAGGTTCTTTTGGTTGGAGAACAATTGAAATTGAGAGAAAAAGAAATTGTCGATATGGAAGCCAGTATCCGTAATACAATTGGTGCAAGATTTGGTTCAAACGGAGAAGTTAACCAGCTTCGTTCCAATCTTACAAAACCATATCAGGATCAGATTTGGAACGCTATTAAAACGGTATCTACAAAAAATAATTTGGGCATAGTTTTGGATAAAACAACCAACAATGTTTTGTTCCTGGATAAAAGATACGATTATACGGATGCAGTGCTCAGTCTATTAGTTAAAAATCTGCCAAAAGCTGATGAGACGAAAAATAACGCTTTGCCAGGGGGAAATAATAAGGGACAAAACGGAAGAACTCCGAAAGGAAAAATAAATAGTTTACAAAGGAAAGCGTCATCAAATGAGGCTACTGAACTGAAAGCTAGTGAAAATTAATTTAAATATATAAACATAACTTTTTAAAATGAACAAATTAAATGTATTATTAGTAGCTGTTGTAATGGTTTTTGCTACAGGATTTGCAAACGCACAGAAGATTGCTTCTGTTGATGTGAATTCAATTTTTACATCAATGCCGGAAATGAAAGCGTTGGATCAGCAATTACAAAACTTGCAGACAGCAAAACAAGGTGAGTTGGAAAAGCAAGGAAAATCTTTACAGGATTTAATGAAAAAATATCAGGACGAAGCGCCTAAGCAAACTCAGGCTATCAACGAGCAAAGAAGTCAAGAAGTTCAAAAGCTTCAGGACAATCTTCAGCAGATGTATGCTGCTGCTCAAAAAGATATCGCTGATAAAAGAGATGCAGGATTAGCTCCGATTGAGAAAAAAATCAACGATGCTATTACTAAAGTTTCTAAAGCTGCCGGATATGAGTTTGTATTTGACGCTTCCAGCCCGGCTTTAGTGTATAAAGCAGGAACCGATGCTACACCAGCTGTTAAAAAAGAATTAGGTCTTTAATAGATTACTAAACCATTAAAACCGCTCTTTTTCGGAGCGGTTTTTTTATTTTTGTATTATGGAAAAAGAATTTTCATCTACCGTTAAAATCCGTTTTGCAGATTGCGATCCGATCGGCCATCTTAACAATGTCAAATATCTGGAATATATGCTGAACGCCAGAGAAGATCATGTTGAACAGAATTATGGATTCACTTACGAACAATATACCCGAGAGACCGGTTGTACATGGGTTACCGTTCAGAACGAGATTGCTTATCTCAAGGAAGTAAGGTATAATTCTACGGTTGAAATTACAAGTAAAACCATATATGTTGATGATCTGACAGCAATTGTGGAGTTATTAATGAAAGATGAGAACGGGATCGTTCATGCCGTTTTTTGGCTGACGGTTATTTATTTCAATATGAAAACCAGAAGAGCAGAGAAAATGCCGGAAGCAACATTGCAAAAGTTTGCTCATTTTCTGGTCGAGATAGACCATAAAACATTTAAGGAACGGGTGAACTATTTAAGAATCCAGAATAAAACAAAATAATATGAAAAGAATACTTGTTATTGGAGGTAATGGTCAATTAGGACATTGTCTGCAAAAGTTAGCGCCAAAATACCATGATCAATATGACTTTAACTTTACAGGGTCATCAGTTCTGGATATTACAAATTACGAGCAGGTAGATACTGTTTTTGTAGAATATCAGCCTGATTTTGTAATTAATGCATCAGCTTACACGGCTGTGGATCTGGCGGAAAAAGAAGTTGAAAATGCTTTTGCTGTCAATGCAGATGGTGTCGGAAATCTGGCTCAGGTTTGTAAAGATAACAATGCAATCTTGATTCACGTTTCTACAGATTATGTTTTTGACGGGGAAACTAATCTTAGCTATTCTGAAGACGATTTTACCAATCCGATTGGCGTTTATGGGGCTTCCAAAAGAAAGGGTGAAGAACTGGCTTTGGAAAATAATCCGGAGACTGTGATTCTGAGAACATCATGGTTATATTCTGAGTTCAATAAGAACTTTGTAAAAACAATGCTTCATTTATTTGAAATTAAAGATGAACTGGGAATCGTAGGTGATCAGTTTGGACAGCCAACCAATGCAAATGATCTTGCGGAAGCGATTATGGAAATCATCGATTCTGAAAAGAAGACTTTCGGAATCTATCATTTTTCCAATTATCCGGAAACCACTTGGTTTGATTTTGCCAGTAAAATAAAAGAATTTTCAGATTCTCACGTTCAATTAAAAGCAATCACGACAGAAGAATTCCCGACGCCGGCAAAACGTCCGAAAAGAAGCACAATGTCATTGGATAAGATTGAAAACGATTATCATATCGAACCAAAACATTGGGAAAACAGTCTTCGCGACTGCATCGAAATATTAAAATTAACGAATGCGTAAATTACTATTTTTAATTGGTGTTTTTTGTTATCAGTTGTTTTATCTTCAGATGGTTACATTGAATAAGGTTGAGAAAACAAGCGATAACAAAGACAAGTTTTTTTACAGAATATCAGAACCGTCGAAATCCGAATTTCTGGGCGAAATTCTTGTGAATGGATTTTCAAATGATGACGTCACAGTATTTGGAGAGGTATATAAAAAAGCAAAGCAAATCGGAGCCAATTCATTTTCATTAAAACCTATTGAAAATGTGGACGGAACATTCCAGAACTTTAATCCGGCTTATTATATTCTGAATCTTTTTTACACGCCTGCTGATTATATTACTGATGAGCAAAATGTCGTTTATTTGGTTTCGTCATCGGACAAAAATCAGAAAATCAATATTAATAACAAGACGATTGAGGTAAAACCAAGAAGTTTCCTAAGATTGGAATTGATCAATAATGAAGTTTTGACAGTTTCTACAAGAAAATTATTAGGTTCAGCGGTAAAATTGTCAGGAAAACAAGATCAGCCGTCTTTGTACTTTTCTTTGACTGATTTCAAAATTCGTAGTAACGACAGTATCTATGGAGGAATCAACTTAAAATCAGGCGACATCACAGGATTGGAGAAGTCGTTTGGTATGTTTTTGACTACAATATATTCTGAACAGAAAAAGGACTAATGTTAATAAGTTATAACAATAGTATGACTTATTTTCAGAATAAAATTGATTAACTTTATACAAGAAGATTTAAGAACCCGGCTAATTGTAATTGATTTACAGACCTCACTTGGACAGAATCTAACTGAGCGGAGCTAAATCTCAAATCTAAATCACACATATTGGAAGAATTTTTTGAAAACGAACTTGCAAAAAAGTTCGAAGAAATGATAGAGAATAATGAGGAATTGTACTTCGATACAGAAGAATATGTAGATATCATTATTTATTATCTGGAATTAGGAGATTACAGTTATGCGGAACTTGCCGTAAATCATGCTTTGAAAATTCATCCTAATTCTTTGGAAATCAAAACCAAACAGCTTGAAGTTTTTTTGGAACTGGAGCGTTATGGTAAAGCTAAAGAACTGATTGACGAATTGCATCAGTCATCTTTGGAGGACACAGACTTTTTAGTTTGTTGCGCTAAATATTATTCTAATCTCGGAAACCCTAAAAAATCCATAGAATATTGTCTGAAAGCCTTGAAGCTGGAAGAAGAAGAAAACTTTCTTCACAATTTCATTGCGGATGAGTACGTCAATCTCGACGATCCTTTCAATGCGCTGAAACATTACACGGCAGCTTTGGAACATGATCCTTATGACGATTATTCTTTGGAGAATGTAATGATTTGTTACAGTAAGCTGAATCGTCCCCAGGAAGCATTAGATTTCCTTAATCAATATCTCGACAGATTCCCGTTTTCAGAAACAGCCTGGTACGAGTACGGACAGTTCTTCTTCAACAAGAAAAATTATGAAGAAGCCATCAAAGGTTTCGATTATCTTCTAGCGATCAACTCGGGTGCAGTAGGCGTGTATGCAAACAAAGCGTCCTGTTATGAAGCCATGAGCGAGTGGGACAAAGCAATTTCGGTTTACAAGGAGATGCTGGAGCTAGAATATACCAAAGCGTTCACCTTTTATAAAATTGGTCTGTGCTACAAAGAAGCAGGTAAATTGGTTCCTGCACTCACATCATTCCAAAAATCATTAAGAGAAGATCCTCAGTTTTATCTGGCAATGATGGAACAGTCCCAGATCTATGAAGAGATGGGAAATACAAAAGAAGCACTTTACTTTGCACATGAAGCGGCAACACTTAACGAAGGTAATCTGGAATACCAGAAACGCCTGGCCTTTCTCTATATAACCTGTGGAGAATATGAGGAAAGCTTAAGTTGCCTGAAAAAGCTGATAGAAGCGGAACCAAGCAGATTCTACAATTGGTATGCTTATTCGGAAGTCCTGATGTTGATTGGTGAGTATGAAGAAGCCATTACTGTTCTGGAAAAAGCTTTACAAACTCACCAGCGTGCCGAGCTGTATTACCAGCTTAGCAACTGTTATTTCAATCTGAAGAACGATTCCGAAGGCATTCAGAAGCTGGAGAAAGCCTTGCAACTGGATCCATCATTAAGCAAAGATATGCAGCAGAAGTATCCGTTCATCAAAGAACAGGTCAAGAAAATAAAGACCAAGAAAAAATAGAAAAAGCTCAGAGTAATCTGAGCTTTTTCTAATTATTGAAAATAATTTTCTGGATAATCGGGTCGAGGTTGGTTGGTAAATCAGCATCTTTAACCTGATATTGATTGACATTCATTTCCTTTAACCAGTTTTCCCAATACATTTTTATGACATCACCTTCAAAAGGGTTTCCTTTTTCAGGATTGATTCCAAGAACTACAATTTCTAGATTATCGAGATTGTCATTAGCTTTTATAAATCCTAAACCTTTGTCATTGATTTTAGTTTTGAAATCGGAAGTGTTTAGTTTTAATGATTTTACAAATTCCGGTGTGAGATAAGAAGTCTTTCCATTTTCTGTGAATTTAGAATCTTTATGAAACATATAACCGTCCGTTAAAATGAACAGAATGTTTCTGTGTTTATCTTTGATACAATAGTCATTGACCTTATTTTTGAAAAATCCCCAAATGTCCGAACCGACATATTGTTTGTCATCAATGGCCGATTGATAGATTTTTTCCGGAAGTGATGAATATTTTTCATCAACCAATTTGATATTTTCCTTAGAAGTATTTTTATCGAACGAAACTTTCAGTTGTTTCGCAAAGTCATTGATTTTGAAATCTGATGGCTCAGGATTGAAGAAAATCTGCATCTGGTCATTCAGCTGCATCACTTTTTTGCCTTTGATGTGATCTATAAATCCTGTTTTTATCGCTTTGATATATTCCAAATCTCTTTGATAATATTGCATTGAAGGATTGGGATATTTTTCCGGGTCAATCCTGTCGGAAAGATCGATGAGAATGCTGATGTTCAGATTTTTGCTGTTAGAAATAGAATCACTCTTGTGTGTGCCTCCGACTTTCGGTTCGTGTTTTTTGCATTGAATCAAAGAAAATGATACAAGCAGCAGAAAATATATATATTTCATAGGTATTGGTTTTTTAAAGGACAGAAACATAAACGGAATTTTGACTGTCAGAGTTTGCACCGACTTTATTCAGATTATAATTGTATTGGTTTTTACATTCTTCGATCATTTCTTGCTTTACGGAATGCGAAACAGCTAGTTTTTCATTGACGAAGGTAATCCAGCCCTGGACATATTCCGAAGCATACGATTTGTATTCTTTGGTAGGAATAATAACGCCATCGATAATATTCTGAAGCTCTTCGATTCTTCCTCTGGCTTTGATAATCAATTCTTTGATGCTGGCTATACTGTTTTTGATATCTTCCATTTGTTTTTCAAATCCGGTAATCCGGTCCTGATGAACAAGGATGTCTTTTTGTTTTTTAATTTGTTCGTGTTTGATTTTATCTTTTTCCTTGTGTTCTTTCATGATGAAATCGAAAACGAGTCCCCAGATAATATACACCACAAATCCGGCAAAGATAATTCCCCAAAACTGGTTCTTCGTAAAAGCAATAGATAAGTCAAAAGGCGGAGAATCAAAGGTTTTATTAAGTTCATAGATTTTGGATTCGATTGCATAAGCAAGAATGGCATCGAAAACAAAAGTTACCACAAAGAGCAGAAACATTTTCACATAATTGAGCCAGTTTTTGTTTTCCCCGAACATGTGGATGAGATAACCTAAACCCAGAAATACGAAAGGGATCAATGTTACAAAAGCACCTTCCAATGGACCTTCGTTCCAGGCTTTGTTGAATGCCTGTGCATCCAGAACACTTTGCATTATGCTGACATTCGGGTCAAATGTTTTAAAAAATGCCGAAAAGGAAGTAGAAATATAAAATGTGAACAGATACAAACTGATTGGAATCAAAAGTAACAGTCCAATCCAAAACTTTGTAGAAGCACCTTTGCTGGCTTTGATGTGATAAGTTTCCGGATTTCTAGGGATATCATTAATTTCAAATTTCAGCGTTTCGATCTTATTCTGTACGGTTTCAATATTTTGCTGAACTTCTTTGATTTGATCTTCCTTGTTATCAAGAGAAACAGTAAGGCCTTTGATTTCCGTTTCTTTATTTTTCTGCTCGTTGATGTAAGGCTCTTTCAGTTTGTTTTGTTTGTCCGCCAATTCTTTTTCCTCATTTTGAAATTTGGAATAAATTGCGTCCAGACAAATTGATAAAGCAGTATGATTTCCATTATTTCGGGAACTGTCTCTATAACCGGATTCGTGGTAGGTTCTTTTTCTTGTTTCCTCTGTTGATTCTGCATTGTTGTCGGTGTCAACAACTTGAAGAGGAGATTCTTCCTTATCAGCCGAAACAGGTTTTAGCCTGAAAATATTTTTAATATTACTGGTCATAATTTAGTTTTTTAAATCGTTAAAAATGGCAGTTTTACTTTTTCCTTCTTTTACAGAATTGATAAGAAAATCCACAATTTGGAGGGCGTTTTCTTCCATGAACCCAAACATTACGACGTACTTTTCCAAAGAAGATTTTTCGTTGGCAGAAACTTCTCCGTCAGCCCATATCATTACGGTAAGGTCATATAGATAATCGATTTTTTCTTCGATGCTTTTGGGGATTGTCAATTTTGAATTCGTTGGATTTAAAAGAATTTCATCGAGATTTTTTTGAGAGATTCCTCGTTCTTCTGCAGATTTGTAAAGTGCTTTCAGTTCCAGTGAACTAAAATTATCATCACAGATTGCCATTTGATAAAGCCTTAAAAAATGTGCTTTAAGATTTTCGGTTGTTGCTATAGTTTCATTCATTATTGATATTATTTTTTGATGAAGTTTTAATAATCCTGTCTCTGCTGAATGTTTTGAGTTGAGGAGGTTTTTCCGGAATGATTTCCTGAGGTAATTCCTTCTTTTTCAGTCTGATGATAACTAACAGCAGAAACAAAATTGCTGTGACAATGTCAATCGGAATCCAGATACTTTTAAAATAAAGATGAAAAGGAACAATCGGATTGAATAAAATCAGGATGATCCCGAAAACAATGACCCAAAGCAGTTCTTTCTGTCTTCCGAAATGATAAACCACAACTCCCGCTGAAATGAAAACAATGATTCTTAGAAATGTGTAATACAGTAATGGTAACGGAAGAATAGCGACGAAACAACAGAGCGCACAGAACGTGAATAATGTTTTATAGATCATTTCCAGTCGCCTGAAATCTTTTTGAGAGGTTGCAGTTTCCATCATTAGTTACATCCGGAACAATAACTTCTGTCAACATATTCTTTGCTATTTCCTGCCCAATAATAGCAGCCACCTCTTTTTCCTTTGATCAAAGGATATCCATTGTAAGTACAGCCGTTGTCTGCATATGATTTTCTTGATTTTCTCTTTTTAGAAGCTTTTTTCTTCTTTTGTTTTTTAGCAAAGAACTCTGAGCGTGAAGGATTTTTTGTTGAAGCACTGTAAGTTGTCGGGATTAATAATCCTAATGTCAGTAAAGTGAAGAGTAGTTTTTTCATAGTAGTTTTAATGTTAGAATTTTCTGATGTTTAAAAATTTCGGTGATGATTTTTTATCACCGAAATAGATTAGTTTTTGCAACCGTTTTTATCGCAAGTTATTGTAGCTGTAGTATCTACCCAATGACTTGGATTAATGTTGGTGTTTGTTCCGCAACCAGTGGTTCCGCCTTTTGTTCCTTTGTGAACAATTTCTGTGGGAGTGTGTTTTACTGCCATAATAGTTTGTTTTTATTTGTTTAACAATCCAAAAGTACCTCTGTTGTATATTCTTTTTTTACGGATTTCCGTAAAATAAAAACCTTTCAAAAATTGAAAGGCTTGTATTTTAAAATTCAATTAAATAATAATCGACCGTCTCGCTGTCATCGGATCATTTGAAGAGCTCCATGATAATCCGGAAGCAGGAAGAGCCCTTTCTTTTCCCCAATTTCTGATAGATTCAATTTTTTCCGGACTTGTTTTACTTAGCGGAACAATATTTCGGAAACAGGTTTCATACAATTCATCATTTATAAATTTATCACCATTGATGACAGCCTGAATTGCAACATCTCTCACTGCACCTTCCAGATCAGAACCCGCAAATCCAGAAGAAAGAGATACTAATTTTTCGAAAGTTTCAACAGAAGGAGGGGGCAAGAGGTTTTTTTTAACGTAAAGATTAATAATATCCTGCCTTTCCTGTTCTTCAGGGAGATCAACAAAAAATAACTCGTCAAATCTTCCCTTACGAAGTAATTCCGGAGGAAGTTTTGTAACGTCATTTGCGGTGGCAACAACGAAGACTTTTTCAGTACTTTCCTGTAGCCAAAATAAAAACTGACCAATCATTCGTGTAGTAACTCCCGAAGAATCATTGGAATTGGCAGCAAGACCTTTTTCAATTTCATCAATCCATAAAATACAAGGCGAGGCATTATCTGCAGATTCAAAAGCTTCTTTTAATCTGTTTTCAGACTGACCGACATACATTCCCTGAATAGATGCGAAATCTAATCTATACAAAGGAAGATTCCATGTTGCAGCGATAAATTTTGCAGATAAAGATTTTCCGCAACCGGGAACACCGACTAACAAAACTCCTCTTGGCGGACGAAGTTTTCTTGCTTTTAAATCTGCCGTTAAAAGCTGTCTTTGGCTGTGAAGCCATTGTTGAAGACCACTTAACCCTCCTACAGAAAGCATATTCGGATCGATTTTTACTTTTTCTAATCCGGAAATATCACTAAATAATTTGTCTTTTTCCTGTGTAAGAAGTTTGATGTCTTCCTGGGTTAAAGAACCTTTTGCCATTTGCGTTGCCAATACATTTTCAGCTTCAATTTTTGTCATATTGGCTAAAATGGTTGCCACCATTTTAAAATCTTTTTCATCCCATTCGATCGGAAAAGAATGTTGATAAGGAAGGACACAATCTTTAACTATTTCCAGCATTTCGTCTTCATTTGGAGGGTCCAGAGTGAGGGTCATTCCCAGACGCTGAAGCTGAGACCAAACACTTTTTGTGGAAATAATACAGATGCTTCCACCTCTTTCGATAGCCTGAACTACACAGTCGTAAATATGTCTTGAAACAATATTATCATCTTCAATATCGCTGACTTCAGTAAAAATAAAGGTGAGATTTTGTCTTTGTGAAATATTCTGAACAGCAAAATCAATTCCTCCTACCACAGAGCGGTCATCATTGATAGTTTTTCTGGTTTTAATGTCCATCATTCCGTGAGAAAGACTATGAACATACATCGGAATGTTGATTTCTTCGGCTAATTCCTGAATGATTTCCAAAACTCTGGCTCGTTCAATACTTCTTATCGAGATGAAGGGAATTCTGGCCCGAAACATTCGCAGCAGAGAATTCTTAAATTCAATTTTATTTGACATGGTTAAAAGATAATTTTTCTTCTTAATGGACTAGATTCGATATTTTTTGAATCATTTTGAACAGAATTTTCTTCAACATTTTCAGGAAGGCGGAACGAATTGATGATGAGTATCATTTTTTCTTTGTCGTTTCCTGATTTGGGCAGATTTTCCTTTAAAGACTTTTTAATTTCCTCAACAAATTCTTCCAGATCTTTCTTGAAAACTGTTTTTAAGTCTTCTGGAAGTCCTTTTGCTTGTGAAAATTTTGAGAGAGGAATAAGATTTTTTTTTGCCGTTAAAAGAACCTTTCCGAAATGATCGGCAGATTTTATATTCTGTGTTTCAAAAGATCTTTGAAATTTTTCCAACCACAGTTTTTTTCTTGTTTTATAAGCTTCTTCGGCTTGATTATAAAAACGTTCGGCGGTTCCTGCATCCAAGTCAAAGCTTCCTGCATTCATTTCATCAAAAACAGTATCGTCTCCGTTACCAAAACGTTCAAATAAATTACACCAATCTGCGTAAGTCACAGTTTTTTTCATGATCCTGATTTTATTCTTGGATTAATAAATTGATGAGGAGGCAAAATATCCCAGTCTGAAAATTTTGCATTTTGTTTTTCGCCTTCCGTTCTGCCTTGAAACAAACTAGGTCTTGGTGTTTGCTGTGGTTTGGGGTTTTTATTTGCTTCAGAATTGTTTTTAATATCTTTCATTATATTAGTTTTAAGAAGGTTGTAAAATAGATCTTGTCTCTCTAGAACTGCTTGAAAAATCTTCAGGAGTTATGGATATTAAAGTTTGCCTTAAAACTTCGGCTTTGGCATCTTCTGTTGCAAATTCTTTTCGATAATCAACAGTTTCAACGATGCAGCCGCGTAAAACTTCCTTAGATTTTGCTTTTCTTTCGGTGACGATTTCTATAGTTTTTTTCTTTGCTTTTTTATGATTGTTAATTGAACTGTAAATAATTATTCCACCAATCAAAGCACCGATGATCCCGATTAATCCGAAAATTACTAGAGCTAGTAAAGCGACTAAAGCACCGATAATAATTCCGATTTTTGGTGAAGAGAGTTTTTTTAATTCATTTTCTAAAAAATCAGCCCAATATTTATCATGCTTTTGGAGTTGTTCTGTTTCATCAGTCCCGTCTATTGTCGAGGTTTTGAACCCATCAATAATTAATTCAACTTTTTCTTCAACCTTATTTCTGTAATCAGCCGTAAAGGTATCATGAGCTTCTAAAATCCAAGGCTGGCTAATCGAAACGGCAAGAGCCTGTGTAACTTTTGTGGCGCCAGATAATTCCGGATCGAAAGCGGCGTTGGTCAACATTTGAAGGAAATCCACTTTCTCATCAAAAATATGCTTTTCATTGTCTATTAAGGCTTGCGCTGCTTTTTTATCCCCGTCTTTTTGAATGATTAATTGATTTAATCTTACTTCATTTTGCAACGGAAGTTCCTCATCATCAAAATTGGTTACGAGCAAAGAAAGAATTTCATCGAGCTGAATTTTTATTGATTTGGAATAATCTGTCGTGGTTTCAAAAATATTTTTAAAATGATTGTCTAATGCATAATGAGATCTTGCCTGTGTTACGGAAGATTTTAAAGAATCCCAATTGGTTGCAAATTCTTCCAGCAAAGGATATTTTTTACCGGATAGTGAACCTTTTGTTTTAAAGAATTCTGTCCACTGTGCTTTTTGTTTATCAATATAATTATCTGTTTGTGTAAGCTGATCGATCCAGGTTTTTACATTAGTGATCATCAATTGATGAGAGGCAGGCTGAAAAACTCCTGTTGTAATGGCTTCCAGAATAACAATAAATTCCCGATCCAGATTATGAGGATTTTGATGAAGAAAATATCTGTGCATCCATTGTAAACATGCATCATTTCTTCCCAATCTTCGCATGACAAGCATGAAGAAAAGAGTCGTTTTGTAATCGTCTCTTTTTAAACTTTCGGTAAGTGCTTTTTTTGTTGTGTCCTTATCATCACGAATCCATGAAGCTAAAACAACTAAAGATGGAGCCAGCCAATAATTAGGAGCTTTTATCATAACTTCTTCGGTGGTGTGTCGCAAAGTATCATCACTGATGATACCTGTATCTACTCCCTGAAGAATTCCTGTTGCCATTCTGCGAACCTCGGCGTAATAACCAAATTTTATCTGAAGATCCTGTTTCAGATTTCCCTGTCTGGTCTCCGCAAGCTGTAAAGCTTTGTGCTTGATATCTGATTCTACAAAATCAGAAAACGAATTGGCTAATTGAAGCAGATCACTTTTAAGATGATCGTGTTTGGTATTAAGACCTCCCAACTCTACATTTACTGCGCTCATATCTGCTTTGATAGATCGTAAAGCACTATTTATGTATGAAAGATCCGCGTATGAAATTACTTTTTGTGACATTTTATTTAAGTTTTCAGAGTTATAATTTTGTTGCTGTTCCGTCCTTGCGGATGGGAATCAGTTTATCTTTGAATACTTCTACAAAAGCATAAGCATTATGTTTGGCAAGTGTCCTAGCTTTTTCAAAATGATCGGGGAGAGGTTCTCCTATCTTGTAATGCTGAATGATTTGTCCGCCACTTAAATCTAAGGTGTGAACTTCATGGGGATGCCCCAAATAGCATTTCGCTAAAATTCCCAACGGAAGATTTGCCAACTCAGCCGTTCCGAATTCATCATAGATTTTTGCCATCAATTCTTCCTTACCTCTTGTTTCTGCTAAAAGTTCAGCATCAAGTCCTTTGATAAGTTTTAAATATCCTTCAGAACGTTTTTTGAGAATTTCGCGGTCGCTGAGAACTTTAGGTGAAGTTTGTTTGCTTTCGGATTGAATATTTAAGGATTCATTTTGAAAAAGGATTCTAGCCATTATATGAGTTTTCGTTATTATAAGTACAAAAATATAGGAGACTAGAAGCTTGTTTTTACGGATTTCCGTAAAACAAAAAACTTTCGAAAAGTTTCGAAAGTTTTAACATATCTGTTTATTGTTGAATATTTTATATAATTCCAAAGTCTTTACAGAACGCGATCAATTGTTCATTACTGTTGATGTTCAGAGATTCTTTTATTTCCTTTAATCGTTTTTCAACTGCGCTCATACTGGCAGGCTTAACTTGATTTTCTTTTAAATAATCAGGAATGTTTTTCAGGAGAGTTCCTTTAGCCAAAAGAGAAACGAGCAATGTGTCATATTCTGAAAATTCAAAAGAATTTCTTTCTTCACTT
Source organism: Chryseobacterium sp. 36-9 (assembly GCA_001898785.1). GTDB lineage: Bacteria > Bacteroidota > Bacteroidia > Flavobacteriales > Weeksellaceae > Epilithonimonas > Epilithonimonas pallida. The sequence goes on along the minus strand of MKVE01000039.1, from coordinate 17,258 downwards.
TTACCTTTTAATTCATAAGAAAGGTATTTTTCCCCATTAAAAACGGCTTTTATCGCTTTTTTCAGATCTTTCACATCTTCGCGACCTTTTTTTACATAGCCGTTGATTTTTTGTTCTTTGAAAAGTTTCTCGATGATCACTTCTTTTTTTTCGACAGAAAAAACAATTACTTTCAGATTTGGCTGAAGTTCTTTTGCAGCAGAGATCAATTGCTGGCCATTTTTGATATTCTGCTCTCGATGATCTTCGTCAAAGGAGAGGTCTGTGATCAGGAGTTCAAAAGGATTATTTTCTTGCAGACTCATTTTGATTCTGCTGAGCGCATCATCGCAATAATTGACATATTTTGGGTCTGGAATTTTGAGATCTTCCAAAGCTTTTTGAACAGAGATATTGGAGCTTTCGTAATCTTCGGCAATTAAAATTTTTTTTAACATATGTATTATTTTAGACAGGAAATGTAATGTTGATTTTCAATAGATTATTGTTTTCTGTGTCAAAAATAATTGTTCCGTTGATCGCATTAATACGGTTTTCCATATTTTGCAAGCCATTTTTTGGAGAAAATTTCTTGATTCCTATTCCGTTGTCTGTGTATGAGATATTTATGACTGGATTCTCTCTGGAAAATTTAATAGAAACGATATTGGCCTGACTATGTTTTTTCATATTCGTCATCAGTTCCTGTAAAACCAAATAGACCTCAGTTTTGTTTTGAAAGCTGATGCCTTCCCACAATTTTTCGTTGTTTCCAATAAAAACAACTTTTACAGAATCAGAAGAATAAGAATCCAGCATCTTATGAAGCTGCTCGGAAAAACTCTGGTTTTCATTAATATCTTTATTGTCGTAAGAAATATCTCTGGAAGTTTCATAAGCGTTTTCCAAACCAAATAGAAGCGCATCTTTGTCTATCAGATCTTTGTTTTCAACTTGTGACATCAGTTGATATATCCTGTTGGCGACTTTATCGTGAACTTTTTTAGAGATTTTCAGTTCTGTATTTTTTACTTCTAATAATTTTTCTTGTTGAAGCCTTTTTTGTCGTTTTCTAAATGTTATAATTAATAATACTAATGATAAGATTATAATTGCAATTACAACATATTGTTTTATAATTTGATTTTGTTTTTGCGTGCTTTCTGCTTTTGCTTTTAGAAAGTCTGCTTTGTTTTTTTCGGTTTCATAACGGATCAGAGCAAACTGGTTTTTTGCTTTATTCCTTGCTGTTTGAAGGCTATCATTGAGTGATTGATAAACTTGAAAATATTGTTTTGAATTCTGAGGATTTTCCAGAGAAATTAATTTCTCAAGAGCTTCTATCTGATCGTCAGGACTATCTATATTTTTTGCAATATCATACATCTTTCTGGCGTAGAATAATGCAGAATCAGGCCGTGTTTTTTTGTAATAATCTGAAAGATGAGCAAAGCTTGAATTTAAACCCCAATTATCTTTTTCTTTTAGTCTGATTTTTAATGCTTTTTGGAATTCTGGAATTGGATTGTATTTTGGATTTTGAAGCCATTTTGTGAGAGCAAAATTTGTTGTAGTTCTTGCGTATTCAATTTTGCTTTTTTTACTTTCTTTTAGAATAGAATTATATATATTTAAAGCTTCGGAATATCTTTTTTTTCTTCTGTAAGCATTTGCTAAGTTGTTTTGACTAATTATTTTTATAGAGTCAGGAATAGAAAATTTAAGAATTTTATTATAAAAAATTATAGCTTGTTCATTTTCTTGAAGTTTACTAGAAACTAATCCTAAACTATTATAATTTACAATTGAATATTCTTGATGTAGAGGATTCTTTTCGTCAAAATAACCGATGGCTGATAAGCTAGTTTCTTGACTTCCAAAGTTATCGCTTAATTTTTCTTGTATAATTGCCATATTTATAAGGCATTTCCCAGCACCAAAACTATCTTTTTGTTTTAGATAATAATCTTTGGCAAGGCTAAAATTTTTAAAGGCTTCATTATATCTGTTTTCAGCTAATAAGTTAAAAGCATTATCATAATAAGAATTATCTTGCTTTTTTTCATTCTTGTTTTGAGAGCAGGAAAAAATCAGAATTAATATATATAAATATTTTTTTTTCACATTTTATTTTTCACCTAATTTAAAAAATATAGGCGAAAGATTATCTTTCGCCTATAAGATTATTTTTTAATTGGAATATGCCCATCATCCCCTCCGGTATCAGCCGGATTTGGCTGCGCAACGGTGGTTGTTGTGCCGTCATCATTTCCACAGTTAGAAGTATTTGAACTTGAAGGATTTGAAATTAATCCCAATAATATTAAAAGTAAGTTTAACATTGTTTTAAAAATTTAAAAATTGACATTCGTGTTCTTCCCTGCGACACAGGCCGCAAGCATGTTTACACATTGTTGAAAAAAGAAGCGCTTCTTAAATTTTTGGGAAGTAACCTTCAAAAACGGAAGAGAAATATCTGCTTCCCAAGCCAGAGATCTTCCTCCGTCTTATCAGGTTGTTTTTTGAAACCAGTTTTGTAACTTTGTTTTCGTAAGGTTTTGTTTATCACTGATTTCTGTGACAAAGATGCAGCGGAAATGAAAGTGAGGGTTAGAAAGTTTTTGGAAAGTTTTTGGAAAGTTTTTTTACGGGAATCCGTAATGGATTTAATAATAAACACATTATTTTTCACCAATATTTTTTTGTATGCCAAAATTTTTACCTGAGAAAAAAAAGCTTTTACAAGAAGTCTATGAAAAGGCCTCAAGTGAAGCAACAGAGACATCTTTTAATGGAATTCTTTTACATCTCGAACAAATTTTAAAAGATGAATTTGAACCATTGAGTTATAAATCTTTTGAAACTTATTATAAGACGATTGTGGAAAATGAGGAAGATTATAATATAAAAAGATCTATTCTTGATAATCTAAGCAGATATTTAGGCTATGATAATTTTGATAGTTACCGCTCAGAATGGAAAACAATAGAACACACAATTCAGCAAGCTATTTCTAAACTAGTAATTACGATAATTAATAAACCTGTTATAAAGATGCCCGAGTTTCTTACCAAACAAAGCAATCTTGGAATAATTGGCATCATCCTTTGTGGAAGCCTGGTCGTTGGAAGCAAAATGTATAAAGCTGATGATAAGGTTGCGGAAACACAAAATGTTGGACAAGGACTGGGACTGCTTCAAACTTTGTCAAAGCAGTGTATGTATTGGAATGGAAAAGAATACATCCCGGAAGATTGTCATCAGACTAAAGATAATTTGGTTGCAATTGATCCTAAAAAAGTAGCCAATTTCAAAAAAATTACCCGGTCAGATACAATTAGATCAATAAAAGGAATTTGGTATTCCAAATATCAGAATGAAGTTGAGTTTTTTACTGCGGACGGAAAAAATCCTGATAATAATACAGAACTGCATCAGTTAACAGATCATATGCTGAACAAATATATTTTGTCAAAAGATTCTATTGAAGAATAGTTTAATTTAAACTGATTTAGGCTTACTTCTCAAAAATATCAATCCGGCCAGAATAATCAATGCTCCAACAGACTGAAGTGTCGTCAAAGTTTCGCCGTCAAGAATTCCCCAGATCACGGCCACAATTGGCATTAACAAAGTAACTGTAGAAGCGAAAAGTGGAGTAGAGATACTCAGAAGTTTATAGTTCATCATCATTGCCAGTCCAGTCCCGAAAACGGATAACATCGCCACAAATCCTAATCCTGTAAGACTGTCCTGGTTCATTTCAAAATGTTTGAAAAATCCTGAAAATACCAACGCGAGTAACGATGGGAGAAACAGCACGAATGAAAATACAAATGCAGACATTATCGTTGCAGGAACTTCCTGTAATTTTGATTTTACTGTCGTTGTGCTGATTGCATATAACAAAACTGCCAAAATCAGTAACAGGATGGGGTAGATTTTGATCTCACCGCTTTCACCGCTTCCGAGAGCCAGGATGCATGCACCGACAAAGCTTATCATCACACCGATAAGTTGTTTTCTCGTTGTTGAGAATTTCCAGACCAGGGAACCCACAATAATCACAAAAATAGGCATCATAGAATTGATAATGCCGGCAATGCTGCTGCTGATTTCTGTTTCGGCCAGCGGAAATAAAAACATCGGGATGAAGTTTCCGGAAAGTGCGGCAACAATCAGCCATTTAAGATGTTGTTTCGGGAATTGCCTGATTTTAGAAATTGCATAAGGCATTAGAACGATTCCGGAAATTAAAACACGTAATGCGCCAACCTCAAAAGGGTTGAAATGTTCAAGTGATTTTTTTATCAGTATAAATGATGATCCCCAAATGACAGATAATGCTATTAATAGAATCCATTTTTGTTTTTCAGTATTCAAGGCTTTTGTTGTTTTAAGAGTTTGAGATAGTCTTGTTTTGGAATCATTTTCGCACCAAGGCTTTCCAGATGTTCGGAATGGATCTGGCAATCGATCAATTCCCATTGATTTTGATATTTGGTTGTGAAATGGATAAATCCCGCTTTCGAAGCATTGGAAACTTTGGAGAACATACTTTCGCCACAGAAAACATTCCCGACTTGTACTCCATAAAAACCTCCCACCAATTCTCCATTTTGCCAAACCTCAAAACTTTTTGCTTTTCCAAATTGATGAAGCGTAACAAATGATTTAATAAGTTCTTCATTGATCCAGGTTCCGTCTTGTCCTTTTCGTTCTGAAGTTTTGCAGTTTCGCATCACCTCTTCGAAGCATTCATTTTCCGTAAACTCAAAAACATTATCTCTAAGAATTTTTCTCATCGATTTTGAAATTTTGATTGCATCCGGATATAGAACAAATCTTGGATCGGGACACCACCAGAGTATGTCCTCATCTTCGTTATACCAAGGAAATAATCCTAATTGATAAGCAAACCAAAGCCGTTTCGGCTTCAGATCACCGCCTATAGCAACCAAACCATTTTCAGGGTCATACAGTTCCGGGTCGGGAAAAGATATGTCATCAGAATCCAGCCAGATCATTAGTTCAAATATTGCATTTACAAAAATAATCCCTGCACTTAATTTAAAATGCAGGGATGTATGTGATAATTATTCCTATAAATTAGAAAGGTAAGTCATCATCTTCATCCTCAGCAAAAACATTCTTGTTTTCAGTTGCAGGTGAATTGTGAGAAGGTGCGGCTTCAGTTGGTTCATTGAAATCAGATGAACCGTCCTTTTCCATTCTCCAAGCTGTAATCGAATTGAAATACTTCACTTCACCTTGAGGGCTGGTCCATTCTCTACCTCTGATATTGATATGAACTTTTACTTTATCTCCAACTTTATAGGTGTTTAGAAGATCAACTTTTTCTGACAAAAATTCAATGTTAATAGGCTGCGGGTATTGTTCTTCAGTCAAAAGAACCAGTTCTTTTTTTTGAAATCCGCTGTTAAAAGTTTGTAAATCAGAAATTTTCTTTATCGTTCCTGTTAATTCCATATCTCGAAAATGTTTTAAGAGTGTAAAGGTAATAAAAAGTATTGATGTTAATCAAAAATCGTCCAATCAAAAAACTTTAAAAAAATGTTGATTTTATTTTGGAGAGAATATAAAAGAGTTATATATTTGCACTCACCAAAACGAAAGAAAAGAAGTTCTTCAATAATGCGGATGTGGTGTAATTGGTAGCCACGCCAGACTTAGGATCTGGTGCCGTGAGGCGTGGGGGTTCGAGTCCCTTCATCCGCACAACGATAAAAATTTCTAAGTAATTAGGAATTTTTTTTATGCGAAAATAGCTCAGCTGGTAGAGCACAACCTTGCCAAGGTTGGGGTCGCGGGTTCGAATCCCGTTTTTCGCTCATTTTCTACTTTGCCCTGGTGGTGGAATTGGTAGACACGCAGGACTTAAAATCCTGTGTCCGCAAGGACGTACGGGTTCAAGTCCCGTCTGGGGTACTTAAAACGACTGTTAATCATTTGATTTCAGTCGTTTTTGTTTTAATAATAAAAGGATTAAAAAAAGCATCAATTTTAAAATTGATGCTTTTTTATTTTATAACATTACAGAAATTATTTCAGTAACGCATTAAACGTATCTCCCTGTCTGATGTCTCCGGTATTATAACCCTTCATAAACCATTCTTCTCTTTGAGCTGAGGAACCATGAGTAAAGCTTTCCTGATTCACGTAACCTTGGCCTCTTTTCTGGATATTATCATCACCAACTGCTGCTGCAGCGCTCATTGCTTCCTGGATATCGCCCGGCTCTAAGATTTTTTCCCGGCTATCCGTTTGCTTGGCCCATAATCCTGCGTAGAAATCGGCTTGTAGCTCGTTGGCAACAGAAACTCTGTTCATATCTGTTTCAGAATATCTTCCGCTCTGTCTCAGCTGGTCTACTTTGTCTAATGTTCCTAACAGATTTTGAATGTGATGCCCATATTCGTGGCCAAGAACATAGGCGACTGTAAATTGCCCAACCTTAGCTCCGAATTTCTGTTGCAGCTCATTGAAAAAACTCATATCCATATAGATCGTTTGGTCATTAGGACAATAGAAAGGACCCATTTCTGATTGAGCAGTTCCACATCCTGACCGGGTTACGCTTTCAAACAAAACAACTTTTGCCGGTCTGAACTGGATTCCGTTTTGGTTAAAAACATTTGTCCAAGTCTTTTCATTTTCTTTAGTGAGCATTCTTACAAATTCTCTGATGTTGAGCTCTTCTTTAGAAAGTTGTCTCTGTTCGGTCTGTTGTGGCGTAGAATTACTTTCATTATTGAGAATTGCAGAAGGATCACCACCAAGAAAGAAAACTATTGCCGCGATAATAATCGTTCCCAAACCACCACCAACAAGCATTCCACCGCCGCCCCCTGAGCCGCGTCTGTCGTCAACATTGTCACTTCTATCGTTTGTCCATTTCATGATTGATATTTTGTGTTTTTAAAATTAAGAAATTCTTTTATAGCTATAACGAAAAATTATGCCGTTGTTTGTCAATAGCCCGATAGTACCGGCACCCCTTTTTCTTGTTCTCTTTTTGATCTGAAAAAACAAAAGAAAGTACTCTTCGACTAAACTACCAGCGGGATTAAGCTTCTGGAAATTTTATTATAAAGAAACTTTTGTATTGAAGTCAATCATTTTCAATGCCGTAACAGCTGCTTCTACGCCTTTGTTACCAAGATTTCCACCACTTCTGGCAACGGATTGTTCTTTGGTGTCGTCTGTCAAAACACAGAAAATCGCAGGTGTATCTGTCAATATGTTGCAATCTTTGATCCCTTGAGTTACACCTGAACAAACATATTCGAAATGTGGCGTTTCCCCACGGATAACGTTGCCAATTGCAATCACTGCTGCAAATTTGTTGGAGCGGCAAAGTTTCATTGCTGCAAAACTCAACTCGAATGCGCCGGGAACATAATAAATATGAATGTTTTCTTCTTTGATACCTTCGGCTTTCAGCGTTTCGACTGCGCCGTTTCTCAGGTTGTAGGTTACAAAATCGTTCCACTCAGAAACAACAATGCCGATAGAATATTCATCGGCATTGGATATGTTGAGTGGCTTATAATCTGATAGATTAGTTGTTGCCATTGTTTAGTAATATTTTGTCATTTCTATGAAAGCATCGGATTGCCCGTTGTCATAGTCTTGATATTTTTCATCGATTGTGGCGAAATATTTTTTAGCGTCAGCATTTTTCTTAAGAGCCAAAGCTAACATTCCCGCTTTTTTTGTGAAATAATAAGATGTGTAAGCATCGTCTGAAGCAGAAGAAGCTTTGTCAGCCATTGCTAATGCATCATCAGCTTTGTTAAGGTTGGATAGGCAATCTGCCATTGCACCATATTTAAGCGCTACCAAAACTTTGTTATCTGAACTGAAATTATCTAACAGATCGTAAGCTTTCTGATAATTTCCTTTTTTGAATTCGATAAGACCGGCATTGTAAGCAGATAGTTTACCAGCTTTTGTACTCCCATATTCTTCATAAGTTCCAATGAAACCTGGGTTCGCAACGGATTTTCCACCAAGAGCAAGGCCTTCTTTTCCATCGGCTAGGTTTTTCTGAGCGGCAAGATAACTTTTTGTAGCTTCCTCATTTTTAGGACCAATAATAAATTGCTGATATCCGAACCACCCCAAAACTGCAATAATTAGAACTCCAAATGCGATGCTGAGTGCTTTTGCATTTTTTTCCAAAAATGACTCGATATTAAGTGCTTCTTTATCAAGGTCTTTGAAGAATTCCACAGTTTCCTTTCCTTCCTGTTCGTGATTTTTGTTATGCTGGTTTGCCATAATTTTTTTAATAAATAGAGTGCAAATTTAATGTTTTCCTTTTGATATGCAAAAACTTCTTTTTCTGATGGTTAAAATATTTTAATATTTCAGAATAGAATAAACTTCTGCGTCAAATTTTTTGAGTCTTTCCACACCATTCAGATCTTTCAAATCAATCAAAAAACTGAATTGTGCAGGAATTGCCCCTTGCTTTGAAACTAACTTCGCTGCAGCTTCCGTAGTTCCGCCTGTTGCCAATAGGTCGTCATGGATCAGAACGCGTTGTCCGGGTTTAAGATGACCTGTTTTCATTTCGATTTCTGCAGAGCCATATTCCAGATCATATTTTTCTCCGATAAACGGCGGTGGTAATTTGCCTGCTTTTCTTATTAAAACAAAAGGAACGTCCAAAGCAACGGCAATGGCAATCCCGAAGAGATAACCACGGCTTTCGATTCCGCAAACGACATCAATTTTTCCACGACTGAAATTGGCTAAATCAGCAATCACTTCCTCATATAACTTTGGCTGAAGAAAAATCGGACAAATATCTTTGAACTGAATCCCCGGAATCGGAAAGTCAGGAATATTTTCTATTGTGTCTTCTAATTTTTTAATCAATTCTGCGGATGCCATCTTCTGTTTTAGTTGTTGATTTTATAAGTGGTGATTTTCCAGTTGTTATTAACAGCTTTCAGACCGTAAGTGACATTGAGTGAAGTTGTTTTCCCATTTTTGTCGGTCACATCATACGTTACGTTAACATTAGCAGAATTATCTTTGTTGTAGGGAACAGAAATGTTCTTAACACTGATATTCTTAACCGAACCAAAGCCTGAGTTAGGGTTAGAAAATTTGTCATATGATCCCCAGTTTGGATTATCAGCTGATTCATAGGCCGCCTTGAAATTCTGTGAGGATAAATTATTAAGAAATTTTGTTACCGTTGCTTTTGGATCAGCTGTGTTTTTTGCTGGAGCCGGAGGTGGAATAGTTTCTCCGGTTTGTGGATTGACTTCAGGATTTTGATTAACCTGAGTAGAATCAGAAGCAACAGGAGCCGGCGGAGTGTAAAGGGCATTGCCATTTACAGGAATTCCTGTCTTGATCATTTGTAACAACTTTTTAGTTGTTTTAACACTCAATTTTACATCGATTTTATCTTCAAAGATTTTTTCTTTTGGGAGCTTTGAATACATGATGGTGAATCCTCTGAATGCAGGATCCTGCATCAGGTTTTTAGACGTTGAGATTTTGTTGCCTCCGCTGGAAATTTCCATAATAGTTTCCAAAGCTGCTCCTTCGAAACTGACTTTGTTGCCGTTATTATCAACCAATTGCGGAATTACAATTAATCCTTTTGAACCCGTCAGGCTATCACCCGCAATATTCCTTACCACAATATTGAGAGCCGCTGCGTCCACATCATTAGGATCTTTTTCAGAAGCAACCTCGTTACCGAAAATGTTCATTTCTCCTAAGCTTGGTGGCGCCGTACTGCTCCATGCAATGCCGTTTTTCTGGGCAACCTGATCGGCCATTGCAAAGATTTCTGCTGTCTTTTTACCGTCGAGAAGTTTTCCGAGAGCTGCGATTTCTGCAATGTCGCCGTCTGCTTCTACCCCGAAGGTTTTCAGAATGTATAAAGCTTCATTAAATTTTACCTGCTTCAAGGTTGGAAGACTGGAAGCCATATCATTTATACTTTCCTGGAAACTTTTACGGCTGCTTCCGTCAACACTTGTTTTTTTACATCCTATCATAAACAGGAACAATGCTGCTAAGAGACAATATTTTATGTGCTTCATTTTCAGTAAGATTTATTTTTAAAAATAAGAAATAAGTTTGATTCGTAAGTCCTTAGATCAATTAATATGCAAAATTAAATTTAAAATTTATAATTTTCCGATTTTTCAAAGAAAATTAAAAAAAGTAACTTTACGGAAAATTACAGTTAATGCAGAACAAATTGGTTATTGATATTCACAGTTTTTCTTATAAAAAAAAAGGAATTCCTAAAGATGCATCAGGGAATGGCGGTGGTTTCGTTTTTGATTGCCGGGGAATCCTGAATCCAGGGAGAATTGAAGAATACAAATCACAGACAGGTAACGATATAGGAGTCCAGGAGTTTTTGGAACAAAAAACAGAAATGCCTCAGTTTTTAAAATCGGTTCAAAGTCTTATTTCTATCAGTATCAAAAACTACTTGGAAAGAGGTTTTGAACACCTGCAGATCAATTTTGGCTGTACCGGTGGGCAACACCGTTCGGTTTATTCTGCTATTAAAACGGCTGAATTCATCAGACAAAATTTTCCGGATGCGGAAGTGAGAGTCTACCACGATGAACAATTACATCTAAATCCCATTACCGTATGAAAGCAATGATTTTTGCGGCAGGAATGGGAACCCGGTTAAAACCCTTCACTGACAATCATCCGAAAGCTTTGGCACAAGTTAATGGCGTTCCGTTGTTAGAAAGAAATATCAAGTATCTTCAGGGTTATGGGATTAATGATTTTGTCATTAATATTCACCATTTCGGAGGTCAGATTTTAGCTTTTTTAGCTGAGAATGATAATTTCGGAGCCAACATCGAAATCTCTAACGAGTCCGAGGAACTTCTGGAAACTGGAGGCGGATTGTTGTTTGCTAAACGTTTTTTAGAAAATGAGAAAACATTTCTGATCATGAATGTTGATATTCTGACAGATCTTAATATTAGTAATTTTATCAGACTTCACGAAACCAAAGGTGCAATGATTACATTAGCAGTTTCGGATAGAGACAGTTCCAGAAAACTGTTGTTTAATGATAATATGTATTTGAAAGGTTGGAAAAATCTGAAGGATAATAAAAAGAAAGTCGTTGGCGGAATTTTTAAATTAAGAGAATTAGCTTTCAGTGGAGTTCATTGTGTAAATTCGGAGATATTTGACAAGATGACCAGAACAGGTAAATTCTCTATTATGGATGAATATATGGACCTGATGAAAGAAGATATTATTATTGGCTATCAGCACACGTCTAATTTGATAGACGTCGGTAAACCCGAATCGATTGCTGAAGCAGAAAAATTATTCAAATGACACAACAAGACGAAGAAAAAAGACTGCACGATAGTCTCAGGCAAAAAACCTGGGACGAGACCATTACCAAAGACAGTTGGATGGTTTTCAGGATTATGTCGGAATTTGTAGATGGTTACGAGAAAATGGTACGCATTGGGCCTTGCGTTTCCATATTCGGTTCTGCAAGACTGAAAGAAGACAGTTATTACTATAAAATGGCTTCAGAAATTGCTAAGAAAATTACCGAAATTGGATTTGGAGTTATTACCGGAGGCGGTCCGGGAATAATGGAGGCCGGCAACAGAGGTGCAAGTGGGCACGGAAAATCGATAGGGCTGAATATTGAACTGCCTTTTGAACAGCATTTTAATCCTTATGTAGATAAAGGTTATAATATCAATTTTGATTATTTTTTCGTTAGAAAGGTAATGTTTGTGAAATATTCCCAGGGTTTCGTCGTAATGCCTGGCGGTTTCGGAACATTGGATGAATTATCGGAAGCTTTGACATTAATCCAAACCAACAAAATCGGAAAGTTTCCTATTGTATTAGTTGGAAGCGAGTTCTGGAGCGGCTTACTGGATTGGTTCAAAGGAACGTTAGTAAAAGAAGGATTGATCGCAGAACAGGATCTTTCGCTTTTCAGAGTTGTGGATACTGCGGATGATGCGGTAGCGCACATCAAAGCATTTTATGATAAATATTCGGTGAGTGTCAACTTCTAACATCTGGCATATAATTTGACCGATACCTATACTAAAAGTTATTAAATATTACAAAAATGAAAAAATCATTATTTATATTGTCTTTGGGGATTTTGCTTATCAGCTTTTTCAGTTTCAAAGATTTTGACTTCTTTTCGTCAATGACCAAAGTGGATTATATTGATGGAAGCAAGACTCTTAAATTTACTACCAAACTTAATACTAATCATATCTCACAAGCGGTAAGAATTGATCCGGCAACAGCAGGTTTCGAGGCAGAAGTAAAAAAATATGTGAACAACAATGTAGATGTTGCAGTAAACGGAGCTCCTAAAACATTGACGTTTACAGGAAGCCAAGTCAATGGAGAATCTGTTTGGGTTTATTACGAAGTGGGAAATGTTTCTGATATTTCCAGCCTGAGAATCAAAAACAGTATCCTGATTGGCCAGTTTCCGAAACAAGTCAATATAATGAACATTACTTATAAAGGGAGTCTGAAAACACTCAATTTCCAAAAAGGAAAAGAATCTGCAGAAGTTACTTTCTAAATAATACCAAAGTCGGCAATGAGCCGACTTTTTTATTTATTCTGTTTCGATAATGATGAATTGATCTTTGTCCTTAAACTGATGATCTTTATCCATCAGATCTTTGAGGTTGAAAACAGCTTCTATTGTATTGTTATCAGTTTTTTTTATCCAGTCGTGCTTACCTTTGATGGATTTGATTTTCTTTTCAAAAACCAATTTGTTTTTAAAATCCATATCCATCATATTCAAAAAGGTGCTCATCTCTTCGGGGCTTGCTGAATCTCCTTTATCATCACCTTTCAGAATACCCTGAAGTTCTTCCGGAGACATCTGAAGTTTTGACGTATCAATTCTCAGGATTTTGCCATCCCAATCTTCAAAAGCCGAATTATTCATTACAGAACTTTCCTTTCCCATCAATGGTCCGGCAGCGGCTAATTCTTCCTTTGTCAGAGGTTCCGATTTTACAGAAAAACCTTTGAAATCATTTGCATCGAAATTACCTTTGAAGAATAATTTTTTCAGAATTTTTATAGAATCCTGATTTGTGGTTATTTTTCCATCCTCTTTTTGAAGGTCGTAAAGACTTTTCCAATCTCTCGGATATTTTTCCATTTTAAGGAAGTCCTGATCCTGATTTAGAGAATCTGGCATCAATCCTTTCATCATTTCCAAAGCCTGAGCCATATCGATATCTGTCGCAAAGCTGAATTTTTTATCAGCATAATAATGATTGGTCGTAGATACGGAACAGGACTGTAATGCAAATGTCCCGACAATGAGAATAATGATATTCCAAAAAGTGAAGTACTTAATCATGAGTGATTTGTATAATTAAAAAATTAAATCTAAGAATTAATGACAATTGGTGTGATCCATATGGAATCCATCTGTGGAGTGTTGAACCTGCAATGATTCTGGTTTTGGCGAAACGTAAGGTATTCCCAATTCTAAACCCCTCAGAATAAATAATCCACCCAAAAAGATCATCATTACAGGAATCAGTCTTAAAATTTTTACCCGGAAAGTTGTTGTGATGAAATTTCCTAAAAAAACTACAGTAAACATAAACGGAAACGTCCCCAGACCAAACAGCAACATGAACAGTGAGCCCTGCCAGATTCCGCCTGCAGCTAATGAAGCCGTCAGAGCCATATAAACCATTCCGCAGGGTAGAAAACCATTAAGTATTCCGGTTGCAAAACGGGATTTGTAATCGGGGCGCTGAAGAATTTTTCCCAATTTCATTTTTACTTTTAGCAGCGCTTTCGAAACAAAAGGAATTTTGGTTGCAAAGTCCTTCCCACCAAATGACGAAATGGCCATAATTATTAAAAGAATTCCTACAGAAACGGTTAAATATTTTTGAAACCCAGCCAGTTCAAAGCTCTGACCAATAATTCCTAGAACGGCACCCAAAATAGAGTAGGTGAGGATTCTTCCTAGTTGATAAGTGAGATTTTGTAAATAAAAGTTAGCTTTCTGATTCTTGGTAAGACCCATAGACAAAGCGATAGGACCGCACATCCCAATACAATGGAATCCTGATGCGAAGCCCAATCCAATCGCTGATATTATGAATGTCATTTCCATTGAATATCGTAATCTATCTGATATGGTTTTTTATTTTGTGTCCATTTCAATTTCAATGTATAAGAACCTTTGGAAATTACTTTTTTAGGAATCAGGAATAGATTATGTTGTAAGACGATTTCTTTTTTTACGTCCAGATTAGAATCATCTGTACGGAAAAGTATAAAGTTTACTTTGTTTTCATCTGTTTTGATACTTTCCGGAAAAGTAATCAGCATGCCTTCGCTTGTTGCTTTATATGCCGGCAGCTGTTCCAGTTTTGCCGCATTGTCTTTTGCATCAATTATTTTCTGATATTCCAATTCTTCTTCATAATAATTGTTGGAGATCATATCTGCATTCTGCTTCCCAATCGGGAATATAAAAATCAGAAATAAGATGAAGAGGATAAAACATCCCAATGCAATAGCCAAACCGTGTCCCCAATGTAATTTTTTCATTTCTGATCTTTATTAAAATTGAAATTTGAAAGGACCTTCGAAATAAGTATTGTAAGAATCCAGCAATTCACCATTCATATCATAAACCCCAAGCGTCAGATTTTGTTTTGAAAGTTTAATTTGACTTTCCGGAAAACTTACATTAATGGTTCCTTTTATCATTGCATCACGTTTCAAAATAATTTTGTTCGATGAATAACCCGATGATATCTCTCCGTTGGAAGGTTCAATGATTTTGATAATAACAGTTTTTGTCTCGTTAGATTTGTTGAGAAACGTATAATTGTAAGTATTAGTGATTTTCCCATCTCTTACAAAGAAAGTGGATCCAGGAGGTTTCAGGAATTTTGCTTCCATTTCGCCCCTGTTGTAAATAAGATAGCCTAAGAATCCAACCAATAATGTTAAAATGACAGTGTAGATTTTCATCTTTCCGGAAAATTTGAAGCGTTGTTGCTCTTCGATTTCTTTTTCGGAAGCATAACGGATTAACCCTGTTGGCAAGCCTACTTTTATCATTACTTCATCACAGGCATCAATACAGGCTGTACAGTTGACACATTCCATTTGTAATCCGTCTCTGATATCGATCCCGGTAGGACAAACCACAACACATTGTTTGCAATCTATACAATCACCTTTTCCTACAGCTCGCCTGTCTTCTCCTTTTTTCCATTTGGAACGGTTTTCTCCTCTTTTATAATCGTAGAAAACGTTGATGGTTTCTTTATCGATCAAAACGCCCTGAAGTCTTCCGTATGGACAAACCATTGTACAAACCTGCTCTCTGAACCATGCAAATACAAAATAAAATGCAGCAGTAAAAAGAATCATGACCAAAAAATTAGTAGGTTTTTCAAACGGCCCCTGTTGCATGATTCTGAAGACTTCCTCATAACCCACAATGTACATGAACATAATATGAGTGATAATGACTGAAATCAGAATGAAAATGGACCATTTTAATGATCTTTTCCAGATTTTCTCAGTATTCCAGGGTTGATTGTCCAGCTTGATCTGCTTGTTTCTGTCGCCTTCTATTGCATATTCTATCTTGCGGAAAATCATTTCTAAAAAGATCGTTTGCGGACAAATCCATCCACAAAAGATCCTCCCGAAGGCAACCGTAAAAAGAATAATGAATATTAATGAAGTAATTGCCCCTAATGCCAGAATGAAAAAATCCTGAGGATAAAAAGGCTGACCGAATATGAAAAACTGACGGTCTATGATATTAAACATCAATAGCGGATTCCCGTTGAACTTAAGGAATGGCAATGTAAAATAGACTATTAATAAGAAGATGCTTACTATAACTCTGTAATTGGTATATTTCCCCTTAGGTTTTCTTGGATAAACCCATCTTCTCTTTCCGGTATTATCCATTGTACCAACAGAGTCTCTGAATGTCTCAGCTTCTACTACCCAGCTTTCGGCTTCGTTGT
Source organism: Chryseobacterium sp. 36-9 (assembly GCA_001898785.1). Lineage (GTDB taxonomy): Bacteria > Bacteroidota > Bacteroidia > Flavobacteriales > Weeksellaceae > Epilithonimonas > Epilithonimonas pallida. The sequence continues at coordinate 1,206 of MKVE01000039.1, read as the reverse complement.
ATTTTTTTTCTGTAGTACTCATGTTATTTAGATAAAAAAAAGAGATTGTCCGAAAAATGAATTAGTTGTAATTCTTTTTTCAAATATCATTCCTAAATAGAACGATATCCTTTGACAATCTCTTTGTATGTATTAATTAGATTTTTCCCAGTGTGCCTCAGTTCCCTGAGGAGCAGCACCACCTTGTGCAGGTGTGATAGGAGCCTGTTCCTGATTGATATGATAGACGTAAGCTGCTACAGCCTGCATTTCAAAACCATTCACAACGCCATTCTTACCCCAAGCCTGCATTGTAGGGTTATTTTTACTTCCGTTTTCAACCATGTAGAATACATTCTTGAATAATGTTTTCTCTGGCTGATTGATCCAGAAATTATCTGTTAAGTTAGGTCCGATTCCTCCTTTTCCGCCTTCACCATGACAAGAAACGCAGTTAGTTTCGAATACGGCTTTACCAGCTTCCACATTATCTTCAGAAAAAACAGCCGTTTCAAGTGTTGGTTGAGTTACTGTTGCCATATAATCATTGATGGCAGCGGTTTGCTCTCTGTATTCTTGCTCGTATTCTTTGTAAGGATGTGCGAAATCTGTCAGGAAATATGATGATACATATAAAATACAATATGCAACTCCAAAGTAGAAAAGGCCTAACCACCATTTTGGAAGCTGATTGTCAAGCTCCATAATTCCGTCGAATCCATGGTCGATAAGGATATCTTTTTCTTCTTTTTCAGACTGGCTTTTGAATGCTCCGTTCCATAGGTATTGGAAATAAGGCACTTTTTTCTCGCTCAGATACTTTGCTTTTTCGGTGTCCGTTAATTTTTTGAATTTTTCATTCTCAATCAAATCACCAATTGCATTCTGAATGAAAACTACAATGATGCTGATCAAAGCTGTTCCCAAGAAATATCTGGATGTCAGAAAGTCTGATGTTTGTGAGAACATATAAAAAACAACAAGTAATAATCCTAAAACGATTAAAATATTAATATAAACAGGTGTTCTTCTTTTCATGATTAATTTCTTTATAAGTTACAAAGTTTGATCTTCGTCATCGTCTTTTTCCAGCGGTGCATTCTCTTCTTCGTTGTAATACTTTTTCGGTCTGTTGATTACAATATAAACCACAACCAGAAAAAACAGAATGAAGATGATCATTGCTAAAGTTTGGAAAAAACCTGCGTTTTCCACATTGGAGACGAT
>MKVE01000038.1 GCA_001898785.1 Chryseobacterium sp. 36-9 | reverse complement strand
CGCTTCTTCGCTGTATCTTGTGCCGATGGTTTTCTGCCACTGTTCTTCCCCATTTTCATCGATCTTAATCAGCCAGATATCAGAAGAGCCATTAGACTTCTCTTTTTTATCCAATCCTAAAGACGAATACGAAGTACCTGCTAACAAAAAGCCACCTTCACGGGTTGCAACGGTGGCGCTGAGATAATCATGCTGATTCCCTGAAAAATACTTCTCCCAAACCTTCTGACCCTGCTGGTCCAGCTTCAGGATATGGTAATCGTAGCCTTTGTTTTGATTGTAGGTTGATGATGGATTTACTGCAGTTGAGCCGGAGCTGTCACCCTGAGCCTGCCGAAGGGTCTGAATAGATGATCCCGAAACTAAATACTGGCCGTCTATCGTAACCGCCAGTCCGGAAAGAAAATCCTGTGTTCCGGAGTCGATATTCTTTTGCCAGCTGACCTTTTGGGCATAGGAAAGACCCACCGCCAGCATTCCCATGCTTATGAAGAGTTTTTTCATAATTTGAGTTTTCTTTTTTGGTTATTGATTATTATTCACAATGCAACAATGGCATTGTTATGCGACAAATCTTGTCGCTTTATTATCACATTCATGTTTTTTTATTATTTGCTAAAATAATAACATTTTAACAACTTTTAAAATATTTTTTAATGTATTTTATTATGTTAAATCGCTGGTCTTATTAAGATCATCCTAAACAACTAATTATCGAACGAACATCGAACTAGGATAACCAACGGATATAGAATGGATATACAAACTATTTTATTATGTTAAATCGCTGGTCTTATTAAGATCATCCTAAACAACTAATTATCGAACGAACATCGAACTAGGATAACCAACGGATATAGAATGGATATACAAACCTGCATATTATGTTAAATATGAAAATATTGAATACTAATAACCAACAACTTGAAAATAAATCACGACAACTTTTGACGCATTAGGAGACTTTGAGATAAAAAATTCCCTCGCTAAAAACGAAGGAACTTGATAAAATATGAATGTTGTGTTTTATTTCTGGCTTAGAAAATATTCTGCCTCTGCTTTTCCCCATTTTGGGTCAAGAGATGTTTTTGACTTATAGGTTCCAAACTGCTCAATAGTTTTTTTGAATAATTCTGTACCTTTTGCCTTGCTTCCACCAAATTGCTCCGGTGTGAAATAAGCATCCTCCGCAAGCAAAACAGTGATTCTAGGATTATTAGGATCCAGTTCCTGCGCCTTTGCCAATGCTTGCTGCGCAATAGGCGCTTCGCTCATATACCTGGACATTGGGTCGGCCATCATTCTTAGTCCACTTGTCATTTTTTTCAGGATATAAAGTTCTGCATTATTGGGACTAATTGCTTCTGCTTTAGCAATATATTTTTCTGCCTCAGCCGCAACAGGATCAAGTTCATTGGTTTTACCGGACTGCATCAGGATTCTGCCTTTCTGAATCGTTGCAAATGCAGCATAATAATACGGTAACCATTCTTTGGCTTCTTTGGTTCCAATCCTGTCAAAATCATTAGCTAAAGCAGTGAATTCATCCGGCGTTTTGTGGTCTTCTACTTTGGCGATTTTCTCTGTCATTGCTTTTTCAAATGCAGTCTGAGCAAAGGCTGTAAATCCAATTAAAGAAAGGCTGATTGTTAAGATTAATTTTTTCATTTTGAATATTTTTTTGTTTGTTATTTTAAATTTCTGATTCAAAGATAGAATGACTTTTTATTTGTTGAAATTTTATTCTACCGAACTGTTATTTTTAATTACTGAACCGTTGTTTATTTAAAATCCTCGCTGATTTCACAGATTAGCTGATTTAATAAGTTAAGAAATCTGCTTGATTAGCTTAATCTGCGAGATAATATATCTTTAAAAATTAAATAATATTCTTTTAAAAGATAGGCATTCGAATGTAAGTCTTTTATCTTTTCTCTATTTTCTTTCTTCTAATTATTACAAATTATTATTAATCGCATCATTCGTTTTATCAACCCCGAAACTTACAAATACTCCTACAAAAACAAACGTATTAACAGGTGGTCTAACGGCCGTTCTACTGTTTCCATCCGCAGAATAATTATAGCCATAAATATTTTTATTTCCAAGAATATTATTAATGCTCAAAACAAATACAGTAAATGACTTTGAATCTTTCTTCCCAACACTCGGAACATAATTGATACTGAAATTCAGTCCGCTGTAATCTTTCAGCTTTCCTTGGTGACGAACGATATTCTCTCCATTTTCTGAAACCAAATCATAATAAGGTCTTCCTTTCGAATAAGTATATGACAAATTAAATCCTGTTTTCCAGTCCATCACAAATTTCTTAGCAACGGCATTGAATGTATGTTTCGAAGCAAAATTCGGTGCTAAACTAAAAGGATAGTTTAAGAAATCTCTCTTGGAGTCCAAATAAGAATAAGTCAGCCAATAATCGATGTCTTTGAAGGTTTTCTTATCTCTCCAGAACAATTCGATTCCTTTTGCAAAGCCTTTTCCAGCATTGCTATCAGCAATTTGATAATATTGATTTTGATTACTGGTCATTAAGCTATCTGAGATATAAGATTTTGTTTTAATAAGACTTTTATAATCTTTATAAAACGCTTCGAATCTCAAATTTCTTCCGTCAGAATTCTTTTGAACCTGAAATATATAATGGTCTGCTCTCTGGAAATCAAAATTCTTGCTGTAAAGATATTTGCTTTCCGGATTCTGATAGAATATCCCGTAAGCGAAAGAAGTTGTCCAGTCTTTGGAAATCCTATAAGCTAAAGCTGCTCTTGGCGAAAAATTCCATTTTCCGAGATAAGAAGAATGTTCTGTTCTCGCCCCAATTTTTGCCGTCAGATTATTAGTAAATATCAAGTCGGTTTCCGCAAAAGCTGACGAAATCAAATCTTTATAATCTCTTTCAAAAGAGCTGTACTTCATCGTTTCATCCGCATTATTTAATTCAAAACCAGCTCTCACAATGCTTGCTCTGTTGATCTTTCTTTCAACAACTGCTTTGGCGTTGATGTAATTTGATTGATTATTGATTGGCGTATTAGATTGTTGCACATCATTAAGAAAAGTCGCAAAATTCAGGTCATTGGAATTGTATGTGTAAGAAGTCCCGATATTCAAAAGATACTTTCCGAATTTTTCTTTGTAGGATAAATTGTGATACATATTCTGCCCTTTCAGACTGACCATGTTTCTGTCAGAATCTTGCTCCAGGCTCTCAGAACCAACGGCCATTTTGTTTTCATCAATGCTTCCATAATATTTGATGAAACCGCCTTTTTTGGTTTTGATTCTGAAGTTTCCATCAAATCCATAACCTTGCGGGTATTTGTCAAAATCAGTATTAAAATTGAATAATTTTCCCATTAATCCAAGATTCGAATAACCACCTGCGACGCCCCAGGAAGCTATTTTTTCCTGATTTAGTTTCTGATAATTCGCACTTAGAAAAATCGGAGAAACACCGAAATCAAACGACGTTGTATCCGGCAAATCCACACTTTCCAAAATCAGAACAGAAGACAACGCCTGTCCATAAACTGCTGAATATCCACCACTTGAAAACACATTACCTTTAAATAACGATGTATTGAAACGGTCTCTACCAGCAATTCCCGGAACTGAATTGGTAAAATAATTATTGACCAGATTGCCGTCTATAAAGATTTTGGTTTCGGCGCCTGTTCCACCTCTCACAAATAATCCTTCGCTCTCTCCTACTTTCTGAACACCCGGCAAATAGCCTAAAGCTGAGGAAATCTGTCCATTAGCGCCGGCTGTTGTATAAACATCCAAAGGTGTCAGTAATGCCGTCGCACGTTTTTTATCGCTGGCTTCTATACTTCCTGCAGTAATCACAACCGCATTGATTTCACTGATTTGCTCCTTCAGATTAGCATTCAACGCAATATCTTTTCCCTCAATTTTCACAGGTAGTTCAACCTCATCATAATCTTTTCCGGAAAAAACCAAAGTCTTATCTCCTGTTTCTGTGGTTGTGAAAGAATAATTTCCATTTGCGTCGGTAGTTGCGCCGTCATAAGTGTCTTTAAGCGTTACGCTGATGTCTTTCAACGCTTTGTTCTTATAAGTGACTTTTCCGGAAATAGTAATTTGTGACCAGATGCTAATACCAACCAAAAGAAAAAAAAGTGTGAAAATTCTGCTTTGAGTTTTCATAATGTTAATTTTCGTTCAAAGATATTTCAGCCCATAATAATATAAAATTAATTATGACCGAACCGTTGATATTGCTAACCGAACCGTTGATGTTTCACGTAAAACAATTCTTTACCATATTGGCTTTAAATTTGTTATATCAGAAATCAACAATAAACTATCTTATGAAAAACTTATTACTAATTGGAATCGCTGGTTTGACACTGGCATCCTGCAAAACCGTATCAAAACAATACACTATTCGTCCAAAATCTCACACAGAAACCCAGGGAACAGCAACTTTCATACAAAAAAAAGGTAAAGTTGAAATGGATCTTAGCGTTTTCAAATTAACACCTGGACTTCATGCTGTTCACATCCACGAGTTTGGAAATTGTAGTGCAACTGATGCTTCATCTGCCGGCGGGCACTGGAATCCTTCCAAAGATGATCATGGAAAATGGGACACAGAGCATTTTCATATGGGAGATATCGGCAATTTAGACGCTAAGAAAGATGGTCAGGCAAGATTGGTTTTCACCACTGATAAATGGTGTCTTGGTTGTGACGATCCTATGAAAAATATTATTGGAAAAGCGATTGTTATCCATGCCGGAGTTGATGATTTCCATACGCAACCGACCGGAAACGCAGGCGGAAGAGTTGGATGTGTGGAGATAAAATAGTAGATTAAAGGTTCAAGGTATTAGGATTAAAAAAAACTTCAACCTAAAAATCATATTTCAAAACTTTGGAAAGCATCAATAATATGATGGATTTCCAAAGTTTTTTGTTGATTAGGAAGGACAGAAATAATATCAAATCTAACTTCTTTATTAATATTATTTTCTTCGATAAAATAATTGGTGGCAGAAACTAACAGTTTGATTTTCTTTTTGTTAACAGCCTCCTGAGGTTCCAGAAAAATATTCGTATTCCTGGCTTTTACCTCAGCAATGATGATTTGATTTTCAAACTCGGCGATAATGTCAACTTCAGCTTTCAGATAACGGAAATTACGCGCTAAAATTTTATATTGATTCTTAATTAAAAAATCAACAGCAAGGTCTTCCGCTATTTTTCCAAAATCATTGTGGTCAGCCATTCCCAGTATCAAAAATTTGAAATTAAGAGATTTTGAAATTCACTAGAACATTTTTTTCAACTTTCAGATTGATTTCCGCACCGATTATCAAAGGCCTGTTATCAAAAATGTGACCGTTGGGAAAACCAAAAACTGTTGGAAAATCATATTTGGAAACCCTGTCTGCGATCAATTGATATGTGAATGAATCGAAAGATTCTTCGTATTCTTTGTTCTCATTTTCTTTTCCCATATTGGTCATCCCGCCAACAATTAATCCTTTGATTTTGTTGAAAATACCTGCTAGTTCAATGCTCATAATCATTCGGTCAAGTGCATAGAAATTTTCTCCGATATCTTCTATGAATAAAATCTTATCTTTAAAGTCAAAGGAATATGGAGTTCCTAAAAGTGCATAAATCAAAGCGAGATTACCACCAACCAAAATTCCGGAAGTCTCTCCTACTCTATTATTCGGATTTGAATCAATTTTATAATTAGGTTTTTTGCCTTTCAGAATATCAAAAATCAGTTCATAACTTTCTTCTGTAACTCCAAAGCTGGAAGTTTTTATGGTTTGACCGTGGATAGTAGCAAAACCTTTTTTCAACAGATAACTTTGAATCACCGTGTTGTCAGAATAACCAATATACCATTTAGGATTCTTCCTGAATTCTGTCAATTTCAACTCCTGCAAAAGATGCTGGCAGCCATAACCACCTCTTGAAGCCCAGACTGCAGAAATTTCCGGATCGTTTAAAGCCCAGTTGATATCATTGATTCGTTGTTTTTCTGTTCCGGCATAAGAATAGCCATTTTGGTATTTTGTGTAGAGATTTTCGCCTAAAACAGGTTCGTAACCTTTGATCCTGATTAATTCCAAAGTTTTGTCCAATTGCTGGATCTCAACAGAACCAGCCGGCGAAATGATTGCAATTTTATCTCCTTTTTTCAAAGATTTTGGGAAAGTTGTGTTTTGCATTTGTGTTGATTAATGGTGTTGATTTAACGCAAAGGTCGCAAAGATTTTTTGAATTTATTGAAAATTTTTTTTGTTAGCAAAGGCGCCTTAAGGACTGATGTAGATTAATGACACAATCTTCAACTTTGCGAAACGCAACCCCGATCTGAATGGCTTCTTTGAGAGCTTCAGAGTGATAAAGCGGAACTAAGGACGGATATAGGCACCCAAATTTTTACTTAATCTTCGGTTGTTGCTTTTCTGCTTTTTCTAATTTTTCTTCGAACTTATTGAACTTTTTAAAGCTTTGTAAGAAAATAAAAATACTGAAGAATATAAGAATAATTCCAACGCCTTTTCTGATCTGGTTCGCAACTCTCTGATTAAGTTTATAATGAAACTGTTTTGCCAAAAGGATTTTGAAAAGATCAATTAACAAATAGGTTCCGATAACAATAGCGATATAAAAAACAAAGTCCTGAACTTTTGGATAGGCATTCCTAACGGATATCACCGTAACCAGCCAAAAAAGTACGACGCCAATGTTAAGAAGATTGAGTAAAAATCCATTAAAATAGGTTTTGAAATAATTCTGATTGATTAATCTTTCTTCGCCTTCGATATGCATTTTTGTCTTAGAAACGAGCATATAAAGAGCATAAATGAAAATCAGAAATGCCGATATCTTGTAAAACCCGGGATGTTTATCAATAAGATTGACTAAGTCCGCGCTGGCATAGTAACTGACCACAATACAGAGAATATCTGCAGAAATCACCCCTAAATCCAGGGCCAAAGCGTGCCTTGGCCCACGGGAAAAACTTGTTTCTATCAACAGGAAAAATATGGGACCGATAAAGACCAAGCTGAGCATTATTCCTAATCCGATAGCGTATAAAATGAGTTCGAGCATTCGATTTTAAATTTCAGAACCGGCTGTAAAAATAGAGATTTATAATTTAAAGCAATGTTTAAATTTCATCAAAATCGAATTTCCAAAAATCTGAATAAACAATTCTGACGAAATTTTTAATCATTAATAATCTTAAAATCCAGTTGCTTAGCGATCAAATTAGCCTTTACAACTTTAATTTTTATCTTGTCACCAAGCTGATAAGTGTTTCCGGTTCTGGAACCTACAATCGCATAATTCTTCGCATCTAAAGAATAGGAATCATCAACCAAATCTCTCAATTTAATCATACCTTCTGCTCCATTTTCAGGAATCTCTACCCAGAAGCCATATTCTGCAACACCAGAAATTACACCTGAGAAGACTTCTCCAATGTGATTTTCCATAAACTTGACCTGCATAAACTTGATAGAATCTCTTTCCGCATCTGCAGCCAGACGCTCCATTGCTGAACAGTGTTTTGCTTTCTCCTCTACTTCCTCTTTGTTAGGCGACTTTCCGCCATCTAAATAATGCTGCAATAATCTGTGGGCAATCAAATCCGGATAACGACGAATGGGCGATGTAAAGTGCGTATAATAATCGAAGCCAAGTCCGTAATGTCCAATCGGATCTGTAGAGTAAACGGCTTTGCTCATACTTCGCATCGCCAGAGTTTCGATCATATTTTCTTCTCCTTTTCCTTTGACATCACTAAGTAATTTATTCAAAGATTCAGCCACTTTTTTAGTATTTGCCAAATCCATTTTGTATCCGAAAGTGTAAACAAATTCCTGAAGTGATTTCAGCTTTGCCGGGTCCGGATCGTCATGAATACGATAAATAAATGTATTCCCGGTTGGTTCCTTTCTTTTATTTAATGAAACAAATTCGGATACTTTTTTATTCGCCAATAACATAAATTCTTCAATCAAATGATTAGAATCTTTACTGACCTTGAAATATACCCCAATCGGATTGCTCTCCTCATCCAGATTGAATCTTACCTCACTTCTGTCAAAGGTAATCGCACCATTTCTGATACGTTCCTGGCGCATTATCTTGGCCAATTTATCCAATTGTAGAATTTCTTCAGTCAAATCTCCTTGCTGGGTTTCAATTCTTTCCTGAGCTTCTTCATAAGTGAATCTTCTATCGGAATGAATTACTGTTCTACCAAACCATTGCTTATGGATTTTCGCTTCTTCATCCAGTTCAAAAACGGCTGAGAATGTGAATTTATCTTCATTCGGACGCAGTGAACAAACATCATTACTCAAAACCTCCGGAAGCATCGGCACTACTCTATCTACCAAGTAAACCGAAGTCGCTCTGTTATAAGCTTCTTCATCCAAAATCGTCCCTGGTTTCACATAATGAGAAACGTCTGCAATATGAACACCAATCTGCCAAAGGCCGTTTTCCATTTTCTGAATGGATAAGGCATCATCAAAATCTTTTGCGTCCTTCGGATCTATCGTAAAGGTGCAGATATCACGCATATCCCAGCGCTTAGCCACTTCTTCTTCATTAATGCTCCTATCAATTTTATCTGCATCGTGTTCTACTTCCGGTGGGAAATTATAAGGCAGTCCATATTCGGCTAGAATGGAATGGATCTCGGTCTCATGTTCTCCGGGAGCGCCAAGAACGGTAACGATCTCGCCTTCCGGATTTTTGCTGTTTGTATCCCATTTCAGCATTTTGACAACAACTTTATCACCATCTTCCGCATTATTGAAATGATTTCTGGAAATAAACATATCTGTATTGATGACCTTCTTATCAAAAACCACAAAACCGAAATCTTTTTCAGGAATTTTCTGGAAAGTTCCGACAAACGTCTCTTTTGCACGTTCCAGAACTTCTACCACAGAACCTTCCAATTTTTTCCCTTTATAATTGTAGGTGATTATAAGCACTTTGTCACCTTGCAATGCATCTTTTACATTTTTCTGATGAATAAAAATATCATCTTCCAAACCTTCAACTTTTACATATGCGTTTCCGGATTGATTAAAATCGATTGTCCCTGCCAAAGTTCCTTCAACATTAAGGTTGACAATATATTTTCCTTTTTCGGTTTCTTTAATTTTCTGAGTAGCCAAAAGCCTGTGAAGCGCCTGAATTACCAGTTCTCTTTGTCTTGGATTTTTGTAATCTATACCTTCCGCTATCTGTTTGTAATTATAGATTTTGGAAGTTTTCTGATTCATAAAACGAAGGATTTTTCTTCCTAAATCGAGGAGTTTCTGTTCGTTTTTATGACTTGTATGTTTTTTGTTTTTCATTTGTTTATAATTATAATTCAACATCATTTATCAACAACAATAATAATCCATAATCGGATTATTTTATTCAATAAATATATAATAAAAATAGGGGAGTTTTGGAAACCTTTATATTAATTTATGGTTTCGTGAGAAAGAACTTTCTCTGTGAAATGCACTGCAAAGATACAACTTTATTAATAATATGAATTTCCATTTAATTTCAAAAAAAAGACTTACAAAAATGTAAGCCCTATATTTAGCAAAATGCAATTTTATCAACCCTTTTCTGATGTCTCCCTCCTTCGAAATCAGTAGTGAGGAAATTATCTACAATTTCTATAGCCAATTCTTTTGAAATGAATCTCGCAGGAATAGAAATCATATTCGCATCGTTATGCTGTCTTGCAAGAGAAGCAATTTCCGGCATCCAACAAAGCGCACATCTTATTTTCTGATGTTTGTTTGCGGTAATTTGAACACCATTTCCGCTTCCGCAAATAAGGATACCTAATTCGTTTTCTCCGTTTTCAACAGATGATGCTGCAGGATGTACAAAGTCCGGATAATCTACAGAATCAGTAGAGTAGGTTCCAAAATCCTGAACTTCATATTTAGTTTCAAGATATTTTTTAATAATTTCTTTATATTCAAAACCGGCGTGATCCGCGGCTAATGCTATCTTTTTCATTTTATTTATTTAATATTTATCAATTGTTGGTTCGAATAGGTTAGTGATTGAATTATTTATTTATAAAATTACTACATATTTTGCAATTGTTGGTATGATATTTTAATACCATTAATAAATATAACTTATAATGATTAATTATACATCAATATAATTTGTATTATGATATATAAAAAACAAACAATTTTTAAAATTATTAATTATTAGATAATACAATGTTAAAAATTGTTAGAAAACCTGTGGAAAACTTCTATTAAATATTTCTTTTAAAATTCATCAAATTTTGTAATGCAGATTTTCTAAAAATGTTTGATCAAAAATTTCGGAAAACTTTTATTTCATATTTGCTTCTTTTATCCGCATTAGAGTTTTAAATATTCATAAAATATTGGAGTTATAAACAATTGTTAGTAATGTATTTAATTTACTGAAAATCAAAATAAATATTATGTTGAATTCTTATTGATTAAGAATTAATTCCTGTGATGAAATATTTACAATTTAGTTATCCGCAAACTCTCGTCTACAACAATATACTACAATCTTATTTTTTTTAAAAAAAGAAAAGAAGTTGTTTATGATTGTAAATTGACTTTGTGGAATTTTTTTGAGAATAAAATTTCCGAAAGGAGGGAATAAGTTTTAAATTTGTGAAACAAAGAGAGGAAAATTTTTCAATCTCTATTAAAAACCTCAAATAAAAATTTAATGAAAACAATAAAGGATTTCGATTTTAAAAACAAGAAAGCTTTAGTAAGAGTTGATTTCAATGTTCCTCAGGATGAAAATCTTAATGTAACTGATAATACAAGGATTACGGCTGTAAAACCAACTGTAGATAAGATCCTTAATGATGGTGGTTCAGTAATATTAATGACTCACCTTGGTAGGCCAAAAGGTGAAGTGAATGACAAATACTCTCTTAAGCATGTTTTAGAAGAAGTTTCTAAAGTTCTCGGTAAAGAAGTAAAATTTGTTGAAGAATCGGTAGGAGAGAGGGCAGAACAAGCAGCAGCTGAACTTCAGCCGGGAGAAATCTTGTTATTGGAAAATCTACGTTTTCACAATGAAGAAGAAAAGGGTGATGAAGCCTTTGCTGAAAAGCTTTCAAGATTAGGTGATGCTTATGTTAATGACGCTTTTGGAACAGCTCACAGAGCACATGCTTCTACAGCCGTAATTGCTCAATTCTTTCCTTCTACTAAATTTTTCGGTTTACTAATGGAAAAAGAATTGATTGCTATTGATAAAGTACTTAAATCTGGTGAAAAGCCTGTAACTGCGATACTTGGAGGTTCTAAAGTTTCAACAAAAATTACAATAATAGAAAATATTCTTCCGGCAATTGATAACCTGATCATAGGAGGTGGAATGTCTTTTACATTTATCAAAGCTCTTGGAGGGAAAATTGGAAAGTCCATTGTTGAAGATGATAAATTGAATCTTGCTCTAGAAATTTTAGCTAAAGCAAAACAACATAATGTAGAAGTTTATCTTCCGACGGATGTTATTATAGCTGATGATTTCAATAATGATTCTAACAGAAAAGAGTGCAGTATCAGAGAGATACCGGAAAATTGGCAAGGCTTGGATGCAGGTCCTAGATCTAGAGAAATTTTCAATGATGTTTTACTAAATTCTAAAACAATCCTGTGGAACGGTCCAATCGGTGTTTTCGAAATGCCTAATTTTGCTGCCGGAACTAAAGCTTTAGGAGATAGTATTGCTGAAGCTACAAAGTTGGGAGCTTTCTCATTAGTTGGTGGAGGTGACAGTGTTGCTTTCGTAAAACAGTTTGGTTATTCTGATAAAGTGAGTTATGTTTCAACAGGAGGTGGAGCAATGTTGGAAAGTTTAGAAGGGTTGGAACTTCCGGGAGTTGCTGCCATTAACAAATAAAAATTTACTTTTCCGCATAAATTAAAAAACCGGCAAATTTTTTGTCGGTTTTTATTTTGCTTATACTTATCAAGGTTCAAATATATTTTTTTAAGCGATTTTCAGCGAATTTAATTTTAGATTAAAAATAACTTGAGATTTTCTATTTTTTGTAATTATTAACAATTTTTGAACAAAATAGCTGAAAATTGACCTTCATAAATACATCAAAAATCGATTTTCTAATTTTTTTCGATAATATATATCAAACTTGAAAATTCGTTGGAAAAAAGTGCTTTTACGTTAGAAACTGTTCCATGATAGACTGCTTTTAGCCAAAAAAGAGGTGATTTTTTATATTTTTCACTCAACATAGAAATATAAAATGAATCGAGTAGGAGCGGTTTGATTTTTCTTAATTTCCAATCCGGATTTTTAGAAATCAGATTTTCCATTCCATTTTTTGAAAAATGATAAATGTGTCTCGGTACATCATAAGCTGCCCAAAATTCTTTATAATGTTTAGCATCATACGAAGTTGGATTTGGAACAGCAATAATTAGTAATCCTTTTTCTTTTAATTTTTGATTAAATGTTTCCAACATCTCACTTTGATTTTCTATGTGTTCAAAAACATGCCAAAGTGTAATTGCAGCTAAACTTTGATTTTCTATTGAATTTAAATCATCAATAATTTTTGCTTTTTGAGTTTTATTGATTGCAGCATTTCTGGCATCTGAATTAGGTTCAAATCCAAAAGTTTTAAAATCATTTTCAATATATTTTACAAATTCTCCAGCGCCGCAACCATAATCTAAAACCTTCGAATTTTTTTTAATTCTATCAACAAGAATATTTTTTTTGTATTGAAGATTAAAGGACTGCAGAAATTTATAAAGCTTTTCTTTCAAACTTCCTGAATCCTGATGATGTGAAATATAATCTTCACTCTCGTAATATCTTGAAATATTGGTTGGAATAGGAGAGGTCTTATAAACACCTTTTGTTTCCGTTTCTACAATTTCAAATTCTTCTTGTGTAAGAAAATGATCTTTAATTTTCATAAATTAATTTCAAAGTTTTTAAACAAAAAGAACAATGATATAACATTGTCCTTTGGTATGTTTCACGTGGAACATTTATAATTTTATCTACCTAAATAAATCAGAAGAACATTAATATCTGCTGGCGAAACACCACTAATTCTACCTGCCTGAGCAATAGTTTTAGGTTTTACTTTACCCATTTTTTGCTTGGCTTCAGCAGAAAGAGAGGTTATTTTTGAATAATCAAAATCTTCAGGAATTCTGATGGTTTCCAATCTATTCAATTTAGCAACATTTTCTTTTTCTTTCTCGATGTAACCTTTGTATTTGATATTGATTTCAGCTTGTTCTCTTACTTCATCAGTATAAGTGGAAGCCACATCTTTAATCGCTTCAATTGCTTCTAATCTATCCAAAGTCATATTTGGGCGAGTCAGGATTTGAGCAGCTCTGTAAGCTTGGTCAACAGGAGAGGATTCTATTGTTTCTAGAATTGGATTGATGATTCCTGGTTTGAGAGAAGTTTCTCTAAGGAAAGTCTCTAATTCATCACTTTTAGTAATTTTTTCTTCCACTTTTCTTAGTCTATCTTCTTTTGCTAAACCAAGATTATATGCCTTTTCAGTTAATCTGATATCTGCATTATCTTGTCTAAGAAGTAATCTATATTCGGCTCTGGAAGTGAACATTCTATAAGGTTCTTCTGTTCCTTTTGTAATCAAATCATCAATTAATACACCGATATAAGCTTCATCACGATTAAAAATGAATTCTCCTTTATCGTGAACTTTATTATGCGCATTGATTCCGGCAATTAAACCTTGTCCGGCAGCTTCTTCATAACCAGTAGTTCCGTTGATTTGACCAGCAAAATAAAGGTTTTCAACCAGTTTTGTTTCTAATGTATGGTTCAGTTGGGTAGGAGGGAAGTAGTCGTATTCTATGGCATAACCAGGACGGAATACTTTTACATTTTCGAAACCTGGAATATGTTTCATCGCTTTGATCTGAACATCTTCCGGAAGTGAAGAACTGAATCCATTGACGTAGATTTCCACGGTTTTCCAGCCTTCCGGCTCTACAAATAATTGATGTCTGTTCCTCTCCGCAAATCGATTGATTTTATCTTCAATACTTGGGCAATATCTTGGTCCTAAACTCTGAATTGTTCCGTTAAACATTGGGCTTCTGTCAAATCCTTCTCGTAAAATATCATGTACAGTTTCGTTAGTATATACAATATGACAGCTTAATTGTTTGGTTAACTTAGGCGTATCTAAATAACTGAATTTCTGAGGATTTTCATCGCCTTTCTGTTCTTCCATTTTGGAATAATCGAGGCTTCTTCCATCCACACGTGGTGGTGTTCCTGTTTTCATTCTTCCTGCTTCAAAACCTAAAGAAACCAATTGTTCTGTAATTCCAAAAGCTCTAGGTTCTCCCATTCTTCCACCGCCTAATTGTTTATCTCCAACGTGAATCAATCCATTAAGGAAAGTTCCATTCGTTAGAACAACAGATTTGGCTTTGATTTCTATTCCAAGAGATGTTACAACGCCAGCAACCTTATTATTTTCAATAATCAACTGCTTTACCATATCCTGGAAAAAATCTAGATTAGGTGTGTTTTCTAAAGCTAATCGCCATTCTTCTGCAAACAACATTCTGTCATTCTGTGTTCTTGGAGACCACATTGCAGGACCTTTGGAAAGATTCAACATCTTAAACTGAATGGCAGACTTATCCGCTACAATACCGGAATAGCCTCCCATTGCATCGATTTCTCTTACAATTTGTCCTTTTGCAATTCCTCCCATTGCAGGATTACAGCTCATTTGTCCAATGGTTTGCATATTCATTGTGACAAGGAGCGTTTTTGAACCAAGATTGGCAGCAGCAGCAGCAGCCTCGCAACCAGCGTGGCCTGCTCCAACTACAATTACGTCATATATTTCGCTTATCATATTCTATATTTTAAAGGTAATGTTTCACGTGGAACATTGACCATAATATTGAAACTAGCCCCGATTGACTCAATGTTTTTTAATTTATTTTTATTGAATCGTCGAAGTTCATTCTTCGCTTTGTAGCGGTTACCCCGCAACTAGCTTTGGGAAAAGCATTGGCGTGAGGGGTATGAGCGGAAAGCGGGAAATAGCTCCTAAAAATTTTTAAATTGATTGATATAAAAATCTTCTTTTGCTCGCATTTGGGTTTGTTCTTCCTCGGTTTTATCCTTGTATCCGCAAAGGTGAAGAATCCCGTGAGCCAAAACGCGATTGAATTCTGATTCAAAGTTTTGGGATAGAGTAGAAGCGTTGTCCAAAATGCGCGGCAAAGATACGAAAATATCTCCCGAAATGGTTTTTCCCTTCACATAGTCAAATGTGATGATGTCTGTATAATAATCGTGGTCGAGATAATCCTGATTGACCTTGAGAAGATACTCGTCATCGCAAAAGATATAATTGATTTCGCCTAGCTTTTTGTTTTCCGTAAGAATCAAATTTTCCAGCCATTCTGATGTGTGTGAATGGATTTCTACTTTATCAATTTCTTCAAAAAAATAGTTTATCATATTTTTAAAACCAATGTCCTAAGATGACACTGAAAACGCCTTTATGTTTGTTAAGAGATTTGCTGAAGTTAACTTTTATCTGGCCAAAAGGAGATTTGTAACCAGCGGTGAGTCCGATAGAACTGTAATTGAGCTTGACAGCGTCTTCAAATTTGATAGAGCTGAACATATTTGCAAAACTGAAATTCCCTATCAGGAAATAGTTTTTATTGAATCTCAATTGTAGATCATTGGAAGCAATGAATATATTATTATCTGTCAAAGATGCAAACGGATAACCAGCAAATTGTTTATAATTGACAATAGGCTGCTCAAAGATTCCACCGACTCTATATTGATAAAAAGAAGGTAAATTATCGCCAATCGTGATTCCGCCATACAGATTCAAACGGTAAGTAAACATTTTCGAGATATAGAAGTTCATCTTGATATCTGCTTTTATATTGATTGGCTTTTTCTCTAAATCCGAATTGAAAAGATCAATGATCTTCCCTTCAGCGTTAAGATAAAATCCTTTTGTCGGAAAATCGCGGTCGTTCTGTGTATCACTTTTTAAGAAAACATAAGGATTAAGATACTTTTCAATGATTTTATTCGTACCATTACTCTCACTTTCGAAATAATCATGACTCAAACCTCCGCCGATTGCAAATTTATCTTTCCAAACGGACTGAATAAAAACCTCATTTCTGAACCAGTCCCAAGTTTCGGTTGTATTATTGTCAAAATTTTTGAGGTTAAATGTCATTCCTGATGAATATAAACCAAAACCAGGAATATATCCGTTATCTATAAAGTAGTTGAAATAATATCTCGGATTATCTCCAATTACTACATCTAAAGACAAATTGGAGTTTCTAAATAACAACCGCTTTGCTGAATAATTGAGCAACAATCCGGTCTTGAAAACTTCGTCGTAATGGAGACCGAATTTCAAAAAATGACGGGATTCATCCTCAGTTACGTATAACTTGAGATAACTGCTGTTATTTTCCTGAACAATATCGTAATTAATGAACTTATAATTGTTGGTTGCGTACAATTTATCAATCATCTTATTCACGCTACCATAAGTCTGCATAGAAGGCAGTTTAAGCCCCATTTTTCCACGAATGTAGTTGGATTTATAGATCCTTCCATTTTCTACAACAAGACTGTCTATTTTGTAAACGCTGGAATAAATTGGATTGATTGATGATCTAATTCTGTCAAAATTCCGTTTTGGTAATTTGTTAAGAATATCAACATATTTTTGTGCTTCAACATAACCACTGTCCAAGATTTTCCGTTTATCATCATAGCTTGTAGCAGTCATTCCGGTAAGGTCCGGTTTGATATTGATATCTGTGTACTTATACTGGTTGAGTGTTTCTTTTTTGATGTTGATATCAATAATTTGATTAAGAATAGAAATAATGCTATTCAGATTCTCACGTTTTGCCAAAGGCTGATTGAGGTCAACACCGATAACAATGTCAATTCCTTTATCTTTCAAAGGTTTTGAAGGAAAATTGACCGTCATCGCACCATCAACATAAATACTATCACCAACTTTCACAGGATCCAAAAGTGAAGGAAAGGCTGAACTTGCCATAATAGACGAAACCAAATCCCCTTTCTCAAAAATCTTCATCTGGCCACTTTCTATATTGGTTCCGATGCACATAAAAGGAATCGGAAGTTTGGAGAAATCATCAATATTTGAAACGTTTCTCAGAAGTTCTTTCAGCAGGTAAACATTTCTCTGACCGGTACTAATAGAAGAGGGAAATGTAATCTTTCCATTTTTCAAGGGAACGGTAAACAGATATTTATCAACACTTTTGTTGAAAAAACTGGTTTCCTGTCGGGTTTTTGGGTCGGTTATTAATGAGTAGAAATCGGTATCCATTACGATTTTTTCGATGTCTTTACCTGTATAACCAGCCGCATAAAGTCCACCGACAATTGCACCCATACTGGTTCCGGAAATGTAATCTATTTTAACACCAAGAGAATCCAAAACTTTCAAAACACCAACGTGTGTGAAACCTTTTGCGCCACCTCCGGAAAGAGACAATCCAATTTTAGGATTTTTCGGAATGACAAGATTTTCCTTTATCTGAGAATAACACATCAGATAAGCTAAAAATGGAATCAGATAGAAGAGCTTCTTGATCATTGTTAATTTTTTATATAGATTCTTTTGACTCTGGGAGAAATAGAAGTTAATACTTCATAAGTAATGGTGCCACAATATTTTGCAAATTCTTCTAATGACGGATTAGAATTAAAAATTGTTACGGAATCGCCTTCTTTTGCATTTACATTATCTACATCAATCATCATCATATCCATACAGATGCTTCCGACAATTGGGCAAAGTTGATTGTTGATACCTATATTCCCGACCTTGTTTCCAATCAATCTCGGAATTCCGTCCGCATAACCAACAGGTATGGTGGCAATCTTTGTATCTTCTTCCGCTTTGAATCGTCTGCTATAACCAACAGATTCTCCAGTTTTTATATCAGAAATTTGAGAAATAACGGTTTTAAAACTGACTGAATGTTGAAGCTGCTTTTTAATTTCCGGGTTTGAAGTTTCTCCGATCATTCCGATTCCGATTCTTACCATATCGTATTGATAATCAGTGTAATTGGTAATTCCAGAAGAATTAAGGATATGTCGGATTGGCTCATAACCCAATTTATCAATCAAATAACTCGAATTTTTTTCAAAGGTTTTTAATTGATTCAATGTAAATTCTTTTTCTTCCGGCATATCAGAAGATGAGAGATGACTGAAAATACTTTGAACTTTGACATTCATAGCGTTTAATTTTTCAGTTAATTCATCTAATTCAAAATCCTTAAAACCAAGACGATGCATTCCTGTTTCCAATTTGATATGAATCGGATATTTCTGCTGATTTCCTGATTTTATCAATTGCTCATTGAATAATTCTAAAACCCGAAGACTGTAGATTTCCGGTTCCAGATTATATTCGATAACGCTGTCGTAACTGTGTTGTTCAGGATTCATAACAATAATCGGAGTTGTGATTCCTTTTTTTCTCAGTTCAACACCTTCGTCTGCAAATGCAACACCAAGATAATCAATATGATGGTGTTGAAGAAATTCGGAAATTTCATAACTTCCCAATCCATATGCATTGGCTTTTACCATTGCCATCATTTTGGTTTCGGGTTTTAATAATGATTTATGAAAATTAATGTTATGAAGAATCGCATTCAGATTAATTTCCAAGACTGTATCGTGTTTTCTGAGCTCAAGAATTTCCTTAATTTTTTCAATCTCGAATTTTCTTGCACCTTTCAGAAGAATAACCTGATTTTCTATATCGTTAATAACTTTACTATCAATAAATTGGTTGGTATTATTAAAAGTAAAAGTTTCGGAATTAAACAGTTTATAAAATGAGCTAATTTCCTCTCCAATCAAAAAAACTTTATCAAAATTTTGTTCATTCACCAGCTCAGAAACTTCGGAATATAACTCTTGAGAATTCTCATTTGTATCAAGAATATCTGTAAGAATCAGAGATTTTTTTGGTTTGTTATATTCACCGATAAACTGAAACGCAATTTTCAAAGAATCTAAATCCAAATTATAAGAATCATTGATAATCAGATTATTTCTAATGCCTTCAATACTTTCCAGACGCATTTCAATCACTTTGAGCGCATCGATTTTTTCTTTAATCTGGAGATTTGATAGCTTCAATTCTTTCAAAATTCCTATCAAAGCCAATACATTGGTTAATGTTGCCTCATCTCTTTGATTGATTGGAAGTGAGAATTCTTCTTCGAAATATTTGATTTTAATATCCTGAATTCGGTCATTAACATCAGAAACTATTGTGATGTCATTATTATTCTTTAATCCGTAAGATATTAATTTTTTACTTGAATATAATTGATTGATTAATTTGTCTGTCAATTCGTTATCAGAGTTATAAAATATAATTTCTGATCGTTTGAACAGTTTTAATTTTTCTTTAATTAATTCTTCCTCGGAACTAAAATTAGCTGAGTGAGCAGTTCCAATATGTGTTAATAATCCAATCTTCGGGTGGAAAACATTTTCCTGTTTTTCCATTTCATCAGGTTTGGAAATTCCAACTTCGAAGATTCCTAGTTCGTGTTTTCTATCGATTTGCAATAGTGACAGGGGCAAACCAATTTGAGAATTGAAACTTTTCGGGCTTTTAACCGTTACAAACTCATTAGAAAGGCATTGATATAACCATTCTTTCAGAATTGTTTTTCCATTGCTTCCAGTAATCCCAATCGAATTGATATTGGAATGTTCAAAATGATATTTGGCAAGAGCCTGTAAAAATTCAACCGAATTTTTTGTAATGATTTGATTGATAGAAGGATTGTCAATTTGATGTTCAGCGATAATCGTATCAATTCCTTTTTCTATAACACTCTCTATATATTTCTGCCCGGAATTCTTTTTGGTATTGATCGCTAAAAATGCAGTATGTTTTGTAGAATAAATCGTTCGGCTGTCAAAAGCAATATTTTTGATTTTGATATCTTGATTTCCAATCACTTCAGAATCGGTAATTTCTGCAATTTCTTTTATTGTATAATTCATTGAATATCAAAAACTAAACTAATTAATTTCATTATTTTTATTCAAAACTTCATCCACAAAAATTCTTCTGCTCACAGCATCGTAAGCTTCGGTTTCTCCAAGTTCCACCAACTCTTTTCCTGCAGAAGTCCGCATAGAATAGTTGGCAAGATTTCCTGTTCTTCGGCAAATCGCGTGAACTTTGGTCACATACTCGGCTGTTGCCATTAGATTCGGCATTGGCCCAAACGGACGACCGAGAAAATCCATATCCAGACCGGCAATCACAACCCGGATTCCATTATTTGCTAATTGATTGGCTACGTCAACAATGCTTTCATCAAAAAACTGTGCTTCATCTATCGCTACTACATCACAATTAGAACCCAACAAAAGAATCTCGGAAGGACTTTCCACAGCCGTACTTCGGATTTTGGTCTGGTTGTGGGAAACGACATCTTCCTCAGAATAACGTGTGTCGATTTTTGGTTTGAAAATCTCCACATTTTGGCCGGCCATCTCCGCACGACGAAGCCTTCTGATGAGCTCTTCCGTCTTTCCGGAGAACATAGAACCGCAGATCACTTCCATCCAGCCGCTTTGTTTGGAATGATTAATTGTATTTTCTAAAAACATTATTAATTTAGCAAAAAATTGTTTTAAAATTTTTGTTTCAACACAAAAGGCACAAAATCAGTTTCTCTAATCAAAATTTTAAGACGCAGAAAAGACATTTGTCAATTAATTTTGCGACTTAAAAAATGTTTGCTTGTAAAAAAATAGCACTTTTGCGATTAAAATTTACCGCATTCATAGATTAAAATAATTACAACAAAAACCTTTTGGGAACAAAATTGTTCTTAAATTTATATTCATCAAATTTAAGTAAAAATTAATAAGATATATTATGCAAAATTGGAGGGAATCATACGAGAAAATTTTCGGAGAGATGAAGAATCTTTTGTCAGAATTATCAAAATCTGATAGTTATGAAGAGATTTTGACGAAAGAAAATGAAATCAATCAGCTTTATCAAAAATTTTCTTTTCTTAAGGTTTCTCAGAATTTTGATATTTTGCCGACCGAATTCAAACTCTTGCAAACGACTGAAAATCAGAATTTAAACACTAATTCTGATTTGTTATTGGTTGAAGAATTTGAAGATGAAAATAAGGTTGCAGAAATTATTGTAGAAGAGACAGAAACGCAAGATATTTTCGCGAATGTTTCGGAAGTGGAAGAAGTTCATTCTTTTGCCGAGATTGATTCTCAGGAAGATTCGGTGGAAGAAATTATTTCTGAAGATAACATTGAGAAGATTCATCAACCGGAAGAAATTATTGAACAAGAGGGTGAGATCTCAAATGAAGAATTAATTGAATCAATTTCAGAACCCGAAATTGTTAATGAGATTGAAGCTCAAAATTATCACGAAGAAATAGTTGAAGCCGTCGAGGAAATCGAAGCTGAGGAAGAAAAACTGTTAGAAGAACCAGCTGGAAAACTTGAACCGATGCAGGACAGCCAGTTTTCTTTTGCAATGACAAAAGATGAATCAAATGCGGAAAATTCTCAGGATGATTATGAAGCAAGATTGGCTGAGAAAGAAGCGAAACTAAAGGAACTGGAGGAAAACAGACGAAAAATTGTAGAATTTTCGAAGGAAAATACACAACCTAAAGAAAAATCTCAGGAAGTCTACGAATCACAGACTCAGGAAGAACATCATGATAAAAAATTCAAATTGGCTCACATCAAAGGTTTGAAAATTGCAAAATCTTTGTTTGATGATGACCATTTGGAAGAGGTTGAGAAACAAGCTCCTGGTCAAAATTCCGGAAGTCTTCTGAAAAATAATGTGCCGACAGATTATATGGAAGCGCCAAAACCAAAACCGGAATTCAAGCTTGATCTGAATGACAGAATTGCATTTTCTCAATATCTTTTTGGTGGAAGCCAAAGTGACCTGAATCAGGTCGTTTCTGTTCTGAATTCTTTTAATTCTTTGGATAAAGCTCAGGAGTATTTAAGTGATATTTATTACGAAAGAGACTGGAAGAAAGTTGATAATTATGCGCAAAGACTTTGGACTTTGGTAGAAAACAGGTTTTTGTAGATGAGCGGCATTCTTTATTTTGTTCCGACACCTGTTGGAAATCTGGAAGATATGACTTTCCGGGCTGTGAAGATTCTGAAAGAAGTCGATTATATTTTGTGTGAGGATACTCGAACTTCCGGCGTCCTTCTTAAGCATTACGAGATATCCAAACCTCTGAAATCCTATCATTTACATAACGAACATCAGGCGACTGACAGAGTTGTTCAGGATTTGGAAAACGGGCAGAATATTGCTATTATTACAGATGCGGGAACACCGGGAATTTCTGATCCGGGTTATCTTTTAGCGAAAGCCTGTGCAGACAAAAATCTGGAAATGATTTGTTTGCCAGGTGCAACGGCCTTGATTCCGGCTTTAGTTGTTTCGGGTTTACCAAATAACGAATTTCTTTTTGCCGGATTTCTTCCTCAGAAAAAGGGAAGGCAAACCAAATTGAAACAATTAGCTGAAGAAAAGAAAACAATTGTTCTTTACGAAAGTCCGCATAAAATCAATACAACACTTGAACAAATCAAAGAATTCTTCGGAGAGGAAACAAAAGTGAGCCTGAGCAGGGAAATTTCCAAAAAATTCGAAGAAACTAAACGTGGAACAATCAATGAGTTAATTGAATTCTCGAAAAGCAAAACTTTGAAAGGTGAAATTGTTCTGATCGTAAATAATTCTTAAAGTATTATTTTTGCCATAACAAATTTAGAAAACATTATAAAAATATATGGGATTACTACAAGGTAAAGTTGCAATCATCACTGGTGCAACGCGTGGAATCGGGAGAGGAATTGCAGAAGTTTTTGCCAAAGAAGGTGCAAAGATCGCATTCACTTATGCTGGTTCTGTTGAAAAAGCTAAAGAATTAGAATCAGAATTAAGCAAAATAACACAAATCAAGGGCTATCAATCAGACGCTTCGGATTATGACGCTGCTCAAAAATTGGTTGAGGATGTTTTGGCAGAGTTCGGAACTATCGATATTTTGGTAAATAACGCAGGAATCACTAGAGATAACTTGATGTTGAGAATGTCAAAAGAAGATTGGGACACGATTATCAAAGTTAATTTGGACTCAGTTTTCAACTTGACAAAAGCCGTTATCAAGCCGATGATGAAAGCAAAATCCGGTTCAATCATCAATATGACCTCGGTTGTAGGCGTGAAAGGAAATGCTGGACAAGCCAATTATGCCGCTTCAAAAGCCGGAGCCATTGGTTTTACGAAGTCGATCGCCTTGGAATTAGGTTCAAGAAATATCCGTTGCAACGCCATCGCACCAGGTTTCATAGAAACTGAAATGACGGCTGCTTTGGACGAAAAAACGGTTCAGGGATGGAGAGACGGAATCCCTATGAAAAGAGGAGGACAGCCTGCAGATGTTGCCAATGCGTGTGTTTTCTTCGCAAGTGAATTATCTTCTTACGTTACAGGTCAGGTTCTGAATGTTGACGGCGGAATGTTAACTTAATTAAAAGAATACCAATTATTTATAAAGCTTTTTGTTCACTATGCAAAAAGCTTTTTTTATAGAAATTATGACAATCGATTTTCCTGTGACATTTCAGATTTTTGGAAAAACAGTTTTAGCACATCCTGTGTTTGAAACTGTTGGGATTTTTCTGGCAATGCGTTATTACTTTTATCTGAAAAGAAAATCACCGGAGAAAATGCCGCTAAGCCAATCATTAGCTATATTAATCGGTGCGACAGCTGGTGCACTGATTGGTTCAAAAATAATAGGGAACTTAGAAAAGCCAAACATACTTTTCGGGCAAGAGTTTTCATTCGTAAGGTTTTGGACCAGCAATACCATTACAGGTGGTTTAGCATTTGGATTGATTGGTGTAGAATTGGCAAAAAAGATTGTTGGCCATAAGCAGAGCACAGGAGACCTTATAGTTTTCCCTTTGTTGCTGGCTATGATTATTGGCAGAATAGGTTGTTTTTTTACGGGAATCTATGAAGAAACCTATGGACTTCCTACAAATGCTATTTTTGGGATGCATCTCGGAGACCGATATTTGCGGCATCCTGTGGCATTATATGAGATTATCTTTTTATTATTGTTAGGATTTGTAATTTTCAAACTGAAGAATACCAAGAGATTGGTTTCCGGGTTTTTGTTCCAGTTTTTTATGCTGAATTACTTTTTATTTAGGTTTTTCTTAGATTTTATAAAGCCTCATGACAATTTATTTTTGAACCTAGGAACAATCCAGATTCTTAGTTTGTTAATGATTTTTTATTACATTTATGAAATTAAAAAATCAATTAGGATTATGAAAAGCACTATAGCAAATCATGGATAATGGGACTACAACGATTACATTCTTTGGAATAGCACTTTTGGTCATTATTTTGGTAATCAGTTTTTTAAGTTTGTTTAATGTATCTAAAAAAAAGGAAAAGACCTCTACACAATCTATTTTTTTTAAGCTGTTTATCATCTTTTCATTAGGTATAATCCTTTTTATTTTGCTTTGTACATTAGCATTAGGATTGCTTTGCAAATGAGACTTTACATATGACAAAATTTGATATACCACAAAAACATTAAGCTATATGATAATGTTAACTATTTTGGAAGTTGGCAACCTCGGTGGTTTAGTAGCAATGATTATTGGTATTATACTGATAGTTGCTTTTATGATTTCCCTGTTTATAACAATATTTGTAAAGTTAATTTATGAATCCAAAGACGGACGTAAGTTTTCCAAATCACAGTTTTGGCAGACCATGCTGATATGCCTGGTAATTTGTGGGCTAATAAGCGGAATTATTTGTGGAGGAATGTAAAAAAAAATTATGCCGGTAAGAAATTATACCTATTACGATTATACGATCAGTCTTTGCCCTGAATGTCTCAAAAGAGTCGGAGCAAAGATCATTATTGAAGATGAGGCCGTTTTTATGACGAAAAGATGTCCTGATCATGGATTTTTTAAAACTAAAATTGCATCCGATGTTCATTATTACAAAAACATCAGAAATTACAACAAAGCTTCGGAAATGCCGCATCATTTTGGAACAGACGTGGAATATGGCTGTCCTTACGATTGTGGTTTATGTGTTGATCATGAGCAACATAGCTGCCTTTCTATTGTGGAAGTTACAGATCGTTGTAATTTAACTTGCCCTACCTGTTACGCCATGTCTTCACCGCATTACGGAAGCCACAGAAGTCTGGAAGAAATTGAGGCAATGTTTGATATCATTGTTAAAAATGAGGGTGAACCCGATGTTGTTCAAATTAGTGGAGGAGAGCCGACAATTCATCCTGAGTTTTTCAAAATAATGGATATTGCCAAGTCAAAACCGATCAAACATTTAATGCTGAACACTAATGGTGTGAGGATTGCAAACGATCCGGGTTTTGCGGAAAAATTAGCGACTTACGCTCCTGAATTTGAGATTTATCTTCAGTTTGATTCCTTTAAACCTGAAGTTCTGGAAGGTTTCCGTGGAAAAGATCTTACGGATGTTCGAATGAAAGCTTTGGAGAAATTAAATGCTTTAAATCTTTCGACAACGCTCGTCATTGTTCTCCAAAAAGATAAAAATATTGACGAAATCGGGAAGATTATCGATTTTGCTTTAAAACAGAAATGTGTTCGCGGAATTACTTTTCAGCCTGTCGAAATTGCGGGAAGAAACCGTGAAGATTCTGCCCACGAAAAAATAACATTGACGGAAGTTCGGCAGGAAATTTTGAACCAGTTTCCATTGCTGAATTCGGATGATATTATTCCGGTTCCGTGTAATCCGGATGCTTTGGCGATGGGTTATATTTTAAAACTGGAAGGAGAAACGATTCCTTTGACGCGATATATTAATCCTGCCGATCTGCTGAATAATGAAACCAGAAATACGATTGTTTACGAACAGGATACAGGATTGCAGATGCAGCTTTTAGATATCTTTAGTACGGGAATTTCCGTAGATAAAGTTCAGCCAAAAGTCAATCAGCTATTGTGTTGTCTGCCGGAAGTTTCTGCTCCGAATTTGGATTATGATAATTTGTTCAGAATTATTATTATGAATTTTATGGATGCTCATGATTTTGATGTTCGTGCCGTGAAAAAATCCTGCGTTCATATCGTCAATAAAGATTTAAAATTGATTCCTTTTGAGACGATGAATCTTTTTTACCGTGATGATAAGAGCAAATATTTGGAGAAGTTACGAAAAGAGGATAAGGTTTTGTTTTAAATTATTTAATAATGACCATCAACGAAAAGAAGTATAACAATATTTTACTGGTCTTCGCTTTGGAATCTGAAGCTGGAAAAGAGTTTGAAAATTACAATAAAGTCTTTGTAGGCATAGGAAAAGTCAAGGCGACTTATAACCTTACAAAAGCCATTCACGAAAATAATCCGGATTTGATTATCAATCTCGGAACTGCCGGAAGTACAACTTTTGACAGAGGAAGTTTGGTCAATTGCCATCGTTTTATTCAGAGAGATATGGATGTAAGAGCTTTAGGTTTTCGGAAATTTGAAACACCATTTTCCAATGAACCAATTCTCCTGGAATATGGATTAATTATAGAAAATCTCCCCAATGGGATATGCGGTTCCGGGGACCAATTCGAAATGGAGCATATCAATCCTGAATATAATGTCATCGATATGGAAGCTTTTGCATTGGCGAAAGTTGCAGAGCAGGAAGGAATCGATTTTCTTTGTTTGAAATATATTTCTGACGGCGCAGACGGAAATGCTGCTGATGATTGGGCGCTGGAAGTCAAAAAAGCGTCGATCGCATTAAAAAAAGAATTAGATAATCTTTAAAAAAACCAGCCGAATTTGGCTGGTTTTCTTTATTTTTCATTTAAAACTTTCTCATAAAACTTCTTGACCTGCAAATCTCCAAAACCAAAAATCCCTAATTCTTCCTGAAACTTTTTAAAAACCGAATCAAAATCTCTTAAGCCGTTTTCAATTTGTTTTCTAATGAAGACTTCCGGTTTAATATTGATATAAGCATCAATAATTTCACTCAAATGATGAAAGCAACCAGATTGATTTTTGGATAATTGTTGTAATGAACGGATGTCATTATTCTGATAAGCATTCAAAAGATTTAGAGCTAATTTGATATCATTTTCATTAAATAGAACTTTGGTTTTCAATGACTCGTCCAAATCCGAATTATCAGCTTCTGAAAAACCTTTCCAATGACTTTCTGCATTTGTTGTCGGGAAAACGCGATAGATCTTTAAATCATTAATTTTTGAAAGCAATGAAATACAAAACCACAAATTAACCTGGCAAAACAGATCATCTTCAAACCAAAGATTAACATCAGAACCTTCAGGAATATTCAGAATCTTTTCAAACTCAGAAACCGATTTTTGATAATAACTTTCCTTGGAAACTTTGTAATCTTCTGAAATAGATTTGGCTCTGATTTTCCAAAACGCTTCCAAAGAATCAGCTTTCAAATCGCCATAAACCAAAGCTTCCCGACAAACGATAATTTCGCCTTTGATTGAAGTTTTCCTCAAATCTTCAGCAAGAAAATCGCCATTAGCTATGTGAAAAATATTTTTCAAAATTTATCCATTAAAAATCTGATTCTCTTGCTCTTGCACACGTATAAAGGTGGTTCGCTTAGAAAGTTCTTTCAACTTCGCAGCCCCAACATAAGTACACGTCGAACGAACGCCGCCTAAGATATCTTTTACAGTTTCCGCAACCGGACCTTTATAAGGAACTTTCACGGTTTTACCTTCTGAAGCACGATATTCTGCAACACCTCCGGAATGTTTATCCATAGCTGTTTGAGAACTCATTCCGTAAAAAAGCCTGAATTTTTTTCCATTTTCTTCTACGATTTCACCACCACTTTCGTCGTGTCCGGCAAACATCCCGCCCAGCATTACGAAATCTGCACCGCCACCAAAAGCCTTCGCCACATCTCCGGGAACTTTACAACCACCGTCGCCGATGATTTGGCCGCCCAAACCGTGTGCTGCATCCGCACATTCGATGATTGCGGAAAGTTGTGGATAGCCAACACCGGTTTTTACACGAGTCGTGCAAACCGAACCTGGACCAATCCCTACTTTGATGATATCAGCACCAGCAAGAATCAGTTCTTCTACCATTTCGCCGGTTACAACGTTGCCTGCCATAATGATTTTATCCGGGAAATTCTGACGTGCTTTTTTCACAAATTCCACAAAATGTTCGGAATAACCATTGGCAACATCAATACACAAAAACTGAATTTTCGGATTGGCGTCCAAAATTGTTTTGATCTTCTCCTCGTCCGCTTTTCCGGTTCCGGTGCTCAGGGCAATGTATTGGTAGAAGTCATCGCTTTTATCTTTCAGGAAATCAGACCATTGCTGTACAGAATAATGTTTGTGAACAGCAGTAATGATTTTGTCCTTGTAAAGCGCTTCCGCCATTTCGAATGTCCCGACGGTGTCCATATTGGCCGCTATCAATGGAACGCCGCTCCATTTTTTCTGAGTATGTAGAAAAGTGAATTCTCTTTCTATAGTAACTTCTGAACGGGATTTGAGTGTGGAACGCTTCGGACGAAACATCACATCTTTGAACCCTAACTTGATTTCGTTTTCTATTCGCATACATCAAAATTAGCATTTATTTTTTTGAATTGGGATGATATTGAAACTGATTTTTGCCTTAAATTATAAATCAATATTTGTCATTCCGTAGGAATCTCAATAGTCTGGATTCCTACGGAATGACAGTCATTGTGGCTATAATCTACTATATTTTATGTTGAAACTTGCAGCCCGGCTTGAGCGGAAATCCTTTTTACGCAACAAAGTGGAGTGAAAAGATTGGGAGCGGAATACGGATACAGCTGCCCAAATAATCAATAAAGAATCTCTATTTTTGTGATTGTGAAACATCTTGTCATTATTGGTCTTGTTATTCCGGAGCCAGCTTCTACTGCAGCAGGTCACAGAATGATGCAGCTCATCCAACTATTCTCGGAAGCTAATTATAAAATCACGTTTATGACGGCTTCCAACAACATCGAATTCTCAGAAAAAATCGAAATCCAGAAAATCGAAATCAATAATGAAAGTTTTGATGAAAAAATAAAAAAACTCAATCCTGATATTGTACTTTTTGACCGTTATGTAACCGAAGAACAATTTGGCTGGCGGGTTTCTGAGAATTGTCCCAATGCTTTGAAAATCATTGATACAGAAGATTTGCATTTCCTTAGAGAAGCGAGACGGAAAGCTTTTGTTGAGAAAAGGGAAGTTAGTAATGAAGATCTTGTTAATGATGTTTTCAAGAGAGAAATCGCATCGATTTTGCGTTGTGATTTGTCATTGATTATTTCGGAATTTGAGTTTCAGTTGTTGAAGGAGAAATTTAAAATCAATCCTGATATTCTGTTTTACATTCCGTTTTTGACTGAAAAGATTGAGAAAAATAAGACTGCTTTTCAAGAAAGACAACATTTTGTAAGTATCGGAAATTTCTTACACGAACCCAATTGGCAAACGGTTCTGAAACTGAAATCCATTTGGAAATCAATCCGGAAACAACTTCCGGAAGCTGAACTTCATATTTATGGTGCCTATGCTTCTGAGAAAGTTTATCAATTGCATAATGATAAAGAAGGTTTTTTGGTAAAAGGAAGAGCGGACGATGTTGAATCACTTTTTAATGAATACAAAGTTTTGCTGGCTCCGATTCCTTTTGGTGCCGGTTTGAAAGGAAAGCTTTGGGAAAGTATGCAATTTGGATTACCTAATGTAACTTCATCAATTGGTTCAGAAGCAATGCACAAAAATTTACCTTGGAATGGTTTTACCGAGGATTCTGATGGGAAATTTATAGAAAAGGCAATTGAATTATATCAAAATGAATCAGTTTGGAATCGAGCCAATGAAAATGCTTACGAAATTCTGAATCAAGTTTTTGATAAGCAATTATACGTCCATCAGTTTTTGAAAACAATCTCGAAAATTTATAGTAATCTGGAAAATCATCGGACGGAGAATTATCTCGGGAAAATCCTGCAGCATCATCAGTTGAATTCGACAAAATATATGAGTCGGTGGATTGAGGAGAAAAACAAGAAGTAAACTAATCGATTATGAAAATTTGTAAGAACTGTGGTCATCGTTTTGAAGGAAAATTTTGTAACAATTGTGGTCAAACATCTGATACAAAGCTAATTAATTATCATTATCTCAGGCATCAGTTGACGCACAGCCTTTTTCATATTGATGCAGGACTGCTATATACTTCCAAGCAATTGTTTCTGCGACCAGGACATACAATCCGTGAATATCTGGAAGGAAAAAGAGTGAGTCATATCAAACCATTTTCTTTTGTTCTGATATTGACAGGGTTTTATATTTTGCTTTGCCATTGGTTTGGTATTAATCTGTTTTCAGCTTCGGAAGAGTCTTTAAAATCTGACATTGGTTATGGGAAATCTTTGAACCTTGATGAATGGTTTTTGTCACATTTCAGCTGGGTAACTTTGGCGACTATTCCTTTGTACACGATGGGAACCTGGATTTGCTTTCATAACAAAGGTTACAATTTTGTGGAATACCTTGTTCTGAATACTTACAAAGCCGGGCAAAGACTGATTGTTCAGATTGTCTTTTTACCGTTTATTTTCCTGGTCAAGCATTCTCTCAATATTGGAACTGTGATGCTGATTGTTTATTTGATTGATTTGGGATTGCACTTTTGGACGAATCTCCAGTTTTTCAAACCAATGAAACCGATAAATATTATTATGCGATCAATTTTCAGTCATTTGATTATGACTATTTTGGTTGGATTAGCGGTTTTAATCTTTATACTTGTGATGTCATTGTTAAATTAATCAAAATATGAAACAGAAACTGGCGTTATTTCTTGCGATTTTAGGATGGATGGCGGTGATTCTACAGTTTTATCTGATGATGGAAACAAGCACCATTACCAGGCTTGAATCTGTCATTCGATTTTTCAGTTATTTCACGATTTTGAGTAATTTGATTTTGGCTATTTCATTTTTGATTCAAGCTTTCCAAAAGGAGACAATCGGGATTTTAACGCCAATTACCGTTTACATAACAATTGTAGGATTGGTTTATCAAATTCTTTTAAGACATACTTGGAGCCCAACAGGACTTCAAATGATTGTTGATGAACTCTTACATTCCATCATTCCGGGATTGGTGATTATTTATTGGTTTGTGTACGAGGATGATGAGATTAGTTATAATCAAATTCCAAAATGGTTGATATTTCCACTGGTGTATTTGTTTTACATTCTTATTCGAGGACATTATTCGGGCTTTTATCCTTATCCGTTTGTAGATGTATCAAAATTCGGATTGAATCAGGTATTCATTAATTCCGGGCTTTTAATCGTAGTGTTTATTTTATTCTGCGTCCTTTTTGTTTGGATAAGAAACCGAAATCTAAAGTGAGAAATAAATAGATTTTAAAGAAAACAAGAAGTACATAAAAAACAAAAAAACCACCACATTTCT
Organism: Chryseobacterium sp. 36-9; assembly: GCA_001898785.1. Lineage (GTDB taxonomy): Bacteria > Bacteroidota > Bacteroidia > Flavobacteriales > Weeksellaceae > Epilithonimonas > Epilithonimonas pallida. The sequence goes on along the minus strand of MKVE01000038.1, from coordinate 1,974 downwards.
GTGATGGTTTTGCTCCTCCTGCTGGGCTCGAGGTATTTTGAGTTTTCCTTTATAGTATTGCTTTTACTGAGTGTCAAATTCTTGGGTGTGCCTAAAAGTGTGCCTTTTCATCAAGATTCCCATAAAGTAATTTTAGATTGAGTCCTAGTTCCTGAATTATTATTATGTAAGATTTACTTGTAAGCTTAGCTTTAAATTCTAAAAGTTTCTCTTGGGATTCAAATGAGAATTTAATGAAGACTATCTCTAAAATATCAAAAAGAAATATTAATTCTACATAGTCAGCATTCCTTTCAAATAAAATTACTTTTTTTAAATAAAGGTAACTATCATATCCTTTTATCCTTTCTATATCTAAAACTTCTAAATCAAACTCCCAATTCTCATAATGTTTCCCTATAATAAATGGAAGATTGATAGTTATTAAAAAACCACCTGCAAGGTGGTCTTATATATACTTTTTGATTGTATCATTTTTTTTTAGATATAATGAAATATCCTAAAGTAGTTACGGCTAATGAAATAACTATATTAAATACATTAGCATTTTGCCCTCCTTGTATTATGTAAAGAATTCTCCCAATAAAAATAATGATTCCAAAAATGAGTAGAATCCATCCGAGTATTTTCATAATTATTTTTTTTAAGTCTAAAAGTTTTTTAAAGTTCTTTGTATGATATTAGTGATGTAAAATAAATCAGGTTCCTCTTCTTTAACTAGGTTCTCTAGATTATAGTAAAGTTCTATGAAGAGGCAGTCTTTTTCTTTTGTATGACAGCAACAAGGAAATGGAGTTTCTCCATTGTTAGCATACTTTTGCCATTTTCCACAAATTGAATTTTCAATTCCTTTTTTGAAGTATTTCTTATTATTAAATATCCAATTTTCAATTTTAGCTACAGTTAAAGACTCAATATCATTTAAAAGCTCAACAAGAAGATAATAGTTCATTAAAAAGAAACTTTTGATTGTTCTTTTACTCTACTATAAAAATCATTAACAATAAATTCCTGTTGCTCATCAGTTATATCTTTCACTCCTGAATAATTATAAGAAAAAGTTGTTTTAATTTCCATAAAGTATTCCTCATACTTTAGATATAATGTATTCTCCCTATTAATAAATTGAACAAATGATTGTCTAGAAAATGTATTTTTGACCAAATAGTGTTCTCTTGAATCTTTAAATTCATAATCTGCATCTCCTTGAAATAGTTTTAGATTTAATCCCGTAATTATTATTGAATATTTGTCAATAAAAGGAACTTTTTCAATTTGCTTAGTTTCTTTATTTGTCCTTGAAATAAATACTATGGCTAATATCACAATAAGTATAATCCAAATCATATCATTATAATTTTTAAACTTGCCATATATGGCATTAAACTGAACAAATATATTCAACACTTTTGACTTATCATATATGTCAAGTTGGAAAGTTCTAAAATATTTAAACTTATTGGTTCTAGAATTAAAGAATTAAGATTACAGAAAGGTTTATCTCAAGTAGAACTTGTTGGTAAAATGGAAGGAAATATTGATGCTACCAACATTTCTAGAATAGAATCAGGTAGAACTAATCCAACATTATTGACTTTATACAGAATTTCTCTAGCATTAGAAATTAGCCTAGAAGAACTATTTAAATTAGATACTATAGAAAAACTATAATTTGGCTATTTGATAGTTATTGTTAAAGATTCTATAATTTTCTCTAGGACTATATAAATATCTATTCAACCCAATAATGTGCAATCTGATAATATCAAAATTTAGCTATATTAATAATATCTTGAGTTAAAGTGTAAATGATATTTTAGTAATTAAATACCATATCTGTAAACTTTCAGTCTCTCAATTCAAACTTTTATAGTATCAAAAGTGAATATTTCTGTAATCTTCCCCTTGTTAGTAACACTCAAAAGTAGAGTTTTTTGTTAATATTTCCGTTGTAGGTGTTGGAAGATTTTGTTG
>MKVE01000037.1 GCA_001898785.1 Chryseobacterium sp. 36-9 | reverse complement strand
GTTTTCGTCCAATGGCTGGAAGCACATTTTCCCGACAGAAAAGACAAAGTCCTGAATCTCATCCGCTCAATGCGTGGTGGAAATCTTGGTGAAAAGCGTTTTTTCCAACGTTATCAAGGAGAAGGCAATATTGCAGAAATGATTCATAAAACCTTTGAAATCGGGAAGAAGAAGTTTTTTAATAATCGTGAAAGAGTAATTCTCACAACCGAGCATTTTACAGGAAGCAGAACACAGCAATTGCGATTGTTTTAGTTTTTATCGCAAAGTCACAAATTATTCTTAATTGCAATTCGTTAAGAGTCGCAAAATTAAAATCACAATATAACCTTGCGACTTAAAATCGATAGTGTGTCTATAATTTTCCGCCTTTGCGATAAAATAAAACAAGTCTTTTAATTAAATTTGCAAACTGATTTATTTCTCAGTAATTTTCCCAAATGAAGCAATATTCCGCAAAACGCAGCATCCAGATTCTCGCACATATTCTTGAACAGTACGGCATCGATAAAATCATCATTTCTCCAGGCTCTAGAAACGCACCTTTGGCGATTCATTTTTCCGAGATTGATGCGTTCCAGTGTTACAGTATTGTGGACGAAAGAGCGGCGGCTTTTGTAGGTTTGGGAATTTCAAAATCAATTAAAAAACCCGTAGCCATCACTTGTACAAGCGGTTCTGCTGCAGCTAATTATTATCCGGCGGTGGTGGAAGCGTTTTATCAGAATGTACCGCTTTTGGTTTTGACAGCAGACCGGCCTGCGGATTTTGTTGATATTTTTGATGGACAGACGATTCGTCAGAAGAATATTTTCCAGCAGCATTCTTACGGCGATTTCGAATTGCTGGAAGATGAAAAAGACCGCGCTGATGATTATAATTTCGAAACAATCAAAAAAGCAGTTGAATTGTGCATCGAAAAAAGCGGGCCGGTTCATATCAACATTCCTTTGACAGAACCACTTTACAACTTGCTGGACGAGTTACCTGTAATGCCGGCTGTCGAGAAAACAATTCAGAAAAAGAATTACGAAGTTCCATCAAATCTGATAGCAGATTGGAATACTTCCAAGAGAATTATGATTTTGGCAGGAACATTGTCTCCAAATCCGGAATTGGAAGCTCAACTATCTCAATTAGTTAAAAATCATACTGTTGTGGTTTTGACAGAAATGAATTCCAATCTTCATCACGATAAGTTTTTTGCTCATATCGATCGTTACATTACCGATTTTTCTGAAGAAGATTATCACACTTATGCGCCGGATTTGTTGATTACAATCGGGCAAAATGTTGTTTCTAAAAGAGTGAAGCAATTCCTAAGAAAAGCAAAACCAAAGCAACATTGGCATATTGATGAATATTGGCAGCCCGATACATATTTTGTTCTAAGTCAAAAAATTGAAACAAAACCAGAAGTTTTCTTTTCCAAATTATTGAAATCAATTAATCTGGAACCAAGAGCTTATTTCAATCTTTGGGACGTTCTAAAAGATAAAAAAGATGCAAAGCACGAGGAATATCTCAACAAAGCACCATTTTCGGATTTTTATCTTTTCAATCAATTATCCAATCAAGTTCCTGAAAATTACCGAATTCACTTTTCCAATTCTTCGGCAATCCGATATGCACAATTATTTGAATATCAGAAATATGATGTGTATTGCAACCGAGGAACTAGTGGTATCGACGGCTGTACTTCTACCGCAATGGGATTTGCAATGATGGAAGATGAACCAACCATTTTAATTACCGGTGATTTGTCGTTTTTCTATGATATCAATGGACTTTGGAATCAGTACATTCCACCTTATACGAGAATTGTGATTTTCAATAATGGGGAAGGGAATATTTTCAAAATCATTCCCGGACCAAGCGGAACGAATGCTTTGGATGAGTTCATTGCAACACAGCATCACAGAAATGCGGAATTATTAGCAAAGAATTTCGGATTTGAATATACACGAGTTGAAGATGAAATCTCTCTTGACCGAGTTTTACCTAATTATTTCAAGCCGGATGTGAAACCGAAAATTTTGGAAGTTATGACTTCTGAATGTGATAATGCGGGTGTTCTGAAACAGTATTTTGAAGCGTTGAAGTAAGCGAAACTCAGTATGAAAAATCTATTTCTTTGCTTTGCTCTTCTTTCAGTTGTTTGTTTTAAAAATGAACATGATTTAAAATGTAAAGATTTTCATATTGGTAAGTTTGAACTCGTTAGTAAATTTGATAACAGAAAATATATTTTAGATAGAAAACAAAATTCTCAATCTGAGGAAACCTTCGATTTAAAAACAGGTAAAAAAATAGGAAATAAAAGGATTTACAATCTAAAATGGATAAATGATTGTGAATATATTTTATTAATAGATACTCTAAAGAGTAAATTTGATGAAGCTGATATTTACATTAATTCTAATGGTGGTTTGAAATGTAGAATTTTTAAAATCAAAAATAACTCTGCAACAATTACAACTACTTTTGAAGATAATTCCGTTGAATCAGTAATCTCTAAAATAAATTAAAACTCCAAATCCGATTCCTCTTTCGGAAGATTAATGATTTTTTCAATCGGATAAACGAACATATCATCGAAATCATTCAAAGCATTGATCAACTGAAAATGTGTGAATTCTTTGATATTATCTAAAGTGACATCAGTTTCTTTGATTTCTTTTAAATGTAAAAGATTTTGCCTCATTACGCCATTCAGCAGATAACTTTTCGGTGTGAACCAAGTCTTATCTTTAAGGAATAAAAGATTGGAATATGAAGTGTCTGTAATCTGATTATTTTTCACAATAATGACTTCATCTGCGTGACTTTTATCTTTCAGTTTTTGTAATTGAACCCTGTCAGCAGACTTAAAGCTATAGTCGATTTCATTATCAATAACTAATTCGAAATCACCTAATTCTGAAATCGCATAAGGAATGATTTGTGTTTTGAAATTGTTTTCCAGATCATATTCGATCCGGAATTTATAAAGTCCATCTTCATCATGTTCAAGATTTAAGAATAAATTATAAATATCGATCTTACATACTTTTCCGAAATTCGAAAAAGTGTCGTTCATTCTTTTCTGATGAAGTTCTTTCAGGAAAATTTTTTGGTCTTCAACTTTGATACTTTCAATAAATCGGGACATAAATTTTGTTTTTCATTTCTTCGTATTCGCTGATAAGGTCACTTTGATGGGTAATTCCACCTCCGCTTTTGAAAAACAGTTGGTCGTTCTCTTTTTCAATAAAACGTATCATTACACAGGAATCCAGATTTTTGCCGTCAAAATAACCTGCAATTCCTGTATAAAATCCTCTTTCATATTGTTCAGCTTCCAAAATGATTTCCAAAGTTTTGGGCTTTGGCGCGCCTAAAATAGAACCTGCGGGCAACAACTTTTGAAGAATTGTTCCAATTTTATTGTTGAATTCCGGTTTGATTTCGCCTTCTATTTCCGAACTCATTGCCAGAAGATTTTTCTGTTTGGTTTTGATATAATCGATTCTTTGAAACTCTTTAACCTGAACATTGTCCGCAACCATACTCAAATCATTTCTCAACAAATCGACAACTGTATAATGTTCCGCTTTTTCCTTCGGGTCGTTTCTCAGTATGTTTTCTGCATCATCAATTTCCGCATCGATTGTTCCTTTCATAGGATGCGTAAAAATCTTGTTATCAACAATTTCCACAAATGTTTCCGGCGAAAAAAACACAAATTCATCCGGAACCAAAGCTTTATACTTTGCTTTTGATAATCGGAAAATAGCTTCTAAGCTAAGATTGGTTTCGATTTTCGTTTTAGTTGTATAATTCGTCAAATAAGAATTTCCTTTTCTGATATTTTCCTGAACCCGATCAAATCCTTTTTTATAATCTTCTAATGTTTCCGGAAATGATTTCCACACAAAATCCGGAATTGTCGCGTGTTGATAATTGACGTTTGTAATATTCGGAAAATCAATCAACAAAGCTTCATTCTCAATTTCGCTTTTTGTAAAGATTCTGACCTCATTCATCAAAAAATTAATCAGAAAAAAGAAGGGTTCTTTTCTCTCTGATAATTCGTCCATCTTTTGAAACTGCGGATTCTGAAACATAAAAACAAAAATAGGAATTTGTATCGCAAAGGCGCAATTTAATAATCTAATACAATTGATAAGTCGCAAAGTTCCCAATATTGGATGTTTTTGTGCCTTAAAAAGATTAGATAAATAATTTTGTGCCTTTGCGATATATTTCCAAAACAATAATGGCTACTTTTGCAAAAAAGTTTGAGGAATGACGACGCAAAAACCGGAAATTGGAAAAATACTTACAGAAGCCTATCAATATTGGGTGAGGACTTTGCCGTTTCAGCTGTTGTTTACGGTGATCTATTTTTCTGTGATTATGTTTGCCGGTGCTTATGCGTTCCGATACTACGGGCTTTTTGAGCAAGTAAATCAGTTCTCACAGCTGATGTATTCTGATTTTCCAGCTTTTATAAAAAAGTACGAGGAACTGATGAAAACCGAAAACGCTATGTATTTTACAATGGCTATTCTCGTCATCAAATCTGTAATTTTCCCTTTGAATATAGGCTTTCTCAAAATCTACAGGAAACTGGATATCGGCGAACCTGTTGCAATGTCGGATTTGTTTGCTGGATTCCAAGGCCACTATTTCTTTTTATTTTTGATTTACTCGCTTTTCTGGAATATTCTTAACAGCTATATTCTGATTATTCCGCCGTTGAGCCTATTTTGGATGGGAATGGTGTTGTTTGTTCCGGTTTTGGTTTTTTATAAGAATTACAATTTTTTCCAAGCTTTCAGGATCAGTGTTCAGGTTTTTCAGAAAAATATTATTGTGGTTTTGCTGGCTTGTTTGGTTTCTATATTGGTTTCTTATTGTGGACTTGTCATTTTCTTTTTTGGAATCTTCGTGACATTTCCGTTTTGGAATGCCGTAATTTATGTTCTTTACAAACACTTGATTGCTGATTTTCAGGAATAATTTTTCCTGAGTTCATCCATTTCAAAAAATTTTTGTGTAGATTTGAGTATCAACTACAAAAATAAACTCAATGGAAAATTTTAATGAATTTGAAATGACTGGCAAAGTTCCTAACCGGGACTCTGGAAGTATCATCTCCCACGCTTTCGAGATTTATAAAAGTACATTTGTATATCCTTTGATAGCCGGGATCATATTTTTTATCGGCATGTCGGTTTTATTTTCAATTACAGGACTTTGGGCAGCTATGATGGATATGAGTCAAAACTCTCGCTCTATAGGCGGATATGATGCAGATATGTATAAAGATCTTTATAGAGGAACGCCTTTTCTCACTTTTGCCGGAGGTGCTTCATTGTTTAATATTCTTTTGTTTTCACCTTTAGTGGTTGGAACTATTTTTGTGGCGCATAAGAAAAACCTCAACCAGCAGATTCAATTTTCTGATTTGTTTATCGGATTTAAACAAAACTTTTTGAACGTTGCTTTATATGGATTAATTTTTGCCATTGCTGCCGGTATTTCTTCTTGGTTATTTTATATACCTGCCATTTTTATAATGCCTTTTCTATTTCTTGGCTTTCCTTTTTTATTGTTTCAAAATGCTTCTGCTTTTGAAGCCCTAAAAAAATCAATAGATATTGCTAAAAACAATTACGGCGATCTATTATTAATCAATCTACTAGCCTATCTATGTTCTGCTTTGGGCGTAGTTGCTTGTTGTATTGGTATAATATTTACTTATATGTTTTATTATTCTACAATGTATTCGGCATATTGTGCCTATGTTGCATTGCCAAGAGAAATTGAACAATAATTAATCAAAATAAACTATGTCAGATTCCGGTAAACCAATAGATTCTGTTGTTATCAAACAGGTCGCATTAATTCTTCTTATTTGTGTTTTTGTTGGATTAATTTGCTGGAATCTGGCATTATTCATTCCTTCATTCCTCGGAGCAATTACACTTTACATCATCTGCAGAAAGTATAATTTCTACCTGATCGAAGAGAAAAACTGGAAGCCTTGGTTATCCGCAACCGTTTTGATGCTCGCTTCCTTGATTATTCTCATTTTACCTGTCTATTTCACTGTTGATCAATTGGTTTCCAAACTAGGAAATGCACAGGTTTATATGCAGAAATTTAATATTTTTCTGGAGAAAATACATCAGTTTATTTTTCAGAAAGTTGGGTTTGACATTCTCAGCAAAGAGAACATTGCTAAGGTTACCAACTTTGCCGGAACCTTTTCTACAAAAGCTCTGAGTACAACGGTTAATACTTTTACAGTTGTCATATCGATGTATTTTGTGCTGTATTTTATGTTTGTAAAAGCCAGATTATTTGAAAGAATGGCAGCGAGAGCCATGCCTTTTAAAAGGGCTAACACACAAATGCTGGGCGATAAGTTTGTAAAGCTTGTCATGGCAAATGCCATTGGTATTCCTGTTGTAGCGCTAGGACAAGGTATTGTTGCTTTGATTGGTTATTATATTTTCGGAGCGCCAAGCCCGATGCTTTTATTTGCATTAACCGCATTAGCATCAATGTTGCCAGTCGTTGGTGCAGCAATAGTTTATCTTCCTGTCGGAATTTTCATGATTGCAGAAGGACAAACCGGGGCAGGTGTTGGAATATTGATTTACGGATTGGTGATTGTCGGCTTAACGGATAATCTATTGAGATTTACATTACTGAAACGACTGGAAGATATCCATCCTTTGATTACCGTTTTTGGAATTATTATGGGTATGAATATTTTCGGATTTATGGGATTGATTTTCGGTCCGATCCTGATGTCGATTACAGTATTGCTAATTCAGGTTTACCGCGATGAATTTTCTGAAGACGACACACCACCGCCTCTGAAACTCCCTGCAGATGATGATGAGCTTGAGAATAAAACAGATCTTATTATTTAAAAAATGGAAGGGATTAATCCGCAAATACTGAAAGAAATTTGTGAAGTCAAAATGCCTTTCGGAAAATATAAAGAAACAATTTTGGCAGATCTGCCAATTTCTTATCTCGAATGGTTTATGAGAAATGGTGGCTTTCCACAAGGAAAATTGGGGATGCAACTCTCAACAATCTACGAGATCAAACTGAATGGTTTGATGGATTTACTCATTCCGATTCGTGGAAAAGTGGAATTTCAAAAATCTAAAACGAAGAATTATAAATTTTAAATTAAAAAAGTTGGAAATTGTTTTCCAACTTTTTGTTTATCCTTTCAAAGCAGCAATCTCATCACGCAATTTGGCGGCTTTTATAAAATCAAGATTCTTAGCTGCGGTTTCCATTTCTTTTTGTTTTTGAGCCACGATTTTTTCAATATCTTCACTTCCGTAATTAGCTTTTGTTTCAGCAACTTCCAGGAGAATCTCTTTGTGTGTATATTTTTCGTCTGGAAAATCTTTGCTTCTGCCGACCAGATTTTCACTGATTTTTTTGTTCAATGCCTGTGGAACCTTGCCGTGTTCTTCATTATATCTCATCTGCTTTTCACGACGATAATTAGTCTCATCGATAGTCGCCTGCATAGATTTTGTGATTTTATCAGCATACATTATTGCACGTCCATTCAGATTCCTGGCTGCTCTACCAACTGTTTGGATCATTGATCTTCTGGAACGTAACATCCCTTCTTTATCAGCATCCAAAATGGCAACCAATGAAACTTCCGGCAAATCCAATCCTTCTCTTAAAAGATTAACCCCAACCAAAACATCAAATAATCCCAAACGCAAATCCTGCATGATCTGGATTCTTTCCAAAGTCTCCACATCAGAATGGATGTATCTTGTTCTGATTCCAACTTTAGTAAAATATTTCGTAAGCTCTTCCGCCATTTTTTTGGTCAAAGTCGTAACCAAAACTCTCTCGTCCAATTCTACTCTTTTGTGTATTTCTTCAATTAAATCATCAATTTGATTCATTGTCGGACGAACTTCGATGATCGGATCCAAAAGTCCTGTTGGACGAATGATTTGTTCGATGTAAGTTCCTCCTGTTTTTTCCAGTTCATAATCTGCAGGTGTCGCCGAAACATAGATGACCTGATTCTGCATATCTTCAAATTCATTGAATTTCAAAGGTCTGTTGTCCATAGCCGCAGGTAATCGGAACCCGTGCTCCACCAGAACTTCTTTTCGGCTTCTGTCTCCGCCGTACATCGCATGAACCTGAGGAATGGTGACGTGGCTTTCGTCAATCACCATCAAGAAGTCTTTCGGGAAATAGTCCAAAAGACAGAATGGCCTTGTTCCTGGCAAACGCCCATCCATATAACGGGAATAATTCTCAATTCCTGAACAATAACCCAATTCCCGAATCATTTCCAAATCCAGTTCTGTTCTTTCTTCCAAACGTTTGGCTTCCAAAGGTTTTTCGATTTCTCTAAAGAAATCAACCTGTTTTACCAGGTCATCCTGAATCTGACGGATTGCACTTTGCATCGTTTCAGGCGTCGTTACAAAAAGATTGGCAGGATAAATATTAATTAAGTCAAAATTTGAAATCACATTTCCGGAAACAGGATCAAAGCTCTGAATCTTCTCTACATCATCTCCAAAAAACTGAATCCTAATTGCTGTATCTGCATAAGCCGGGTAAATATCAATCACATCACCTTTAACACGGAATGTTCCTCTCTGAAATTCATTCAAAGCTCTGGAATACAGGGCACTAACTAATTGATGAAGTAATCTTGTCCTGGATAACTTTTCATTTTTTTCGATTGTGATTAGTGATTTATGAAATTCGGTCGGATTTCCGATACCATAGATACAGGAAACCGATGCCACAATCAAAACATCCCGTCTTCCGGAGAGCAAACTTGCAGTAGCAGACAACCTCAGTTTTTCAACTTCTTCATTGATACTCAGATCTTTTTCGATGTAAGTGTTGGTTGAGGCAATGAAAGCTTCGGGCTGATAATAATCGTAGTAACTTACAAAATACTCAACTGCATTTTCAGGAAAAAATTCCTTGAACTCCATAAAAAGCTGAGCCGCTAAAGTCTTGTTGTGTGCCAGAACCAAAGTCGGCTTTTGAACCCGCTGCACAACGTTGGCAACCGTAAAGGTCTTTCCGGAACCAGTAACACCGAGAAGTGTCTGATATTTCTCACCAATGTTGATTCCTTCTACTAATTTTTCTATCGCTTGAGGCTGATCTCCAGTTGGTTGATATTCTGATTGAAGTTTGAATTGCATCTAACAAATTTACGAAATAATATGTGGTTTTCTACAAACCAAAAACCGTGTCAAAGTTTTAAACTTCAACACGGTTCGAATTAATTATTATTCAAATTTCATGGTTATCGGCAATTGAAAAACAGTTGCAGCGGATTTTCCGTCTTCTGTTGCTGGTTTCCACACTTTATCTTGAATAACAGCTTTGAGAGCTTTAATCGCTTCATTATTAAAATTTGAATTGGGTCCGTCTGCTTTTATATTAGTCGTTTTTCCATTTTCATTGATGGAAATATACAAGTTGCTTTTCAGGGTTCCTTTTCCACTTAAAGATGATGAATCAAAGGCATTCATAAAATTCGTTCTCAATGCAGTCAATCCTTCGGGGAATTCCGCAGGAGCTAAATTTCTTGCTGGAGGTGGCGGTGGCGGAATCGGCAATTCATTTTCCTTCATCTCTGTTGGAGGTGGTGGAGGCGGAATATTTTTCTTTCCTTTGATTTTTATATTGGCTTGAGTCGCTTTTTTACTCGGAATTGTGTCAAGCTTTACAAAATTATTTGTAGTAATTTCAGGAATGTTAGATTTGACTTCAAGCTTAGCTTCCGTAGCATAAACTTTCTGTATAAACATAATACTTAATCCGGCAAAAGTAGAGACAGCAAACAGTTTTTTTGCTTTTTCGAATTTTGATTTTTTTGTGGTCATCATAATAAATCGTTTTTTGGTGTTATTGTAATTGAATTGGTGTGTCAGGTTCAGATTATGGGTTTGGAGAATTTCTGAAAGAATTAATGTCTGATAATCTTTCACATTATTTTTTTGTTGAATAATACTTTCATCAGCCAAAAACTCGTGGTTATCTGTAATTGCTTTTTTATAAAAATATAAGGTTGGATTGAACCAGGAAATAATTTTCAAAAGTTGTAAAAACAGAATATCCCAAGAATGTTTCTGAACAATATGTGTTTTCTCGTGTTGAAAAATTCGGTTATCGATTTGCCCTTTTTCGAAGTAACTTTTGTTCAGATAGATTTTGTTCCAGAAACTGAACGGAGGCAAATTTTTCTCAACTAATTTTACTTTTTGATTTTGATAATTAATCTCTTGTCCTTTCAGAGTAATAATTTTTCTAATTGAAATTACAGTTCTGATAATCAAACCAATTGATATCAAAATACAAATTGAAACAATCAAATTCATCCAATTAAAATCAGTTGCTTGAGTTGTAGTCTGAATCAATTGTTGTGTTTGGATTTCGTCAAAAATCAATTCTTTCTTCTGTTGAGAAACCGCAGGAAGATTGATTTTTACAAACGGAATTACATAAGAAAAAACCAAAGCCAACAAAAGATAAAACCTGTTGAACCGGAACATCTTTTCTTTTTGCAAAACCAAATAATAAATCCCGATCAATAATGATGAACAAAGGATTATTTTGAAAATAATGGTTAACATTTTAGTCTGTTATTTCTTTGTCAATAATGTCCCGAAGTTCTTTCAATTGCTTCTGAGACAATTTTGCATTCGAAGTGAAAAATGATGCAAACTGGCTCACAGAATTATTAAAAAAACGGTCAATCATAGAAGACATTTCTTCCTGGAAATAATCTTCTTTTTTCACTTTTGGAAAATATTCTCTTGAATTCCCATAAGTTTTGTAGCCTATCAAATCTTTGTTCTGCATTCTTTTGAGAAGTGTTGCAATAGTTGTTGCAGCAGGTTTTGGTTCCGCATATTCTTCAAGAATATCTTTCATAAACACCCTTTCTTTCTTCCAAAGAATCTCCATTAAAACAATTTCTGCATCGGTTAATTTTTGTTCTTTCATTCTACAAATATAAAATTAATTCTACAAATGTAGAATTAAAATTCAAGCTAACAAATTTTACTGGCATTATTTTTCCATTCGTTAGAGAAAATTTCTGTTATGTTAAGATCCATTATTCTGTCAGCATTTTGTTTTTCAACCATTTTAGTTTCCTGTCAGGAAAAAGAATCAATCAAAAATCTTCCGCCTGTTGAAAAGGAAAAACCAAACTCGGATTACAAACCTGCATTTGTTGGTCAAACAAGAGTAATGGGTTACAAAACACAGACAGAGTATAACGTAGACGTGATTAACAAAAGCCTCGGAAAGCCTTGGGGAATTGTACAGTTACCAAATCATAATTTCTTGGTTACAGAGAAAACAGGTTTCATAAATCTTGTTTCACCGGACGGTAAATCCGTGACAAAAATAACCGGACTCCCGAAAGTAGATAGTCGCGGACAAGGAGGACTACTTGATATTGTGATTGATCCTGATTTTGAAAATAATCAAACTATCTACTGGACATTTTCAGAACCTTATGAAAAAGGGAATCTAACGTCTGTCGGGAAAGGATTATTATCAGGAAATAAAATTGTAAATCCAATAGTAATATTCCGGGCAACGCCATCTTATGACGGACGGTTACACTACGGCAGCCGATTGGCATTTGACAAATCCGGGAATCTTTTTGTAAGCACAGGTGAAAGATCAGATCTGGAAACGCGTCCGTTGGCTCAGGATTTAAAAGCTTATTTAGGAAAAATTATTAAAATTGATAAAAATGGAAAACCGGCAGCAGGGAATCCTTTCATCGGAAATTCTAAAGCGCAGCCTGAGATCTATTCGTATGGCCATAGAAATCCGCAGGGAATTGCGATTCATCCGGAAACCGGAGAACTTTGGGAAACAGAAATGGGACCAAGAGGTGGCGACGAAATCAACCTCATCAAAGCCGGAAAAAACTACGGTTGGGCAAAGATAACTTATGGAATCGAATATTCCGGGGAAAAAATCAATAATGGATTGACGAAAAAAGAAGGCTTGGAACAACCGGTCTATTATTGGGATCCAGTAATCTCACCAAGCGGAATCACTTTCTATACCGGAAATATCCAGGAATGGAAAAACAATCTTTTTATCGCTTGTCTAAGCGGAGAAAAAATCAACAGAATCATTCTCGAAAACAACAAAGTTGTTGGTGAAGAACGACTCCTAGAAGATCAGCACGAGAGATTCCGTGATGTTTTTGACGGAAAAGACGGAAATCTGTATGCAATTACCGACAGCGGTAAATTGTATCGGATTTCTAAGAAATAAATTATTACTTCTTAATCCTGTCAGCCTTTTTAACTCCCTGAAAATCTTTCAGGTAAAAAGGTTCAAAATAAGCGACATTTTCAAAGTCCTTTTGATCAAATTTCTCAACAGATTTTTTAATCAATCCTTTTGCTGATGGATAAATATCAAACTTAAATTCTGCATTCGGAAGATTGAAAATTTCTTGTGCTTTTTTTGCACCGTCTCCGATGAATAAAACTTTCTTGTAAGTCAATTCTGAAAAAGAAGTTTCATCGAGAATCTTAGCTTCGGTTTCAGAAATCATTTCGCCGGATTTTCCATCAAAAATTGCGGTGTAAACCTCCATTCTTCTGGCATCAATCAAAGGAATGATCAATTCAAACCCTTGATTAACAAATTCTTCAACCATAGAATCCAAAGAATTAACGGCAATCAGCGGCAGCTTAAGTCCATAACAAAATCCTTTCGCAGAAGCCGCTCCAATTCTGAGTCCTGTGTAAGAACCCGGACCTTTTCCGAGAGAAATCGCATCCAGGTCTTTCAGAGAAATCTCTGCGCCTTCCAACGCCCATTCTACAAAACTATGAAGACTTTCGGATTGTTTATAATTATCGGAAACTTCCTCGCAAAGGCAAAGCAGATTTTCACCATCAGAAATGGCAACAGAACAGTTTTTGGACGAGGTTTCTATGTGAAGGATTTTCATATTGCAAATGTAAGGATTAAGGAAGAATTATTTCAGACTCACACTTTGCCGGCTCCACAATTTCCACTTTCCATTTTTCAGAATCCAAAATTCGAGGACAGACAATTTCATTTCGAATATTTCATTTTTGTAAAGTCCTTTGACAGCTATGATTCTACGAATGTTTGCGAACTTATTTTTGATTCTGAATTCTTTCAAGTCGGTTTGTTTAACCGACTGATATTTTACTTTTCCGGATTCGAAATCTTTTTTGAAATCTTCTTTATTCTGAATCCAGCCGTTAGAATGTCCAAAGGAAACATCATCAGAAAATAAATCCAAAACCTTAGAATCATTATTCTGCATCATTGAATCCAATTTTGAAACCTGGCTTAATAATGTTTTCTCTTTTTTATTTTGAGAAATTCCAAAAACAAAAGTGAAACAAAAGAACAATAAAAGAATTCTAATTATCATAACAATTAATTTCTATAAATCGTTCTCGGCTCAGCTTGCGCTTTTGGATAAATCGCAATCTCTGCAATAGAAACTCTCTCCGGAACATTGATGCAATAAGCAATCGTATCTGCAATATCTTCCGGAAGCAACGGTTCATATCCTGCATAAACTGTCGCTGCTCTTTCATCATCTCCTTTGAATCTTACTTTCGAGAAATCAGTTTCCACAGCACCTGGCTGAATATTTGTCACGCGAATTCCGAATTCCGTCAACTCAATTCTCATTCCTTCAGAGATGACATCGACTGCTTTTTTGGAAGCACAATAAACAACGCCATTAGCATAAGTTTGTCTCGCCGCTACCGAACTGATATTAATAATTTGCCCATTTCCTCTATTTTTCATCAGTTTGATAATCGGCTGAGAAACATATAATAAACCTTTTATATTCCCGTCCAACATTGCATTCCAATCGTCTATGTTTCCATCGGAAATCGGGTCGAGTCCATGAGCATTTCCTGCATTGTTGATTAAAACATCAATGTTTTTCCAATCTTCCGGAAGTGAATTAATGGCAGAAAAAACCTCATCCGAATTACGAACATCGAAGTTTAGACTAAAAATTTCGGTTTGTTGGGATAATTCAGTTTTAAGTTCTTCGAGAACGTTTTGATTTCTGCCGCATATAATCAATCTGTTTTTATGTTGTGCTAATAAAACAGCTGTCGCTTTCCCAATTCCGGAAGTGGCTCCGGTAATGAATATTGTTTTCAACTTATAATTAGATTTAATCTTACAAATTTAAGTTATATCAAAGAAAAATCCCGAATTATTCGGGATTGATTTATTTCTTATCTCGCTGAAAATCCAGGCTAACGGAATTCATACAATATCTGGTTCCGGTCGGCGGCGGTCCGTCATTGAAAACGTGTCCCAAGTGAGAATCGCAGCGTTTGCAAAGCACTTCGATACGTTCCATTCCGTGGGATGAATCCCTTTTGTAAGTCACACCGTCTTTGTCTGCTTCAAAGAAGCTCGGCCAGCCGCAAGTGCTCGCAAATTTGGAGCTTGAGCGGAATAAATGATTGCCGCAAACCGCACAATAATATTCGCCGACTTCATCAAAATCATTATATTTTCCGGTGAAAGGATATTCCGTATTGGCTTCACGAGCAATAGCATAGACTTGCGGTGAAAGGATTTTTTTCCATTCTTCATTGGAAACATTCAATTTGGTTTTATCAGTTCTTGAGTAATAAGGATTGTTGACGTGTGTGTTATCTTCCATTGTTGTTGGTTGTTGAGGTTTGGTTAAATCCACTTTTTGATGCGCACATTGTTGCAAAAATAAGCTGATTAATATTAAAAAAACTACATTTTTCATCTGCTGTTTCTATTGTTTTAAAGTTCAGATGGAACGCAAGCGTTTCATTTGTGTAAATTTACTGAATCAAACATTAGATTCCATTATCATAAGATAGTTAAACAAAGGCACTCATTCCCGTAATCGAGCGACCGACGATCAACGAGTTGATTTCTTTCGTTCCTTCGTAGGAATAAATCGCCTCCGCATCGGCAACGAATCTGGCAACATCGTGTTCTAATAAGATTCCGTTTCCGCCCATTACTTCTCTTGCCTGCGCCACCACATCACGAGTTCTCAAACTACAAAAAACTTTGGCCAAAGATGCGTGTTCGTCTTTCAAAATACCGGCATCCTGCATCTCTGACAATCTGAAAACCAAGGTTTGCATGGCAGTTAAATTGGATAACATTTCTACCAAATGTCCCTGAACTAATTGAAACGAAGCAATCGGTTTTCCGAATTGTTTCCGTTTTCTGGTGTAATCCAAAGCATTTTCGTAAGCGCCTCTAGCGCAGCCAGTCGCCATCCACGCTACACCGGCTCTTGTCATTTGAAGGACTTTTGCAGTGTCTTTGAAACTGTTGGCGTGTTCCATTTTCTGGGAATCGGCAACGAAACAATCTTTCATTGTGATGAGTCCGTTTTGCACAATTCTAAGTGCCATTTTTCCTTTGATTTTTTCGACTTCAAACCCTGGTGTGTCTTTCTCGACAATGAAACCTTTGACCTGATTATCATCTAAATCTCTCGCCCAAATGATAATCACATCCGCAAAAGTGGCGTTTCCAATCCATTTTTTCTGCCCATTCAGAACCCAGCCGCCTTCAACTTTTTTGCATGTTGTCGTCAATCCGCCAGCAGCGCCGGAACCAACTTCAGGCTCGGTCAATCCAAATGCGCCGATCAAATCGAATTGCTGCATTCCCGGGAGATATTTTTGCTTTTGCTCCTCGGAACCGCACATATAAATCGAGCCCATTGACAATCCGGACTGAACGCCGAAAAATGTTGCCAACGACGCATCAACTCTGGCAATTTCCATCGCAATGACACCTTCCATCAGGAATGGTAAATTCGGGCAGCCGTAACCTTCGTAGGTGACACCGCAGAGATTCAGTTTTTTGAATTTGGGAATCAGTTCGTGTGGGAAATCGTCTGTAAGCCAATATCTGTTGACCAGAGGTTTTGCTTCTTTCTCCATAAACTCACGAACCTGTAACTGAATTGCTCTTTGTTCATCCGTCAGTTTCATATGCAGTTCATAAAAATCGCCATTGATTGGAGGTAATTCTTTTTTCTTTCCGGAAGAATCCAGCATTTTTGTCAAGCCTTTGATTTGATTCTCATCTAATTTTGAGAATTGGTCCATTAATTTTGGAAGGTCAACTTTTTGCGAGATTTTGGAAATCTGATCTATATCGATATGTTTCAGAAGATTGAAAATTCCTTTGATTTTGGAAATAGTGGTGTTCATTGATTCCTGTTTTCTTGTAGAATGCAATTAATATTCCTAAAAATCTTTTACAAATAGCTGATGATCTAACTTTTTTCTGAAAATTAGTTTTACAAAATTCTAAAAATCAACAATTTAAAACTTAAGTTAGGTTTACAAAGTGTTTCGGATTGATTTGCAAAATAGCTTTCATCTTAATTATCAATTTTGAGTCAGACAGAAACAAAAGAAACTCTTAACCAATCTTTTGGAACATCATACGATTGCAGCCCGAGCTGAGTGGAGCTCATTTTTTTGCTTGGCAAAAGCTTGGACAAAAATAGCGGGAACGGAGCGCGGAAATAGCTGCCCCATATAAAAATATTAATTTCAAAATATGTATTATGAAAACTAAAATCTTATCAATCTGTTTACTTGCTTTGACTTTGTTCGCCTGTAAAAAGTCAGAAAGAGTTGAATCTGCTTATGCATCGGCAGATTATGCAATTGACAGCGCATCAGTTTCCGACAGTATTTCTATGGCTGCCACGCAAAATGTAAAAGACCGGCAATTTGTGAGAACCGCAGAAGTGGATATGGAAGTGAAGGATGTTTATGATACGACAACCTCGATTGAGAAGCAGCTTCAATCACTGGGCGGATTTGTGACCAAGAGCAGAATGGAGACGCAGACTTTGTCAGAAGATACTTACAATACATCGGATGAATCGGCGATATTGATTAGAAAATTTCAGAATCAGAATAGGATGCAAGTTAGAGTTCCTACTCAGAAATTAGGCGAATTTTTGGATTTTATTAATGACAAAAAAGTGTTTCTTAATTCCAGAATTATCTCTGCGGAAGATGTTTCTGCGGGAATCCGTTTAGCGAAATTGGAATCTGAAAGACAAGCTAAAACTCAATCCAATATTTCTCAATTGAAAGCCGGAAAAGACAAAGTCAAACTGGACGACAACAATATGTCCGAAGCCAATATGCAGAAATATTCTGACGAAATTCTTGCAGATAATCTAAAATTTTCCACTGTTGATATTTTCATCAAAGAACCAAAAACGAGTGTTGCGAAAATCCCTATCATCAATACCAAAAATATTGATAATGAATACAAATACAATTTCTTGTACGATGTGAAAAATGCTTTCGTGGAAGGATTCTATTTGATTGAGCAATTATTTGTTTTTGTGATTTCTATCTGGCCGATTGTTTTAATTGGCGGATTGGTATTTTACTTTTTGAGAAGAAAAAAAGCGCTTGTGAAAACTGAGAAATAGTTTTTTGAACCACAAAAGACACAAAAAATTTACTAATTTTTTAACACAAAGGTCACAAGGTTTTTTTTGATATTCGAATATTTTTAAGGTCACAAAGATTTGACTTCGTCAAATGATAATTGTGTGCTTTGTGAAAATCTTTGTGCCTTTTGTGGTTCATTTATTTTACATTTCATAATTTTGCAAAACGATGTTGAGAAAGTTTCAATTGATATTAATGATTTTCTGTTTGGGAATTTTTGTATTTCCGAAGCAGAACTTTAATGCTCAAGTTGCTCAGATTTCTTGTTGCGAAGCTCAGAAAGACACTTCTGACTGTTGCAAAAAGGATGAGAAAAAATCAGATTCTTGTCATCACGATTCCAAAAAAGAAAAAGACTGCAAAGACAATTGCACCACTTGCAAAACCTGCAGTTCGGGATTTGTTTTTTCTGTTGTTTTGAATAATTTAGACAACAAACTGAAAACACCGTTTTTCACAATCAACAATCAATTTTCTTACTATTCACAATCGCCTTTAGCAAGGTCTTTCAATATCTGGCAACCGCCTAAACTTGGTTAATTTTTTTATTTAAATGGCTTCGACAGGCCCAGCCTGACGAGTTTGAAGAATAAACAGTTAGTATTAGAAATGTCACTCTGAGCGAAGTCGAAGAGTCTTTATTACAAAACAATTAAAATTAATCAAAATGAATACAATCATAAAATCAGGAATTTTATTCCTTTCAATATTTTTATTCTCCAATTTTTCTGCTCAAACCAAATCCTTCAAAGCCAGAGTAGAAGGCAACTGTGGAATGTGCAAAGAACGCATCGAAACGGCTGCTAAGTCTGACAAAAACGTAAAATCAGCCGACTGGAGTATGAGCAAAAAAGTCCTGACTGTGAGTTATGACGCTTCCAAAACGGACAAAAAATCTATCCTGAAAAGCGTAGCCGACGTTGGCCACGACAACGAAATGTTCCGTGCTTCTGACAAAGTCTATGACGATTTAGACGCTTGCTGCCAATACGACCGTCCGGACAACAGCAAAAAAATGACGAAAAACGCTGATACAAAACAAGTCTGCGAGCTTAAGTAATTAATTTAAATTTTTGACGATGAATTATTTAAGTAGAAAACTTATGTTTTCTGTGCTGCTCGTTTGTTCCGTATTGTCTTTTGCACAAACCGTTACAGAACAATTTTTGGTAAAAGGAAATTGCGGACAATGTAAAGCAAGAATAGAAAAAGCAGCCTTGAAAGCCGGCGCAACAACCGCCAACTGGACAGCCAGTAATCAGACATTGACAATGACACTTGACGAATCGAAAGTCAAATGTGATGATATACTGAAACAAATCGCTGAAGTTGGTCACGATAATGAGAAATTCAAAGCACCTGAAGAAGCTTATAAAAATCTGCCTGCTTGCTGTCTCTACACGAGAGGTTCTGATTTTGAAAAACCGAATGACACACTTGAACATCACTCAGATTCTGATGCGAAAACGAACCAGATTGAAGGTGTAAAACTGTCGAGGGAAAAAGAAGCGACTGCTATCAGCAAAAAAGAAGCAGGATTGATTTTCAATATCAGTTCCAAAGAATTACTGAAAGCCGCTTGCTGCAACCTTTCCGAAAGCTTCGAAACCAACGCAACTGTTGATGTGTCATTCAGCAATGCGGTTACAGGGACCAAGCAATTGAAAATGCTTGGACTTGACCAGAAATATACGCTTCTGACCAAAGAACAATTACCGGAAATCCGTGGATTGGCTTCGCCTTATGGACTGAATTTCATTCCCGGAAAATGGATTGGCGGAATCCAGTTGACAAAAGGAGGAAGCACGGTTGTAAACGGCTACGAAAGTATCACAGGACAAATCAATACGGAACTTTTGAAAACGAAAGATGATGCTAAAAAAGCTGAAACGGAAATCAATTTGTTTTCTGATAACAACGGACGAGTTGAAGCCAATGTAACGAGTACCTCTCCTATTTCAGAAAAATGGACTCAGAGTGTTTTGTTACACGGCAACGGAACGTTTGGCGATACGGATATGAATGATGACGGTTTTCTTGACCGTCCAAAAGGAAATCAGTTAAACGTAGCTTATCTTTTGAATTACAATGATTTGCAAGGTTCAGGATTTGGTTCGCACTTCGGAATTAATTACTTGAAAGATGAAAGGACGGCCGGACAAATAGGATACAATAAAAGGATTTCGCAGAAGGATCAATCGCTTTATGGCGTTGGGATTGATATTTCAAGATTCCAGGTTTGGAACAAAACGGGTTATGTTTTCAAAGGGAAACCTTACCAAAGTTTGGGTTGGATGAATCAATTGACTTATCATCAGCAAGATAGCTTTTTCGGATTGAGGAATTATTTTGGAAAAGAAACTTCTTACTATTCTAATTTGATTTTCGAAAGCATCATTGGAAATACAAACAACAAGTATAAAGTTGGCGCAAGTTTCCTTTATGACAAATACGATGAAGATTATCTTTTGGACAATTACAAAAGAACGGAAACCGTTCCTGGGTTGTTTGCAGAATATACTTTGACAGGCGAAAAATTCACTTTGGTAACAGGTGCTCGTGTTGATTTTCACAATCTTGCGGGAACGCAGTTTACACCAAGAATGAATTTCAAATATGATTTGACGCCAAAAACGATTTTCAGAATTTCGGCGGGAAGAGGTTTCCGAACTGCGAATATCTTTGCAGAAAGCCAGTCTTATTTTGCATCCAACCGACAAATCCAAATCATCAATAATGGTGGCGAAATCTATGGTTTAAAGCCGGAAATTGCTTGGAATTATGGTGTGAGTCTTCAGCAGGAATTCAAATTGTTTGGAAGAAAGTCGACCGTTTTGGCTGATTTTTTCAGAACAGATTTCCAAAATCAGGTCGTGACAGATTTGGATGAATCTGCACAGAAAATTTTGTTTTATAATCTTGAGGGAAAATCTTTTGCCAACAGTTTCCAGACACAATGGGATTTTCAGCCTGTGAAAAATCTGGAATTCCGAGTGGCTTACAAATATTATGATGTCGCTTTGGATTACTTGAGCGGACTGAAAAAAGTACCGTTTATGGCTAAACATCGTGGATTTGCTAATCTAGCTTATTCAACTAATAAAACTGAAAAAGGCAGATTTTGGAGTTTTGATACAACTTTAAATTTAGTTGGAAAACAAAGACTTCCGAACACCAGATCGAATCCGGCAGAATTCCAGATTGGAGATTATTCGCCAAGTTATTCTACTTTGAATGCTCAGATTTCCAGAAATTTTTCAGAGAAAATCCGAGTTTATTTGGGTGGAGAGAATCTGACCGGTTATCAGCAAAAAGTGGCGATTCTGGATGCTGGAAATCCGTTTGGAAATTACTTTGATGGCGGAATGGTTTATGCGCCGATTATGAAACAGAATTTCTACATTGGTGTAGATTTTAAGTTTTAGATCAGACGATTTTTAATAACCCTTTCAGAGTTAAAAAACTCTGAAAGGGTTTTAATTATCTGTATTATAAAATTCATTCATCAATTGATTAGCTTTTCCAAAGTCATTTTCCGAGACCTTTAATTGAACGCCACCACTTGTTGTATTAAAAAGATTATAAGTATTTGCCAGGACATTTCCGAAAACAAATGCTTCGATTTCATTCGTTTCTAAGAAAATTCTTAGCATTTCCGCTTCAATTTCTGTATTGAAAATCTTGAGTGTAATTAATTCCATAATCTAAATTTTTTGTCGAAGAATTTCCCGATTGATCTGATTGATCAATTCCGGACCTTCGTAGATGAATCCAGTATAAAGCTGAACAAGACTTGCGCCAGCTTCCAGTTTTTCCAAAGCATCATGCGCTGTATGAATTCCGCCAACACCGATGATTGGAAAAGCTTTTCCACTTTTTTCGGATAAAAATCTAATGACTTCTGTTGAACGTTTTGTCAAAGGTTTTCCGGATAATCCGCCCATTTCGGATTTATTTTCTGAAATTAAATTGTCTCGCGACAACGTCGTATTGGTTGCAATTACACCAGCAATCTGTGTTTCTTTAACGATATCAATAATATCCAAAAGCTGTTCATCTGTCAAATCTGGCGCGATTTTCAAGAGAATTGGCTTTTGTTTGGGCTTTTCAAGATTGAGGCTTTGCAGCGTTGACAGCAATTCCGTCAGCGGTTTTTTATCCTGAAGTTCACGGAGATTTGGTGTGTTTGGCGAGCTGACATTCACGACGAAATAATCCACGTAAGGAAATAATTTCTCGAAACAGATCTTGTAATCATTCACGGCTTCTTCGTTCGGTGTGGCTTTATTTTTTCCAATATTTCCGCCTATCAGAACCTTTTTATTTTTCTTTAATCTTTCGATTGCTTCGTCAACACCACCATTATTGAAGCCCATTCTGTTGATAATTGCAGAATCTTCCCTTAACCTGAATAATCTTTTTTTATCATTTCCAGCTTGAGGTTTCGGTGTCAAAGTTCCAATTTCTATGAACCCGAATCCCAAGTCAGACAATTCGTTAAACAATTTTGCATCTTTATCAAAACCCGCGGCTAATCCAATGGGATTTTTGAATTTCAATCCAAAAACTTCACGTTCAAGACGTCGATCTTCAATTGGTTTTGGTAGAAATAATTTGGCAAGGAATCCGAAATTCTTAAGAAAAGAAAATGTAAAATGATGAACTTCTTCGGGGTCGAATTTGAAAAGAAGCGGGCGAATGAGGCTTTTATACATCGGAGAAAAGTTTTACAAATTTACGTTTTTGTGAGGAAAATGGCTTTATAAAAAATCAGTTAAATGAGAGTTAAACACAAAGGCACAAAGTTTAATCTTGAATATCTTGTGTTTATAAGGCACTCGTATTTAAAATCTTCGATTTTCTTCGTGCCCCAAAACAATTATAGTGAAATAGATTTTTGTGCCTTTGTGTTTGATATTCTAAGAATTCAGAAAAAATGATCCAAAATCTATATCTTTACTTGGATTTTATCTCAAGCTTTAAATGATTTCAACTGCTTTTTACAGAAGTTTAATTTATATATTTTTCCTCTTTTTTCTGCCTTTCAGGACTTTTGCAATGACACCAAAAGATTGCGAAAAAATGATTATTAAAGGTGTAGAAGCAATGAATAAAAAGGATTTTACAAAATCTCTGCAAATCCTGACCAAAACTCGGAAAATTGCTCAGGACAACCATTGGTATCGCGAAGAATTCTTATCTACGAATAATATTGGTGCCAATTATTATATGATGCTGGATTATGGCGAAGCACTTAATAATTATCTGGATGCTTACAAAATTGCTGTTGCCCATCTGGATGAAAAATCGGAAATGACAGTTCTCAATAACATTGCGATTCTCTATTCCCGGGATAACAAAATCGATAAAGCCAAAGATTATTTTTCAAAAGCTTATGAACTCGCAGGAAAAGTTAACAATAACACTTCCAAGGGTTTATATGCAATAAACCTGACGATTGTTTACAACGAAAAAGGCGATCACAAAACAGCAAAAAAATACATTGATGAAGCGCTGAAGTTAACTGCGGATTCACCATATTATCTGCTGGCAAAGTCTACTGATATGGAAACGCTTGTTAACCTCAAACAATATGATGAAGCTGAAAAACTGGCTAATGAACTGCTTCCGAAGCTGAATGGAGTAGAATATGCTGAGCATAAAACACAGGTTTTCTATAATCTTTCAATCATTGCCGAACAAAGAAATGACCTCCAAAAGGCATTTCATTTTTTGCAACTGGCCGAGAAAAACAATCTGAATTATGATTTCAAAGAAAATCTTTTCGAGAGATTCAGCAAACTTTACAAAAAAGCCAATGATATAGATCGGGCTGTTTCTTACAAAGATTCGATAATGGTTGTAAAAGATTCGGTCAACAGGATCAAAAACGGACAACTTTTCGAAAACAGTAAAATCAAATTTGAGCTTCAGAATTCTCAGAAAGATTTGGCGGAAAGTCAAGGAAAACTGACATCTCAACGTTCTTTTTTTATCAAAGGTTTTTTGCTCGCCATTTTTGTAGTTTTAATTATTTTCTGGGCTTTGAGAAATAGCATTGTCAAAAACAAACAACAAAAGATAATCGAGCAGAATAATGCGGAAATCGCCAGACTGGAACTCGAAAAAGAGAAAAAGAATAAAGAAATTCTTGAAAATCAGTTAAAAGAAAAAGAAGTTCTTGCACTTTTGGAACAGGAGAAGTTCAAAAATGAACTGGAAGCCAAAAATAGAAAACTGACAACCAAAGCTTTACAACTCTCTACAAAAATAGAACTGATAGACGACCTTATCAGAACGCTATCCCGTGAATCTGATGATTTACAGAATGTGGACATCAATAATATCATCAAGCAATTCAAAATTTTACAAAAACAAACTCATGAAGAAGAGAGCTTTCTGGTTCATTTCGAAGAAGTCAACCAAGGTTTTCTTTCCAAATTGAAGCAACTTCATCCCGATCTCAATTCAAACGATATCCGATTTCTCTCTTATGTATTTATGAATCTTTCCATCAAAGAGATTTCTACCATTTTTAACATCACTCCGGAGGCTTGCCGTAAGAGAAAAGAGCGCATCATCAAGAAAATGGGACACGATGAAAACTTAGACCTATACAACTATATTACAAGTATTTAGCAAAAATGTCACTTTATTTCTGAGACAGCGTCCTACTATTTCTTTTTAATTTTTTTGCTTTACTAACATTTATCATAACATTTGTTAGATAAAATTGGATATATGAAAAAATTTACTCTTTTAGCGGGATTTTTATTGGCGCTTTTTACCAATAACGTTGATGCTCAGATGCAGGTTTTGGGCAAAAATGAATTTGGGAGAATATTTGAAGTTACTTATAGCACGAAGGAACAAAATACCATCTATGCCACTACAATTACCAACCACATTTTGGTTTCACACAACAATGGTGTTTCTTGGGATGTGTTTTATTCAGTTCCAACGGAAATTGGAAATATCACCAAACTGAACATCAGCAAAGACGGATCGTTTTTATCTTTCTCAACTTTGAAGGGCGGAATCGGTGAGGTTCATATTTTCGATATTGCTACCAAAGCGATCACAAAAACCTTCTCTATGCCGAATTTTTCCGAAGGTGCGTATGTTTCAGCCTACAATTTCTTCGGCGATGATAAAGACAATTTGATTGTGAGCTCACAGTTTCCTGTTGGATTTGGAACAGCCAACCGTGTTTATACAACCAATGACGGCGGACAAAACTGGAAGGAAATATACTATTCTATGGATCACAACAATATTATCACAAGCTATGTAGCTTTTGGTCCTGCAGACAAAAATAAAATCTACATTGCTAACGGAAATGGAAGTCAGGGTGTCTATGGTGGATTGATGATCTCCAGTGACGGCGGCGATTCTTTCACAACAAAGCTTGAAGGAAGCGTTCTCAGCACGCTGGAATTCAACCCGAATAATCCTAATGAAATCTATGCGGGAACAGACATCAGTTTTGGTGTATGCCCGGAAAATCTTCATCATTCTACTGATGGTGGAATAACATGGGAGAATAAAAATATCGCCTGGGGTAGCAACGGAATTCTAAACAATATTATCGACATCAAATATAACCCGCTGGACAACAACCACATCATTGTTTTGGAAGAAGACGAAATAGTCTCCTCAAAAGATGGTGGCGCAACCTGGCAAAGCGTAGAATATCCTTATGACAATCTGGACAGCTATTACTACGGAATAAAAGCAAGCTTCAACCCTTTCAAAGCCGGAGAATTATTCATTACTGCAAATTACAAACCTTTGTTTTCCACAGATAACGGAACAACTTTAACCCAGATTCAGACGCCATATTTCAGTTCTACAGGAAGAGTAAATCTTTACGAAACCGAGACTTCGAAACATCTTTTCTATAGTGTCCAGAATGGTTTTGTTCACAGGAATCTGGCAGACAATTCTGAAAATGCCTACCAAATCCAAGCTCTTAATATTTTTACTAATAATAATGGTCCGGTTTATATACCGGATTCTAAAAAAGAAGGCAGAGTTTATTCTTTCAAAGGAGGTTTCACGGGCTCTACCTTATCGATAAGCAATAATTTCGGCGCCGATTTTTCTTCTATATTTGAAACCTTCACTAGCGGACTTACAAATGTGATTCCGGATCCACAGGTTAATAACCAGATTTTTGCAACATTTAGTAATTGGAATCAGGGCGAATTGGACAAAATCAATTTCAACAATCCGAATGATATTGTAGTGACCAACATCCCACTTCCGGCACAAGGGCCGGTTTACAAAATCCTGCATCCGAACAATATTTCGGACGAGTTTTTCATTTTGGTAGGTTCAGAAATTTATAAAACAACGAATGGCGGAACAGATTGGACAGCAGTTACAATTGACGCTAATTTCCCTTTTGAAGCTGCAATTTTTGATATTGTTCAGAACCCTAAAAATCTCAACCAATTGGCTTTAGGGACTTCGGAAGGTGTCTTTATTTCAAATGATAAAGGTTTAACCTGGAAACAGGTATCTGATTTTATGGCATTCAAAGTGGCTTATTCTGATGTTAATGACGGTGTTCTGGTTGCTGCAACCTATTCTTCTATGTATACCCAATTTAATATTCATTATTCCGTAGATCATGGAAATAACTGGAAAACTGTAGACCGTTCAGATCTTTTATATACAGAAACAGGCTCTGTGACAATTGACTTCTCGGACAAGAATGCATTGATTTACATTGCTTCCTCGGATTTGGGATTATTAGGTTATAACTTGGATTTTGACATTTTGGCAACAGGAGAAGTTTCCGGAGAGAAAGCCAAAGTTTTGGTTTACCCGAATCCGGTTGTTGATGTTCTGCACATCGATGATAAAAACCTGAAATCTGTTGCACTTTACAGTATGGACGGCAAAAAACTCCTTGAAACGAAGAGCAGTGAAATGAATGTTTCCAAACTTCCAAATGGTGTCTATGTTCTTAGAATTGTAACTTCCGATAACAATATTGTCAGCAAAAAAATCATCAAAAAGTAATAGTTAGTAAAAATGATCATAAAAGCTTCTCTTTCCTGAGAAGCTTTTGTTTTTATGGTCTTCAAAAGCTAAATATACGCCTCAAGATTAAAACCTAAGATTTTTCCAATTTCTAAAAAGCCGGGATTCACATTCAAACTCGCATTGAGGAAAATATGCTGATTGGTAATGGGATGTTTAAAATTAAGCTGGTGCGAATGCAAAGGCATTGCAGTCACATTAAACGTATTCAACCACAATTTATTCTGCTTATTGCAACCGTGTTTTCTGCAGCCCAAAATCGGATGCAAAATATGCTTGAAATGCTTTCTCAATTGATGAAACCTGCCTGTTTCCGGAGTCGCTTCTACCAAAGAATAACGAGACGTTGGATGTTTCAGAAATGGTAAATCAATTTCGGAAATCATTAGTCGTTTGTAGTAGGTTACAGCATTTTGAACGATTTCATTTTCATTCGTCAAATCATAATCAATCGTTTCTTCCTCTTTTGTCCAACCACGCAGAATCGCCAGATATTTTTTTTCAACTTCCCGATTCATAAATTGATCACTGATTAATTTAAGTATTTCTTTATCAAAAGCAAATAGCAAAACGCCCGATGTTTTCCGGTCCAAACGATGAACAAGATGAACCTTTTTTCCGATTTGGTTCGTCAATTTTTCTACCGCATACTCGTCTGCCGGCCCGGCATATTTTGACTTATGAACCAAAAGTCCGCTCGGTTTGTTGATAGCAATCAGGTAGTCGTCTTGATAAAGAATGTCTAACATTGGGCAAAAGTAGAGATTTTCACATCATCAATTCTTTAAGAACAATAAAAAGATTTTATCTTCACTTAGATTGTAACATTTTTGATTGAATGTTCTCTAAACTCTAAAATAAGCCAATGCAGATTTTAAACTTCGAAGACATTTATCACGATTACTGGAAACGGATTTTTCGGCTTTGTATGGGTTATGTGAATGATGATGAATTGGCAAAAGATCTCTGTCAGGAAACATTTGTCGCTGTGTTTCAGCAATTGCCAAAATTCCGTCAGGAAGCAGCGGTCGGAACCTGGATCTACAGAATTGCGACGAATATCTGTCTAAGGCAAATCAATCTGGAAAAACGAATGCCCAAAAGCGAATTGCCTTATCAAATCAAGGATAATTATGAGAAAGACAACAAGCTGGAAAAAGATAAAATGACGGATTTTCTTTACCAATGCATCTCCGAATTACCCGAGCTGGAAAGAATCATTATTTCCCTGGAACTCGAGGAAATGAAACAGGCAGAAATTGCTGAAGTCGTCGGAATTTCTCCAACTAATGTTCGAGTCAAAATCCACAGAATCAAAGAAAAATTAACCGAAAAATTCAGAAAGCATGAAAACCAATTATAACTTTCAGGAACTCTGGAAACAGAAAGAATCTAATAAGCCTGACACACAATCTATTATTAAAAAAGCTAATACTTATAAAAGAAAACAGCTTCTTGCTGATATTAGAATGCTGATTTGTATGCTGGCAACGGCAGCCGGAATTATTGCCATTTGGAACGTGATTGATTTCCGAATATTCACAACAAGATTAGGAATCATTCTGATTCTCATCGCGATTGGAATGTATGCTTATTTGTTTACTCAAAACATCAATGTTATCAGAAAAATCAATCCTTCTACAAGCAATCAGGAATATCTGTCGGCGATAAAAAAACTGGAAAAGCAGCAAGTTTATATGCAGACGAGAGGAATCAGCATTTATTACATTTTGCTTGGATTAGGTTTAGCCTTTTATTTTTATGAATTTGCTTTACGGATGTCTATGCTGGGAGTTATTTTATCTTATGGATTAACTTTTTTTTGGATGGCGATCACTTGGTTTTTCATAAGACCGAAACAAGTGAGAAGGCAGAGGGAAAAAATTGCGGCTGTTATCCAATCTCTCGAGACTTTGGAAAAAGGTTTTGAGGAATAAATAACCACAATGCTGGCTGCGCAAGTGCGGAGGGCATTGTTGGAGCTCTCCCAGAAAACTTTGCAAAGTTTTTTGGGAAGCGACTGCCCGTAGAACGACCCGCTTGTTTTGGTTTGGGAAAAGCGTTGGAGAAACAAAGGGTTGCGCCCAAATCCTATAAAAATGAATACGAAAAATTTGCTGTAAAATTCCTACTTTTGCACTTCAATTCAACATAAATTATGGCAAAGCAAGAAGATGTTTTCAAAAAAGTGGTTTCCCACGCTAAAGAATATGGTTTTATTTTTCCTTCCAGCGAAATCTATGACGGACTTTCGGCCATCTACGATTACGGACAGAACGGCGCAGAACTGAAAAATAACATCAAACAATACTGGTGGAAAGCGATGGTTCAGCTGAACGAAAATATCGTTGGGATTGATTCTGCCATTTTTATGCATCCAACCATTTGGAAAGCTTCCGGACACGTGGATGCGTTCAACGACCCGTTGATTGATAACAAAGATTCTAAAAAACGTTTCCGTGCGGATGTTTTGGTGGAAGATTACTGCGCCAAAATCGAAGACAAGGAAAATAAAGAAATAGAAAAAGCGGCAAAACGTTTTGGTGACGCTTTCAACAAAGCTGAATTTGTAGCAACCAATCCTAGAGTTTTGGAATACAGAGCAAAAAGAGAGGCAATCCTTTCCAGATTGGCAAAATCTCTTGAAAAAGAAGACCTTGCGGATGTAAAAGCTTTGATCGAGGAACTGGAAATTGCTGACCCGGATACTGGTTCTAAAAACTGGACGGAAGTGCGACAATTCAACCTGATGTTCGGGACTAAATTGGGTGCTTCTGCAGATTCTGCAACAGACCTTTACTTAAGACCGGAAACGGCTCAGGGTATTTTTGTGAATTATCTTAACGTTCAGAAAACTTCCAGACATAAATTACCTTTCGGGATTGCTCAGATTGGTAAAGCCTTTAGAAATGAGATTGTTGCGAGACAGTTTATTTTCAGGATGAGAGAATTTGAGCAGATGGAAATGCAATATTTTGTTCCGCCTGGAACTGAGCTGGAATTCTATGAACAATGGAAAAAAACGCGTCTTAACTGGCACTTGGCACTTGGTTTAGGCGAAGATAATTACCGTTTCCACGACCACGAAAAACTAGCGCATTATGCTAACGCGGCAGCCGATATTGAGTTTAATTTCCCGTTTGGTTTTAAAGAATTGGAAGGAATTCACTCCAGAACGGATTTTGACCTTTCGGCTCACGAGAAATTCTCCGGTAGAAAAATCCAGTATTTTGACCCGGAAAGAAATGAGAATTATGTGCCTTATGTTGTAGAAACTTCGGTTGGTCTGGACAGATTGTTCCTGGCGATTTTCTCCAACTCTCTGAAAGATGAGGTTTTGGAAGACGGTTCGGAAAGAAATGTTTTGAGTCTTCCGCCGGCTTTGGCGCCTGTGAAAGCAGCAATTCTTCCGTTAGTTAAAAAGGATGGACTACCTGAATTTGCAGATAAGATTTTCAATGATCTGAAGTTTGATTTCAATGTGATTTTTGAAGAGAAAGACAGCATCGGAAAACGTTACAGAAGACAGGATGCAATCGGAACGCCTTTCTGTATCACGGTTGACCACGATTCTTTGAACGACAATACCGTAACCTTAAGATACAGAGATACAATGGAGCAGGAAAGAGTTCCGGTTTCTGAACTGAGAAGGATTATTGATGAGAAAGTGAATTTCAGGACTTTGCTTTCTAAAATTTAATAAATAATACTTTTATATAATGAAAATCCCAACTTAACTGTTGGGATTTTTTATGTTCAATTTGTTTTAATTTTAATATCTTCTGACTGGATAAGCTTCACTAGCCCAGAATTTTTGTCCTGTTGATAGTGCTCCAAAATAAACTAAATAGGCTGATTGGGTATCAATTTCAGAAGATGTCCAAGTTGTCAATCCATTATTAAGAGACATTCCTCCTTTTTGCAAGCTAGTAAATATAGCCAATGCTTCATCTTTTGAAGGCAAAAACCAATCTGCAAAACCATTTACAGAATATTGCTTACAAAATTTCGCAGCACTTTCTCCTGAAATTTTATTAATAATAAAATTTGTATTATTAAGACCTTCTCCCATTTTTTCTGAAGTTCCAGCAAGATAAGAGTAAGGGCTGATACTCCACTTAGCCTGCAAACTTGAGTTTCCTACATCAGAATAATATCTTCCAACACTCTTTAAATTTATCTCAAGATATCTCCAACCATCGGTAGTAACACCTTTATCATAAGCTACAATTCCACCAGCCGGACCAAAATAGCCAGCTGTTTTTATTTTCTTCTCTTCTCCGTAATAATACCTATTATCAATCTTAGTATATGACCGAATGTAATATTCTGTATTTCTTGTAAGCCCCGTCAATTGTACTTTAAAGTTCATTGTTCCTAAAGTAGCAGCAGAAGCAGTACTACTATCAAAAATAGTTGGTTCTGAATGAGTTGCATATACGAAACCTGCGTAAGAAAGATTTCCTAAAGGCTGATAATATTTACCATTAAGAGTAGCACTTACTGTGGTAATTTCTGTTGGATCCAGGGTCTCTATTACATTCCT
Organism: Chryseobacterium sp. 36-9; assembly: GCA_001898785.1. Classification (GTDB taxonomy): domain Bacteria; phylum Bacteroidota; class Bacteroidia; order Flavobacteriales; family Weeksellaceae; genus Epilithonimonas; species Epilithonimonas pallida. The sequence continues at coordinate 5,003 of MKVE01000037.1, read as the reverse complement.
ATACTTGTAAGAAACCACATTTCCTAAAGCTGTTCCTTTATTATTTTGGGCAAAAGCGCGGAAATAATAAGTTGTATTAGGCAAGAATATTTTTTTGGATCTGCATTCAAAATCCTCATTGGAAGAAAACAGTTCTTCTTTATCTTCAGTTGCATAATTTTCTAAGGAAACATTGGCGGAAGTACTCCAAATAACTCCGACTCTGGAAATTTGATTTCCTCCGGTATTGGTTATTTTACCACCAATTTTAAGAAGCCCGTCATCATCCAGACTGATATCTTTCGTTGTTAATTGTGGAACAGATTCCTGCACCTCATCATCAGAAGACGAACTACAGGAAAAAAGGAATAAGCTGAGAAATAAAATAAAATATGTTTTCATAAAAAAGTGTTTTTGCGAAAATAATATTTTTAATTTTGATTTAGCTTTTTTATTATATGAATCACACAATTATTTTTTCTGCAGAAATCCAGCAACACCAAGATATCAATGCTGCATTTATCAATTTTCCTTTTGATACGAATGAATTATTTGGAAAGAAAGGACAGGTCAAAGTCAAAGTTTTACTTGATGACAAAGTGGAATACAGAAGCAGCCTGGCGAATATGGGCGGCGGATGTCATAGGCTGGGATTGACTCAGGTTATCAGAAAGGAATTGGGGAAAACATTCGGAGAGATTGTGGATGTTAAGCTTTGGGAAGACAAAGAAGAACGAGTCGTTACTGTTCCCGACGATGTTCAGGAATTACTCAATCAAAATGAAAAAGCGAAAGAATTTTATAATAAAATGTCTTACACACATAGGAAAGAATACATCCGCTGGATAGAAGACGCTAAGAAAGAGGAAACGCGTGAACGCAGGAAAATCAAAATGATAGAAATGCTTCTGGAAGGTAAAAAGGGGGTTTAAAATTATTAAACCCCTTTTGTTTCTTATTTGATTTTACCCAAATGAATGATATTATTCCCCTGAGAAATCAGAAGCGAATCTTCGGAAGATTCTGCAGAAATGCTATTTCTTTCATATAGCTCTCCTGTTGGTGTCGCCTTAACAAAATCAAGAACATATTTCATATTATTCGCTTCAATAGTAATAGTTTTGGATTTGCCATTATCGCTAAAAGTGGCTTTGGCCCGGCTTCCGTCACTGGTTTTATAAGGATAGGAAACAGATGTTATTTTTTTGCCATTAATTTCTTTTTCCATAGAAGTTGTTGTAACGCTATCGACTTTACCATTTTCATCAGTAACGGTTGTTTCCGTGGAATAAGACTCGGAAGTCATTTTGGTGTCATTCTTCTTGCAGGAAACTAATGCTAAAACAACTGCAAAGCCTGTAATTAAGGTGGATTTTTTCATAGTTATAAAGATTTAAATGAGTGATTTGTTTTGTATCAAATTATTGTCCAAAAACAAAAAATCCCGAAACTAATTTCGGGATTTTTATCATAATAATTGCAATTTTACTTTTTCAGGGATTTGATTCCCATTTCGAATAATGCAAAACTCAAAAGATCAGCATTTTCACCAATCACTTGTTCCGTGGAACGACCAGCGCCATGACCCGCATTTTTCTCAATTCTTAACAAAATTGGGTTGTTACAAGCTTGTTTCTCCTGCAACTCAGCACCAAATTTGAAAGAATGTGCCGGCACTACTCTATCATCGTGATCACTGGTAATGATCATTGTTGACGGGTAGCAGGTCCCTGCTTTTACATTGTGAACTGGCGAATAAGACTTAAGATAATCGAACATCTCTTTGCTGTCTTCTGCTGTGCCGTAATCATAAGACCAACCAGCACCAGCCGTGAATTTGTTATATCTCAACATATCCAGAACGCCAACACCAGGAAAAGCTACCTTTGCAAGATCTGGTCTCATCGTCATTGTCGCACCCACTAAAAGTCCACCGTTGGAACGTCCAGAAAGCGCCATATATTCCTTTGAAGTGTAACCTTTCGACTGCAAGTATTCGCCCGCCGCAATGAAGTCATCAAACACGTTTTTCTTTTGTTGTTTGGTTCCTGCATCGTGCCATTTTTTACCATATTCGCCACCACCTCGGATATTCGGAACGGCATAGATTCCACCGTTTTCCATCCAGATGGCATTGACTACAGAGAAACTTGGCTGAAGACTGATGTTGAAACCGCCGTAAGAATAAAGGATCGTCGGATTCTTTCCGTTCAACTTAGTTCCTTTTTTGTAGTTGATCATCATCGGCACTTTAGTTCCGTCTTTTGAAGTGTAGAAAACCTGCTCAGAAACATAATCTTCCGGATTGAATTTCACTTTTGGTTTTTGATAAATTTCCGATTTTCCAGATGCTACATTGTATTTATAAATCGTTCCCGGCGTGATATAATTAGTGAAAGAATAGTAGATGTCTTTATCCTCTTTTTTTCCTCCAAATCCGGAAACTGTTCCTTTTCCAGGCAATGCAATTTCTCTGACCAATTTTCCTGTTTTATCGAATTGTTTTACAAGGCTAATCGCATCTTTCATATATTTTCCGAAAAAGTAACCGCCAGCTTCAGAGATGCTTAACACATTTTCAGTTTCAGGAATCACATCTTTCCAGTTTTCCGGGCTTGGGTTTTTGATGCCGACCTTTACCAAACGCTTATTCGGAGCGTCTTTGTCTGTGAAGATGAACAGATCATCGCCTTGCGTATCCACAATATCTGCATTGATGTCAAAGCCTTTGTTGATCTGTACAAAGTCACCTCCGTTTTTCAGATCTTTGATATATAATTCGTTTCCGTTAGTAGCATTAGCCGCCGAAATAACAAGGAATCTTTGGTCTTCGGAAACATCTGCAGTCAGATATCTTCTTGGCGTTTTCTCACCACCGAATATCAACTGGTCTTCGGATTGTTTTGTGCCTAATTTGTGGAAATAAACTTTGTGTTTATCCGTCATTCCGGAAAGAACGGTTCCTTCTTTCGGTTTGTCATAGCTGGAATAATAGAAACCTTCGTCGCCTTTCCAGGCAATTCCACTAAATTTCACATCAAGCAAAGTGTCATCAATTTGTTTTTTGGTAATCGCATCGATGATGATGATCTTGTTCCAGTCACTTCCACCTTCGGAAATAGAATAAGCGGCAAGGTTGCCTTTTTTGTTGAATGACAAATTGGAAAGCGAAGTCGTTCCTTTATCAGAAAAAGTATTGGGGTCAAGGAAAACCTCAACGTTTTTGGTTTTATTATTAGTCCTGTAAAGTACCGATTGTGCCTGTAACCCGTTGTTTTTATAATAATAAGTATAATCACCTTCTTTGAACGGCGCTCCTATTTTCTCATAATTCCAGATATCTCTCAATTGGTTTTTAATTGTTTCTCTAAAGGGGATTTTGGAAAGATAATTCTGGCTGTACGCTACTTCTTCGTCTACCCATTTTTTAGTCGCCTCGGAATCGTTTTCCAGATCACGGTATGGATCTGCAACTGATGTTCCGAAATATTGGTCAACTTGAGTTCCTTTTAAGGCTTTGGGGTAGTTAGAATTGGTCATAGATTGAGCTTGGGCACCAACATAAAAAATAACGGCTGCTGTTGCAAAGATTGATTTTACTTTCATTTTTAACTTTTTGAATAGTTTCAAAAATACAAAAAAATAAAACTCCAGAAGTTTGTAGCAGGTTTGTTTGCGAGCAGAGGGCAAGTGGTTTATATTTCCAGTGCCTCAGTATGCTTCTTATTTGTATCAAGTTATAAAATCTATAAAAAATAAAAAAGCACGGATTATAAATCCGCGCTATTTGGGTAAATATTTGGTATTCTATTTTGGCGGAAGATTATTTTAGTTTAGCGGAAGGCTATTCTATTTCGGCGGTAGTTTGTTTCATTTCGACAGTAGCTTATTATAGTTTAGCGGTAGTTTATTTTACTTTGGCGGAAGCTTGTTTCATTCTGGCGGAAGCTTATTATACTTTAGCGGAAGGCTATTCTATTTTAGCAGAAGCTTATTTTACTTTGGCGGAAGCTTACTCTAATTTATCCGAAGATAGTTTTTTTAGTAATAAATCCCGATGTCACGGATTTGTAGCCCATGTCTAATTATAATTCACCAACACATCTGGAACACCTTTTATGATTCTCAGTATTTTAGATAGCCTGTTTTTCTAATTTCTCCTGTTCCGGCTACCTACAATGCTATTTCAAAATCCCTTTTCCAATCTTAATTCTATAAAAATAGTATTGAAATTCAATACTATTTTTATTTATCCAACTCGTTTGGAACGTTACCTAATCATCCTCATACATCCCATCCGGATCTGTGAAAGAAATAGGGTTGTTAAAAGCATAACGGTAAGGGGATAGATCCGGACTCAGCTCTGCCATTGGATCCGCACCAAACCATCTGCCAACATCCGGCATATAGTTTCTTGCTCTAAGAGTATTTCCAACACATCTGAAGCATTACTCTTATCTCTTATTTTTAATTCTGCTTGCATAAATATGATTTAAACTATCCGCAATAATCACATTTTTTTTAAAGCCAAATCCGTTTCTGTATATTTTTTCACATAAAAAAATACATTCAATATCATTTTCTTTTAAACCTAAATTGAGATAATACATTATAAATTTTTTATCACCTTCATTAAGCTTTCCTAAATACATTATATCATAGTGTCCTCCATTATTAATAGAAATTATTTCTTCCGCGATTTTACTATAACTATGTTTGTAATTATACTTATTAATCATTATTAGACAATAAGGAAGAGTTTCTCCATATATTTTCATGTTTTCATTATATGTGGCTAGCTCTATAAAGGCCGATGGATTTCCATTTTTTACAATTTCATTCTTTAAATAAAGGATTTCGTCAGATGATTTTTTATGATCATTGTCACAATTAAGTAAAGTAGAAATTAAAATTATATATGTAATGATGTAATCTTCCCCTTGTTAGTAACACTCAAAAGTAGAGTTTTTTGTTAATATTTCCGTTGTAGGTGTTGGAAGATTTTGTTGAAATGTGGGAAAATC
>MKVE01000036.1 GCA_001898785.1 Chryseobacterium sp. 36-9 | reverse complement strand
CCCACATTTCAACAAAATCTTCCAACACCTACAACGGAAATATTAACAAAAAACTCTACTTTTGAGTGTTACTAACAAGGGGAAGATTACAATTATTATAATATCAAAAAGAATTACGAGAATTATCCTGAAAATGATTCAAGAGCTTTTGTTTTTCTAGATCAGTACATAAAACTGGCAAAACAAAAAAAAGATTACGATAGGCTTGCGCAGGGATATGAAGATGCTGTGTTTTATTCCGCTTCTTCTATGGATAAATTAAAATATGCTGACAGCACTGTTTATGCAGCATTGCTTTCAAAAAATAATGATATTATCAGCGATGCTTATCTTGGAAAAGGAATTATTTATTATTTCAATTATAAAAAATATAAACCTGCTCTTGATGAGTATTTGAAAGCATATGAATATTCTGAAAATTCTACTAATGACTATCTAAAAAATGAAATCCTGTATCATCTCGGAGTAGTAAAATGTTATCTCGGATATTATGATTCTGCTTTGGCTCATTTTCAGGAGGCCAATGATTATTTCTATCAAAAGCTGCAGGAAAAAGCGCATCCCAATATTATTTTTAACAACAAAAAAGGCTATTACAATAGCTTACACAGGATAATTGTTTGTTATAGAAATCTCAAGAGTTACAATGCAGCTGATTCTTTGATTACCAAAGGTCTTGCTCAAACACAAAACAATCCTGACTTCCAGCAGGAATACGGCTATTTTTTGAAAGAAAAAGGAATTGAACAGCTCAGAAAAAATGATGTTAAAAATGCTCTTAACTCACTGCAAAAATCAATAAAACCAATTAATCACATTAATGATTTTGCATGGTCAACAGTTAACTATTTTTATATTGGAAAATCATATTTAGCTTTAGAAAACTCTCATAAGGCCATTCAGTATTTCCAAAAAGTAGATTCTGTTTTTCAGGAACACAATTTCATTTTACCGGAACTGAGAGAAAATTATGAGCAGCTGATACATTATTATAAAGATCAAAAGGATAACTCCAAAGAACTTTATTACACCAAGCAACTATTGAAAGCCGACAGAATAATTTCTAAAGACTTTGCCTACTTATCTTCCACAATCCACAAAGATTACGATACAAGGACTTTGCAGGAGGAAAAAGAAAGGCTGGAAAGAACAACATCTTGGGGAAAATGGATTATCATTGGTCTTATATTTTTAGCTTTACTTTTGGTTGCAATAATTGCAGAAAAACTGAGAAATGAAAAGAACATCAAAATCAATTACAAAATTCTTGAGGACAAAATCCTGAATAATCTTTACACACCTTCCCATGAGAAATTTGATTCAAAGCCAAATGAAGATGAAAAATGCAACTTAAACGAAGAACTTGTTGGACAGATACTGTCAAAATTAAAATCTTTTGAAGACAAATGCGGATTTATAGAAAACGGACTAACAATCAACAAATTAGCTCACAAACTACACACCAACTCCAATTATCTTTCGCAGATTATCAATGAGTATAAAGGTGTCAACTTTAACAGATACCTCAGCGAATTAAGAATCCGTTATATTACAAACAAATTGTATAATGACAAGATCTATCTCACATATAAAATAGAAACTTTGGCAGAAAAATGCGGTATTGCTTCCAGGACAAACTTTTCAAACCTTTTCCGAGAAATTAACGGAATGCGTCCCACGGATTTTATAAAGAAAAGGCAGAAGGATATAAAAACCGGATGTCAAAATTTCCCGGTTTTTGGAACCGTCTAATTGGTTATGTCAAATCAAATTTCATCAGATCATCCAAATCTTTCAAAACGGGATTAATTTCTACAAATCTTTCAAAAATTTTGCGTTTGGTTATTACCTCTTTTTTGATAGTTAAGTCCGTTTGATAATCGATTTCGATTTTGAAATTATTGACTTTGTGTTTAAAATGATTAAAAAATTCAATGCTTAATCTGTCAAATTCAGCTTTTGCTGTTTCCGAAGAATACTTTACAGTAATCTGGTGTTCATCAGATTTTTCTAACTTGAAACTATTGATAGCGTTGTAGACAAATGTATTGGTCTTTGCAAGATTTTTAAGAAATAAATCCCATTCCTTGTCCAGATCTGTTTGCGTAAAATGACTGGAAGGAAGATTTTCATCTTTGACATCGGCAAATTTGTCTGTCTCTACTTCTTCTTTTTTCTCTAAAGCAGCTTTTATACTGAATTTTGAACCCGAATTGATTTTCGCAATTGGTTCAGATGCTTTTTGGATGATTTTTTTCGGTTCTTCAAAAACAGATTTTACAGGCTCAGGTTTGGATTCAATCTGAGTTTTAGCTTCTACAGGAACCGGTCTATTATCGGAAATCAAATTAGCTTCAAGAAGCGGCGCTAATATCAGGAACTTTTTTTTTTAGCTTCCAAACCTGCTGTCAGACTTGACAATTGCATCAGTGCAATCTCAATAGTCAGTCTCGGGTTTTTGGAATTTTTGTAATTGATATCGGCAAAATTGCAGATTTCGATTCCGTCTATCAGTTGTTGAGCTGACCATTTTTGGGATTGTTCAGCAAACTTAGCTTTTGTTTTCTCACCAACTTCAATGAGGTTGAGTGTTTTTGGATTTTGCGCCATCATCAGATCACGGAAATGATTGCCTAATCCTGCAACAAAAATATGCGGATCAAAACCTTTTTTAACAATCTCATCAAAAGCTGTCAACACACCCGGGATATCATTCTCTTTTGCCAGGTCAACAATCCTAAGGTATTGATCATAATCCAGGATATTGAGAACTTCTGCAGCTTTCTCAAGCGTAATATTTTTCTGAGAAAATGTACTTAGTCTGTCAAAAATGGACAAAGCATCTCTCAAAGCACCATCCGCTTTCTGAGCGATAAGGTAAAGTGCATCATCTTCATAAGTGATATTTTCTTTTTCCGCAATTTTTCTAAGATGATCCTGGATATCTTCAATTGTGATTCTTTTGAAATCATAGATTTGACATCTTGAAAGAATCGTTGGAATAATCTTGTGTTTCTCAGTCGTTGCAAGAATAAAGATTGCATGTGCAGGCGGTTCTTCCAAAGTTTTCAGAAACGCATTGAAAGCAGCCTGAGACAACATGTGAACCTCATCGATGATATAAACTTTGTATTTTCCAACCTGAGGTGCAAATCTTACCTGGTCAATCAGTTCACGAATGTCGTCAACAGAGTTATTGGAAGCCGCATCTAACTCATAAATATTAAATGCAAATCCTTCATCATCTGCAGCGCCGGATTTTTCATTGATTTTTCTGGCTAAGATTCTGGCACAGGTTGTTTTACCGACGCCTCTTGGTCCACAAAAAAGCAATGCCTGAGCCAACTGACTTTCATCTATGGCGTGTTCTAAAGTATCGGTAACGTGAGATTGTCCAACAACAGTATCAAACTCTTGCGGACGGTACTTGCGTGCGGATACGATAAAATTTTCCATTGCTCAAAAGTAAGGATTAATTGTGAATTTTGGAAATGGTTTTTACTTAATTATTTCTTTTTTGAACGCAAAGATTTTATTAATTATAGAAAATATTTTAAAGTTTGCAAAGGCGTAAAACTTAGCAAAGAATGTAAAAATTATTCATCTTCATCTAAAAAATCAAGTTCGTCATCAGTCTGAATATAATCAGAAGAAATTCCCGGCGGATTGAACAAACCCCAGCTATCGACAATATAATGTTTTGGATTGAAACCAGAAATCCAATCGATGAATAAAAGTCTGAATTCTTCAACTAAGTTTCTCACTAAATTATAGTATTTAGAATCAGAAAAACCAAAATGCTCCAAAGTGTTTCCTCCAACAAAAATATCTCTCGCCACTTTTCTAATAATTGTAGCATTCTCCATTTTAATATCATAAAGCTTCACTGCTTCAGCACCACAAATTTTAGCTTGAATCGTCATTATATCGCCAATTAAATTACCTTTGATACTTTGTAAATATTCATTATCATCTGGAAATAAATCCGTTATAGTTTCAAGCACATCAAAAATTTCTTGAGACTTTTTGTAAAGTGGTAATTCAAAACATTCCATTAAAATAAAATTTCATCAATAAATATAACAAAAAAGAGAGCAAAATCTGCTCTCTTAATTTTATGCTGAATATAATTTCTTATAATTCCAATGCTTTTCTTTCGTCGCCATCCATCAGGAACTCAACCGGATTGTCAAGCGCTTCTTTCACGGCTACCAAAAATCCTACAGATTCTCTTCCGTCGATAATTCTATGGTCATAAGACATCGCTACATACATCATTGGTCTGATCACTACTTGTCCTTTTACAGCAACCGGTCTCTCGATAATGTTGTGCATCCCAAGAATTGCAGATTGCGGTGGATTAATAATTGGTGTTGATAACATTGACCCAAAAACACCACCATTGGTAATTGTGAATGTTCCGCCTGTCATTTCATCAACGGTAATTTTTCCGTCTCTTACTTTTGTTGCCAGATCTTTGATGTTAGCTTCAACACCTCTCAAAGTCATATTTTCAGCATTTCTAAGAACAGGAACCATTAATCCTTTAGGACCTGAAACTGCAATAGAAATATCAGCAAAGTCATAATTGATTTTGAAATCGCCGTCGATAGAGGCATTCACATCCGGGAATAATTTTAAGGCTCTTGTTACCGCTTTTGTAAAGAATGACATAAATCCAAGACCTACACCATGTTTTGCAGCGAATTCTTCTTTATACTGTTTTCTGATTCTGAAAATCTCTGACATATCCACCTCGTTGAAAGTCGTCAGCATCGCTGTTTCATTCTTAACGGAAACCAATCTTGCCGCCAATTTTCTTCTTAGAACTGAAAGTTTTGTAGTGGTCTGAGCTCTGTTTCCACCCGCAGGAGCACTTCCCATTGCAGGCACAGAAGCTGTTACCGCATCATCTTTGGTGATTCTACCATCTCTACCTGTACCAGTTACCTGAGATGCATTGATTCCTTTTTCATCAAGGATTTTTTTCGCTGCCGGTGAAGGTGATTGAGAAGCATAAGATTCAGTTTTAGCAGCTTCTACTTTTGCTGGAGCTGGTTCTTCTTTTTTAACTTCTGCTTTTGGTTCTTCTTTAGGTTGCTCAGCAGCAGGAACAGCAGCACCTTCCGGTTTTGCAGCATCCATATCGATAAGACAAACCACTTGCCCCACTTGCACCACTTCTCCTTCTTCAGCTTTCAAAGTGATGATTCCACTTTGCTCAGCAGGAAGTTCCAAAGTTGCCTTGTCAGAATCAACTTCTGCAATCGGCTGGTCTTTTTCTACGTAATCACCGTCTTGTACTAGCCACGTTGCAATTTCAACTTCTGTGATAGATTCTCCCGGTGAAGGAACTTTCATTTCTAATATTGACATACTAATAATTGTTTTTAATTTCAGAACAATCCGGAGATTGTTATTCTTATAGTTTATTAATTTTGTTAGGCTGTTACAGGTCTTTTTGCAGGCTCATCATTGGTTTGAAAAACATCATTGATAATTTTGGTCTGATTTTTCTCAAACATTTTATGACTTCCAGGCGCAGGCGTTCCACTTGGAACAGGAGAAATCACCTGTATTCCTGTATCTCTGAAGTTTCTTAAGATATAACTCCAAGCACCCATATTTTCGGGTTCTTCCTGAGCCCAGATCAATTCTTTCCTGTTCTTATATTTATCAAAGATCGCATTGATATTATCCATGTTCAAAGGATAGATTTGCTCCAATCTTACCAAAGCTACTTTGTCATCATTAAGCTCTTCTTTCTTAGCTAATAGATCATAATACAACTTGCCTGTACAAAGAACCAGTCTCTCTACTTTTGCCGGATCTGCTGTTGGATCGTCCAAGATCGGCTGGAAACTTCCATTGGCTAAATCTTCTAACGGAGAGACTACTTTTGGATGTCTTAACAGCGATTTAGGCGTCATAATTACTAATGGCTTTCTGAATCCGAATTTCATCTGTCTTCTCAACAAATGGAAATAATTAGCTGGTGAAGTAATATTGGCAACAATGATATTTTCATTCGCGCAAAGCGTCAAGAATCTCTCCAATCTTGCGGAAGAGTGTTCCGCACCCTGACCTTCGGAACCGTGAGGCAACATCATTACCAAACCGTTCTGAATTTTCCATTTTTCTTCGGCAGCTACCAAATATTGGTCAACAATGATCTGAGCACCGTTAGTAAAGTCTCCGAACTGAGCTTCCCAAATGGTTAAAGTTCTCGGCGCAGCCATAGCATAACCGTAATCAAATCCTAAAACACCATATTCTGACAAGTGTGAGTTGTAAACATCAAATCTCTGCTCGTTCACATGGCGAAGCGGAATGTATTCTTCTTCCGTATCTTCAGTTTTAACGACAGCGTGACGGTGAGAGAATGTTCCTCTTTCTACATCTTCCCCGGAGATTCTTACGTTATATTCTTCAGTAAGAAGCGTTGCATAAGCCAACAATTCTCCCATTGCCCAATCCAAAGAATTGGTTTCCACCATTTTTATTCTGTTCTCAAAAAGACGCGTAATCTTGTTGATGAATTTTTTATCTGCAGGTAATGTGGAAATCTTAATTGCCAGTTCTTTCAGTTTTTCCAGATCGTATGTTGTATCAACTTTTGAAGCCGTCACACAGTTTTTGCCTCCAATTGGATACTCTGTCCAGTCATCCTGCATAAAAACATCCATCGTATTTCTTTCGATTTCTTTGGACGCATCGAAGTTTTCATCAAGCAAAGCCTTGAAATCCTGCTCCATTTTCTTCAAAACCTCATCAGAAACAACATTTTCCTTAATTAAAAGTTCCTTGTAAATCTCTCTTGGATTCTGATGTTTTGAAATTAATTTATAAAGGTTTGGTTGCGTGAATCTTGGCTCATCACCTTCGTTGTGACCGTATTTTCTATAACCCAAAAGGTCAATATAAACATCCTTACCAAACTTCGCACGGAAATCTGCAGCAAATCTGATTGCGTGAACTACTGCTTCTACATCATCAGCATTAATGTGCATCACCGGAGAATCTGTCACTTTTGCAATATCGGTACAGTAAACCGATGATCTTGCATCCAAATAATTGGTTGTAAAAGAAACCTGATTATTTACCACGATGTGAACTGTTCCACCTGTTCTGTAACCTTCCAGATTCATCATCTGAGCGATCTCGTACACAATTCCCTGTCCTGCAATTGCGCCATCTCCGTGAATGACAATCGGTAAAACTTTAGAATAATCGTCTTTGTAAACGTTATCTACTTTTGCTCTGCAGATTCCTTCCACAAGTGCAGCTACGGTTTCAAGATGTGACGGATTCGGAGTAAGGTTGATTCTTACTTCTTCTCCATTTGCAGTCGTGATTTTTTTTGAAGAACCCAAGTGATATTTAACATCACCAGAGAATACATCTTCTTCAAATTCTTTTCCTTCAAATTCTGAGAAAATCTGCTTGTATGATTTTTGGAAAATATTGGTCAAAACATTCAGACGGCCTCTATGAGCCATTCCAAGAACTACCTCATCAACACCTAATTGCGAAGAACGCGTAATCAATTGGTCCAAAGCAGGGATCAAAGATTCTCCACCTTCCAATGAAAAACGTTTTTGGCCGACAAATTTAGTATGAAGGTAATTTTCAAATGCAACCGCTTGATTCAGTTTGAAAAGAATTTCTGTTTTTTCCTGAGCAGAAAGATTAGGGTGGTTTTCATTAACGTTAACCCATTCCATAATCCATTTCTTCTCCTCTACATTCTGGATGTGCATATATTCTACACCGATAGAATCACAATAGATGTTCTGAAGGTGCGTAATGATCTCTTGCAAAGTTGCTGGACCAGGCATTCCTGTTTGTGTCGCAGAATTAAATTTTTTGTTCAGATCTTCCTTAGACAAACCAAAATTTTCGATGTCAAGTGTTGGAAAATAATGTCTTCTTTCTCTTACAGGATTGGTTTTGGTAAAAAGGTGACCTCTTGATCTGTAAGCTTCTATAAGATTTACAACTTTAAATTCTTTTGCGATATCTTCTGAAACAGCATTGTTAGTAACTGCTTGTTGAGCATATTGAACCGGAGCGGAATTAGAAACTGGGGCTGACCCAAAATCATCATCGCTATAATTTTCCAATGCAAAATCAAATCCCTGGAAAAACGATTTCCAAGAAGGTTCCAATGCATCCGGGTATTTTTTGTATTGCTCATACATATCATCAATCAGCTGAGCATGTACGGCATTTAGAAATGAAAATTTATCCATTATTACAGATTATCTGTTAAAATTTTAATTTTAAATAATTGCCAACAAATTTACTAAATTTTTGTGGACCTACGATGAATATAACCATTTATTCTGACAAATATAAGTGATATTTATCAGATCTTTTTAACGGTAAACAGGCAAAGACAATTTTAATTTTACATCCTGATTATCAGCAGGCTCTTCCAAAAATTCTTCCATTAGCTGACCATTTCTTAAAGTATCTTTTTTAGCTTTTTTAAGAAGTTCCTGAATATTTTTTATGCGGTTATTATAATTACCCTGATAATAAATATAATAAACCTTAGAAGCATTAAGTGTCTGAAAGCTGAAATTATTATCACTTACAGAAATTCTCTTGGATAATGGCACACCATAGAAATATGAGATCTCTTTATCTTTAAGATTTGCAGGATTGGTAATGAGAACCGGAATGCCAAATTCATCATCTTTTTTACCCAGATCAGACCGCACATAATTCACTACTTTTCCATGGTTCATCAATACATTTTTGAAAAGAATATCTTTGGTATTCCTCGTGCTGACATTAACACCTAGAAGTAATGCGCCTTCTCTGTTTTCGATCATAATGCTGTCATATTTTATAGAAGCCAGCTTTTGATCTCGATCCACTTTGTTCCCTAATATCTGATAGAGATTTTTCATACTTTTATCAATACTATTCACAAAAAAATCTTCCGCAATAAGATTTAAAGACCGCTCAAGGTAGCTTCTTTTGGGTGTATGGATATTCCAGAACATTTTTGTCCTGTTTCCGGAAGGCTTAAAGTTAATATCGATTAAATAAGGATTATCATTATCTCCTTCGAACAATTGATAATGCAAAGTGCGATTAACTCTGGAATAACGAATAAATAAATCTCCGGATTCATCATTTTTTTTATCTGAGAATTTCATAGCACTTCCTACTCCTTCATATGGTGTAAAGAAGGAATACGTCATATCTTCTTTTCCGGCAAAATAATCGTTCCAGGCAGCAAAATTCTGAAGATTATTAAACTGTGGAAAAACTTTGTCTATGGGATAATCAATTTCTGACTGATGAGTGAAACTTTTGCTTTCATCTACAAAATTCATCATAGCAGAATAGATTCCGAATAAGCAAAGAGAAATAATAATTACGAATTTTAACCAACGCATTTTTTCAAATAAAATTTTTAAAAAGGATAACCAATTGCAAAGTTGATAGTTGGCTGCAAAGGCTTGATCTTGTTAATAACCCAACGGCTGTTCCCTTCAGGCTGATTCGGGTCATACATTTTATAAGCAAAGTCAAGTCTCAGATTGACGTAAGCAATATTCATCCTTATTCCTAATCCACTTCCAACTCCCATTTGACTTATAAACTTTTTAAATTTAAATTGGTCCCCAAACCCATTATCCTTCAGTCCCCAGATATTTCCTGCGTCTGTAAAAATGGCTGCTTCAAACATATTGGTGAGAGGAACGCGGTATTCTACACTGGTAGTCAGCTTCACATTATCCATTGCATAAGAACGCACTCTTTCATCCAACTGGGAATCGGCAGGACCTAATCCACCAAATGCCAGCCAAGCTCTGATATCATAAGCTCCACCATTGAAATAAGATCTCACAAACGGCATCGATGACGAGTTGCCGTAAGGAATTCCAATTCCTACAAACTGACGAAACGCCAATGTATGCGGTTTGGCTCTGTCATTGAAAAAAGTAAAGTATTTTTTAAAATCAAAATCGAATTTTATAAACTGTGAAAACGGAATATTGAATATCGTTTTTGTATCACCGTACAAAAGATAATTCTCTTCTTTTTTAGTAACAAGATTCAAAAAGTTACCAGCCAATTCTACTTTACCACTAAAAGAAAATGGATTCCTGTATTCTTTTTTTCCAATCTCGTTATATATAAAATTGTAAATAATGGATGAAATTATGACATCCTGAGTTTGCCGTTCCTTATTATAAAGAGACTGCATATAGTTGTATAAAAGATTCCTGTCACTATTGAAAATCTGGGTGATAAAATTTTCGTCTGATAAAATAATTGCAGAAATCTGGTCATACGTATAACCGGATGTCAATATTTCCGGATGATTTACGGCATACTGATTAAAAATATTTTCACGGTATTCATTATCGCCAGGGAAATATTCATAATATCTGTCTTTGTTTTGGGTTAAACTCAGCTGAGTGTTAAACAAAGTCAGCCTGTGCTGGACTTTCCCATCATCCACATTCGCAAAATAGGTAAGTCCAGCATTGAAGTTGATTCTTCCCAATCCAATATTATTCTGAACAGACGCTCCTAATGTGATGCTGGTTGTTGGAGAATATTTTTTTGGAATCAGCTTATAATATTTTCTAAACGGAACCACCAATCTGGGAAACTGAAGAGATGCCTGAGCAGACAATTCATAAGCATTGAAAATCGCGTCCGGATTTTTAGGATCTTTTGTTGTTCCAATGACTCCGGAAAAACTTGTAATCAAATTTTCTGCGCCTCCAAAAACGTTTCTCGTAGTAAGATCAACAGAAGGTGAAAAACCAAAGTTCAGAATTTGAGAATAATGAATATCTGTCGCAAAATTAAACTCATATTTTGGTAACGGTCTCAGGACATATTCTACATCTACGATACTGTCTCTCTCTGCTTCTGTTCCTTCTTTACGAAGATAATCCGCAGCTTTCAGTATCGTGAAGTTGTTCATAGAAATCAGGTTTCTCCTGGTAAGATCAAGATTGGATTGTTTATAAGGATCACCCGGTTTCAGAATAATAGGCAACCAAAGTGCATTGGCATTATAGGCACTATCTTTTCTAAAGATATTAATTCCTCTTATACTATCTTTCAGAGGAAGATTAGTACTGTTTACACTATTGGCAACAGAAACTGTAATTTTTCCAATTGTAGCCTTTCTGTAAGGTGTACCGATAGAATCTTTGATAATGTTCATTGTAACAGGTACATTCTTTCTGCTTTGTAAAGAATCTGCGACAAAATAGATATCCTGATTATCATTATTGAATTTATAATAACCCTCTTCTTTCATCTGGTCATTGATCCTGGTAATTTCTTTTTCCAATACAGTTTCATCAAGGATCTGACCTTTTTTCACAAAACTTTTATTGATTTGAGATTCATAGATGCTTCTAACGTTCTGATCAGGAATGTTATAAAAATATTCTTTGATATAGGTTGGATCTTTGTGGGTAATGACATAATCAACCTCCGCTTTTTTGGCAGCAGAATCTCTTTTCACACTTGTCTTAACTTCGGAATCCCAATAGCCGCGGTTAATCAATCTGTTATTGATACTTTTTGCACTCTGTTTTGTTTTTGCATCACTGTAGATTACCGGAGCCTGCCCAACTGTATGAAAAAAACGGTTCCAGAAAAGATTTCTGCCAACATATTCCGGATGATTATATTTTATGAAGAGTGAATCTCTGAGCTTTTGATTTCTCATCTCGTTAGGATAAGTCATATACTCTTTCAGAATAGTATCGTATTTTGGATTTGCCATATTATAAAAAGCTAATCCTATTGGCAATACAAAAAGTGTTTTCTTATTTGGCTTTTGGGCGACAAGATCAGGAATTTCATCTGAAAAAATTTTACCGTCTGTATATTCAAATTTATTCTTGGTCAACAGATACTCGCCGTCAGGAACTTTTTTTGTCACATTACAGGCATACAAAAACACACTGAAAATTGCGGAATAATAAAATATATGATATTTTTGAAAATATTTGTTGATATGCTTACGGCTCATACTATAAAGATAATACAATCTCTGGACAAAAAGAAATACAGGCAAAAATACAATTTGTTTTTAGTTGAAGGTAATAAAATCATAAAAGAACTTCCAAATTCTGATTATGAAATAACCGACATTTTTTCTATTGATCCGGATCAGTTAAATATTAAAATGGCAAAATCAGAAAAAATCTTGCCAAATGAGCTTAGAAAAATAAGTTTTCTTCAGAATCCTAAAGACTCTGTTGCTGTATGTAAAATCCCTGAAAATAATTACATCAAAGAAACTAACATTCAGATCGTTCTGGACGGGATTCAGGATCCAGGAAATCTTGGAACGATCATAAGATTAGCAGACTGGTTCGGAATCGAGCAGATTATTTGCAGTAATGACACTGTTGATCTTTATAATCCAAAAGTGATACAGGCAACCATGGGCTCATTTTTGAGGGTGAATATCTGTTATGTTGATCTTTCCGAATATCTGTCCTCTTACCAATACCCTATTTTGGGAACTGACATGAATGGAGAAAATATTTATAAATCCGAATTCCCGGAAAAATTTTCTTTAGTTTTTGGAAACGAAGGCAATGGCCTGCGAGATTCGACAGAAAAATTAATTTCGACAATGATTACTATTCCCAGATTTGGACAAAATCAATCTACAGAAAGTTTGAATGTTTCCATGTCTGCCGGAATAATACTTGGGGAGATTTTTTCTAAAAAATAAAATGCCTCTCCTTTATACTGGAAAGGCAAAACCTATATAAGTTTCTCCATACTTTTGGTGGTTTTATTTTTCTGGTATTCATCCAGCTTTTCATGAATGAATCTCAAGGCATAAGGTGCAATATAGACCAATCCTAAACCAATTAATTTTCTTTTCCAGTTCTTGTTCATCACGCTTTTTTTAGCAAAATTCCCCACCAACGCTACAACTCCCATTCTAATAGTGTTTTCCAGCAATCCGGATTGAACACTGTCATTCGCTAAACCAAGAAGATTTTTTTTAGATGCAGATTCCTTGATTCCGGATGATATTTCTCTCATAATATTCTGTGTGTCAAGAGAGATAGAAGTATCACCATCTTCATCTTTTGTTTCTTTTAGGAATTTATCTGTAAAACCATGCGTCAAAACACCAAGGCTTTCTTTCTTACTTTTGAAAGTCAAAATATCTTCCAACTCTTTAATTTCCTGTTTTAGAAGCTTTTTTTGACTTCTAAGCTCATTAATATTATTGTAGTTAGTCGCCATATTCCTAATGTTTTAAAAATTCAATTACCTGACTTGCGATAGAGTTTACAATTTTTTTCTTCAAAAAGATTACAATAATCATCAAAAGAAAATAAAACCCGGCAACAATTAAAAAGCCGTAAGACATATTTCCTAAAGATTCTCCGATCAGAAAAGCAATCCCGAAGTTGAAAAGGATAATAAAAAATGAAAACGCAATGAGTACAATCGAAATAAACGCTATGATTCCCGCAGACAGAGAGGACTTCTCAGTAAACTGCAATTTGAGAAGATCCAGACGTTTTGTAGTATAATCTTTTATAATATCTATCATAAGCATCTTATTAAAAATAAAATTACACAATTATTTACAAAAAAAGGAACTTAGAAACTAAGTTCCTTTCTGTAAAACCAAATTTAGAGATTATTTCAAACCATCCAATTCAGTTTCCACATCTTTTACAACATCAGATGTCTTGGAAACAATCTGGTCTTTGTATTTATCATAGCTGTCTTTTACTGTAGAAGCAACATTCTGTGCCGTTTCTTTCAGATGAGATGACAGAGATTGGTATTTATCTTTTACGTTGGAAGAAACTTCAGAATATGTATCTCTTACTTTTTCAGATGTTTTGCCGTATTCATCAACAGCTTTATCTTTAAGATCGTTTGCTTTATCTCTGATTTTTTTTCTGGTTTCTTTACCTTCTTCCGGAGCATAAAGTAATCCTAAAACTACACCCGTAGCAGCTCCCGCTAATAATGCAGCTAAGATTGCTGCTGAATTTGACTTCTTTGACATTGTTTATAATTTTTAAGTTATTTAAAAAGGGTCATTAACAATTTTAAATTTACAACTAAAATGCCAAAGAAAAAACAAACCTCTTAAAATTTTGTTAAAACTTTTTGATATAGGACAAAATCAACTCTATTGTTTCCTCTTTGTTAATGCTGGTGTTATCAATAAGAATAGCATCGTCAGCTTGTTTCAGGGGAGAAACCTCTCTTTCGCTGTCAATCTTGTCACGAGAGATAAGGTTTTGCTTTACGGTTTCGATATCAGTTTTTTCTCCTGCCAGTTCCAATTCCAGGAAACGTCGTCTGGCACGTTCATCCTGACTTGCTGTCATAAAAAATTTATAATCTGCATCAGGAAGCACCACTGTTCCGATATCTCTGCCATCCATTATAACGCCGCCTTTTTTAGCAATATCGCGCTGTGTTGTCAAAAGGTAATTGCGGACTTCGGCTTCTTTTGCCACCTGACTTACATTATCAGAAACCTGGGGAAAGCGGATTTCCTTATCTATGTTTTTCCCATTAAGAAAAAGTCTTAGTTCACCGTCAATATTCTGAAATTCCAGATTAATTTTAGGAAGATCGGAAATCAGCTTTTTAATATCAATCGTTTTGTCCGTATTAGCACAATTCTGAATGGCATAAAAAGTAATCCCCCTGTAAAGTGCACCCGTATCCATATGGATAAGACCCAATCTTTTTGCAATGATTTTAGAAATCGAACTTTTTCCTGTGGATGAAAATCCGTCTATAGCGATAACCGGTTTTTTTGTCATACTGCAAATGTAATGCGTAAACAAAAAAAATAAAAATTAAATATTCAAGAAATTAAAATAAATGAATTTTAGATTAACGGATTACTTGTCTTAAATCTCAAAATTATCTTCTGTTTCCACCCAATTCTATAAGGTCCATCGTAAGACCAATCATGTTAACATTGGATGCATTATGATAACGCATATGAGAATAGTCGAAACGGAAAGATGAAATCTTGAGACTGAATCCTGCTGACAAACCGCTGAAACTCCTCTGATCCAGAACAGCCAGCTCTCCGCCTCTTTTCACATTGTAACCAAATCTGATATTGAATGGCTGGCCCGGGAATAATTCCGCTCCAAGAGACAGGTGATCCAGAACTTTCCTTCCGAATTTGGTTTCTTGTCCGTTAATATCTGTTGTTGCAGAGATATTGAATTGCTGAAGATCATGCGCCGTAATAGTAATCGCTGCGGGAAATTCGTCAAGAATTTTTGTATAGCCCAGATCAACACGGAAAGGCAGTTTTTCTCTCACACCGTTATAAGGCTTGATCTGATAACCAAAATTTCTGAAAACCAAAGCCAAAGTTTCATTTGACTTATCAAAATAATAGGTCACACCAGCTGTAGCTGTAATAGCAGATGATGTGTAAGTGTCGATTTTGGAAGTGACATAATTGACATTAGCCCCAATAGTCCAGTCATCTTCAAACTGGTAGGCGTAACCAATACCCGCAGAAGCATCCATAGCTGAAAAATCACCATTAATATTGGAGTTCTCATCGGTTCTGGGCATACTCCCGTAATCCATATATTTTGCGTTGAAAGAAACAAGATGTCCGTATTCCAAATCTCTTACGTAGCTGATGCTTCCAATTTTTGTCCCTGCAAGATAGGATGAATAATTTACGGACAGCATCTTATCCATTTCAAGATTCATCAATGCAGGATTAGCAGCTGTAAAATTAACATCATAATCGCGTATAGAAACGGCATCTCCTAAAACGGCCTGTCTGGGAGACATCGGAATATTGAGAAACTGATAAACCGTGGTTCCCGTTTGAGAAAAAACCACGCTGTAAATCATCAGTGAAAATAGACTGTAAAACTTCTTCAACACTATCTTTTAGCTTTGCAAAAATAATCTATTTTGATGCTTATCAAAATTTTTGAACGACTATCTTTTTCATTAACGTAATTCTTTTCCTTTCATTATATTTGCACAGTCAAAAAATTGAAATAAAAATAATAAATTAAATGAAATATAAAAGAATCCTCCTGAAACTTAGTGGAGAAGCACTAATGGGAAACCGCCAATACGGTATTGATAACGACAGGCTAAAGGAATACGCCGTTGAGATCAAAAAAGCTGTGGACAAAGGTTGCGAGATCGCCATAGTAATTGGTGGGGGAAATATTTTCAGAGGATTGGCCGGCGCTGCAAAAGGCATGGACAGAGTCCAGGGCGATTATATGGGAATGCTGGCAACTGTTATCAACGGGATGGCTTTACAAGGTGCTCTTGAAGATGCAGGCATCATGACGAGACTACAATCTGCCATAGAAATGGACAAAGTAGCAGAGCCTTTTATCAAAAGAAAAGCAGTCCGTCACCTGGAGAAAGGACGTGTGGTGATCTTTGGCGCTGGAACAGGAAACCCTTATTTCACAACCGATACTGCTGCAACATTAAGAGCCATCGAAATTGATGCAGATGTCATCCTGAAAGGAACACGAGTGGACGGAATCTACGACAGCGATCCGGAGAAAAATGCAGATGCAGTGAAATTCAACAGCTTGTCTTTCGAAGAGGTTTTTGAAAAAAACCTTAAAGTAATGGATATGACAGCGTTCACATTAAGTCACGAAAACAAGCTGCCAATTATCGTTTTTGATATGAACAAAGAAGGTAATCTGGAAAGATTAATCGACGGGGAAAATATAGGAACACTAGTTAACGTTTAAATGAGGGATTGATTTTTGATATTGATTTAAAATCATTTATCAATTATAATTAATCATTCACAAAAATATGTGTCAATTATCAAATTTTAAATATACAATGGAAGAATTAGAACTCATTGTAGCATCGGTAAAGCAAGAGATGGATGCTGCAATCAAGCATTTGGATCATGCTTTTCAAAAAATCAGAGCCGGACGTGCTTCTACGTCTATGGTTCAGGATGTGATGGTAGAATATTATGGTGCGATGACGCCAATCAATCAGGTTGCGAACGTTTCTGTACCTGATGCCATGACCATTTCTATCCAGCCTTGGGACAGATCTGCAATCGGACCTATCGAAAAAGCAATTATCAATTCTAACCTTGGTTTCGCACCTTCTAATAACGGCGATGTAATTATCCTTAATGTTCCGCCTTTGACAGAAGAAAGAAGACGTGACTTAGCTAAGCAGGCTAAAGCCGAAACTGAACAGACAAAAGTGGTTATAAGAAATGCGAGACAGGAAGGGAACAAAGAACTGAAAAGACTGGAAGGTGTTGCAGAAGATCTAATTAAAGGTGTTGAAAAAGACATTCAGGATCTTACCGACGCTTATGTAAAAAAAGCTGACGATCATCTGAAAGTAAAAGAAGCAGAAATCTTGAAAGTTTAAGTTTTTGCCTTATATAAAATTAAGACCTTACTATAAATATGTAAGGTCTTTTTTTATGTAAATTTTGAGTTTAATTTAACTTTACTCTATTAAGAGGAATCAAAGAATAAATTTTCACCAATGAAAAGAATTCTTCAATTGCTATTGTTAACATGGGCTGTTTCCTTTTTTTCTCAAATCACAAAAAACTATAGTATAGATCAGGTTCCCAGAAAGGCTATTATCTATGAACCCACAATCAAATCAGTCCAAATTCCGGTCGTTTTTGTTTTCCACGGTCATGGCGGTAATGCTAATTTTGTGAGCAGAAGAATTGATGTTCAAAATTATTACAAGGACGCCCTAGTTATTTTTATGGAAGGGCTTCCCGGCAGAAAAGTTCCCGGAATAGATCCTAACGGCACAATGAATGGCTGGCAGATTTTCACAGATGATCTCGAAGGTCGCGATATCAAATTTTTCGATGCCGTATTTTCAGATATTCATAAACATTATAACATTGATGACAAAAGAATTTATATTATTGGGCATTCTAACGGAGCAAGATTTGCCAACGTGCTCTGGAAAATGAGAGGCAACGAGATAACAGCTATTTGTTCGGCTTCTGCTCAAGGTGGTAATTTGATTGATGGCGCTGCTCCTCTTTCGATATGGATGTATATCGGAAAAAATGACAGGATTGTTCATCCGCAGAGTCAGGAACAATCAATTCCTATTGTTAAATCTAATCTCGGAATCACAGGCACAGGTAAAACAGAAGGTGACAAAACATTCTTCTCAGGTAAAAATAGCACAGAATTAGTTTTACAGCAGAGTGATGCAGGGCATGAGTTTCCAAAGCAATCTCTACCCGAAATTATAGCTTTTTTCAAAAGACATTCTAAATAACAAATTTTCACTGATAATATGAATCATTTTTTATGAAAATTGAAGTTTAAGACAATAATTATTAAAAAAAAATTATATTTACAGGGTATAATTAATATATTTCCATGAAAAAACTTAACTTCATTTTTATAAATTTATTTGCTTTATTTCTGATTAGTTGTGGCACCAGCAGCAATTTCTCACAAAACACATTAAATAAGAATTTTTATAATTCGAAAACAATTTATTTTAAACTGAATTCCGACAGCCAACGCATCATCAATTACAAAGGAATATATACTAATATATTAGGACCATCTGAGGCACCTGATGTTAATATGGTATTTAAAGAATCTATTGAAGAATTGGCAGCAGAGACAAAGTTTAATTTAAAATATGTTGAAAATTGGAATGGCCTTACCAGCAATGAATCTAATATATTAGTTGAGACAAAAATTACAGACATTTTGTGGTCTTTCGGTTTTTCCGTAGCAACGCTCAAGAGCAATGTTGTTTATACAATTCCAATTAATAATCAAATTTATAATACTGAAGGAATAAGGAAAAGTGGTGGAGGAGATCCAAGCAATAACTTACGAAAATCTTTGAAAGTTGCAACCTATAATTTTCTTAAAGAGTTAGAAAAATAACACATTACTGCTTGTTTAAAATTACCCATCTTTTTTGAAAAATTTATTTTTAAACAAAAAAGACTGCCGTTGCCAGCAGTCTTCTAAATAGAAAAATTAAAATTTATTTTGCTTTAAAATATACTCTTCTATTGGCTCTGTTTTTCCATTCAGGGCATTTTGAAGCAGGATTACACTCCGGGTATTTCAAGTCGAACTTACCATTACCCTGTGCTTCCAGTTTTGATGAATTAGCTCCATTGGAAATCAAATATTGTTTCACATTATCCGCTCTTCTTTGGGACAAAGCCTGGTTATAACTTTCAGTACCTCTTGTATCTGTGGCTCCTACAACCACATATGACCCATTGGTTGAATTGATATAGCTCACAGCACTATTAAGGATAGAGTTGTTGCTTGGCAAGATTCTGTCAGAATTAAGATCAAACTCAATTCCGTTCATCACTGTTTCATCAGCCGATACAGCACCATTATTTGTATTGTTAAGCGGACATCCGTTGTTCTCTACAGGACCCGGCACAGTCACACACTTATCATAAAGATCAATTACACCGTCCATATCAACATCAAGAGCGACACCTGAACCATCAACTCTTGCTCCAGCCGGTGTATCAAGCTGTCTGTCCCAGTCATCGCAAACGCCATCATTATCGGCATCACCGGATTTGCATAATTGGATATTGTCCACTTTGGTTTCCAACTCATCTATTTTATTATAGATATCTTTCAAAGGATCAACCCACATGATATGGTTAGCATTTTTACCCAGGTTAACAGTAAGTCCCAATGTAGCATTGAAGAAGTTGTCCGTTGTATGAGAGCTGATTCTGTTAACAGCACTATATTGGTCACCACCACCATCAAATTCATCATCACCTGTTATAACGTACATCAATCTTCCTTCGATGTCTACTCTGTTGCTGATCTTATACTTCAAGCCGGCACCAGCCTGTCCAAACAACGAATTGAATTTGAAAGGCTTTTTCTCGGTCATTAATCTCTGTCCGAATTCGTCTTTCTGATAAGCTCGGTAAGCCAAAACTCCCGCACCGGCATATCCGTGGATTGCCCATCTGAAGTCCGATTTTCTATCAACTCTTCTTAATAAATTAGACAGGTTAATATCTCCTATAAGGGAAATTCCATCATATTGTGTTCTACCTGCAACCTGGAGATTAGCAGCAGCATTAGCAGGCGCTGCATCTTTTGTATTAAAATAACCTTGTCTTGTTTCCCCACGGTCGTATTGCAACTTCAGCCCAAATGTATGAGAAAGCGCTTTGTCAATACTGAAGTAAGCAGAATAGCCTACCAATGTATTTCCGTTTTGGATAGATCTCAGATCGGCATTTTGCATCAATGGTATACCACCACCAAAAGAGATGGACCAGCTGTTATAGCTTGGAGTTGTATCCATCGTTGTTGTTTCAGCTGACGATGTAGTAGTTTGAGTAACCTGTGAGAACATCATGCCCGGGCACACCAAGGCTAGTGACAAAATAGTTAATTTTGATTTCATAAAAAATAAATTTTAATTGTTTTACTTATTAAAAGTATAATTGGAATATTATACTTGTTTTCTAAATATTGCTATATTTAGAGAGATATGCGTTCACATATCCAATTACCATACCAACAATAAAATTTGTTTATTTTTTTGAATCATATAAAAAAATTATTCCTATTTACATTGCTATTTTTGCAGACCAACCTTTTATGAAACAAAGGAATATGATGATCTAAATACAACAAAAAAACCTCTCCAAATGGAGAGGCTTTTTATATAACCTGAACTAAAAATCATTTATTACATATATGCTTCGATCGGTTCACAGGTACAAACCAGGTTTCTGTCACCATATGCTTCATCCACTCTTGCAACTGTAGCAAAGAACTTATGTGTTCTCACCCATTCTAATGGATAAGCCGCTTTTTCTCTACCGTAAGGTTTATCCCAATTGTCGGAAATTACTAACTGCTCGGTATGAGGTGCATTTTTGAGAACGTTGTTTGTTGCATCAGCATCACCATTAGCAATCTCTTCAATCTCTCTCTTGATATTGATCAACGCTTCAGCAAAACGCTCGATCTCTTCTTTGCTTTCCGATTCTGTTGGTTCTATCATCAATGTTCCTGCTACTGGAAAACTTACTGTCGGTGCATGGAAACCATAATCCATTAATCTTTTTGCAACATCAGCCACTTCAATTCCCAAAGATTTGAACTGACGGAAGTCTACGATACACTCGTGCGCTACTCTGCCGTTGGCATTCGCATAAAGAATCGGGAAATGTTCTGCCAATAATTCTTTCAGGTAATTAGCGTTTAAAATTGCATATTCAGTCGCTTTTTTCAAACCGGAAGTTCCTAATAATTTGATATAAGCATAGGAGATATTCAGAATCAATCCTGAACCATAAGGCGCAGCAGAAATCCCTTCAATCGCATCTTTTGTTCCTACAGGGATATTGGCATTAGTTGGAAGGAACGGAACCAAATGCTCCGCCACACAGATCGGGCCAACACCAGGACCACCACCACCGTGAGGAATGGCAAAAGTCTTATGAAGGTTAAGGTGGCAAACGTCAGCTCCGATATTTCCAGGGCTTGTAAATCCAACCTGAGCATTCATATTTGCACCGTCCATATAAACCTGTCCACCGTGCTGATGAATCAATTTTGTAATTTCTTTGATATTAGCGTCGAAGAATCCATAAGTAGACGGATATGTGATCATCACACAAGACAAGTTCTCAGAATGCTGTTCTGTCTTCGCTTTCAAATCCTCAAAATCGATTTCTCCATTTTCAAGGTTCTTCACAACAACAATCTTCATCCCTGCCATTGCAGCGGAAGCCGGATTGGTTCCGTGTGCCGACTGAGGAATCAATACGATATTTCTGTGCCCTTCGCCTCTGTTTTTGTGATATTCTCGGATAACCATTAGTCCCGCATATTCACCTTGCGCACCTGAATTTGGTTGCAATGATGTTCCTGCAAAACCTGTAATTTCTGCCAGATCTTTCTCAAGCTGTTTGATCATTTCCTGATAACCACCGGCTTGTTCTGTCGGGATAAATGGATGTATACTTCCCCATTCTGCCCAGGACAAAGGAATCATTTGCGTTGCCGCATTTAGTTTCATTGTACAAGAACCCAAAGATATCATGGAATGTGTCAAAGACAAATCCTTTCTTTCCAGACGCTTGATGTAACGCATCAATTCTGTCTCGGTATGATATTTATTGAAAACTTCTTCTTTCAGGATTTCATCCGTTCTCAACAATTCTGCTGGAATCGAATATTCTTCTTTAAGAGATAATTTATAAGCCTGTTTGCCTTTGAACTGTGCAAAAGCATCAACCAACCTGTTAAGTTTCTCAACGGTTGTAGTTTCGTTAATGGAAATACTTACAATACCTTGAGAAAAATAATTCAGATTGATTTTTCTGTCTCTCATTAATAATCTCAAAGACGTTTTTTCTTCTTCGTGCAATCTGAATTTCACAGTGTCAAATACTGGCTCATCGACAATATCATAACCTAGCACTTTTAAAGCATCTGCCAAAGCATTGGTCTTGTAATGGATTTGGTCAGCGATAAAGTTGAGTCCTTTTGGGCCGTGATAAACGACATACATCCCGGCCATCACAGCTAAAAGTACCTGTGCTGTACAGATATTGGATGTTGCTCTTTCTCTTTTGATATGCTGTTCTCTGGTTTGAAGTGCCATTCTCAATGCACGTTTTCCGTACATATCCTGAGAAACGCCAATGATTCTTCCGGGAATATCTCTTTTATAATCTTCTTTACAAGCAAAGAATGCGGCATGAGGACCACCGTAACCAATTGGAATACCAAATCTCTGGGTGGTTCCAACTGCGCAATCCGCACCCATTGTTGCAGGAGATTTCAGTTTAACCAAAGACATCGGGTCACAAGCGACAACAACCTGCAAATCGAATCCTTTTGCTGAAGTGATAAAATCTGTATAATCCAGAACGATTCCATTTTTGCCAGGATATTGCAACAAGACCCCATAATAAGAATCATTGAATTGATGACTATCGTGGTTTCCTACAATAATATCGATTCCAAGACCTTCTGCTTTAGTTTTCAATACAGAAATGGTTTGTGGCAATACTAAATCGGAAACGAAGAATTTAATTGCATTGTTTTTTTTCTGGTCCTTCGTTCTGTTGTTGAAGAACATATGCATTGCTTCGGCAGCAGCTGTTGATTCGTCCAATAGAGAAGCATTAGCCATTGGAAATCCTGTTAAGTCGCAAACCACTGTCTGGAAATTAAGAAGCGCTTCCAGCCTACCTTGTGCGATCTCTGCCTGATAAGGCGTGTAAGCTGTGTACCAGCTCGGGTTTTCAAGAATATTCCTTTGGATTGGAGAAGGCAGAATCGTGTTATTGTAACCGAATCCGATGTAAGTATCGAAATCAACATTCTTAGATGCCAGATCTTTGGAATGGAGTAACATTTCGTACTCAGAAAGTGGCTCAGAAAGCTCCAAATCTTTTTCTAATCTTATACTGTCCGGAATGGTTTGAGAAATGAGTTCATCGATACTGTTAACCCCGATTTTGTTAAGCATTTCCGCTTTATCAGCTTCATTAAGGCTGATGTGGCGGTTTACAAATTGCTGTGTGTTCATTTATAAACTTTGAATTAGATTTTACTAAAAAGGTTCGTAAAAATACTAATTTTCAAAGAACTGCGCAATCTATAATATCGAAAATCGAAACTTCTATTTCCTATCAGAAAGGTAGTTTTTCAAATGGAAATCAACACTGTCAGCGGTTGAAATAAATTGATAATTAAGCTGATTCACGATCTTTTCATTAGAAATTTTAGAATCCAGCTTCAAAGATTCCAAAGATGTTTTACTTAATAGTCTCAACACCGGGAATAACCATCCAAAAAAGGATAAAATGGGTAAAACATTGAAAACAAAATCAGGAACCGGTTTTGCAGGTGTTTTCCCCAGAGCTGCTCTCACTTTATCAGATATCAAACTGAATTTAGAATTTTCTGAAATGACGATGAAACGTTCACCAAAAGCATTGTTGTCCATCAGCTTGATAGCAACATTAGCCACATCGCGGACATCTACGAAAGCTGTTCCGCCAGTATAAGTAAACGGATAAGCAGACTTTGAAAATAAATCACCACTGCTGACACCCCAATTTCCTGAGCCGGTAATCAAACCCGGATTAATGATAATCGTATTCAGTCCTTCAGCGGAAGCTCTCCAGACTTCCATCTCGGAAAGATGTTTGGAAATTGCATAGCCTGAATGATCAAGCTTTGGATTGAAATCAGAATTCTCGTCCATCATTCCGTTTTCGTTATAACCATCCAGAACGGCGATTGAACTTACGAAAAGGAATTTCTTAACTTCAGAATTTTCCACAGCGTACAAAAGGTTCTTTGTTCCGCCAATATTGGTTTTGTAAAGCTCTTTATCCTTATTAGGATTGAAGCTAACTTTGGCGGCGCAATGATACACTTCATGCACATTTTGCAATGCCATCTGAATCGAATCCAAATCATTGAAATCAATATCAATCCATTGGATCTTATCAAAATAAAAATCCGGCTTGTCTGTATAAAAACGATAAGATTCTTTAACCTCTTTCAGATTACTTGATGGTCGTTTGGTTGCACGAACTTCCTTTCCCTGCTTCAAAAGTTCAAGAACGATAACTCTTCCTAAAATCCCTGTTGCTCCGGTTACTAGAATCATTCCTGTGTGGATTTAATTTTTAAAAACCTTATAATAAATACTGAATTCATTAAAGAATAAACGAGTATAATTCCTATGAAGAACCAAAAACCTCTGCCTTCCAAAAACCAATTTCCTTCTCCCGCAAAAGAATCCCGGAGAACAAAAAATAAAAGCCCTATCAAAAAAAGATTGATAAGAACAGAAAAAAGCAAAATGATTTTATAAATCGTTTCCTGATATTTCTTCATTAGAGATTTTTACAAAGATAATTTAATTCTCCATAAAAACCTGTCTAAACGCAATTGAAATCAATCAGAATCCGTTTGTATTTTCTTTGACAAAATTAAAGGTCTTTTCAAACATCAATTCGTGGTCAGAATCCCTATTGAGTCCGTGATTACCTTTTTTAATAGAAATCAGTTCATTCCTAACGCTATTCCTGTCCAGGCTTTCTTTTAAAATTTCGGACTGCGAATAAGGAACAATTTTATCCTTCGTCCCGTGAATCATCAGTGTCGGAACAGAAGAATTGCTGACGTAAGTGATTGGTGAATAAACATTCAGCAGGTTAATAGCGTCGTCTTTTTCTTCTTTGACATCATAACCTGTGAATCCAAAAACCAGTTTGTTCCTGATGTCATAAATCTTTGGAAAAATCAGTTTAAAAATAAAAATCACAAATCCCGGAGCTTCTGTACGGAACAATTTGTTCATATCAGACGGTCCAAAATAATCGATGAAATAATTGACTTTTGCTGAATAGTTAGGAAATTTTGTATTTTCTGAAAACTGGGAATCATCCGTATATGCAGCAATCATCCCAATCTGTGAGCCAGCCGAAGCGCCCCAAATTCCAATATTATCAGAATCAAAATCATATGTTTCGGCATTTGCACGAATCCAGCGAACAGCTTCTTTTGTATCTTCAACCGGTGTCGGGAAATGTGTCTTTTCATTAAGCAAAGTATAGTTGATACTCACCACAGCGTAACCTTGTTTCACAAATCTAAGAACAAAATCACTAAGGTAATAATCGTCTCTCAACCCTTTATCACCTTGTGCCCAACCACCTCCGTGAACAAAAACCAGAACCGGAGATTTTTTATTTGTTTTTTGAGGAAGATAGATGTCGAGCTTCTGCTGAGCCGTGTCTTTTATTTTGTACGTAACATCTTTATAATTCAAAGTTTCGGAGAGCTTTTCCTGAGCATTGGTAAACGACAAAATAAAAATCAGGATAACAGAAATTGGCCATTTCATAGAAGAAAATTAAATATGGATCCGATAATACAAGGCTTATACCATTATCAAATCCATATTAATTTTTGAAATCAGCTAAAGAAGAAAATCTTTCACAGCTGCATTGAAATCGACAGGATTATTGGCCTGAACCCAATGTTCCGCATTTTTGATTTTAATAATTTTAGAGTGCGGAAATTGTTGCTTAATCAGGAATTCGTCCTGTGGTAAAATATAATTGGAATTAGCACCTGCGATGAACAAAGTCGGACCATTGAAAACACCAAACTTAATGGCATTTGAGACAAACTCTGTATATTTTTCAGCTAAAGTTTTCAGGTTAAATCGCCAGGCCAGTTTCTTGTCGTCTGTCCAATAAAGATTCTTCATTAGAAACTGAATCACAAACTTCTCGTGAATATATTCTTCCAAGACTTTTTCCACATCCTGCCTGGATTCTACAGTAGAAAAATCAACAGATTGCAGCGCTTTGATAATTCCCTGATGATGCGGCGGATAAGCTTTTGGAGCAATATCAGCAACAATCAGTTTTTCCAATCGATCAGGAAAGTTGATGGCGAACTGCATTACCGCCTTTCCTCCTAATGAGTGGCCGAGGAGATTTGCTTTTGGAATATTATGAGCGTCCATATAGTTAACAATGTCCTGAGCCAAATCATCGTGCGTCATAGAATCTGAATGAAAACTGCGGCCGTGATTCCTCAAATCCAATAAATGTGTAGGCATCAATTCACCAAATTCTTTCCCAAAACTCCCCCAATTATCCAGCATCCCAAACAATCCGTGGAATACTAATAATGGTGTTTCTGTTCTCTCCTCTCCGTATATTTTTGAATGTAAAATTTCCATCAATAATTAAATATAATTACCACTTCGCCAATCTCTTAAGATAAGCCTGAACTGTATTTTCTAAACCTAGATATAAAGCTTCCGAAATCAAGGCGTGACCGATAGAAACTTCCAAAAGATTCGGGATGTTATCTGAGAAATATTTTAAGTTGTCTAATGACAAATCGTGTCCGGCATTGATTCCCAAACCATATTCGGTTGCAACTACCGCCGTTTTAAAATAAGATTCTATTGCTAATTCTTTATTGTCAAAATAATGCTTGGCGTAAGCTTCTGTGTAAAGTTCGATCCTGTCGGTTCCGGTTTCTGCAGCAAATTTCACCATTTCCGGATTGGGGTCAAGAAAAATAGACGTTCTGATTCCGGCATTTTTGAATTCAGCGATAACAGATTTCAAAAAATCCAGATTCTTTTCACAATCCCAGCCGGCGTTAGATGTAATCGCATCATCAGCATCCGGAACCAAAGTCACTTGCTCCGGTTTTACTTCCAAGACCATATCGATAAACGCCCGATGAGGATTACCTTCAATATTGAATTCCGTTGTCACCAATGGTTTCAGATCATAGACATCTTTTCTGGTAATGTGTCTCTCATCCGGTCTTGGATGAATGGTAATTCCCTGTGCTCCGAATCTTTCCAGATCAACAGCGACTTGCGTTACACTTGGAACATCGCCGCCTCTTGCGTTTCTTAGCGTAGCGATTTTATTGATATTGACACTTAGTTTTGTCATAATTGATTATTGATAAATGATAATTGATTTAAATTTTATTAACCTGCATTATCTCGAGGTCAAATTCCTTAGAAGCTACCAAAAGGTGATCAAAAATATCTGCCTGAATCTGCTCAAAATTCACCCAGTTAGAATCATTGGCAAAACAATAGATCTCCAAAGGCATTCCTTGTGGCGTGATCTCCATTTGTCTCACCATTATCGTTCCTTCCTGATCGATGTTCGGGTTATTTTTAAGATAATTCAAAGCATAGATTCTGAAAGTTCCGATATTGGTCAATTGTTGACCGTTGATAATTTCTTCAGAATTTTCAAGTGCTCCTTTCTGAGAATCAATCTCTTTTTTCTTATCAACAAGGTAATCGTGAATCAGGTTGATTTTCAACAACTTCCCAAAAGCTTCATCATCCAAAAATTTGAAGGATTTGATATTAAAGACAATGGATTTTTTGATTCTTCTCGTATTGGTTTCGGACATCACCTGCATATTTTTGATTTCTGTCGTAAGCAAGTCATAAGTCGGAATCGTGGAAAGGGTCTTATCAAAGTTTCTGATTTTGGTCGTCAGCAAGTCGATGTCTTCGATATTACCTTCTATAGAATATTTTGGAATAGCAACCCAGTCTCCCACTTTCAGATTCTTGGATGTCGCTACGTGAATACCCGTTACAAAGCCCAAAATCGTATCTCGGAATATCAAGACAATAACAGCTGTAATCGCTCCCAGACTTCCTAAAACCGTGGTGCCGCTGATATTGAAAATAACACAAATGGCAATAACGCTGAAAATAAACATTCCGAAAATCCTCACGGTCTGCGAAATGGAATTGATAGCAATGATTTTATAATAATCTCTCTGGATCAGGTAATAATTCTGCAACACTTTGATAAACCGGAACGCCATATTGGCTATAGCAAGAACTATCACAAAATTGATCATCCTTTCAAGAAGGTCAAAGCTTTTCGGATGCCTGTAAAAAATCGAATATAAAGCAAACTTCCCGATTATCAGTGCCAAAATATTAGCCACAGAATTGGTAACTTTTGCCTGATAGATAGATTTCATTACAGGATATTTCTCTTTATCAAAAAAGAATCTGAAAACAAGATTAATTCCATTTTTCAAGATAAAGGAAACCACAAAAACCAGTAAGGTCAGTAGTGCAAACTTGAGCGTAATCTGACAAGCCAAAACAAAATCATCAGGAAAGAAATCTTTGCAGAAGAAATGAATTTCATCACTGATTCGCTGAAGAAAATCTTTATAATCTTTGATTTCGTTTTTCATTGTTGGAAATATTTTTCAAATTTAAGGATAAAAAAAAACTTTTGGCATTACTTTGAATGTTGTATTTTTAAATTAATTTAAAAACTATGGATTCTGTTTTTATCGACATAATAGCTCTAGTGCTGCTTTTTGTGGGAATGTTGGGAACCTTCCTACCCGTTTTGCCCGGATTATTGTTGAGTATCTGCGGATTACTCATTTTCAAATTTGGGACAGAAAATAATATGCCAATGCTATATGTCTGGATTTTTGTTTTTCTGACACTTGTTTCCACAGTTCTGAATTATGTTATTCCCGCAAAAACCAACAAAAAATATGGTGGAACACGTTACGGAAGCATTGGTTCATTTGTTGGGACAATTTTAGGATTATTTTTCATACCGATCCCATTAGGATTTTTAATCGGCATGTTATTAGGTGTTTTTGTCGGAGAATTATTACACGATATGAATGACCGGAAAAAGGCTTTCAATTCTATGAAAGGTGCTTTTATTGGATTTGTTTACGGAACAGGATTTAATCTAATGGTCGGGCTGGCAATGTTTTTGGTTGTTGGCTATTATATTTTCTTTTAAAATTTTAAGATGATGAATTTCAAAACACTTTTGTTTGCGCCACTCTTATTATTAATGAGTAACTGCAAAACACAATCTCAAACCCAGAATCCAGCTTCTGAGAACAAAACTTTTACACTGGGAATCAATAAAAAAGTTTCAATTCCTAATTCTAAAGTCACTATTGAATTTGAAAACATCTCGGAAGACAGCCGTTGTCCGGCAAATGTGACCTGCGTATGGGAAGGCATCGCCATTGTTAATCTGAAAACTGTTTCCGGAAGCGAAACAAAAGACATCCAGGTTGCAACACGAGATTTTTTACCAAAACAGGTGACTAAATCTTTCAGCTATTCCGGATTCAGATTCACTTTACAGGACGTAAGGCCTTATCCTGGCGGAAAAGAAGAAGCACCTACTGTGACTCTTAAATATGAAAGGGAAAATTAATCATCCCCAAAGAATCGGATCTTTTCCTTTTTCTAAAAGGTAATTATTGATTTTTGAAAAAGGCTTGCTTCCGAAAAAACCTCTATGAACAGAAAATGGTGAAGGATGCGCCGATTGAATGATAAAATGTTTAGTCTCGTCAATTAGCGAGGCTTTTTTTTGTGCAAAAGCGCCCCAAAGAACAAAAACCACATTTTGCTTTTTATCAGAGATTTGTTTGATAATATAATCCGTAAACGTTTCCCATCCAAGGTCTTTGTGGGAATTTGGTTCGTGCGCTTTTACTGTTAAAGTTGCATTGAGAAGGAGAACACCTTGCTTTGCCCAATCCTGCAAATCTTTATTTTTTCTCTCGATTCCCATATCTTCTTTCAGTTCAATAAAGATATTTTTGAGAGAAGGCGGTGCAGTAACATTTTCTGAAACAGAAAAGCAAAGTCCATTCGCTTGACCGTCATTGTGATAAGGGTCCTGACCTAAAATCACCACTTCCACATCATCAAATTCCGTGAGTTCCAAAGCGCGGAAAATCTCATTTTTCGGAGGAAAACATTTGGTCGAATTGTATTGAATTTTTACTTTTTCCCAAAGATTTTTGAAATAATCACTTTCTTTAATTGGCTTCAGAACTTCTTTCCAGGTCATTATTCAGATTTTTTACAAAATTAAATTTACAATTCGACTAAAGCAAATCTGTTGACTTTTTCTGTGAAAAATAAAGTTAATTTCTCTTAAAAGCTATTTGGCTTAATTTTTATTGTAATAAATTCGGGCGATTTTTGAGTTATTATCTATAAAAACAGCCCTTCGTAGAATGAAAATCTGGAACAGTTTTATTTTTTCAATATTTTTTATGGTCAATTTATCAGCACAGAATACCATTATTGTAGGAACTTACACCAATAGTGAGAAGTGCAATAGCGGCGGGATTTATGTTTTTGATTTTGATGAAAACACTTATAAGTATAACCTCAAATATCACACAGAAAATATCATCAATCCTAGTTTTGTGAATTTGAGTCCGGATAAAAAATTCCTTTTTTCTGTGAATGAAAACGGCGACAAAAGCACAGTCACTTCTTTTACGATTGACGAAGCTAACGGAACGCTTATCAAAAAAGATGAAAGAAAAACACAAGGTGAAGATCCGTGTTTCTTGATTTCTGATGACCAAAATCTTATCGTTGCGAATTATTCCGGTGGAAGCATTAATGTTTTTAAACGTTATGCTGACGGAAAATTATCCGATATTTTCCAGAATATCAAATTCGAAGGTGTTGGTGTAAATCCGAAAAGACAGGAAAAATCACATATTCATCAGGTTCAGTTTTCTCCGGACGGCCGATATGTTTTAGCTAACGATCTGGGACTGGACAAGATATATGTGTTCAAGTACAATAAAAGCGGCGATAAAGTTCTTGAAAAAGTTGATGAATATGATGCGAAGAAAGGTTCCGGTCCAAGACATATTGCGTTCAATAAATCAGGAAATTTATTCTATCTTGTTCAGGAACTGAGTGGCGACTTGTCTGTTTTAAGTTTTGATGACGGGAAAATCAAATTAATCCAGGAAGAGACATTGTTGTCCAGAAAAGTTAGATTCAATTTCAGAGCTGCGGACATTCATTTATCAGACAATGAAAAATTCCTATATGTGACAAACCGTGATGATGCAGATGATATTACTACTTTCAAAATCCTCGAAGACGGCAAAGTGAAAAGAATCCAGCAAATCAAAACTACCGGTAGAAATCCCAGAAATTTCGCCATTAGTCCTAATAATAAATTGGTTTTGATTGCCAACCAGGATACGAACAGGATTAATATTTTCAGCAGAGACATGGAATCCGGCGAGCTGGCTCCAACCAACAAATCCATTCCCGTTTGCGCACCGGTGAATATTATTTTTTATGAAAAAGGCAAATAAATTTTTCATCGATACAATATTTAAAATAAAAAATAGTTATTAAAAGGTTAATGCTAGATGAAATCGATGCTTGATTATAAATTTATTCTTTCTTTTTTTCTGATTTGTTGTTCCGGATTGCTGTTTTCGCAAACCGAGAAAGAGAATGAAATCGAAAACGTCGTTATTAAAGGCGTCAAAAAATATAAGAACAAAAAAGAAAACCCGGCTTATGCTATTATGCAGGAAGTCTGGAAAAAGAAAAAATCCAACGGACTTCTGCTCCACAAAGATTATCAATACAAAACTTACGAGAAAATCGATTTCCGACTTGATAATATTGATAGTGCGTTTACTAAAAAACGTGCCTTCAAAGGCATGGATTCTATCATTTTCAAATACAATGATTCCTCCGAGATTGCAGGAAAAGCTGTTCTTCCGATTTTTATTACGGAAAGTATCTTTAAAGTTTATGGAAAAAACGATCCGAAGAAAGAGCGCAAAGATTTGGTTGCGACAAGACTTTCGGGATTGAAAAATAATCAGATTGTTTCCAAAACGATACAGAATATGTATCAGGACATCAATATCTATAACAATACTATCAATTATCTCAATATCGGTTTTGTAAGTCCTGTTTCTACAGATGGTTTTGGGGTTTTCGATTATAATATTACGGACACGATTGAAGTTAATACCGTTAAATCTTACGAAATCAGGTTTACACCTAAAAATCCAGATGCATTAGCTCTCAAAGGGCGACTTTATATTTCTATGGATAAATATAATGTGATGAAGGTGGAAATGGAAACCAATAAAAAGATCAACATCAATTTTGTTAAAAACATTTCTACAGATTTGGAATTCGATAATCCGGATGATTCTACTTTTATCCCGATCAGAAACGAAACCACCTTGCAATTGGTTCTTAGTGATAAGGAAAAAGCAAAATCCGTGATTGCAAAACGGGTCGCCAATTATTCCGATTATCAATTCGACACAGGAAATATAACGGACGAATTTCTCAATAAAATAGTTGTTCCCGAAGATGAAGCCGTGAGCAAAGATGAAGAGTACTGGCAAGCCAACAGAACCGAAGCTTTAACCAACAGCGAGCAAAACATCTATAAAATGTATGATGAGCTGGAAGATAATCCGAAGTATAAAAAAGTCGTCAAAGTTATAGAGATTCTTAATTCCGGATATATCCCTGCCGGTCACAGCGGAATAGAAATCGGAAATATTTTTCAGACATTTGGGTATAATGATATTGAAGGATTCAGACTAAGGACAGGCTTCCGAACTTACCGCGGCAAAAATGATATGTGGAGAATCCAGGCTTATACCGCTTACGGATTCCGTGATCAAAAGTGGAAATATGGAGCGGAAGCCAAATATATGTTCAACAAAACGAACCGTTTTACCGTTGGAGCAGGAACAAGAAACGATGTTTTACAATTGGGCGTTCAGTTGACAACAGACGAAGGCATCATGACAAGATCCTTTGCATCTTCTTCGGTTGTTAATTCCGGTGACAATACTTCCCTGAGTTTTGTCAATCAAACCAATGTGTTTACCAGCATAGAACCCTGGAAAAACTTCCAGATAAGACTGGATGCAACACAGCAAAGCATAAAAGCCGCAGATCCTAATCTTTTTGACATCCGTTATTACAGAGGCGGAATTCTGAGATCTGACCTTAATGATACGAGATTTACCGCAACTCTGATTGCCAGACCCGGAATCAAATTTTCCACTTATGGTGTTGACAGGTACGAAATGACAGCACTCGCAAACAACCCGACTATTATTCTGAAATATACAAAAGGTGTTGGCGGCGTTTTTAATTCGGATTTTAATTATAATAAGTTACAGTTTTATTACTACCAGCCAGTAATTTTAGGAAACTGGGGAAGATTATTTGCCAATGTAGAAGTTGGTAAAAACTTTGATGCGCTCCCACTTCCTTTACAGAATGTTTTGCCAGCCAACCAATCTTATGGATTGCAAAGAGGCGTTTTTTCCCTGATGAACTATTACGAGTTTGTAGCCGATTCTTATGCCGTTCTTTTTCTGGAACATCATTTCAATGGGAAAATACTATCCCAGATTCCATTGATTAAAAAACTAAAATTAAGAGAAGTTGCGTTTTTCCGTTCAGGAGTCGGAAGTCTGAAACAGGAAACGATTAACTTGAATGCCGGCAATATGGCATTGAGCACGCCCAACAAACCTTATTACGAATATGGTTTCGGGATAGAAAATATTGGTTGGGGCAATTTCCGATTGCTGAGAATCGATTTTAACTGGAGAGGAAATTATCTGAATCATACCACTTCAAATTCTAAGTCTGATATTAGAAAATTTGGAATTCAGTTTGGTTTCCAGATGAATTTTTAGGAAATTTGTGACTAGCAGAACTTCTTTTGTAATCGAGTCTACTTCCAAATAATTTATCATCAATGAAAATCCAAAAAATTACGCTACTCTTAAGTTTCTTAATTTTTACTCAATTATATTCTCAAAGAGAATTTGTATTTTTTGGTTCCTACAATTGGGATAAAGGTTCCGAAGCTGTTTATGTTTATGAGCTTAACACGGAAACCGGAAAACTGACTAAAGCTGCCTCCTCTTCTGATGTCATCAATCCAGGTTATATCACAATTTCGCCTGACGGAAAATACGTTTATGCCTCTTCTGATGCCAAAACACCGAATTACGGAACTGTAAGTTCTTTTGCTTTTGATCCTGATCAGAAATCATTAACTTTCCTTAATCAACAAAAAACCGGCGGTGAAAATCCGGTTTATGTGAATGTCGATAAAAGCGGAAAATGGCTCATTAATGTAACATACAATCAAGCTACGATTTCTGTCTTTCCAATTCTTGAAAATGGTAAAATAGATTCTATAGCACAGCATTTCAAATTCACGGAAGGAAGTGACATTGATGCGAAAAGACAGGAGAAAGCTCACACGCATTCTGTCGTGTTTTCGCCGGATTATAAAAATGTTTTATTTGCAGATTTAGGTGCTGATAAAATTTTGCAATATCCTTTTGATGCTAATCAGAAGCAACCTTTGATTGATATCAAAAGTACGTTCATCAATACAAAACCAGGCAGCGGACCGAGACATATCACTTTTAGCAAGGACGGAAAACGAGCATATTCTATTGAGGAATTGGCTGGGATGATTTCGGTTTATGGTTTTTCTGATAACAAACTGAAAGAAATCCAAAGAATAGCTACTCATCCTGACAAAATAAAGGAAGGTTTTGAAAGCTCTGATGTTCATATCTCGCCAGACGGAAAGTTTCTATATGCGACCAACAGAGGAAAGGAAAACAATATTGCGATTTTCAAAGTTGTGAATGACGGAAAATTAGAATCTATAGGTTACCAAAAAACCGGCGGAAAACATCCCAGAACTTTTGCAATCGATGAAACTGGGAAATTCATAATTGTAACCAACGTTATTTCGCAAGATGTAACAGTTTTCAAAAGAAACTTGGAAACCGGAATGTTGAAGAAAGTTGGAAAACCTGTGAAAATCAAAAATGTGACTTGTGTGAAAACAAAGATGTATTGATTTTATCTAATCGCAAAGACGTAAACGTTCTAGAAAATAATAACTCTAAAAAGTCGCAAAAGAAAACTTGGCGACTTTTTTTGTTGTTAGAATATAAAACGTTCTTGCGACTTTGCGTTAAATATAATTCTATCTTTGCAGAATGGACGTTAGAGCAAAAAAACATCTTGGTCAGCACTTTCTTACAGACCAAAATATCGCACGCAATATTGTAGAATCATTGTCTTTTGAAGGCTACAGAAAAGTTTTGGAAGTTGGTCCGGGAATGGGCGTTCTTACAAAGTTCCTTCTCGAAAAAGAGTCAGAAATCTATGTTGCAGAAATCGACCAGGAATCTATTGTCTATCTCAAAAAACATTACCCTAAACTTGAAGAACAACATTTTGTAGGCGACTTTCTGAAAATCAACATTCCGGAAGTTTTTGATGAAGAATTGGCTGTGATTGGGAATTTTCCTTATAATATTTCGTCTCAGATTTTGTTTAAAATCATTGATAATTACACTTTGATTCCGGAAATGAGCGGAATGTTCCAGAAAGAAGTTGCTGAAAGAACCGCTGCAAAACCAAGAACAAAAGATTACGGA
>MKVE01000035.1:91539-94426 GCA_001898785.1 Chryseobacterium sp. 36-9 | reverse complement strand
GCCAAGACTGTATCTTTATACCAATAACTGATAACATTTTATTATTCCATCTGATTATATTTGGAGCCCTAAAAACAATCTTTTTATTCAACGCACAAATCCGGCAGGCTATTCTTTTCTTCTTAATATTTATTAATTAGATAATCTAGAATGGATTAATTGTAATTCTTTAGGTCAAGTATCAATCTTAAACTCAGAATAATCTATTATTTACTTACAAATCTGTTAATCTTTTGATAAAAATGTTGTTTTCATTTTTTTTGAATTCCTAATTAGATTATTTTTGCACAAATTAATTTTTAAAATGAAAAAATACTTATTTCTTCTTTTAATTTCTTTGCTGGTGGTTTCTTGCTCCAAAGTTAAAGTTGAAGGAAATGTAAAAGGGGGTTCTCCTTTAGAAAGAATTGAATTTATTGAAGCTTCTGGTGTTGCAACACTACCACTGGTTAATATAGGTGTTGACGAAAAAGGTAATTTCAAAGGTGAATTCAAGGCTCCTAAGAATGGTATGTACGCAATGACTTATGCTGGAAAAATGAATTTCATTTACCTTAAAAAAGGCCAAACACTGAAAGTTTCCGGAGATGCTGCTACTTTTCCTGAGGTTTATAAAATTGAAGGCGATGCTAAGAAGAACAACGATTTCATTACCGAAACTCAAAAGTATTTACAGACATATAGCTCGAAGCTAAATATGCAATTGCTTCAGAAAAAAGAATCCGATTTCTTAACTGAAATTAAAAAAGTATATTCTGATCTTGAAAAAAATCTAGACGAGACTGCTGATAAGATTGGTCCGGATAGCGACGTGGTAAAACTTAAAAAAGATGAATTAACAACTAATATTCTTACATTTTTGGTTCAATATGAAGCGACTCATGGTCAAGCGGCTGGAGATCCTTCTTTCAAAGTTTCCAAGACATTCACTGACTACGAAAAATCTTTGACTAAGAATAATGACAGAATGGTCGAAGAACTTCCTGTTTATAGAAACTATCTATTGAATAAACTTGGTCAGGATTTCCAAAACTTTGCTGTAAAGCAAAAAGATAAAGATACAGCAAGCATGTCAACTATCTTTGCTAGATTTTTGGCTACAAATAAAGAAATGTCTCAAAAAACAAAAGATTATTTGTTAGCTTTTGTTATTGCCAAATTTGATCTTAATCCTTATACTTCTGAAGTAGAAAAGGTTAAGAAAGTTAGTGAAGAGTATATCAAAGATTCTGAAGTCAAAAAAGATTTGAATTCTGCTATCAACGCCGTATTCGGTTTGAAAAAAGGAGAAGAAGCTCCAAAAGTTAACTTTGTAAAATTAGATGGTAAATCTGGTAATTTAGAATCTAATGGAAAACCAACTTTGGTAATGACTTATGCATCTTGGAATCCATATATTGGACAATCTACAATACCTGTTCTTAAGGAAGTTGTTAACTTCTACAAATCAAAAGTTAATTTTGCATTTGTAAATGTTGATGATACGAAAGAACAATTTACAAAAACTGCGAATGCAATGTTGAAAGGAATCCCTGGAACTAATTATTATGCTGAAGGTGGATTGTCATCAGACTACGCTAAAAAATTCTTTATCTATGGATTCAAAATTCCTGGATTTTTTCTAATTGATAAAGATGGAAAAATAGCCAGCCAAACTTTCTATAATTTAGGTGATGCTAAATTTGTGGAAGAGATGAATAAGATTTCTGGTTTGCAGGCGCCTTCTGTTAATCCGCAGGTTCAACTTCAAAACGATTTGTTGCAACAGAATCCAAAAGCTGATTCTGCAAAAACGAAATAATCAATGAGGAACAAAAAAAAGAATCAAATTCTTGAAAATATCAGACTCCTTTCTGCCGGTGCGAAAGGAGTTTCTGTTGGTAAAACGGAACTCGGAAAAACGGTTTTGGTTTCCGGAGCAGTTCCTGGTGATCTGGTGAATGTAAGAGTTAAGAAATCAAAGAGTAACTATTTCGAAGGCGAAGCAATTGAGATATTAGAATATTCCCAAGACAGAGTGGAACCAAAATGTGTTCATTTCGGGACATGTGGCGGCTGTAAATGGCAAAACATTGCTTACGAAAAACAACTCGAGTTCAAGCATAACGAAGTTGTTAATAATATTACAAGGATTGGTGGCGTTTCAGGTTTTGATATCATTCCTATTTTAGGATCAGAAGAACAATACTTCTATAGAAATAAGATGGAATTTTCTTTTTCTAATGCCCGTTGGTTGACGCAATACGAAATCAGCTCAGAAGAAAATTTCGGAAACAAAGATGCTTTAGGATTTCATATTCCGGGGATGTGGAGCAAAATTCTTGATCTTAAAGAATGTTTCCTTCAGGAAGATCCCTCGAATCAGATCAGATTAGCAGTGAAAAAATATGCTGTTGATCATGGTTTGGAATTTTATGATGTAAAAGCTCAGGAAGGATTTTTAAGAACATTGATGCTCCGCCAGAACTCTAAAGGCGAATGGATGATTCTCTTCCAATTGTATAAGGAAATGAAAGCTGAGAGAATCCAATTATTCGATTTTCTTTTAAGCCAATTCCCTCAGATCAAAACTTTGGTATTTGCAATTAATCCAAAAGGAAATGACAGCATCTACGACCTGGATATCCAGACTTACTTCGGAGAAGGCTTTCTATATGAAGAAATGGATGGTTTAAAATTCAAAATCGGACCAAAATCTTTCTTCCAGACCAACTATCGCCAAGCTTTAGAACTATATAGAAAAACACTTGAATTTGCTGAATTAACGGGTGATCAAGTGGTTTATGATTTATATACAGGAACCGGTACAATTGCACAGTATGTAGCAAGAAATGCAAAACATGTGATAGGAATCGAAGCCGTGCAGGAAGCGATTGATGCAGCTATA
>MKVE01000035.1:62321-91513 GCA_001898785.1 Chryseobacterium sp. 36-9 | reverse complement strand
ATGATGAGTTTTTGGAAAATCATCCCAAAGCAGATGTTTTGATTACAGATCCTCCAAGAGATGGCATGCATCAGAAAGTGGTTGAACAGATCCTCAAATTATCTCCGGAAAGAATCGTCTATGTAAGTTGTAATTCAGCTACACAAGCGAGAGACATTGCACTTTTGAAAGAAGATTATGAGCTGGTAAAAATCTTACCTGTCGATATGTTTCCTCAAACGCATCATGTAGAAAACATCGCTTTGCTTCTTAAAAAATAGAACGATTTGTTTATCTTTAAATAATGAAAGTTTTAGCATTCCATCTGACATCGAAGTAATAAATAAGTACAGATGAAAAAAATATTTTTCTTTTTAAGTTTTCTATTCATCCTGACAAGTTGTGGAAGCGATGACGATATCTGCCTCAGCTCAGATTCAACACCCAGATTGAAATTAAAATTCAGAAGTGCGGCTAATACCAGCAATCAGCTTATTAGAATTGATACGCTTTATGTGGATGTAGATTATGGTAAAACCAGTTTAACCAATATTATAACAGCTCAGCCC
Organism: Chryseobacterium sp. 36-9; assembly: GCA_001898785.1. GTDB lineage: Bacteria > Bacteroidota > Bacteroidia > Flavobacteriales > Weeksellaceae > Epilithonimonas > Epilithonimonas pallida. Next base: position 90,965 of record MKVE01000035.1, on the reverse strand, counting down.
AACGTGGATTCTATTTTTGTTCCGATGAGAGTAGATAATGCTGTATATACGGATATTTATTTCAGAACAAGAAAAAATGGTCCACGGAGCAAGATGAGAGTCAGTTATATAACAAAACCCATCTATGTTTCGCCGGCTTGCGGTTATAAGATTAATTACGAGAATCTGAATGCAGAGCTTTTGGAAAGTAATCCTGTACAAAATGTTGAATCCAATCATACCTCATTAACTGATGAAAGTAGAATCAATTTTTATCTGCGCTTTTAGTGTGTTTTCTATTTTTGGATTTGCCCAGCAAAAACAAGACGAGAAAAAACAGGATTCTGTAAAATGGAAATATACACCCAACTTTACTGTTGGAGTGGATGCTCTCAACTTGGGATCAGGTTTTTTCGGTGATAGAAAACTATATCAGGGATTTATTTCCAGTAGGATCAATAAAAAAGTCCATGCCATTATCGATTTGGGCTATGATAAAAATGTCTATCAGAAAAACGGTTACGATGCCAAAGCAGACGGATTATTCGCTAAGATTGGAGGGTTTTATATGTTGACAATGGATCCGGAGAACCAGCTTAATGGTTTCTATGCTGGAGCCAAATTAGCCGCAAGTTTTTATTCCCAGGAATATATGGCAATTCCTGTAAAAGGACAATATTCCGAAGGAGTGACAGTTGCCTTTGATCCATCAACTCAAAGCAGTTATTGGATAGAAGCGTCCTTGGGTGCAAGGGTTCAGGTTTTTGAAAGCAATTTCTTTCTCGATGTTAACGTGCAGCCAAGATATCTGGCCTACACCACGAAACAGGAAGAGATTACGCCAATGATTGTTCCTGGTTTCGGAAGAAGTTCGGGGAATTTCAATATGGGGTTCAGCTGGAGCTTAGCATATAAATTTTAATTTTCAGGAGCTTAATCCCGCTTTCCGCTCATACTCCTCGTGCCAATACTTGCCAGCAGCAGAAACCCGGCAGCTTTCCGGTCCAACTGCGGGGTAACCGCTACAATCGGGGCTAGTTTGCAATTCTATACCAATTCTATATTAATACAAAAAGCCTTGTCGGAGTCGATCCGGCAAGGCTTTTTAATTTGATAGATGTCCTATTAATTAATTTTAATACTGAATGGATTTTCCATCACCACAGCAGATTTGGTATCAGGGTCTGTGATATGCTGGAAAATTTTGAAATTTTCTTTTCCAAGCTTATTTTTGATCAGTCTTGTTGAGAAATCTTCCTCAGTTTCAGAAGAAAATATCTGCTCAAATTTTGAAACTTTGGAAGGATAGGAAGATACATTATAAGTTTTAAGATTTGCAGATTTAGCCGCAAACTTGATGGCATCTTGCAACGATCCCAATTCATCAACCAGACCGATTTGTTTTGCTCTCACACCGGACCATACTCTTCCGCCACCGATCGCGTCAATCTCTTCAAAAGATTTTTTTCTGTTTTGTGTTACAAAATGTACGAAACGCTGGTAAGTAGATTCCACGCTTCTTGTCATAATATTCAATGTTCCCGGACTCAAACCATTAATAGCCGAGATCATATTAGAATTGGCATTAGTAGAGACCACATCGCTTCTGATCCCATTTTTCTCTGCCAGATCCTTGAAATATGGAATGACTCCAAAAACACCAATTGATCCCGTTAAAGTGTTAGGTTCTGAGAAGATTTTGTCAGCACCCATCGCAATGTAATAACCTCCGGAAGCAGCGTAATCACCAAAAGAAACTATAACAGGTTTTTTACGTTTTAGTTGTTGCATTTCAAAAAGAATCTCATCAGATGCATTGGCGCTTCCTCCCGGAGAATTGATTCTGAAAACGACAGCTTTCACATCATCATCTTTTTGAAGCTTTTTAATTTCTTTTATAAAGCTATCAGAGTAGATCCCATCGTAACCTTTACCATTATAAATAGCTCCGGATGCATACAGGATCGCAATCTTTTTACCGTCATGATCCTGATCAACAGATTCCGAATATTTAGCAAAAGATATTTTATTCAGTTTTTTGTCCTTATCGATGTTCAGTTTTTTCTTGATGATATTATCGTACTCAGATTTCTGAATCAGTTGATCTGCCAATTTATATTGCAGGCTAAGATTCGGAAGATAACTGTATAAGCTGTCAGTGATCGTATTAAGTTCAGCTAAAGGGATTTTCCTTGAACCAGAAATTTTAGTCGAAGTATTGGACCAGATGTCATTTAACAAAGTCGAAAGCTGTTCTTTATTTTCAGGTGAGATTTCATCCCTTAAAAAAGGTTCAACCGCTGCTTTGAATTTCCCGTGACGTATTACCTGGATTCCGATTCCGTATTTTTCAGCAAAGTTTTTGAAAAACGTTACTTCTGTAGAAAGTCCTTTCAATTCAATTAGGCCGGCTGGATTCAGATAATATTTATCCGCTACCGAACCCAGGTAATAAGCACCTTGAGAAACGGTATTCCCATAAGCATATACAAATTTTCCACTTTTTTTAAAATCATTTAAGGCATTTCTGATATCATCCAACTGAGTGATCCCGGCGTTGATATTATCCATTTCCAAACTGATTCCTTTGATTTTATTATCTGTCTTTGCATTATTTATAGCCTGCAAAACATCATAAAGCAAGACAGCCTTTTGATCATTTTTGAAGGAAAAAATATCTTCCTGATCTTCGGAAGGACTGTCAATGATTTTTGTCTTGAGATCTAAAGTTAATACCGAATCAGATTTTACATCAGTTCCTCCGGAAACTGAAGATAAAATGAGAAATGCGATAAAAAACAAGAAAAATCCTGCAATGACAATAAAAATTGCAGTTAAATTTGCTAAAACTATTTTGAAAAAACTTTTCATCTAAATAAATTATTTATTCTATATGTCGTACAATGATGTTATTTTGTTACTTGGAAGTAATATAAATAATCCCCAAAAAAATATTGAAATAGCCCTTGAAAATATAGAATCTAAGGTAGGTACAATATTAACAAAATCTGAATTAATATTAACAAAACCTGTAGAATTTGAAAGTTCTAATATTTTTTGTAATATTGCAGTTAAATTAAAAACACAATCTTCACCTATAAAACTACTTTCTGAAGTTAAAGCTATTGAGAAAATGATGGGTCGCGTAAACGATTCTTCAGCTATTGGAGCTTATCAGGATAGAATTATAGATATTGATATAATATTATATAACAATATAAAGTTTAGTTCTAAGAAGTTAATAATTCCTCATCAAAAAAATCTTTACGACAGAGATTTTGCAAAGGAACTCATTAATAAAGTGAAATAAATTTTTATAACACAGATGACTATGAAGAAAAAAATTTTACTATTCTTCCTATTACCAGTTCTTGGTCTATCCCAGACCAAAGAGGAAAGCAGTAAGCCAGAAACACAACCGTTTAACAACAAAAGCCGACTTTTTAAAGATTGGTCTGTTTCTGTTGGCGGAGGGGCAGCCTTTATGACAAACGCAGATCTAACTTCCTTTTATGATGGAAAAATCAACTGGGGTTGGAACGGTTATGTAAGTTTGGACAAACAAATTAGCCACACATTTGGATTGTCATTGATGTATACACGTGGTCAGACCAATCAGAAAGCATATTTGAATGATGCGGCAGGAGTAGGACACGGCTATACAAAATTTGACCAGATCGCACTATTGGGTGATATTAATTTTTCTAATCTGATGAGAAGAGTTGATAACAGATCAAGATTCAAGTGGGCTTTGCACGGTTATGCGGGAATTGGACTTACAGGTTACAAAACGTTTTTACAAGATAATAATGTATTGAGTAAGTGGCCATTGTACATAGAGCAAAAAATGGATATTGGTAGCTTTAGTTATATAGGTGGTGTAGGGTTAAAGTATAATATTTCCCGATTGCTTGATATTGAGCTGAGAGCATTATACCTTATCAGTGGTGATGAAGAATTTGATGGCGGCGGATGGTCCAGAAATGCAGCTCCGGGATATAATTTAATTAATGATACATATTCTGATAATGCATGGTTATTCAATTTAGGATTATCATTTAAATTAGGTAAGCATCAAGATCATCTTCGTTGGGTAGATCCATTGCAGGATGCTTATACAAAAGCGGCTAATCTGGAAGAGCAGTTCAAAGATTTCAAAGTTTGTGAAAAAGGAGATCAGGATAATGATGGCGTTTGTGATGATTGGGATAGACAGCTAGATACTCCTGCAGGTGCCAGAGTTGACGGTGCGGGTGTTGCTTTGGACACTGATTTGGATGGAGTTATAGATTTGAATGACAAATGTGTAACTGTGCCAGGACCTATACAAAATAATGGATGTCCGGTAGAAGCTACCCCTCAGGTATTACCAGTCAAAGAAATAGCAATTGATGAAATTAATAAGTATTTCAATGGAATTGAGTTTGAACTGAACAAGGATGTAATAAGACCAAAATCCTACCCGGATCTTGATAAGGCTGCTGATATAATAAAAACATTAGGAGGAGATAGTCAATTTATTGTTGTTGGTGCTACTGACAGTAGAGGATCGGCACAATATAATAAAAAATTATCCCAAGCTAGAGCAAATGCAGTTTTAAATTATTTGATAAATAAAGGTGTTTCTCCGAATGTGCTATTGGCAGAAGGAAGAGGAAAAGAAGATCTTAAATATACAGAATGTGACCCTGCAACAAAATGCCCGGAGTGGAAAAATGAAGCTAATAGAAGGGTATATTTTGTGGCAAAATAAATAAACTAGAAAAAACATTAAAAAATATGAAACAAAATTTATTATCATTAGTAGCAGTAGGATTATTGTTGCCTATGAGTTTGGCAGGCCAGGAAGTATCGTCAGATGCTAACTCTGGTTCTCAAAATGTTTCTCCATTTACTCAGGCGTCAAAAAGATTCAATGATTGGTCTATATCAGTTGGTGCGGGTGTGCCTATGATACAATCGGCTGATATGACATCGATTAAAAATGGGAATGGTAAAAACCTTTTTGGATATTCTGCTTACATTAGTGTCGATAAAGCAATTACTCACGCATTTGGTCTTAATTTACAGTATGACAGAGGAGAAACAAGACAAGGTCAGATTAATACGAAAGATCATAAGCCTTTACCTGGTAATTATCCGGCTGGTAGAACACAATATGACGCAATCTCTATCTTAGGAGATGTTAATTTTTCTAATCTTTTGAGAAGAGTAGATAATAAGTCACCTTTCAGATGGGCACTTCATGGTTATGCGGGTATTGGTACTTTAGCGTATAGATCTTACAGGCAAGATCCAGGTCCTGTTTATAACCAAACTCTCAATTATGAAGCTAAACCCTTCAAGCTAGGATCTCTTTTTGGACAAGCCGGAGCTGGACTCAAATTCAAAGTCAATAATAGAATTGATATAGAAGGTAGAGTGATGTATGTTGTAACTGGTGACGATGAGTTTGATGGGGCTGGAATTGGACAGAATGGCTATAATCTAATCGAAGATCAAATTTCAGATAATTTCTTTAATACTACTTTAGGAGTTACTTTCAAACTTGGTAAGCACGAATCTCATTTGATGTGGCATGATCCACTTCAGGAGATTTACTATAAGTTAGATGTTCTTAACGACAAAACTCAGGATATCGAAGTTTGCAAAAAAGGAGATGTTGATAATGACGGTGTTTGTGATGATTGGGACAGACAATTGGATACACCGGCTGGAGCAAGAGTTGATGGAGCTGGTGTTGCTTTGGATGTTGATTTGGATGGAGTAATTGATCTTTATGATAAGTGTGTAACGGTTCCAGGACCGGTAGAAAATCAAGGTTGTCCTTACCCTTCAAACTCGACTACAGGTATTGTTACGGATGAAGACAGAATGATAAAAGGTATTGAATTCGATTTGGATTCTGATAGGATTTTGCCTTCTAATTCTCCAATTCTGGCACAGGCTATCAGTTATATTAATGCATCTAATTCCAGCTTTAAGGTTATTGGAGGTACAGATACAAGAGGTACAGAAAAGTATAATCAAGGTCTTTCAGAAAGAAGAGCTAAGAATGTTAAAAATTATCTGATACAAAATGGTGCGGATAAAAGTAAACTTGAAGCACTCGGTAGAGGAGAAAAAAATCTTCTTTATCCGGAATGTGATCCTGCTGAAAAATGCCCTGAATGGAAAAACAGAGCGAACAGAAGAGTTTATTTTGAAGCTAAATAAAATATAAAAACAATATTATGAAAACCGCAGTAAATGCGGTTTTTTTATTTTCAGGAATTGATTAAATTTACAAATGCTTTCTTCCACAGAATCACAAGACAGATTAATTCATAAAACACTCAAACAATTTTGGGGCTTTGATGAGTTTCGTTCTTCTCAGAAAAACATTATTCTTTCTATTGTTAATGGTAGAGATACATTAGCATTGTTGCCGACAGGTGGTGGAAAGTCACTTTGTTATCAATTGCCTGCCCTTGTTTTGGAAGGAACTTGTCTGGTTGTTTCTCCACTTTTAGCATTGATGAGAGACCAAATAGATGCTTTACAATCTGTAGGAATCGAAGCAGAATTGTTAAGCTCAGAATTAGACGAATTTGAAGAAGAATCTGTTTACAATAGATGCAAAGAAGGATTTATAAAAATTCTTTATATCTCACCGGAAAGATTACAAAATCAATTATTCTTAAGAAATATTCAGGAGATTGAGGTTTCATTCATTGCGGTGGATGAAGCACATTGTATCTCAGAATGGGGTTCGGATTTTCGTCCAAGTTACCAGAACATCAAAAAGTTTCGGCACGAATTCAAGAATGTTCCTTGTCTTGCCTTGACAGCTACTGCAACCAATCATGTTGTCGAGGAGATTATAAGCAAATTAGGGCTTCATCAACCTCAGGTTTACAAACAAAGTTTCAAAAGAGATAATCTCAATATTATTGTTGAAAATATCTCCAATAAGTATAACAGGATTTTAGAATTTCTTAGACAAAATCTCTCTTCCGGAATCATCTATACAAGAACGAGAAGAGAAGCAGAGGAATTAACTTACTACCTTAAAAATAACAAATTCCAAAACGCAGATTTTTTTCATGCCGGATTATCTTCAAGTGAAAAAGAAAAACTTCAAAAAAAATGGATTAGCAGCCAATTTCATGTTTTGATCTCCACCAACGCTTTCGGGATGGGAATTGACAAAGACAATGTGCGATTTGTAATCCATTTGTCGCCTTCTTCCACGATTGAAAATTATTACCAGGAAATTGGCCGAGCCGGACGAAACGGAGAAGAGGCGTTAGCACTACTGCTTTGGAACGAACAGGAATTAACTAACATCGATAATACTTTCAAAAATCAGATTCCTAACAAAACGGAATATGAAAAAATATTGACTTATCTCTATTCAATTTTTCAAATTGGAGATAGCGATTGGCCGGAAAAAACATTTCAGCTTGACCTTAACAAAATCAAGAATCTGACGAAATTGTCCACTGCGAAAATCAAAAATATTTTGACATTTTTGAACAATCAGGAATTAATTTATTATAAAAATAATATCTCTGCCTCCACGATTCAGAGTTTTGTTCAGTCAGATGAATTGGAGCAATTACCACCAAGCGATGCTTATTTTATGGAATTGTTGTTTAGAAATTTGCCCGGATTGTCGATTCACAAAGTGCATTTCAGTGATGCAGCATTTTGCAAAAAAAATGAAATGGATCTTCAGAATTTCAAACAAAAACTATTGCAATTACAGAAAGCGGGACATCTGGAATATATCGATGGAAGTCTTCATTCCATTAAGTTTTTGAAACCTCGGAATGACCGGCATTTGTTCGGAGAATACTGGTCGCTTTTCCATAATATTCAGAAAAATAAACTCCGAAAATGGGAAGAGAACAAATTCTATATCCAGGATTCTGATTTCTGTAAAATGAAATTGATTCTCAGCTATTTTGGAGAACGAGATGCAGAAAATTGCGGTAAATGTTCGGTTTGCAGAAAGAGAACCAACTCCAAGAGAACCTTATCTTCCGATATCTCTCAGCAATTGTCGAACCGACCAATGTCTTTGGAAGAGATGGCTGCTAATCTCAATTTTTACTCTAAAGAATCTATTTCAGAAACCTTGATTTTCCTTTTGGACATTGGAAAAGTCAAAATGTTGAACTATAAAACTTATATGTTAAATAGTTGAAGCATTAAATAATAACCAAAAAAGTTACAAAAGAAATTATTAAATAAAATTCTATTAAGAGTAAAAAGAAATAATGATTGCTTTTTTCTTCTTTAAAAAAGAATAGTGAATGTGACTTTTGTTGTTGAGAAAAACATACAAATATTCAGTTTTAATAAATCATCAATTATAAAAATCAATGCAGACGAAATCTCTTAATGTCGTTTTTTTCGGAACTCCCGATTTTGCAAAAGCTTCTTTGGAAGCGATATTCAAATCTCATCACAAGGTTGTCGGTGTTGTAACAGCGGCTGACAAAGCAAGTGGAAGAGGAATGAAACTCACACCTTCGCCGGTGAAAGTTTTTGCAGAAGAAAATAATCTCAACCTTTTCCAGCCGGAAAAGCTTCGAAATCCTGAATTCTTAGAATCCATCCGAAACCTAAACGCAGATGTTTTTGTAGTGGTAGCTTTCAGAATGATGCCTCAGGTTTTGTTTTCAATTCCGAAATTGGGTACATTCAATCTGCACGGTTCGTTGCTGCCGGATTATCGTGGTGCGGCACCAATTAATTATGCCGTCATTAATGGGGAAACCAAATCTGGGGTGACAACGTTTTTCATCAATGAAAAAATAGATGAAGGTAATATTCTGCTTCAGGCTGAAACTGAAATTTTACCGGAAGACAACGCCGGAACTTTGCATGATAAATTAATGGTCGTCGGTGCGGATTTGGTGATTAAAACTTTGGACGGATTAGCTGAAAATTCCATCACGGAGAAACCTCAGCCTGAAAAAGAAAATCCAAAAACAGCTTACAAAATCTTTAAAGAAAATCTAAGAATCGATTGGAATCAAGGTTCTGAAACGATTCATAATTTCGTGAGAGGAATGTCGCCTTATCCAACAGCTTTCACCATTCTGAAAATCGGAGACGAAGAAAAATCACTGAAAATCTTCAAAGGACATTTTGAATTAGAATCCCATTCGAGAGAAGCCGGGGATTTTGATATTTCAAAAAACGAGTTCAAATTCTACACAAAAGACGGCATCTATTATCCGGAAGATGTTCAGATTCAGGGCAAAAAAAGAATGCCTGTTAAAGATTTCCTTAATGGAATTCAGAATTTTGAGGATTATAAAGCTTAGACTTTAGATAATAGACGAATAGATAACAGATTCTAAAAAATGAATAACAACAAAGTCAAGATTTTAAAAATAGAAATCTTATCCGATAATTGGTACACGCTTAACAAAGTCACTTTTGAATATCAAAAGAATAACGGAACGCTGGAAACCCAAAGCAGAGAAGCTTATGACCGCGGAAATGGTGCAACAATTTTACTTTATAACAAAGAATCAGAAACCGTAATTCTGACGAAACAATTTCGTTTACCAACTTACATCAATGGCAACGAAGACGGAATGATGATAGAAGCTTGCGCCGGACTTTTGGACAAAGATAACCCGGAAGATTGCATCAAAAGGGAAACGGAAGAGGAATTGGGTTATGAGATTTCGGATGTCAAAAAAGTGTTTGAGGTTTATATGTCGCCGGGTTCGGTAACGGAAATTCTTTATTTTTTCATCGCAGAATATTCCAAATCGATGAAAATCAATGATGGAGGCGGATTAGAAGAAGAACAGGAAGAAATAGAAGTTCTTGAACTCGATATCAATAAAGCGCTTGAAATGATTGACTTGGGCGAAATCAAAGATGCAAAAACGATTATGCTCCTCCAGCACGTAAGACTAAAAGGTATTTTATAGATTTAAAATCAATTCAATTATAAAAAAATTTAAAATGAAAAAATTATTTTTCGGATTATTATTGTCGTCTAACCTTTTCTTTTCCCAGGATTTGAAAGTGATGACTTACAACATCCGGCTGTCTTTGGAAAGTGACAAGGAAAATTCTTGGGACAATAGAAAAAACGATGCTTTGGCATTGATGTCATATTACCATCCGGATTATTTCGGTGTTCAGGAAGCGGTTCCTCAGCAAATGACGGACATCAAAACCAGCCTGAAAGATTATGATTACGTGGGCGTTGGAAGAGATGATGGTAAAAATCAAGGTGAATATTCTGCGATTTTCTATGATAAAACTAAACTGGAAGTCACTAAATCCGGAACATTTTGGTTGAGCGAAACGCCGGAAAAACCTTCCAAAGGCTGGGACGCGGCGTACAATAGAGTTTGTACTTATGCATTTTTTAAAATCAAGAAAACAGGTAAGCAATTCCTTGCGATGAACCTGCATTTTGACCACGTTGGCGATGTTGCTAGGGTGAATTCTGCAAAACTGATTCTTGAAAAAATCAAAGAACTCAACCCGAAAAATCTGCCATTAACTTTAACTGGAGATTTTAATTTAACAGATGATTCTGAACCAATAAAAATTATTTCGAAGTCTTTGGATAATGCTTATTACCACTCGAAAATGCCACATTATGGACCAAAAGGAACGTTTACAGCGTTTGATGTCAACACTGTTCCGAAAGAGAGAATAGATTATATTTTTGTGAAAGGTTTTGATGTGTTGTCCAACAGAACCATCAATGACAGGCGAGAAAATTTGCTATATCCATCTGACCATTTTCCGATCTTGGCAGAGATTAAGTTTAAGAAATAGCAAATAAAAAATCCTCTTGTGAAAGAGGATTTTTTTGGATAATTAAAACGTGAGCTTGTCATTCCGTAGGAATCTAAACATACTGTTATCAATTCTAATACAGATTCTTTTGGAATGACAAAATATTATTTTTCCCAAACAATTTTCTTCGTTATCACATCGCTGGAATTAGTCCCGACCATTATTTCAAATTCACCAGCTTCCCAATCGTAATTCAGTTCGTCATCGTAGAATTTCAAATCTTCCGGCGTCAATTTGAAAGTAACGGTTTTATTTTCACCTTTCTTCAGGAATATTTTTTGGAAACCTTTCAGTTCTTTGATTGGACGAACTACTTTTCCAAATAGGTCACGAATGTAAAGCTGAACGACTTCTTCACCATCAAAATTGCCTGTGTTGGCAACATTAACATTGATGGTTAAAGTTTGACTGCCTTTAAGATTATCAGAACTTAGATTAAAGTTTGAATATTTGAAATCCGTATAACTCAATCCAAAACCAAAAGGGAATTTCGGGTCGTTGTCCAAATCGATATAAGCCGAGACATAATTTCTTTCAGTGGATTTTTCGGCTGGTCTTCCAGTGTTGTAATGGTTATAATAAATTGGGATTTGTCCTTCTGTTCTTGGGAAAGTCATTGGAAGTTTTCCACCAGGATTTACATTTCCGAATAGGATATCGGCGATAGAATTTCCGGCTTCTGTTCCTAACCACCAACTGTAAACGATTGTCGAAATATTATCCGCCGCCCAGTCAAAAACCAAAGGTCTTCCTGCATTAATCAAAAGAACGATTGGTTTTCCTGTTTTAGCAATTTCTTTTAGTAATTCTTCCTGAACACCAGAAAAATGAATATTGCTTCGGCTTTTCGCTTCACCACTCATTGCATGTCCTTCGCCAAGCGTCATTATCACAACGTCTGCTTTTTTAGCTGTTTCGATGGCTTCTGCAAACATCGATTTGTCTTGGTCATTTTCATTGCAACCTTTGGCATAAAGTAAAGTTGAATTTTTGTCTAATTGATTTTTGATACCGTCAAATTGAGTCACGATTCTTTGTGCATCATCTTTGAAAGGAACTGACCAGAATCCGTGCATCGCAACCGCTTCTTTTCCGAAAGGACCAATCAATGCAACCGTTTTTGTAGATTTTGAAAGCGGAAGGATTTTCTTCTCGTTCTTTAATAGAACCACACTTTTTGCTCCAAACTCTCTCCCGAATTTTCTGTTCTCAAGATTGTTGGTTTGTTGTTTTTGCCTGTCGTTATTTGAAAATCTGTAAGGATCATCAAACAATCCTAATTCAAATTTTTTAATCAAAATCCTTCTTACGGCATCATCCACGAACTTGATGTCCACTTTTCCTTCTTTTACGAGTTTTGGAAGTTGTTCCATATAGATTCGGCTTTCCATATCCATATCACTTCCTGCAAGAATGGCTTTTTCTCCGGCTTCAGCATTGTCTTTGGCATAGCCGTGCTTTATCATTTCGCCGATACTTCCCCAATCGGAAACCACAAAACCTTTGAAGTTCCATTTCCCTTTTAATAAATCTCGTAAAATATATTTGTTAGCCGTTGCAGGAATGCCATTAATGTCATTAAATGAATTCATAAAGGTTGCAACGCCAGCCTCAGCAGCTGCTTTGAAAGGCGGCAAATAAGTTTCGTTAAGCTGTCTCAAGCTCATATCTACTGAATTGTAATCTCTTCCGCCAACAGCAGCACCATAAGCCGCAAAATGTTTTGCACAAGCCATTATCGCATCAATATTTCCTAAACCTTTACCTTGGAAACCTTTAATTCTTGCCAATCCGATTTTTGTTCCGAGGTAAGTATCTTCACCGGAGCCTTCCATTACACGTCCCCATCTTGGGTCTCTTGCAATATCCACCATTGGTGCAAATGTCCATTGGATGCCATAAGCAGATGCTTCTATTGCTGCGATCCTTTCAGATTTTTCTATCATTTCCAAATCCCAGCTTGCTGCCTGGCCAAGATTGATAGGAAAAGTTGTTCTGAATCCATGAATCACATCTTGTCCGAAAATCAACGGAATTTTCAGTCTTGATTCTAATGCTAATTTTTGAAAAGCTCTTGTTTCTTCTGCTCCGGTCACATTCAGCATAGAGCCGACTTTTCCTTGCTTTATTTCTTCTAAAACTTTTTTGGAATTAGAGTTCTGTGGTCCGGTTGCATATTCGAAACCGCTATATTGAACCAGTTGACCTGCTTTTTCTTCCAGAGTCATTTTGGAAATCAGTTCATTGACTTTTTGCTCTATGCTTTTTTGTGCAGGAATGCTAATCGCGAAGATCAGAAACAGGAAGGAAAGGAAATGTTTTTTCATTAGAAAGCTTTTTGTCTCTTTTTGAGAAATTAATATCGTAAAAATAATATTTAATTTCAATATTAATAATATTTAAAACAAAAAAGCCGTTTTCGCAATCTGCAAAAACAGCTGTAAATAATTAAATAGTTAGTTAATAAACTCTTAGACCAGATCTTGCGCCTGTGGATGTAAGCACAGATTGAGTTCTGGCTTTTTGCCCTGCAGAGAACATAAACATTGCAGCATCATCCACATAATCCATATAGTTCATAAACATAACAGATCTGGAAGTTCCGCTACAAGTATTGTATAAAGGGTAAGCAGGTTTTCCGTAATTAGCTCCTGTTTGAGTTGGTGTATCTGCTACCAGATCATTTCCACAAGATGCATCTCCCCATATATGTCTCAGGTTAAGATAATGTCCGACTTCGTGAGTGGCTGTCCTTCCTAAGTTATAAGGTGCAGTTGCCCCTGTTTTACCAAAATAAGGAGCCGCAATTACTACACCATCATTCCAAAGTCCTGCAGATTCCGGAAAAGTAGCATAACCAAGAATTCCTCCCATATTCCCAACAACCCAAAGATTGAAGTAGCTGCCTGGGCTTGTTGCATCAATTCCGCCTGTAGAAGATTTTTTCATGGCGTCATTGGTTCCCCATTTTGTTTTAGTTGTAGCTTTTCTTACGGTTTTAATTAGGTGAAATCTTACCTGCGTATCACCGGCTTTAACACCGGAAAATTCAGTTGGGATTTTAGAGGCATCTGTGTTGGTTCCGCTAAAATCAGCATTAAGAATAGCAATTTGTTCTGCAATTCTGGCATCAGAAATATTTTCAGCAGAAGTTTTATACAGTACATTGACTACAACGGGAATATCAACAGTTCCGTCCGATAACACTTTTCCGCTGGTGATGAAGTCATGGATTCCTGCTTCGATGTTATTATAACGCTGTCTGGCAGCAGCATCGTTTTTTAATAACTCTGCTCTGATTTCTTCGGAAGGACAAGCACGTCTGGCGGAAACATTTGTGGTAGAGTTTTCGCCAACGAGGGTTTCTGTTTCTGAACTTTGATTACAAGCAGTAAGAATTAATGCAGCAGTGATGTAAAAAAAAGTTTTCTTCATAAGATTATATTTTTAAAATTTTTTATCAAATGTATATATTTTTTTCATTCAAATGTATTTTAATTTATAAAATATTTAACAATTATTAGTATGTGTTGAATATTGTTTAATTAATCGTTTGTTTAAATTGATTTTATCCCAGAAATAAGAATTATATCGCTTATTGATTGGTGAAAATTCTTTCTGGTATAAAAGTTTTATTTTTGGTATTTAAAATTTGAAGGATGAATAAACTATTATTATTGTTGCTGATTGGAACAACGGCTGCAGCTCAGGAATTGTATATGCCGAGAAATATCAAAAAAGCTTATGCTGACGGAACACGTGATATGTCTGGAAAACCAGGGAAAAACTACTGGCAAAACAAAGGAGTTTATAATGTGAACGTAAAAGTGGATGCCAAAACAAAGATTGTTTCCGGTTCCGAAACGATTCAGTATTCTAATAATAGTCCGGATGAGCTAAAGGTTTTAGCGATTCGTTTTGTGAATAATGTCAATAAACCACAATCGGGGAGAGCTGGATATACTCCAAAAGATGCTTTAACGGATGGGCTTAAAATCAAATCCTTCTTTATCAACAGTGAAAAATACAACATTAATAGTGATGACTGGTCAACAGTGGAGGCTGTGAAACTGACCAAGCCATTAGCTTCAAAATCTCAAACCGAAATCAAAATCGAATGGGAATATCCGTTGGCGAAAGAAAGTGGAAGAGAGGGACAAATTGATCCCGAAACTTTTTATGTTGCCTATTCTTTCCCGAGAGTTTCGGTTTATGATGATTACAACGGTTGGGATATGTTGCAGCATAACGGCAGACAGGAATTTTATAATGATTTTAATGATTATTCTTTTTCGATTTCTGCACCGAAGAATTTTGTGGTTTGGTCAACGGGAGATTTTCTGAATCCTGATGAGGTACTACAGCCGGAATATCTTAAACGTTTCAAAGAATCATTAAAATCGGATAAAATCATTCATATTGCGAATGCCGAAGAAATGAAATCAGGGAAAGTGACGAAACAGAATGATTGGAATATCTGGAAATTCAGAGCTGATCATATTGTTGATTTTTGTTTTGCGCTAAGCAATCATTATGTTTGGGATGCATCAAGCGTCCAGTTAAAAACCAAAAGGGCTAGTGTGCAGTCTGCTTACAATGCCGGTGCTAAAGATTTTGAACAATATACGGAATGGATGCGTTACAACCTGAAATGGTTTACAGACAATTGGCCAGGTGTTGAATATCCGTTTCCAGTGATGACTGCTATCCAGGGTTACGCTGATATGGAATATCCGATGATGATAAACGATACGAGTATTCCTGATGATCTGCGGGATGCGAGACTGACTGCTGACCACGAGATTGCGCACACTTACTTTCCTTTCTATATGGGCATCAATGAAACACGATATGCTTATATGGACGAGGGATGGGCAACTATGCTGGAATATCTGATTGGCATAGATGAAAACGGAAAAGAAGCTGCAGATCAATTTATGAAAAACTTCCGAGTGAAGCGTTGGATTAATGATGCTTCTACGGAACAAGATCAACCGATTATTATGCTAAGTTCTCAACTTTCTGGTGCAGGTTATGGGAATAATGCGTATGTGAAACCGGCGTTGAGTTATTTGGCTCTGAAGGATTATTTGGGTGATGAATTGTTCAAAAAAGCACTTCATCATTATATGGACAACTGGCACGGGAAGCATCCGATTCCATGGGATTATTTTAATTCTATGAATACTGGTTCCGGAAAGAATCTGAATTGGTTTTTCAACAATTGGTTTTACACGAATAATTATATTGATTTGAAAATCAGTTTCTTTTCTCAGAAAGAGAATCAGACGATTTTAACCGTGGATAATGTTGGTGGCTTTGCGATTCCGTTTGATGTAGTTTTGAATTATGAAGATAATTCTCTGGAGAAAGTTCATTTTACACCAGCAGTTTGGGAGAAAAATCAAAAGTCGGTAAATCTGAGGATCCCAACGAAAAGGAAAATTAAATCCATTGGCCTGAATGGAGGTATTTTTATGGATTATACTCCGGATGATAATTTGAAAATGCTTTAATTTTAGTTTAAGTGAATTGATTTCGAATGAAAAAAATTGGTCTTTTATTGATTTTGCTTTTCTTTTCGTCTTGTGTTTCGCAGAAGAATAAAACTATTCAGCAGAATATTCTGACACTGAAAGATAGTTATTGTAAAGCGCCTTTGCAGTACAATTATTCCCAGAAAGTTCCTTCCTATAATTCTGACTCTATTATTAATGCCAATCAGAAACTCAAGCAATATTTTTCTGACCAAAGCATTTTGATCTTGAATGCTCTGGAAAGTATTGATGAAGCAGAGAAAATTATTGAATTGAAAAAAGATTCGACTCTAAAATCTCAATTAAGAGTGGTTCAGTTGAAAACAAAAATCAATAGTAAAATCAGTATTGCACTGACTGAGTTGGATGCTGTTGCTGCAGAATTTGACTGCGAAGGTGAAAGGGTTGCACAAATGGCCAATTATGTAGACAATATTAACAGCAACCGAAATAATAGATTGATTCTTTTCTCAATTATTACCGGCGCAGTAACCTCTGTTGCAGGCGGTGTTATCAAAGACAATGGTGTGAAAAATGCTGTGAATATCGGTGGTGGTTTGTTGGGAGCTGGGCTGGGTTTGGCAACTTTTAATCCGAAGGGTAAAAAAGTGGAATTCATTCATGAGCGGAATCTTCTGCGTGACATTTGGGAACAAAAATTACAGTCTAAAAATTTTCCCCCGTTCATCTGGTATATGTACACCGAGAAAAAATTTACAGGAAACCGCCAACATTCTATCATAGAGAATATGAAGCAAAGATGGATTCAGTACCAGTTTGACAGCGATGAAAATGCGGCGAATCGATCGGTGAATTTCGGAAACGGCGGACTTTACCGTTCGTCAGATTTGCACAATCGCGCATCGATGCTGAATCAGATGCAGTCTGCAACGAGAACCATTAATCAGAATATTAATTATCTTTTACTGGATTTGGATAAGGTGATTTCTTTGGAATAATCAAAAACCTCAGCCAAAGTAGCTGAGGTTTTCTTGTTTAAAATAGTATTTAATATGAAGAAAAAATTTAACTCTTATTCCACCGGTCTGAAAACCAAACCAGTTTCCTCGAAATAATCCAAAGTGATTCTGTCACCGTCATTCACGGTTCCGGCAAGAATTTCTCTCGATAATTTATTCAGAACCTCCTGCTGAATAACTCTCTTCAATGGTCTTGCTCCAAAAACAGGGTCGTATCCTTTATTCATCAGATAATCTACAGCGTCCTGAGTTGCGGTCATAATGATATTTCGTTTTGCTAACATATCATTGAATCCTCTCAACTGGTAGGTAACAATTTTTCCGATTTCTTTTTTTCTCAAAGGCTGGAACAATACCACTTCGTCAATTCTGTTTAAGAATTCCGGACGTAACGTTTGTTTCAATAAGTCAAAGACCTCATCTTTTGTTTTATCAACAATTTCATCCTGATTTTCATCAGTAATATTTTCAAAATTCTCCTGAATAATATGTGAACCAAGATTCGAAGTCATAATGATAATCGAGTTTTTGAAATTCACGACTCTACCTTTGTTATCCGTCAAACGACCGTCATCCAAAACCTGTAACAACGTGTTGAAAACATCAGGATGCGCTTTTTCAATTTCATCTAAAAGTACCACGGAATAAGGTCTTCTTCTCACGGCTTCCGTCAATTGCCCGCCTTCATCATAACCTACATATCCGGGAGGCGCACCCACCAATCTCGAAACACTGTGACGTTCCTGATATTCACTCATATCAATTCTCGTCATATTGTTTTCGTCATCGAATAAAAACTCTGCCAAAGCTTTTGCAAGCTCTGTTTTTCCGACTCCAGTGGTTCCTAAAAATAAGAAACTTCCGATTGGTTTTTTCTCATCGCTCAATCCGGCTCTGTTTCTTCGGATGGCATTGGCGACCGCTTCAATGGCTTCTTCTTGGCCAACCACTCTGTGATGCAGCTCTGTTTCAAGATGCAATAATTTTTCTCTTTCAGATTGAAGCAATTTCGTAACAGGAATTCCGGTCCATTTTGCAATGACCTCAGAGATATTTTCAGAAGTTACTTCTTCTTTAATCAGTTCATTCTGATGGTTTTGCATTTCCAATTCAAGCTTTTGCAAAGCATCTTCTTTTTCCTTGATTTTTCCATATTGGATTTCAGCAACTTTTGCATAATCTCCCGCTCTTGATGCTCTTTCAGCTTCCAGTTTCAGAGATTCTATATCTTTTTTAATCTGGGTTAAATCCTCAGATTTTTGTTTTTCTTTCAGCCATTTTGCATTGATTTCATTTCTTTGTTCAGAAATTTTTGAAATATCTTCTTTTAAATGGTCGATTTTCGTTTGATTTCCTTCACGAGAAATAGCTGCCAATTCAATTTCCATCTGCATCAGTTTTCTGTCGAGAACGTCTAATTCTTCAGGTTTTGAATTGATTTCCATTCTCAATTTAGCCGATGCTTCATCAATAAGGTCAATCGCTTTATCCGGTAAAAATCGGTCAGAAATATATCTTTGAGACATCTCAACTGCAGCAATAATCGCTTCATCTTTGATTCTTACTTTGTGATGCGCTTCATACTTATCTTTGATTCCACGAAGAATGGAAATCGCAGACTCAGTATCCGGTTCTTCCACCATGACTTTTTGGAAACGTCTTTCCAGCGCTTTATCTTTCTCAAAATATTTTTGATATTCATTCAAAGTCGTTGCACCGATAGCTCTTAATTCTCCTCTTGCTAAAGCTGGTTTCAGAATATTTGCAGCATCCATCGCGCCTTCGCCACCTCCGGCTCCAACCAATGTGTGGATTTCATCGATGAAAAGAATGATTTGTCCGTCTGATTTGATAACTTCATTCACCACCGATTTCAAACGTTCTTCAAATTCACCTTTGTATTTTGCACCGGCAATCAAAGCGCCCATATCTAATGAATATAAAGTCTTATCCATCAGGTTTTCAGGAACGTCGCCATTGATAATTCTGTGAGCTATTCCTTCAGCGATGGCCGTTTTACCAACTCCCGGCTCACCGATTAGAATCGGATTGTTTTTGGTTCTTCTGGAAAGAATCTGCAAAACTCTTCTGATTTCTTCATCACGGCCGATTACGGGGTCAAGCTTGCCTTCTGCTGCTAATTCGTTGAAATTTTTCGCATATTTATTTAAAGACTGATAAGTCTCTTCCGAGCTTGCAGAAGTTGCCTTACTTCCTTTTCTTAATTCTTTTATTCCGCCTTCCAAAAGATTTTTCGTAACGCCCATATCTTTCAGCATTTTCGAAACTTCTGAACTGGTTTCCAATAAAGAAAGCCATAAATGCTCAATCGTTACATATTCATCGCCCATTTTTTTAGCAATATTGGGTGCATCAAGCAATACTTTATTTGCTGATTGAGAAAGATAAATATTTCCTCCCTGTACTTTAGGAAGCTTTTCTAAATTTTCACGGTTGCGCTCTCTTACCAAAGCAGCATCTGCTTCAGATTTTTTCAATAAGAAAGGCGATATATTTTCATCTACCTGAAAAATTCCTTCAAGGAGATGTTGAGGTTCAATCTGCTGATTGCCAAATTCCATAGCCACTTGTTGCGCAGCCTGGATAGCTTCTTGTGATTTTACAGTATATTGGTTTAAATTCATAATATTTTAGTTGATTGTTGTTGGTTTATAGTTGATTGATTAATACAAAATTTATACAATTATCAATTTGAAAACAATGATTTTTGTTTTTTCAAAAAACATTAAGATCAAAGTTGCTAATTCTAATCTTAATGCTTCATCAATCATTTAATTCTGAAACCTTAATCACAAAAAGTGTTCTATTGATAAATTTTCAAAAATTAAGGACAAAATTTCCGAATTGTTTAATTTTGTATTAATTTAAAGAGACAAAATTTCCGAAAGTTTAGAATTTAAATTAAAAAGTATTGTCAATTTGTAACAGTTTTTTGAAAACATTCATCATTATTTTAATTCGGGATTTTTATTTATAAATTTGAGTGAATAAAATCTGGACTTGAATCGTCTTATCTTAATTTTCTTTTTAGTTTTTACGACTCCATTTTGTTTTGGCCAAAAGCAAAATCAGGAAGACCTGTCTGGTGCTGAGACTTTGGATAAAAGTAAAATTTCGTCTGAGCAAATCATTAGACAAAGTCTTAAAAAATTGGAACAACCGATTTCTGACGAAGAGAAATATGAAGTTCGGATGAAAATGGCAGATGCCTATCTGAAAATCGGAAAACCTGATTTTGCAAAGTCAACTGAAATGCTTTTCAAAGCCAAAGAAATTGCTGAGAAATTAGACAATCCAAAACTTAAAGCAAAAATCTACGGGTCAATTGCTAATCAATATTCGTTTCTCAATTTTCCTGAAAAAATAAAACCTTATCTCGATTTGTCGAAGCACGAACTGGATCATTTTCCAAATGGTTATGAAAAGAATTTTCTCACAGCACGTTTGTTTATTGAATATGGCAATTTAAAAGCAGATCAAGAAAATTTTACAGAAGCGAAAAAAGATTATCAGCAAGCTCTTAAATTTTTGCAGATGAATGGAACTTTCAACAAAAAGGATATTTTCCAGTATCGCAGAGCATTTTATAATATCGGTGTTTCTTATGCTTATCTGAAGCAAAATGATTCGGCGGAATACTTTCTTAATAAAGCACTTGCAGTCCGTGATAATGAAAATAAAGAACTTAAATATTTTATTTATAACAATTTAGCTAAAGTTTATGCTGCTAAAAATGAGCATCAAAGAGCAATAGATTCTTTGGAAACAGTTCTGAAAGAAGATGCTTTTAAAGATAACCGGTTAAAAGCTGATATGTACAAAAAACTGATTGCTTCTTACAAAGCCTTGAATAGTCACGATAAATATATTGAGTATTCTGAGAAACTTTTGGACCTGGAGCCGGATGTTAAAAAGAATAATCTTAATGCTATTAATACAGCCGTTTCAGAAGAACAAAAAAATCTGCTGGAGAAAATTTCTGATAAAGAAGGTTATAATCAACTTCTGATTTTTGGTTGTGGTTTATTGGTTTTGATTGGAGGAATGAGTATTTTTTATATCAATCAGAAAAGAAGGAAAGAAAAAATTCTTTATCAAAACTTCATCACCAATCTTGAGAAACAAGAAGTAAAAGAAACTCCAGAATCGAAAGAAATTATTCAACCGGAAATTGAGCAAAAAGAAAAACCATCTTTCTCGATTCCAAGTTCTGCTGAGTCCAATATTTTAGAAAAATTAGATAAGTTTGAAGAGTCGGCGAAATTTACCAATTCAAAACTGACGGTTGCAAGTCTGGCGGTGATGTTCAAAACCAATCCGACCTATCTCTCGGAAACGATTAAAAAACATAAAGGGAAAAACTTCAATCAATATCTCAACGAGCTTCGGATAAACTATATCTGTAAGCAAATCAACGAGCGTCCGGAATTTCTCAATTATAAAATTAGTTATTTGGGAGAACAAGCCGGTTTTTCTTCCCATAGTTCTTTTACAACGGTTTTTAAAAATGTCACAGGGATTTCTCCATCCGCTTTTTTGAGAGAAGCGGAAAAGAAACATAGGAATATTTAATCTTTTATTTATCAGTGATTTAAGATCTGTTTTTATTTTTCGAAATATGATATTTCGAAAGTGTTTTACTATTTTTTAATTCTTAAAGTATATACATTTACTTCACCAATGAGATAAAATATTGTTATGGTTGATGAGATTATCTCATTGTATTTTATTAAATCTTAAAAAATTAATTATGAAGAAAATTGTATTTTTTGTGTCGGCATTAGGCTCGATATTTACCTTTTCACAGAATTTAGGTTACGGAAATTCTGTTTCCCAATCATTATCCGGAGAAGTTAAAACTCAAACCAAATCAGCGGCAAAAGCAGAAAGCTGTAATGCCATTGTTATCAATGATACAGATGAAGAGAATGGTGTTTTCATCATCGGAAATGGTGGGCAAAAGGCGGCTGTTGATATTCCGATCGAAGCTAATCAAACGATTAAAATCAATAGTATCGTTGTAACGCTCTCCAGTAAGTTTCCACCAACATTTGTCAATTTTGTTTTTTATAATAATATTCTTTCCACTCCGGAAGATCCGGAAGACCCAAGAAGAAATATTCCGAACCAACAGATTCTGCAGATTACTGACAGCACTATCGAGTCTTATGAAGAAGTTGGCTATGAACCGTTGCATGAATTTGTTGTAAGAAAAATAAAAGTGAAGCTAGCAAATCCGATCCTTTTGAATGGGACAATGTCTGACGGAAGAATTTGGTTCGGAGTAAAGTCTGATGCCAATGCCTGGTCCACAACAGGTCATTTTGATACCGGCGAAGGAGTAATTGGAGAAAGCGTAGCAATGGGAGGTAATAATTTCGACTGGTTTCAGCTGGTGAATATGGAAGGTTTATATGAGCTTCAGGCGGAGTGTGATATTTTGAATGTTTCCGATGCTGATTTCAATTCTAAAATTGGAATCTATCCGAATCCGGCTCAGGATTATTTCGAATTCAAGGGCTTAAGTGGAACTAAGATTGTTTCAACAAATATCTACTCAACTAATGGAAGTCTTATTAAATCAATTAGTTCCAATGATACTAAAATTAATATCAGTCATCTAAAAAATGGAGTTTATATTGTCCAGACTAAAACCGAAAACGGAAATACTTTTACCAATAAGCTGATAAAAAAGTAACTCATATTTTAAATTATTATAGAAGTCAGGGGTTTTCTTCTGACTTTTTTGCAATTAATATTACATTATATCTATTTTTTGTGTAACAGAATTATTTAATTCGTTTAAAAATTCATAATTTGCAGAAAAATAATATTATATGAAAAAATATCTATTATTCTCTGTATTTGCTTTGCCGTTTTTGGGCTATTCGCAATGGACCAAAACGTCACAGGTTGCTGACAGGCAAAAAGTGAATGAAAGCGTAGCATATCTTACAAAAGGAAACTATTACAGCTTGGATCAGCAAAAATTACAAACTTTGCTGACTTCAGTTAACGATAGATTTTCAGGTAAACAAGGTGTGATTATTAGTATTCCTAATTCCGAAGGCAAGCTGGAAAGATTCAGAGTTTGGGAATATTCCAATATGGCTGAAGATCTTCAGGCTAAGTATCCTGATATCAAATCCTATGTAGGAACAAGTTTGGACGATGCGTCGGCATATTTAAGATTCAGTTTATCGCCTCAGGGTTTGTCTTCTATTATCGTAAGATCTGGTAATTCTGAATATATAGAGCCTTTTACCACAGATCATAAAACCTATGTTGTTTTTGATTCCAGCATGAAAAAAAAGAACATAGATGAAGATCATCCGTTTGAATGTGCTGTGAAAGATGGAGGAACAGCATCAGAAGAGACAACACCTGATATAGTAAATAAAGCCTCCGGAACAAATGTTTTTCGATTAGCATTATCTTGCACAGGAGAGTATGCACAGTATCATCTGACCAAAGCAGGAACACCTTCTACGGCAACTGATGCAGAAAAGAAAGCAGTTGTTCTGGCTGCGCTTAATGCTACTGCGACAAGACTAAATGCGCTTTTTGAAAAAGATTTGTCTTTGCATTATAATCTGATTTCACAAACAGAATCTTTAATATTTTTGAATGCCAGTACAGATCCTTACTCTTCCGGAGGAGGACCAGACACAGCAAATAGTGGTATCAATTCTACTTTAGGATCTACTGCTACTTCTCTTTATGATCTTGGACATCTTGTTGATAAAAAAGATGCCAATGGTGCTGCATACGTTGGTGTTATCTGTGGTTCCAGTTTAAAAGCGGGTGGATGGACTTCTCATAATCTTCCTGAAGGTGCTACTTTTGATATCGATTATGTAGCTCATGAAATGGGACATCAAATGGGAGCAGGCCATACATATACTTTCTATAGCAACCAGCTTGATCAAAAAGTTGAGCCTGGAAGCGGAAGCACGGTAATGGCTTATACAGGAATTACAGGAAACCTGGATGTTCAGTATAATTCTCATGATAACTTCCACTACAACAGTCTTACACAAATTAAAAATAAAATTAATAGCATTTCCTGTGGAACAAATGTGCCATATGCATTACCTGCTCCAACAGTTAATGCCGGCAATGATTACACTATTCCTGCTTCTACACCATTTGTTGTAAAAGCTACAACATCTGATGCTAGTACAATATCTTATACTTATAGCTTTGAACAAACCGACCAGGCTGCAACGGCACAAATTGGAACCAACAGTATTGCATATTTGGCAAAACCTTCCGGACCAAATTTCAGAGCGCTTCCGCCAACAAAAAATCCTTACAGATATTTCCCTGATTTTAATACTGTCCTTGCTGGTGTAAATACTACACGATGGGAATCTGTTTCAAGCGTTGGCCGAACTCTTAATTTTGGTGTTGTTTTAAGAAATAATAATCCGCTTGAACCGAATATTGCTCAGGATGCAATGATGGTGACAGTCAATGCTAATTCTGGTCCTTTTAAAGTTACTGCTCCGACATTTGGACAATCATTGACTTCGGGAGGTACTTTTACAGTAACCTGGGATGTTGCCAATACTAATGCAGCACCGGTGAATACAGCTAATGTTAATCTGAAAATTTCTAAAGACGGAGGACAAACATTCACTTCATTATTAGATAATACGCCTAATGATGGTAGTGAGACTGTAACAATTCCGAGCGGTTTTTCTGCTACTAATGCTTATATTTTGGTTGAGGCTGTTAATAATATTTATTATGCTGTAAGCCCAAGTTTTGTAATTGACTATAGTGTTGCAGGTGAAGTTTGTAATACATACGCATATAGTGGAAGTCCTGTAAATATTACGGATGGTCCAGGAGGTTCACAGATTTCCTCACCAAAAGTTGAGGCACCATTATCAATTACGAATACTGGAGTAATTACAAAAATCAGTGTAACACCAAATATTACACATCCGAATGCTGCACACTTGTCTTTTGGAATAGAAAGTCCTGTTGGAACAACAGCATTATTAATGGATCACCAATGTAGCTCACGTTCGGGAATTACTGCGAAATTTACTGATGCTGCAACAACTATTACATGTGCTTCACCTGTTACAGGAAACGCAAAACCTTTCCAACCATTAAGTGTTTTTGTTGGTCATAATGCAGAAGGAACATGGAAACTTTTTGCTTCAGATTATACTCCTGGAAGCGTTGGGGTTATTAATTCTTGGTCACTGGAGGTTTGTACTAGAGATGCTCAGGCACTTGCTGTTAACGAAAGTGCTTTCAATTCTAATAATATTAAAGTTTATCCTAATCCTTCAAATGGAAACTTCTTTATCAAATCCAAAGATCTTGGCGGAAATGCCAATGTGACTATCTATGATATGAATGGTAGAGTAGTTCACAACTCAGGTTTCAATGTAATAACTGGCGAGTCAACAAATGAATTCAATGTTAATTTGACGAAAGGTGTTTACTTATTGAAAGTAACTTCTCCAAAAGCTAATTATACTCAAAAATTAATCATCAAATAGTCTTTAGATTAATTATAATTTTAAAGCCGATCATCACTGATCGGCTTTTGTTATTTTGAGAATAGAATTTTATTTAATCCTTTCAATAAAATATATTAAATTGCTAATATTTAAAAAGTAAAACTATGTACTCACAAATAGAGATAGATGCTCAGTTCGAAGGAAAACTGCAACTGATTTACCTGAACCAGCCCGAAAGTTATAACAGTCTTACCCAAGTGATGCTTGGAGAATTGCGGAATGCAGTTCACAAATTCAGCAATGACGGTAATGTGAGATGTATTGCAATTGCTGGGAAAGGAAAAGCTTTTTGCGCCGGTCAGAACCTGAAGGAAGCTTTGGGTTTCGATGAGGATGATAGAACAATCCAGAGATTTGTGATCGAATATTATAATCCCTTGGTTCTTGAAATTGTTAAGTGTAAAAAACCGGTAATAGCTTTGGTCAACGGACCTGCAGTTGGAGCAGGTGCAATGCTGGCTTCGATATGTGATTTTACTTTGGCGACAGAAAGCTCTTATTTCTCTTTTGCTTTTGCCAATATCGGTTTGATTCCTGATACTGCCGGGACATATTATCTACCCAAATTAGTAGGAAGGCAATTAGCAAGTTATTTGTCTTTCACGGGTAAAAAGGTTCCTGCAACAGAAGCTAAAAAAATTGGTCTGGTTGCTGATGTCTTTGCAGATTCGGAATTTGTGGAGAAATCTATGGAAGTTTTGACTCAGCTTTCCCATGCTGCAACAACAGCTCTTTATTTGACCAAAAAAGCTTTTAATAAATCTTACAACTTTACATTGAACGAACAACTGGACTATGAATCCATTATCCAGCAAGATGCAGCAGAAACCGAAGATTTCAAGGAAGGTGTTGCCGCTTTCATCGAGAAACGTTTGCCAAATTACAAAGGGAAATAAGTTTGAATGTTTGAGAATCGGAGAACTTTAGAGATTAAAGAAATTTTATCATTTATCAATCACAAGTATAATTTATGAATGCTCGCGAAACGGCAGAATATATGTTTGAGAAAGATTTGTTTTCTCAATGGCTCGGAATTGAACTGACCGAAATCAAAGATAATTACTGTCTTATAAAAATGCCAGTCAAATCGGAGATGATTAATGGACTTGGAACTGTTCACGGCGGCGTTACATTTGCTTTTGCAGATTCGGCGTTGGCGTTTTCTTCCAACAATAGTGGTGAAGCTGCGGTGGCGCTCAATTGTTATATCAATTTCACAAAAGCTGCAAAAAATGGCGATGTTCTAACTGCTGAAAGTATCCTTTTGAACGATACTAGGAAAACGGCTATTTATGATATTACAATTAAAAACCAGAATGATGAGGTCGTAGCAGGTTTCCGTGGTACGGTTTATAAAATTGGTAAGAAAGTTACGGAACTTAAAGTTTTATAAGAAAATAAAATGTAAAAACTTCAAATTTTATTTTGGAGTTTTAAAATAAATTATAACTTTGTAATTCAAAGTTCTTTTTATGGAATCGAAAAATTACCAAGATGAATTAGCACATATCCGTCAAATGATGGAGCGCAGTTCGAGATTTATTTCATTGAGTGGCTTGTCCGGTGTTGTTGCAGGTATTGTTGCGCTTCTGGGTTCCATTTATGTTTACTTCATTTTCCAGAGAGAAGGTGTTGATTATTTTGATGGAGAAAGAAACATTTATACGCCAGCTTTAGCTCAGGAACTGTTCTTTGTTGCTTTGGTAATTTTGGTCTTGGCAATTTCCAGCGGTTATATTTTCACAGCAAGAAAGGGTAAAAAGAAAAACCTGAAAGTTTGGGATTCTATTACCAAAAGACTCTTAGCCAACTTTGCAATTCCATTAGTTACAGGCGGATTTTTTTGCATTGCGCTTTGGTATCATCATTATTTTCCTTTAATTGCGCCGTCAATGCTCATTTTTTATGGATTAGGTTTGATTAATGCTGAAAGATATACCTTAAGTGATGTTAAATATCTTGGAATCTGCGAAGTCATTTTAGGAATAATTGCATTATTTTGGTTGGGTTGGGGATTGATATTTTGGGCAATCGGATTTGGATTTTTGCATATTTTTTATGGGATTTTGATGTATAGAAAGTATGATTAACTTTTTTAATGTCATCGATTATCACTCATCAATTATCATTTATTTTTAAGTAATGTTAAACATCAATCAACTCAACAAAGAATTCGAAAGCCGTGTAAGATTGGGCATTATGTCCGTTCTGATGGTCAACGACTGGGTTGATTTTACCGAAATGAAAAACCTGCTGAATGCCACTGATGGAAATCTGGCAAGCCACAGTTCCGCTCTCGAAAAAGCTGAATATATAGAAATCAAAAAAGAATTCGTAGGCAAAAAGCCAAAAACATCTTACCGTGTCACACAAAAAGGACGAGATGCTTTCAAAGAACATATCAATAACTTAGAGAAATTGTTGGGAAGATAACTCCCGATTTTTTTTGAAAATTAACTTTGTAATTCAAAGAACTTTATTATCAATAACGACAAAGAATACAAATATTTTCACAATGGACACAAATGTTTTATTCGAAAAAATCTAAAACTATAAAATTAAAATTAGTGCTCTTTGTGCAAAAACCTTATGAACCTTGTATTTAAAATAAAAACCTATGACCAGAAAATCATTCATCAAAAAATCATTACTCGCAACAGCAGGATTATCGTTATTCTACAGTTGGCAAATTGAACCGTTTATGTTGGAGTTTGTCAAACAAGATTTACCAATCAAAAATCTACCTTCAAGTCTACA
>MKVE01000035.1:38012-62278 GCA_001898785.1 Chryseobacterium sp. 36-9 | reverse complement strand
CAGATTCGATTATAATTATTTGATCGATTCTTTCGGAAAAGCTAAAACTTACAAACCTGATTTTGTGGTTTACACCGGCGATTTTGTCTGTTGGGAAGATAATGCTGAACAATTTGAACAATTGAAAACTGTAATGAAAGAAGCAATTCTTGGAACTCTCGGAACTGTAGCAATTCTTGGCAATCACGATTACGGCGCAGAATGGAGAGAAGAATATGTTGCGGATGAGGTTTCAAAAATATTGACAAATTCTAAGATCCAAGTTCTTCGGGATGAAAAAGTGAATTATTCTGGACTTAATATCTATGGTTTTGAAGAATTGTGGGGCAACAATTTTCATCCTGAAAATTTAACAAAAACTATTAATCAGGACGAAGCTAATCTCATTCTTTGCCATAATCCCGATGTTTGCGATTTGGATGTCTGGAATAATTATAAAGGCTGGATTTTATCCGGACGTACACACGATGGACAGTGTAAGCCGCCTTTTCTTCCGCCATTGATTTTGCCTGTAAAAAATAGAAAATACACTTCCGGAATCATCGATTTGGAAGATGGACGGATGCTTTATATCAATCGCGCCCTCGGACATTCTTATCAGGTCCGGTTCAATTGCAGACCGGAGATTACATTGTTCACACTTAAATCGATATAAATTTAACCACAAAGAACACAAATGTCTTCACAATGTGCACGATTGAAAGCTTTCAATTTTATAAATACGAAAAAAAAATAGTGCTCTTTGTGCAAAAACCTTGTGCTCCTTGTGTTAAAAAACAATTAAAAACATCTATCATTATGAAAAAACATCATTTAATCTTCATCACAGTTTTGGCAGTTATCATTCTCTTTTACAAAGAATACATTGCGCTCAATCTGGGAATCTTCGGGATTTTCCTGAGCATTCTGACTTACATTCAAACTAAAACAGAATTCAAGAACCGAACATTTCTTACACTTTTTGTAACCTCTATTTTCTCATCATTAGCTTTTGCCTGGTTTGGTGATGCTATATCGTTTGTTGCTGTTTTCATCTCACTTTTTTTATTGAGATTCAGAGGAACTTATCCGAAACTAAAACCATTTCTATATATTGAAGTTCTATTGTTGAATCTCTTCACATTCTTGGGAAGAGTTTTCAACATAGAGCAATGGTACGAGAAATCCAGAGAGAGAAGTTTTGCAAAAAAACTCATCGCCATTGTTCTCATCCCTGCGTTTTTTATCACAATTTTCTTTTTCATTTACGCTTTTGGGAGTGACCATTTTGCTAATATATTTAAAGATTCTGAGCTTGAGTTTCAGCCTTTAACTTTTATTGTTTTGGCAATTGCCGGATTTTATATCGGTTTTATTTTCTGGAATTTCGGAGTGGAAAGATTTATTTTCAAACAAAACAGATATTTGAATGATGATTTTTCTGGCTTAGTCAAAATTCAAAAACCAACATTTTCTTTCCTGGATATCGATTCCGAAAGGACCAGCGGATTGATTTCTTTTTCTGCGCTTAATATTTTGCTGTTGATTTTCATTGTCACTTACAATTACGAACAGTTTTTCGAAATCACAAAATCGGCTGATAGCTTGAGTGCTGAAACGCACGAACGTGTCAACGCTGTGATAATGTCCATTGTGATGGCGATTCTCGTCATACTATTTTATTTCAAAAAAGGATTTAATTTTGATGAAAAAGCAAAATCACTTAAGATTTCAGCTAAAATCTGGATTGTTCTGAATGCTGTTTTGGTCATCTCAGCTTCCCTTAAAAATTCAGAATATATCATCAATTATGGTTTGACTTACAAACGTCTCGGTGTTTATGCTTTCCTGGCAATGGCTTTGATCGGATTGATTTTTACTTTCATTAAGATCCAAAAAAGGAAGACCAATGCGTTTCTTTTCAACAAAATGTTTTGGGCGTGTTATGGCTTGATTTTGGTTTGCAGTTACGTCAATTGGGGTGGAATTATCACTGTAAACAATATCAAAAGAAAGGATTTTGCCGACAATTACCACCTCGTTTCCATCAATTACAATGAGAAAACTTTGCTGGACTATGCTGAGAAAACCGGAAATCTCGAAATGAAAAATAAACTCCTGGAAAGAATTATGTCTTATCAAAAAGAAACTTTTCTTTCAAAAATTTTATATTATGAAACAATTAATATCGAAAAACCAAAAAGTAAATAGTTTAAAATATTTGGCATTAATTCCACTGTTTTTGGTCGCCTGTAAAAAAGAACCGGAAATCAAAGAACAGAAAGTAGATACTATCACCACAATTGAAAAACCGGTGGATTCATTATCAACCATTTTGAAGACCGAAAAAGAATCGAATCAAAATATCGTAACCGTCGACGCATCAAAAATGCCAATTCGTCTCAATCTCCAAATCACAAATCCGGATGACCAACTGATTTTAAAATTAGAAAATCTCAACCAAGCCAAAATCAATGGTTACATCAAAACAGAAAAGCCAATGAATTTGAGATTCAATCAAATCCGGATGCCAGACAATACCTTCGACGGACCATTTGGACAAACTATAGAATATGAAACCAAACAAAAAGGCGAGTACTGGCTGATATTGGCCAAAAGCAATATGGCAGAAGGCACGCCGGTCGGTAAGTTTTTTGTCAAAATAGAATAAACAAAAAAGAATCTCACGTGAGATTCTTTTTATTTTAAACTTTGGATTGCTAATTTATAGCCTTTCATCCCAAATCCGGAAATCACAGCATTGCAACTTTCCGCGGTTACAGATTTTTTTCGGAATTCTTCACGTTTGTAGATATTGCTGATGTGAACTTCAACTTTAGGTTTGCCAATATTCTTAAGGCAATCTGAAATCGCATAAGAATAATGGGTAAAAGCACCTGGATTAATAACTACAGCTTCGAAATCATCTTCCTGCAAACGATTGATTAATTCTCCCTCAATATTGGATTGGTAATATAAAATTTCGTCAGTGTTAAATTCTGTTCTTAGTTCGTTCAGATAATCTTCCATAGAAACAGAGCCGTAGATTTCTGGTTCACGTGTTCCAAGTAAGTTAAGATTAGGTCCGTTGATGATTAGGATTGTCATAGTTTCAAATAATGATCAAATATAATAAAAATAAAAAACCTTCAGAATGACTGAAGGTTTTTCAAGTAGCCCGTAGGGGAATCGAACCCCTCTTACCAGAATGAAAATCTGAGGTCCTAACCGATAGACGAACGGGCCAAGTTAATTTTCTATGTTTGCTTCAGATCTATTATTCCCATGAATAAACAGATTCTAAATGTTTTAAAAAAAATACCTCCAGAAAATTAGTGAAGGTATTTTAAGTAGCCCGTAGGGGAATCGAACCCCTCTTACCAGAATGAAAATCTGAGGTCCTAACCGATAGACGAACGGGCCAGACTCTTATTTAAGCTAAGCTGTTAACGTGCTTAGTTAATTTACTTTTTAAGTTAGCCGCTTTGTTTTTGTGGATAATATTTTTCTTAGCTAATTTATCCAACAAAGAGATTACTTTTGGAAGTTGCTCAGCAGCAACAGTTTTATCCGCTTCATTTCTTAATACTTTCAAAGCTGTTCTAGCAGTTTTGTGGTAGTATCTGTTACGAAGTCTTCTTACCTCGTTTTGTCTGATTCTCTTAAGTGCTGATTTATGATTTGCCATATCGTTCAAATGTGGGTGCAAAGATAAAAACTATTTTTTAATTTGCAAACTTTTTAAAAAAAAATTAAAATTTATTTTGCCTTGATCGAGCTGATTTATGATTTTAGAATCATTTTTTGATTATGAAGATTTAGTGCTCTTCATTCCTCTTTTAAGGCGTTGCAAAAGTATAGATATTTTTTAAAATTCAAAATGTTTTTTTGATATTTTTTAGACTTTAATTCCGGATAAAAAAATGAAAGCTATCATCAATAACTTTCATTTTGTTTTTCAATTGTAGCCTATAGGGGAATCGAACCGCTGTTGCAAGAAAGAAAATCTTGAGTCCTAACCACTAGACGAATAGGCCATTATATTTCAGTCTGCAAAAGTATGGACTTTATATTTTTTCTGCAACAGTTTTTATCTATTTCAGCTTTTTCTCAATAACCGTGTTGGTGATTCCTTTCCCTTCAAGCTCCTTTTGGGCTTTGACGGCGTCTTCCAAAGTTTTGTATTTGCCATTTGTATAGTAGAACATTCCGTTTTCTTTTGTTCTAACAATATCCGGAAGTGATTTCAAAATGACAGATTTTGAATCCAGTTTGTCTTTTCCGGTGTAAACTTCAATTGTATAATAGCCTATTCCAAGTGCCTGATTCGGAACAAAGCTGATTGATATAGCATTACGGAATCCCGCATCTTTTGCTGTTTTTAGATTTGTATCTCTTACTGATGCATAGTTGGTTGTTCCGTAATAGTATTTATAAGCTCCGTTTTCCTTGATTGGTAAAATGTATTTGAGTCCTTTAAGAGCAGGGTCATCATCATTATATTTGGTAGGTGTGCTCATTAATAGAATCCTGAAATCATTTTTTAATGGTTGCTCAACAGGTTTTTCAGGCTCTGGTTCCTTCACATTTCTGTCAACCATTTTCTTATAACTTGTAATAGCGTTGAAGATGCTTTCCGCAATGGCTTGCTGGCCTTCTTCTGTGGAAATATAATGAGCGTCATCATAGTTATTGACAAAACCCGTTTCTATAAGAATAGATGGCATTGCATTCATTCTCAGGACGTGTAGATTCTCTTGTTTTACACCTCTGGACAATCTTTTATCTTTTTTTACAAAATTTTCTTCTACCAGTCCGCCAATAATAAGGCTGGCTTCCAGATATTTGCTTTGTTGGATTTTAAGTGCAATCAGAGATTCCGGAGAGTTTGGATTGTATGATGCAAAGTTTTCTTTATCTTTTTCGTCTAAAAAGATTACGTCATTTTCCGCTTTTGCAACATCCAGATTAGCTTTGTTTTGATTAGGGCCTTGCACAAATGTTTCTGTTCCTTGCGCAGTTGCACTTTTACTCGGAGAAGAATTAACATGGACAGAAATGAACAGATCCGCCTTGCTTCTATTCGCAAGATCTGTCCTGTAAGTTAAGGAAGGATATTCATCAATCTTTCTGGTGTAAATGACTTTATAATCCTTGTTCTTTTCCAGCATTCTTCCAAGTTTCAAAACAACGCCCAGCGTTACATTTTTCTCCTGAACGGCTCCGATATCACTATAATATCTGTTAGCTCCAATGTCACTCCCACCATGACCGGCATCTAAAACTATAGTGAATTTTTTCTGTGAAAAGAGATTACTACACGTAATAAAAAGTGTTAATAGAAAAAAAAATTTTTTATAAAATATCGGGGTAGTCATTTTAATCTTTAAAATTTAATTAATTTTGAACCCAATTTCAGAATGACTGCATTGGCTCGAAGTATTTTCAAAAATATATTACTAATTTTAAATATCCTAATTTTTAACAATATTTTATCACAAACCGTGCCTCAAAATATTGATAAAAAAGCTGGTGTTCAGGATACTTTAAAAGTATCCAGAGATTCCGTATCTGTAAAAAAAGATACAATCTTACCAAAAGAGCAACTGGATGATGTCGTCAAGACAAAAGCCGAATATAAAAGTAGCTCATCCATATCTAACAAACAAACATTTCTTAATAAAAAGGCTCAGATCATTTATCAGGATATGCAGATAGATGCAGATTACATCAGGATAGATTGGGATACCGGCAAGATCTATGCAAGAGGTGAACAGGATGAGAAAGGGAGGATTACTGTTCCCGCAGTAGCAACACAAGGAGGCAAAAAATACGAGTACAACGAAGTCATCTATAATTATAAGACCAAACAGGCCATTGCTTTCAATGCGAGAACTGAAGAAAGCGAAGGTGTGATCGTTGCGGAGAAAACTAAAAAATATAATGACTCGGTTTTCTTTATGAGAAAAGCGATTTATACGACAGATGAATATTTTCTGAAGAAAAAAGATTCACTTCCGGATTATCATATGTCAGCACCGAATATCAAATTAATCAAAGGTAAAAACAGCTCACAGCTTGTGACCGGGCCGATCCAGATGTATATAGAACAAGTGCCAACACCTCTGATTATGCCTTTCGCCATTCTTCCTTTTTCAGATAAAAGATCTGCCGGGATTTTGATTCCGAGTTTTGGTGAGCGTCAGGATGTCGGATTCTTTTTGAATGGATTGGGTTATTATCAGCCGATTGGAGATCATTTCGATTTGAAAATTTTGTCTGATATCTATACAAAAGGCAGCTGGAACCTAAAACCGGAAATTAACTATCTTAAAAAATATAGATATTCCGGGAACTTTGCCGCGGATTATGGTTATACAGTTCGGGGCATAAAAGGTCTTGATAACTACTCCAAAACAAAAACATTCCGGATTGCCTGGCGACATTCTCAGGATTCTAAGGCTAATCCGTATTTTACCTTCAATGCGAGTGTGGATATTGTCAGCAGTAAGTTCTATAATAATACGGTTAATAACAACTATATTTTTAATCAGAATGTGCTTAACACGACTCAAACGTCAAGAGTTAACGTTACCAAAAGATTTCTGAATCTCCCTGTGACGATAAGTGCCAGTGCAGCTTATAATCAGAATTTTGCAACAGGGCTTACAGACTTGCGACTGCCGGATATGACAGTGGCGATTAATCAATTCTATCTATTCAAACCAAAAACGGGTGTCAGAACAGGATTATTGGAAAATATCAATGTGAATACGGGACTGGCACTAAGTAATTATGTGACAACAACAGAAGATAAGCTTTTCAAAAAGGAGATGTGGGATGAGTTGAAAACTGGAGCGAAAAACAATATTTCGATCTCGACGAATACAACGTTAGCCAAGTTTTTTACATTCTCGCTGAGTGCCAATGCAGATAACGTTTTGACAACCAAAACGCTCGAGAAGAGCTATAATCCTGTTACCAATGTTGTAGAAGATAAATATAACAAAGGGATTGCCGGCTATTCAACATTTTCAACCAGTGCAAGTCTGCAGACAATCTTGTATGGTCAGAAAAATTTTGCTAAAAACTCTCCTATTGTTGCCATCCGTCATATGGTAACCCCGAGTTTCAGTTTTACTTATTCCCCTGATTTTGGTGACAGGAGTTGGGGCTATTTCAAAAATTATTCTAATGCGAGAGGTGAGATGACACCTTATTCTATTTTTGATAACGGAATTTACGGAGCGCCATCTTCGGGTCTTACACAAAGTATTGGATTCAACATTGCGAATAATCTTGAAATGAAGGTAAAGTCCAAAACCGACTCTACCGGCGTTAAAAAGGTCAAGATCTTTGAAAATCTTAATATCTCCGGAGGCTATAATTTTGCTGCAGAAAAATATAAGTGGTCAGTTTTCAGCGTTAATGCACAATCATCTTTCTTTAATAATAAACTGAATGTCAATTCCAGCCTGACGATCGAACCTTATGAAATTGTTTTTACCGATGGTAGTGATGTTGGTGTGAGAACAGAGAATTTCGGACACTTTAGCTTACAGGGATTCAATGTTCAGTTATCTTATCCTATGAGTGAGGCTATTTTTGGCAAGAAAGAAGAATTATCCAAGATATATAAAAAGAAAGGAGAGATAAGGAATGAAAATTATTATTTCGATGATGATAATTATTCCCATTACCAGCCAACCTGGACTCTGAACGTGAATGCAAACTATGCCTATACAAGAGGTCTTACAAGAACAGCTAACAAGGTTGCTACTGTTGGTCTGGACGGAAGTATAAAGCTGACGCCGTATTGGAACATCAACGGAAGCACCAATTATGATATTGAGAAAAAAGTTTTAGGCTACACAAGATTAGGATTTTCCAGAGATCAGCGTAGTTTTACCATTACCTTCAACTGGGTTCCGTTTGGACAATATAAAGTTTACGATTTTTTCATCGGTATCAAAGCCAATATCCTGAAAGATGCGGTGAAATACAAAGAGAGAAGTTTTACCCAGCCGAACAGTACTTTTTAGGATTTAATGAAAATTTGTATAGTTTTGTAAAAATTTAATTTTTCTAATGAAAAAGATCATTCATACCTCAGAAGCGCCTGCAGCCATCGGGCCTTATTCACAAGCTTGTTTAGTCAACGGAACATTATACATCTCTGGGCAGATTCCTGTAGATCCCGAGTCCGGAAAACTGGTTGAGGGCATCGAAAAGGAAACGCACCAGGTGATGAAGAACCTGCAAGCTATCCTGAATGAAGCTGGAATGAGTTTTGATAATGCTGTAAAAGCATCGATCTTTCTTAAAAGTATGGATGATTTTGCCGTCGTGAATGAGATCTACGCATCGTACTTTAGTAACGATCAGTTTCCTGCAAGAGAAACTGTGCAGGTATCTTGTCTCCCAAAAAATGTTGATGTAGAAATATCAATGATTGCATACAAAGACTAAATGAACTTTCTTAGGAATACATTAGGTGTTTTGGCTGGTTTAACGGTGGCCGCTCTCATTATCACATTCGGGATAAAGATCGATTCCGACTGGGTTACTTACAAGCAGTTTGCACCTTTTGATCATTGGGAAGCACTTCTCCAGTCGGTTGAGAAAAAAGATTCCTTTTTTGTGGCCTTACTGTTTTTCGGTGGCTTAGGTGTAACTTTTGGGGGCGTGGTTACGGCAATCATTGTAAAGTATGCTAAAGTCGCTTATGCTATTCTGATAGGCTTCATTATGCTTTTCATTGCGATGCTGGATATCATCATCTATCCCTATCATCCCGTTTTTTATAAGATATCGATATTCTTGATTTTCTTTCCGTTCTCCTGGATTGGCGGGAAGATCACCGAAGTTATCTACGAAAGACGAAAAAAACGAGCTAAACAATTACAACTAAAGAATAAAAAACCACAAGCCTAGACTTGTGGTTTTTTGTTTAGTAATAGTTAGTTTATGTTTAGTATTAATAAGCCGTTTCGTGGACTTTCACAGCGCGTCCGCTTGGGTCGTTCATCTTTTTGAAGGCTTCATCCCATTCCAAAGCAACCGGTGTTGAACAGGCGACGGATGGAACAGAAGGAACACAGCTTGCCGCAGAATCGCTTGGGAAATGTTCATCGAAGATTGTTCTGTATCGATATTCTTCCTTACTCATTGGCGTATTAATAGGAAATCGGAATTTTGCATTCGTCATCATTTCATCTGTAACCTCGTCTTCTGCAATTTGCTTCAATGTGTCGATCCAGGAATAACCAACACCGTCACTGAATTGCTCTTTCTGTCTCCATGCAATGCTTTCCGGTAAAATATCTTCAAAAGCTTTTCTCAAAACCCATTTTTCCATTCTTTCCGGCGTTACCATTTTATCTTTTGGATTGATGGTCATTGCCACATCCATAAATTCTTTATCAAGGAAAGGAACTCTTCCCTCGATGCCCCAAGCCATCAGAGATTTGTTGGCTCTTAAGCAATCATAAAGATGAAGTTTACCTAATTTTCTTACTGTTTCTTCGTGGAAAGCCTGTGCAGAAGGCGCTTTGTGGAAGTATAAATAACCACCGAACAATTCATCCGAACCTTCGCCTGACAGAACCATTTTGATTCCCATTGATTTTATCACTCTTGCCAGAAGATACATCGGCGTAGAAGCTCTGATGGTTGTCACATCATAAGTTTCCAAATGATAAATAACGTCTTTTATTGCATCCAAACCTTCCTGGACAGTATATTTAATCTCATGGTGAACGGAACCGATGTGATCTGCTGCTTTTCTTGCCGCAGCTAAATCCGGCGAACCTTCCAATCCCACAGCGAAGCTATGTAATCTCGGATACCACGCTTCTTGTGTATCACCACTTTCGATTCTTTGCCTTGCGAATTTTGCTGTTACAGCTGCAATAATTGTTGAGTCCAGACCACCGGAAAGCAAAACACCATAAGGTACATCACTCATCAGCTGTCTGTGGACAGCCTCTTCCAATCCTTTTCTGATAGCAGAGATATCTGTTGCGCTATCTTTTACATTTTCAAACTCTTCCCAGTCTCTTTTGTACCATTGCTGTAATTCTTGTCCGTCTTTGCTATAAAGAAAGTGCCCAGGCAGGAATTCTTCAATTTTATTGCAAACACCTTCTAATGATTTCAGTTCGGAAGCTACATAGAAACTTCCGCTTTTATCCCAGCCCATATATAAAGGAACGATACCCATATGATCTCTGCCGATCAGGTAAGCATCGTTTTCTTCGTCATATAATGCAAAAGCAAAAATTCCATTTAATTTTTCCAGGAAATTTTTTCCATCTCTCCTATATAAAGCCAAAATAACTTCACAGTCGGACTGAGTTAAAAATTCATAATCAGGGAATTCTTTTCTCAGCTCCTGATGATTATATATCTCACCATTAACAGCCAAAGCCACTTTTTTATCTTTTGTAAATAATGGTTGTTTCCCCGAAGTCGGATCAACAATAGCCAGTCTCTCGTGAGAGAAAATAACATTGTCGTGTTGATAAATTCCTGACCAATCCGGGCCACGATGTCTAATCTTTTTAGACATTTCTAATATTTGAGGTCTTATAACTTCATTTTTTTGTTTGGTGTCAAACACACATACAATTCCGCACATCGTTTTTAGTATTTAATATTTAGATTAAAATTATGATGCAAACATAAGTTTATTAATTTAAATTTAAAATTTTTTTTATGTTTTGCTTTAAAAAAATAATTTAATTTGTTTATTTGTGGTAATGTATTCTTATTGTTTGGTTTAAAAATAGATTTTGCTTGATTTTTTTATATTTGATTACTGAAAAGATTTCTTTTTTTGTTTTGATTAATAAAAAAATATAATATACGTTAAATAAGTTTATATTTTCATATTATTTTTAGTCGTTGTTAATAAATATTTAACTCAGTGAAAGAAAGTTCGATTTTTTAATGTAATTTATAAAAAAATGTACGATTTTTGTATCGAAAATTGTATTGTAGATGCAGCAGTGCATTTATAATTTTTTTCATCATTTGTGTTTTTGCCCTCTTATTTATAGTAAGAGGGTTTTTTATTTTATATGATTTTGCTAAGCCGTATATATAGTATAACTTTGTAAATAATCTAAAAAAAGTAAAAAATATGTCAACTTACGTAGTTGTAGGTCTCCAGTATGGAGATGAAGGAAAGGGTAAAATTACGGATGTTTTATCTGCAAAATCGGATTATGTTGTTCGTTTTCAGGGTGGTGATAATGCAGGGCACACGGTCTATGTTGGAGATGAAAAATTCGTTCTGCATCTTTTACCGTCCGGGGTTTTACAGTGTAAAGGAAAATGTATCATTGCTAATGGTGTAGTGGTAAATCCCAAAGCATTCATCAAAGAGATTGAGCAGATCGAAAGTAAGGGTTTGAAGACCGATCATGTCTTCATAAGCAGAAGGTCTCATGTTATAATGCCTTACCATATTTTATTAGATACCTACAGAGAAGAAGAACAGGGCGGAACACAGATTGGAACAACTAAAAAAGGAATAGGACCTTGCTACGAAGATAAAATAGCAAGAGTTGGAATCAGAATGATTGATCTTCTGAATCCAGATGTGCTGAGAGAAAAAATCGAGAAAAATTTGAAAGTAAAAAATTCTCTTTTTGAAAAGTATTTCGAAAAGCCGGGATTGGACGTTGAGGAGATTTATCAGGAGTTTTTGGCACTTGGAGAGAAATTAAAGGACAGAATTGTTGATACTGAATTAGAGATCAATGAAGCAATCAATGAAGGAAAGAATATCTTGTTTGAAGGTGCCCAGGCTTTAATGCTGGACATTGATTTCGGAACTTATCCATTTGTAACTTCTTCTTCGCCGTCCACAGGTGGTGTTTGTACAGGAGCGGGTGTTCCTCCGACTGCTTTGCAAAATCTTATTGGTGTTGCGAAAGCATATACTACAAGAGTTGGAAATGGCCCTTTTCCTACAGAACTGGACAATGAACTCGGAGAAAAAATCAGACAGATAGGTTTTGAGTTTGGAGCTACAACAGGAAGACCAAGAAGGACAGGCTGGTTGGATTTGGTCTCCCTTAAGCATGCTTGTATGATTAACGGGATTAATAACTTGGTAATTACTAAGCTGGATGTTCTTACAGGCATACATCCTTTGAAAATTGCTACAAAATATAAAACCGAAGACGGGAAAATTATAGATTATTTTACTTCTTCCACTACCAAATTATATGATTACGAACCGATCTATGAGGAACTGGAAGGTTGGAACGAAGATATCACAAATGCAAGAACTTATGATGAACTTCCTGACAATGCGAAGAAATATATCGAGTTTATAGAAGAGCATCTGGGAATTAATGTATATTTGGTTTCTGTAGGACCGGAGCGTTCTCAGAATATTATCAGAAAGGAACTCTTCTAAACATATTACATTTTATAAAAACAAAATCCGAAGCCATCAGCTCCGGATTTTTTTATTTGTGCTTTTGTGTTTTTTAAAAAAGAAATGCTAATAAATTGATTTCTTTTCAAGTTTGAAAATTGCAGCAGATTTCAAACATTTGTGATTTAGAAAAATTTGTGTTTTTATTTCAGTGTCATTTGACGATGCAATAATAAAAATTCTCAAAGTCAATCAAAAATATTTGTACACTTACTTATACTCATTGATTTTAGAAATTCACTTTGTTTATCTAATGTGTTGATATATAGTATTGTTTATTTGTAAAATAGCTTTAAAAATTATTGATAATATAAAGATTTATGTCTGTTTCAGTAGAAATATTTAGCTTTCTTCTGATACGGTATTTCTTGTTTTCAATTGCTCTCACGGTAGAATTAGTAGCTGTCGCTATTTCTTTTGTAGTAAGATTCAGTTTCAATAATGCACAAATTTCCAATTCGGAAGAAATAACATTAGGAGCAGCATTTAAAATTTTATCGAAAAAATCTGGAAACTGCGATTTGAAATAAGTAATAAAAAGAGAGTTTTTACTCATTGCAAGGTCATACAATTCACCAGAGAAATTAATTTTATCAGTTTTCTGAATCATAGCATTCAGCCTTTCCTTTTCAATGTAATATTTTACAAGTACTTTTTCCTTTCTGTAAATAAAATACATCCCGATAAAAGTGCAGAATGTGATCTCTATGATCTTATATATTCTCACATACCATTCTTCCAGATTGGTGAGATGTTGAGTGGAAAATCTGTTGAGATAATAATCGGTTGTTACATTAGTTAAAAACCAGGCTAAGTAAGAAACAATCAGGAAAACAATAATCCATCTGTCTTTTATGTAATCAAAGAAAAATGCTACAGCAATTGTTAAGGAGACGTATGATAAATAGTTCATACAGCCTTTTCCGGAAACGGTATCGAAATAAAAAATCATTATTCCCAAAAAAAAGAACAGAAGCATGAGTAGTTTTGTGTTGAATCTGATTCTGTCAGGCCATAATAACGTACTTAACATAAAAAGAGTAAAACTGCCAAATATTACACAGTTTATATAATATTTAAGAATAACATTTAGAATTAAGTTACACAACAACAAAAATACAAGAGTAAGTGTGTACACGTCAAACAAAATACTTTTCTCATATTCCATTTCATTTTTTGCGAGATCTCTTTTCTTGATTATTATAGACTTTATATAGTTCATATATAAGCTGTGTTTTATGCATTCTAATTTATTTAAATTAACACATAAAACCTAATAAAATTCGACATTTTGGAATTGATTATATTAATTTATTTAGTTTGATTTTTATTTTGGTATCATAATTGAAATCAGATTTACGTAATTCACATTTTGTGAAAAAATGATAGATTATGAAAAATTTATTTTTAACAGGAGCAAGCATCATTTTATTATTGACATCTTGTAACAAAGATGAAAAGATACAGACTGCATCCTTAGAACAACAAAAATTGGATTATCAAGCAAGACAGATTGATATAGAGAAACAAAAGCTGGCAATCGAAAAAGAAAAAATCAATTTCGAAAAACAAAAAGACAGCCTTAACAAAGTAGAAGCAGAAAAAGCTAAAAAGCAAGTACAGGTAAAAGAAAGAGTAGTTTACAGAGATTCACCTAGGAGATCATCCGGAACTTATGCGGGAACATCTTCTTCCGGATCATCCGGAACAGCTGCCTCTACAGGTACAACGGCAACTCAGAAAAAAGGATGGAGTAGCGCCGCAAAAGGTACTGTTATTGGTACAGTTGGAGGTGCAGCAGCCGGAGCCATTATTTCCAAAAAGAATCCTGGTCTTGGAGCTGTAATTGGAGGTATTGCAGGTGGTGCAACTGGTTATACTATCGGTAGAGCAGAAGATAGAAAATCTGGTAGAGTACAGAAGTAAAAAATTTCTTCATATATATTTTAACACGGAAAGATTGCTTATTTTTGGTAAGCAATCTTTTTTATGCTTATAATTCTCAAAACTCTTCTGATATTTTTATTGGCCAATTTTGGTAATGGAATTATCGCAATTAAACTACTTAAAATTAAGTGTAAAAGTTTTGCGTTAATTTCTATTTTAGGAATTTTAAGCATGGCGTTTTTACAGACAGTCTTAGCTTTTTTCTTTCCGTTGAATTTTTATGTGGAAATTGCTTTTTTGATTGCAGGAGTTATTGGATTAGTATTATTTTTAAAAGAAAAAGATTTTACTCATTTTGAATTCAAAAAAAACATCAATTTCTGGTTTTACTTTTTTATTGTACTAATTATTTTTGTTGGCTCTTTTTCTCC
Organism: Chryseobacterium sp. 36-9; assembly: GCA_001898785.1. Lineage (GTDB taxonomy): Bacteria > Bacteroidota > Bacteroidia > Flavobacteriales > Weeksellaceae > Epilithonimonas > Epilithonimonas pallida. Next base: position 47,530 of record MKVE01000035.1, on the reverse strand, counting down.
TTATTTTTATGACAATTACAGTTATTACGTTCCAACTATTACTCTCCTCAAACAAGTTGGCTTTTTAAAAGGAATTTCAAATCTGGATTTGTTATTAGGGCAAACCTCTTTCTGGCATATTTATCTCGCCGGATTTTCAAATTTCAGCGATGGTTTTTTAAGGATTAATGTTTATTTATTGATCTTATTCTTGATTTACATTTACGAAAGAAAACAATGGGTTTTGTTTCTTTTTATTCCCTTTTTCTTAATTTTTATTCAGCAGCCGAGTCCGGATTTGCCAACATTTATCATTGCTCTAATTGTTCTGAATGAATTACTAAATAACACCAACAAAAAATCACTTTTATACCTTTCCATATTTGTATTCTGTATAAAACCGACAATGTTTTGGTTACCATTATTGATTGTTTTGGAAAGTATTTATAAAAGAAATTTCAAATTTCAAATGTTAATTCCAATTTTGGCTTTTGGTATTTTATTTATCATTAAAAATATCTGGCTTTTTGGCTTTCCTGTTTTTCCTGTTTCAGCTGTTAATTTTAATTTATCTTGGAAACCGGGTCAGGAGATTCTGACCTATTCTTCACAAATTGGGCTAATGAAATCTTACGATATGCATTATTCTTATCAGCAGATCATGGATTTTAATTTTTTGGAAAGAATCGATTACTGGTTTACAATTGGATTGAAATCAGTTTTCAATTTTTTAATTGTATTAAGTATTTTTATTTTAGGATTTTTAGCTTTTAAAAAGAAAGAGAAATTTTTTACATTACTTTTCATTTGTGTTTTATTGAAGTTTATTTTGATTATTGTCTTTTCAGCTCAGTATCGATTTTTCATTGATGTTTATTTAATTGTACTGTTTCTGATTTTCAAAAATATTTCGGAAGAAAAAACAGTTTTTGTTTCTGTATTTTTATCTGTTTTTATTTCCATTATTTTCACTTTGCCAGGTTTTGTTAAAGTTCAATTGAATATGGGAAAATGGATGTCCGGTTTTCAGATGTCACAGTTGATAAAACCAACGGAATTCAAATCAGAAAACCCCAAATCTTATCAGTTAGGAAATTTGAAATTCAATGCTACAACAGGATTAGTTTATAAAACTCAATTTCCGGCGATGTCACTTTATTGGCTGAAAACTTATCAATATTATAATGTTTTTCCTCAAATTTCAGAAAATGGATTTATCCAGAAAAAGTTGACTGAAAAAGAGAAAATGGAACTAAAAAAAATCATCAATGATTTGGAAGATTCCAAGCCTTGATTACTTTAAATTTTCTCTATCTTTGAATATCATTTTTTAATTATAATTCAGAACAATGCCCGATTTTTTACATCCCGATAAAGACAATTATTCAGATGACGATTTGATTCAGGAAGAAAAAATCCGTCCGCAGAGTTTCAGAGATTTTGCCGGGCAAAGAAAAACGCTGGATAATCTGGAAGTTTTTGTGGCCGCCGCTAAAAATCGTGGTCACGCCCTGGATCACGTTCTTCTCCACGGTCCACCGGGATTGGGGAAAACAACACTGTCGCATATTATCGCCAACGAATTGGGTGTTAATTGTAAAATCACTTCAGGTCCGGTTCTCGACAAGCCAGGAAGTTTGGCTGGGCTACTTACCAATCTTGAAGAAAATGATGTCCTTTTCATAGATGAGATTCATCGTTTGTCGCCGATTGTAGAAGAATATCTGTATTCTGCAATGGAAGATTATAAAATTGATATCATGCTGGAAACAGGTCCCAATGCACGTTCTGTACAAATCGGTCTCAATCCGTTTACCTTAATTGGTGCAACTACACGAAGCGGAATGCTGACCAAACCAATGCTCGCAAGATTCGGAATCCAAAGCCGGTTAGAATATTATACCATTGAACTTCTTGGAATGATTATCGAAAGAAGCGCTCGCGTTTTAGGTGTGAAAATCTATGAAGATGCAGCGCTGGAAATTGCAAGAAGGAGCCGGGGCACACCAAGAATTGCCAATGCACTTTTGCGTAGAGTTCGTGACTTTGCAGAAATCAAAGGTAATGGAGAAATCGAAATCGAAATCACAAAGTTTGCATTAAACTCGTTGAATGTTGATGAGTTTGGTCTGGACGATATGGATAACAAAATTATGCGTGTAATGATAGAGAATTTCCGTGGCAAACCGGTCGGGATTTCTGCATTGGCGACTTCTATCGGTGAAAATCCGGAAACTTTGGAAGAAGTTTACGAGCCGTTTTTGATTCAGGAAGGGTTTATTATCCGCACACCACGAGGTAGGGAAGTAACGGACAAAGCCTATAAACATCTGAAAATTTCCAGACCGAAAAATCCGGGTGAACTGTTTTAATATCAATTAGTAAAAGTCACTACATTAGATTTGGGCAGCTTATCCGCCCTCCGTTCCCGCTTTTTTCTTTTTGAAAAAAAGAAAAAGAGCTCCACTCAGGTCGGGCTGCTGCAATTCGGTGTTTGCAATTCGACTTAATTTCTTATATTAGTAAAAAACAAAAACTCTTATGAAATCACATTTCGGGATATCATTTTTGATTAAATGTGAAGCCTTGGTGATTGCATATGGCAGATAAAATAATAAATAACTACGTATGAAACTCTATCCAATCCAATGTGGAAAATTCAAATTAGATGGTGGTGCAATGTTTGGTGTTGTTCCAAAAACGCTTTGGGAAAAAACAAATCCGGCTGACGAAAAAAACCTTATCGAACTAGGAACACGTTCTCTTTTGGTAGAAGATGGCAAAAAATTAATCCTTATCGATTGCGGACTTGGAGACAAACAGGACGAAAAATTCTTCGGACATTACTCACTTTGGGGGGATGATACATTGGATAAAAATTTAAAAAAATTCGGATTTGTAAGAGAGGATATTACAGATGTTTTTTTGACGCATCTTCATTTTGACCATTGTGGAGGAGCAGTGGAATGGAATGATGATAGATCCGGTTACAGACCGGCATTCAAAAATGCGAATTTCTGGACCAACGAAAATCATTGGAAATGGGCAACAGAACCGAATCCAAGAGAAAAAGCAAGCTTCCTGAAAGAAAATATTTTTCCTTTGGAAGAAAGCGGGCAACTGAATTTTTTACCATTGCCAACAACCGGTAATTATGGGTTTGCTCCCGATTTGAAAATGGATGTGATTTTTGTTGATGGACACACGGAAAAACAAATGCTTCCGGTTCTTCAATATCAGGAAAAAACAATTGTTTTTGCAGCAGATTTGATTCCGACGGCTGGTCATGTTCCGCAGGTGTATGTGATGGGCTATGATACAAGGCCGCTGTTAACGTTGGAAGAAAAAGGAAAATTCCTAAAACAATGCGTGGATAATGATTACCTGTTGTTTTTTGAACACGATGCTCATAACGAATTGGCAAGTTTGAAAATGACGGAAAGAGGTGTGAAATTAGACCAGACTTTTAGTTTTAATGAAGTTTTTGGATATTAAATAAATTATGGAAATACAAGATATTAATCAAAATCAGGAAGAAGATGTTCCCATACCCAAGATTATTGGATTAACAGGCGGAATTGGTTCCGGAAAAACATCAGTCGCGAAATTATTGGAGGAAAAAGGTTTTCCTGTTTATTATTCGGACGATGAGGCGAAAAATATAGTTAATAAAGATTCGGCTTTAAAAGAGAAAATCATCGAGCTTTTAGGTATTGAGGCTTATATTGATGGTGTTTATAACAGAAAGTATGTTGCTGAAAAAGTCTTTAATAATTCTGAACTTTTGGAACAATTAAATCATCTGATTCATCCGGCTGTAAGAATCGATTTTGAAAATTGGGTCGAAGCTCAGAATTCTGAATATGTTTTCAAAGAAACAGCGCTTCTTTTTGAACTTAAACTAAATCAACAATGTTACAAATCCCTTCTGATTACTGCAGATGATAATCTCAGAATCAAAAGAACGATGGACAGAGATGGCAAAACCTATCGTGAGGTAGAAGCTATCATTCAAAAGCAAATGCCGGAAAAAGAGAAATGTAAATTAGCGGATTACATCATTTATAATAATTCTGATTTTGAAAGTTTACGGATAGCAACAGAAGCTTTTATTGAAGAACTTGAATAAAAAAAAACAAAATCCCCGAATCCAAGATTCGGGGATTTTTTATTGAGGTTTAAATGTGTTAATTCTTGATGAATTTAGTTTGAGATTTCTCTCCGTTAGATTCTACAGTTAAGATGTAAACACCTTTTGTCAATTTAGAAACATTTACTTTTCCATCAGTTGTTCCTTGATTTACCAATTGTCCACCTACAGAATAGATTTCATATGTAGTTTTGGAAGAAACATTAGAGATGTTAATGATGTCCGTTGCAGGATTTGGATAAACACTGATGTTGTTTTTCTTAACATCTGCAACAGCTAATTGTCCAATATTTAAACTATAATCTTCTACTTGTCCATAGCTGGAAGTTCCACAAGGTGTAGAATTTGGTGTTAAAGACGAATCATGTAAACGAATTCTCATTCTTGTTTTTCCTGATAAAGCATTGGCAGGAATTGTAATATTACCCGTCCAAGGTGATTTTTTCTTAGCCGTTGTTAATACTAACTCGCCTGCATCTTCAAAATCACCATCCTGATTAAGGTCAATCCATACCAGAACCTGATCGGCATCGTAAGAAGTCCCTGTAAATGTAGCAGAGAAACTGTAAGGCTGTCCTGCAGTTACATTCCCGGTCACAGATGTGAAATCTTCATAACCTGCTGTGGAAGTAGAGTTATTGGTAATGTTGGCAAAAGTCACATTTGAAATTTTCTCAAAGCTGGTGCTTGTTGCTCCGGCTGTACAATATTCTATACCTTTTGTTGTGAAGTCTGTTGTAGCATAGGTTCCAACATTTCCGCTACAGATTGTAGCAACTGTTACATTATAAGGTGTGTTAAGTGTTAATCCCGAAATGGTATAAGTATTTGTGGTAAGATTATTAACTTCTGTCCAATTGGCATCAGCAGCTTTTTTATATCTTAAAATGTAAGTTGCATTGGCAACAGCATCCCAATCTATTTTTGCTCCTGTTTGAGTTATATTATTAGCTGTAAGTCCGGCAGGAGCTGTTCCATCACAATTTACCATTGCAGAAACCGTCACTTTTCCTACGGCGTAAAATACATTGTCAATTGCAGAAACTCTTACGATAATCTGAGAATTTGTTGGGATTCCTGTAAAACTTAAATTTTCAGAACCATCGTTTGGAGTTGATGCTGATAGCACTGCCCATGTTGCTCCGTTATCTTTTGTATAATCAATTTTGACATCAGATACATTGTAAGGAGAAGCATTAGTATTGACAACATCCCAAGTGAATGCAGCCGGAGAATTATTGTAGACTTTTGTGCTTGTAACTTTAAAAGGACCATCATTTCCAACTGTGATTGTTTGAGATCCAATCTGTGTCTGCTGTTGTTTGATATCTGCATTGTTATCTCTTACAAGGACTCTGAAGTTCATGGTTCTTGCCACATTAGAGACAGCTTCCCAATCTGTAGCGCTGGACAGAGTGCCATTCAGAACGTTACTTAATTTAGGGAAAAATCTATATGGCAATGCAGAACCAGTAAGAGATCTGAATTTAGGACCTGCAGTATTGTTTCCGGTAACTGTTGTCACGGTAGATGTGGATCTGTCATACTCTTCCCAGGTGTATGTAATAGGATCATTTTCCGCATCAGTTGCAGAAGCCGTTAACACAAAAGCCGTTCCCTTAGGAATTGTCTTGCTTGGCAATGTTGCAACTACCGGTGGATTGTTTGTAATAGCTGTACTGACGTCACAATTCTGGCCATTAACATAGGTTTGAACTTGCTCTACACTTCTTACATGAAAATATGCATCGGAATGTGGCTGAACATCTGCACTGGTAATCCCCGCATAACCCATAATGGTAGATCCTGAGCCGGGTTCCATATGAGCAGTGTTGTAAGGCGAACTCTGGATTGCATGCGAAAATGTATGGTCGGCACCAAACTGATGTCCCATTTCGTGAGCAACATAATCTATATCGAAGTTATCACCTTCTGGACCACCTGTTCCCGGAGATGTAAAACCGGAACCTTTTGAAGTATCATCACTGGCATTAGAAGGATTTCGACAAACATTACCAATATCACCGGCACTTCCACCACCTCCGGATCTTCCGAAAAGATGTCCGATATCATAAGCGGCATTTCCAATAACGTTTGTTAATGTTTTTTGTACTTCAAGATTCCAGGCACCGCCAGCACCAGTTGATGCCGGTGAATAAGGATCTGTGTTAGGGTCAGTATAAATTAATTGAGGAAGATCAAGAACATTCATATGAATTGCAAAATCCTTCTCAAAAACACCATTCACTCTTGTCATTGTCGCATTGATAGCAGCAGCAGCCTGACTCACTCCCCCAAAATATTGTGTGTATTCCCCTGTTACAGAGATTGCCAGTCTGTAAGTTCTGTATTTTTTATCACTGGCTTTATTGAATTCTGTTACACTGTGAGTAAAATCTGTTGAATTGGCTAATGCATCCAATTGTTTTTTGCTCAGGTAAGATTCCGATGTTTTACATTCAAAAGCTTTTCCTTCACTTGGCTTATTGCTTTTTGGAAAAACGCCATAGATAGATTTATCTTTATTTTGAGGCTCGATGAATTCGTATTGTCCATTTCTGAACATCATCGCCTGTAGATCATAAGGAGATACACTAAATCTGACATATACCGTTGGATCACCAACTTTAGTACCCGCGTAAGACCCCAACTGGTATCTGTCAGCCATAGATTTCTCAACAACAGGTAAACTATAAACTGCAAATGTTTCGATCTTACCATCAAGAGTTGGAAGATTAATAATGACAGGTTTGCTGTTTTTTCCTGTTTCCTGAGCATTTGCCAGTTGCGATCTTATACCATTAAGATCCAAAGAATAGAAATTGGTAACTTTTGTGTCACGAAGTTTTTCTCCTTTCATAGATGTGGGTGACCACTGTGCAAAAGCACCGGTTATCATCGCGCAAGAAAGAAGAGGAGTAAAGATTTTCTTCATACTTTTTTAATTTTTCTCTTCAAATATATGATTTTTTTTGAATATTTAGTAACAAAAAAGCGCCGATTATATCGACGCTTAAGTGTTTTTGAATTATTAATAAATATTTATTTGTTTGCAACCATTCTATATAGAAATAATAAAAGAACAGATCCTCCGATTGCTACCAAAAAACTGGAAAAGTTGAATCCTGTCACATCAACACCAAAAAGCATTGATCCAAGCCAGCCTCCAAGCATAGCTCCCAGAATTCCGATGATAATTGTTACAATCCATCCTCCGGGATCTTTCCCAGGATGGATAGCTTTTGCGATGGCTCCGGCAATAAGTCCGAAAATAATCCAAGTTAAAATACCCATAGTTTAAATTTTTAATGTTAATATTTTGGTTTAGTATATTATCTTTTTCTGAAGAATGAATTTACAAATTCCATACCATTAAAAATCTGAAGATCTTCGATTTTTTCACCTACGCCTATATATTTAACAGGAATTTGAAACTGATCCGAGATGCCGATTACGACGCCTCCTTTTGCTGTTCCGTCCAATTTTGTTACGGCTAATGCGGTAACTTCGGTTGCTGCTGTAAACTGTTTGGCCTGTTCAAATGCATTTTGCCCCGTAGAACCGTCAAGAACTAATAAAACCTCGTGAGGTGCGTCTGGAATAACCTTTTGCATCACTCGTTTAATTTTAGAAAGCTCATTCATTAGATTTACTTTGTTATGGAGTCTTCCTGCTGTATCAATGATGACAACGTCGGCATCCTGAGCAACCGCAGATTGAACTGTATCAAATGCAACCGAGGCTGGATCAGAACCCATACCTTGTTTGACGATTGGAACACCAACTCTCTCGCTCCAGATGACTAATTGATCCACAGCTGCCGCACGGAAAGTATCCGCTGCTCCCAGAACAACTTTCAGTCCCTGAGATTTGAACTGATGAGCCAGCTTTCCGATGGTTGTTGTTTTTCCAACACCATTCACGCCAACTACCATAATTACATAAGGTTTTTGGCTGGTATCAATATTATCTGTATCAATATGAGGATTTTCTAAAAGAAGTCCGGAAATCTCTTCACGAAGAATATTGTCCAATTCTGCAACATTGACATACTTGTCTCTTGCAACGCGATCTTCTATTCTTTTGATGATTTTGATCGTTGTTTCTGCGCCAACATCAGAAGCAATTAGTACTTCTTCCAGATCATCAAGAACTTCATCATCTACTGTGTTTTTTCCGACAACGGCTCTGGATATTTTATCAAAGAAACCTTGACTGGATTTTTCCAAACCTTTATCAAGTGTCTCTTTATCTTCTTTTTTGAATATTTTTTTAAACCAACTCATTGGATGTATAAATGATTAAGGATAAATCGTTAAATGATTTTATCAGAAACAAAGATAAACAAAAAAACTACCCTAAAAGAGTAGTTTTTATATTGTATCGATTGCTGGATTATTTTTTCAAATATCCGTCAACTTCGTCAGCGTTCATTACTTTTTCTTCAAAAACGTAAGCCCCTGATTTATCAGACTTAACCATTTTGATTACTTTCGTCATTTTTTTTGAACCAGCTCCACCCTGAAGTGTTGCTACTACCTTCTTTGCCATTGTAAAATATTTTTATAAATTACTTAATTTCTTTGTGAACTGTATATTTCTTAAGAACAGGATTGAATTTTTTCAGCTCCAATCTTTCTGTAGTGTTCTTTTTATTTTTTGTAGTAATGTATCTTGACATTCCTGCTACTCCGCTTTCTTTGTGCTCAGTGCATTCTAGAATTACCTGAACTCTGTTACCTTTTTTAGCCATTACTTAGTAGTGTTTTTAATGAATCCGTTTCTAGCAGCTCTTTCAAGTGCTTCCTCTATACCAATCTTATTGATTACTCTTAATCCGTGAGCAGATACTCTTAGAGTAACATGTTTTTCTTGCTCAGGAAGATAAAACTTCTTCTCTAGTAAATTAATTTCAAAACGTCTTTTCGTTTTGTTATTAGCGTGGGAAACATTATTTCCTACCATTGCACGCTTACCTGTTATTTGGCAAATTCTTGACATATCTCGATGTTCTTTTGACTAATGAATATTTGAGAGTGCAAAATAACGGATTATTTTTCATTCAGACAAATAATTTTAAAATAATTATTAAAAAAGAAAGCGTGAAATATTGATTGTTAATATTTCACGCTAAGATTATCTAAGTTGTTGAGTGTTAATTCTCAATGAAGAATTTTACATTTTCTATAGGGTTTCCCAGCATTGCAATTTTACCTTTTATAAGAATAGGACATTGTATCAATTCCGGATTATGAGCAATGACTTCCAACGCTTTTTCCTCATTTACAACTTCGTTTTCAGAAAAATATTTTTTAAAAAGGTCTGTCGATTTTTTAAGAATCTTGCTTGGTCTCTTGTTGAGTTTTTTAAATAAGGTTCTCAACTCAAA
>MKVE01000035.1:0-37975 GCA_001898785.1 Chryseobacterium sp. 36-9 | reverse complement strand
GGACTTGGGACATTGATTATTATGAATTACTTTGATCATAAGTTGTTGCGGTGTTAAAAAGTTTGGCAGTTATAATCTCCTATGGCTGTAGAAAATTATCGGCCAAATAATTTAAAACAAACCATTCAACTCTGCATCAATCCTTTCCAAGATATAACCGAAGTCTTCTTGTTTTTCTACAAAATCCAGATTGTCAACATCTATTATAAGAAGTTTTCCTTCCTTGTAATTTTCTATCCAGTTTTGATATTTGTTATTCAGTTTTGACAGGTAGTCAATGCTGATTCCTGCTTCGTATTCGCGTCCTCTTTTGGAAATCTGTCTTACCAAAGTCGGGACATCTGCTCTGAGATAGATTAGCAAATCCGGTGCCGAAACAAAGTCTTTCATCAGCTGGAAAACGGATAAATAATTATTAAAATCACGCTCAGAAAGTAAGCTCATCTCTGCAAGATTCTCTGCAAAAATATGGGCATCTTCGTAGATTGTTCTGTCCTGAATTACATTTTTTCCACTCTCACGGATCTCTTTTACCTGACGGAATCTGCTTCCTAAGAAGTAAATCTGAAGTGCAAAACTCCATTTTGACATATCGCCATAAAAATCATCCAAATAAGGATTGTGATCTACATCTTCAAACTGTGCTTCCCAACCGTAATGCTTTGACAGCATTGTTGTAAGAGTTGTTTTTCCGGCACCTATATTTCCTGTAACAGCAATATGCATTGTTCTAATTATTGATAAATGATGAGTGATAATCGATGATAAAGTTACAATGATTTATCAAAGATCAATTATTAATTATTTAAGGTTGTAAAGATAAAGTTTGTCTTTTATGAGTGCCAAAAATCCGGAGTTATTTTTATCCACAATTTTTGCATTTTGATTTTGGAAAATTTCAGTAATGGTTTTACCGTCAAATCTTGTGATGCTTTGGTTTCCGAATATTAGAATATCATCATTGTTCCGGCTTAGTTTTCTGGCATTATTAATACCTTCCGAAAATAATAATGTGGCTTTTGTATTATAAACTTCAAAAGCATTTTCACGAAGAATATAAATCTTATTATTATAGACAAGGAAGTCCTTTAACGACTGAAGGTTGATGTTGAATGGAAAAGAATTAATGACAGAATTGCTTCTGAAGTTGTATTGAATAAGTGTTTTGTTACTATCGTCCAATAGCCATGCAAATTGTAAGTCTTCCGCATACACAGCTTTTATGAAACCAAAATTTGAACTTAGATTGATTTTCTGTATCTCGTTCAGATTTTGATCCAGGAATTTAATTTCCTGGGCATTTTCAGAAAACATGACAATGTTGAGAGGATTGGTCACGCTTTGGATTTTGTAAGGAAAAGTCATCATTACTTTCCCGAGTTGAATCCCAACCGAGTCATATTTTGTCAAGCTGAAATCTTTCTTCTTATAAATATAGATATTACAATAGTCGTCGCCTAAAACTTCCTGGACATCTCTCAGCTGCAAAGAATCCAGTCCGATTTTTTTTTGAGAAAAAGTGAGAAATGAAGTTAATATTAATATGAAGGATAATAGTTTCAATAAGATGTTTTATAAGTTAATTATTTTGCACCATTCAGTGTAATGATAAGATCTTTTGTGAAGGCTTTATTCTGGTTATAAGTTGCATCGCAAATGGAAGTAGAAACATTATAGCTTCCTTTGTCAACCAAAATATAATTTTGTCCGTTGGCAGGAACAGTAAGGTTATAGAATTTTTTTCCACTGATTTTGATAACAAGCACGCATTTGGATTTGTTAACAAATTGGACAATGGCTTCTTTTTTGTTAGGGTCATTATTGAAGAGGCTTGTAAGAACTGCTGCCGTATTTTTTGCCTGTTCAGAGGGTTCACCTTTTGCCGCTGTTGTTCCTATCTTTGAGGTTTTTTCAATTTTATTTTCTGTCATAGGAGTTACGGTTGGTTTTGCAACTTGAGCGTTTCCACCATATTTAAGAGACAGAATTCTTTGTTTCAGTTCCGGAACAGCGGGGTGATTGGGATTGTCCCTGATAAATTTTTCTATAACCGCTTTGTCTGTAGATCTTTTGGCTTCAAAAACGTTGACTTGGGAAAATATACTTATAGAAACTAAAAAAAATGAAAGTAAAAATATCTTCTTCATTATAAATGGGGATCTGTTTTTAATTGAAACGTAAAAATAAACCAAATCTTGTAATGTTGTGTGAAATTTAAATTAAAAATTAATTCGATTTTTCACATAATCTGATAATATTATAACAATATTCTATTTTTATTAAGATTGTTTCTTATTGATAATTATTTTTATAAAAATCACTATATTTGCACGCTGAAAATCATGAAGGAGGAATCAACAATTAAATAAAAAAATAATCAATATTATGTCTTATACACCAGTAGCTGCAGACGTAGCAAAACTAAGAAACACAACAGGTGCAGGAATGATGGACTGCAAAAAAGCTTTAACCGAAGCTGAAGGAGATTTCGAAAAAGCAATTGATATCCTTAGAAAAAAAGGACAAAAAGTTGCTGCTAACAGAGCTGACAGAGAATCTTCTGAAGGTGCTGTTATCGCTAGAGTAAATGAGGACAATACTTTAGGTGCTGTAATCTCTTTGAATTGTGAGACTGACTTTGTTGCTAAGAATGAAGCTTTCGTAGAATTAGCTTATGAATTGGCTGAACAGGCGATCAACTATTCTAACAAAGAAGAGTTTCTTGCTTCTGATTTCCACGGGCAAACTGTTGCTGAGAAATTGATCCAACAAACAGGTGTTATCGGAGAAAAAATCGAGATTGGGGCTTTTGAAAGCATTCAGGGAGCTTTCTTAGGTGCTTATATCCACGCTGGAAACAAGATTGCTGCAATTACTTCTCTTTCTGCTAAGGCTGAAGGTGCTGAAGAGGCTGCAAAAGCTGTTTCTATGCAGGTTGCCGCGATGAACCCAATTGCTCTTGATGAGAATGCGGTTTCTCAGGAAACTATCGATAAAGAATTGGAAATCGAAAGACATAAATTAACTGAAGAAGGTAAGCCTGCAAACATTATCGACAATATCCTGAAAGGTAAAATGCAGAGATTCTACAAAGACAACACTTTGGTACACCAAGATTTTATCAAAGATCCTAGTGTATCAGTTGCTGACTATGTAAAATCTGTAAACGCAGATCTTAAAGTTACAGGATTCGTAAGAGTTGCTCTTTCTTAAGATTTGAAATAATAAAAAGTTAAAATCCTGCTATATTTTATGGCAGGATTTTTTGTTTGGGATTTTCGGAGTAAATTTGTACCCCATTTTGTTATGTTAAATGAGAACATATAGATTTTTATTCTCTCTTATTTCTTTTTTTTGTGTGGCTGTTACAAATTACACAAAAGCACAATATATAAATACCAATATAACTTATACAGCTCAGGATTTAGTTGACAAATTTATTGGTGCTCAAAATGCAAGTTGTATTACTGTTTCCAATGTGTCCGCCACAGGAGAACTTTTTGGAGGTACAGATCTTAGCTATGGGTATTTTGATAAAGGATCAAGTAACTTTGAAATAGATGAAGGTATTATTCTTTCTACGGGACGGGTATCCAAAGCATCCGGGCCGAATAATAATCTTCAAAGCGAATTTGTCTCCGGCTGGGGCGGGGATAATGACCTTATTGATGTTTTACAACAATCCGGTTTGCCGACTGATAATATTCTGAATGCTACATCCTTAGAATTTGATTTTGTTTCACTGCAAAGTGATAAAATCAGCTTTGATTACATGTTTTTATCTGAAGAATACCGAAATACAAATTGTCGTTATTCGGATGCTTTTGCATTCTTAATTAAAGAAGCCAATACGACTAATCCTTATCAGAATATTGCATTGGTTCCAGGAACCAGCACTCCCGTAACTTCTTTATCGATTAATGGAGCAACATTATGTGAAAGAAATATTGAATATTTTGGTGGTTTTAATGGTGTAAATACTCCAACTAATTTTAACGGACAAACTAAGGTTTTAAAAGCAATTGCAAATATTCAAAAAGGAGTAAAATATCATATAAAATTAGTGATTGCTGATCATGGAGATTCAAGTGGCCTTTATGATTCCGCTGTTTTCCTGAAATCGGGTAGTTTTACCGGTAATGTAAATATAGGAAATGATCTTACTCTTGATAATGCGGATCCACTTTGTGAAAATATACCTTACAGGATACAACCAACCCCTTCAATTAACGATCCTCTTGCAGAGTATCATTGGTTTAAAGATGGTCTTCCGTTAAGTGTACCTATAACACAATCGTATTATGATGTATTAAATGATGAAGGAAATTTTAGTGTCAGTATTAAGTTGGGAAGTGGCTGTCGATTACAAGGGCAGGTAAAAATAGAAAAAGCGCCGGTTGCAATCATTGACACATCTCCGATAATGATTTGTGATGATGATTTTGATGGAAGATATATAGAAAAATTATCTAAGTTTACGAATCAGATTGTCACCAATTTTAGCGGGAATTTCAAAGTTGAATATTATACACAGGCCGGAATACAAATTAATCCCGATAATAATTTTGAATTTACACAGAATCCTCAGGATATTACGGTAAAAGTTGGTGCATTTAGCTGTACACCGGATGCTTATACTTTAAGATTCTATCACGGTTCTCAACTCCAGATGAACTATCCTCAGCAGCCGGCTCCTGCTACCATTCCGGTCTTTGATGTCTGCGATAATGAACTGAAAGGAAGCAAAACCGTGAATCTGGATGACTATATTGGTCTGATGACGACCGAAACGCTCAATCCAGCCGATGTCAAATTCTATGAAAAGATTTCGGAGCTCAAAGCAGATAAGCCATCAATCAGCAAATCGCAAACCCTAAGCCCGACGCAAGCCGAAAAGACATTTTATATAAGAATCAGTAAGGCAGGCAATTTTTGTGATAATTATTCTTCATTCAAATTAAGATTCAAACAGCCGAAAAAATCAAGTATTCTTAAAGACACAATCATCTGTAAAAGTACAACAACTGATTTGGAAGTAGAACCTGCTTTTGATTATTATGAATGGAGCAATGGAGAACAAGGAACCAGTGTTAATAAAATCAAGAATCAAAAAGCTGGCGATTATTGGGTGAAGTTGACATCCAATGGTTGTACTTACCAACAGTTTGTCAAAATATCAGAACCACAAGATTTAGTTATTAATAATGCTTTGATAGAAGGTAATAAAGTCACTGTTTTCGCAGCAAACGGAATTCCGCCTTATCAGTATAGTCTGGATGGACAGCCTTATCAGACAAGCAATGTTTATGAAAATGTTCATAGGGGACAGCACATAGTTACCGTGCGTGATGCCTGCGGAACTGCAGTTCAGAGCTTTACAATCATTGGTGTGAAAAATGTCATCACACCAAACGATGACGGGATCAATGATTTTATTGACTACTCCGATCTTTTGACAAAATCCGATCCAAGATTCGAAGTTTATGATCGTTATGGCAATCTGGTTTTCAAAGGTGATGTAAATAACCAGTTCATCTGGAATGGTAAACTCAATAGCAGGGCATTATCGACATCATCATACTGGTATATTCTGGAATGGAATGAAACCGGGAATCCAAAAAGGATGCAACTTTCCGGTTGGATACTTTTAAAAAATAGAAATTGAATAATATCATACAATAAAATCCTTTTTTCTACATTTGTAATATATTGAAGGCTATTACAATGAAGAAAATTTTACTTTTTGTTTTTATTTTTATTTTTTTTGCAAAAATTTTAGCGCAACTGGATAGAGAACATTGGTTTGCTCCGATGTTTGATGGTCAAAGTAACAATAACGGTTTTGAGCAATTTCTTCATCTTTCTACGAACGAAGTCACACCTTTCAATGTTTTAATTTATAATAATAATACTTTAATTGATCAGGTAACAATTAGTAAAGGATCTCCTAAAGTTATAGATATTCCGCGGGATTACATTATAACATCAAATCCTGATGATGTTTTTATCGTTGGTACAAGAGGTCTATATGTGAAAAGTGATAGACCATGTTTTGCAAATCTTCGTTTTGGTGTGACAAATCATTCTGAGATTATTACTTCCAAAGGAACTTCTGGTATTGGGACTCAGTTTTACACAGTAATGGCTCCAAATGCACAAACAAGTCTTTTCTTTGGAGCATCCGTGAGTGTTCTTGCTACTGAAGATAATACAAAAGTTACAATTAGCGATTTTAAAAAACCTATATTTTTTTGGGCACTGGGTATTCCTTCAAGTATTACCTTCAATCTGGATAAAGGACAATCTTATATAGCGGATGTAAGAACTGTTGATGCTCTTGATAATTCGGATGGGTTTATAGGTGCCAAAATTACTTCCGATAAACCTATTTCAATAACCAATGGTAACTTCAATGGACAATATGCTTCTAATACGGCTGCTGGATCTGATATTCTAATGGATCAGTCTGTTCCTGTCAACAAGCTGGGAGACGAGTTTGTGATAGTAAAAGGTTATGGAAAAATTGGAAATAATATGGAAGGGGCTATTGTGGTCGCTACACAAAAAAATACATCTATTTATTTAAATGATGCCACGACGCCAATTAAAACCTTGGCTAATGAGGGAGATTATTATCGTGTAGAGGAAACAAATTATATTGATAGAGGTAATGAGCATTATAACCTACATATAAAAACGAATAAAAATGTATATGTATATCAACTGCTTGGTGGTGTTGAGGCTGGAGACAGTCCGCTAGCAACAGGCGGTATGAATTATATCCCGCCACTTAACTGTTATCTTCCTCGCAAAATTGATGAAATTAGTTATATCAATTATCTATCTGACCAACCACATAATCCGGAATTTTACACTAAATTAAATATTATTACCGAAAAAGGAGCCAATGTAACGGTTAACGGTGAAACTCCCGATTCTCAGTATGGGCCATACGATATCTCAACAATTACTGCAAATCAAGAATGGGTTACTTATTCTATCCCCAATGTTACAGGAAACATTACTGTCAAATCAACCAAAGCCGTAACTGCAGGTATTGCTAGTGGGAATAAAGCATTTGGCTATGGAGGATATTTTGCAGGATTCTCTTCAACTCCTGTAATCTTGAAAGTAGAAGGAGAGTGTTTGCCTGGAGTGAAGCTGGCAGTAACCGAAGGTTTTGATTTTTATCAATGGGAGATAAAAAATAGTGCCGGTAATTTTATTAATGCACCTGTAACAAGTCAATACCCTTCTAATAAAGAGTTTTATTACTATCCTCAACAGGCAGGTATCTATAGAGTTCGTATCCGGCAAGGATCATGTTTAGAAGTTAAAACTGATGAATTTAAATTTTATAACTGTACAACTTATACAAATTCAAATTATGAAGGTTGTTCAACAGTTACTATTAAGCCTAAGTTTAGTTTGAGTGCACAAACATATAACCCGGCATCTGTAAAAATAGATACACCACCGTCGAATGGAATTGCGACTACCCAAGCCAATGGTGAAATAATATATACTGCTAATCCAGGCACTTCAGGAATTGATACTTTTAAATATTCATATTGTGGCATCGGATCTATTCCTGACTGTGAAGTTGGGCAGGCAACAGTTCGGATAACTCAAGTTGTTTCTCATGATGATATTCTGCAAGAATGTACTTCCAACGGGATTGCAGATTATAATCTGAGCAAGGCGAATGTTACAGCTGATACTACCGCAAAAAAAACTTATTATAAGACTTCTAACGGAGCACTTTTTGAAATTGCTAGTGATGAAATTAAAAATTACACAGCATATCGTTCTGCCGATACTTTTGTTTATGTTCGGATCAGTAATGTGAAAAACTGTTTTGCCATTCAGAAAATAGAGTTAAAATCTAAATTTTATCCTGCAATTAAACCAAGTGTCACTGTAGAAGAATGTGATGATGATTTTGATAAAGAAAAACTGATACAAAACTTAAACAATTATAAAACATTATTTACTCCAGACACAACCGTAACAGCTAAATTTTATACTAAAATAAATGATGCACAAGCTAATGCCGCTAATGATATTTCGGAAATACGCATTAACAAGCAACAGACTTTATATGTGAGGTTTTTTAACACTTCCGGTTGCTATTCTGTTGTCGAGTTGATAATTAATATTAAAATTCCTTCAAAATCAACTGTTTTAAATGATAAAATAATTTGCCCTAACACAATAACAAGTCTGAATGCAGGGCCGGGTTTTGATAAATATGAATGGTTTAATGCTGCTGATTCTCCAATAGGTTTGAGTCAAGAGATTAATAATCTGGATATTGGAAAGTATTATGTTCTTCTTACCGCTCCTAATGGATGTCTATATAAACAAAATGTTGAGATTAAGGCAGCTGAACTTCCTGAAATCAAAAGCATAGAAATCAATGGAAATAATGTAAAAGTCAATGTAGAAGGAGGAGTTCCGCCATACCGATATGCGTTAGATAATGGTAATTATCAGGATTCTAATGTTTTTAATAATGTTTCATCGGGTTTTCACAAGGTTTATGTTATTTCTGCTGATAATTGTGTGCCAGTGGAAGAGGAATTTTCGGTAATAGAAATTTATAACCTGATAACACCTAACGGAGATGGAGTCAATGATGTTTTGGACATGTCGCTCCTTAAGTATAAAATCGATGTGAAATTCCAGATTTTTGATAGACTGAGCAAAAAACTTTTTGAAGGGGATTCAAATAATAATTATACCTGGGATGGAAAACTAGGAGGTAAAGTATTACCAACTTCCAGCTATTGGTACATTATGGAATGGAAAGATTTTGAAAAATCACCACCTGTAAAATATATTGGTTGGATCCTTCTGAAGAACAGGAATTCTGATTAAAGTATGATATTTTAACAATTATTTTATAAAAAAGATTTTAATTCTAATTACTTAACAAAAAGCCGATAAAGTTTAATAAAATTTTAACCTTATCGGTTTTTTTTTGTAATGCTATTAGTTCTAATTCTCTATAAATTTGCCCAATTATTATGAGGAAGATTTTTACTATTGCTTTGCTTTTTTGCCTGGCATCCGTTTACGGGCAATTCTTTAACGGTGAGATTTACATCAGAGATAAGTCAAGTCTTTATCTTAATCAGATGTATGTTACCAATCTTAATGCACATAAAAGTGTTCTGGCCAATTATAACGGAGAGTTTAGAATACAGGCAAAAGAAGGAGATATTATAAGGTTTACATCTATTGCAACAGAAAGAAAAGATATCACTGTAACAGAGCAGATGCTCAATCTCAGCAAAAATTTTGTCGAACTCCAGATTGCTTATTACGAGATCCAGGAAGTGATCATAAGTTCCTTCCGACCGACAGGTAATCTGCGAAAGGATGTATCTATGCTTAAGTCTTCCGAGAAAGCTTTTGAGCTTAGAAAAATGATTGGTTTGCCCGAACCGAAAGGTGATGGAACTTCTCCCGAGCTTCCTGTTTTGTCATTCAATCAGGGTCTTAGTTTTAGCATTGACAGTATTTTTGATCTCATTTCCGGAGAAAAGAAAAAGAAAGAGCGCTATTATAAATATGAAAAAATGAGTCAGGGCATAAAAAATCTTCAGGATTATTTTGGAGATGATTATTTCATAAAGCTCAAAGTGCCAAAGGAATTGATTCCTAACTTCTTACAGTTTATTTACAGTTCGGATAACATTTCGATATTTTTGGAGTCGAATAATTATGAAGCGACCAAAGTTTATATAGAAAAGTATCTTCCGATTTATCTCAAAAGACTCCAAAACTCTCATTTGATGCAGATTACAGACAATATCAAAAAAGAATAATGTTTTTTTGTAAAAAATTCAAATATTATTAAATATTTTTTTGAAATTATCTGGAAATGTTTATTTTTATAACGTTTTTTATACGTGTAGAAATTTAAAATAATGGGGAAAAATAAAATTGCCAGATTCGAGGAAAATAAAAAGTTACCTAACGTAATTCAACCCACTCGGGAAGAGGCAATCAATGATTTCAAGCATAAAGGAAAATGGGCTGAGTTTTTTGGAAATGATAATCCAATTGTTTTAGAACTAGGCTGCGGAAAAGGAGAATATTCCGTTGGTTTGGCAAAAGCTTTCCCACAGAAAAATTTTATCGGGATAGATATCAAAGGTGCAAGATTCTGGTTTGGCGCCAAAGAAGCAATTCATTACAGGCTGAAAAATGTTGCTTTTGTAAGGACTCAGATAGAACTGCTAGAAAGCCTGTTCGCTGAAAACGAAGTTTCCGAAATCTGGATCACTTTTCCGGATCCTCAGATCAAATACAGAAGAACAAAGCATAGGCTTACCAATCCGGAATTTCTAGACAAATACAAACACATTCTCAAAAAGGATGGAATAATCCATCTCAAAACCGACTCCGAGTTTTTGCACGGCTACACTTTAGGAATATTACAAGGTCTTGGCCACCAGATTCTTACTTCTCATCATGATATTTATGGCGCGGAAGAATATCAGCCTGATACGCCTTTGCTGAAAGCCATCAGAACTTACTATGAAGACTTGTTCTCTTCCAAGGGAAAAACAATTACGTATATCAAATTCAGGCTGAAGGATGAATAAATTATTTTTACTTTTATTAGGTTGTTGTCTTTTAACAAGCTGTGCTACAAATAATGTGATATCGCCAATATTCATCGGAAAGAATTCTAATGTAATACTTGAATCCGATCAGATCAAGGCTAAGTTAACTCTCGAGGAAAAGGCCGTTTCGCTGCTTAATCAGTTATTCAATACCGATGCTTCTAACAAAAGCATGGTTTTGATTATCAGTAACGAGTCAGACTGTGATTTTACTATGGACATCTCTGGAAATAACCATTACATTTTGCCAGTTGGTGCAAAGAAAACAGAAAGTATTGTTGTAGAGCAGGGCGAATATGAAATGAAATCTCAGGTTTGTAATAGTTTTTATAAAGCGAACAAAACACTTTATCAAAATACTGAACTGAGTATAAAACATTCTATTGTGAAGAATTTTGAGAATCCTCAACAATAGTCAAAATAATAAAAGCTTCAAAATTTTTGAAGCTTTTATTATTTTTTGTGGAATTACTTAATAATTAATTCATAGATTCTACTCCAGTTTTTACCGGTTATTAACATATTTTCACCTTTGAAGGCTATGCCATTCAGGACATCATCGTTTCCTGTTGTATTTTGTTTTGCAATATTGGTTAAGTCCAAAATTCCTGTTACTTCTCCATTAACAGGATTGATTTTAAGGATAATTGGTTTCTGCCAGACATTCGCATAGATAGCGCCATTGTGATATTCCAGCTCATTCAGCTGATCATAACCTGTTGTATTGCTCGCAACAGCAATTGTTCTTACAACCTTGGAAGGATTTGCAGGATCCAGGAAGTATATGTTTTTTGTTCCGTCGGATAAGATCAGGTTTGTTCCGTCATAAGTTAGTCCCCAGCCTTCTGCAATTTCAGCAGTATAAGCAAATTCGCTTAATAGCTTTAAAGAACTTTTATCGTAAATAAATCCTTTCTTGTTTTGCCAGGTTAATTGGTATATTTTATCACCAACAATCGCGCTTCCTTCAGAAAAAATTTCCTGGGGTTGAGATGTACTTGCAATGGGTGTTGTAGAGCCTAGATTATATTTAAGGATTCTGGATTCACCATGTTGTCCATCGGATTCATAAATTGTATTTCCATCCAGTTGAAAACCCTGGACAAAATTCTTAGGATCATGTGGATATTGATTGACAACTTCGTATGAGATCTCTCGGGGTTTTACTTTGGCAAAAACATTAATGGTTGCATCCTGAGTTAGAACTTCACCACCTTTTGTCTTGATGTTGAATGTCACATCATTTTCACCCAATGAAAAAATGTTTGGGTCTATTGTCAGATTGCTGGTTTCCTTATCATTATAAGTAATGGTAACGGCTTCGGCATAATCCAAAACGTCCTGAGGTAGTTTTAGCTTATCTCCAAAATGATAACCTTTATTTTGCTGATTGATGTTATAATCATTCAGGGTATTAAGGATTTCTTTGTCTTTGTTGCAGCTTGCCAATACCAAAAGAGCAAGAGAAGATGCTAAGAAAATTTTTTTCATTAATGTATGATATTATCTATTCTTATTTAAGGAATAAAATTATTAGTAAATAGGAATGTTCAAAAATACGAAAATATAAAAACTAAAAATTCATAAATATTTCTTAATTTAAGCATAAAAATCTTAGATTTGTAGAGATATGATTACGATAATTGCAGCAATAGGAAATAATAATGCTTTGGGGAAAGATAACCGGCTTATTTGGCATCTTTCAAAAGATCTCAAACGTTTCAAAACTCTTACAGAACATCACCCTGTTGTGATGGGAAGGAAAACCTATGAAAGCATTGGCAAAGCGTTGCCAAACCGTACGAATATTGTTGTCAGCAGAAAAGAAAACTGGTTTGAGGAAAATATCTTAATTGTATCCACATTGAAAGAGGCCATCAAATTTGCTAAAAAAATTGATGAAGATATTTTTATAATAGGAGGCGGAGATATTTACGGGCAAACCATAGAGCTTGCGGACCGATTGGAAATTACCAGGGTTAACGGAGATTTTGAAGGCGATACTTTTTTTCCACAGATCGACCCGGAAACTTGGCAGAAAACGGATGAAGAATGCCATTCCAAAGACGATAAGAATGATCATGATTTCTGTTTTCAGACTTATAAAAGAATTAATAAAGACTAAATTTCCTATTCAGATTCTTCTGTTTTGAATCTGTTTTCTTATAATGGACTATCCAAGCAAAGTTTTATCAAAAGCCGTTGAAGAAATTGCAGGTTTGCCCGGAATCGGGAAAAAATCTGCGCTTCGTCTGGCGTTGCATTTGCTTCGTCAGCCAGCTTCACAAGGGATTTCTTTGGGAGCATCAATACAAAACTTGGTCACAGATATCAAATATTGTAAGGAATGCCACAATTTTTCAGATTCTGATATTTGTGATATTTGTAGCGACGAAAAAAGAAACGATGAATTACTTTGCGTTGTAGAAGATGTAAGAGATGTTATGGCGATAGAAAATACGGGGAAATACAAAGGGAAATATCTGGTTTTAGGTGGTAAGATTTCTCCAATGGAAGGGATTGGCCCAAGCCAGCTAAGAATAGGAAGCGTGGAAAAAAAACTGAACGGAGGTGTTGTAAAGGAATTGATTTTTGCGCTTAGTGCAACTATGGAAGGCGATACAACAGCTTATTATATTTATAAAAAATTTAAGGGTTCTCAGGTGATGTTTTCAAGTATTGCCAGAGGGATTGCAGTTGGCGATGAGCTGGAGTATGCGGATGAAATCTCTTTGGGAAGATCTATTACCAACAGGATTGCTTATAACGAAGCCGGCTAATGAAAGTAAGTGTCATCATTGTTCATTATCAAGTGAAGGATCTGTTGAGAAACTGTATCCTTTCGATTAAAAAATATTTTCAGGGTTTTGAATATGAGATTATTGTTGTAGATAATAATTCTCCGGATTCTACTTGGAAATCATTGATTTCTGAATTTCCGGAGGTTGATTTCTTGGCACTTGACAAGAATTATGGTTTCTCAAAGGCTAATAACATTGGTGTAAAATCGGCTAAAGGAGAATACGTTTACATACTTAATCCCGATACTGAAATTGAAGGGGATTATTTCCAGGAAATTCTAGACTTTGCTGATAACCAGGAAAAATTTGGCGCTCTCGGTCTTAGAATGCATAACCTGAAAGGTGAGTTCTTGCCGGAAAGTAAAAGGTCGGTTCCTGCTTTGATTAATTCCTTCGAAAAATTATTCACGACTTTCAACAACAATTCAAAAACATATTACAGAAACGATGTTGATGAGTTTGGAATAGCGGAAGTAGAAATCATGACAGGCGCTAATCTTCTGCTGAAAAGATCGGTTTATGAAGAGGTTGGTGGTTTTGACGAAAGATACTTCATGTACGGCGAGGACATAGATCTTTGTTATACTATTTTGAGAAAAGGTTATAAGAATTTCTATTATGGGAAATATTCGCTCCTCCATTACAAAGGCGAAAGTACCGTTAAAGATAAAGTATATCTTGATCGATTTTTTGGGGCAATGAATATTTTCATTGGAAAATATTACAAACGACAGAAGCCTTTTCAATATCTGTTAATGAAAATCGGACTAAAATTAACGCATTCTTTAGAAAGCCGTAAAATAAAATAATTAGTCTTCTTTCTCAATAGGAAAAGTAGATTCTTCTGCAAATTTTCTTAATTCATTCATTTCTTCCTTCCCTTTCAGTTGTCCAAATCTTGCTGCTGCATATGTCAACGCAATAAAAACTAATACAACAAATGAGCAAGGCAGCGCCCACGGATAATTATTGGATTTGATTTGCTTCTCGACATAATAAAGTGTAAAAAATGTCATCCAGGCTACTGTAAAAAGAAAATAAAGAAACATAAAAAAAGTCCATACAGCAGAACTTGGCCCAAAAATACCTCTGATAACGGTTACGTCATCTTCTTTTTCGATTCTAAGCGCAAGATTCGGTTTCCAATAATTTTCATCTTCAGTTTTTACAAAAATAGTTGCTACTTCCCGGTTGATATTGCCATAGAATCTATCCCGGTTTTCATCAAGATATTTTCTCAGATTCACTTCATATTCATCAGGAGAAAGATTGGTGTAAAGCTTAAACCTTGGTCTGTTTCTTATGCTGTTTAGTGTCTCGTTCATAGTTTTTTTGAAATTTTGTTTCAATAATTATTCCTCTATGTAAGGAATTGGGTCTTCTAACACAAATTCAACTTTAATCGGGAGATTATTTCTTTTGACTTCCAGCTTTATTTTTCTGCTGGTATCGGTTTTCAGGATCGAATGGATCTTGCTCATTGTCATTTCTTTAGCAGCTTTATTATCAATCGTAACAATCTGGTCGTTTTTCAATATTCCTGCTTTCTGCGCCGGTGAATCTTTTCTGGTTCCGGAAACGACAAAAATCGGCTTCAAAGAAAATTTATATTGAAATTTATCACTGTTATCCAGGACATTGATTTCATTTCCTGCAGAATTTTTTTTCGCGGTTTCCACTTTCACCTGCTCTTGTTCCCAGATTAGTCCATCCTGTTTTATTTCCAGTCCGCTTCCGTCAATAAGGAAAGGATCGTCCAGGTGTTGGTTAGGTTTGAAGTAAACTTTCTTGCCGGGATAATCGAAAATGACAGAAAACCGCCGAAGGATTTCCGATCCGATAGAGCCTTTTCTGTCCTTAACAATATTCAGATGTTGGATAGAAAACTCATCCGGCATTGCTGCAATTGGTTTATTAAGCTGGAAGTTGCCAATCGACAGGGAGTTGATTCTGCTTCTTTTTCCAAAAATATCACCACTAAAACCTCTACCAAGGAAATCATCAATATTAGGACGGTTATAGACAAAATCCTTGATAAGAACAGGAAAAAGCCAGACCGAATCTGTATTGCCAAGATCAAGAAGCAATTTTGAGCTTTGTTTCTCGTGTTTCATTTCCACATCCGCATACATGTAAGGTTTGTTGAGTTCCACACTCATTGGGAAATCAGAATACTTTTTGATACGTTTCGGAAATTTAGAATTGTCTTTATAGACTGTAATTGTTTTTTTATTATAATTGATTTCAATAGGATGGTTTTTGAAAAAATAATAACCGATAATTCCATTCACAGGAATTCCGATATCTTGAGAAATATTAAAATCTTCATCCAGTACAATGAAAACGGTGTGGGATCTGTCCACAAAATGTTCTCCGATTTTGATATTGTTTTTGATTGATTTCAGAGCTTCAACACTTACTGTTTCACCTAAACCTTTGAAAGTGATTTTTTCAATGTTTTTAAAATCAACCTCTTTGTTTTCAAGGCTGAACAGTAATGTTTCTGATATTCCGGAATCCAGCATAAAATTCAGTTCAACACCATTAACATTCATCGGAATGAAAATTAAGTTATTAATCAACTTGAATTTTATAACAGTCTTTTCGGTATTTTCCAATACAAAGCCTTCCTGAGCACCAATCCAGAAACACCAAAACAAGCAAATAAACAATTTGAATTTCATTGCATCAAATTAATTATAATTTTAAGATACAAGTATAATAATTTTAATTCTTGTTTTGAATAAAATTTATGTATTTCATAATTTGTTTGATTTTTGGTTGGTAAAATGGAATGTTATTTGATGTGTTTTCATTCAATTGTTAAAATTGTTATCAATCGTTTAATTAAAATTTATTTTATTGTTATGAAAAATCTATTACATGCATTTGGGAAAGATCACTTGGACGAAGTTGTATTTGCAAATAGAAATAAAGCTTATGGCGCTTATGTTCTTAGAAACGAGTATTCTAATCAATTAACAAAAGCATTACTTGTAGGAGTTGCTTTTTTTGGGTCATTATCAGTGATTCCTTTAATTGTTTCCGCAATATCAAATAATGACTCAGAAATTATACATGCTTGCCCTCCAGTATTTGATTTAACACCGGTTGATATTTATGAGCCGCCTGTAATTCAACAATCTAGAGCTATTCCTCCAAAAGTTAAAACTGTGGAATCTACAAACTATACGCCAGTAAGAGTAGTGAAAAATGATAAACCTGTACCTACAGAAGAAGACAAAAAAAATGCTGCTGTTAGTTCCACCACATCTCCGGGAGTAGAAACTACGCTTCCTGTTGCGCCGCCAATTCAAGCAGGGCCTCCGGCAAATACTTATAAACCGACTATGGCACCGGTTGCGCCGGCCGAAGATCCTGATAAAATAAGAACTGGATCTGAAGTAGATGTTGCCGCGGATTTCAAAGGTGGAATCAATGCTTTCCGCCAAAAAGTGTCTCAGAACTTTGATACGGAATCAGTGGATCATTCAGGAATGGTTTCCGGTATTATTACTTTTGTAGTGGAAAGAGACGGAAGTATTACAAATATTAAAGTTACGGGACAAAACGCTGATTTTAATAATGAAGCAGAAAGAACCATAAAATCTATAAAAACAAAATGGACGCCAGCTCAATTGAATGGTAAAGCTGTCAGATCTTCTTTCAGAATGCCAATTTCTATGAGAATCGAATAGATTGATTATCAATGCTATATTGATATCAAATTAATCAGAGTTTTATAATTATCCACATTTTTTAGCGAAATGTGGATAATTTTTTTATTTGTCAACTCATTAATTAACAATACTTTAACGGCTGGCTGTGTTTTTCAAAACATTCTAAGTGGTAAAAAATTGTATTTTTGATGATTAAATTATTGTTTATGGGAAAAATTATAGGCGTTGCAAATCAGAAAGGTGGAGTTGGTAAAACGACAACTGCTGTTAATCTTGCATCAGCTTTGGGTGTTTTGGAAAAAAGAGTCCTTTTGATAGATGCTGATCCACAGGCCAATGCAACTTCAGGTTTGGGTGTGGAAGAAGTTAATTTTTCTACATATAATTTATTGGAACATAGTGCAGAAGCTACAAAATGTATTTTGCCGACGAGTTCTCCCAATGTTGACATTATTCCTTCCCATATAGATTTGGTAGCAGCAGAGATAGAATTGGTTGATCGTGATAATCGCGAGTACATGATGCGCGAAGCATTAAAATCGATTAAAGATCAATATGATTATATCATTATCGATTGCGCACCGAGTTTAGGTTTGATTACAATTAATGCTTTAACAGCAGCAGATTCTGTGATAATTCCAATCCAGTGCGAATATTTTGCTTTGGAAGGATTAGGTAAATTGTTGAATACAATTAAAAATGTTCAGAAAATCCATAATCAGGATTTAGATATAGAAGGATTATTGCTGACGATGTATGACAGCCGTTTAAGATTATCCAATCAGGTCGTGGAGGAAGTTAATTCTCATTTTCCGGAGATGGTTTTTGAAACCATTATCAGCAGAAATGTGCGTTTAAGCGAAGCGCCAAGTTTTGGAGAAAGTATCCTGAAATATGATGCGGAAAGCAAAGGCGCTATTCAATATATTCAGTTAGCAGAAGAAGTACTGCTGAAGAACGAAAAATTAGTTAAAAATTAAAATGATCTTTAGATAAGTTTATCTATTATCATTAATTATCATTTATAAAATGAGAGATAAAACAAGAGCAATGGGTCGCGGTCTAGGCGCTATTCTAAATGCTGAAAGTAAAACCAATATCAATTCGGCGTCTGATGAGGGTGCTAAAACATTGGTAGGAAATATCGTAGAAGTTTCTATTGAAGACATCTACCCAAATCCGAATCAGCCAAGAACTTATTTTGACGAAAAAGCATTGAGCGACCTTGCCGAATCGATTAAAAGTCTTGGAATCATCCAACCGGTTACACTGAGAAAAGACGGAGAAAAATTCGAAATCATCTCCGGAGAAAGACGTTACCGCGCTTCTAAGATTGCTGGATTAAAATCTATTCCTGCTTATATCCGTTTGGTTAACGATCAGGAATTGCTGGAAATGGCTTTGGTAGAAAATATCCAAAGAGAAGACCTTGACCCGATAGAAGTTGCTTTAACTTACCAAAGACTTTTGGATGAAGTTGGAATGACTCAGGAGAATCTTAGCCAGCGTGTTGGAAAGGAGAGAAGTACAATTACCAATAGTGTTCGTTTGTTGAAGCTGTCGCCGGATATTCAAAACGGGATCAGAAGTGGTCAAATTTCGGCTGGCCATGGAAGAGCGATTATGGGCTTGGATACAGATGAAAAACGTCAGACTTTGTTCAATAAAATTATTCAGGATCAACTGAATGTAAGGCAAGCTGAGCAATTAGCTGCGCAATTGAAGAATCCTCAGGATAAAGAAAAAGCAGTAAAGCAAATCATTATTCCTAATCACGTGAAAAAAGCTCAGAAAAATCTATCTGATATTCTGAATGTGAATGTCGAAATCAAAACTTCGGCAAATGGGAAAAAAGGAAAAATTGTTCTCGATTTTAAAAATGAAGAAGAGCTGGAAAATATTTTGGCTCACATTAGATAAATGAAGAAAATATTTTCAATTTTTTTGTTCTTTTCTTTTTGTTTGGCTTTTTCACAGGTTAATCCTAATGATACTATTCGGGTTGAAAATCTTCCAAAGGACAGTATTCCTGCCGCAAAACCAATGTCGGAAGCCCAGGTTTTAGGTGATATAGAACAAAAAAATGCACCTGCAAAAATCACGAAGCTAAGTCCTGCAAAAGCAGGTTTGTATTCTGCAGTTTTGCCCGGCCTTGGACAATTTTACAATAAAAAATATTGGAAAATCCCGTTGGTTTGGGGAGCAGTAGGAACAGGAGTTGGGATTGCGCTTTGGAATGATAAGCAATACAAGCGGTACAGAAATGCCTTTGTTGCGGAATTAAATGGTCTGCCCCACGAGTTTTCCAATATTAACGGAATCGACAAAACGGTTCTTGGTAATGCTCAGGACAGATCCAAAAGACAGCGGGATTATGCGATTGGAATTACCGGTTTGATTTATATACTTAATATTGTTGATGCTGTTGTAGATGCACATCTTTACGAAGGTCGTCACGACCCGGATCTGGCATTGACACCTTCCATCATCAATGATCAGTTCAGTAATTTTGAAACAAAAGCAGGAATGACTTTAACTTTCAGATTCTAAAATTAAAAATCTATATCAATTATAAAATGAAAATAGCATTAGTAGGTTACGGAAAAATGGGAAAAATAATTGATGAGATTTCCCAAAGCCGAGGTCACGAAGTAGTTGCAAGATTGAGAGAAACGCCAACCAAAGATTCTCTGAACGGAGCTGATGTGGCCATAGAATTTTCAAATCCCGAAGCTGCTTTTGAAAATATCAAAGTTTGCCTGGAAAATCATATTCCCGTAATTTGCGGAACAACAGGTTGGTTGTACAAAAAACCGGAAATTGAGAAGATCACTTTAGAGCAAGATACAGCGTTTTTATATGGCTCAAATTTTAGTTTGGGAGTGAACCTCTTTTTTGCGCTTAATGAAAATTTAGCAAAGCTGATGTCAAAAACTACCGAATATTCTGTTCAGCTGGAAGAGATCCATCACATTCATAAATTGGATGCGCCAAGTGGTACTGCTATTTCCATCGCAGAGGGAATTATTGAGAATTCTAAGTACGAAGCTTGGAAACTGGATGAGACCAAGGATAAAGAATTGGGGATTTTTGCCATTCGTGAGGACGAAGTTCCTGGAACGCATAGTGTTTTCTACAGATCGGAAGTGGATGAGATAGAAATCAAACATACAGCTTTTAACAGAAATGGATTCGCATTGGGTGCTGTGATTGCAGCAGAATGGATTGTTGGAAAACAAGGGGTTTTTTCTATGAAAGATGTTTTAAGTTTGTAAAAACTGTAACAAAAGCAGCATATAAAAAACTAATATAGAAGCTACGCTTAAAATTAAAAGCGATATTTATGGATTATATTATTACTTATACCGTGTATGTACTCATCATCAGTGTTTTGATGGGGCTTACAACTTGGAAATTATTTAAAAAAATGGGCTACAACCCATTATTTTCTTTTATTCCTTTTTATAATTATTTAATCATTCTCAAAGAGACCAAACATCCGAAATGGTGGGCGGTTTTATCTTATTTACCAATCGTTGGTCCGATAATGATGTCTGTTTTCCATCTTTTCCTGATGAAAAAATTCGGAAAAAGAGGCGCTGTAAATGGAATATTGACTGTGATTCTGCCTTTTATTTTTATGGCAACGGTCAATTATGGGAAAGATCCGGAAATAGAAACTGAAGAAGAAGAGGAAGAAAGCAAAAAGAAAGAAACTTTCCTGGGTTCGGTAACGTTTGCGGTGGTTTTTGCAACCATTATTCACGCATTTATCACGCAGCCTTTCGGGATTCCGACAGGGTCAATGGAACGTACATTGTTAGTTGGAGACTTCTTGTTTGTAAATAAGTGGGCTTATGGTTACAGGATGCCAATGAGACCTGTTGCTTTGCCGTTTTTGCAGGGAACGATTTTCGATACGGGTCAAAAAGGCAATCCGAAAGATGACCCCAAATCTTATATTGATGCGGTTAAATTACCTTATCTTAGAATTCCGGGTTATGATGAGATCAAGCGATATGATATTGTTGTTTTCAACTATCCGCAGGATTCTGTGCATACGGCAATTGACAGAAAAGATCCTTACGTAAAAAGATGTGTCGGTATTCCCGGAGATGTTATAGAGTTCAGAGCCGGAAGATTATTTGTGAACAATGCACCGGAGAAAATTCTTGGTGATGAACAACAGCAACACGGTTATCTGGTTACGACGAGTTCACAGCTTAATATTCCTCAGTTGTACAAAGCATACGGATTTCTTCCGGTGCAGGAAAATCAGACCAATACAGGATTTGTATATGCTTTTCAGGGTTTGACAGATCAGACAGCAAAAGAAATCAAAGCTCTTCCGGAGATTGTTGAGATGAAAGAAATCATCGAAGAAAAAGGAGAAGGTGCAGTAAGATTTAAACTGAATGCTGATAAAACGGCCTACACAAAAAATGTGGATACAACACAATCCATTTATCCGATCAACAAACCTTGGAACCAGGATTGGTACGGACCGCTTAGAATTCCGAAAAAAGGCGATGTTGTAACACTCAATCAAGAAACTTTACCAACATACAAATGGATTATCTCCGAGTACGAGCACAACAAGCTTGAAAACAAAAACGGGAAGATCTATGTCAACGGACAGGAAACCAATCAATATACCATCAAGCAGAACTATTATATGATGATTGGAGACAACCGTGATGCATCTTTGGATGCAAGGTTTTTTGGAGTCGTTCCGGAAGAGAATATTGTCGGAAGGCCGATGTTCACTTGGCTAAGTGTAGAAGGATTGTTCTCCGATGCTGGTTCCACTTATCAGGCGCCAGGCAAAAAAATCCGTTGGGATAGGATGTTCAAAGCCACCAACACAGGCGAAGCCAACAAAACATCGTATTGGTGGGTAGCTGTGATTATTTTGGTATTGTTCTTCGGCTGGGATTATTTCGCCAAATTATTCAAAAAGAAAAACGAAGAAGATTAATATGAATTAGGAGCTCAATCCCGCTATCCACTATATCTTTTTTGTCATTGCGAACAACGTGAAGCATTCTGTTGAAATTTTTGACAATCGCAATAACAAAAAAGGATGCCGTTCCTATCGGGGCTATGGGATTTGCCCTCCGAAATAAAGATTCAACACTTTGTCAGAGATTATTATCTTTGACAAAGTTTTTTTTAATTAATATCCTCAAATAATCATTCAAAGCTTATATAAGCGAAGCGCCTTTGTTAGCCTAAAAACATTTAGTTGTAAAAAAACTTAGTGTGCTTTGTGTTGAAATTTTGAATATTAAAGAAGGATTATCAAAAATAAATATGAAAAAAGTTCTTTTACCAATATTCTACTTACCGCCAGTTTCTTGGTTCTCAGTATTTTTGAATGAAGAAAATGAAGTCACTTTCGAACAATTCGAAAACTTTCCAAAGCAGACCTACAGAAACCGTGCGGCAATTTACGGTGCCAACGGAAAATTACCTCTGATCATTCCTATCAGACATACAGGCAAACGGGAAATCAAAGACATCGTGATTTCTTTTGCAGAAGATTGGCAAAAACTGCATTGGAAGTCCATCAAAACAGCTTATCAGAGTACGCCTTATTTTGAGTTTTATGAAGATAAGCTCAAAAACATTTATGCAGAACAGGTGTCTTCACTGCAAGATTTCAATCTCAACGCGTTAGGTATCATTCTTGCTATTCTGAAGACCGAAAAAAAGTATGAGCTCACCAACGAATATTTTAAAAATCCGGAAGCAGAAGATTACAGAGGAAAGTTTTCAGCCAAATCAGAATCAGAATATGAAATGCCGGAATATTATCAGAGCTTTTCAGACAGAAACGGATTTATAAAAGATCTTTCAATTTTGGACTTGATTTGTAACATTGGACCGGAAAGTTTGACTTATATCAAAAATATAAAACTCGATTAATATCCATGAAACTCTTAAACGAGATTTTCCTTAACAGAAACAAATAATTATTTAATATGAAAAAATTATTGATAGCGGCAGCTTTTTTATATGCAGGATTTGGATTGGTTCAGGCGCAGACAGCTTCTCCGCAGGAAGACAAAGACCAAAAAACCTGGTATCATAAAAACTATGCAACTACAAAAGTTTATGGAGTTAATACAGAAAATGCCTATAAGTTTCTCGAGTCTAAAGGACTGAAGCCAAAAACTGTGGTTGTCGGTGTTTTGGATAGCGGAGTAGAAGTAGACCATCCGGGATTGGTGAAAAATATATGGACCAATTCCAACGAGATCCCAAATAACGGAAAAGATGATGACGGAAACGGATATGTGGATGATATCCATGGTTGGAATTTCTTAGGAGGTAAAAACGGTGACATTGATGTTGATAATATGGAGGTGACGAGAGTCGTGAAAAAATATCAGTCGGTTTTTGAAGGGGCGGATTCTGCAAAGAATAAAGAGAATCAATCCAAAATGCCGGATGAGTTTGAGATGTACATGAAGTCCAAGGATATTTTTACAAAGAAAAGTCAGGAAGCTAAACAAAATCTACAGCTTTATACAATGATCAACAATTCCATACCCGATATGGTGAAATTGTTGGGCAATAAAACGCTGACTAAGGAGAATTTAGCAACCATCAAACCTTCCAGCCAGCAAGAAGCAATGGCAATGCAGGTTCTTTCTCAGGTTGCAAATGATCCTCAGGTTGCAGGTAAATCAGCTCCTGAAGTGAAAACCTATATGGAAGGACAGATGAAGGAAGCGCTGGATTATTTTACGCCACAAGCTGAAAAAG
The DNA here is from genome assembly GCA_001898785.1 of Chryseobacterium sp. 36-9. Lineage (GTDB taxonomy): Bacteria > Bacteroidota > Bacteroidia > Flavobacteriales > Weeksellaceae > Epilithonimonas > Epilithonimonas pallida. The sequence continues at coordinate 14,086 of MKVE01000035.1, read as the reverse complement.
GCTATAATCTGGATTTTGATCCAAGAAAAGAAATCGTTGGAGACAATTATGATGATTATTCGGAGAAAAACTATGGCAATAACCATTACGAAGGTCCGGATGCAAAGCATGGAACACACGTTGCGGGGATCATCGCGGGTTTAGCTAATGGTTCTGAGCCTCAATATGGGGTTGCTTCCAAAGTGGCTAAAATTATGACAGTAAGAGCCGTTCCGGATGGTGATGAAAGAGACAAAGATGTGGCTAATGCCATTCGTTATGCCGTTGACAATGGAGCGAAAATTCTTAATATGAGCTTTGGAAAACCGGTTTCTCCCGGGAAAAATGTAGTTTGGGATGCATTCAAGTATGCAGAAAGCAAAGGCGTTCTTTTGGTAAAAGCTGCTGGTAATGAGAATGAAGATATTGCTGAACATCAGTATTTTCCAACCAACTTCAAATCTACTGCAGATGAAAAGCCTTTCATTAGCAACATGATTGTGGTGGGATCTAACACGAATGATGCCAACGCACTGAAATCAAGCTTCTCTAATTATGATAAAAAAATGGTGGATGTTTTTGCACCTGGGTCTGAAATCTATTCAACAGTTCCAGATGGAAAATACGAATATCTGCAAGGAACCTCGATGGCGTCACCAGTCGTTGCGGGAGCGTCAGCTGTTCTATTAGCTTATATGCCTAATCTTAAACCGGAGCAGATAATAGAATCATTGGTTAAAACTACCAACACGAGTGCAAATAATGGATTTGAAAACCTGTCAAGATCTGCAGGTGTAATTGATGTTGCAAAAGCCGCGGAATATGCTTATAAGAATTTTTATAAGGCAGATTCACCTGTAAAATCAGTAAAAAAACCGGTTAAAAAACAAAAATTACATAAAGCAATTGATAAGACAAAGCTTTAATAATTAGGGTAATATATCAAAATAAAAAATCTGAGAGCATCTCAGATTTTTTATTTTTTAACATTTGGCATAATTTTTTATCATAACTTAGCAGTAAATATAAAAACTATGAGAAAATTAATTTTTTTAGGAATGATAGGAGGAGCACTGTTAGCGACCTCTTGTTCAAGTAAAAATGGTGTGATTGCTGGTGAAGCGCAAACATTACGCTCTGAAGTGATGAAATTAAAAGGTCAATGGGATATATCCAACATAGACTATGATAGAAATTATTCTGTAAAACCATTTGACGAAGGTGCAAGTATCAATTGCTTCGTAGGAAGTTCTTGGACTTTGATTCCCAATAATTATACAGGAACTTATACTTTACACGGAGAGAATGGTTGCCCTGCTAAGATTCAGGCAATCACTTTTAGTGTTGATAAAAATAGTGTAGTTTCTCTTAAGAAAGTTGGTGAAGGCGAAAAAGCTAAAAGAGTTCTTGCAGGATATAAACTCATTCTGGAAAATCCAACAGATAATAGCTTCACTTTGGTACAGTCTGTAACGGCTGATGGAAAACCAATGGATATCCGTTATAACTTTGTGAGAAAAGGTAAATAATCAAATAAAATACATATAATGAAATTAACAAAATTAAATATAGCCGCATTCTTTATTTCAGGATCACTTCTATTAACAAGCTGTGAGGCTGTTCAGAATGCAAATAATACTCAGAAAGGTGCTGCAATTGGTACAGCTGCAGGTGCTGTGATCGGAGGTATTTTAGGTAACAACATTGGAAAAGGTGGGAATGCTCCACTTGGAGCTGTTTTAGGTGGAGTTGTTGGTGGAGTTGCAGGTGGTGTGATCGGTAACAAGATGGACAAACAAGCTAAAGAAATCAAAGAGACTTTACCGGGAGCAGAAGTTGAAAGAGTGGGGGAAGGTATCAAGGTTACTCTGCATGAAAATACAGTTAACTTCGATTTTAACTCATCTAATTTAACTTCTCTTGCAAAAACAAATTTAGACAAACTGGTTACAGTTCTTAAAAATAATCCGGATACCAATATCAATATTTATGGCCATACTGATAGTATTGGTACAGATGCGGTGAATCTTAGGATATCTGCTCAAAGAGCTGCGGCTGTTAAGAATTATTTTGTAGCCAACGGAATTTCTGCTTCAAGATTGTTTACAGAAGGATTAGGAAAATCCAGTCCAATCGCATCTAACGATACAGATGCAGGAAGAGCTCAGAATAGACGTGTAGAATTTGCTATCACTGCAAATGAGAAGATGATTAATGACGCGCAATCTGGCAAATAAGAAATATTCTTACATTTTCATTAAATAATAAACCGCAGTTTGCGGTTTTTTTATTTTAATGTTACTTTTGCATAATTAAAAGCATTAGATGAAGAATTATTTAAAATTAATAAGAGTGGAACAATGGGTGAAGAACTTATTTGTTTTTGCTCCGCTATTTTTTTCAGGTAACATTACCAATACTCATCTTTTCTACGAAAGTATCTTTGCATTTTTGGTTTTTTCTTTTACTGCAAGTTCTATCTACGTTATCAATGATTATTTTGATATAGAATCTGACAAAAGACATCCGGAAAAAAAGCATCGTCCATTAGCAAGTGGAGCCGTTTCCAAAACAAGCGCAAAATTGCTGTTGGGATTTTTAATTCTGTTATCGATATTTTCAATCTTCGTAGGAAATTATATTTTTCACACCAATTTTTGGAAGTTCGGAGTAATCATCGCATTTTATTTTGTGATGAATCTTTTTTATACATTTAAACTAAAGCAGGTCGCCATTGTTGATATCTGCATCATTGCAATAGGCTTTGTTCTGAGAGTATTAGCAGGTGGTTATGTTACAGGAATAATAGTGACGAATTGGGCTGTCTTACTTACATTTGTTCTGGCTTTGGTTCTGGCAATAGGAAAAAGAAGAGGAGAGCTGATCAATGCTCAGATTTCGGGAAAAACCAGAAAAGCTTTGGACGGGTATAACGTTCAGTTTGCTGATATTGCACTGTCTATCAGTTGCACATTAGCCATTGTTTGCTATCTGATGTTTACTTTATCTCCGGAAGTTCAGACAAAGTTCCATTCCCGGGTTTTTTACACTGTTATTTTTGTTGTATTTGCATTTCTGAGATATCTGCAGCAAACATTGGTTTACAATAAGACCGAATCTCCGACTAAAATCGTTTATAAAGACCGATATATACAAGTGACAATTGTTCTTTGGGTAATTGTTTTTCTTTTACAAATCTATTTTAAATAATGAAGCCGAATTTTGTTCAGAAAATTACCAATTGGGGGAATTTCCCGGTTGTGGAAAAAGAAATGAAGTCGGATGATTCTGTTTCTAAAATCAAACAGTTCGTAAGGGAAAATAATGAAGTGATTGCTCGTGGCAATGGACGTTGTTATGGTGATGCTTCCCTTGGCGAACATATTTTTTCTACAAAAAGATTGAATAAATTTATTTCTTTTGATAGGATTAATGGTATTATCGAATGCGAATCCGGGGTTCTTTTATCGGAAGTTTTAGAGGTTTCGGTTCCGCAAGGTTATTTTCTTTATGTGACGCCGGGAACAAAGTTTGTTTCGGTGGGAGGAGCCATTGCATCTGACGTCCATGGAAAAAATCACCACGCTGAAGGCTGTTTTTCCGAGTATGTAACGGAATTTAAATTATTAAATGAAAATTCTGAAGTTATTACTTGTTCCAGAGAAGAAAACCCGGATAAATTTTGGGCAACAATTGGCGGAATGGGATTGACGGGAATTATTCTGTCGGCTAAATTCAAACTAAAAAATATAGAGTCGGCATACATCAGACAGGAAAGCATCAAAGCTGAGAATCTGGATGAGGTTTTCCGATTGTTTGATGAGAGTGAGGACTGGACTTACAACGTTGCCTGGATTGATTGTTTTCAAAAAGGGAAAGACCTGGGCCGTTCCATTTTGATGCGTGGCGAACACGCTTTGAAAGCAGAATTGCCATCCAATCTTCAAAAAAAATCTTTGAAATTAAAAGAAAAGTTCAAGCCAACAGTTCCTTTCTATTTTCCCGGATTTGTCTTGAATGCTTTTACGATTAAGATTTTTAATTTCCTTTATTACAACAAGCAGACAAAGAAACAGCTCAATAATTTTATTGATTACGAAACTTTTTTTTATCCTTTGGATATCATCAATGACTGGAACAAAATCTATGGCAAAAGCGGATTTATTCAGTATCAAATGGTGATCCCGAAAAACAACGGAAAAGAAGGGATGAGACAGATTCTTGACACCATTGCAAAAAGTGGGAATGGGTCTTTTCTGGCTGTTTTGAAGTTATTTGGCAAAGATAATCCCTTGGCTTATAATTCTTTTCCAAAAGAAGGATATACCTTGGCTTTAGATTTTAAAGTGAATAAGGGATTGAAGAAGCTGGTTGATAAATTAGACACAATCGTAGAAAATTTCGGAGGAAGAATTTACTTGACAAAAGACAGTATGAGTAAATCTTCTTTGACTAATTATCTTCAGAATGTCAATTCGTCCAAATTCGTTTCATTACAACATAAAAGAATTATCAATAACCATTAATAATTCATAACTAATAATTTATAATTCATATGATTGTTCTTGGTTCTAATTCCGAAGTTGCTCAAGCATTTGTAGAAGAATGTTTAGCTAAAGGCGAAAAATTTTCGATCGTTTATTTATTAAGTTCCAATCCGGAAACGACTGAGAAATTTGCAGGTCATCTTCAGGTTAAGTTTCTTCAGAACTCTGAAATCATTCCTTTGGATTTGATGAAAGAAATTGATTATAAAACTTTGGAAAACATCAATTCGGATTTGTTATTTTGTGCTACAGGTTATTTGGGTTTGGGAACGGAAGAAGGACTTTATGATGATGAAAATACGGCTCAGATTATTGATATTAATTACGCAAAATTAGTTCCTGTTCTTAATTTCTTCGCCAAAAAAATGGAATCTAAAAGAAATGGAGCAATGATCGTTTTATCATCCGTTGCCGGCGAAAGAGGAAGGCAAAGTAATTTCATCTACGGAAGTGCAAAAGCCGGATTAACAGCTTATTTGAGTGGGTTGAGAAACTACCTTTTCGATAAGAAAGTTCAGGTTTTAACCGTGAAACCAGGTTTTATGGAAACCAAAATGACGGAAGGTTTACCGTTGAATCCGGCTTTGACAGCAACACCCAAAAAAGCAGCAGCAGGAATTTATAAAGCCTATAAAAATAAAAAAGACGTTGCTTACGTTTTACCAATTTGGGCAATCATTATGATGATCATCAGAAATATTCCTGAGTTTATCTTTAAAAAACTAAAACTATAGTTGATGATTGATAGATGATAATCTATTGAAGTTCTATTAAAGAAACGAAGCAAATAATCATTTATCATTCATAATTTATCACTTATGAAGAAATTATATCTATTTGATTTTGATGGAACCTTAACTTACAAAGACACCATGTTTTTGTTTTTGAAGTTTTATGACCCTGCAAAATTTTCCGTCCAGTTTTTGAAGCACGTTCCACTTTTTATTTTACTAAAAATGAAATTGGCAGATGCGGAAGCTGTGAAGAAAAGTTTCATTGCATCCATTCTGAAAGGTCAATCCAAATATCAGATAGAGAAAAAAGCACAGCAATTCTTTGATGAGAATTATCCTGGTTTATTCAGAGAAAATGCTTTGGATTTCATCAAAAATATTGACAGGGAACACACCGAGTCTTATATCGTTTCTGCTTCTTTAGATATTTGGGTAAAACCATTTGCAGACAAGCTTAACATGATTTTGTTAGCTACAAAAGCGGAGTTTATAGATGGTATTTTTACTGGGGAATTTATAGGTAAAAACTGTAATAAAGATGAGAAAGTCTGCAGAATCGAAGCAGAACTCGGGGATAAAAAATTCGATAAAATCATAGCTTTTGGAGATACTTCCGGAGATAAAGCAATGTTCAAGTTCGCAAATGAATCGCATTACCGATTTTTTCACTAATTTAGTACCTTAATTTTCGAACAATTTTTCGGCTTCAAATCTAATTAAAAATGGAAAGAATTTATCTTGATAATGCAGCAACTACGCCTCTTGATGATGAGGTGATAGACTGTATGGTGAATGTTTTAAGATTCAATTATGGCAATCCGTCGTCAACGCACAGTTTGGGACAGGAAGCCAAGACCATTTTGGAAGAAGTTAGGCGAAAGATTGCAGATTCTTTGAAAGTGACTCCGGGGGAAATCGTTTTCACATCTTGTGGAACCGAATCCAACAATATGATTATCAAATCTGCGGTTAATTATCTTGGTGTAGAAAGAATCATCACTTCTGCTTTGGAACACAAATGTGTCGCCGAAACCTGCCTGGAAATGAAGAAATTGAAGGGAGTAGAATTGGTTTATCTAAGACCGGACTCCAATGGTGATTTCGATTTGAATAAATTGGAGGAATTACTGAAAAACTCAGAAAAGAAAAGCCTTGTAACATTGATGCACGCTAACAACGAAATCGGAAACATTCTTGATATCGAAAAAGTAGCTCATCTTTGTAAAGAAAACAAAACCCTTTTCCATTCCGATACTGTTCAGACAATGGCACATCTGGATCTGGATTTTTCTAAAATCCCATTAGATTTTGCATCTTGCAGTGCTCACAAATTTCACGGGCCAAAAGGTTCGGGATTTGCTTTCGTAAGAAAATCTTCAGGACTTAAGGGAATTATCACAGGCGGACCGCAGGAAAGAAGCTTGAGGGCCGGAACCGAAAATGTAACTGGAATTGCAGGTCTTGGAAAGGCTTGGGACATTTCACAGGAAAAAATGGAAGCCTATAAAAACCATATTCTTGATATCAAGCATTATGCGATTCAACAATTGCAGAATAAGATTCCGGGAATAAAATTCAATGGAAGAAGTGCAGACGACAGCAGTTTATATACAGTTCTGAATCTTTTGCTTCCTTATAAAAATCCATTGATCGGCTTGCAATTAGATATGAAAGGGATTGCTATTTCGCAGGGAAGTGCATGTAGTTCAGGTGCGGCAAAACCGTCAATGGTTTTGATGTCTGTTTTGTCAGAAGAGGATTTGGACAATTCAACACCGGTAAGAGTTTCATTTAGCCACTTTACGAAAAAGTCTGATATTGATGCTTTTGTAAATGCATTAGAAGAAATCGGAAAGCAATTCATTATAGAAAAAGCTGATAGTTTACATAGATAATCAACAGAAAAAATCAATTATAAATTTTGTAATTTTGTTTTACAAATTAATTAAGAATAAGAAATCATGGCAGTAGAAATCACAGATCAATCGTTTCAAGAAACAGTATTAAATTCAGATAAACCGGTATTAGTTGACTTCTGGGCAACTTGGTGCGGACCTTGCAGAATGTTGGGACCGATCATTGAAGAAGTTGCAGCAGATTTTGAAGGTAAAGCATTGGTAGGTAAAGTAGATGTTGATAACAACCAACAGGTTTCTGTAGATTACGGAATCAGAAATATTCCTACGGTTTTGATTTTCAAAAACGGAGAAGTAGTTGATAAAATCGTAGGTGTAGCACCGAAAGAAGTTATCGCAGAGAAATTAAATTCTTACTTGTAGGAAAATAATATAATTGAAAATGAACGCTTTTCTATTTGAAAGGCGTTTTTTTATGTGAAAAATTTGGAGATGTAAATTATTGTTGTATTTTTGCAACCACAATAACGAAAGGTAATAATCTTAGTTATGGCAAAAGATCCGGTAGTTCAGCTGGTTAGAATGCCGCCCTGTCACGGCGGAGGTCGCGGGTTCGAGTCCCGTCCGGATCGCAATTATTACAACAAAGTAATACAAAATGCTGTAAAATGTATGTTTTACGGCATTTTTCATTTTGTGCTGCTACCAAAGAGTAACAAAAAAACACAAATCTTTAGTGACCTATTTGGTGACCTGTCACCAAGGTTGAAAATAGGTCACTGAAAGATTGGAAAACTACCTGTTCAACAAGCTTTTCAGAAATTGAAAATCTTGTGACTAGGTTTGGTTTAATTTAGTTTTAAACTCTTATAAGTGACACATTATGAACCAATCCTTCAACCTGCTTTTTTACGTGAAGAAAGCAAAGATTAATTCTCAAGGTGAAGCCCCAATCTATCTCCGTATTACTATTGACGGAAAGGCGAGCGAAATAAGCACAAAAAGATGTGTTAAGCCAGCTCAATGGAATTCTAAAGGGCAAAAGGTTACCGGTAATACAGAATCGGTTAAATCGCTTAATTTCTACTTCAAAACCTTCGAACAGAAAGTTTATGATGCTTACCATCTTCTTATGAAAGAAAATTCATTCATTACAACCGAAAATTTAAAGAATGAACTCCTAGGTACAGAAGTTAAGAAAAGGATGCTAATACCAATTTTTGAAGATCATAACAACAGGATTGAGAAGTTAGTTGGAAAGGAATTTGCGAAGGGGACACTTGGCAGATATCAAACCTGCATGAGCCACACAAAGGAATTTTTGAAATGGAAATTCAATATTTCTGATATTGACATAAAGAATATTGATTACGCATTCCTTAATGATTTTGAATTCTATCTAAGAACCGAAAAATCGTGCAACAACAATTCCGCGGTAAAATATCTGAAAAATTTTGGTAAAATAATCAGAATTTGTCTGGCAAATGGATGGCTTGACAAAGATCCTTACTTAAACTACCATTCAAAATTTAATGAAGTTACTAGAGTCTTTTTGAATGAAAATGAGCTTCAAACGCTCATCAATAAGGATTTTAAAAACGAAAGACTATCATTAGTCCGTGACATTTTCCTGTTCAGCTGTTGTACCGGTCTTGCTTATATTGATACTCAGAAACTAACTCGCGAAAACATTAATCTTGGACTGGACGGCAACAAATGGATTTTTACCAAACGGCAAAAAACTAAGACTACTTCCAATATTCCCTTACTTCCACAGGCGGAATATATTATTGAAAAGTATAAAGACCATAAAACCTGCCTTAATTCCGGGAAATTATTGCCAGTTCTCAGCAACCAGAAAATGAATGCTTATCTTAAAGAAATTGCTGATTTATGCGACATAAATAAAGAATTAACTTATCACATTGCCAGACATACTTTTGCTACGACGGTTACTTTGTCAAATGGAGTTTCTATTGAAAGTGTAAGCAAAATGCTTGGCCATAAAAGTATTAAGACAACTCAGCATTATGCGAAAATTTTAGATGCAAAAGTGAGTGAGGATATGAATAATCTAAAATTAATTCTTAATAAAAAGAAAGCAAAGGATAATCAGAGTAAAAAACTCGGCACGTAGCCGAGTTTTTATTTTAAAAGAATTCTTAAACTTTCTAATGATGTTTTAACCGTTTTGTCGTTTAGTAAATGCTGTAGTTGTCCCTTATAATGATTTTCAATATAATTAATAAAATCATTAACTGGTGGAGAGGTAATACTTGGCTTAACTATTTCAAGCATTTCTTTAAATTTTCTTTCACTAATTCTAAATTGTAATCTACTTAAAATTCTTGGTTCAGTAAAAGAAAGTGCAGCTATACTGGCTTGATGGGCATCAAGACTTGATAAGATTTCAATATAAATATCATCTGCATTTACAGCGACACCATTTCCATTTGTCAAGAATGTTTCAACAATAGAATAGACTAACTTTTTCTCAATAATCTTTGGAATTTTCATAGGTTCACCCAAGATTCTAACGAGTTGCCTTGCAAAAGGTGGTTCGTTATAAAAATTATTAAAACCTCTGTGTGCCGAAAGTAAATTATCTATTGTATTATCAATTTCAACGGCTCTCAGCTCGTCAGGTATATAACTTTCACCATTTACTATTTGTAAAAATTGTCTTGCCAATTTCTTTTCATCTTGGTTGTTATTAGCGGCAAAATGAGCATATTTTAGACCAAAAGATTGCTTTATATCTTCATCAATTCTTGCCCAGATTTCAGGCAAAAGGCGATTTATATTTTGATGTGTTTGGCTATCGGTGTCAGGTTTCACATAAATTCCAAAAAAGCCTGAAGCAAGATTGTTTATCTGTTCCTGGGTTAATGTAGTTGTAAAGATTGCAATTTCTTGAGCAGCGTCTCTGGAGATTGCAGTAGTTTTTACGTTTTGCAATAAATGCTTAATTCTAATCGATACATTTGAAATTGGTAATGTAATAACTTCTTTGATGCAAGTTTCTAACCAAGAGATCAGTTGTAAACCAGTAATTTCACTGCTATTGGGATGTGCAGCACTTGCCCAGTTTCTCATGGAATTAATATATTCAAGATGTTTAAATCCTAAATCTGAAATCAGACCAATCTCCTTTGCTCCCTTTATTAAGTCATAATCATCTATTTTATCAAGATCATTTTCATCTTTCAGTCTTTTACGACGTTCACCTGAAACTGCATTATCGTAAAAATATTCAATGTCATACTGCGAAACTCGTTTTCTTATTTGTAAAATAGTTTCGTCCCAAAGATAATTTAATGATGCGTCAAAAAGACCGGCTGCAGTACTGGTAATAAACTTTGATAGATAAAGAGACTGAAGTTTTTCATCATTAGAGATTTGATTTAGAACGGAATTTAAGTTCATAAAAACTTTACCCCTTTCCTGTAAATCGACAAAGACTTTTTCGACTGGCAAAGAGTGAAAGGCTAACACATTTTTTAGTTCATCTTCAAATTGATTTAGCTGTATTAAACCATTCTGTGCGTTACCTTGTTGTAGATTATTACTCATTATATTTTTTTAAAATTTAGTATTAATTTCCTAATTCCAATTGGTTTTTAACTAGATTAAAATAATCTGCTTTTTTGTTCACAAGTTCCTGATGATTACCCTGTTCCACAATCTCTCCATTTTTAAGAACAATAATTTGGTCTGCATTTTTTACTGTTGAAAGTCTGTGTGCCACTATTATCACTGTTTTTCCTTTAAAAAAAGATTGCAGATTATCGTGAATTATCTTTTCATTTTCTGCGTCCAAAGCAGACGTCGCTTCATCAAATAAAATAAAGTGTGGGTTTTTGTAAACTGCTCTTGCGATAAGAATTCTTTGTTTTTGTCCACCTGAAATGCCATTTCCGGAAGCTCCTATTTTTGTGTTTAATCCTAACGGAAGGTCATCAACAAAACTTGTGATATTTGCTGTATATAATGCTTTATTTAGCTTTTCATAATCAACATTTTCATCACTTGTCGCAATATTTCTCTCGATTGTATCAGAAAAAATAAAACCATCCTGCATTACTACACCGCAATTTTTTCTAAGATCTGTTGGTGAAACTTCATTTATGTTGAGATGATTAAATTTTATTTCGCCCTTTACCGGTTCATAGAATTTCAAGAGCATTTTCATCAAAGTGGTTTTACCGCTTCCACTAGCTCCAACAATTGCAGTAATTTTTCCGTCCGGAATAAACAAATTGATGTCTTTTAGAACATACGGAGATTGTGGACCTTCGTATTGAAATGAAACATTTTTGAAATAAATTCCTTTTTCTATCCCATTTTGTTCTGTATATTTTTGGCTAAGTAACGGCACTTGGTTTTCCTGCTCTTCTTCAGTATTATTTTGCACTTCATTTAGCCTTGCTAAACTCAATTTTGCATCCTGTAATGATCTGAAAAAATTGATGAGTTGGTTAACCGGAGAATTCATCTGACCAATGATGTATGAGACACTTAGAAGTGCTCCCAAGGTCATATGTCCTTTTATCACGAAATAGGCAGAAAGAAAAGTTACCAGAATATTTTTTATTTGGTTAATGAAGTCAAATCCTGAAACCTGTATTTGGTCTAATTTTAAAATTCTAAAATTGATTTTAAATAATCTTTGTTGGATTTGTTCCCATTCCTTACGTTTAAAATCTTCAAATTGATTGAGCTTCATTTCCGAAACACCATTAATAATTTCGTAAATGGATTCCTGGTTTTCGCTTCTTTGTTGAAATTTGAAATAATCTAAAATCTTTCTTTTTTTCAACCAATATAAAGACCAAATTACGGAAACTAATGTTAAGGACATATAAACAACCAAAATTCTAAAATCATAGTACCAAAGTATTCCAAAGAAAGCAATAAAAGTTATGATTGAAAATAGTGTTATTAAACTTTGTGAGGTAAGAAAATTTTCTATTCTTTCATGATCCTGAATACGCTGGTTAAAGTCACCCATGAATTTAGTATCAAAAAATTTGATCGGGAGTTTTAGTAACTTCTTTAGAAAATCAGAAATAATTTGAATATTAATTTTGGTACCTACAAAAAGTACCATCCAATTGCGAAAAACATCTATAATAATATTTCCAAAGAAGAATGCAAGTTGAGCTAATAAAATATAGGTTGTTATAGAAAGATTTCTTTTATTTACACCTTCATCAATAAGTTTTTGTGTGAGCAAGGGAAATACGAGAGTAATGATTGTACCAATTGTTAATAAAAGAAACATCCACCATACTTGTACTTTAAATGGTCTCAAATATTTTAGCAAATAACTTATTGAAAGTTTTTTTTCTTTGGGTAAGGAATAATTATAAAAAGCTTCAGAAGGTTCTAATAACAATGCGACGCCTTTTTCGCCATCAGATAACCAGGATTTATTAAATTTTTCCTCATTCAGATAAACAAATCCATATCCCGGGTCGGCTATCTTATAAAAAGTTTTTCCGTTCAAAAAATTTTTTGAAATTTTTTGAAGTACAACAAAATGATTCTGATTCCAGTGAAGGATGCATGGCAAGAACTCATTGCTCAATTCATGAGTCTTTAATTTTGCTGATATGGTGTTTAACCCAATTTTTTTAGAAGCCTCGCTAATACCTAATAACGACACTCCTTCTTTAGAAATAAAGCTTTGATCACGAAGAAAAGCCAACCTGAAAGTCTTGCCATAGTAAGATGTTATCATGGCAAGACAGGCGGGACCACAATCCATTTTATCATGTTGTGGTACGAATATCATTCTATTTCTTTTAATATATCTTTTTTTCTATCTTGAATGTTATCAGCCTCATGTTGATGTTCATTAATTACTTCAATCCCTCTTTTATCAAAAATCATAGATAGAAAATATAATCCTGCTTCAATTGGCCACTCTTCTTCAAGTGGCTTAAGCAAATCCTTAACTTCAAAAGCTTCATGAGTATTTAATCTATCAATAATTGATGGAAGTTCTTGATGATTCTTTATTTCAATTTTGGATCCTCTTGTATATAGATAAAACATTTCTTTTCCAGCATCTATTTTATAATACATTTTAAACGGACACGGAGAATAGACTTTACAATCAATTAAATATTCATAATTATCAATATCATAATTATTTTCCATAGTTAACGATTGGGGTGGAGCTTGCCAACCAGCATTACTCAACAAACCAGTTTTATATTCCTCATAAATATATTTAAAAAATGATTTTGTTGATCCTTCTAATATATTTTCATCTAATTTTAATAAAGATAAAAATTCATTAAAAGTATCGTTATTATTAATAAAATCATGCTGTGGATCAATAACATCTTTATTTACTTCAATATAATCGGTATAAAAAGTGTTTAGAACTTTATCAAAAAATCTTACTTTAGATGGGTTATTAAACCAAAATGTAACACCAACAGATAAGTCATCACTTTTTCCTATATGAAACTTATTCCATGGCATGTAGAATAAATCTCCTGCACCAAAATCAAACTTCTCAGCGTGTTCTAATAGAGATTCAATTTCGAAATTATTATGTTTAGTGCCAGTTAAATCATTATATTTTTTTTCATCCCAGATATACATTGTTTTTCTCCCTGGACCCAAATGAAAGTGAAGTACATTTTCACCTTTATGATCCTGATGAATTCCCAGTGGAGTCCAGCCATAATTCCCTATAAAAACAGTAACATCAACACCAGTAGCAGGCAAACCTATTATTTCAAGCAATGGCTCCATGATCTGTCTTAATTCAGAAGAAATAAATTTTGAATGACGTTCTACAAAATTGACTATCAAACCAAATTTTTCTTTAAAAACTCTGTTACAATAATCTATAATATCTTCATTATCAAAAGGAGGATTTGTAATCTTTGTAATCTTCCCCAAAAACCGAAACAGAAATAAATATAGTTTTAAATTTGGGAAAGATGAAACA
>MKVE01000034.1 GCA_001898785.1 Chryseobacterium sp. 36-9 | reverse complement strand
CGTAATTATTTGCACCTGATTATTTGTAATATCGGGTACGGCATCAATGGGTAATTTTGTGGCACTCCACACTCCCCAAATAATGAGTAACAATGTCATTATTCCGATGACAAGTTTGTTCTTTATACTAAATTTTATGATACTGTCTAACACAATTCATATGATTAAAGATTAATAAATAGTGGATATAAATTCTTCCACTCCATATATGTGAAATGAATAGCTAAATGCTCGACTGAGGGGGTACGTTATTTAATAGTGAATGGATGCCCATACACCGACAATAAAATACAGTCGCTAAAAATTTAGGCATTAATCTTTGGCGGCTGCCAAATATTTCCGTGGTAGTTGGAATTGAACCCGAAATCCCAAAGTGGGAATTTTTGTATTTTGTCGAAACTAGACTTAGCTTCGCCTATTTTGAAAGTTTGAAATGTAAAAACAGCAACAGTGTGACAAGTGGCACAGGAGCAAAAAGGGCTACATACGTCAATGCTATTTTCTTGACCATCACCCGCTTGTATAAATTCTGATTTTGTAGTATTGTTTATGCTAATATCGCACGCATCAGTACACGGCATTACCGATAATGCCATAAAGTATATACTGAATAGGATTACAAATATTTTCATCAGACTACAAATGTAAAATATAATTAGTGCAATTGAATTGCAAAGTTTAAAGGTGTATTAACTACAGCTTGAGCATTTCCCCTTGAGAACCAAATTAGCTCCTTCTAATTTAAAGTTTTGAGGAATTTTGATGTTTGGAATTTCAGTTTCCGTAAGACAAAAGGTATGTTTGCAGTCGGTGCAATAAAAATGTGTGTGTAGTTCTGATAAATTGCAATTACATCCAGATTGACATAGTGCGTATTTTACAACTCCACTTCCATCATCAATGGTGTGGATGAGTTTGTATTCCAGAAATATTTTGAGTGTTCTGAATAAGGTAACACTATCTGCTTTCTCAAACTGTTCTGCTAGCTCTTTATGGCTTACTGCGTATTGTTGTTTTAATAGCTTTTCTACCACCAACAAACGCATAGCGGTAGGCTTTATGCCTCTTTGGTTTAAAATTTTTTCTAATTCTGTCATTCTAATTCAAATTTCTATTGTCCAATCATTGTTATCATCTTCGTTAACTGCTATTTGCTCTATGATGCTATTTGCTACACTGTCGGAGTACGTGCCATAGCCATTTACGAAAATACCTTTTGCTCCGTCTTTTTGGTTTCTCATTGCATACAAGATAGCTTCATCTTCCAAGTCATTCAGTCCTGTAAAACGATAAATTTTATCAATAACTATGTCACTTAAATTGACCTTTTCACCTCCTGTTTTATATGAGATATTTTCTTCCAATAGGTTAAAATCTTCAGTATAACCTCTTAGTCTTAATATTTCAATTACCTCTGATAATGTTTTTTCTGTTGATGCCATAAGTTATTCTTACAATTGTTTAAAAATAATTAGTAAAACCTACTGATTTTTTATGTGATTTATATAAAATGCGTTCTATTTAGCAACATTTTTTTTCCTTTTGTATTGGTGGACAAGGAACACTGGCATAACTACAATACACACAGCAGTCGCCTTGTAGTGGTTTTAACCTTGTTTTGCAATTTTTACATTCATAAAAATACTGACAAGTATCAGTTGGCATTGTTTCCTCTTTTTTGTGCCCACATTTTGGGCAAGTTATTATTGATTGTAATTTAATTTCCATTATGATATAATTTTACTTTTTAGTGATTTATAACCTGTCGAATTGATAGCTTTTTCGATTTCAGCAATACTGGTTTGCTTATTATCAAACTTGACAATAGCGTTGCTTTTCTCATAGGAAACGACAACTTCGATAATTCCTTTTAGTTTGCTAATCTCTGTTTTAATATGATGTTCACAACCTGAACAAGTCATTCCTTTAATTGTAAACTCAACTTTCTGAATTTTGGAACTTTGGGTAATAATTGTTCTGTTTTCGGGCTTTGGAAAAAAGATGTGAGCGTAAATTGGAAATGATAAAAGTAAAGCCGCCACAAGGGTAATAATTCCTAAAAATGATTTTGTTTGCATAAAATTTGTTTTTTCAGTTGTTTCACATTTACAGTCAATTTTCTTTTGCGGTTTCAACTTTTGATACCAAGCAAAACCAATGACTAAAATTGTTAAACCGATAAAATATGGTCGGAAAGGTTCGAGCCAGGAAAAGTTTGAAGCAAGTCCACTCGTCCCTGCTATGAGAGCTAAAACAGGTGTAATGCAACACAATGAAGCTGCAATTGCTGTCAAAAGTCCAGTCCCGACTAATTTGTTGTCCGTTTTCATATTGTTTCTAAAATTTTGTTATCGTCAAGTATTTTAAAAAATGGTTCCAACATTTTTTCATACTCTTTCGTCAACGAGTAAAAAATGGTTTGCGCCTCTCTTTCGGTTTCAATAAGCTTTCGGTCTTTAAGTTTTCTCAAGTGCTGAGAAATTGCTGAAATTGTCATTCCAAGAATTTCACTCACATCACAAACACAAAGTCGTTTTTCTTCATAAAGAAGAAACAGAATTTTCAGCCTTACATTATTTCCCGTCAATTCAAGTCCGTTCGACAAATAGTCAAACGAGCTGTGGAGTTCTGAAACTCGTTCTTTACAGCGATTGATTTGTTTAATGTCTGCCTGTTGTCGTATACAAGAAGTATTATCCATAATGTAAATATAGCTAATTTGTTTATTTAAGCAAATGCTAAAGTATAAGTATTAAAATTTGGCATTTTATATGTTGATGTAATGGTGCTGTTTCTTTTAATTCTTCTAACAATATATTAATAGAAACAGCACAAAAATATTTGGTATAATCATTCTTGTTGTACCAAATGCTGCAAGTTCGGGTCATTCTTAATGCGCGCTATTTCACTTACAACAATATTCAAGATGTCTGATTTTATCTGTTTGTAGTTGCTTTCTATTTCCTGCTTCATTTTATCCTCGCCCTGCTTATTTACAAAAGAAAGGATTTGCGGTATTTGCTGATAGGCTTTGGTTTCTGCTGCTACCTTATCATTATCTACCACAATTTCAGCGTGAAATATTTTTTGCTCGATACGTTCATCAAAGTTATCAGATACAGAACCAACAAACATACCCTGAGTAAGTGTTGAAATTTTGGAAGCCGGAATAAGGCTGTCTAACTGTGTGGAAATGGACGTAGATTTATCATTGCGGTTAATGGTCATACTTTGGCGTTTCTGCAACACTTTACCGAAACGTTCTGATAGGCTCTTTGCCGTTTCTCCAACCACCTGACCACTGAATATATTACCGACGGTATTCTGAATTACTTTGCTCTCTTTATCGCCGTAATCCCTCGTTAATTGCGAAAAATCCTGAAAACCCAAACATACCGCTACCTTATTACTTCTCGCCGTTGCGATAAGGTTATCCAGTCCCCTGAAATAGATTGTTGGCAGCTCATCTATGATAACGGAACTCTTTAGCTGTCCTTTTTTATTAATCAGCTTTACAATCCTCGAATTATACAAGCCTAAAGCTGCCGAATAAATATTTTGACGGTCGGGATTATTACCTACGCACAAAATTTTAGGTTCTTTCGGGTTGTTGATGTCAAGCGTAAAATCATCGCCTGTCATCACCCAGTACAATTGCGGGCTAATCATTCTTGATAATGGAATTTTTGCCGATGCTATCTGACCTTGTAATTGGTCTTGTGCGCCGCCCTGCCACGCATCCATAAAAGGCGATAGGTAGTTCTCCAAATCAGGGTATGAGGTTAAAATCGTGAATACGTCCGAATACTTTTTATTCAGTAATTCTATAGCGTGTGGGAACGTACAATACTTACCATTATCGTAGATTTTCAGATACCAAATAATGGCAGCCAATAAGATAATTGGGCTTTCCACGAAAAAATCGCCCTGCTTCTGTATCCAGCTTCGGTTGAGGTTTAGCATTATGGTATATGCCGCTTCGTAGGCATCTGAAATGTCCGTCATAAAATCAGGATTGAGTGGATTGCAACGGTGGCTCTTGCGTGGGTCGTCGAAATTTATCACGTAAAATGTTGGCTGAACTCTGTACTTATCCCGATGCTTCAGTAAATGGTTATAGGCGATAGTCGAAAGGTCATCGAATTTGAAATCGTAGATGTACATACTAAAGCCTTTCTCTATTTGCTGCTTGATGTAATTATTTACGATGGCATAAGATTTACCTGAACCCGGAGTACCCAACACGATTGATGCCCTGAAAGGATTGACAATGTTTATCCAACCGTTGTTCCATTTGCCTTTGTAATAAAACTTGGTGGGCAGGTTGACGGAATACTCGTTTTCCATCAGCTTGGTTTCCTGTTGGAAGCTCTCGTTCTCGTTATTGAAAACATCGTCCATTAAATTAGTACGAAGCAATCGGCTCATCCATACGCCTGCCATCAGCAAGGCGATATAACCTAACGAGATAGTAAGGATATATAAGAATGTGCCTGTTGCCGGAGATAGCTTTAGCAACGGTGTGTTCAGGAAGAACAGCACAAAGCCAACACCCAAAGCCACGTAAATTTTAGTCCAGGTTATCTTCTCATTCTTTACGCCCTTTGTTCCTAGGCAGCTTAAAGCCAGTAAAACCAAAGCGAATGCTTTGGTATAAAGCGTGTGTGAAAACAAACTG
>MKVE01000033.1:56256-85192 GCA_001898785.1 Chryseobacterium sp. 36-9 | reverse complement strand
GACTGTATCTTTATACCAATAACTGATAACATTTTATTATTCCATCTGATTATATTTGGAGCCCTAAAAACATCTTTTATTCATTGCTTACATTCTTTGCACTTTTGTTAAATCTAACTTATCATTATAAATTTTAATCAATTAATAAGTGATAAAGTAATTAGAACTAATGAGTTTAAATTCTAGTTTTAATGATAGAAAACATTTAGAACTAATGGAGAAATAGTTTTAAAAATTAATTCTGATAGTAGTGAATTAAATCAAAGAAAAGAGAAGCGCTATAAGCCGGATTCTGTTAAAGCTTGTTATTTATCTACGTTTTACATTACTACAAAACTTGAGCTGCTTACCCCTCATCAACGGACGGGCCGCCCTTGACTGATGATATACTTAGCATTGCACCGCATAGAGTTTACCTGGTTTCACTACAGCCGAACTGTACATACTTTCTGTTGCACTTGTCCTATTCTCTCAAATGACGGATGTTATCCGCTATGCTGCCCTACGGTGTCCGGACTTTCCTACCCAAATTGAAATTTGAATCAACAAGCCACGCTTCTCACTTGCAAAAATAATTAATAACTTTTTAATTCTTGATCATTTTTCTAGATAATATCATTTCACCCTTATTATATACATTAATGAAATAAATTTGAGAAGTTAATTTTGAAACATCTATTTTTTCTCGTTTGTTCAGATCGATAGTTTGCTTTTTGATAAGCTTACCAGAGTTGTCAGTTATTCTCACTTCTGTTTTCTCTGTAAAGCCAGATTTGCTTTCTATAATTATGAAATCTTCCGCAGGATTTGGATATAAAGTAAAATCATATTGTTTTGACCTTAAATCTGAAATACCTAACTCAGTTTTATTAATAGTCCAGGAAATTGTAGAAAGATGTATTGTACTATGATTGTTGGTTCTAACCATTGTTGTATTATCATAAACGCTGAAGAGAACCGTATTATTTCCAATATTCAATTGACCTGGCAGAATTGTAATATTGTTGACATCATTTTGAAAAGTAGTTCCATTGATTTTCCATTCAGATTTTAAAGTATTAGGAACTGGTAAAATTAAGTTTACTGATAAATCAACATTTGAGTTCGTATTAATTGTAGCAGAATTAGAAGGTGTGAAACTATCGATAGGATTTTTTACAGTATGTATTTTTTCGATTAATGTTTCTCTGCAGACATTACAAAATTGTCTATTCAGGTAGCGCATTTCACAATTTTGATGTGGACGATACCAAGCTGTATTCTCTGTAAATTGATAGATCCCGATATTTCCTGTATTGAGCCAGTTTTTCCAACGAACCGTTTCCGGGTCTGATGTTTTTGTTTTATTCGGAGACTCGCCGGAGCCGGAGAACCAATATTCATCCGCTAATTTGCCGAATGAATGCCCTAACTCGTGATATGCCACATCAGGAGCTTGATCATTTCTGGAAAGAAAAGCATAAGTCCCACCACAACCACCATATTCGGTATCATTTCCTAAAATTAGAGCAATGTCAAATTCAGGAATGTTTGCGGCCAAAGTTTGAGTCACTTTAGTCGTGTTTCCGTAGATGCAGCGATGTGTTCCGGAAGTATCATAAGAAGTATTAAAATAATTGGTTGGGTTTGAGACGGGAATAACAGGTTCTGTAACGTCAGAAGCAGTTCCAGGATGTTTTACACCACTTTCTTGAGAAATCACTTTCAGGGCGTAGACATTGAAATAATTTTTATAGTTGGAATAAGGCGGTTTATTCATTAAATAATTCGAAACAAAAGTTGCATCTTGCATAAAGGCAGCCTGCTCACTGGCTGTATAGCCATCTCCTAAGATTACCAGATTGATTCTTTTGTCCTTTGTGCCGTTTTCTAATAAAGGAATCAAATCAAATATCTGGCTGTATGATAAATTGAAGATCAGAAAGCATAATAAGTAGAAATTTTTCATAATTATAGTTTTAGAGTGAAAAGTAGGGTAGAGCGATCATTTTCTGTTTTATGGATTTCCAGTTTTGAGATATTGCCATAGTCATTGTAACGGTAAAAAAACTCAGCTTTATTAAGTTGTCCAATTTGTTTTTCCATAGATTCTTGTCCATAAGATTCAAAGACCGGTGAGAAAGGATTATCAATATTAGCGGTTTTATATACCTGATTATTCCTGTCGAAAAGGACTATTTTATAAAATGTATTGGTGATGTCTTTTGCTGTTCCAAATTCTTCATTTTTAAAAAAGCCATCAGATACTTTTTTATCAATTAGTGTTATGATTTCTTTCCCGTCAGCCGTTTTTTCTCCTTCAAAGAAAAGGTAAACCATTTTGGATTGTGGCTTTTCATTCTTTTTATCCATTTCCGAATCTGACCGTACAATTGATTGATTGGTACAACTCATAATCAGAATGAAAAGAAAAAAGAAATTGGCAACTTTATTGTTAATCATAAGTCAAATATAATCAATAATATATAATGAAATTAACATTTGTTTAACAAAATAATTTAAATCTCAATAAATATCTCCCAAACGAATAAATTCTTATCTTCGTTTCCGGAATGGAAAACAAACAGAAAGAATTTTCTAAGTTAATTAAAGATAATCAGGGACTTATCATAAAAGTCTCGCGTCTTTATACCCATTCTTTGGAAGATCAGGAGGATCTTTTTCAGGAGATTGTGTTACAACTCTGGAAATCTTACGACTCATTCCAGGGCAATTCGAAGATATCCACTTGGATGTACCGTGTGGCGCTGAATACAGCTATCACTTTGTTCAGAAAAAAGACAAAGCAACCACAGACAGATGAATTGCAGGATTTTCACAGCAAAAACTATTTAGAAGATTCGGACGAAAAGCAACAGCAAATCTCTTTGTTATATAAAGTGATCAAAATGCTGCCAGATGTAGAGCGGGCTATTGTAATGATGTATCTGGATGATGAACCTTATAAAGAAATTGCGGAAACACTTGGTATCACAGAAGTGAATGCAAGGGTGAAAATGAACCGATTAAAAAAAACATTAAAAGAACTAATGATAAAGCATGCCTAATCAAGACTTTGATATAGATTCTCTGAAAAAATCTTGGCAAGACCAGGTGATTTCTGATGATTATAATCAGGAGGAAATCGAAGTGATGCTGAATAAAAAATCCAGAAATTATGTAAAATACATTCTGTGGATCAGTGTTGCAGAATTTGTAATTTTCGGGATCATCAATTTTATAGCCTTGTTCTCGAATAGCTTCCATACAGATTTTACCAATATTCTTAACAAACTGCAAATAAAGAATCAAAATGAGGTGGAGTTTTCTTTGGACAAAATTTATAATGTAATGAAGATTGCCAGTCTTGTGATAACAGGTGTCTTTGTTGTTATTTTTTACTCTAATTATAAAAAAATCAATGTAGAATCGAATCTCAAAAAATTCATTATTCACATTATCAAATTTAAAAAAACAGTTAATCTGTTTATTTTCAGTAATATATTGTTGCTGTTTTTATTTATCGGAAGCTTTACAGCTTTTATTATCTTCACCATTAAAAAGCAAAATATTCAGATTGATAATCCAACATTCTGGGGATTAATAACAGGTGTGATATTCAGTCTTTTGGTGTGTATTGTTCTCATCTTGCTTTATTACAAAATTGCCTACGGAATTATATTGAAGCGACTTTCTAAGAATTTGAAGCAGTTAGAAACCATAGATTCTCAAAAAGACTATTAATTAAAATACCTCGCTGTATGGCTCGCACAGTTTGATCTATCAGATTGTTTCTAGTATAATTAGTTTTCAATTATGACGTTGCGACATTTTTCCCTATCTTTGCACCCATTAAAAGTTCTTTGAAAATGCTGGGAAGAAGACAAATCCGCGAAAAAGTTGTAGAAACACTCTACTCTTATTATCAAAACCCCATCAAGTATGATGTTCTGGAGAAAAATATGTTCTCAGAAATCAACAAAATCTATCATCTTTATATTTACGAACTTAATTTTCTGGTAGGTCTGAAGCGTTTAGCAGAAGATCAGATCGAAATCGGGAAAAACAAATTCCTCAAAACGAATGAAGATGAAAATCCTAATCAAAAATTTGTTCGAAATCAAATCTTAATTCAGTTAGAAGATAACGAAGAAAGAAGAAGTTTCTCCGAGAAACACAAAGAACTGATCTGGGATCCGAATGATGAAATTTTGGTAAAAACTTTTCAAAGAATCAAAGCTGGAAAACGTTATCAGGATTATATGGCTGATAGCGAAATTTCTTTCGAAGATGACCAAAAATTCATTGGTAAGTTGTTCCTGAGATATGTTGCGGAAAATACAGACCTGCATGACAGATTTGAAGAGAAAGAGATGTCTTGGGCGGATGATTTCCATATCGCCAATTCAATGATTCAGAAAACGATTGGTTTTATGAAGGAATCAGAAGCTTCTCACACATTAATCAAAATGCTGAAAGATGATGAAGATGAAGATTTTGCAAGAAAACTGGTGAGACAAGCGCTTAATAATTGGGACGAAACCGAAAAAAAATTGGAGTCGAAATTATTAAACTGGGATCTGGAAAGGATATCTTTAATTGACAGAATTATTCTGGTTGCGGCAATTACGGAATTGGACAGTTTCCCATTGACAGCTTCCAGAATTATCATTAATGAGTATATTGATGTTTCCAAAGTGTACGGAACAGACAAGTCCAATGTTTTTATCAATGGGATTCTAGACAAATACACAAAAGATATTAATCGGATATAGCCCAATATATTAGAAATCACAAAAGCGATAATATAAGATAACTAAAAATATTATTACATATGAAATCAATCAAAATATTAGCAGTAGCTGCACTTTGCACATTGACTTTTTCTTGTAACAAAAAAGAAGAAACAGCTTCTTCTGCAGAAAACTTAGATTCTGCCCAGGCAAAAACTGTGGTTGACGCACTTTCTCAACATGAAACGCCGGAAGAGTCTGACATGTTGAAAGAAGCCCAAAGCAAGCCATTGACAACGATCGCTTTCAGCGAAACTGACCACAACTTTGGCGACATCAAAAAAGGCGAAAAAGTAGAGCATGTTTACGAAGTGACCAACACAGGAACTAATCCGTTGATTATCTCTAATGTTAAACCAGGTTGCGGATGTACAGTTCCAGATTATACAAAAGAGCCGATCTTACCAGGGAAAAAAGGTAAAATCACTTTACACTTCGATTCTACAAACTTCGACGGATCAGTTAATAAAATAGCTGATGTTTTCCTGAATGTAGAAAAAGCACCGGTTCGTTTAACATTCTCAGCTAACATTTTACCATAAGATTATGCTAACAATATTTTTACAGGCAGCCCCGGCGCAGTCTATGACACCAACACTTTTGATGATCGGATTGATGTTCGTCGGATTTTATTTTCTGATGATCCGCCCGCAGATGAGAAAACAGAAACAGGAGAAATCTTTCCAGGAAGCATTGAAGCCGGGCGCAAAAGTAGTTACTACTTCCGGAATGCATGGAACGATCTTTTCGGTTAATGAAGACGGTGTGGTTTTAGAAACTTTAAGCGGAAAACTAAAATTCGA
This sequence comes from Chryseobacterium sp. 36-9, assembly GCA_001898785.1. Classification (GTDB taxonomy): domain Bacteria; phylum Bacteroidota; class Bacteroidia; order Flavobacteriales; family Weeksellaceae; genus Epilithonimonas; species Epilithonimonas pallida. The sequence continues at coordinate 79,617 of MKVE01000033.1, read as the reverse complement.
AAAAGCGGCAATTTCCAGAGATTTTACAATGGCCAGATTCCCGGAAACTTTTGGAGTAGATAAAAAGAAATAATATTAATTATTATTCTAAATATAAATCGCCCGAAATCGAAGATTTCGGGCGATTATTTTATCATCAAATCAACGGTTTCAAAAATTAACAAATCATCATTTCGTCACTTGATCAATAAACTCCAATACCGAATCCTTGCTCCAATCCATAGAACTATCTTCTTTTTTCAGGATTCTCCCATCTTTTCCAATCAGATAAGTTGTAGGAAAAGCAACAGGTAAAATCTTCGGATCCAAAGGACTTTCCGCTATGTAAACAGGCACTGTATAATTATTTTCTTTTAAAAATTTTTTCACATCTTCCTCTTGATCTTGCATGGCAATCAGGGCAAATTCAAGCTTATCTTTTTTCAATTGATAGAGCTTCTCAATCGTCGGCCATTCCGTTCTGCAAGGCGGACACCAGGTTCCCCAAAAATTCAGGAAAAGCACCTTTCCTCTTAAGCTTTTCAGATTGGTACTGCTTGTGTTAATTCCTTTCAGATCAATATTCAAAACATCTTCAGAAAGCATCGTTTCATTATTGATTTTCGCTACAGTTGGGCTCATCGCGATCTGTTCCGACACAAAATCACGAAGCGGTTTTATCAAGGCAAATGCTGACAAAATAAAGATGATGATTATATAAATCAGATTTTTCTTCAGAAATTTCATCCGGATTAAATTTAAAGTAATTCCAAAAGTTCCTCAATCGTATCGAAGCCTCTGTTTTTAGCATAATAAGTCTGCAATTCCACATAGAACTGGTCTTTCGTGAATTCTTCCGGATTCGCTTTATGTTTGTTCAAAAGCTCAGTCCCGTGTTTTGGTCTCGGTCCCCAATGGGCGATTTCATTAAAATCTTCATCCAGGAAAATAACAATCGGAATCGATTTGCCACCATTGGTCAAGTAATTATCAATCAAACTTGGTTCCTGGTCACGGTAAGTTATCCTGACTTCGAATTGCTCAAAAAACTTTACCACAACAGGAATCACCTGGCTTGCATCACCACACCAAGATTCAGAAATAATCAGGATTTTTCCCCGAAAGTTTTTTTGTGCAAACTTTTCAACCTGTTCAGAATTCGGAAGGTATTTCTCCCACATTCTGTTCATTCTTTGGATACCTAATCTGTAATATTCTGCATAATCAGCTTCTTGTGTGTCTTTTGGATTGCCTAATCTCTCTCCGGCATCACGAAGATATTCTGTGTAAGAAACAGCGTTGTCCCAATATTGTTTGATGTCCATTATATTTTTCTGGTTTTATTAATTAAATACATATCAGCCAAAACAAATGCAGCAAGGCTTTCCACGATGGGAACAGCTCTTGGAACTACACAAGGGTCGTGTCTTCCTTTGCCTTCAATGGTTACGGTTTCGCCATCTTTATTGATGCTTTCCTGCGGGCGGAGAATCGTTGCCACCGGTTTGAATGCTGCGCGGAAATAAATGTCCATTCCGTTAGAGATTCCACCTTGGATTCCTCCGGAAAGATTGGATTGAGTTGTTCCGTCTTGGTTGAAAAGGTCATTGTGTTCCTTTCCTGTCATTTTTGCACCACAAAAACCGCTTCCGTATTCAAAACCTTTGCAGGCATTGATGTTCAGCATTGCTTTTCCCAATTCGGCGTGTAGTTTATTGAAAATTGGTTCACCCAAACCAGTCGGAGCATTTTTGATAACACAAGTTACCGTTCCGCCAATCGTGTTGCCTTCTTTTTTGATTTCCTTGATTTTTTCAATCATCTTTTCAGCGGTTTCCTCATCCGGACAACGAACAATATTACTTTCGGTTTTAGAAAAATCCAAAGCCTGATAGGGTTTCTCACAGAAGATCTCACCAACCGAAGAAACATACGCATTAATTTCAATTTCCGGGAGAAGTTGTTTGGCTAAAGCTCCGGCAACGACCCAATTCAAAGTTTCACGGGCAGACGATTTTCCGCCGCCGCGATAATCCCGGATTCCGAATTTTTGGTCGTAAGTATAATCGGCGTGACTAGGGCGATAAGCCTGTGCGATGTGATCGTAATCTTTGGAACGCTGGTTTTCATTCTCAACAATGAAGCCGATTGGCGTTCCGGTCGTTTTTCCATCAAAAATCCCTGACAGAAAACGAACTTTATCGCCCTCTTTTCTTTGTGTAACAATAGCAGATTGTCCTGGTTTTCTGCGATCCAGTTCTTGTTGAACTTTCTCAATATCGATTTCCAGACCAGCGGGAAAATTAGTAATAATTCCGCCATAAGCTTCTCCGTGACTTTCGCCAAAGGAAGAAAGCGTCAAAAAGTTTCCTAAAACATTAAACATAAACAGAAGTTAGATAATAGACGAATAGATGATAGATTTTAATCTGCGTCTAACGTTACAAATTTACTGATTAAAAACTTATTTTTAAATAAATTGACAGTCTATTATCCATCAGTCTATTATCTGAAAATCTATCTTTGCAAAATGAATTCTAGTAAAACTGTTCTGATTCTCGGCGCTAATTCGGATGTTGCAAAACAAGCCATCAAACTTTACATCAATAAAGGCTATTCTGTAGTTGCCGCTTCCAGAAATCTAAAATCTCTGGAAAAATTTGCTGATGAACATCATCTGGATAAATCTAAAAGCGAAATTAAATACTTCGATGCCACAGATTTTTCTTCGCATCAGGATTTCTATGATGGATTAACCGTAAAACCCAATATCGTTGTTTACGCCGCAGGATTCCTAGTGGAAAATCAGGAAGCTTTAAAAAATTTCGTAGGCACATTCGAAATGATGAAAACTAATTACATCGGCGCAGTTTCTATTCTTAATATCATTGCGATGGATAATTCGAACAAAAGTCTGGAAAGGATTATCGGGTTGTCATCGTTGTCAGGCGTTCGTGGGCGAAAAAGTAATTTCGTTTATGGAAGTACAAAATCTGCTTTTACACAATATTTGGCCGGACTTCGACAAGAATTAACTTCAAGAGAAATTATTGTAAATGTTTTGGTTATCGGTTATATCAATACCAAAATCAATGCTGGATTAGAGCTTAGCAAAAATCTAATAATGGAACCTGATTATGTTGCTAAATTTATTATTAATGCCGGAAACTCATTTGAAATTGTTCCCAACTGGAAATGGAAAATCATTTATTGGATTCTAAAATTATCTCCGGAGTTTCTGGTGGCGAAGTTGCCATAAGATGCGAAAATTTAATTCATACTTTTTTAGTATGAATTAAAAATTATTTTATAGTTTTGTCCTATAAAATAATTTTTGATGGAACTGAAATCATTGAATAAAGTCAGCAATCTTACTTCAGACCAGTTTGTTTCTCAATATATGAAACAGAATATTCCTGTAATCATAGAAGATTTTGTTGATTCTCAGAGTGCTGCATTCCAAAAATGGAATTATAATTATTTCAAGGAAATTGCCGGAGAAAAAGAAGTAGACGTTTATGGTGGGGAAATCCATTCTCTCAACAGAGCAGCCAGCAAACCGATTGCAAAAATGACCTTTGCAGAATATCTCGATCTCATCACCAACAAAGCAACAGAATATCGATTGTTTCTTTTTAATCTGCTCACCATAAAACCTGAACTTAAAAAGGATATTCAGTATAAAGATATCACGAAAGGTAAAGTTCTTCATTGGCTTCCATTTATGTTTTTCGGAGGCGAAGGTTCCAATACCAGAAATCACGTTGATATCGATATGTCGCACGTTTTTCTGACACAATATCAAGGGATTAAAAGAGTCTGGCTTTTTCCGCTCAACCAATCTGATTTGCTTTATAAATTACCTTACAATTTTCATAGCATCACCAATCTTAAAACTTCCAATCCGAAAGAATTCCCAGGATTGAAATATCTAAAAGGCTACGAAGCAGTTCTGAAACCTGGTCAAACGCTTTATATGCCTTCTGGCTGGTGGCATTTTATCCAATATGAAACAGAAGGTTATTCTATCTCGGTAAGAGCGTTACCATCGAAATTAATAGAGAAGTGGCGAGGATTCAGGAATCTGGTGTTCACACGGCATTTTGATAACCTGATGAGAAAACTTTTTAAGGAAAAATGGTTCGATTATAAAGTTTCTGTCGCAAAAAAGAGAGCTCAAAAAGCAATCGATAAAATCGAAGGAAAACACATTTTGGATGATATTCCGGATATCCCGATACATTTTTGATAATAAAAAAGCGAGAAAAATTTTCCTCGCTCTAATTTATGATTTTAAATCTAATTTCAGTTCCAACTCCGTGAGTTGTTCCTGATGAATAGGCGCTGGTGCGTCAATCATCACATCTCTTCCTGAATTGTTTTTCGGGAAAGCAATGTAGTCTCTGATGACTTCGTTTCCGTCTAAAATAGCTACCAAACGGTCAAATCCGAAAGCTAAACCTCCGTGAGGCGGCGCTCCATATTTGAAAGCATTCATCAGGAATCCGAATTGTGCTTCTGCTTCTTCTTTTGAGAATCCTAACAAATCAAACATTCTTGACTGTAAATCTTTATCAAAAATTCTGATAGAACCACCACCGATTTCGTTTCCGTTTAAAACTAAATCATATGCGTTGGCTCTGGCTTTTCCTGGATCAGTTTCGAGTAAACTAAAGTCTTCGGTTTTCGGAGAAGTGAATGGGTGGTGCATCGCGTGGTATCTTCCAGATTCTTCATCAAATTCCAATAATGGGAAATCTACAACCCAAAGTGGTGCAAATTCGTTCCCTTTTCTGAGTCCAAGACGATTTCCTAATTCCATTCTCAAAGCTGAAAGCTGGGTTCTTACTTTATCAGCGTTTCCACTCATTAGAAACATCAAATCTCCGGCTTTTGCTCCAAATTTTTCAGCGATTTTCTTTAAGTCTTCTTCAGAATAGAATTTGTTAACCGATGAAGTTACAGCGCCGTCGTTCTGGAATTTGATCCAGACCATTCCGGTAGCTCCGATCTGTGGACGTTTTACCCAATCGATCAATTCATCGATTTGTTTTCTGGTGTAATCCGCAATGCCTTCAACATTAATCCCAACAACTAATTCCGAATCATCAAATATTTTAAAATCTTTTCCTTTTACTAATTCATTCACTTCTACGAACTCCATTCCGAAACGGATGTCCGGTTTGTCGTTACCATATTTCTGCATCGCATCAGCAAATGTCATTCTTGGGAAATTGTCGAAATCTTTTCCTGTGATGTCTTTCAATAAAGTTTTGGTCATGCCTTCGAAAACATTCATAATGTCTTCCTGTTCTACAAATGCCATTTCGCAATCGATTTGAGTGAATTCCGGCTGTCTGTCGGCACGCAAATCCTCGTCACGGAAACATTTTACGATTTGGAAATATCTGTCCATTCCGCCAACCATCAACAATTGTTTGAAAGTTTGTGGTGATTGAGGAAGCGCATAAAACTGTCCGGGATTCATTCTGCTTGGAACTACGAAATCTCTTGCACCTTCCGGAGTTGACTTAATCAAAACAGGTGTTTCAACTTCGATAAAACCTGAATCTGAAAGATAATTTCTCACTTTCTGCGCCATTTTGTGACGGAAAATCAATTTGTCTTTTACAGGATTTCTTCTGATATCCAGATATCTGTATTTCATTCTCAATTCTTCTCCACCATCGGTTTCATCTTCGATAGTGAATGGCGGAAGTTCAGAAGCATTTAATATTTTTAAATCGGAAACCAAAATTTCGATATCGCCGGTTGGAATTTTTGGGTTTTTGGAAGCACGTTCTATAACGGTTCCTTCTACCTGAATTACAAATTCACGACCTAATTTCTTAGCCGATTCCAATAATTCTTTTGAACTTCTTTCTTCGTCTAAAACCAATTGTGTAATGCCGTAACGATCCCGCAAATCGACCCAAATCATAAAACCTTTGTCCCGGATGGTTTGTACCCAGCCGGAAAGTGTTACTTTTTCATTCAGATTTGCCAGCGTCAGTTCGCCGTTTGTGTGTGTACGGAACATTTTTTTTAGATGTTAGTTGTTAGACTTTAGATATTAGACTTTTAGTAGGCTAATTTCCGAGTGCAAAGATAAGGTTTTGCGAGAAATAATTTTGATTGATGTTTAAAGGTTTTTTGATGTCAGAGGTTGAATCTTGGCACAGCGCGTAAGGGATAGTAGTGGATATCCTTTTTCTGTTCTCTGAACAGGAAAAGATAGGAACGGATAGCCCGACCCGGGCTGAGGGACATGCGCTGGCGAGGGATACGCCTAAGTATTGGTTAATTAAAAATTAATTCATAAATTCGTAATAATCAAATACTTAATTATTATGGGAAAAGGTGACCAAAAATCCACCAAAGGAAAAAGAGTACGCGGAAGTTATGGAAAAACGAGACCGAAAAAATCTTCCAAATCTGTAGTAGTTGCTGAAAAACCAGCAAAAGTAAAGGCCGAACCAAAACCAAAAGCAGTAAAACCGAAAGCAGAAAAAGCTGAAGAAACTGAAGAAAAACCAAAAGCAAAACGAACAAAAAAAGCCGAAGAATAATCTTCGGCTTCATTTTTTTATAAGGAATTTATTTTCCAAAAATGCTTCCCAACAATCCGCCAAGTCCACCTTGTTGAGATTGTTGTTGATTTCCGCCACCAAGAACACTTCCCAAAATATCGCCCAAACCACCACTAGAAGATTGTTGAGCGCCACCAAGAACGCTTCCGAGGATGTTACTTAAAGGATTGTCCGATGCCTGCGCTTGCTGGGAAGAGCTTCCAAGTATTCCGCCTAGCAAATCTCCTAAGCCTCCACCGGAAGTTACATTGTTTGCCTGCTTTTGCTGACCGATATAACCCATAATTACAGGAGCTAAAGTTGCCAGAACCGGCCCGATTTTGTCCATAGAAATCCCTGTATTTTGTGATAATTGATTTTCTACGTTGGCTTTTTCTCCTCCAAAGATATGACTTAAAATAGAATCGCCTTCTTGTTCTCTGTCAAGTGCCTGAGTAGGATTGTTGAGGATACTTCCGTCATGGTCTCTGTCGAGAGCAGCATTCAGTTTGTCTGCTTCTTCTGCATTTTCCGATTTTTTCTTAAGGTAACTGATCACCAAAGGTGCAGCTACAACCAATAAGGCAATGATTTGATTTTTGCTGATCCCGAATTTGTTTTCAGCCTGTTCAGCGACTTGATTACCGGCGCTTCCAGTGATAAGGTCTAATAGACTCATAATTTATGTTTTTAAAATGTGTAAATCCAAAGATGATAAATTTATCTCAATAAAAAAACAAAAATTGTATTTTTTATAGATCGCGGATTTCCTCTATGGTCTGATACTTTTTTCTGAGCTCTATAAACTCTTTGGATGCCAGCTTCAAAGCAATGACATTATCTCTTGTCTGCCCGTTGTTCAACGTAAACTCGATGCAGCCAATGTTGTTATTAAGCCAAGGGAGCATATAATAGCAGAGCCCGTCTTTATATAATTTTTCTTGATGAAATTTTTTCCCCTGTGGTGTTAATGAGACTATATAAAGACTGAAAATATAAAATAAAGGAATCAGTAATGGAGTAAGCATTAGTCTTTTCAAAGCATATTTGGAACTAAGTTTCTTGATTCCTAAAGCTATAAATGCCGTAAAAATTATATAAAAAGGAATAAAAAAAACATAATTGTCAGAAACCGCGTAGAAAGTTGCAAAACCCAGTGTGAAAAGGCAGGCTGTAAAAAGAAAGAAAGATTCGGTTTTGAAGTTTTTATACAGATAAATAATTCCCGCAAAGCTGAACAAAATGAACACGTTAAAATTATAAATTAAAAAAGCAGAAGCTTTTGCAATGTCTTTTAACAGATCTTTAATACCTTGATTAAATGTATCTTCTACCCAAGGTCCTTTTTTGGAGAAGAAAGCATATTTTATGTCAATTCCCTGCAGATAGTTGACCCAAAACATAAAGAAAAGAGGAACAAGAAAAACAATGAAAGAGATTATTACTTTTTTGCGATCAGACTTTAACAAATAAAGCAAAACCATGTAGGCAGGGATCAACATAATATTCTGAATATGAACCCAAAGACTTAAGCCCAATACAAAGCCGGCTATAATAAGATAGTTTTTAGATCGGTTCTTCAATGACTTGACAGAATATATTAAAAAAAGAATGATCCAAAAGGCATTAAACGTATAAACTTCTATAGTTTCCGCACTTCGCCAAAAAGTAAAACAAAACCCAAAAACGGATGTTGACATCAGTGCTATCCAGTTTTCTTCAACAAATTCCTTAATCAAAACAAAAACCAGGCTTACGGTTATTGCAGCGGGAACAACAGACATCAAACGCATTACCAGCACACTGTCCATTGCCAGGTATTTTGAAAAAAAGATTGCCGTGTTCATATAAAGAAAATGAGTAAGCGGCATAAAATCAAGCAAAAATTCCCTTTTTTCTACATCCAGAACAAAACCGATGCAATCCCCAAAAGAAATTTTGGAAAAACTACCGGCATAATAGATGACTAAAAAGACAAGAAAAATGAGAAAGGTTATCGTTTTTTTATTCATTCAGGATTAGTTTTTAAAAATCGGAACATTGCTGCACGCTTCCCCAAACATAAGTGATTTAACAAGTGGTTTGAGCTGTTCCACCAATTCCACATAAGCGTTGTTGGGGATCAACTCATCACTACAGCCTTTCACCAGGACACGCTTGTCTTTCAGTTCAGAAAAATCATAGGTCTGGATGGCGTTGTGCATCAGCAAAACTTCCAAATCTTCCCGGTTTCCGAAAACAATTTTCTTCGCAGCATCCGTAATTTTTGAAGTAATGAGAAAATATGCCCAAAGTGGAATGATCACATCCTCAGAACAATAGATGTAAACATAAGCGTCTCTATAGATTTCTTCATCAATGTTTTTGATTTTTTCACGGAAATCTTTTTCTCTCAAAATCTGTCCTTCCCAAAGAAAATCCTTGATGTCAATTCCCAAACGTTTCCCTTTCGGAACCAGGTCAGAAATATCAAAATTCACCAATCCGCTTCCTGCAACTTTATTTACGATTTCTTCCATTTTGTAATTTTTATTCTTTAGGAGCTTAATCCCGCTATCCGCTATATCTTTTTCTTTTTTAGCAAAAAAGAAAAAGGATGCCGCTACTATCGGGGCTAGGGATTGGTATGTAAAACAAATTTCCCCATATCAGAAGTTTCCCAATCCTAATCGCTCAAAAAACTTTAATTTTGCTCAAAGTTAATTATTTTGAACGGAAAACTTCTTTAGATTTATCTATCGGGCAGACTATCAAAATCTAAAATCCATAAACCTTGAGATATTATATAATAGCAGGTGAAGCTTCCGGCGATTTGCACGCTTCCAACCTAATGAAAGCCATCAGACAGAAAGACCAAAATGCCGAATTCCGGTTTTGGGGCGGCGACTTGATGCAGAAACAAGGAGGAACTTTGGTCAAACATTACCGCGATCTGGCTTTTATGGGTTTCCTGGAAGTGGTTCAGAATCTGAGAGCCATTCTCAACAATATTAAATTCTGTAAAAAAGATATCCTGGAAAATAAACCTGATGTTTTGATTTTAGTGGATTATCCGGGATTTAATTTGAGGATTGCGAAATTTGCTAAAGAATTGGGAATTAAAGTTGTATATTATATTTCTCCTCAGCTTTGGGCTTGGAAAGAAGGTAGGGTTGAAACCATCAAAAAATATGTCGATGAGATGCTGGTGATTCTTCCGTTCGAAAAGGATTTTTATAAAAAACATCAGGTTGAAGCGCATTTTGTCGGACATCCATTATTGGATGCAATAGAAGGTTTGCCACCGATTGATATTCAGGAATTCAAAAAAGAAAACCAGCTTAACGATAAAGATATCATTGCATTGTTGCCCGGCTCCAGAAAACAAGAAGTTTCAAAAATGCTGCAAACCATGTTGTCTGTGAGAAATGATTTCCCGGATTACCAGTTTGTGATTGCCGGTGCACCAAGTCTTGACAAAGATTTTTATGAACAATTTGTAGATGACGATGTCCATTTCGTTTCCAACAGAACTTACGATTTGCTGAGATGTTCCAAAGCTGCTTTGGTAACTTCCGGAACAGCAACTCTGGAAACCGCTTTGCTCAATATCCCGGAAGTTGTTTGCTACAAAGGAAGCCGAATTTCCTACGAAATCGGGAAAAGACTGGTGAAAAATATTAAGTATATTTCTTTGGTCAACTTGATTATGGACAAAGAAGTAGTGACCGAACTCATTCAAAACGAACTGAATACTAAAAACCTCGTTGATGAACTTAATAAAATCCTCAATACTAATAAAAGAGACGAAGTTCTGAATAATTACGGAGTTTTGAGAACAAAATTAGGAGGAAGTGGCGCCAGTCAGAACGCAGCAGAACTTATTGTAAATCTGAAATAATGACAATAGAAAAATTATTACAAAAAATAGAATCATTGCTTCCTGAAATTAATAAGGAAAACCCATCAGTTTCCAAAGCTTCTGTCGGCTGGCATTTGGAACATTCCCTTTTAATCATCAATGGAAGTCTGAAAGGATTGACAATGACCAATCCGGAAAATTATAATCCGAAATTCAGCATCAAAAAGTTTGTGTTTCTCAATTTTGGGTTGATTCCGAGAGGGAAAATCAAGTCTCCAAAACAATTTGTTCCATTAGAAACACCGACTAAAGAAAGTATCGAAAAGCTTTTGAATCTGGCGAAAGAAAGACTGGAAGCCGTAAAAAATCTACCTGAGAAAGCATTCATCACGCATCCTTTTCTCGGTGACCTCGATAAAAAAACAACACTCAAATTTTTAGGTCTTCATACGAAGCATCATCTTAAAATTATTGATGAAATTATTGAAGGCATAGAAATGATAAAGGTATAGATACTCCGAAGCTCATTCAAAAGGCTTTGAAGCATTTTTATCTTTCCGGAGGAATCTAAACATTTTATCGATTCTTACAGAGATTCCTCCGGAATGGCAAACTTTCTTTTTTATTTATTATCTTTATCATCAGACACTTCGATTACGCTCAGTGTGACAGCTCTAATAATAACCGCTGTTATATTGAACTTGTAGAATGTCAAAATGTCAGGCTGATCGGAGTCAAAGCCTTTCATAAAACAAATTAAAAACACAAATGAACTTCAATGAAAAAACAGCCATTACTTATATTGCTGCTATGTTTCATTTTCGGGATTCTATTTCAGGAACACCTGATTATGTGTCAGGTGATCGTCTTTTCATTTCTAATAATCTCGTCAGTTTCACTAATTTCCTTATTAATCAAAAATCATTTTTTTCAACGCATCAAATATTATTGTTTAGGATTTTTCTTTTTTTCAATAGGAATTTTTGTTCATTTTCAGAATTCTCAACAACCCAACTTTCCAACTTTAAAAGAAAAAGAAACCATTGTTTTTCAAGTGGATAAGAAGCTTAATTCCAATGAAAAGAACAGGAAATATTATGTTGATATTCTTGACGTTTCGGATTTAAAACAAAAAGAGAGTTTCCCTTTCAAAACAGTTATCAGTATTCCAAAAGATGTTGAAGCGTTAGATTTTGAACATTATTATAAAGCTGAAGTTTACATCTACACATCGGAAGAAATAAAGAATGATTTTCAGTTCGATTACAAAAAGTATCTAGCAAGACAAGGTGTTTATTTCCAGGCTTATCTTCCGAATGACATACTAAAAAGCGATAAGTTATCTGTTTCTTTTGAAGATAAAATCAAACAAAAGCGATTGGATATTCTGAATCAAATCAATCATTCGTCTCTATCTCCGAAGATCCAGGAGTTTTTGAAAGGCATTATTCTCGCGGACCGAACGGAAATGAATGCTGAGACCGTTAAGGATTTTAATCAAACCGGTTTGGTGCATCTCTTGGCGATTTCAGGTTCGCACATGGTGATTATTTTCTGGATAACGTTGTTGATTTTGAATCAAATTCTTCCTGTTCAATTTAGAAAAGTTTCGATTATTCTTAGTATTCTTTTGATTTGGACTTTCGCTGTTTTCATCGATTATGGAAGTTCCGTAATGCGAAGCTGTCTGATGATTACGTGTTATTATATTATGGTTTTGTTGCAGAGAAAGTCGGACTTGCTGCATTCTTTGGCGTTATCGGCTTTTATTCTTTTGATTGTCGATTCAAATCAATTATTTGATGTCGGATTTCAATTGAGTTATGGAGCGGTTTTGGGCATTTGGTGGTTGACGAATCCCATTAAAAAGCTGTTCAGAAAACCAAGATTCAAAGCGGAAAAATTCTTTTATGAAATCTCAGCAATGACTTTTGCGGCGCAGATTGCAACCTTACCCTTAGCGATTTATTATTTTCATCAGTTTTCTTTTATATCAATTGTTGCGAATCTTTTGATTATTCCCTTGTCCGAGATTATCATTGTTTCTTCTTTATTGATGGTGATTTTGATTGCTTTTGGATTCAATAATATGCCGTATTTGTATTCTATTTTTGATGGTTTCGTTGACTATGTTCTAAAACTCATTCATTGGTTTTCCGATTTTGAATCATTGATGAGCCGTAATATCTCAGTTAATTTGATAGAATTAAGCATTTTACTTTTAATAATTTACTTTTTAAAATTCGTAATAAAAGATTGTTTCAATCCGAAGAATCTGTTGAGGTTTGGGTTTTGTCTAATGCTATTTTTCGCACTTAGAATTGCATTTAATTTTCATCAATACAATAAAGAAGAAATGCTGGTTCACAGCTTTTACAAAGAAAAAATCGTGAGCGTCAAAGACAAAGACCAAGTTACATTTTGGATGAAATCAAATAAGAATGAAGACAAGATTTTAGATTTTGTTATCAAGCCTTATATGACTTCAAGACGAATTAAGGATTTTAAAATCAATTATATTCCTTCAGATTCGGGATCTTTCGTTTATCAGGGAAAACAATATGATTTTAAGTAATTATAGTTTTTATAAATAAAGTCTTGTCTTTTTCATAAGAAATATGTATTTTTAGGAAAAACAAAAACTATGATGGATTTCTTTATCGGGATGAGTGCTTTACAGCAGGCCTTTTGGTGGGTAGCTATTATTGCCAGTCTCATTTTCCTGATTCAATTGATTATTACGATTGTCGGTACCGATTTTACCGACGGTTTGCACGCTGACTTTAATGGTGATTTGGATGCCGTTCATGGGCCATTCCAACTATTCTCGTTCCGGAATTTGATCAATTTTCTGATGGGATTTGGATGGACAGGTGTGGCTTTTTATAACAGTTTTCAAAACCAAACATTTCTTATTATTCTCGCTGCAATTGTCGGTTGTCTGTTTGTGGTTATCTTTTTTATTGTTATCAAACAGATTTTGAAATTGACAGAAGACAATACCTTCAATATCGATAAACTGATTGGCAAAACAGCGGAAGTTTACCTTAGAATTCCCGCGCAGAAATCAGGTAAAGGCAAAGTCCAGGTGTCGCTGAATGGTACCAATCACGAACTATTGGCGATAACCGAAACCGAAGAAATCCCTTCCGGAAACATGGTGAAGATTGTCCGCATCGAAGAAAAAATACTAATTGTTGAAAAAATTTAAAAATTCATAACTATGATTAATGGAACTTTTATTCTGATTTTGGTCGGAGTATTCGTATTATTTGTAACATTCTTGGCGCTGATTTCGCGCTACAAACGTTGTCCGTCCGACAAGATTTTGGTCATCTACGGAAAGACCGGCGGCAGCTCTGCCAAGTGTATCCACGGTGGTGGTGCGTTTGTCTGGCCTGTGATTCAGGATTTTGCTTATCTGGATTTGAAACCGATTTCAATTGAAGCTAATTTAACCAATGCTCTATCCAGACAGAATATCCGTGTGGATGTGCCTTGTCGATTCACGATTGCGATTTCTACCGAACCTGATTCTATGGGCAACGCTGCAGAAAGGTTATTGGGATTGTCTCCGGAGCAGATTCAGGAGTTGTCAAAAGATATTTTGTTTGGTCAGTTACGTTTAGTCATTGCAACGATGACGATTGAGGAAATCAACTCAGACAGAGATAAATTCCTAGACAATATCTCTAAAAACGTTGATACGGAATTAAAGAAAATTGGTCTTAAATTAATCAACGTCAACGTTACCGATATCAGAGACGAGTCCGGTTACATCGAGGCTCTTGGAAAAGAAGCAGCAGCTAAAGCAATTAACGAAGCGATTATTTCCGTAGCAGAACAAACCAAAATCGGGGAAACTGGAAAAGCAATTGCCGACCGGGAAAAAGATACGCAGATCGCCGAGACACAAAGAGACAGAGACGTTAAGATTGCGATTACTCAAAAAGATAGGGAAATCAGCATTGCATCAGCCGGGAAAGATGAATCCATTGGTAAAGCCGAAGCTGAAAGGGATGCGCGTATCGCTACGTCTCAAGCCAATTCACTGGCGGTAAAAGGGGAGAACGAAGCAAAAATTACAATTGCCAATTCCGATGCGGAAAGAAGAGAGAAAGAAGCAGAAGCTTTGAGAATTGCAACAGCCGCCGAGAAAGTGCAGGCAGCGAAAGCTTTGGAAGAATCCTATGTGGCTGAACAAAAAGCGGAAACTGCCAGAGCTGAAAGAGAACGTTCCACTCAACAGGCTAACATTGTAGTTCCTGCGGAAATTGCAAAACAAAAAGCAATCATCGATGCGCAAGCCGAAGCTGAAAAAATCAGATTGCAGGCAAAGGGTGAAGCTGATGCGATCTTTGCTAAAATGGAAGCTGAAGCAAAAGGTTTATTCGAAATCCTGACGAAACAAGCAGAAGGTTACGACAAAGTGGTTCAGGCTGCAGGTGGCGATACCAACAGTGCCTTCCAGTTATTGTTGATTGAGAAATTACCGGAGTTGGTTAAAACCCAGGTTGAGGCGGTGAAGAATATCAAGATTGATAAAGTAACCGTTTGGGACAGCGGCAACAATCCGGATGGCAATACCTCAACTGCCAACTTCGTTTCGGGAATGATGAAAACTGTTCCGCCACTCAATGATCTGTTCAATATGGCTGGATTAGAGCTACCGGCTTACCTTAAAGGTAAAGATGGAAAGCAAGTCGTTGAGGTGAAAGAATTGAAAACTGAAACACCTCCGAAAGCGGAAGATGGCGCAGGGCATTCTTAAGCAAAATTTAAAGAATTATCCTAATATTTATAAACGTCCGTATCTTTCTCTGAAAAGGTACGGACGTTTTAGTAAAAACACACGTGTGTTTTGTTCAAAAGACACGTGAGTTTTAATGAAAAGACACGTGTGTTTTTGACTACCTTTACAAATGTCCTGCCCATCGGACTTACAGAGAGAGTAATTTTCGTCCTTATGAATATCAAAAAGTCAAGACGTTTTAACGAAAACATCAAGACCTTTTTACCAAAACATCAAGTTGTTTTAGTGAAAACATCAAGACGTTTTTGACCACCTCTTCAAACGTCCTGTTCATCGGACTAATCAAAGTCATAAAATCATTTAAAAAAAACAATAAAAAACCCTTTCAGAGTTTCAAACTCTGAAAGGGTTGAATTGAAAAAATCTTATTGACTTATTTTACTATTGGCGCTACTTTTTCCCCGAATAATTCGATAGAATTCATCATCACGTCGTGTGCCGGATCCCCAACATCCATATGCCCGATAAATCTTGTCAATCCAAACAGTTCTTTCACCTCATTGATTTTTTCTGCCACTTCATCTGCACTTCCAATGAATAATGCACCGTCTTTGCTTCTTCCGCCATCATACTGCTCTTTGGTGTAAGGTGCCCATCCTCGGGTTCTGCCAATTCTGTCCATCTGGGATTTGTAATTGAAAAAGTATTGATCAATATCTTTCTGATCATCACTTACGAAGGTATGCGAGTGGATGGCAATCTGCATTTTGCTCTCGTCGTGTCCTGCTCTCAGATATTCCTGCTTGTAAAACTCGATGAGGTTTTTGAACTGTCTCGGCATTCCGCCAATGATTGCGACAATTAATGGTAATCCTAATTTAGCAGCTCTCAAAACAGATTCCGGAGTTCCGCCAACAGCAATCCAAATTGGTAGCACGCCGTTGTTGAAAGCTCTTGGGTAAACCGTTTGGTTTTCCATCGGTCTTCTCAGGATGCCACTCCAGCTGACATTTTCTTCATTATTGATCTTCAGTAAAAGGTCTAATTTCTCTTCAAATAACTGATTGTAATCCGACAGATCATAACCATATAATGGAAAAGACTCAATGAAGCTTCCTCTTCCCACAAAAATCTCTGCTCTACCTTTTGAAATCAGATCAATCATTGAGAAATCCTCATAGACTTTTACAGGTTCCGATGAGCTTAGAACTGTTACGCCACTTGCTAGTTTTATATTATTCGTAATGCTTGCAGCGGCAGCCAGAAGAATCTCGGGAGAAGAAACTGCATAATCTGCACGGTGATGCTCGCCCATCGCAAAAACGTCCAGACCAACCTGGTCCATCAATTTTACCTGTTCAAGGATCTCGTTAAGTTTTACGCTGGCATCTCTATATTTTCCGGTTTTGTTGTCCAAAGAAACATCTCCGAACATTCCTATTCCTAATTCCATAATAATCTCATTTTTATAGATACAAATTTAGACTTTTGGATTTTGCCCGGCATTGATGTAGGGTAATTATGAATGTGTCAGAAATTTTTGTCGGGAGAATTACGGAACATAAAAATCAGATTGATTTTTTTTTCTTGAGATTGTAATAAATACTTTTTACCAGCCCATCTGCAACCGAAATCTTCGGAACATAGATGTGTTTGATTTCTGCCCAGGTCATCACATTGTTGAAGATTTGTAATGCAGGTACAATAACATCGGCACGGTCTTCGCGAAATTGATAGCAATGCATTCTTTCTTCCACCGAAAGGTTTTGCATCTCTTTGAGGTATTTTTTGATGACGGAAACAGGCATTGGTTTGCCATCTTTGGTTTTGCTCAGAGAGAAAATCTTATTGATGTTTCCCCCAGAACCAATAGCTACGACAGGCTTTTTGCTCTTGATTTTGTCTTTGATTTCATTCTTCATCTCTTCCCACATCTCTTGGGGAACCAATCCGTTGAGCAATCTGATGGTTCCGATGTTAAAAGAGTGCTCATACTTCATTTTGTTGTTCTCATAGAACGTGAGCTCTGTAGAACCGCCTCCTACGTCAACATACAGGTAAGCAAAATCTTTATCTAATCCTTCTGCTACGTGGTTCTCATAAATCAAAGTTGCTTCTTCATCTCCAGAAATGATTTCTATATTGATATCGGCCTCTTGTTTTACAATGTTGATGATTTCCTGTCCGTTTTTGGCGTCGCGCATTGCGCTTGTAGCACAGGCGCGGTAATGATCCACTTTGTACATAGTCATCAGTTGGCTAAAGATCTTCATCGTGTTGATGACCATTTGCTTTCGTTCGGCGCCGATTTCACCGTTGCTGAACACGTCAAAACCTAGTCTCAAAGGGATTCTCAGGAGATTCAGCTTAGTGAATTCTGCTTTTCCGTTGGATGGTTTTACTTCATTGATCAGCAGTCTGGCGGCATTACTTCCGATATCTATAGCAGCGATTATCATTTCTTGAGGGGAATTTAAAGCATAAATTTAAAGTAAATTCTTAATATTTCTGGTTTTTGAGATAATTATAGGTTTCTATCTGCGACCTGATTTTTTGTTTCTTGTCAGATTCTACATACTCATTTCTCATATTTTTATCAAGAATTCTGGCTTTCACATTATCCTGTAGCTGGATTTCGAGGAGTTCCTTCAGTTCCTTTTTCAGGTTTTTCTGCAAAATGGGTGTTGCTGCCTCTATACGGTAATCCAAGTTTCTTGTCATCCAGTCGGCTGAAGAGATGTACATATTTTCTGCACCTTTGTTGTAAAAATACATCACTCTGGCGTGCTCCAGATACTCGTCCACAATACTGATGGCGTAGATTTTTTTCTTGAAATATTTCTGATTAACGGCGCAGTATATTCCACGGACAATCATTTTGGTATCAACACCAGCTTCTGCAGCTTCGTAAAGTTTCAAAATCAAAGTTTTATCACTCAGGGAATTAACTTTGATAATCATTTCTGCTTTGCGTCCGGCTTTGGCTTCTTCAATTTCTTTATCAATGTGAGCAATGATTTTTTCTCTCATAAACTGGGGACAAACCAGGAGGCTTTTGCAGGTTTTGAGAGCCGGAGTTGGGTCGGCTTTCGGTTTGCTGAGAACATTGAACACTTTATTGATGTCTGCCATTATTACCCTGTTGGAAGTCATCAGCAAATGATCTCCATAGATTTTGGCTGTTTTTTCATTAAAGTTGCCGGTACTCACAAAGCCATATTGAATGGTCCTGTTGTTTACTCTTTTCTTGATGACACATAGTTTGGCGTGTACTTTTTTATTGGGAATCCCGAGAAGTACTTTGACGCCTTCCAGTTCCAGTCTCTCTTTCCATTCAAGATTATTTTCTTCATCAAATCTTGCCCGCAGTTCCAGCATTACTGTCGCTTCTTTGCCATTTCGGACTGCGTTGATCAGTGCATTCACGATTTTCGAACTTGAGGCCAATCTGTAAGCTGTGATTTGGATTGATTTTACATCCGGGTCCATTGCGGATTCTCTCAACAGATCAATAACCGAATCATATGAATGGTAAGGGAAAGTCAGCAAAACATCTTTCTTGATGATAACGTCTGTCACTCTCTGTTTGTTGGCAAACTCCGGATGGATGAAAGAAGATCTTTCAACAGGTTTTTGGTAAGCTTTGAATACATCCGGAAAATCCATAAAATGCCTGAAGTTGTGAATCTTCTGCCCCGGAATGATACTGTCCCTTTTGGTGAGATTTAATTTCTTGATAAGAAATTCCAAGAGCGCTTTATCCATTTCTTTGTCGAAAACAAAACGTGTAGGTTTTCCTTTTCGCCGGCTTTTGACACCTTTTTCGATTTTGTCTGCCAAGGTTGTTTTGATGTCATTATCCAAATCAAATTCTGCATCCTTGGTCACTTTAAAACAATGTGCTGTGAATTCATCATATCCGAAATAGGAAAAAATGTGCGGAAGATTGTAAATAATCACATCTTCCAGAAGCATTACATCTTTCTGCTCTTTGTCATCTGTTGGCAGCAGGACAAATCTTCCGTTGGCCGTTACCGGAACTTCTATGATGGCATATTGGCTTTCGTACTGCCATTCTTTTCTTCGCATTGCGACACCAATAAAAAGACTTTTTTCCCTTAAATAAGGCATCGGTTTGTTATCGTGCAGTAAAATCGGAATCACATTAGATTCTACTTCTTCATCGAAGTATTTTATGACAAATTCCTTCTGGTTAGTAGTCAGATGTTTATAATCTTTAATGAAAACTTTCTCCTTAGCCATTTCGCGCTGAACATCTTTCCACGTCCTGTCAAAATCTTCTTGCTGATTAATTACAAGTTTATTGATTTTTTGAAGGATTTTTGAAGGCGCATCATAAAAAGATTCGGCAAGAACCTTTTGTTTGAAGTCCATTGCACGTTTCAATCCAGCAACTCTAACACGGAAAAACTCATCCAGGTTGTTGGAAAAAATTCCAAGAAAACGAATTCTGAGATGTATCGGAACGCTTTTATCCATTGCTTCCTGAAGAACTCTGGCATTGAAGCCCAGCCAGGTGACATCGCGCGGATTGAATTGTTGTGGCATTGATGAGGTTTTGATGATCTCAAAATTAATAAAATCCATTGGAATAATTTGTGGGACGCAAACTACAATGTTTTGACAATTTTGTATGTTTCTTAAATGTCAATTAATTTTTAAATAGATTATAAAATGTTTTAAACTCAATGATAATGAAATAGATTTTAGATATTTAAAAAAGATATTTGTCATTTGATAAAAATTAATACATTTGCTTCCCTTTTATTGGAAATTTAAAAATTATGAAGAAAATTCTATTAACATTGGTAAGTGCTCTTTTTCTAAACGTTTATGGACAGAGAACTTGCGGGACAGATAAAAAAATGGCAGAATTTTTTGCTGCTAATCCGGAAGCAGCTGCAAACAGGCAGGCTTTGAAAGATTTTTTAGTAAATAATAATTATAATGCAAACAAGAGAGCAGGAGTTATTACAATACCCGTAGTAGTTCACGTGCTTTATTCCAACAGTACTATGAATATTTCGGAAGCTCAGATTGCTTCACAGATAAAAGTTCTGAATGACGATTTCAGAAAGCTGAATGCTGACTTCAATAGCGTTGTACCGTCCTATTTTCAAGGTGTGGCTGCGGATATGGAATTGGCTTTCTGTATGGCAACTAAAAAGCCAGATGGCTCCAACACAAATGGTATTGAAAGAAAATCTGTAACTTCCAGTTTTGACTTTGATAATAATTATTATAAATCTTCTGGATTGGTTGCCTGGGATCCTACAAAATATCTAAATATTTGGGTGGGCAATATGTCAGCAGATTATTTAGGCTGGGCCTATCTGCCAGATTCGGCTGGTGCAGCCTATGATGGCCTTGCCATAGGATATAAGCAATTCGGAACGATGGGAACAGCTGCTTATCCTTATAATAAAGGAAGAACTGCAACTCACGAAATCGGACATTATTTTGGATTAGAACATCCTTGGGGATCTGTTGAAGATTACGGAACAACTCCAAATAAAAATAATTGTGGAAAAACAGGCTGGGATGACTTCTGTGCTGATACACCAGCAACCTATTTTCCTCATTTCGATAAGCCAAGTAATATTAATATTTATACCTGTGTCACTACATCAAGTGGTGCTATGTTTATGAACTACATGGATTATGTTTACGATAATCAAATGGCAATGTTCTCAAATGGTCAAAAGACGATTGCTCAAAATACAATGGCAGGTCCGAGAGCGAGCCTGCTGAATTCTAACGCTTGTTCCTTACTGGCTGTAGATGATGTGGAAAAAGCCAATTCAATTAATGTATTTCCAAATCCTGCAGTAAATTATATTTCCATTGCCTCACCATTGGTTAAGATTTCAGAAGTTGAGATTTTTGGCAATGATGGAAAACTTGTAAAAAAAGCTTTTGTTAAAAATGAAACAGATAAAATTGATGTAAAAAATCTTCCTGCGGGAACTTATTTTGTAAGAACTTATGATAATGGAGCTTTCATAAAATCAATGAAATTTATCAAAAATTAGTTACAGTAAAACTAACTCCTATTATAACAACTCCGCTATTGCGGAGTTTTTTTATTGGTGACAATTTGTCACAATTGCTGCCGTGGTATAAATGTTGAGATTTCGTGATTATAAATTTTAATAACAAAAAATAACATATAAAATGAGTAAAATAATTGGAATTGACTTAGGAACAACCAACTCTTGTGTTGCTGTAATGGAGGGTAAAGACCCTGTTGTAATTCCTAACGCAGAAGGTAAAAGAACGACGCCGTCTATTGTAGCATTTACAGAAGATGGTGAAAGAAAGGTGGGTGATCCTGCAAAAAGACAGGCAGTAACAAACCCTACAAAAACGGTTTATTCTATCAAAAGATTTATCGGAACACACTTTAAAGATGATGCTTCTGAGATCTCAAGAGTACCTTATAAAGTAGTATCAGGACCAAATGATACGGTAAAAGTAAAAATCGACGACAGAGAATACACTCCACAGGAAATTTCTGCAATGATCCTTCAGAAAATGAAGAAAACTGCTGAAGATTATCTTGGTCAGGAAGTAACAAGAGCGGTAATTACTGTTCCTGCATACTTCAACGATGCACAGAGACAGGCTACTAAAGAAGCGGGTGAAATCGCTGGTCTTAAAGTAGAAAGAATTATCAACGAACCTACTGCTGCGGCGTTAGCTTACGGTCTTGATAAAAACCATAAAGATCAGAAGATCGCTGTGTATGACCTTGGTGGTGGTACTTTCGATATCTCTATCCTAGATTTGGGAGACGGTGTATTTGAAGTATTGTCTACAAACGGTGATACACACTTAGGAGGTGATGACTTTGATGATGTGATCATCAACTGGATGGCTGATGAATTCAAAGCTGAAGAAGGTGTTGACTTAAAATCTGATGCAATTGCATTACAAAGATTGAAAGAAGCTGCTGAAAAAGCTAAAATTGAATTATCTTCTTCTCCACAGACTGAAATCAACCTTCCATATATTACAGCTACAGCTACGGGTCCAAAACACTTAGTGAAGACTTTAACTAAAGCTAAATTTGAGCAATTATCTGCAGATCTAGTAAGAAGATCTATGGAACCGGTTGCTAAAGCGTTGAAAGATGCAGGTTTATCAACTTCTGATATCGACGAAGTAATCTTGGTAGGTGGTTCTACAAGAATCCCGATCATCCAGGAAGAAGTAGAAAAATTCTTTGGTAAAAAACCATCTAAAGGAGTTAACCCGGATGAGGTTGTAGCAATTGGTGCAGCTATTCAGGGAGGTGTATTAACAGGAGATGTAAAAGACGTATTACTTCTTGACGTTACACCACTTTCTTTAGGTATTGAAACAATGGGTTCTGTTTTCACTAAATTAATTGAAGCGAACACTACGATCCCAACTAAAAAATCTGAAGTATTCTCTACAGCTTCTGACAACCAGCCGGCTGTAAGCATCAGAGTAGGACAGGGTGAAAGACCAATGTTCAACGATAACAAAGAGATCGGTAGATTCGACCTTACAGATATTCCGCCAGCTCCAAGAGGTGTTCCTCAAATCGAAGTAACTTTCGATATTGATGCTAACGGTATCTTAAGTGTATCTGCTAAAGATAAAGGAACCGGTAAAGAGCAGTCTATCAAAATCCAGGCTTCTTCTGGTCTTTCTGAAGAAGAAATCGAAAGAATGAAAAAAGAAGCTCAGGAAAACTCTGCAGCAGATGCTAAGAGAAAAGAAGAAGTTGAGATTTTCAACAAAGCTGACGGATTGATCTTCCAGACTGAAAAACAATTGAAAGAGTTTGGTGAGAAATTATCTGCAGATAAAAAGGCAGCAATCGAAGCAGCTCACGGAGAATTGAAAACAGCTTTCGAAGCCAAAAATGCTGACGATGTAAAAGCTAAAACAGAAGCTTTAGATGCAGCTTGGATGGCAGCTTCAGAAGAGTTGTATGCAGCAGGACAAGGTGCTCAAGGTGCAGATGCAGGAGCTCAGAATGCTGGAAATGCAGGAGGTGAAGATGTACAGGATGCAGACTTCGAAGAAGTTAAGTAGTTATTGATTAATATTAATTAACAAAATATAGAAAATCCCCACAGGCGTATGTTTGTGGGGATTTTTGTTTTTTCAAAGATTTTTGATTTTGTGCTTTTTTAAGTGTTTTTTATTACACATTTGTACCATAT
>MKVE01000033.1:43827-56168 GCA_001898785.1 Chryseobacterium sp. 36-9 | reverse complement strand
ATTGTTCGCAGGAATTTATACCTAAGACAGTAACTTCATTTTATTGTCGTGAGCAGTGTATAAAAAATGCTTACCAGAAAAGAAAGCGTCAAGAAAAATTAGAATTAAAAAGACAAGAACTGATTGATCAGATTCCTTTAGATAAAATTCTCTTGACAGTCCCTGAAGCTGTTTTACTCTTTGACATTGCAAAAAGAACACTTTATAGACTTATCAAACAAAATGTAATACCTTCTATTAATGAAGGAACTCGTTTAATAAAAGTAAATCGTGAAGTTTTGCAAGAAATGTTTCCTCCGGCATCTAAAGAAAAGATTGAAAAGAAAAATTCTAATCCTAACTTGTATGATCTTTCTGAAGAGAATTGCTATACTATTGGTGAGATTTCCAAAAAATTTCAGTTACACGATACGAGTGTATACAAGCATATCAGAAAGTACTCAATTCCCACCCGTCAAATTGGTAATTATGTTTATGCTCCAAAAAGCGAGATTGACAAATTATATAATGGTACTATAGATTAAGCTTATGAAACAACTTTCAAAAACTCAAGTTACAGTTAGATTGCGTAAAGCTGAGGATAGAAATGAATGGTATGTCTATTTGGAGAGTTATCCTGTATTTATTGCTGGAAAAAATAAACCGCAACGTTCTAGGGAGTATCTCAATAGAATTGTTTATACGGTTGAATGGGATAAAAAAAGAACAAGCAGAACTAACCTAAAGGACGGGACAAAAGCCTTTAAACCAAAGCGTGATGATAATGGAATTATAGTTTGTAAGAGTGAGCGTGACAGGGAGACAATGTTATATGCTGATGGAATTCGTAAACTACGCCAAAAAGAATATGATAATGTCGACTTGTATAGTGATAGCGATGCTATTAAGGCCGAATTGCAAGAAAAACAAAAAGAAAAATTTATAGATTACTGTAATAGGTTGCTAAAGAAAAGACACGGCTCAAATAATAGTTCTGATTCAATTAGAACTAACTGGAGGTGTTTAATTGAATTTATTATAGAGTTTTCCGGAGATGATTTAAGATTTTCAAAAATTGATTTGAGTTTTGCTGATGATTTTAAGCTTTATCTTTTATCGGCGCCCTATCGCGGAAAAAAGAAAGGAATTCTTTCAAATAATAGTGCTGCAACGTACTTTTCTATTTTTAAGGCAATAGTTTCCCAAGCTTTTATTGATGGTTATTTTATAATTGACTTATCAGCAAAGATTAAAGGTATTGGAGAGCAAGAATCTTTCCGTGAACATCTCTCTTTGGAGGAACTTAATCTTTTAGTAAATACTCCTTGTGAAAATGATGAATTGAAAAGAGCATCTTTATTTTCTGCACTGACAGGGTTAAGACATTGTGATATTAAAAGGCTTAAGTGGAAAGAAATTGATGTTCAGTCAAATAGAATCAAAATTCAATTTAGACAAAAGAAAACAAAAGGAGTCGAGTATACACCGATTTCTGAACAAGCAATTCATTTATGCGGAACTCCGAGACTTCCCGAACAGCTAGTATTTGAAAATTTACAAGATAGCTCTTGGATTTCGAGACCTCTCGAAAAATGGGTCAAATCAGCTGGAATAACAAAGCATATAACTTTTCATTGCTTCAGACATACTTTTGCAACATTGCAGCTTTCTTTAGGAACAGACATTTATACAGTTAGTAAAATGCTTGGACACAGTAAAGTTACAACAACTCAAGTTTATGCTAAAGTAGTTGATGAACTGAAAAATAGAGCAGCTGGAGCTATTAAGCTGGATGAAAATATTTTAGAAGAAAACCAAGAAATTATACAAGCAAACTAATAAATATGAAAGTCAAAAATTTTGAATTAATATGTATGTATTTACCCATTATAGTGGTATGTATCCTTTTAGGAACTCAAGTCAGAACATATTTTATCGATAAAGGGTCCGATGAATTTACGGCAAATATCTTTTTTATAGTCGTGATTTTCGTAGGTGTTGTTATTTATTCAGGTCTAACATTGTTTTTGCATACTATCTATGAAATTATAAGCAGAATTATTACTAAAAGAAAAAATCTAGTTTTGGTTAATGAATTCTTTTCTGGACCTGTTACTATTGCTGATATTAAAGAAGATTTAAAATTTAAAGAAGTTGTAAAGTTCGATAATAAGCTTGAGATTGCATTAAGATATACAAAGGAGCAATTTGCGCTATACACATCTGTTAATGATTTAGAAAACCTATGCAGCTACATTACAAAGTATGCTAAGAAAGAAAAAATAGAAAATTTTAGCCCTGTAAGGGTTCACAAATTATCTAATATGGATTTGTATCATTTTGGCTGGAACATTTGGAAGCACTTTGATAGGCGAAATCAATATGAAGTAGCATTGTTTTTAAAAGAAGTTTTTCAACATTCACTAAAAGATGTTGAAACGGACTCAATTAAAAGTCATTTAAAAGATGATGATGAAAAAGGTATCATTAAAATAAAAAGAGATTTAAAATTTTAGTATAATAAATATCTTAACTCCTTGCATAGTCGTAGCGATTATTGAGCATTTACTAATATTTCTGAAGCTATCCATTTACGAACTTAAATGTCGGGAATATTTCAAAAAATTATAATACATTATTAATAGTTAAATTTTTTTAGAAGAAATTTTATCATAAATAGATTTTACATAAAATGAAGAATGTAGAGAATATTCCTTTTTTACTGCAACAAATTGAAGGTAAATTAAATTCGCTATCTATAGAACAGGATAAATTAGATAATCCTCTTTTTGATATAGAAGTGACCAAAAACGAAATCTTACGGATCGAAAGTGAAATTGACCCGATAAAGAAAGAACTTATATCTTATACTGATATTCAGAGGCAGAAAGAATTAATGAGGATTCGTCTAACAGAGTATATGGATGTACTCGGCAAAAATCACGATCTCCCTTTTTCAAAAAGTCAGGGGCGTATTGGAGAATTAAATTTTTATCTAAAGCCCCTTGTTGATATCAGAAGTATTTTGAACAACGATTTGACAACTGGTATCAGCGTTAATTTAGCCCTGACAAAAGATCCATCTGATGCAGTCTTTGATGCAGAATCATTTAGAGAAACTCTTTTTCAGCAAAGACATAGTATTATCCAAGCAAACAATATCTTTCAACTCTTTGAAGTGTGCAGAAATTTCCTTGAAAAGATAAAGATAAATTATAAGTAATTTTTTTATTGGATAATGTCTTCATTGTAATGGATTCGCCACTTCGGATTGTACTGAGGTGAAGTTAACTGATAGTCTAAGTAAAAATCATAATCACTATTCATTGCCAGAAATTTACTGTAAAACTCTTCTTTATAACCTGCATTATCCAAGTAGAATCCAATAGCTTGGTGATAAGGATATACAAATGATAATTTTTTATAATGATGATGTAATTTATCTGCGTCAATTAATTGCTTTACCATAGCAAATGCATTAAGGATATTTTTTGTTCCACCGGAATATAGTGGTCTTACAGTACAGTCTATAAGTGTCTTTTCAAGATTTGAAACTTTTACTCCATTAATGAAGGTTTCCATTGTAGTACTGCTTTGATTTTTAAGAAAGTAAAATGTTTTGTCTCTGAATTGCTTTATATTTTTTGTGACTCTCTGAGGTTTACTAAAAGCTAAATCTATATTTCCTTGAGTTAAGGTGTTTTTAGGACTGGAAATGCTATCGATCTC
The DNA here is from genome assembly GCA_001898785.1 of Chryseobacterium sp. 36-9. Lineage (GTDB taxonomy): Bacteria > Bacteroidota > Bacteroidia > Flavobacteriales > Weeksellaceae > Epilithonimonas > Epilithonimonas pallida. The sequence continues at coordinate 52,460 of MKVE01000033.1, read as the reverse complement.
TTCTGATAAATAGATGGCGTTGTTTTCAATAGTACTTATTTGATGCATTATTAGTGCTGAATGGTGGCTAAAGTGTGTATATTTGTTATACGCATAAACCAAGTCAACAACTTCAGGATTGGAGTCATTGAAAATATATAAATCTTGTTCTAAGGTGTAATGTTTTTGAAGTATGTATTCGCTAATTTCTTTACTTAATTTTTTGAATTTGCGAAAACTCGAAATTTCCTGTACCAAATAATCAAATTCCTTTTTATTTAAAGCCTTTCTGTGAGGACTACCAGCAATATAAGCATCAACAATCTTTTCAAAATTCATTAGTACGTAGTATTATTTACTTATGTATACATAAGAAATAATACAAAGTTAGTCTTTTTTATTTGAAAAGTCAAATGGAGGAGATTTTTATTTAAAATGTCCGTTATTTCATACAAAATGTGTAATTTTGTATGAAATAACGGACATTATGAAAAAGAAACAAATAATTTTACCCAAGTATTTGGCTCTGCTGGAACAAATGGGAGAGAATATTAAACTTGCTCGAAAAAGAAGAAAATTAACTACAGAGCAGGTTTCAGAGAGAGCCGGAATTGTACGTTCAACACTACATCTTATTGAAAAAGGTGATCCAAGTGTGGCAATGGGATCATATTTTAATGTTTTGAGAGTATTGGGTCTTAGCGATGATATTTTAAAGCTTGGATCTGATGATGAATTTGGAAGAAAATTGCAAGATTTAGAATTACTGAAATAATATAATTAAATGAAATCTACTAAAGTTGACATATTTGTATATGCAGATTGGATTGACCTTCAAGGTCCTCATTTAATGGGGATTTTGTCAGCTCATCAGGGTAAAGGAAAAAAGTCCTTTAGTTTTGAATATGATAAAGAGTGGATTAAAAGTGCGGGTCAAAATTTAATAGATCCTGATCTTCAGTTGTTTGGAGGTCCACAATATCCAACCAATAAAGAAAATTTTGGTGTTTTTATGGATAGTATGCCTGATACTTGGGGAAGAACACTAATGAAAAGAAAATCTATTCAGGTAGCCAAAGAAACTGGAGAGAAAGAAAAGAAACTTTATGATCTGGATTATTTATTAGGAGTGTATGACCAAACAAGGATGGGTGCTCTGCGATTTAAGACTTCAATAGATGGAAATTTTTTAGATGATGATGAGAATAACCCTACACCACCCTGGTCATCATTAAGAGAGTTGGAGGCAGCCGTGAAAAGTTTTGAAAATGAAGATGAGCCTAAAATGAAAAGGTTATTAGCACTGCTTGTAGTTCCAGGATCTTCATTAGGGGGTGCAAGACCGAAAGCTAATGTTATGGATCAGGAAAAAAATTTATGGATTGCTAAATTTCCTTCAAAAAATGATACAATTGATAAGGCAGCGTGGGAATATCTGGCATACCGATTAGCTACTGATGCCGGAATTAATATGTCAGAAACAAAGATTCAAAAATTAAGTAACAGCTATCATACATTTTTCACCAAAAGATTTGATAGAACAAACTCCGGAAGAATTCATTTTTCGTCAGCTATGACTATGACAGGAAACAATGAAGAAAAATTAAGAGATTCAACTGCAAGTTACCTTGATATCGTTGATTTTATTACGAACTACGGTATTGATGTTAACAATAATTTGAAGGAATTATGGAGAAGAATCGTGTTTAGTATTTGTATATCAAACACAGATGATCACCTTAGAAATCACGGATTTATTTTAACCCCAAAAGGATGGATACTTTCACCAGCCTATGACATTAATCCGTCTGTGGATAAAGAAGGACTTGCTCTAAATATTGATACAGATAATAATGCTTTGGATCTTGAACTTGCTAAGGAAGTGGGCGCTCAATTTAGACTGAACGAAAATGAAATGGATGAAATCATTGAAAAAGTCATTTCGGTTGTAAGAGGATGGGAAAGTATTGCTAGCGAGATTGGAATACCCAGATCTGAACAAGAGCGTATGAGATCTGCATTTTTACCATTTGAAAATTAATCTTTTAAAATAATCTTAGTAAATAAATTTTAATTGATTAATACGTTTAGAATGAGCTATAAAAATTAAGTTTCAACAGTAGGTAAAAACTTATTGCTTAATATCGATTACAAAAACACAGTGTTTTAAGTGTTTTCGTCGTGTTTTTCAAACACAGCGAAAACACTTTTTTCATTTGCACCATAATAATTAAAATCAAGTATTATGGATTTGCAAAATATTTCATTTGAAAATTTACCACAAGCAGTCGCCTTCTTAATTCGTGAACTTGCTGAGATAAAGCATCTGGTATCAAAAGAAGATGTTGTTATACCTCTCAAAAAAATTCCAATCGGAATAGATGAAGTAGCATCCTTAATCGGTAAAGCGAAACCAACCATTTACACTCTTGTTAGAGAAAGAAAAATCCCATGCTACAAAAACGGTAAGAAACTATATTTTTTTGAAGAAGAAATACTGAACTGGATTTCTAAAGGCAAGAAAAAGACCTTGCAGGAAATTACCGAGGAATGTGAAGCGGATTTTAAGAAAAATCGCAGAAGACAACATAACTAATAAAAATGCGATCGATGTCTAACGAAATTAATAAACTAAAGCAAAAGCTTATTTGGCAAATGACCGGGGAGGAATTAGTAAGTTTATTTAAATATGAAAATATTTATATAACAAATCGTACAAAGAGATCCTTGCAGCAAAATAAAATAATTGATGAAAAGTATGTGTATGGTCTTAAAGGTATAGCCAAGTTATTTAATTGCAGTATTTCATCTGCTATGAGATTAAAAAAGAGCGGTAAAATTAAAGATGCGATCACTCAGGAGGGGCGAAAAATTGTCCTGGACGTTGAGAGAGCTTTAGTTCTAATTAACAATGAATATGAACTAATAAACTGCAATAAAGAAAAAGATGATGTCGTTACAAGATAGCAGTCAGAAAATCATTCGCAAGGAATTTAAAAATGAAAGAATTCCTGAGAGTATAAGAATAGGCAACCATTTTGTTGATGATTTTATCTTTGATGAAAATAGTCAAGCCGCCAACATTCCCATCAATGCGCTAAGGGTTATATTTAATATAATCTCTATTATAAGTAATGAACAATTCAGACCTGAAGATCGTCCGAAGCAACTCTCTTTGTTCGATGATGATTTTGAGACTGAAAATAATACTTTCGCCCTGCTTAAAATTAAGAATAGCAAAATTTCTCCCAGTGGCTCAACAAAGCAGGTAATTAATGCCTATGAGTTTTTAGCAAAATTTAAGATGGGATGGTATAAGTCCCAGAATAGAAAAGGTAAGGAAATCAAAACTTTTGCAGGACTTATATCAACACCAACCTACGATGAAAGAGGCTACACATCTTTTCTTATCAGCAGTTATTGGCTGAAGAAATTAATTGTAATACCGGAATATAATTATATGCTTTATCAGTTGGTGTATAATATTAAAAATAATAAACATATCATATTTGCAATTTGGCTGGCTAAACTTCCATCAACTGGCACTGTATTGAAACTGTCAACATTTAATTCGAAGTTTGACTTAAATTATCGAACAGCAAATGATTTTTGTTTTAAATTTTTAAAACAGGTTAAGGGCAGTCTCGATAAATACAGTACAGTGTCATTTAATTTCAAATGCAAAGGAGAAAACATTGCAATTCATCCATATTCCACTGAAAAAATTCAGGAAGCAGATTTGAATATAGATAGCGAACACTTGTTCATCACCTATCGAATTAATTATTTTAAAAAAAGGTACAGATTGCAGGAGCAGGAAATGCTGCAGTTCGCATATCATTATCGAAATATATTACAGACAAGAGAGCTGATAGAGAAATCTTACAATTACTTTATCAAAAAAAATAGAAAATTAAAACTACGATCCTCTGATTTTAGTGGTAAGGTATTTTTAAAGGAGATACAACAACTTATGATAGAACTTTACCGGGACACAAGAATGGGAAAATTTCTTCCGGATGGATATCCCGTCATTTTTTAATTAATCTAATATTTTATTTACAATGAATTGTGAGCAAATAAAACAAAACGTCAGTATCAGGACGGTTATGGAATCCTATGGTCTATTCCCTGTAAAAGAAAACAAAAGAACAGCATTTTATTTTGCATTAGATAGACAAGAGAAAACAGCCAGCCTGTCTGTAGATTTCATTAAGAATACAGCTTTTGATTTTGGAACAGGTAAAATATATGATGTTATATCAATAGTTCAAGCTATTAATAAATGTAATGTTTCAACAGCGCTTGAATATTTAAATAAGCTTGATTTTTCGCCTACAATAGATAATGTGGTTGAAACAAATGATGGCTTTACTTATAATGTTTTAAAAACAATCGATGTCGAGCATCCTGCGTTGCTAGAGTATCTTAAGTCAAGGGGAGTTTTGAATTGTAAAAGTCTTATCAAAGAGATCCATTACAAAATAGAAGATAAATATTATTTTGCGATTGCTTTTTTTAATAATTCAGGAGGTATTGAAGTCCGTAATAAATATTCTAAAATCTGCCTCGGACCAAAAGATGTGACGTTAATAAAGAAGGGAAATCAGCAAAATAATGAAATTGTTGTATTTGAGGGCTTTTTTGATTATTTGTCATATAAAACGATAGAAGATGATAAATTTTCTTCAGATGCAGATTATTTAGTCTTTAATTCAACATCGATGCTCTTAGCGGGAGATAAAATACTAAAGAAATACAAAAAAATATCTCTATTTCTTGATAATGATAAAACGGGAAAAACTGTCGTAGAGCAGATCCGCAACAGCTATAAAAATGTTGAAGATTTTTCCTGGATGTACCAACATTATAAAGATTTGAATCAGTGGCTGATAAGGTGATGATGTTTTCAGTAAAGACAAAACCGCTACTTAATAGTAGCGGTTTCATTTTGAAATTAATCTTATTGAGTAACCCATCCTGGCACTCCGTTCACACTTTTTAATATAAAGGTTCCATTTGATGGGGGAATAGGAATTACTTCAGTTGCAAAACCAAAGCTGCCATCCGCTTTGGCTACAACTTTTTTGGTGTAAGCTGGATCTCCGTCTGCATCGGGCATTTGTGAAGGTGTAACACTCAGTTTTCCATTGATATTGAGCCATCTTTCAGAAAAATCTCCAGAGATTAGCGCAAACTTATAGTCTGTATAATTGTTTGTAATGCTATCCCAAAAATTTGTTGAACTGGTGGTTACTGGTGTTGAATGAATTGCCAGCTTATTACTAATACTTCTATTTCCAGATGCGGGGCTTCCTGCACCGACACCAATAAAAACATTATTAGATCCAGTTCTATTGCCTGTACCCGACAGATATCCTATAGAAATATTATCATTGCCTGATGTGATATATGACATTGCTCCTGCACCGATTCCAATATTCCTGTTTCCGGAAATTGTTCCATTAATAATACCATTTAGTGCTGATACCCCCGCTCCATAATTTAGTTTTCCAGTAATTTCTCCTTGAGACATTGCATAGGCACTGGCCGAATTCCCTTTTCCGGAAGTTATGTTTGAGTCCGTTGCAAAAATTGAGTTGTATTCACCGGCGATAGTGCTTCTAGATTTACCGATGATATAATTTTCTTTTTGATCAAAATCAAGCTTCAGATTATTTTTTACAATAAGTTCCAGCGTGGAAGTATTACCTGTTTGAGAGACAACTTCCAATGGATCACTTTGAAGTAATGGAACCCATTTTTGACCGTCGAAATAATATAGACCTGACTTTTCAAGATGAACAGATTGCCCTGATAAATTGGTGGCAGGTGATAGAACGAAAACTATTGCTCCCTTCTGTGCTGTAGTGTAAGTTTTTGTTGCCAATTGATCTCCACTAATTCTTGGTAGAATGATCCCATCGAAATGATTGGCATCATCTGGTTTGCCTACTACTTCTAAGGTAGCTTTAGGCGTTTGAGTATTGATACCGACTTGTGAGAAAAAGTTGGCACTTATCAATAAAAAAAATAGTTTTAGAAAGTTGTTTTTCATTTTGTTATTTGATTATAGTTCACTATGTTTTTAGAATCTACTTTTGTGGTATAGCTATTTGGAGTGAGGTTTGATCCAATTTGAGTAGCCTTGCACTTCACCAGTGGCGTTTGAGTTTATCATATTTAAGTTTCCTGCAATAATATATATGGTATTATTTTGAAGCAGTACCGGAATTACATAAGTTGAATTTTCATTTTGCATAAAAACTATATCTTTAGGAAAGTATCCGATTTCGTTGCATATTCCCGAAATATCAAATAAAACATCATCTAAAACATTAGGTGCATCAGATGCTCTGCTAATTTCAAATTTTATATTCACTATCCCTTCTAATTTCCTTAAAGTTACCGAGCCTTTAAAGCCTCCATATTTTTTTGTTCCTATCGAATAATGTTTTGAGGATGTTAAGTAAACATTTTTGTCAGACGAAAGATTAAGAGGCTCAGACCACTTTGATGATTCTGTCAGAACATCATCATTGCTGTTATCAAATGACAGAATAATTCTATATTCTATTGGTTCCTTTTGATTGGATATAGATTTCCACGAATATCCGCTAAAGTAATATAGCCCTGGCTCTGTAATATCAGCTACCTGACCTGATAAGTTTGATGGTGCAGTGGTGACAAATATAACAGCACCTTTCTTTGAATAATTGTATGTTTTTTTCTGCAACTGATCTCCCGTAATGCGTGGGGGGAGAATTCCATCATAATGATTGATGTCTTCTGCTTTTCCTACAACTTCAAAAGTAGTCTCAGGAGATGAGGTGTTGATTCCTACCTGAGAAAACAGAAATGAATTAACACAGAAACAAAGCAGCATAAAAAAGTTGTTTTTCATCAGTAATTCTTTTGTTAAATTATTTTACAAAATTCATATTTAACCGTATTACTGCTATTAAACTAATTGTTATAAATGGCGGAGTGAACTTTTATGATTGTAAAAAGTCATAATTGAATATTCAAAAGTTTTATTCAAGGCGATCTATGATTAAGAATTGAACATATGTGACCATTGAGTTTATTTTGTCGCCTATGACTATGTCATTTAAAAGTATAATCGGTTTAAGCAAATTCTTCAATTCGGAAAGGCGCTCATTTTATTTCGGAAAAGCACTCTGGATATTTCGGAAAAGCGCTCCTAAACCCAACTAGTCGGACGAAAATTATCTCTTTTATACTATTAGATTCGGAAACGAACTCTTTACATTGTCGAAATTTTGATAATTGTGGATAAATACTGAATGTTGGATTGAAAAATTCGGAAACGCACTCATTCGTATTTTGATTGATGTTCGGAAAAGCACTGATCTCTTTTTCGGAAAAGCGATCATCTATCTTTCGGAAACACACTCATTCTTAAAATCCTCTCAAACAGCTGCTGCAGGATAATAGTGGAGTACAGTAAAAGTATTTCTAAAAATATATAAAAGTTCTTTTTTCTCTAAAAGGAATTTAAGCTTTTGCTTTTAAAGAAAAAATATAATCTTTTAGTACAAAAATTATGTCTTTACATCTTTACAAATAAACCGATTGTAAACAATATGTATTGCAATTAGTTTGATATTATTCACCAGTGTAAATTGATAAGTTGATTTAATAACTGTGTTTTTGTTTTTACAATTGCAAATGTAGAAAAGAGGCTTTCTCACAAAAAAATCTTTTTGGGTATCTAAAAAATTTTCTACACCAGTTCCGATAATTTGTCAGAAACTCCTAAATCCTTCGGACAAAAATATTTCAAGCCCTGAAAATAAATATAATTAGTGACTCTTTTTCCTTGGGTTTTATGCGCCTGCTCTTTTTCTATGGTCATAAGCAAAGAAAAACCGGAACCTCAGTTATACAAATCAATTCAACTTATGCTCTTTGACATCTTCGGAAATATCAAAAAAATATATAAATAATCATTTCCAATTAGGAAAAACAATAGAGAAAACCGAGTGTCCTCGATACCAAATCAATTCACTCAAGAAATTTTTAGAAAACGAAAATAATTTTAAACAATTTAAATTCAATTATTATGAACATCGTAGGCAGAATTACAAAGAATGCGGAAGTTAACGCATTAGCAAATGACAGACAAGTTGTTAATTTTTCAGTAGCTATAAATGATAGCTTTAAAAATAAACAAGGAGATAGAGTAGAACAGACCACATTTTATAACTGTTCATACTGGATTAGTTCTAATGTAGCTAAAATTCTTACCAAAGGTACTTTGGTAGAGCTGACAGGAAAACCAAGTGCAAGTGCTTGGATAGGAAAAGATGGAGAGATTCGTTCGGGTCTAAATTTTCTCACATCATTTATTAAAGTTCACGGAGGAGGAGGTAAGGCGGATGTTAATACTAATTCAACCATCGAAGCCAAACCACAAACAGCAAGTGCTTTAGTCGGAGATAAGGATGATGATTTACCATTTTAATTTAAAATTTAAACAATGAAAATATCAAAAATTCCTACAGATTATCTTTTTATCAAATCCATCGATTCAAATGAATTTAGTGATTTTGCAATCATTCATACTACTGAACAATGGAGAGAATTATGTACTGAAAGATTGGACTCTGTAAAACCTTTTGAAAATGATA
>MKVE01000033.1:4422-43817 GCA_001898785.1 Chryseobacterium sp. 36-9 | reverse complement strand
ATTAAAGATTGGTTTCAAAACAATGATATGTTTTTCGTGGAAACTAATGAAGAAGAAATCAGTCAATTGAAACCATTGGATTTTGTATTAAACTGTTATCAGATGCAGGTTTTTACTGATGGTACTGCCATTTATAATGCTTTTGAAAAGCATTTGGGTACTGAATATTGGACTCTCCAATTTTCTCTGAACGAATTAACACAGACAACTTAATTGAAAGCTATGCAGACCAATTTTTTTAAACAACTCGCCAAACTTAATTTAAAAGGTGACTTGCAGTTGATACTTCGACCAACAGAAGAAAATGGCTTTGTTCTATCCATATTGCTCAATAATGAGCAGTGTGGAGACGAAGCAAGAAAATTGATTCCACCTGTTAATTTAAAGGGAACAGCAGAAGAGCTTGATAACGGATTCTTTGAAACGGTAGGCACACCATTACAGACTGCTTCGGGTTTAATGGTAAATATGGAAAGCTTTATGAAACAGATGGAAGAAGCCAAGAAGAAATCTGCAATGGAAAAGGAGAAAAGTGATAAGGAGAAAAAAGAAAAGGAAACAAAGGATAAAAAATTTACTGAATCCTTACAAAAGGCAGTGCAATTTGAAAAGGAGGGCAAATATAAAGATGCGTGGTCTGCTCTACCTAAAATTTCAGATTATCCCGATAAGGCAGATAACATCAGGAAAAAGCAGGAACAATATGAAGTCCATCTTGCTCCAAGTCTTTTTTCCGAGCCACAAGAACCACAAGAAATTTCCAACATTTAAATATAGATTATGTTACTCGCAACACAATTAGAACGGGTTTTCATTCTGAAAGATAATGGACAGGATATTCGCCTGACAGACCCCGAACCAAAATGGAGTGTAGAAGCAGTGATGAATTTTTATGCTAATAATTATCCAATTCTTACCACTGCAAAGGTTTCCGCTCCTCTGATTAAAGATGACACTATTCAATATCAATTTGAAAGTGTAATGGGAACTAAAGGATAACAGTTTATGAATTAAATCAAAATTAAGATGAATGCAACAAAATATTATAAAAGGAAAAATAGTAATTCCGGAAGAAAAAAAACAAAAACAGGTTCATCAGCAGGTAGGCGATTTTATGAAATGGATGAAGCAGGAAAAAGACAGTTCGGAAGTACAGAAAGACCAGAGAAAGTCTGTCCCATTGGCACAAATACCAATGGTTTTCTGAAAACGGCTTTTCTGCCAAAGCTTAAAGAATGTAGCACAACATCAAATTTGTCAAAATCAAAAACAATAAAATTGGAGAGGGATTTTTATAAATCCCTTTCCCAAATGTCAGAGCATTATAATCTTTCTCAATCTGATCATAAAGATTTTGAATTTCCATATAACATCTCACTATCTCTGAATCATTGCCGAAAGCAAATGAAAACGAGTATCAAAAATTGGCAGGATATTAAATTGGAGCACAAAGGTAACTGCCTATATTTTGTGAGCGAAGAAAGAATCAGTACAGGAATGACTCTTTACTATATTCCTGTCGTTCCTCTTCATAATATGCTTCATCATAAGAAATACAGAAAAACAGCTCAAATGCTACTTTCTGTATGCACTTATCTGTATCGGATTATTGATATTCCTTATTACAGACAGGAAGCTTCATACTTATTTTGGTTATATGAAATGCTAAGCGACTGGATTGACCAAGATGAAGAATTGGATGAAAATTGTGAATATAAAAAGCAATTACAACAGGCTGAATTAATTGGTGATATTATGGAGCAGAAGATTGCATCTATCAATAATTTGTCATTTTTTCAACAGCGTGTAACTTCATTTAAAGCAAAAGATAGTTTTGATGTTGAATGTTTGAATCTTGCTAATAAAGCTTTCTCCTTATACAGCAAATTTCCCGAAGAACGCATCTATAGAAACATACATTTTAATAATAATAAGGACTTCTCTAATGATGATGAATTCGATTACGATGAAAATGATGAAGCCGTTATTTCAATGGATAAATACATTTCATTTTTTGCTGATGATAGAGGATGGGCATATCAAAGTATTATCGATAGTGTAAATAATGAATTCAATGAATATGCTGAAATTCAAGAACCTATTGTTTTCAAAGTTTTTGATGGGAAAGAAGTTTCAGATAACAGTCTGGATTTTGAAAGTGAAGTTTTTGAAATTCTTAATCAGCTTGCAGGAATACTTGGCGACTTTTCAAGTCTATAAATCTTAACTCGAATTAGTTATGAAACGAAAAAATAATAATATTGAAGCAAAAGATGTAACAGAAGATTTTGAAAATCTTTATCATCCAAAATCAGCATTAGTTTTCTACGAAAGTGATGATAAGCTTTCTGATATGTACGTTGAATATTTTGATATGGATGAAGATGGCAGTCCCATTAATGCACATCCACTTACAACCAACGAAGCTAAATATTTAGCAAAAAGACTTAAAATTCAAAATTGCAGAGAAAAAGAATTTCTTAAACCACAGGGAATTATTTCTTCTAATATTTTACTCATCGACAATTCAGAAAATGCAAAAGTGATTTGGTACACAGAATTTTCAGAACGAGAATTATATTTTTCTAAGGATTTGGAAATACCAAATGGTACAGCGAAAGTACCATCCTTAATTTGGTGTGCTGATAAACTGCATTTGAAGATATTTGCTGTTGATTACAATCAGCGACCAACAGAAGAGACTTCGCTATATCACGCACCATTTTTTAACATCTATGATAACGGGAGTGTTTGTATGGGGAACGTTGATACTAAAATTAAAAAGTCAGCTTCCTTGGAAGAATTTACGGCTACTTGGGAGCATTTTTTTTTCAATTCCTATTTCAGTCACTTAATGTACAATCATAATCCTATAAAGGGAAATTGTGTCTCGCTTTGGAAAGACCTTGTTCAGAACAGAAAGGATTTTCCAAATGATGTGCTTATAAAATCTAATCTTAAATTAAAAAACCTACTGTAATGAATATTCAAAATAATTCAATTGTAAATAATAAGCCAAGAGTTCATTTTACCTATAGTAATTTTATTCAGCCGACAAACCCAATATCTATAAATCTGATAGGGGCAGGAGGAACGGGTTCGCAGATGCTTACTGCTTTGGGCAGAATAAATTATGCGCTTAACGAAATGGATCATCCCGGACTTTCTGTAATGTTATGGGATGATGATAGGGTAGAAGAAGCAAATCTCGGCAGACAGCTTTTTGCTGAAAGCGAACTTGGACTTAATAAAGCGACAGCATTAATCAACAGGACAAACCGATTTTTCGGAACGGCTTGGAAAGCGGAGACTAGAAAATTTCAAAGAGACGCTTCGGACAGGATTACGAGTAATATGACCGCCAATATTTTTATTTCCTGTGTCGATAATGTGAAAACAAGATTTGAAATCGCTGAGGTTTTAAAAACTTTGGATGATACTTATATACATCGTAATACAGCAAAATATTGGATGGATTTTGGAAACAGTAAATGTACAGGACAGGTATTACTCTCGACAATCGGAGATATTAGACAGCCTGATTCTCAAAAATATGAAACGGTTTCCAATCTTGCTTTTATAACCGATGAATACGGTGATTTATTGAGACAGTCAGAAACAGTAGATGATACTCCAAGTTGCAGTTTGGCAGAAGCACTTGAGAAACAGGATTTATTTATTCATCTAAAGCCGGATCAAATTTTTTATAGTTAAAGTAATAGATAATCCCTTTTCCCAAATAAGCTAAACCTATCAAATCTTTATCTCGTGATTTTAAAGCGGCATAGATCATACTATCGGAATATACTAATTTTTGCTTTTCATTTTTAGTAAAGAAAACGGCATCCCGATATCCTTGGGTTAAATGTTCAAAATCATTTTCATTTTTCGATTTTTGAATATAAGTCTTTACATAAGGAATTGCTCTTTTATCATTTTTAGGAAGATTCTCATAATTTTTTCGGATAATCTCATATTCGCTCATCTTCTGCGCATTTAACAGCAGAAAAAAGGGGAATAATATCAAAATGAATGAAAATCCTTTAAGCATGGTTAGTAGGCTTCAATTAAGAACCGCCAAATTTATGTAAAATCTCCATAAAACAGGGCTTTTCCCAATATTCTATTAAGATATTTAATTATTATTAAAAACAATTGATAATGAAGCGGTTTCATTGTTTTTTGTTGTCGTGCTTTATAAAACACGACGTCGTGCTTTGTAAAGCACACCCACATATGCTTGTTTGGACGGTCTTTTCGACAATACCTTTGACTCCAAGAATTCTGAGAAAAACCGGCCGGGATAATCCTTAATAAATTTTACTATTATGAAAAAAGTTATCCCATTTTTAATTCTTATTGTGGGTTTATGTGCGCAAAGTTGCAGACAAGTTGATGAGCAAGTAGATAATGATTTTGCACTATCTAGAGTTGCAAAGGAAAGTAATAAAACATCTGATTCAACTAGAATGAAAATTGAATTAGAAAAAGATCCCCCTGTAAAGGATGGTCAAGATTGGAAACACTAAATGAAATGATATAAAGATTCCCTATACCTCAAAAATATAATATCCAGCCAACGACGTTAGATCGGGTATAGGGAAATCTTTCAAAAATTGACGAAGAAGATAATAATGAAAGGGCAGATTTTGATTTTAAAGTTTTTTAATAAATTTTTTAGCCATGAAAAAATCAGTCTTCCTTCAAGTGCCGCTAATAACGGCCTGTTTTTTTATTCTTTTATTCTGCTACGCTAGCGCAAGCAAAATAATGGATTTTGGAAATTTCCAGGTTCAGATCGCACAATCACCACTTTTAAGTGCTTATGCTGGATTTATTTCTTATGCAACAATAATTGTTGAGCTTCTTATTGTAGTTACTCTTATAGTTCCCAAATTTCGATTAATTGGGCTTTATAGCTCTATGGGAATTATGATAGCCTTTACAATCTATATTTATCTTATCCTAAATTTTAGCGACTTTGTTCCCTGTTCTTGCGGCGGGATACTTGAGAAAATGGATTGGACAGAACATCTATTATTTAATCTTGGATGTATTTTACTTTCTTTTATTTCCGTAATTCTAGTTGAGGTTATTAATAGACAAAAATTCATCATCTATTTTGTGAAAATTTTTGTAGTCTTTGTCGCGAGTACTTCTCTTGTTGTTTATCTATTTTATTCTTCAGAATACATTATAAAAAAAGAGAATAATTTTGTTAGAAGATTTCTAATACATCCAGTACTAGAAGATAAATCAATAGATTTAAAGCTGGATTCATACTATATTGCAGGCTCAGATAGTAAAAAAATATATCTTGGAAATATAACAGCTCCATTATTATTTTCTGAAATTAATTATGATTTATCAAATTTAAGCCAACAAAGGATAGAGCTGGATGAGAAAGACTATTCCTTTAAAAATCTATGGCTTCAGACCTTTAAAAACGATTATTTTCTTTACGATGGAAGTGTCCCAATAATTTACAGAGGTAAAATTGGTGACCAATATGCAGAAACAATAAGTTATCAGAACGCATACTTTACTCAATTATCCGTTTTAGATTCGGCTAGATTTGCACTAAGAACGCAGAGTAAAAGTACACAGCAATACACTTTGGGTAGCCTTGATTTAAATCGAAATCCAAAAGTTGTATTGAATCCAGATATTCTTCAAAAACAAATTGACGGAGTATTTGACAGTGACGGAAAATTGTTGCTCAACCAAAATTTTAAAAATCTTATATACATATATAATTACAGAAATGAATATATGATCATGGATGAGGATCTTGAATTGAAATCTCGCTTAAAAACAATTGACACCATAAGCCGAGCTAGATTTAATGTGGTTAAAATTCCAGACGGTCGACATAAAATGAATGTTCCAAGTTTAAAAAACAATCAAAATCCTACAACTAATCAAAACCTCCTTTTTGTGGAATCAAAGCTTATTGGCAAGTATGAGTCTAAGAAAGCATGGAAGAAAAATTCAATCATTGATATCTACAGGATTGACCGACAGGAATATGTAGGAAGCTTTTATATTCCTAAAAAGGATGATAAAGCGCTAACACAGATGTATGCAACCGACATGTATCTTTTTGTTTTAATTGACAAAGAATTGAAAAGATACAAGTTTACTAGACTGATTCTTAATTTATATGAAAAGGGGAATGCCGAAAACCTAAAATAGAGTAGGCAATAATTCAAATTTCTTTAATATGAAAAAATTAATGATTCCTGTAGTCACAGTATTACTTGGCACAGGCGCAGCATTTGCAACTAGTGCTGCAAAAAGCAATTCAGCAAAAGCAATTGTTGACGCTTACAGAATTGATGCCGTTACTGGCGAATGTCTAAACGCACAACAACAGTGTAACACAGTGGGCACAGCCCCATGTGTTTGGTCGGGCGACAGCAGTTCGTCTTTGCACGAGAAAATTTCGGACAACCCGACAATGTGCGGAGAGGAACTTTTCAGACTGCAGTAAAAAAGGGATGCTATAAAGCATCCTTTTTCATTTGTTTGTTAATCCAATCTATGTTTGTTTTATCTTTTAAAAAATAATCCCACCATTCTAATGTTCGATAATAAAGATCTTTTCTATCCTCTGAATTAAAACTTGGATTATGCCCCTGATTTGGATAAAACAGAGCTATAACATCTTTATTATTCCTTTTTAACCCAATATAAAATTCCATGACCTGATCCCATTTTATGTTTTCGTCTTTTTTACCAGCCCATAAAAGAATGGGCGCATTCACTTTCTCAACATTATAAATGGGGTTGTTGTCAAAGTACAATTTTTTGTTTTCACTGAAAGGAAATTTCAATTCATATTGTCCATTTTCATATTGCCAGTAAAATGGGCTGTGGAAATTATAATTGTAAGAAAAATAGGAACGTACAATATCACTATTACCAGCACCAGATAAATACGCTGCAAAACGGTTTGAATGTGTAGCAATAAAGTTTGTCTCATATCCCCCATGGGAATGCCCTGTTAATCCGATTTTCGACTGATCAATATACGGTCTGTTCTGAATTGTATCCAATGCTTTATTGACGCAGTCTAATGCTGAAAGACCTGTTCCTTTTGGACCAAATACAATATCGGGTAAATAAACGAAATAGCCTTGGTCAAGTAAAGTTCTCAAATCAAAAGAAGCAGGATTATTATAGCCTATAATATCATATTGATTTGCCGAATCATTCTGAATTTGATAAATTCTTACAATCATAGGATATTTTTTTTTAGGCTCAAAGTTAGTTGGGTAATATAAAATACCCTTCAACTTCTGATAATCCGAATTAATATAATTTATTATTTCAATTTTAAGATTCTTTACTGCAGCATCTCGATTTTCATTGGTTAAAAGAATTATTGGTTCTTTTTTATGATCATCAACGTAATATAAAGACATCGGTTTGTTGTAATTTTCTAATGTATAAGCAAAAAAATTTGCGTTTCTGTTGTAGTAGAAATCTCTAATATAATTTTCTGAGGATTTTATTATTGATTTTAAATCTTTATTTACAATGGTATAATATGACGTTTTGTTTTCTTCGTCATCTCTGACTTTTATTAAAACTGAATTATCATTCTTTAGGTACGATCTGTAAATCTTGAAATAGCTCCCAATTAATGGTAGACTCTCTTTATTCAAAATTTTAACTTTTTTACTTAGATTTTCGCTAATTTTGATCAGTCTATCCTTCTGAATATTATAAACGAAAATACCTTTTTGAGAATCAAAGTAAATTAATGACGCGTCTTTACTAAAAACAGGATTTTGCAGACTGTGATCTTGAATATATCCTTTTTTCATCGTAGAAAGATTACATAACACCCATTTATCCTGCAAGTCTCTGTAAATACTAAATTCTCCATCTTTGGATAGAGTGAAATATGCACTTTTTACAATATCAAAGGGTTTGGCTGTATTATTCTGAGTATCTAAAATCTGTAAATCAATATTTTGATTATCTACTGTATAATTTTGAAGTTTTCCTCTTTTAAAAGCGAAAAGATATTTATCACTGCCAGATAAAAAAATCTTTTTCGAATCTTTATTATCAATTGCGCTTACATGATTATTGTTTGTAATTATCCAATATTTGTCAATTGGATCAAAACCAGTGTCATGCTTGCTTAAATCACCATCATTTCCATACCATATTTCGACATTTTTGTTTTTTGGTATCTTCGTTTGGCCATTTACAAAATACTTTCCTTCTTCATTCATTTCACTAACTACAATGTAATCTCCAGTATCTATATCTTGTAAAATTGGTTTTGAGATATTGCCAGATTTGATATCTAATAAAACTAAACTTTCCGTTTTATCAGTACTGTTTTGTTCAATTATATAAAGTGTTTTCTTTGAATCACTTATTTCAATTCTCTTGATAAGCACAGGGCTCTCGTAGATCTTTTTTTTATTTTGGGAAGAAGTGTCGTAGATTTCGTATTTATTTTCACCCTTTCTTACGACAAAAATTTTACTTACATTATCTTTCGTAATATTGACTACACTATCTATTTCGTAGTATGATGCCCCTTTGTTATTATAGACAGACAATTTATCGGCAGTGTTTAGTAATGCAAAAGTTCCTGTGTCTGAAGACGCAAAAACTCTTTTAATATTGTCAAAAACCTTCTGTCTTCTATCATTCAGACTAACTAAGACAGCTTTATCTTTTGCCAATGCTACCACAGCTTCTTCTTGTAAAAAAATTGGAATATCTAAGGTTTTCGTTAACAGATGAGGTTTTTGAATTTTATTCTTTGTTGAAAAAATTTCAATAGTATCTTTGTTAATATCATAATGTTTTCCTGCTATAACCCAGTTTCCCTTTGGAGACATCGCAAGAATTTTTATTCGATATTGCTGAGCCATTTTTTTTTCTAATGTGCCTCTCAACGTTTGACCTTGACAAAAAGAAATCCCTACAAGTAACAGTAAAATTATTATATTTTTAAATGATCTCATTAGTAACCTGGATTTTGGGGATTTAAATTTGAATTTAGTTCAAGATCTTTTTGAGGAATTGGCCACAGTTGATGATTAGTCTGCCAATTAGGTTTTGAGGAAATAAGAGAATTTAAATTGTTATTCCTTTTGAGATCAAAGAAACGATGCCCCATCTCTGTAAAGAATTCTCTACGGTTCTCACTTGCGATTTCAGTAATTAAATCAGACTGTGAAATGCCTGAAGTTACCGCCGAAAGTCCAGCACGTTGTCTTGTAGCATTTAAATATAGCAGTGCTTCATTGAGTTTGTTTTGTTTTGCCAAGCTTTCGGATAATAGTAGGTAAACTTCTTCAAGCCTGAAAACAATGGAGTACTCTGTGGTATTATTTGAGCGATTTTTATATTTATCGGCTCTATACCAAGTGTTTGCGCCCACAGTAATTACTGCCATCCAGTTCGATTTTCTGAAATCCGATGATGCAAAGGAGGACATAAGAGATGTCGATAGTGCGTAGCTCGAAGGTGCTGCACCTGTGAAATAATATAAACTTGCCTCTTTTGTTGCATCTCCTGAATTTTTAGGTTTTAATTGCCACAAAATATGTTTTCCTGACTTTTGAAAGACTTTAGCAATGTCAGTTTCGAAAGTATAAAGAGAACTTTGAGCTATTGATTTTAATTTAGCTTCCGCATCGGCTGGTCTCTGCTCTGCAAAATATACCTTTGCCATCATCAGTTCTGCAACTTTACGATTGACAAAAATTCTTTCGGAGTTACTGTATTCGTCTGCTAATAATATATAACATTCGTTCAAATCGTTTTCAAGTCGAACAAGAACATCATCAGAACTCAATTTTGATGAGGTGTTGTTAGCAGTGTAATCAGTTGTAGTTAAATAAGGAATATCTCCATATATTTGCTGTAAATAGAAATATAAAATACAGCGTATCAGTAATGCTTCACCTTTCATTCTTCTTTTGTCTGTGTTTGAAATTCCTGATGATTTTTCAAGACCTTCTAAGATAGAATTGGAGAAATAGATTTGTTGATATGTATTTGACCACAGTGAATAAACTGCAGCATTGCTGGAAATGAGTTGATTTTGTGAAATTTCATAGATTCCATTTGTTGCGGTAGTTGCATAACAAGTGAGATCATCTGTATAATTGCTCAAAAATAATCCCATCTTATCACCTGCCAGTAGAGAATTATCTCGTAAACTCGAATATAATGCCGATAATGCGGAATTTGCTGTTTGAGTGTCCTGAAAAACATTGTTTTTATCAATTTGATTTTCCGGTACATCAACTTCCAGCATCTCTTCACAAGAAATCAGATTGAGTAGTAATAGTGAGAATAATAATATAGTAATGTTTGTAATTGTTTTCATTTCAAATTTTTTAAAGATTGAACTGTAACCCAAAAGAGTATGTTTTCAGAGGTGGCAGATAGCCCAGTGCTAAAAACTCAGGATCAACACCAAAATATTTGGTTACCGTGAGAAGATTTTGTCCTTGAATGTATATTTTGACATTTCTGAAGACGCTGTTTTTTAATGGAATCTGATATCCCAATTGTACATTTTTTAATCTGATAAATGATGCGTCCGACACTGATGCTGTACTGTTTTGAAAAAATGTGTGAAGCGTGTTTACTCCGGAAGTATATGGCATATATGTACCAGTAGGGTTGTCCGTTGACCAGACATCTAAAACTTCGACTGGCTGATTATTCATACTGCCAGGAACAGTTATAATACTGTTGTAATTTCTGTTTTTTTGCTTAACGAACTGAAACAAAAATGAAACGTCCCAATTTTTATATCTGAAACTGTTCGACCACCCACCGAAGAACTTTACACTTATGTCCTGAGCAACTTTGTTATCTTCAGGTGAAGATATCTTTCCATCTCCATTGAAATCAGTAAAACTGTATTTTCCTGTTTTAGGATCGATACCTTCAAGTTGATACAATTTGATAATTGAAGTAGATTGCCCAATGATAAATTGATTGGCATACGTTGAACCTTCCAGTCCCGGAAATGAAACTAATTTGTTTGTTGGAAAACTAATGTTGAAATTAGTATCCCATTTAAGAGACCCTGTTTTTAGTGGCTGAGCTGCCAACTCAAATTCCCATCCTTTGTTTTCGACCGTAGCATCAAGATTTGCCAATACACTTGTAAAGCCAGTGATTGAAGGCAGCTGGTAGCCCACCAATTGATTTGAAGAAAGATTTCTATACCAAGCTGTCGTAATATTAATATGGTCTTTGAAGAGCCCAAGTTCTAAAGCAACTTCTAGCTTTTTAGTTTTTTCCCAACTATAGTTACCATTATAGAGTCTTGACGGAATCAATCCTGTAACTGAATTATAGATATATGATGATGAGACAGTATAAGTATCTAAATATTGATAGTCTCCAATGTTGTCACTACCTGCAGTACCATAACTTCCGCGAAGCTTTCCAAAACTTAACCATTCTAGATTTTCGGCAAATTTTTCTTTTTTAAATAACCAAGCTCCTCCAACTGCTGCAAAATTGGCAAACTTTTTATTTGGACCAAAGCGACTGCTTCCATCACGTCTGCCAGTCAGATTAATTATATATTTATTTAAATATTGATAATTAAGCCTCCCAAAAAATGCGGCGTATCTGTATTCATTTGTGATTTGGTCTGAAACTGTTTTTGTTCTTGCAGCACCGATATTTGTTATAAAAGCATTACTTTCAAAGCCTACACCTACAATTGACCCTTGTTCGTTTGTCTCTCTTTGAAATGTTCCTCCCGCCAAAGCATCGATTTTATGATGTTCAGATTGGTAATTCCAGTTAATTTGTGGTTCAATGATGAAAGAAAATCTGTCCTGATTATTCTTAGATGCTGTCGAAGTTGCGCTTGACTGACCCGCAGCATAAGCCGGATTATAAATTGTATTGGGCTGTAACGAAAGTTCTTCAAATGTCTGGTAGTTAAATCCACCATTAAGCTTTAGCAATAAGTTTTTATAAACCTCATACTGTGTTGTAATACTATTAAGAAATTGCTTGTTTTCATTTGTATAGGTGCTATTGTAGGCTGCCACAGGATTGGCAAATGTATTATTCTGCCAGTTTAATCCACCTTCAGAATTGTAAAGCTCAGGTGCATTTGGAACTAAATTGTACGCCTGCCTCGTAATATCTGTTCTAATGACATTGTTTTTCTGAATTGAAAAACTATTGGCAATATTCATCTGAAATTTATTGTCTGCAGATCGATGCGAGATATGGCTGGAAATGTTTTTGCTTTTGTATTTAAAGTCTTCCCCAAAAACAGTGGTCTGCTCATTATTTGAAAGGCTCAATAAAAAATTGGTTGTTTCTCCACCGCCATTTAATGATAATTGTGTGTTTGACAAAGCTGCTGTGTTCCCAACTAATTTATCCGGCCAGTTTGTATATCTATCTTGATTCCAAGTTCCATTGATATCATAAGCCGTTGCAGGATAAGTACTGATTCCATCATTTTCAAATGCTTTTTTTCTCATAGATAAATATTCTGATGTATTAATCAAATTGAGATTAGAAATCACTGTACTTAATCCATAGGATGTATTAAAATTTAAATTCAGTCGTTTTGACTTTCCTCTTTTAGTAGTTACCAAAACAACACCATTAGCACCACGGGAGCCATATATTGCTGTTGCATCAGCATCTTTTAAAATTTCAATTTTTTCAATGTCGTTTGGATTGATGCTGTTGAGAGGATTAAGACTTCTTCCGGGTAGAATAACAGTCGAATAGAGTGATGTCATTTCTCCACCCATCGGAACACCATCGATCACATAAAGTGGCTGATTTCCATCAATTGTGCTGTTGTCCTTGTTTCTTAAACTGTTTCTACCTCTTATTTGAATATCATAACCACCTCCGGGAACTCCTGAATTTTGAGTGATAGTAACACCCGCAAGTCGTCCCTGAACACTAGATAGAACATTAGTCACAGGCTGATTTTCTATATCCTTCGCTGAAACTTTTGCAATACTACCGGTACTTTCTTTCTCTTTTACTTTATAATATCCGGCATTGACAACAACTTCTTCAATGCCCTGTACTTTCTGATCTAATGAAAGATTAATAACAGCTTTACCATTTACGGTAATTCTTTTTTCTGCATACTCAGGATGTCGGAAAATTATGATGGGATTTTCACCGTTTATTTGTAAGATGTAAAATCCTTTCGAATTGGTCTGTGTAACTTGATCACTGCCTTCCTGAGATACATTGACTCCAGAAAGTGGTGTCTGATTCTCGCCGACAGTAACTGTTCCGGTCACTGTCTTGGTTTGTGCTTTTGCATTACTGCATAATGCAGTTAACAAAAAGACAATACCAATGCTTCCTATTTTAGAATAGGATTTTTTCATAGTTTTGTATGGGTTTTTTGATTAAACTCCTTGATAAACCTAGCTCTTTCCTGAAGTCTGCAAACTGAATAGGGAAGGGCTTTCTTATTTATAAGGATTATTTTTTATTTCATTTTTTAGTTATTATTACTTCTGGATTCAGGTATTTGAAAACAAAACTTTCTTAGTGCCTTTTGGATAGGGGATAGTCGTTAGTTAACCGCAAGGCACCTAAAAGCCATTTAATATGAATGAAATTGTGTCCCGAGAAAGCTTTAAAAGCCGCAATGAGTTGTACACCTCATTGTATCATATAATCTGATACTATTTTTGGAAGGTGCTTAGAAGTAGAAAAGCGAACAGCATTGGAAAAAGACGGCGTGGAACTCTACATTATCCAATTCGGGGTACTGGTATACCTTGTATACAGATAAGAGAGCCCACGCCTAGGTCGTGAGCTTCCTGCTTATCGTCTCGTATACTAAAATTACCAGTTTTCGAATTGAGATTCTAAGCAATAGCTTCTATTATTCTTTGAAGTATCGCAAAATTACATATTCTGTAACTTATTTTACAAATATAGTAATTTTATTTATTGTATGGTAATATATTACCACGAATTTTCAAATCAAAAATCCAAAATTGCCCATAAATACATTATTTATGGATAGCAAAGAAGTCTTAAGATTATTTATGCTTGAGTTTTCAGAAAATTTGAAAAAGATTCGAGCTACAAAATATAACTCAATGGATGAGGTTGCGCAGAATTCAAATTTCGATTCAAGCAATTACAATAAATTTGAAAATGGAAAGGGCAATCCAACTATAGAAACGATGTTGAAAATGTCATCAGCTTTTGGTATTACCCCAAAAGAACTTTTTGACTTTGATTTCGATATTAATAAATATAAGATTGACGAATAAAAAAATCCTAACTAATTTGTTAGGATTTCTTTTACTTATTAATTTCCTGATAATACCGATCAGAGCATTGATCAAGAACTTCTTCTGTTTCTTTTAATTCTTTTTTAGTTGAGTAAACCCAGACTGAAAGTCCAACTATTACCAATGTTGCTACAATACTGTAGATTTTTATTGCTTTCATATTTATGCTTTTTGTAAATATATGAAATTTATCGCATCGGAGGAGGTGGTAATGACTTGCTTGGAAGATAATTATCAATTTGGTTCTGTGTAATGATTTCTTTTTCTACTTTTTTGAAATCTATAGGAGATGCTTCAGTTCTTTGAGATTCGTCCTGCAAATAAATTTTGTCTTCCAGCGAATCTATTACCTTCTTAAAATCAGAATCCATAAAAGGTAAAATAAAACATATTTTGTCTTCCTTTCCATTTACCTTAAAACTTAAGTAATTTCTACTGCCTGCATAACCTTGATTTGCATCCAGCGCTTTTTTTATTACATATTTATCCAAATTTTTATCTGATAAGCTATTGATTTCATCAAGTTCACTCTGGCTTAATTTATATTGATAATATACTTTATCTCTTTCTCTATCAAGATAAACATTTAGAACTCCATCTTTGTCCAAAGTGGTATAAGCACTAATGGACAGTTCGTTGTTTGATTTTATATCATAGCTTACGAGCTTAAAATCAGTAACCTTTTTTTGACAGCTAACAAATATAATTTGTATTAGTAGCAAGAAAAGAAGTTTTGTTTTCATAGTTATTTTATTGTTGATGATTGAAATTAATTAAAAGTTATAAGATTATACATCCAACAAACTTTCATCATACCAAATATCCTCGTAGCCGTTACTATCTATTAAAAAACGATTACCAGCCGGAAGCCCGAGATATTGAATTATAAAAGAAGCATCTTCCAACAAATGATAGGCGTGAGAAGGCTGAAAAAAATCATCTGCATAAGAAAACTCACCTGACCAAATATACCAACCAGTTAAACCTTTTGTTCGGGGATGTCTAAGTCCATTTATTTGAATGTTGGGATTAAAATTTCGACCCAATGCAATTACGGTATTTAACTCTACTACATCAGAAATTTGAGAATTCTTTTCACAAATTTTCAATTGGTCTTGTAAATAATCTTGAGTATCCATTCTTTTTGAGATTCTATAATTATTTTATATAAATGTTAGATTTCCTTTTTTCCACTCGTCTAAAGTAATTTCAGCTGTTGAACCAATTATTCCCGATTGCTTTATTATTTCTTTTAAAACTTTGACCGCTTTCTTTTCATCAAGATGTAAGATATAACAGGCAGACCATAATCGCGGACCTTTATGCTGATGGTTTAAAAACTGAAATAAACTTTCTATTGAATTTTGGTTTTTAAGAAATGAAGCTGCATTCATTACCTTCTCGTAATTTTTATTTCCTACTTTAAAATTACCATTTTCTGTAGATTCTACTTGAATAATTGAAGCCTCCTCAAACATTTTTAATGCAGTTTCAATGTCTACTATTTTCTTCATAATCTCATAATAATAGTTCTAATTTTCCTTCTTTCCACAAATGAAGAGTCGCAGAGGCTGTCATTTTTACTTTCGAATTTGTAGATAATTTTTTTAGGATGTTCTCAGCTATATCAGGTTTTGATTTTAAAGTAAAAATGGCCGCCCACAATTTTACATATTCGTCAGGATTATCCAACATTTCACTAAAAAGCTCTTCTTCACGTTGCTCCTTTGCATGGTTATAAAGGTTATGTAATTCTTTGTGAAGTTTATTTGCTTTTTTATAATCTCCGTTTACATAAAGTACTCCGTGTTGAACTGAATGTTGTAAAAATTTCTCTTCTATTTCTGTTCTGCTTATTTCCAATCTTTTAGTCAAAAATATTATAAGACATTTTCAATAATGTCATTGGGATTAATACTCGATATTTTCTTCGATAATTTTAACCGACTTTCCTTCGAGATAATACTTATAAACTAATTCAAACCAATCCTTACCATTTGATGTATTGTAAATAATAATAACATCGCCGATTTCTTTAATTTTAGCATCTACGCAAACTGCTCCAAACTCAGTGTTACCCTCATTAAAATCTTCTATAATAGTACTAATTAAAAAATTTTTCATTTGATCCGATGTAAGGTTTTCGTCATATGCGCCAAGATCAATCCATTCATTATTTTTAAATATTAAACCAAATGGAGCAAACTCTTTAAATTCATTTAAAAATGCTTGAGCAGTTTTGACAACTTGTTTTATGCCTGTAATATATTTGTCTTCCATAATATTTTAATTAAATACAACCTGGTATTCCTGCACAAGGATCTTTTTTTACTGGGACAGGTTTAATTTTTGGAGCTGGGTTGTTATTTACTCTAATGTTATCTGTTTTTGCAGGAGCTGGTCCTGTTAGGTTATAAGGTTGAATTTCAATCCCTGAATCTTTTAAAGGATTTGATAAATTTGCATCCTTGTTTATCCTCAAAATTAGCCTTTTTCCATCAACTAAATTGTCCTGAAATCTTAATTGTCTTGTAAGAGATTGATTTTTTACATTTTTTATTTCCACAGGATTTCCTTCTTTGGTGAATCCATCAGGTCTCGTTCCTCCTGTTTTACCTGTTTTCGAATCTGTTGCTTCAAAATTTTTAGTATTCTTTGTAACATTTTGTCCTTCTTCATTCATTCTGTTTATTTGCTCTGGTTCCATCTGCCTACCTCTGTTAAAATGTTCCTGAGATTTTGTAGTTGCTTCACTAGTTTTTGTCATTGTTTCAACAACAGGATTAGGCCTCACATTTGAGCCACCTTCAAAGATTGGCATAAATCTCACTAATCCACTTATACCAAAAAGACAACATTGTTCTGATTCTTCAACTGCATCTTCGGTAGACCTTCCATCCGGATCAATAAATCGCAATGGATTGTTCATTGCGTAGTTATATGGTGACCAACGTCTGTATTCTTCGCTTAGTGGATCAGGAGAAAACCAGCGACCTGCAGTATCAAGATATGGTTGTGAGTCAGCATTTTCTATGTTGATATCTAATAATTCAACAATTTCATTGGTTCTTGCATTGTAACGGACTGATCCAATGCTTACAATACTGTCTAAGTCGTGAGCTTCTAAATATTTACCTTTGCTTAATGTAGCAATTTTAGGATAGAAGCCATATTTCTTAAAAGGATTTCCTGCTTCAATGTTTTGTCTTCTCCGCTCTGCTTCGGCTGGTGTTAAAGTATCCCTCGTTTTTAGAACTTCGTCCATATAAGGACGCAATCTTTCTTCTTTGGTAAGTTTTACGGGATTTACGTAAATCTTTTCAGGATTGTTTGAAACATTCTTTTCTACTTGAGCATTGAGAAAAACTGCGATTATCAAAAAGAATACATAAAATAGTTTTTTCATTTTCGTGGTTATTTGAAGTTGTTTTTTAATTTTTTATTTTCATATTTATTTCTTTCTGTTTTCAGAGATACAAGCCAATCCAAATACATTCCTTCAGGCATTTGTCTGTAACCAAGCTTGTAAAGCGTACTGTATTCCTGAACCATCAGATCATATATTTCTTTTGCTTTCGGATTTTCTAAAGCCAGTTTGATATTATTTGAAGACCCACTCTTTAGATCTTGTCTATCCATTAATTTTTGAAATCTGGCTTTATACGTTTCAGCTTTTAGAATGCGTGCTTTTGCGAAATTTGGATAAACTTCGAGAGCTTTATTGAGGACTTTTAGGAGAAATTCGCCATCGTTGGAAGGAAAGCTTCTGTTGTAAGCTTGTGCTAGATCAAATAGGCATAATGCTAAACTTTCTTTGTTATCCAAAGCTTTCATAAACATACCGTTTCTGATGGCGTCCAGATGGATATATCCAGATGCCATTAACCAACCATCTTCAGGGAAAATTCCACTCGTCAATTCGGTATTAAACCATCCTAAAGACTTTACATTATGCTTGATGTAGACGTGATTAGGGGCTAAAGCCAGATTGGCATCAACTCCCAATTCTTCAGCAAGGATTTTGTACAAATAGGGCATTGAGTTGCAATTTCCTTTTTTTGTTGCAAGTAATTTGGAAACAAAGAGATTGGGTAAATCATCGTGACCAAAGACGTCGGTAAAATCGTAAGAGAAAGGTTTGTATTGAATGGTAGAGTCTTTCACAATCACTGGTATCGGTTGGCAGATGATCGAGTAAAGAGCCGCATATTTGCTGACTTTATCTTTATCATTTCCCTGATAGGTCAGTTCTCTGCTTTTAACTATTTGCTCTGCAAATGATTTCAGGAATTTGAGTTCATTATTAATCGCTATCGTGTCAATCTTTCCCTGGTAATAAGACTGCTCAACACTTAAGACAGCTTTCTTAAAACTATACTTTTCCTTGCCACTTAGCATATTGTCAATGTGTGCATAGGCCTCCTCGTAAAATTGATTACGCTGAGCTTTGACAGTAATAACCATTGAGACTATTACAAGCAAAGCAAATTGCATTGATTTTCTAAAATATTGATTTTTCATCTTGATGTTTTTATGTTAGAAGAGGTTTAGGTTTATTTTTTTCCTCCTCTCTTTTTTTCTCTTTTGCTTTTCTACGCTCTTCCTCCAATTTCTTTTGTTCTTCTTCCTTCTTTTTTCTCTGTTTTTCTAAATTGGTAAGACGAATTTTCTCGGCAAGCTCTTCGCTCCTTTGTTTGTTGGCTTCACGGTTCATATTGCTCAACCATTCTGAATAAGCTCCATCTGGCATAAATTTGAATCCGAGCTGGTCGATATTGTTGAACTGCATCTTTGTTTCTTTTAAAAGTTCCAGACCTTTCGGGAAATATTTTATATTTTCAAGTTCTGCAGGATTTTCTACATTTTGAATTCCTAATTCTGCTGCTACATATTCAAATCGCGCCTGCTGATACATTGATTTAAGTAAATTAGCATACATATTATTGGGATAAAGTTCAAGAGATTTATCCAATGCTTTTCCGACAAATTCATCCATTCCGTACTTATGAATATAGCCATTGGCTAAGTCTGCATATAACAATGACATAAGCTGTTTTTTACTTAAACTATTCATATAGACATCATTCAGTAAGGCTTCGGAGCCAATGTAACCGGATTCTAAAATCATAGCATTTGTACTAAGGATTCCATTAGTCAATTCTATATTCTGCCATTGATTATCATCGTCTTTGAAACGGATATACGTATGATTGGGAGCCATAGCCAATGAAGCATCTGCCCCGATTGATTCTGCTACCATCAAATAAAGTAGAGGCATTGAGTGACATTGTCCTTTTCCTGTTTTTAGTAATTTGGAAACAAACATTTTGTTCCATTCTTTCTTTCCCATAAAATCATCAAAATCATATTTGTAATTCTTTGAGAAATGCTTAAACAAAGCAATGTTTTTCAGAGTATTATCGACTGGGGTCACCTTTCCGGATTTCATTTTTTGCAAAACCTGAGAAGCTATTTTTGAAATGTTGGCTTTGAAATTAGAATAGTGTAGCTTCCTTTCAGAATAAGCATTTTCAACAATGAAATTCGCTTCAGCTAATGAATAATTGCTTTGATCTAAATTATTAAGTTGAGACAAGGCATCATAATAGAAGTTAGTTCCTGAATTAGCTGATAGTGATGGCAGATTATAACCGGAAATTTCTAGATTATTTACTTTTTGTTCAAACTGTTTTTGCTCTTTCTCTCGATTTTCTTTCTCTACGATTTTAAAATCGTTTTGCTGCATTTCCCAGTTTCTTCTTTCAATTTCTGACTTTCTTGAAGAATTATTAACTGAGGGAATGGATACCGTATTTTTTGACGTAGAATTGTTTCTGAAAGATATTTCAGAATAATTTTGAATTGGGGAAGTCGATGCACTTGGTCCTGTCGGCAGATTTGGAATCTGAGCGGATAATCCTGTACTAAAATACAGCAGTATAATAGAAATTGTACTGTTTCGCATAATTTGTGTTTTGTTTTTTTATTGCAATATTACTGGATGTCATTTTAAATTGATACCGTAGTATTACGGTGATTCCGTCCAATATTACTTCAGGGATTTTCATTATATTTTTAGTTTTTGGTTGTAGTTTTTGGGCATAAAAAAAGAGCGTGAATTAACTGACACTCTAAACTCAGGATACTGGTATAATCCCTCTAAGAAATGCAGCAAAACACGCCCCAGAAGGGCGAATCTTGCAGTTACATTTTCTTAGAATTCTTATAGTACCAGTATTTGAGTTTAGAAAATAACTGCTTAACGCAATGTTTTTATATGTATTTAAGATTTATTTATTCTTATACTTTTTTTATTTTTTGTTTACCACAAATATATTAAGAATACTTCATGGAGCAAAGTCTTAAGTGGATCAAAAAAATCCGAAGGACTGACAATTACATTAATACTATCTGGTTAGTGGTACAACAACTGTTTCTTCCTGAGTTGATATTGAATATCCAAATATTTTATTTTCTTTTTCATCTTTTATAAAATAGTAATTAGAAGTCTTATAAAGATAGAACCTTGTACTACTTTCCTCCGTAAGAATTGGTTGCTCCGAGTGTTGCTTTAAGTATATTGTAAATTTTGGTTTTTCTTTTAATATATACTTTGCTTCCTGTGCAGCGGTTGCGTACATATAGATAAATGCGAATGCTAAATGCATCCAAAATCCAAGATTTCGACTTTCAAAAAAGTAAACATAGCTGGAAATAGTGATAATTGTTATAAAAACAATATTTACTGGCGTAGCAAATTTGTACATATTGATTAGTACACCGAAACCACAAATTAATAATACGATAATTACAATTAATGTAATTATTGATAAACCTTTGCTTCTTGACTTTAAGTCAGTCAGCAACAAACAGACGATTCCTGGTGAGAATAACACTCCAATTAAAATCATTAACATTAGGTTTTCATATAGTACAGCAATTGCGTCCGACAGATTGAAATATCGATAGTAGCTAATTCCTAATAAATCAAAATAATGCCACAAATAAAATAATCCAAGTGCAGGCAATATAGCTGTTAATTCGGCAATTTTCACAAACGGCTTATCCTCTACTGGAATGTATTTTTTATTCAACTTATGATTAATAATTCTTAATTTTCGGATTAATCTTTGTCTGTTCATGTTTATTTCGTTTTAAAATTGTTTTGTATTTGTAATTTATTAGTTTAAAAGTAGAAATATTTTAATTTTAATAACATTAAGTTAGTTCGTAATTTGGATATGAAAATTTCTCTATTTTGAGAACTTATATTTGTATATTTACCTCATAACCAAAAAACTAATAAAACATGAAAACAATTATTCTGGGATTGTTTATGCTTTTCAGCATGATCACTTTTTTACATTCACAAACTAGCAGCTACAGACTCAAATTTCGTTATCACATTTCTAAAGAAAAATTGAAAGATTTAAATGATCAAGGGTATGTGATTACTGACGGTACTACGACTAATTACAGTTTTTGTCCTGCCTTAAATAAATCTTTTAAATGTTTAGTAACCAATAAGGATGGAGAATTATTTATTGACCCTTGGCAAATAGAGCATGATAAAGGAGGCTCTGATGCTAAAGGCGCAGTAGATCCCTGTTACGGTCAGGAAAGAATTATTAATGCAGCTACTCCTAATAAACTTAAACTTGTGAAATTGAGTAGAGATAAAGTGGGCGATCCTACAAGAAGCATTACTCTGCATTACCAGACCGTTATTGTCGGAATTAACGCTATAGGTGTAAAAGTTAGACCTTCAGTTGTCGACTATAATAATAATCAGTACTCTGCTAATGTCGTAACTGGGAATATTAATTTGGGTTTTTCTGTTGGATATTCATGGGGTTGGACAACTTTTTCACACAGGTCAAGTACCAGCTGGTCGGTAACTCCCGGAGCTTCATTCGGATTCTCATCAGCAAGCTTGGGAAAAGAACCGCTGAAGAAAAAAGTTGTTACTACTTATAATCCAAGTAATCTTGTTCTTTCTCCTTCAGCAGGTTTAACGATTGCAAGAAATGATATAGGAATTATTTTTAGTTATGGATATGATTTTATGACAGGAAGTAATGCAGATGCTTGGGCATATCAAGGAAAAAGATTCTTTGGATTAGGTATTGCAGCTGGACTAAAATTGTAAAAAAATTCTTTAATACTGTAACAAATCTATAACTAAACCTTAAAGATTATCAACCTAGATAATAATAAAATAAAAATATAAATCTTACAGAAGATCAACTGGAAACAGTTGCAAAAATTGTTAACCAAGAAATTAAAGATTACGCGGGGGTCTTGCATGAAGTCATTTGCGGAAAAGATCTGGATGATACTCGATTTAATGAGCTGAAAAAGCTTGTCTACACGGATGTAAATGTTTGGAGAAACAACTAAAAACAATTTTTTATATTAGTTTAATGAAAAATATTTTTACAAAAGATGAGCTGAATAGCTTTATGCAGTATTTCCAAATTATGATTCGTGATCTAGTTATCTGCACTTCAAATATTGACGAGATTATTGAGCAAAATAATGAAAGCAGAGAAAAAATTGCTCCTTTTAGTTATTTTTTAGGGCATTATGTAGCACTAGCTTATTCCTTTGCAACACTAACATTGTCTAAACTGTTTGTTCAGGATGAAAAACGCAGCCTGAAAAAATTGATGAATAAGTTAGAAAACAGCGATTTTGACGAAGAACTCAAAGAGATGCTGACTAAAAATCGTAAGCTTTCTGAAAATGGTAGTGAAGGTGAATATGACTATCTGTTTAAACATAAAGCAGATATTAAAAATGCTATTGCTATTTCCAGAGAAGAGATTAATCAGGCGGAGTTTTTGGTTGAGAAAATTAAAGCAAGACGAGACTCTTATTATGCTCACTTCGATCCTGATAAACTTGGTGAGATAGAAGTTGAAAGCCTCGCTGAAATAAAGCAACTTTCTGATATTGCGGAGGGAATCTATAACCGCTTTAATTCTGGATTTAATAATTCCACTTTTATGTTTACAAACCTTTGGAATATGAAAGATTTATTTGCCATAATTAATGACCATCATGACGAACAGGTTAAAAAAAGAAATGACTTAGATAAAGAATAACCAAATTATTGTAAAAACTAAAAACTAAAAACTAATTACTATGAGTGATATTTTATATTACCCTTATATCAATGTACCGGATAATGACTGGACTATAAGAACTCTTCTTTATTACAAGGATATTGCTGCGATTGTACCTCAGGAATATCTTTGGCAACCAGAACGGAATTATGACCCGTTTATGATGGAGCTTGTTAGAATGTCTCTGATAGTTCCTATAAATCCTATTGAGATATTTGATGAACCTTGGGAAGTAACAAAACCTTTCGTTACCGAGATTGAGAAGAATAAAAATTCACTTGAAAAAGCACAAAATCGATTCTATAATAGTCAAAGGAATTTAGTGCATTCTCAGAAGTTTTCTTCTGCCAGAATACACGCTGATAAGTTTGATGATAATGTCTTCTATAGTCTTGAAAATTTAGGGCTTGCCAGTAGAGCAGAGGGAAATTGGTATGCAGTGGAAACAAAAACGGCAGATCAATTAATGAAGTTCGTAGCTACCATAATTGGAGCTAAGACGAACAGAATTCCTATGACTGATAATTTAAGGTCAAGGTTTTACAGTATTAAAAATCTAAAAAACCAAAAAAAAAGGCAGACGATTTTAGAAAGTTTGATCCCATTTCCACAAAATATAAAGTTAGATAAAATGTTGCGCTTCAAGGAGAAGCATGGTGATCTGTTAGATGCTTTTACAAGCAGAGTTGAATTACTTGTGCTTGATCCCACAGTAATAGAGGGGACAGATTTATTTAACGAAAAGATCAGAGAATTGGTGATTAGAAAAGGTGAGCTAACCGCAAAAATGGGAGAGAGTCAAATAGGAAATATTATTTTCGGATCAGTATGTGGGATTATTGGTGCCACGCAAGGAATTGTAGCCACCGGAGATTTAAAATCTATGCTTTGGGGATTACCAGGATTTGCAAATGCTGTATATTCCGCGATGAAAATTGAAAAAACGGAAAATGTCTTTGACCAATCAGGAATGAAATATCTTGCTTTAGTAGACAAAAAACTCAGATAACTTTCGTATTTGAAGTAAAGCGGATTGAAATAAATAAAATATAAAAATTAAAAAACTATCTATGGAATTTGACGAAAAGATTGAACTAGTATCGAAATTACTAAATTTTGCATCTTCTAATAATAATCACGGTGATCTGGAAGATGTTAGAAACATAACAATGGATGCTATTGCATCAAGCATTCAAAATTACCTGATTGCTCTTAAATTATCGACACACTTAAGTGATATTAAATATCTTCAAGAAAATATTTGGGAAGGATTTGTAGAAAATGATCTGGTTGATCTAGATCATAATTTTAATGGATTCATTAAAGATGCCTTTTATAATGCTCTGTTTATTTCCATTGAAACCAACTTTAGAGCTATAGCAAAGCACTTTGAGGCAAGGGCTAATACAATTAATAAAACTTCTATAAAGGAGACTTTTGAAAAGTTATTAAGTATGATTTCCTTTTTTGCAGGTATTACAGCTTATGAAAGAGATGTGATTATCTATTTTTTCTATTTGCGAAATACAATGCACAATTTTGGAATTCACACTAAGCCGAATCATAGTTTAGAAATTGAAGATAACACTTCCGTAATAAATAAGTCAAAAGTTAAATTAGAATTGATTCAAAACCAACCTAATAATATTACTGGTAAAGAACAACTTCTTCTAATTGAGCAGGTAATTAAAGTTATAATAAGATTCAATTCTCTAATTCCGACCGCTGAAAGAGTAAAACATCCATTGGCTGATTTTGATTATAATGGATAGCTCCTAAAATAATTTCTTATTTTAACTTTTTTTAACATTTGGCACGTATTTCGATTACATGATCATGTCAAAACTAGCCCAACATCGACGTTAAAAGTAGTAGGCACTAAAACAAATTAAAATAATGAGTAATTCAAACAAAAACTGGCCAAGTAAAACAGGAAATCCTTCTGGAGGAAATAGGGGAAACAATCCTGCTAAAACTTCAAGTGGAGGAAGTAGTAAGCCTTCTACACCTAAAAAATAACTCTGTTTAAAACATTCTAAAGTCTGAATATCTATTCAGGCTTTTTTTGTAAATTTATAAAAAACTAATAATTTACGTTATGCAACATTCCATTATTGAATTCTTGAGAAGAAATAATTTAAAAATTGATCAGGATTTCAATTGTTTTTGCTCAGTTATCAAGAAACATGATTCTATAAAGCAAGTAGAGAAAAGCCCATTCAGAATCATTTTCCAAGAAAAGTCAGTCGTTCTTTTAAGGATTAATGCTCCAAAGCCAAAAGAATATCGTTTTGGGTACGAACATATTATAGATCATTCTTTGCATGGTAATAAACTTAGACTCTCAGTAAAAGATTGGTTCTACGATAATATGTACTTTGAATTTGACTTTCTATTTATTTTTAATAAATATATTCTTGATCCCTTTAGTGTAAAAAAAGCTGATTTTGAAACTGTTGTTGGTAAAGAATTATATGTAGTTTATTCAACTTCTTGGTATGACGATAAGAAAGAAATGGAAGGTGTTTTAACAAGAGTTGGTGATTTGAGAATATATATTGATGATATTAATAATCAAAAACAAGAAATTGAAATCTTTGATCTTGCATATTTCTTTGCGAGACTTTAGCAAACTAAGTCATTCACTCTAAATCTAAGAGTCACTTTCCCAGTGATTCTAAAAGTTATTTTCTTAAAATCCAAAACTAATTGCCACTTCATGAGAGAAGAATTTAATGAATTAAATGTACCGGATGGTCATTACCTTAAAATTGCAAAAAATTCCGGAAATATTTATTTTGATGAATTTATTGAATCTGTTTCAAAAATTAAACAGTTTATATCCAATAGAGATTTCAAGGATCTCTGGGGAAATAAGTTACAGCTAAAAAAAGCAAAATTTGACGAAAAAGCTTATATTCAAAGTGCCTGTGAGCTGGCAGTTGCAAATTATTTTTGTGAGAAAAATGGTTTCAGGGTCGAAGCTAAAGTAAACCCTAAAAATCAAAAAGATGTAGACGTTAAATTTCAGTCTAACAATTTCACATACAATATTGAAGTAAAATGTGCGGCTTTTACTAATAGAGAGAAGGTACAAAATACAGAATCTTTCAAATATCAAACTTATGGTCGACTTGACAATAGGCTAGACATAATGTCAATACTTTCCAATGCGATAGATGAAGGTTTAATAAAGCAAGGTAAATCTCTGAAAGAACATTCTGAGTTAAAAAGTATGGATAATAATCTTAAAGATTTTCTGATTAACGCGCACGAAAAATTTAATGATTTATCAAAAGAAAATGAGATCAATATTTTATTAATATGCTGTGGTGATAGAGAGGATATGCAGAGCTGGGTAGGTTATCTTAACGGCCCCGAAGGTCTGTTTACTAATGGTTCTTTTTGCGACCCTGCTGATTACAATAATGTAGACTTAGTGATTTTAACTAACTTATATTACAAGCACAAAGATTTCTATAATAAAAATATTGAGAATTCCTGGAACTTGAATGAAACCTTAAATCTAAGTATTATAAATCCTTACTGTAGATTACGTAAACCAAAAGGGATTGAAAATTTTGATAGTGAAATGATTAATTATAATTCAGAGATTAATCAATTTAAAGTGCCTGGACTAGCACCAGAAGTCCTGAAGGATGCCAGAAAAGTTGTGCATTTTGTAATCGACTATCTCGAAATACAAGAAGGCAAATATTTGTTTGATAAAAAGAGTAGTAATTGATATTCTCTTTGTTATCTCGACCTTTATAAGTGATCAACATAAAGTTCTTAAAGCTAAAAACATTAAAATTAAAAAATAAATTATGTCATTTTTTCCTCCGCTTTCAATTGCAGATGCAATCGATAAAATAGATTACAATCAATATTTACTTCCTGCAATTCAACGAGATTTTGTTTGGTCATCTGGAAAAATAGAGATGTTATTTGACTCACTTATGCAACAATATCCAATTGGTTCAATGTTGCTTTGGAGAGTTGAAGGTAATAACACACAAAACCAACGATTTTATGGGATCTTAAAAAAATATAGAGAAAGATTCCTCAATAGATCAGAAGAAGTTGATACAAAAAAACTTCCTAGCTTCGAAGTCGTTTTAGACGGGCAGCAGCGCCTTACTGCACTTTATCTGGGGTTGAAAGGTTCTTATGCTTATCACGAATATAATCTGGCTTGGAAAGATAATGAACACTCTATTCCTACAAGATATCTTTATTTAAATCTTAAATATAAAAAGGATTCTAGCAAGGACTTAAACGATAGTGACGATGATAGAAAATATGAATTCTTGTTTTTAAAACCTTCAGAAGCAAAAAATGAAGATGGAAATAAATGGTTCAAAGTCGGAGATATTTTGGGTATTCGCGGAATGGCACAGCTGAATTCTTATTGTAAGAAACACGAAATAGAAGATCAGGATGCTCAGGAGATATTGAGTCGGCTTCACGATATTGTTCATCTTGAGAAACTTATTCACTACTATCTTGAAAAAGGTTCTGATTTTACCAGAGCATTAGATATTTTTATACGAATAAATTCAGGCGGTATTAACTTAAGTTATTCGGATTTAGTAATGTCAACAACTATTTCAGGTTGGATGATTCTAGATGCCCGCAAAGAAATTAATGGATTAGTTGATGAAATTGTAAAGGAATACGGCTTTGCCGTAAACAAAGATTTGATTTTGCGTACCTATCTGATTTTGTACAACGATGATATTAAATTTAGAGTAACCAATTTCAGTATTAAGAATGCTAAAGATTTTGAAAGTAAATGGGAAAATATTAGGAAAGCAATTAAAGAAGTCTTTCAACTTATTGTAGACTTTGGATATGCTCCAAAAACACTGACATCATTAAATGCTGTTCTTCCGATTATATATTATTTATACAAAACTGATAAAGTAAAAGATTTTCATAAGAAAGTTGCATATAAAGATGATAGAGCAATTATTAAAAAATGGCTTCATGTTGTTTTGCTACATCAAATATTTGGCGGGCAAGCTGAAGGTGTATTAAAAGCTATCAGAGATACTTTGAAAAAAGAAATTGCTAAGTCTCCGGCAGTTTTCCCTGCTGCCGCTATTGCAAAGAGGCTTTCTAAAACCACTAAAAGTATAAACGTCGATAAAGAGTTTGTAGAAAATCTTTTATATACTCAGAAAGAAAATAGATACGCTTTTCCCATACTCGCATTACTTTATCCTAACTTAAAATATAAGGATGGAGATTTTAATCTTGATCATTGTCATCCGATATCAAATTTCAATGAAAAAAAGCTAAAATTAAATAATATCCAATTGACTGATTCTAATAGAGAATACTTTACAGATCCGGAGTATTTTAATTCCATTATTAATCTCCAAATGTTAGATGGTAATGAAAACAAGTCAAAAGGTGCAAAGCAACTTGCAGATTGGGTTTCTACAAATAAAATTAATAAGAAAAAGTACTATTTTCCCAATGATTTAAATTTTTCATCATTTGATAAATTTGCAAAACAGCGTCAAGTTATTTTGACAGTAAAACTAATGGAGGAACTTAAATTCTAATTTTTTTTGTTTAGTTAACAGTTTGATAATCTTATTTTTTAATAAAATGTACACTATGATATTAGAGATTAATGAATCCAGAAAGTTTATTTTTATAAGTACTAAAAATAATGTGACTTATCAATTTACTTCTAGATGTACTTATATGTTTAATGAGACATATAACGGTTTTACTTATGTATTTGAAGTGTATGAAGAGTCAAAGGAAAGTGATGATTCTTTTAGTCTCATTTTATTAGAGATGGAAAATGAAACTGATTTAAAAGTAGTTGACTTATATCCTGACAGTAGTAAGTACTATTTGGGGAAAGGAATTTCGATCAGCCTTCTTCTAAAGTGTAGAGAAATTTTTGGAAAGAGGATAATTTCCAGTAGTAATTTGAAAAAATCTGATAATTATTGTGAGTGGAATACGCCAGAAGCAATTGATAAAGTTTGGAATCCTTTGGTAAAATCAGGGAAGGCTATATATGATCAAGATGAAGACCTATATGTTGTAATTTGATGTGAAATACGATGGATGAATTAAACAGTCTTGATTGGAAGATTTATGAATCTCTGACAAAATATATTTATGATACTTTAAAAAAAGAATATCATATTCCAGTGGAGGGTTATGGGCAGAATTGTAAAATAAAAGGTAATTCAGGGGTTATGCATCAAATTGATGTGCTGACCGCTGAGTTTGATGGTTGCCAAACTTACAAAACGGCTATCGAATGTAAATACTGGAAAAAAAAAGTAACTAAAGATACAGTTATGAAGCTTCTTTCTATCATCAATGATACCGATATACAAAGAGGAATTATTGTGTCAAGGAATGGATTTACTCGGGATGCACAAATGTTTGCAGAACATCATAATATAAAGATAGTGCAGCTGAGAGAATCTGAAAATAATGATAATGAACAGAAGGAAGTTGAATTTGGAATTTTAGATTTATTTTTCAAGATCAATGTGAGCAGACCAGAGGTCACAAGAATAGTTGTTAAAACAAATGACGATAATGAAATTATACTTCCTGAAACACAGCAATATTTGGTTTATATTGAAAATAAAGATGGCACAAAAATAAGATTGTATGATTCTGTAATGGTTTTTAAAAAAAATCTACACACTCAAAAACCTTTTG
Organism: Chryseobacterium sp. 36-9; assembly: GCA_001898785.1. Classification (GTDB taxonomy): domain Bacteria; phylum Bacteroidota; class Bacteroidia; order Flavobacteriales; family Weeksellaceae; genus Epilithonimonas; species Epilithonimonas pallida. The sequence continues at coordinate 13,672 of MKVE01000033.1, read as the reverse complement.
AAATGGTTTTGAAATCTTACGATTTTACAGATCATAGACTGTTTTTTAATGGAAATTATCAAAAGATAAAAAGCATTACCTACACAGGTTTACTAACTATTATTAATAAGGACCATCAAAAAACATTTTCTCTAGTGGATAAAGTATGGATGATTATGAACCAAATCTTTGAACAAAAGACATTTCTTATAACCCAGCTTGGTATTGTTGTGAATAAAGAAGATTTGTCATAAATACTATTTATGTTCTTAGTAATACGGTTTCCCGTAATGTCAATTTAGTTTTCAAATCTATCTTTGACAAAATTAAAAAATGAAAGCTATTTACAGTTTATTACTTTTAGTATTAATATTATCGTGTTCTAACCCAGTCCAGCGAAATACAATAAAATTTTCAAAGCTGGAGTATGGAGAAAAATGGCCATTTTCAGTTGATGAAGTTGAAGTTTATTGTTCTGGATATAAAGAAATTTACTGCAAGGCCAGCAATGGAAAGACATATGCTTTAAATGGAACTGCTAAAGGTGTTTCACATAATAATGCTGCTATCAGTAAAGTTGATGAAATATGGTTGGATGATCCCAAATGGGCTGGATTAAAAATTTCATACGGAGATTTTATCACTAAAGGTCTGGAACTTTGTGAAAATAAATAACAAGAATACTAAAGAATCAGTTTATCTTTTTTCTTGGTAATCCAATTTCATGTTCCTGTGGATAGGGATTTCGGTGAGTCATACTAACGTCTTCCCGTAGACTTCTTTCCATTTCTTTAGATTTTTCATCATCCATCGAATATCGCGGATCGGCAATCAAAGGCATTTTTGCCATTTTAGTAATGGTAATAGTAGGAAAATGATAATCTACTTCAACAGTTCCTAATAAAAGGTAGACTCCTCCTTCCTTAAAGGGAAATTGTTTTAAACTGTCGGGAAAATGTGCCGTGTCAAAATACTCACCTTCAGCATCGATCCATGTTCCGAAATACATATCGTCTTTCTTTCCAGGATGATTTCTCATCTTGATAGGAACGTGTTTCCTGGAAATTAAATATGCCAGCATTTTAACCTGTTTTTTATGATACTTCAAGAGATCTTTAACCAAAACGTGACCTCTGTATTTAGTCTTGAGTAAATCAAAGATCGAATAGGAAACTGGAAATCCTAAAATTTCAATTTCATCAAAAGCGTCTTCAAAAGGGTTTCTATCTATTGTCGGTAGCTTATAATCTTTTTGAGGTTCCTCAAATAATGATATGATCTTGCTTTTATATTGATTCTTTGAAAGTAGGAATCTTGCTTCAATTAAAAGTTCGTGTTTCTGCTTTCCGGTAAATCTGAAAGCCCCGACAAAAATTAATATCTGTAAAGTTTCAATACCAATGTTGACTCTTTTTATAAAATCTTCTAATGATCCGTAATCGCCGTTTTCTTTCCTTTCTTCCGGGATATTTACTTTGATAGAAGCTTCAAGTTTTTCAATATGCATTAGACCTAAGTACACATCTGTTCCATATAATGTTGTATGAAATTCGCTTAGGTTAATGCAGGGGTTATGAATTTTAGCACCTGACATCTTCGCCTCGTGTACATAAACTTCTGTTCGGTAAAAACCACCGCCATTATTAATAGCAGATACCATAAATTCGATAGGGTAATAGGCTTTCAGAAACAGACTCTGATAGCTCTCCACGGCATAAGAAGCAGAGTGTGCTTTACAAAAGGAGTAGCCGGCAAAAGATTCAATCTGTCGATATACTTCCTGAGAAAGCTGCTCAGGATGTCCTTTCCTTTTGCAGGATTCAAAGAAATCATCTTTTAATTTTTGTAAAGCTGAAAGTGATCGTCCTTTACCACTCATAGCTCTTCGAAGAACATCTCCATTAGCTGCAGAAACTCCACCAAAGTGCATCGCAATTTTAATGACATCTTCTTGATAAACCATAATGCCATAGGTTTCGCCTAATTCTTTTTCAAATACATCGTGGAAGTATTCAAATTGACCGGGATGATTGTGTCGGAAAATGTACTCCCGCATCATTCCACTCTGTGCAACTCCTGGACGAATAATTGATGATGCAGCAACCAATACTTTGTAATTATCACATTTTAATCTTCTCAAAAGTCCACGCATAGCTGGAGATTCAATGTAGAAACAACCAATGGTCTTTCCAATGCTCAAAAATTCATTGCACTTGACTTCATCCTTAGAGATTCTGGTATCTTCAATATCTACATTGATTCCCTTTTTTTCTTTAATTAGATTAACGGTATCTTTAATCGTTCCCAATCCTCTTTGTGAAAGAATGTCAAACTTTTCCAGACCAATATCCTCAGCTGTATGCATATCAAACTGAACAATTGGAAATTCTTTTGGAGGAAATTCTAAAACTGAATAATTTGTAATAGGTTCTTCGGAAATAAGAATCCCACAAGAATGCATACTTCTTTGATTGGGAAATCCAACTAACAACTGTTCATACTTATAAATCTCTTGAACAATTGAATTTTGATCGTGTAGTTCTCTCGGTTTTTTTGAAAGCTGATCTAGTTCATCTTTCGGCAGTCCAAAGACTTTTCCCAGTTCTCTGAATCTCGATTTTCTCTTGAACTCCACATTAGTTCCACAAAAAGCAACGTGATTTTTTCCATATTTATCAAAAATGTATTCCAAAATAGTGTCACGATTCTTCCAACTCCAATCGATGTCGAAGTCGGGAGGACTTTTACGGTTTAAGTTTAGAAAACGCTCAAAGTACAAATCTAGCTCTAGAGGACATATGTCGGAAATGCCTAAACAATAAGCTATAATACTGTTAGCGCCACTTCCTCTTCCGACGTGCATAAAACCCATACGCTTACTGTATTGAATAATATCCCAAGTAATCAAGAAGTAGCCGCAAAAATTAAGTTGATGAATAACTGTTAATTCTTTTTCAGCTCTCTCAATAGCCTGTCTGTTATTATCAGGATATCTATGAGATAAACCTTCATAAGCAAGCTGGGATAACAATTTAAAGTCATTTTCCTTGCTGTCAGTATAATATTTTTTATTCTTCGGGGTTTTAAATTCAAAATCAAAACTGCATTGACTGACGATAAATTTCGTGTTTTCAACGATTTCTGGGTAATGCTTAAACTGATCGAGAAGAGTTTTCTTACTCATAAACAACTCATCTTTTCTACAATAATCTTTTTCAGCCAGTTTTGTAAAAAGAATATTACCATCTATGGCTCGTAATATTTTATGAAGTTCGTATTCGTCATCAGTCTTAAACGTTACCGGATGAAGGATAACCATTTTATGAGTGAGGGATTTGAATTCAGAATTGATTAAAAGGTTTAACTCATCTTGTCTGATTCCGATAAACTCGTGTTCCAATAATATATCAGGTTTATTTTGTAAAGTATAAATCACAAAGCAGTTTTCTAATTGAGGATTAGATTTTGGAATTTCAATATTTTCACAATTATAATCGGTCAAAAGCCTGTTGACTTCAGCTATTCCTTTCGGGTTCTTCGCTAAGCATATATAATACTGCTCATTTTCAACTCTGACATCAACGCCTACAATAGGTTTAATGCCTTTATCTTCACACAGTTTATAAAACTGATAGATTCCCGTTACGGTATTGATATCAGTTAGCGCAAGAACTTTCAGCTTATAATCCATAGCCAGATCAACTAATTCTTCAACAGAAATAGTCCCATAACGAAGGCTATGATAGGTATGACAATTGAGGAACATAATTTTATTTATTGAGTCAAAAAACCGGAAGCCCTTCCAAGGCTTTTAGCACCAAAACGGTCTTTCATTTTATCCATGGTCTGATATAATGAGATCAGCTCTTCGGTATCTTCAAAAAGATTCATCTGATGGCTTCCGTGAACCAGTCCTGTAAACTTGACACCTACAAGACGAATTCTCATTCTTCGGGTATAAACTTTCTTGAAGAGTTCCAGAATATATTTCAGCAATGTGTGGTCTGCTGAGGTATAAGCCACCTTACATTGTTTAGTCTCTGTATCAAAGTTGGCATATCTTATTCTTACTGATACCGTTGAGGTCAGCCATTTTTCCTGTCTTAACTGGTAGCATAACTGTTCAACCATTCCGGAAAGAATACTTCTGATATTCGGAATATCGATGGTGTCTTCGGAAAAAGTTGTTTCAGTTGATATGGATTTACGCTCTGAATATTGAATCACAGGATTTAAATCAATGCCATTGGCTTTTTTCCATAACTCAGTTCCATTTTTTCCAATTAATTCCTGAAGCACATCCACTGGCATTTTAGCAAGTGTTTCAATCTTTCTTACACCTAATCTTGAAAGGAGTTCAAAGGTCACATCACCAACCATAGGAATCTTTCTGACGGATAAAGGATTTAAAAAAGGCTGTATTGCGAGCGGTTTTAATTCTAATTTACCGGCTGGCTTTGCTTCACCTGTTCCAATCTTTGAAACTGTTTTATTGGTAGACAATGCAAAACTAATAGGTAGACCTGTATTTTTCTTTACCGCTTCCGCAATTTCGGTTGTCCATTGATAGCAGCCGAAGAACTTATCCATGCCCGACAGATCAAGATAGAACTCGTCTACACTTGCTTTTTCCATAACAGGAACTTTTTCCTGAATGATTTCAGTCACCAAATGTGACATTTTGGAATAATACTCCATATCACCTTTGATAACCTGCGCTTCGGGACATAAGCGTAAAGCCATTCGCAAAGGCATCGCAGAACGAACCCCAAATTTCCTGGCTTCATAGGAACAAGATGCTACTACACCACGATCTCCGCCACCTATGATCACGGGCTGATTCTCCAATACAGAGTCTCTCAGCCGTTCACAGGAAACAAAGAATGTATCCAGATCCATATGTGCAATCGCTCGTTCCATTTGACAAAATTATCACGATTTGTAGCAAAAAATTGTATATTTGTTGCTATAATTTATAGCAATGTCAATTTTATCAGAAAACATGCGGTATTTAAGAGGTAAGCTCAATCTGTCTCAACAAAAGGTTGCCGATGATCTTTTAATTACCCGAGGCCGATATAGTAAGTATGAAGATGATGCCGCAGCGCCACCCCTTGATATTTTAGTGAAAATTTCAAGATATTATAATATCAGCATCGATTTACTTTTGACCATCAACGTCAGCAAATATTCGATTGATGAGATTATGGAGCTCCCTGACAATAGGATTGTTCTGCCTATCAGGGTTGATCAGGATGGAAACGATCAGATTGAGATTATTCCACAAAAAGCCTCTATGGGTTATCTGAACGGTTATGGAGATCCGGAATACATAGAAAGTTTGGAAACGATATCCTTACCTTTTTTAAAAGGTGGGAAGTTTAGAGCGTTTCCAGCGGACGGAGATTCTATGCCGCCTTATAAGAACGGAACTTATATTGTTGGAAAATATGTAGAAAATCTTTCTGATCTGAAAACGGACCGGACTTATATTTTCATCACCACTAATGATGGAATCAGTTACAAAAGATTCCAGTTTCATGAAGCAGACAGTATATGGGTAAAAGCTGACAATCAATTTTATGAGCCATATAAAATTCCATTATCTGAAATTAAAGAGATCTGGGAATTTGCCTGTAGTATCAATACGATAGAATATGGAGCTGATGAATTTGCAGAACGTAATATTCAAAACTTTATGACAGAGATCAAGACCGATATCAAACAGATTAAAGAAAAAATAGGAGATAAGAATTGAATTCATTTGAATAAAGCTCAAAAATAAGTTTCCTAACATTACTTCATAAAAAAAAATCTCCTAAGGGAAGCAAAAACACAAATGATGAAAAAAATCCCGTATAAACGGGCCAGATCAAATATAAATATTTTAATAGAAAATTGCAATGAGTCAGCTGAGTTTATTTGATACGGAAGAGTTTTATAAATTTCCAAAAGACCTTTTGGAATACAAGGAACATTTCCTGAGCAGCAAAGAAGCCGATGAATTGAAAGATATACTGCTGAAAACGACACCTTGGGAACAGCGAACTCAGAAGATGTATGATAAAACAGTTGTAACACCCCGCCTTACTGCTTGGTATGGAGGAAATGATAGCTCTTACGATTCAGACGGAAATGTTTCAGGAACTAATCCTTGGACTCCCGAGCTTTATACTTTAAAAGAAAGGATAGAAAAAGAATTTGGGTATCAGTTCAATGGTGTTTTATTAAACCTGTATCGTGATAATAATGATTCCGTGGCATGGCACAGAGATAAAGAAAGCCGCTATGGAAAACGACCTGTGATTGCATCAATCAGTTTAGGTCAAACCAGAAACTTTGATTTCAGAAAAAAAGACCATCATCAGAGCAAATACAGTTTGCCATTGCCTCACGGTTCGTTACTCATTATGAAAGGGGATTTACAGGAAAACTGGGAACATCGAATTGCTAAATCAACAGTAAAAATGAAAGAAAGGATTAATTTGACCTTTCGTTTAATTATTTAAATAAACTCTTACTTATCCAATTAACTTTTCCTATTTTAGAAAAAATAAGAAAGTATTAATAACCATTATTTTATGACTCAAAAAACACATCGGATTAGTTTTCATTTTTTCGATATCGGCGGCGGTGATGCTATTTTTATCAGATTTTTAGGAACAGATTCCCAATGGCATAATATACTTATTGATGGAGGATATGGTAAAGAGTACAAAAATTCTTTTGCCCCATTAATAAAAGAAATTTTGTCTTCTGGCGAACAAATTGAAAATTGGATTATCAGCCATATAGATCGCGACCATATCGGTGCCGTAAAAGGTTTTGTCGTGGACAAAAAAATTGAAAATAAACAAGACGCTGTAAAGAATTTTTTATTTAATCATTCTCCTGAGATGATAAAGGAATCTAATGGGAAAATCTCAGTCGGTGACGGGATTTTACTTAGGGATTTTTTAACTGCAAATAATCTTCTTACCACAGTGCCAATAAATACTGAAACATTACCAATTGAATGTTTTGGTTTTAAAATGACCATTCTTTCACCTACACCTGAAAAGGAAGCTGCTGCAACAGAATTGTGGAAAGAAGAAGAAAGTAATGGTAAAATTGGTAGAAAAGAAAATCAATCCGACCATAAAAAAATAATTGAAGAACTTACAGGGAATGAATTTAAACCGGATACAGATCCTGTTAATGGAAGCTCTATTGCTGTTCTTGCCGAGTTTGATAAGGTAAAAGTACTCTTATTAGCCGACAGTCATCCCTCTGATATAATTGACAGTTTAGATGCATTGGGGTATAATAAAGATCGGCCACTGCCCGTGAAGTTTATGCAATTATCACATCATGGCAGTAAAGCCAATACCTGCCCTAAATTGCTGGAAATAGTTCAGACCAATTGTTATGTGATAACTGGAAACGGTATCCATAACAGACATCCGGATAAAGAGACTATAGTTAGAATCATTACGAACGAGAGAAGAAATTCTGAAATTATCAAAATTCATTTTGCTTGTGATACTCAAGAATTGAGAAATATCTTTGAGGTCGATGACGACGCTTTTGAAAGATATACATTTGAATGTGATTATTCACAAATAGGACCTGACAGCTTAGAACTTTCGTACCTGCCCTTAACTCATAAAATATGAATGAAAATATACCACAGCTTTCTACAATCAAAATCAGATGTAACCACGAAATTGCTACAGCAGTAATTTTCTACCCGAGTCCTGATGTTGATGACGTGTATGTCTTGACTGCAAAACATTGTTTAGAAGGTAAAAAGTTCGATAAAGAATATGTAAATACGGATATTAAACTTGAAGAGATTTTTAATCAGGAAACATCAGAATTTCATTCATACAATTTGACCGAAACAGATATTGTTATTGTGTCAGATGATGATGAGGATATGGCATTGTTGATTCTTTCTAAAAAGAATATTCTTCCACTTACAGGTAAACAATTTTTTTGTCAGGTAATTGATACTGATGAAATGGTGGAAGATTATCAAATTAGAGGGTATGCTAATTTTAATGATCAAGAGGCAGATCGATCTTTTCCTATGAAATTTATCGAAGATATCAAGAGCAATCGATATAAATTTACACTAAAGTCTGAAAATTCTCTCGATACATATTATCAACAGGCCTTGGAAAATGTTGAAGGATTGTCTGGAAGTGGCGCTTATTCTATCTTGTATGGAAAAACTTATTTTACAGGTATTATTCATACATACGAGGACGGTGGATTTTTTTTGGCGACCAAAGTTTTAGCATACAATAAGCTGATTCCATATCCTAAGTTCAGTCTGATCAATTCTATCAAACCGGAGACAGATAAAGATGTTCTCTTAAGTTATGAAGAAATGGAAAAAAATGAACAAACCACTAATTCTAGAACTAGAGAAAAAATCGGAGATTTTAATGTTCCTCGTGATAATATAGACCTCCTGCAATTGCTTAAAGAAAAGAATCTTGTAGTGGTTCATGGAAACCCGGGAGTTGGAAAATCGGCTTTGACAAAATCAGCTGTAAGTGATTTGAAAATGTCTGGAGATCGTAGTGTTTTAACTTTTACCGCTGAAAACCTGTATTGTGAAACAATTAGTGAAGCTTTGATAAAAGCCGGATGTAAAGTTAGTATCGAACAAATATTGGCAAGTCCTTTATCAAATAAGTATTTTTTAATTTGGATAGAAAGCTTTGAAAAACTAATAGAGTCAGGTAGCTCGGGAGCATTTAATGAACTACTTCAGATACTGGAAAAAAATAAAAATATAACTATAGTTTTAACAATAAGAGACTACTTATTACAGAAGTTTAAAATCGATTACTATTATGAGCTGCCAGAAAATATTGCTTATTTTCAAGTAGGTGAATTTAATGATGCTGAGGTTGAATTAATCGTTGAAAAAATTCCTGACTTACTGCCATTGATGGAAAATTCTAAGATTAAGCATCTTTTGAGAACTCCTTATTATCTTGATAAAGCTGTACGAATTATACCAGAACTATTAAGTGAGGAACACTTGGACGAGTTACAATTTAAAAGGTTAATGTGGAAATATATTGTTGAAGACAATCAATCACGACGAGGAACTGTTTTCTATGAGATTTGTCTTAAAAGATCTAGAGAAATGTCTCTTTTTACAACATATGAGAGCGATAACAGTGTGACTGCTGATCTTGTTAAAGATAATATTCTACAGTTGGATGATATGTCCGATACCAGTGCTTACAGTCCTTCTCACGACATATTGGAA
>MKVE01000033.1:0-4384 GCA_001898785.1 Chryseobacterium sp. 36-9 | reverse complement strand
GCCATGAGAAGGGCATTCAGATTATGGATGGAAGAGTTTTATGAATATGAACCGGAAGCTTCCGTATATTTTATGCACGAGCTCTTAAGTGATGATACTTTGTCCCCTTCATGGAAAGATGAGCTACTGATTGTTTCACTTAGATCAAATCATTCCAAAGTACTACTGGATAGTTTAAAAGTACAGCTTCTTGAAGATGAAGCGAAATTGTTGGATCGCATAATCTATTTACTACAAACGAGTTGTAAAAAAATAGATCCTCAAAAAAGAAATTTTAATGATCTTCTGCCTATTGGCTCCGGATGGGATTATATAATTGATTTTATCAAAGCTAATATTAATGAAATTAAGCTGCAAAATTTTGAATTAAAACATTTGACTCTTATTGAATCATGGTCAAAACAGCTCCCTGAATTTAACCAAGGCATACTTCCATCTGGTGCAAAAAGCGCTGCTTTTCTGTTGGAAGATTTTATTTTTAGGTTGCAGGGTCGTTCAATTCAGAGGAGATTAGGCAGGAGATCTTCTGAATATTTAAAAAAATATATTAAAATTCTTTTTAAATTGACGGCAGCCGATCAGGAACTTATTGCTTCGATTATTCAAGCTTGCTTGATTCCTGAAACAGGTAATGAAAGATGGACTGATCCTGCTTTTCTACGAGAAATAAGAGCTTATATTACCGGAGGTGTTATTTCAGATCAAATTTGTCGCTTTTTCCCTGAAGAAGTTATTCAAATGGCTACTGAAGACTGGGCTCAAAAGGAAGAGAAATATGCACCGGGGAGTATTAATAGTATGCTTATTCGAGAGCCTAAAGTAAATGATTTTGGTTTAAATAAAGATTTAGAATATGATTATGGATTACCATCAGGTTATCAGACTTTTTTTTATTGGATGTTTTTGTATCACGGTGAAAAAGCTCTTGATTTCCTTATTCCATTTTTAAATGATGCTTTTGAAAAAAATTATGAAATTCTTCTGTCTTTAAAAAAGAGAGGGGTGGAAAGGATTGAGGTTGTTTTTGAAGATGGATCGTGTGGTGTATACTATGGGAATCCTGAGTACTGGTCTATGTACCGAGGATTTTCAATTTATGATAAGGTCTTAATATCAGTGCTGATGGCTTTGGAAAAGACTTTGTTAGAAATTGGGGATAAAAAAGATTTTTCAACAGCACGCATATTTTTAGACAGGTTGATAAGAGAGTCTAACAATATTGCCATTTTAGGAGTGGTCTGCAGCATTTTACAAGCATTTCCTAATTTAGTTGATGAAACTTCTGTCTCCTTATTAGGTGTCCCACTGTTTTTTAAGTGGGATTCTACAAGGTCTACTTCGGATATGATGAGAAGCAATGTCTATAATGACGAAGAATTCGAAAGAAAAGAACGAATTGCCGCAAATCAAAGAATTCATCGCAATAAGTATTATGTAGGTTTAGTTGGATTTGTGGCTGACTATATGTTTTATCAACGAGAGTATAATGAACTTTTATTCAAACAGGTCGACAGAATGTGGGAGAATGTCAAGGAAGATGATTGGCTTTTTAAAAAGTTTTTGTTTGATATGGATGCTAGAAAGTATGAATTTAAACATTTTAATCAAAAGGGATATGAAAATTATGTTCAGGTAGTTCCCGGATATGATGATACAATTAGAAATGTTGTAGAAAGTGGGAATGATTATACAGTTCCGACAGCTAATACGACTTGGGCAAGAAAAGTTTTCGAATACGAAGAAGTTGATGATCATAACTATGAAACTTGGAAAATAGGATATGAATTTATTTTGCAACTAGATGGTAGACGAGAAATTATGGTTTCTCCAGGTACTATGGCGTCTATTGCTCTTCGTGACTTTTCAAATCAACTTCAACCTGATGAAATTGCATGGTGTTGTGAAACTATTATCAATTTAGAAGCAAAAAAATTAGCGAAAACAGATCCATACGCTATTAATTTTGATTTATTGGATAATATACCTTCTCTTAAAGGATTATGCTATATTTTTAAAGTTGATATTGAGCAAGATTTAAAATTGAAGGTTAAAGAATTAATTTTCCGTTTACTTTTAAAGGGTCTTGACGCTAGGGAACGAATCGCTTTGCAGCACGCTATTTTACAGGAATTAGTATTATTTGAACCTGATTTTGTTTTAAACTGTTGGTATGGATTAGCAGAAGCCATCGTAATTCTAAAGGCACAAAATAAAGAAAGCGAGAGAAAGCGAATGTTATATCATCAAGGGAAATTAAGTGCTCGTGATTTTAATAAGTCGGAAGAAGACAATTGGTCGGAAGTACTAATTAATTCTGTTATCAAAGGAAGTATAAACATACCTGATGAAATTATCGTTTCATTAGACTTACATACTCAGTGGTACTTGGATGACATGCTTCGTATCATCCCATGGAATACGGCTCTTCCTGCTCACCACAAATTTATTCAGGATGTTCTGACACTACACACTGTTTTTTTAAATGATCCCAAATCAAGCATGCTGGATTTTTATGAAAGTAGACATGCATTTACTTTTTATTATCCACGATATCTGCTGAATCAGCCTACAGAATTATCATTACCTCTCTTAAAAAAAATACTTGATTCAAGTATAGAAACACCTGAAAAAAGTATCCCTGATGATTATTTAAAATTTATATATAAGTTAGTTGAAGAGTTTATTAGAGCAGCGATAGGTAGAATTCAACTCGAAAATTTCTGGATATTTTGGGAATTTTTGAAAGATTGGATGATCAATAACAGCAATGCGAGATTTCTACCAATTTTTCTTTTTGACATTGACTGGGTGGAGAGCTCTGAAAAATGGTCAGTATTGGATGGTAAAAGCTTATATTTCAAAGATTTTATAATTACTTTAGGATTTAACAGAATTAATTCATCGATAAAATTTTTAAGTGGCATTGCATTTTATAATTTTATGCCTAACTCAATATCATGGATTGTTCCCATGCTCCAAAGCCAAAATGCTGAACTGGTCGAGAACGATATTTTAGAAAAATTCGTTGAAAAAGCTTTTTATAAATATGGTGGTAAAATAAAAAGAGATAAAAATACTTTAGCTGACTTTCTATTTATTTTAGATTTTCTAGTCAAAAGAAGTTCTCCTAAAGCCTATATGTTACGAGAAGAATTACTTCAATTTAAATAATTAACATTTTGTCGTGAGATATTTTTGGGAAATATATTAATAAAATTGGAAAATAAATGAATACAGAAGATTTTATAAGATTGATTGAGGGTCAAACGGAAAGCCCTTCACTAGATTTTAAAGCAAACAGTCCTTGGGATTATAAGAAGCTAACAAAAGATATCTTGGCAATGTCAAATCTACCAGATGGAGGTCACATTGTAATTGGAATTGAGGAAAAGGATAATGAATTTATTAATGTAGGAGTTGACCAGAAAAATATTATCACTTACAAATATGATGAAATGCGAGATCAGGTTTCAAAATATGCAGAACCAATGGTAGATTTCAATGTCTATTTTCCGGAAGATAGAAACGAATTAAAATATGTGGTAATCAAGATCTTCTCTTTCAAAGAAATTCCAACTCTTTGTAAAAAAACTCTGGACGGAGAAATGAGAGCAAGTACTTTGTATTATAGAAATACAAATAAGAGACCTGAAAGCGCAGCCATATCAAATGTCAGCGATTTGCGAGATCTCATTGAGTTGGCAGCCGTTAGATTAATGCAACGCAGAAAAAGTTTTGGCTATACCATTCCCAATATTGACGCAGAAATATTTGACGCAGAAATAAAAGCTTTTCAGCAGACATCATCATATGAATTAATAAAATCGAAAGGCAATTGCGAAGTTTATATAACTCCTCTTCAAAAAGGTAATTTACATAGTCTTAAAAGATGTCTTGAAGTTGTCGAAAAAGCACAGGTAAAGGCGTCATGGTCATTGCCATTTATACCAAGAACGTTACACGAGGGTAGTTTAGTTACTGCTGAAAATTCTTACGAGGCTTTTTCCGATTTAGGAGCTCGAAAAGAACTGTGGAGAATGTATTTGTCAGAGAGTTTTTGCATGATTAACAGCTTTGTAGAAGACTGGCTAGAAGGTGATCATTTGAGAGGGGCTTGGGCATCAAAATTTCCTTCTGGTCAATACTTGTTTTATTATACAAGTATTATACATTATCTTACTCAACTATATGTTTTTATTGAACACTTAACAATAGAAGGATTATATAAAGAAGGTTTGAGTATTTCTATTATATTTAATGAGTTAAAAGATAGAAGATTACATTTGGACAGCGAGAATCACATGCCGCTTATGAAGATAAGAACTGTAATCTTCCCCAAAAACCGAAACAGAAATAAATATAGTTTTAAATTTGGGAAAGATGA
>MKVE01000032.1:136493-145411 GCA_001898785.1 Chryseobacterium sp. 36-9 | reverse complement strand
AGATCGTACTTGCAATCGGTTGGGTCGTAATTGACGGAGCAGAATTAACGGTCAAGGCTGCACTGTTTGAATTTTTAGGATCGCATCCCGTAGAGCCTGAAATTACTACACGATAAACATAACCGTTCATTGTGGCAGTCGCTCCTGTAATAGTCAGCGTAGCCGTCGTTGCTCCGGAATATGGTGCGGTGTTGCTGACATTTGTAAAGCCTGAACCAGTATTAACCTGCCATTGGTACCCTGTAGCATTGTTAGCTGTAGCACTAAATGTGGTATTAGCACCTGCACAAATTGTGCTGGCACTTGGCTGGGTTGTAATATTTTGTTCAGGATTAACTGTTATAGTTTTACTCATGGAATGCGCACAGCCATAAGCATCTGTATAATCGTAAGTAATGGTTTGCGTACCTGCAGCCGGATCAAATTTGCCTCCACTCACTCCCGTTCCACTGTATGTCCCGCCTGCGGGAGAAGCTTCTGTCAAAGTATATAATCCACTATTACTACAAAGTGTTGGAAAATTAGCTATAGTAATCGGGTTTGACGGACATAGTACAGTAATAGAATAATTCTGAGAACCTGAGCATCCACTAGCATCACTCACCGTCGCAGTAAAATTAAATGTCCCTGTAGCAGTCGGTGTTCCCGAAATAGTTCCTAAGGAAGATAAAGTTAATCCCGGAGGAAGTGCACCTGCTGTAATGGCAAAACTAGGAGTTCCTAAAGCCCCTGTCTGCGTAAGCGTTTTACTGTAAGGACTGCCCGCAGCACCAGCTGTTAAAGCTCCGCCAGGTGTCATAGTAAACGCCGGACAAACATAAGGCGTGTAAACCACATTATCTATTCCTATATAATCTGAATTTGTTCCAGTTGGGCCTCCACTTGTTACAAAATACCTGAATGCTATACGTCCCGATGTAGGCGCAGGCAAACCGGAAATTGTAATAGTAAACTGCGTCCACACCTTCGGATAAACTCCTGTTGTCAAGTTTGGATTTACGCTTAACAGCAATGTTGTAAAATCTCCAAGTCCGGTTGGACCTGTTCCAACATTTACACTGGCTCCATTTGTACTCATACGAACTTCAAGGCGATCAGGATATTCTGTCGGGGCTGGGGTTGGTATTCTGGTATAAAACGTAAAGACATCTCCGTTCCGCAAAGTTCTATTCGGCGCGACGAGCCAGTTACTGATCGTATTATTGCCGGTTGTTGAGTTATAATTTGCACAAATGTACGAGTTTGCTGCACCATTATAAGAATCGAAAGGACCTGTGGGAGTGGGTACACCTTGAATCCAATTAGGATTGGTTCCAATTGTAGAACTATTATTCTGCTGATACCAACCACTCGCGGTGAGTGTGGCAACATTGTCAAAATTCTCTGTAAAGGCTTGGGCAAAACTCAATTTCGCCCAAAACATAATTAAGAGAATACAAATTTTTAGGTAAAAATTTCTCATATATATTATTTTTGAGGTTATTCATAGTAGTTTTAAAATAAATTCAACAATAACAGCATATACAATCATTCCATTCACAAATATAACTTATTTTTTAACACAAATAAATTAAACAACAACAAAAAATAAAGATTACGTATTTATACTTAATCACATATTAATATCAAATACGCATTAGAAAGGCATTTATATTTCGAATTGATAAATGTTAACATTTTGCAGATAGCACTCTTTTTCTTTCCAAATACCTATTTTTACAAAAAATTATAAATTGGACTTATCTCTAAGAACAGTTACCGTTACACGGTACATCCTTCCTTTGCGGGAAGGCGGCTCTCTACCGGCGCTAGCAGAAGCAGATGACGATTTCAAATATGTACTGAAATTTCGTGGTGCAGGTCATGGCGTAAAAGCGTTGATCTCTGAGTTGATTGGCGGGAAAATAGCACAGGTTTTAGGATTCAGAATTCCAGAATTAGTGTTTGCAAATTTATCTGAAGACTTTGGACGAAGTGAAGCCGATGAAGAGATTCAGGATCTTCTAAAAGCCAGCTGCGGGCTCAATCTGGCTTTACATTATCTTTCAGGTGCCATCACTTATGATCCGGGCGCAGTGAAAATCGATTCAAAACTGTCTTCTGAGATTGTCTGGCTGGATGCATTCCTTACCAATATCGACAGAACATTTCGCAACACCAATATGTTGATCTGGCACAAAGAACTTTGGCTGATTGATAATGGCGCATCCTTATATTTTCATCATTCCTGGGATAATTGGGAGAAGAATGCCGTGAGTCCTTTTGTAATGATAAAAGATCACGTATTGCTTCCCCAAGCCTCTGAGCTGGATGATGTCAATATGAGATTCAAATCTATTCTCACCCCGGAGATACTGAGAGAAATTGTAGAATTGATCCCGACAGACTGGCTGCATTGGAACGACACCGAATTGTCACCTGAAGAGATCAAAGAAGTCTATTATAGATTCCTTATGATAAGACTGGAACATTCTGATAACTTTTTAAATGAAGCCAAAAATGCAAGAGCAAAAGTTATATGAATATGCTGTAATCCGTCTGGTTCCAAAACCTGAACGTGAAGAATTCTTCAACGTCGGATTAATTATGTTCTCGAAAAAAGAGAAGTTTATTAAAGTTAAGATCCATCTTTGTGAGGATAAATTCAGGCTGTTACATTCCAAAACGGAATATGAGGAGGTACGTAAACATCTTGAATCTTTTGAAAAGATCGCAAAAGGCGAACCATCCGCCGGTTCTATTGCCCAGCTTGATATTCCGGAACGTTTCCGCTGGTTAACAGCTGTAAAAAGCAGCATTATACAGACCTCAAGACCTCATCCGGGCTCAAGTAAAGACCTGGAGAGAACATTTGACAGGTTATTTGAAGAATTGGTTCTGTAACCTACCAAACGCAGATTACATATTTTCCTGTTTCAGTTTTTCGATAAAATAAGAAGGTGTTACACCATGTTCATTTTTAAAGGCAATTACAAAAACCTTATAGGTGACAAATCCGCTTTCTTCAACAAGGTGGCTTATTTTATAATCCCTGTATTTGGGTTCGTTGTACAGCTTATGGACAATGTAGTTGATTCGTAATCCGTTGATGTAGTTTGAGAAGTTTTTACCTCTGTAGATCCTGATAATCTCCGAGAGGTATTTGGTATTGGTATTGAGGTTATGGGCAAGCCATGTAAGATTAGCTTCTTTCTTAAGGTATTTTTCCGATGCTTCAAATTTCTCCAGCTTCTGAAGCAGGGCTTTCGCCGTTTCCGGTACAATGGTAGATCTTGTATCATTATTTTCAATTTTACCGGATGACGTGCTAAGAGGAGCAGAAGTATCTTTTTTACTATTTATTTTATCAATCAGCTCTTCATATTTTTTGCGATGCAGTTTATTTTTTTTATTGATCAATACCCAGAATCCAATGATAATAACAAGAATTATGCTTGCGCTTCCAGCTATAATTTTTTCAAGAAAAAGACTGTTTTTATTATCGGATTTTTTTATCTGGTCTCTTGAAAGGGATATAATGGCTTTTTTCTCTGCATAAGTGAGACTGTCATTCAGAGCAGTAGCCAATCGCATATATTTGATTTCTTCATCTGTATTTTTCAAAAATTTATAATCATCTTTAATGGTATTGTAAACTTTCCATCTGGATACCGGATCTTTTTGTGTTTTCTCAGCTTCAAGAAATTTGAAAGAATAGTCCAGCGACTTTTGATACTCTCCTTTATCATGATATAAGCCACCCAGAGATAAATAGATATCCATTTCATGTCCTTTAAAATATTCCGGTGCCGTGTTCTGAAAATTCAAAACCTTTTTTAAATAGAGCTCGGCACGATCAAGATCTTGTGGTTTACGAATGATATAATAACCGCCCATACTCTCCAACCCGTTAATGTACAGATAATAGTATGTTTTTTTTTGATATTCGTCTAAGTCATCTGCAGGTATTGTTTCTATATAGTGCAAGCTTTTTTTCAGGCTTTCCAGTACTTTTTCAGACTTATCAAGCCCTTCATACATTCCAGCAAGATTCATGTATATGCTGCAAAGAGCAATATGCTTATCCGCTTTATTTTCAATTTTTTCCGCATAGCTTATCGATGTCTTGAGGTGAACCTCAGCCTCAGGATATTTATCCAGCATCATATCGATATATCCTCTAAGCTTACTGATCTTACTTAATGCTTTATAATTTTGCACTTGTTCAGCAATAACCTCTGCCTCATTTCCATATTTTGCGGAAAGGGTATAGTTTTTTTGCGTTGCTGCAACCTGTTGCTGTATTATTAACCCCCTAAGGATTCCTTCGGAAAAGTTCAGCTTTTTAGACTGCTCATATAGTTTTTTTATTTCATCAATATTGGCCTCTTCCTTATCATCCATCTCGATTTTATCATAGCGGTCAATGATTTGTTTTTCAGTTTGTGGTAGATGATCAGGCTCCTTTGTGTTTTCTGCAAACATACTATGGAAGCAAAAAATGAGAATAAAAGAGTAAAATAATTTTTTCATAAAATGTGTGTTTTTGTTAAGTATCATAATTTATTTTTTTAATCATAATAACATCTGAGGATCGCTTGCAAATTTAATGTATAAATTCAGAAAAAAGACCAACCTCTATATGTACAGGTTAAAAGTTCACTTTACAACAGCTAAAATAAACACAAATACATAAACAACTGATAATCAATAATACTTATTTGTAAAATTCACTACATAACACGAATAATATGTGAGACAATTCGGAAATCGCCCAATCTAATTCTTGTTGAAAAGAACTGTTCACCTTAATATTGTCATCGATTACTATTAGTGTAGAACTGGTCACACCATTTGATATTTACTAATTGCAATCGTAAATAACACGAATTGATAATGATGATGGATCTATAGTAAGTGCACCTTATATATATGGTCGGTTATTATTTATAAGTATTTAACTAAAAGTACAGATGGTGAAAACGCAAATGATCAGAAAAAAGAACACTATATCTCCTCTTATGATAAGCGGGAGATATTTTTGTTTTCTGGCCATCTTTATATTTGCAACCACCATGTCATATGCTGCATGCAAGCCGGAAGAAGCATACGCCGGCAGTCAAGAAGAAGGCCAGGCACAGTCCGGGAAGATCTATATATCTGACGGGGCAGCACTAGTCGTTGCAGAGGACACAACAATATCAGGTGCAGAAATCATCCATACAGATGCAGCCGATATACAGCAACCAAAGAGTAAGCCTCTTAAAACGATTACAGAGAAGCCTAAAGCTGAACATAAAACAGCCGCATCATCCCAACCTACATCCCCTGCTCCTGTTGAGACTGTTTCTCCAAATGACTCTAAGCACACCTGGAGTACAAATACCCCTTATAACAAGCAATTATCCATCACTTCTAATATCAGCTTCAAACATATCGGCAGATTAATCAATATCATCACCATCAGTGTGATATTAATATTGCTTATGATATTGATTCCGGCTTACCGGAGACCTACCTGTAACAATCTGTTTTTAGGGTGCAATCTCCAGCGTCCTCCACCCATAAGCCTTTAAATTCCCCGAGCTGTCTTGTTGAAAAAAAATGTTTCGACTTCACTGCGTTTCGCTCAACATGAAAAATCATGTCATCCTGAGCTTGTCGAAGGATCTCAACGCTGTCATTCTGAGCAGAGCGGTAGCGGCGTCGAAGGATCAAAAAAAACATAAAAGACAAAAAATTAACAATTAAAATTTAAACAAATGATGATACTACACAAAATCAAAGCTTATCTATACGATAACTCTTTAACCAAAGACAACCCGAACGATTTCATTGCACGCACGGTAAGCGAGCGCTCCCTTTCTGTAAAACAAATCTGTGAATCAGCAGTAAACCATGGAGGCACAGACATTTCCGCCTCTGCCATGGAGCATGCGACGGAGCTTTTCCTGAAAGAAATGGCTTACCAGCTATGCGACGGCTTCTCTGTAAATACCGGATATTTCACGGCAAATACACAGATACGCGGTGTATTTGACAGCCCGTCCGAGACTTTCAACAGTGAAAAGCACAGCATCCTCTTCCAGTTCAACCAGGGAGAAAAGCTGAGAGCAGAAATACCAAATATAGAGATCAATATTCTTGGGGTGGCAGATGCCTCATCAGCAATCCTGCAGGTAACAGATGTGAAAAGCGGCAGCATCAACGACTTGCTTACACCGGGACGAAACCTGAAAATATCAGGAACCAAAATAAAAGTAGGCGGAGATAATCCAGGGAACGGTATCTACTTCGTAAGCACAGATACCAATACAAGAACAAAAGTAGAAGAAAGCGATGTGGTGGTAAACAATCCTTCGGAGCTTATCGTTATCATCCCTACGCTGCCTGCCGGAACCTACAAGCTTGAGATTGTGACGCAACAATCCGGTAGCACCTTATTGAAAGAACCAAGAACGGCAGCATTTGAAAAAGTGCTCACCGTATCATAACACACGACGGGCGACGCTGGCAACCAGCGTCGTCCATCTTCGACAGCCTGTGACGTGCATCATCGATCCCCAACGACGTCCGTCGCTTACGGGTAGTGCAAAAAAAGAAGTCTGTTAAAAAGAGATGTTTCGACGCCGCTAACGCTCTGCTCAACATGACAATATGATGTAGCTAACGCTCTGTTCAATATGACAAAAGATGCTTCCGTCGTCAGCATGACAGAACGCTGTCATCCTGAGTGAAGCGCAGGATCTCAATAATGTCATCCTGAGCCTGTCAAAGGATCTCTACAAAAACAATCAAATAATAAACAACAAATGCATAATGAAAAAAAACACTACTAAACTAACAACAAAACAGGCAAAAAACCTATTGCTTGTTCTCTTGCTGTTTCTGGGCAACAGGATGCTCTATGCACAGAGCTGCACCGTTAATGCCGGGGGTAATGCCACGATATGCGGTACATCCTATACCCTGCAGGGCAGCGCATCGGGCACCACGGTTGGAAATCCCACCTGGACGCTTGTATCCAAACCGGCAGGCGCACCTGACCCCGTTATCAGCAACATCAATTCCTATACACCTAATGTAACAGGGTTGACCTTCCCCGGCAACTATGTGTTCCAGATGGCACAAAACTGCAGCTCCGGCAGTGGCACCTCACAGGTCACCATTACCGCGCCGGGAGATGCTTCTACGTTTACAGCAGGTCCGGACATTACCAATGTGAATGCAACAACAGGAACAGTGACACTTAATGGTGTTGTACCTGCTGGATATACTGCGCAATGGTCGGCGTATAATATTTATAAATTTCAGAGATTCGGAACCAAAACTGCCCAAAATGCACTTTTTAGTTCTACCACATCTGCTACAACCACTTTTAGCCTTATTAAAAAGGCAAATCATGATGAAGACCCGGCTTACCTGGTTACATTGAGAATTACATCCGTTAATAATCCAAACTGTTGGTATGAAGATACAGCGGTTATTCGCTTCATACCGAATCCTCAGATCATAGTACCAAACGCTTCCGGCTGTTTTGGCAACGCAACTCAAATCTATCTTAGCAATACTTCTCCCATTTTTGGGACAGATATGCCGGGAGGTGCAGGTAATCCAAGCTATGGAACCACCGTTACAATGAACGTTAACAGTCAGCCTGCCGGAGGTAACATACAGTATTCCAAAATAATGGATGGCATCTTGTTCTTCACAGGAGCCAGTACGCCAGGGACATATAAATTTACGCTAACCGTTACCAATTCTTCGGGAACCTATACCACACCGGAGATTACCTACACCAACAACGGATCTCCTCCAGGGCAACCTACTTTTATAGTGGCTTCTGATCCGGAGCAGATGGAATATTACAGTACCGTAGGTACTGGTGGAGAGGTCCAGTGCGGTATGGCTGGCAGCACAGCACCTATTACATTCCGCTTTACACTGGCTTCCGGGGATCCTGTAACCAATACTACAACTGTATCAACAACAGGAATTTATCCTCCAGGTGGGGCACCTACCCCCGTAATATCAGGTGCCGGCACAGCAACCCGAAGTGTTACCGTGACGCCTCCAGCCGGTGGCTGGCAAGTAGGAACTTACAAGTTTCCAATAGTTACAAGTAATGGCAGCTGTAGTATTCCTTCAACTTATTATATACATATATCAGATGGTGCCAGACCTGCTGTCAGCGTTAATAATACTACAGTATGTTACCCTGGTAGTGGCGTAGTATCAGCAACTATAAACCTACCTGCTGTTTACAAAGGCGTAGTTAATACTAGTTATTTTCAAGATCTTAATGGTCAGTATTCTTTTACACTGATTTCAAAGCCGGCAGGATCTGGAACGCCAACAGCTCCTTCTGCTTCATTTACTTCCACATCAGCTGTTATTGGGAATCTGACAATGCCCGGAGAATATGTCTTTAAAATAAGAGCATACAATACTACTGCCGGAGATTTTGTAGGCAAGGAATATGAGTGTGCTGGGACATCCAGAGAAGGTACATTCTCCATATTTGTTTCCCCGCAGATCAACGCCAACGCAGGTTCTGATCAAAGCATTACGTGTTCCACATCTGCTACCCTCAATGGAAACGATCCCGGAACACAAGGCAGTACGGGACAATGGACACTTACTTCCAAACCTTCCGGTGCTCCGGATCCTGTAATCACAGCACCTACACAATATAACAGCGGGGTAACCAATCTTACATACACCGGAACCTATACTTTTACCTGGACGATAACGACAGGAACCTGTGTAAGCTCGGATCAGGTAGATATCAACGTTACTGCAGCGCCTTCATCTGTTACTGCAACGCCTGCTACACAGACCGTAGCATACAATGCGGTTCCAACCAATCTTACAGCGACTGCCACGGGAGCAACCACATATCAATGGTACAGTAATACCGCTAATAATAACACAGGTGG
>MKVE01000032.1:133807-136409 GCA_001898785.1 Chryseobacterium sp. 36-9 | reverse complement strand
GGAAGCTGTAGTACACCTTCGGCAGCAGTACAGGTAATAGTAACACCATGTGCGGCAGTTCCTAATGCCCCTAACGTAAACTCTGCGGTATCAAATAACTGTCCTGCATCTGCCGTGAACCTTAATACCCAAGCATTTACAGGAGCAGTACCAGCCAATGCTGCCTTGCAATGGTTTACAGATGCAGCACATAACAATGCAGTAGCCACACCTACAGCTGTGGGAGCAGGAACTTATTATGCATTTTATTACAGTGCTTCCAGCAGTTGTTACTCACCAGCCTCCAATGCTGTGACAGTAACCATTAACCCTTGTGCAACCTGTAGCTCAGCAGATCCTGTTTCTGTCGATCTGAATACATGGATCAGCATCCCGGCTGCTCCGGCGGGTACAACAACACAATGACACAACTCTGCCACGCCATCAGCTGCAACACTTCTGAGCAGCACGACAGTAATGGCAACCTCTAGTCCTACAAACTATTGGGTATATTATTATGATGCTACAAACAACTGCTACAGCCCGGGCAACAAGCTTGTAGTAGTTTCCAACAGCTGCTGTAATTATCCTACAGTAGATCTTACAAGCTTGCCACAAACTGCACCGCCAGCAGGGAGTACATTGGTATGGTACACTACCGATAACCGTGTGAATGGGACTCTGGTAAGTAATCCGACTGCGGTTTCGGATGGTATCTATTTCCCATTCTTCTATGATCCTGTTAACAACTGCTACTCTCCTGTAGGGACACCGGTACTGGTAGGAACAGACTCTGTCTGTACACAACCATACTGTTACAAACCAGGTATAACAGCAGGAACAGTATTAGACACCAAAGTAGGTATCTCCGCATTGGGAAGAGCCGGAGCAACAACTGCAGACAACTGGCCAATGACAAGAAAAGGCGGACACATCGCACTAGAAGCCAAAACAAAGGCTTTTGTACCTAACAGAGTAGCTTTTGACGCATCAGGAAATCCGGTGGGTATTGCAGCTGCCAATTTTGTGGAAGGAATGATGGTGTATGACACCACCAACAAATGTCTGAAGATGTACACATCAAAGGATAACGGCGTTTCGTTCGGATGGTATTGTATAACGACACAAACCTGCCCGGATAACTAAAAAGATGTTTCGGCGCCGCTGCGCTCTGCTCAACATGACAACCGATGCCAATGAAAGCTTACCCTTGTCGTCCTGAGCGTGAAGCGTAGCGGAACAGCCGAAGTATCTCACAATAACTAAAATGTATAAAACAAAAGATGAATAAAATGTATAATAATTTGATTAATTTCTCTTTCAAAAAAATACTTCTTCTTTCAAGTATTGCTTTTGGATGCTTTGTTTCCGCTCAGACCCCTGCTCTGGAATTTGCAGCTGGTGCAGGTAATCCTGCCGGCAATGGTCCCACGATCGCTAACCAGGTTATTACTTTTCAAAATAACACCAATAACCCAGCAGGTAATACTTTTGCAGCATTTACTACTCCCACTACCACGGTTACTTTTTCTCTTACCAATCAACAGAGAACTATGACACCATCACCTGGAGTTGGGGTCATGTTTGGAGGATCTAGCACTAATGCTTCGGCAACACCTGTAGCAGCACAATTGTTTTCGCTGATGAACGGGATTGGAAGCCCAAGTGATAATCAATTTACATCCGCCAACTCAACAGCAGGAACGGGAATTAGTGTTGCAAATAACAGAGCAATTTGGATTTATGCTTCTGTCTATTCTTTGTACGAAGCCAATGCTCCGCTTCCCACTGCTGCTAACCCAAAAGTAAGATACCAGTATGCCGATTTGGTAGCTACCTTTAGCAGGCCGATTACTAATCCCATTTTTCACTTTGGAGGATGTGGTACCGGCATAACTGGAAGTGGTGGAAATTCATACTTGAATTCAGCAGAATTAGAACTTTTAACTTCCGGAGCTAGTCTTACCAGGCTCTCGGGTTCCACTGAATTTACCGTGCCCTCTGCAACGTCTATCATTAACGGAGCCAGCCAATACAGCGCCACTACCGGCAGTGGTGCGATGAGCGGCTCAGTAAGGGTAAATGGTACCAATCTTACGCAGGTATCCTTTAGGATCTATATAAGCGCCATGGACAATAGCTCCATAGCAGCAGATACTACTAGTTGGAACTTAAGTAATGGGGCTGCGTCTAATTTTGGAGATGCTTTTTCAGTTGGGGTATCGATAACTCCGTCTAATCCGTGTAATGCTGGTACAACTGCCCCGTCATTAAGTGCTACTACATTAAGTAACACTTGTCCTGCATCTACTGCAAATCTTAACAGCCTCCATACCGGAACTGTGCCTAGCGGAGCATCATTGGTATGGTTCACCAACAATACTCATTCCGGTTCGGTTTATACCACTCCAACGGCTGCCACAGCAGGTACCTATTATGCTTATTATTATGACAGTACAAATGATTGTTATAGTCCGGTGAGCTCTGCGGTAACAGTAACTATAACCCCTTGTTGTGCCGCTGGTACAACGGGACCTGCTATTAACTAAAAATAATTTTCTATCATGAAAACATATATCAAAATATCATCCCTCTTTATCCTATTAATATCAGGATGTGTAGT
>MKVE01000032.1:93094-133766 GCA_001898785.1 Chryseobacterium sp. 36-9 | reverse complement strand
ATAGATATGCTAATACCCCACAATCGAGTATTTTATCTCCCTACTATTCTTCTACCAATATTTCGAATGTCACCTGGGGTAGTGCAACCAATGGTACCGCTCTTAATGGGACTACATTGAATGGAGGCACCTCGGTATCATATTATAATATTTCCGGGGCAACAACTACTCCGAATGGTTCTAAATATGCTTCGTTCAGTTTTACAATGGCAGCTAATGCCCCATTGATGAAACTTCAGAATTACTATGTAGCCCCATTGGCAGCAACTAATCAGAACAATCTTAACTTCAGCGCAAGACTTGTAGTTGTAGATCCTGATACCGGTAGTGATGTGCAGCTTGCAGCGGATAAAGCAATAACTACTACTGATCCCAATATTCTTACGAACGTTAACTACCTGATGAGACCTTCCAAAACATACCAGATTAAACTATATGTATGGAACCCCAATGGGCAAACCAATGTATATCTGGACAACCCTAACTTTTATGTCTCTCCGGTACCAAATGTAAACCCACCATCTAGCCTTTGTTTATCAAATGTATCGGGAACGGTAACTTCTGCTTTGGCGCCCTATGTAGTAAGTGCAACACCTTCAGGCATGGAATTAAGATGGCTTAATTCTTCGGCAGTTGTTTCAGGAAGCAATCCTGTGGCAGCAGATACTTATACGCCTTATTATTATAACACGGCTTCATCATGCTATTATCCGGCTGGGAGTAGTATAACAGTTACTGCCAATCCTACGTCAGTATCTGTAGCCCCTGCTACGCAGACGGTTGTAAACAATGGCACAGCTACCAACCTTACAGCTACAGCTACAAATGCCACATCATACCAATGGTATAGCAATACTACAAGCAGTAATACTGGGGGAACGCTTATCCCGGGAGCCCATTCTTCGACATATACGCCACCAACCAATGTATTGGGAACATTCTATTACTATGTTGTGGCGACTAATGGTGGTACCTGTTCAACAACATCAAACAATGTGGCTCAGGTAACGGTGATTCCATGTCCGGCAGGAACTACAGCTCCTGTGATTAAAGCTAAAACTACCTAAGGTTCTTTATGCTTTTTTGAGCAACCGGAGTTTAATCTTTGATCATCCGGTTGCTTAAAATAAGACAAGTACAACACCGTCATCCTGAGCTAAAACAATTATAAAAAACAAACAAAACCGTCCTGTAAAAGACATAAAAACACACACAATATGAAAAGTAACATTCTAATACTCGCAATGCTGCTCTCTGCAATTGCAACAAAATCTCAGATCGCAATAGGAAAACAATCGGTTACCAATACATCCGTGTCTCTGGAGTTTACCGATGCTGAGAACAAAGGGCTCATCCTGCCCTATATAGAGAACAAAACAGCCATCACAGAAAACGGATCCATCATCTATGATGCCACAGATCATAAGGTAAAATATCTGAAAGACGGAAGCTGGTTTGACCTTTCTGTAGATACAACCGGACAGGCTGATCTGTCCATACAATCCACAAAAACAGAACTGGCAAATGCGAAAACCGTAATAGGAACAGACGGAGCAACCAACAGCACCTCCGGCATCCTTGTCCTTTCCGATACCGATAAAGCCATGATCCTGCCAAGAGTAGCAAGCCCACACCTTAACATCATCAACCCTGCACCGGGAATGATGGCCTATGACACCACAAAAAAACAGCTTGCAGTCTATAACGGAACTGTATGGAGCTTCTGGAAGCCATAGAAGGGATTGTCACCCTGGGTGAAGCCGAAGAAGAAGCGCCTATCATAAACAAGAGATGTTTCGACAACGCTGCGCTCTGCTCAACATGACAAGACGCCTTGTCATCCTGAGTACAAATGAGGAGCAAGCACAGCTTGTA
This sequence comes from Chryseobacterium sp. 36-9, assembly GCA_001898785.1. Taxonomy (GTDB): domain Bacteria; phylum Bacteroidota; class Bacteroidia; order Flavobacteriales; family Weeksellaceae; genus Epilithonimonas; species Epilithonimonas pallida. Next base: position 131,891 of record MKVE01000032.1, on the reverse strand, counting down.
ATGAAGTTTGCGAACGTAGTTCCGTAGCGGAATCGAAGGATCTCTAATAAGAAAGACGAGCAAGCAAAACGTAAATATTTCGACTTCAATGTGTTTCGCTCAACATGACAAGGCAATGTCATCATGAGCTTGTCGAAGTATCTCCAATGATGGTATTGACAAGTTAGATATTATTATTGTATCGATGCTACAAATGAAGACCTTAAACTAATACATTCAAAATACATATATGAACTTCAAAGACATCCACATCGGTCAGATGATAAAAACCAGAGTCGAGGAAAACAATACCGATATTGAACGGATATGCAATTTTTTAAGTTGCACAGAGAAGGACGCGCACAATATGTATGAACAGCAGGATCTCTCCACAGACATCCTGCTGAAATGGAGTAAGCTGCTGGAATATGATTTTTTCAGATTATATTCTCAACACCTGATACTGTATGCACCATCCGCAGCAGACGAAAAAATAAAAGGGCAAAACGGCAGAAAAACAATACTGCCGCAGTTCCGCAAAAATATCTATACCAAAGAGATCATCGACTTCATACTACAAAGGATCAATTCTAAAGAAATGACCAAAAACGAGGTGATAGAACGTTACAAAATTCCCAAAACGACACTCTACAAATGGATCATAAAACACGAAGAATAAAAAAAGCAGTACCGGATTTCAAATTGATCTATTCGGATATACTTGATAAGCAGTATCCTGAAAAGACATCGGAATGCCAAAGACTGCTCACCAAAAGACACCTTTCTGTAATAGATATCCTGGAACTGAACAAAAGAATCTTCGGAGAATCTCAAAAGTCCAGTCAAAAATACCGTTCTTACAACAAGTCGGACATTCTCCATATTCTTGACTACCAGAAAAAGAATAACCTTAATAATATCCAGCTGGCTAAGCATTTCGGTCTTAGCCGCAACTCAGTAGCCAGATGGAAAAAGATGTTTATAGTATAACTACAAATCTATTGAATTCTAAAAAAACACAATATGAATGGAAGAACAAAAGAAAAGCAGGAGTAAAGAAATCTCCGAGAGGTATATAGCATTTCTGGACCGGCATATAGACGATGTTGTTGCTGCAAGAACAACTGATCTTATGGAGCTCAACAAGATTGCTTCCGAGCTTGCGGTTTCTCATAAGCACCTTATAGATATTATACAACGTGAATTTGGGAACCATCCCGGTTATTTCTACGATTTCAAAATCATAGAAAAGACAAAAGAAATACTACTGAAAGCAGATGTATCCATTGCTGCAATTGCAAGAACCTTCACCTATGACCCGTCTAACTTTTCAAAGTTTTTCAAAAGCAGGACGGGCCAGACCCCGGGTAATTTCCGTAAGCAGTATAAAAGCTAAGCTTCATTCCAATCTATAATAATATGAAATACATTATTACAGAGGATCCGGAAAGATTTATCGGGTTGTCCAAGCTGGAAGTTCTGTTAAACCTTGATAGTCGTCCTAAACTGTGTCACTCAAAAGAATGGGTTTATATTTTTAGAAACTATTGGTTCGGACAGAAAATGGCATTATTTATAGAATTTGATAACGATGATAGAGTAATCACCCTATATATTCTGTCCAATATAAGAAAACTATAGAAAACAGCTTGCCATCCCAGGCGAAAAAGGAAGTTGTTAAATAACAGATGCATCGGCGAGTTCAGCAGAAAGTGTTTGTGATGCAGAGCAATACAAAATAACATCATTTTAGTGTTTGCAGCCGGAGGTTTAGTAGTGTTTACATATCCGGCTGCTTTTTAAATCCCATATCAATAAAAACAAATGAAAATTAAAAAATAAAAACGGATTGATTTGATGAAATAATTAACTCCTTCTTAAAGCACAAATGATGAAAAAATTCTCAGTTCTTATCGTCCATTACAACAACTTCGAATATTTCAAGGCTTGTTATCAAAGCCTCATGAATCAATCCTTTGATGATTTTGAGGTCATTATCGTAAAACAACAAAACCACTTTCTGAGAAAAGCAAAAATGAAACTACAGAGGTGGGTATTTTCTTAAAAAACCGATTCATCAAATGAAACTAAGTAATAAAAAAAATATCAGAATAACAATGTATATCCTCTTACTACTATTGTTTTTGGATATTGTTTTTCTGTGTACTGCAAAAGTTTTTTTTAAGGTCAATAATAATCTTGTACATATACTTTTGTTTCTGATTTTTGTAATGATAGTATGGAAGTTATCGGTTTTAAAAGTTACCGAGGTAGATATTTCCGAACATATCATATCTGTAAAACTCAGGCGTCCATTTTTTCAAATAAGAAAAGTAACCCCGGTTCTGGAAGTCCCTATTGATAAAATAGAATCCTGTGACATGATAACCGGCTTTATGAATTCTTTTCTCGTAATAACGATCAATACCAAAAGGAAAAGAATCTTCTACTATAGAATAGGATTTCTGACAAAACGGCAAATAGAAAATTACCAAAAGTGCCTTATAAAACTAAGCAATATTTCTAAAGTGTAATTAAGTACATCAATTTATCAATCCGTTTCCCTGTTCACCAGATCCATCGAAAAGGCAGGAAGACATATAGCAATATATTCGCAAGGATCATAAAACGGATTAGAATAACGGACTCTGGCTCCTTTTTCTATCATAATGCTTTGTCCTTTTTCCAGAATGACAGAATCACCATCAATCTCAAAATGCTTTTTCCCGGATATTATCAACGTAAACTCATCAAACTCCGGTGTCTGATGCGGTTCGCTCCAGTTGGGCGGTGCCACCATATGAGCAATAGAGATCTCTGAATTTCTGGTTGAATTACCCCAATGTTCCTCGATTAACTTTCCGTCGGTTGTGGGGACAATAAAAGGACTGGCTTGGATTCTGTACTTTTTCATATCTGATAATCTTCTTTAGTAATTTCAAAAACGACATTCAGCTTTTCCGGTTCGCCATAATAGGCAACATTAACCTCATCTACTCTATTCGCTCCTAATTTTTCCATGGCTTTTTGAGAGCGGATATTATCTTTACCAACATGGAATTTGACCTTATCTACGAACTGGAAGATGTAATCCAGCATTAGCCTTTTGACCTGAGGATTCAGTTTGGAACCCCAGAATTTTGTCGCATAAAAAGTATAGCCTATGAATATGGAATTGTCTTCAGAATTGTAATCGTAGAACCTTGTACTGCCGGCAATCTCTCCGGTATTTTTCTCAATGATTTTGAAAGCGCCCCGGCTTTCCATCGCGCCTTGAAAGAAATTTTGAAATACCTCTCTTTTATACCGGTCCTTGTTGGGATGTTGTTCCCAAATCTTCGGATCAGAAGCAACAGCAAACAATGGTCCAAAATCATCCTTTTCTAAAGGAACTAATCTTACAAAGTCGTTCTCTAAAGTTGGTTGGATAGAAAATCTCATTCCTGTTTTTTTTCAAAGATAAAAAATATCAGCCATGATAGACTCTTGAACATATAATTTTCCCATCTTTAATTTCCAGAACCTCTCCTACTTTCATATCTTCCTCGCCCATCACTTTCCTGGTATATTCCATAAAAACCTGTTCAGAATCCGCAGTCAGCTTATTGACTTCATACTGCAAAGTCGGAAGCCTTTCAAAGCAATCTTTCCACCAGATCCTCAATGCATTTTTACCTTTTATCAAACCTTTTGTGTCGGGTTCTCTGATTTTAAGTTTCGGACTATAATGCTGTGCAGATTCATCATACAGACTAAGCAAATCATCTAAATTCTGCTCGTTGAATGCCTTGAACCAAAGGTTGGCTATATTTTTTAATTCTTCTGCTTTTATAATTTTCATTTTAAGGTCTTGCTGATTTAGCAAATTAAGCTGATTTTAATCAATCTGCAAAATCAGTTTAATCTGCGAGACATTATTGTCAGGCTGAGATTCTCGAAGCCTTCTAAAACAGTATCGCTTTTTCCAACTCCAACAGCTTTTGCTTTCGCCAGATTCCACCACCATAACCGGTCAGGGTTCCATTAGTCCCAATCACTCTATGACAAGGGATAATAATCGAAATTTTATTAAGTCCGTTAGCGTTGGCTACAGCTCTCACAGCTTTTGGATTGCCCAGAATATCGGCTTGTTGCTGGTAACTTCTGGTAGTCCCGTAAGGAATAGTTCTGAGGATTTCCCAAACTTTTTTCTGAAAATCGGTGCCAACCGGTGCCAAAGGGACTGTAAAATCTAATCTTTTTCCTTCGAAATATTCTGCCAATTCTTTTTCTAAAGTTTTGAAGTGAGGATTCTCGCCCTGTATGATATTAGCTTTGAAATATTTCGAAATATCTTCAAACTCTTTTGATAAGGATTTTCTGTCGGAGAATTCCAGCATACAGATTCCGTTTTCGTTGGCGCAGGCAATCATTGTTCCGAGTGGTGTTTCAATTCTTTTGAGGTCAACAATTTTTTCCATTTTCGAATTTTTAGGAGAAGTTCCGATAATTGATCTGAAGCTTTCATTGAACCCGCTTAAGCTTTCATAACCGTTTTCCAAAGCTACATCCAGAACAGTCTCGCCTTGCTGTAGTTTCTTGAAAGCCAAATTGATTTTGAATGATCTTTGGAAAGCGTGAAAAGTCATCCCGTGATGCTTTAGAAACCAGCGTTTCACTGTCGCTGGCTGTAAGCCACGCTCAATCAAATCAACGTCTTTGAATTTCAAACTCGGATCTGCAGATAATTCATCCATTAATTTTTGAATTTCAATTGGCATTTCGTCAGGATTTTCCAGCGGTTTGCAGACTTTACAAGGTCTGTAACCTTTCAAAATAGCATCTCTTGCACTGTCAAAAAACTCGACATTTTCAGGCTTTGGCTTTCTTGCAGTACAAGTCGGACGACAAAAAATCCCTGTCGTTTTCACACCCATCCAAAAAACACCTTCGAATTCGGGATCCTTTTCAAACGATGCCTGATACATTATTTCGCTACTCAATTCCATAATTGATTGTCTTGAATGATACAAATGTAGATGTTCCGTAACCAATCAACAACCGAAAAATGAACAAGTATTTTTTCTTTGTCAATATTAAAGGAAAATTTTTATCTTCCAAAACAGAAAATCAACAGTTTTATGGACAAGAGAAAACTTCGTGAATCTATTTTCAGACATCTCGACGGTATTGTTACAGCGCCAGTGATTTCAGCTTTGTCAAAGAAAAATGTTTTGGATTTTATTTTAACTAATGACAATCTGGAACTTTCCGAAATCAATAAAAAATTCGAGGTTAACGAAGGCTATCTGAATGTGGCCTTACGTGTTTTAGCTTCTCAGGGGTTTTTGAACTATCAGCTTGATAATCAATCCGACATTATTGAAATCTCAAAGAATTCTAAAACCGAACAAGCTTTTTCTTATCAGAATATCTATGTTGATTTAGCCGATTTCCTGGCAGATGACGATGTCATTAATTCAAAAGAACTGACTGAAGATCTATGCAAAAAATGGATTCAGATTTTTGAGAAATACAAATCTTTTCTGAATGAGATTGATGGCGAATCTTCTCTGAATTACCAAATTCAAAAACATATCGAAGGTGCATTAGTCGGCCCAATCATCATCAAGTTGGGAATGAGCGGAATGTTCCACAAGTACTTTATGGAGGCCAGTTTCAGCGCAGAAGAATTCCATAAGAACCCGGAATATTTTGGAAAAATCCTTGATTATCTTTCTGAACTTGGTTGGTTCTCCAAGAAAGGGAAAAACTTCCAGTTCACCGAAACCGGATTATTTTTCGCAAGACGCGCAACGGCTTATGGCGTAACGGTTTCTTATCTTCCAATGTTCTCAAAACTGAATCAATTGATTTTCGGGAAAGCTTCAGAAATCAGAGAAATCGAAGACGGCGAAGATGAGATCCATGTGAACCGTGAAATGAATGTCTGGGGAAGCGGTGGCGCACATCTGACCTATTTCAAAGTGATTGATGAGTTTATCATCGAGATTTTCAATCGTCCTTTGGAAGAACAACCGAAAGGAATCCTTGATATGGGCTGCGGAAACGGAGCGCTTTTGCAACATCTTTATGAGATCATCGAAAGACAGACTCTGCGAGGAAAACACCTGGAAGAATATCCTTTGTTTCTGGTTGGTGCAGATTATAACCAGGCAGCGCTGAAAGTGACAAGAGCCAATCTGATCAAGAATGACATCTGGGCAAAAGTGATTTGGGGCGACATTGGAAATCCGAAACAGCTGGCGGAAGATTTACATTCAGATTATAATATTGGATTAGGAGATTTGTTAAACATCAGGACATTCCTTGACCACAACAGGATTTGGGAAGACGTATTGGAAACTAATAGCAATAGAATCAGCACATCAACCGGCGCTTTTGCGTTCCGTGGAAAACGATTATCCAACAAAGATGTGGAGGAAAATCTTCTGAATCACCTCAAAAAATGGACACCTTATGTAGAAAAATTCGGGCTGTTGTTAATTGAACTGCATACGCTTTCACCGGAAATCACTTCCAAAAACCTGGGATTGACAGCTGCAACAGCTTATGACGCCACACACGGATTTTCTGATCAGTACATTGTAGAAGTCGATGTATTTCACAGGATTTGTAAAGAATCAGGACTAGAACCGGACACCAATCTTTTCAAAAAATTCCCGGATTCTGAATTGGCCACAGTGAGTATTAATCTTTTGAAAAGGTAATTTAAATATTTTTCACAACACTCTCAGCTTGTCTGACATGTCTCAAATTGTGGTAAATAACGAATCGAAAAGTATCGCCTAATTTCAGCTTTATCAACTTTGAAATGCTGATTGAAGTTTTGGTTTTTTCCAAATCAATGGTTTTTGCTTTTTCCAGCAATTCGAGCATTTTATTTTGCTGATTGATAAATTCTTCAATAACCGATTTGTCCAATTTCTTATGAATCGGATTGGCCGTTTTCATAGTTTTCATCTTATTGAGCTTTTCTTTCGGAAGCATCATATTAGCAAAATAATTACCCAAAATTCCACTTTTGAAATCTGGCTTTTTTGCGGAAAAGCGACTTTCATTGATTCGGTTTTCGATTTCAGGAAGATAGAATTGACCGTAAAAATTAAGATGTTCCAAACATTCCAAAACACTCCAGCTATTTTCCGATGTTCTGAAATTCAGTGTTTCATTACTTTGATTCTGCAGTGATTTGGCAAATTCGATATTATTTTCAGTAATGATTTTAAGTTCGTTAAGTAATTGAATAATTGGAATTGTCATCGTCAAAATTTTTCACAAAAGTCTAAAACTTCATTGATAAAAAGATTGATTGAAGTCAAGATTTTTTCAATCTCGACAAGGTTTCCGGCGACATCCTGAGATAGTTCGCAATGTACTTGTTCGGGATTTCCTGAAATAATTTCGGACTTCTTTTCAAGACTCTTTCGTAGCGGATTTTCGGAGAACTGTACAACAAATCTTTTTCGCGTTCAATCTGCTGTAAAACCAGATCTTCCAGGATTGAACTCCAAAGTTTCAGATTCTCATTGCTGGAATTGATAAGTTCATAAAAATCTTTTTTAGAAGCTATTTTGACAGTTGAAGCTTTAATCGCCTGGATATAAAACTCCGAAGGTTTACCTGACAAAAAAGAATCCAATGAAACAATGATATTGCCCTGATAACCAAACCTGATAATCCGTTCCTCATTTTCATCTTCGATAAAAATCCGGATACTTCCTTGTTGTACAAAATAGACATTTGTATCAATCGTTCCGGAAGTTTTAAGAAGTTCATTTCGTTTTAAGGTTTTTGTTTCCCAAAACAATTCGGTCTCTAAAAAATCTAACATTGACAGAAATTATTGTTCAAAGTAAAGCTATTTTATTAAATTTGAAAAAACCATGAAAATTAAAACAATGTTCATAAAAAACACAATTATCACTTTATCCATTCTTTCAGGAATTTTGATTAATTCTCAGCAAATCATCCCTTTCAGGATTACAAAGTATAATAACATTATTGTAAAAACGTTAGTAAACGATAAGGATTCTTTGAATCTGATGTTCCAGATCTCGATGGAAGATGCTTCTATTTCTCCCCAAAGATCAAGACCAGCAAAAAGCATTGTTTTTAAGGACGAAATCAGCGAAAATAATTCGGTCAAAATTGGAAATCTGGAGTGGAAAAACATCAGGTTCTATGACAACGAATTGACAGGACAGGAAGCTGACGGAAAAATAGGAACCGGAATTTTCAAAGGCAAAACATATCAAATCGATTTTGATAATAATCAATTCGTGATCTATGACACACTTCCCGATACCACAGATTATAAGGAAGTTTCTTACACAACCAATCAGGACGGGCAAATTTTTCTCGTCGGCGAAAATAAAATGGGAACAGAGTCCTTTGAAACTAATTTCCTTCTGCAATCGGGTTATTCCGGAGGTTTGCTTTACAGCAACGCATTTGCGGATTCAAAAGACCTAAGCAGAAAGCTGAAAATCACTGGTGAAAAAACGTTTAAAAATTCTGCCGGGAAAAGTGTAATTACAAAACAAGGATCTTTACCTGAATTAGTTGTTACGGATATCAGTATGAAAGATGTTCCTGCCGGTTTTTTCGCAGGAGATATTAAAACACAAAAGGTGAGTTATTTTGGCGCTGATTTGATCAGGAGATTCATTTGGATTTTTGATGCGGAAACACAGAAGATTTATATTAAGCCGAGTAAGTATTTTAATGAGCCTTATTTAAAATTCAATTGATAAAAAAACCTCATCAGATTGATGAGGTTTTTTTATTTAGTTTAAAAGTTATTTGACGTTTTTAACTCTTATCATTCCTTTGTTCTCGTGGTACATCATACACATAATTTTGCCGTCTCTTTCCGGGCATTTATCCGTATTGTCATAAACCAAAGATACTTTCTCGCCGTCTTTTTTGGATTCCAGAATTTCGGCATTGCAAATCAGGTAATCTTCATTTTCTGCAACTCTTAAGTACGTTCCTGTACAGTCTCTTACAATGGTTCCTGTATTCAATCTGTCATGAACAGTAGCGCAGGAAAACAATAATGTTGAGAAAATCCCTAGAGATAAAATGTGTGATACTTTCATAGATTTTTATTTGGATTAAAAGTACAATTTTAAATTATCATATTATAATGATTTTCTAACTTTGATAAAAATATCAATGATGGACATTTCTGATCAAACTCTATATCAGGAAATTACAGACAAATTAAAAACTGTTCCAAAAGAAGTTCTTGAAAGGATTTCTGCATATTTATCTGAAATTGACGAAAACAAAGATAATCTCAATTTCGAACTTTCCGAAGAACAAAAAGAAAGTCTTTCCAAAATAAAAGAACGACCTTATTCCGAACATACGGAAGTCAATATTTTCCTCAAAGAAATGAGTGAAAAATATCCATAAAAAAAGCGAAAGAATAAATCTTTCGCTTTTTACTTTTATCTGGATTTGAATTTACATCGCCTCCATTTTAAACGTCATACTCTCAATCACTTTCAGAATTGCTTCCACCGTGTCCATTGACGTCAGACAAGGAACGCCGTTTTCTACGGACATTCTTCGGATCTGGAAACCATCTCTTTCGGATTGTTTGCCTTTCGTCATTGTATTGACCACATATTGAACCTTTCCTTTCTGAATCAAATCTATCAGGTTCACATCTTCCTCTCCGATTTTGTAACCGATTTTTGTCTGAATTCCTTTTTCTTCAAAGAATTTCGCCGTTCCTTCCGTTGCCCAAATTCTGAAGCCTGCGTTGTTGAAACGTTTAGCCAATTCAGAAGCTTCTTCTTTGTCCGCATCAGCAACAGTAAAGAGAATTGCACCGAATGTCGGGACTTTTCTTCCAGCGCCGATTAAGCCTTTGTACAAAGCTTTTTCCAACGTCAAATCTTTCCCCATTACTTCTCCCGTCGATTTCATTTCTGGTCCCAGAGAGATGTCCACTTTCGTTAACTTACTGAAAGAAAAAACCGGAACTTTCACATAAACGCCTTCCTTGTTAGGAACCAATCCGGATTGATAACCTAAATCTTTCAATGACGATCCGAGAATGGCTTTGGTTGCCAAGTTTGCCATCGGAACATCCGTTATTTTCGATAAGAAAGGAACGGTTCTGGACGAACGTGGATTCACTTCTATGACGAAAACTTCGCCGTTGGAAATCACGTACTGGATATTCATTAATCCAATGACATTCAAACCTTTTGCTAATCTTATCGTATAATCTTCAAGGGTTTTGATTTGAGTTTCCGTCAAAGTCTGAGGCGGATAAACTGCAATCGAATCTCCGGAGTGAACACCTGCCCTTTCTATATGTTCCATAATTCCCGGAATCACTACGGTTTCGCCGTCAGAAATCGCATCCACTTCCACTTCTTTTCCGGTCAGGTAACGGTCAATCAGAACAGGATGTTCCGGACTGGCATCCACCGCATTTTCCATATAATGAGCGAGTTCTTTCTCGTTGTAAACGATTTCCATAGCACGGCCTCCCAAAACATAACTCGGACGGACCAAAACAGGATAACCGATTTCGTTGGCAATCACAATTGCTTCTTCTTTGGAAGTCGAAGTTTTTCCCAATGGTTGTGGAATTCCTAAATCCTGAAGCGCTTTCTCAAATTTATCTCTGTTCTCAGCTCTATCCAAATCTTCCAGCGAAGTTCCCAAAATCTGAACGCCATGAGCAGCTAATTTATCTGCTAAATTAATCGCTGTCTGTCCTCCAAACTGAACCACAACGCCTTTTGGTTTTTCAAGTTCGATGATGTTCATCACGTCTTCTTCCGCCAAAGGTTCGAAGTATAATTTATCCGAAATCGAGAAGTCTGTGGAAACGGTTTCCGGATTGGAGTTGATGATAATCGCCTCGTAACCCATCTGCTGAATCGCCCAAACCGAATGTACCGTTGCATAGTCAAACTCAACTCCTTGACCAATTCTGATTGGACCAGAACCCAAAACGATGATTTTTTCTTTTTCAGAAACTACGCTTTCATTTTCTTCTTCATAAGTTCCGTAGAAATATGGCGTTTCCGATTCAAATTCAGCAGCGCACGTGTCCACCATTTTGTAAACCGGCATTATTCCGTTATCTTTTCTGAACTGGAACACTTCTTTCTGAGTGGTTTCCCAAAGATGCGCGATATTCAAATCTGCGAAACCTAATTTCTTAGCCTCGAGAAGAATTTCTTTGTTGAATTTATTTTCTTTGATTGTTGTTTCGAAATCAATCAGTTTCTTGATTTTCCAGATGAAGAATTTGTCAATTTTGCTCCATTCCACAATCTGTTCCCAATCGTAACCTCTTCGTAAGGCATCACCGATGATGAACAATCTTTCATCATCACAAACCCTAATTCTTCTTTCTATTTCTTCGTCTGTCAAAGCATCCGCTTGTTTTTTCTTAAGTCCAAGATGTCTCAATCCTGTTTCCAAAGAACGAATGGCTTTTTGCAATGATTCTTCGAAGTTTCTTCCGATAGCCATTACTTCACCTGTTGCTTTCATCTGAGTTGACAATCTTCTGTCCGCCGTTTCAAATTTATCGAAAGGGAATCTTGGAAACTTAGTCACCAGGTAATCCAAAGCCGGTTCGAAACAAGCGTAAGATGTTCCTGTTACCGGATTTTTGATTTCGTCCAATGTCAGACCAACTGCAATTTTCGCTGCGATTTTCGCAATCGGATAACCTGTTGCTTTACTCGCCAAAGCCGATGAACGTGACACTCTAGGATTAACCTCGATGATATAATAATTAAATGAGTGCGGGTCTAATGCCAACTGAACGTTGCATCCACCTTCGATTCCTAAAGCTCTGATGATTTTCAGAGAAGCGTTTCTCAACAACTGATATTCTCTGTCAGAAAGCGTCTGCGAAGGCGCTACCACAATAGAATCTCCTGTATGAACACCAACCGGGTCGATGTTTTCCATATTACAAACCACAATCGCATTGTCGTTGGAATCTCGCATTACCTCATATTCTATTTCTTTGAAACCAGCGATGGATCTTTCAATCAAACATTGTGTTACGGGCGAATGTTTCAATCCTAATTCAGCAATTTCTTTTAATTCTGCTTCAGAAGAAGCAATTCCGCCGCCGGTTCCGCCCATTGTAAAAGCAGGACGAACAATCACAGGATAACCGATTCTGTCTGCAAAATCCAAAGCGCCTTGAACTGTGGTTACGATGTCAGATTCCGGAACCGGTTCGTTCAATTCTCGCATCAATTCACGGAAAAGGTCTCTGTCTTCTGCCTGATTGATTGCTGAAAGCTTCGTTCCTAAAACTTCTACTTTACATTCTTCAAGAATTCCGGATTTCTGTAATTCAACCGCCATATTCAGTCCGGTTTGTCCTCCCAAAGTCGGAAGAAGCGCATCCGGACGTTCTTTGCGAATGATTCTGGAAACGAATTCCAAAGAAATCGGTTCAATATAAACTTTGTCGGCAATCTCCACATCCGTCATTATTGTAGCAGGATTGGAATTGATCAGAATCACTTTGTAGCCTTCTTCCTTCAAAGAAAGGCACGCCTGTGTTCCCGAATAATCAAATTCTGCAGCCTGACCAATAATGATTGGACCTGAGCCGATTACTAAAATGGTTTGTATATCTGTTCTTTTCATTTTTACTTTTATTGTCCAAAATCCAATGATGGAAGTCGGGAGATTTTTATTTTCTTTTTGATTTTGACAGCTTTACAATTGAAACTATCTGCTTAGCTCTTCTGACTGTCTACTTAACTCTTCTGACTATCTACTTAAGTCTTCTGATTGTCTACTTAACTCTTCTGACTGTATACTTAACTCTTCTGACTATCTACTTAACTCTTCTGATTGTCTACTTAACTCTTCTGACTGTATACTCAAATCTTCTAATTGTCTATTTAACTCTTCTGACTGTCTACTATACTCTTGTAACTGTCTACTTTGCTTTTGTCACTGCCTACTTAAGACTTATTAGCTTATAGCAGCAACGTTTTAATTAAATTTATTTCTTAAAATCCTCCATCAAAGTGATGAAATCATCAAAAAGATAATTCGCGTCTTCCGGACCTGGACTTGCCTCTGGATGGTATTGAACTGAGAAACAAGGATGGATTTTGTGTTTCACTCCTTCGTTTGTTCTGTCATTCAATGCGATATGAGTCTCAACCAAATCTGTATTTTTCAAAGATTCCTGGTCAATCGCGTAACCGTGATTTTGAGAAGTGATTGCGACTTTATTTTTTTCCAAATCCAAAACCGGATGATTTCCACCTCTATGTCCGAATTTCAGTTTGTAAGTTTTTGCTCCACAAGCCAGACCAATCAATTGATGACCTAGACAAATCCCAAAAATCGGAACTTTTCCCAACAATTTCTGAATCATTACCAAAGCTTCCGCATTATCTTCCGGGTCGCCAGGACCGTTGGAAAGCATAATTCCGTCTGGATCCATTAATAGAATTTCTTCTGCGGTTGTGTCGTGAGAAACTACGATGATATCACAGTTTCTTTGAGACAACTCGCGAATGATTCCCAATTTGGAACCAAAATCTACCAAAACCACTTTGAAACCTCTTCCCGGACTTGCGTAAGATGTTTTTGTGGAAACCTGCTCTACTTGATTTGTGGGGAATTGAGTCGCTTTTAGCTCTTCGATTACAGCTTTTTCGTCTGCATCTGCATTGACGATTTTGCCTTTCTCAACACCTTTGTTTCTTAAAATTCTTGTCAGTCTTCTGGTATCAATTCCTGAAATCCCTGACAGATTTTTCTTTTCAAACAATTCGTCTAATGTCATTTGCGTTCTGAAATTGGAAGGCAAATCGCATAGTTCCTTTACAATCAAACCTTTGATTGCCGGTTCAATGCTCTCATAATCATCACGGTTAATGCCATAATTTCCAATCAAAGGATAAGTCATACAAACGATTTGTCCGCAATAACTCGGGTCGGAAATCAGTTCCTGATAACCCGTCATTCCTGTGTTGAAAACCACTTCTCCAGCAGTGTCTTGCTCTGCCCCGAATCCCGTTCCGTGAAAAACTTCGCCGGATTCTAATATTAATTTCTTTTTCATTTTTAAATTTTATCAAACGTCAGACTCTTCGACAAGCTCAGAGTGACAGTTTAAATACTTACTTTTAGATTTTTACTCAAAAAAAACACGCCCGAAAGCGTGAATCAATATTTTAATTTTTGGAGTCGATGAATTGGAATCCTCTGTTTTCTAAATCATACTTAAGGATTGCCATTCTAGCAAAAACGCCGTTCTGCATTTGCTTGAAGATTCTCGATCTTTCGCATTCAACCAATTCCGAATCAATTTCCACCCCTCTGTTGATCGGCGCCGGATGCATAATGATGGATGTCGGTTTCATTTTCGCTTCTCTTTCTTTTGTCAATCCGAATTTCTTCAGATAATCTTCCGATTTGAAATTGAAGTTTCTCTCATGACGCTCGTGCTGGATTCTCAACAGAATCAAAACATCCACTTCTTTTACCAGGTCATCGAACTGCATGTAAGTTCCGTTGACCAGCATTCCTTCATCAAACCAGAATTCTGGCCCTGAAAAATAAACTTTCGCACCCAATCTTCTGAACAGTCCAGCATCAGAATTCGCAACTCGGCTGTGCTTCACATCACCTACAATTCCGATTTTAAGACCTTCGATTTTTCCAAATTCCTGAATTATTGTCAGCGCATCCAAAACCGCCTGTGAAGGATGACTTCCTACACCGTCGCCAGCATTTATAATACTTAGCTTAGCATCTTTCAACGCATCATAATAACGTTTTTCTGAGTGTCTGATAACTGCAACTTCCACACCAATGGCCTCCAATGTTTTGATCGTATCCAACATTGTTTCCCCCTTTGCGATAGAGCTTTTGTCTGTTTCGAAATCTATGACCTGAAGTCCCAGTTTTTTCTGAGCCACTTCAAAGCTTGTTTTAGTTCTCGTACTATTCTCAAAAAAGAGATTCGCTGCGAAAACATCGCCTTTAATCTTACTTATTTTACCGTCAGCAAACTGCTGCGCTTCTTGTAATATTTTCTCTATACTTTCTGTAGAGACGCGTGAAAGCTTAATCATATCTCAAATTTTTAAATAAAAAAAAACGAAGCCTAAAAGACTTCGTTAAATATAAAAAATATTGTTGTTGTCGGCAAACTTGCCAATTGTTTCTATCGCTAAATTCTGTACCAGATTCATTGGGTGCAAAGATACCAATATTTTTAATATTATGAAATCTTCTTCATAATTTTTTATGCAAAATCAATGAACTTCTGCTCTAAAATTTTTACAATCAAAAATTTTCTCTATTTTTGAAAGAATGATTTGCCATTATGAGTTTGGATAAAAAAGACAAATTAATCCTTCAGCTCCTTCAAGAGGATTCTACACTATCTGTAAAAGAAATTTCCGAAAAAATCGGATTGACTTTCACGCCGACTTACGAACGTATCAAAAACCTTGAAAAGCAAGGTGTTGTAGAAAAATACGTTGCGATTCTCAACCGGGAAAAACTTGGCATCAACATCGTGGTCTATTGTAATATCCGTCTGAAAGAACAATCTCAAAAAACACTGAAAGAGTTTGAAGATTATATTTCCAAATACGATGAAGTACAGGAAATCATCAGTCTTTCCGGCGAATATGATTATATGTTGAAGATTCTTGCAAACGACATCAATTCTTATAATACTTTCACGGTTAACGTCATTTCAAACGGACCTCATATTGGACAATATCACAGTTCTATTGTTCTAGCCGAAGTTAAAAAAACGACTAAGTTTAAGTTGGATTGATTTAATGGTTAATGGTTAATGGTTAATTATGAAAATTAATCATTAACAATTGATAATTATCCTAGCAGTTTATCTCTCACTTTATTGAATTGATATTCTATTTCGTCGAGGCAAAGATTTCCTAAACTGCCTTGATGTGTGTGATTCAGTTCTTTGTAACCGTACTCAAAAACGTTATTTTCAATTTCTTGTCCGATTTGGATGTACGCATCTCGGAATGATTTTCCGTTTTTCACTCCTTCGTTGATTTTTTCTACGCTGAAAATATATCTGTACTTTTCATCGTCCAGAATATTGTCTTTCACTTCTATATTCGGAAGTGTGTAAATCAAGATTTCGAGGCATTCTTTCAAAGAGTCAATCGCAGGGAAAAGGATTTCTTTTGTCAATTGCAAATCTCTGTGATAACCTGACGGCAGATTATTTGTCAGCAAAATCAATTCATTTGGTAAAGACTGAATTCTGTTGCATCTTGCTCTTACTAATTCAAAAATATCCGGATTTTTTTTGTGCGGCATAATGCTGCTTCCCGTCGTGAATTCCTTTGGAAAACTAATAAAATTGAAATTCTGACTCAAATAAAGACAAACATCGTAAGAAAATTTACTTAAAGTTCCTGCCAAAACCGACAATGAATTAGCCAATAATTTTTCCGACTTTCCTCGAGTCATTTGTGCATAAACTACATTATAATTCAGTGTTCTGAAATCTAATTTATAAGTTGTGCTTTCTCTGTCAATCGGGAAAGATGAACCGTAACCGGCAGCCGAACCCAATGGATTTTTATTAATGATACTCTTCGTTGCAAACAGCAATTCCAAATCGTCCACCAGAGATTCTGCATACGCACCAAACCACAATCCGAAAGATGATGGCATCGCAACCTGCAAATGTGTGTACCCGGGCAACAAAACATCCTTGTGCTGATTCGCTTTGTCTTTCAGTATTTGAAAGAATGAATCCGTCAGTTCTGTGATTTCACGGATTTCGTCTAAAAGATATAATTTGATGTCTGTCAAAACCTGGTCATTTCTTGACCTTGCGGTGTGGATTTTTTTCCCGGTTTCGCCAAGTTTCTCGATGAGAATCGTTTCGATTTGTGAATGGATGTCTTCTGCCGATTTATCGATTTCGAAGCTTCCTTTTTCGATGTCGGTAAGGACTTCTTCCAAAACCGCAACGATATCCTGCTCTTCATCCAAACGAATCAAACCAACTTCCGCCAGCATTTTTGCGTGAGCAATAGAGCCCAACACATCGTATTTTGCTAATCTGTCGTCAAAGTCCAAGTCTTTGCCAACCGTAAATTGGTTAACCAAATCATTGGTCTTTGTATTGTCTTTTTGCCAGATTTTTTTCATTCTGTAATATTTTGATATTTTGAACGCAAAGTGCGCAAAGATTTTTTATTTTATTGAAAATAAAGGTTCGCAAAAGCGCTGACGCCCAGCTAAGATTAACTTTTAAAATTCTTTTTAATTGAAGACAAAATCTTCAACTTTGCGAAGCGCAGCCCGACTTGAGCGGAAATCCTTTTTTGCCAACATTAAAGTTCTATTTAAACTGAAATCGTCTGCAAAAAAGATTGACTTCGTCGAACCACTTCGTTAGGTTTGGGAGTACTTCGACAAGCTCAGGATAAACTACAGGCGGATTAAACTGCCCAAATCCTTAAAATTATTTTATAATATTTTCTCTAATATTTTGATGTAAATATCGATTCCTTCCCGTATTTCGTCGATATAAACAAACTCATCCGCAGTGTGAGAACGCAAACTGTCGCCAACACCCAACTTGACCGACGTACACGGAATAATCGCTTGGTCGGAAGAAGTCGGCGAACCGTAAGTTGTCCTGCCCAACGCCAGTCCAGCCTGAACAAATGGATGATTGACATCGATTTTTGAAGAATTAAGACGGAATGACCTCGGCGTGAGTTTCGATTTCATCTGGGACTGGATGATTTCGAAAACTTCCCGGTTCGTATACTCGTCTGTCACACGCACGTCCAAAGTGAATTGACATTTTTCCGGAACTACGTTATGCTGAGTTCCCGCATTGATAACCGACAAAGTCACTTTCACTTCACCCAGATAATCCGAAACTTTTGGAAATTTGAAAGTCAGAATATTCTGCAAATCCTGCATACATTTCACAATCGCATTATCATTGTTAGGATGTGCTGCGTGAGAAGGTGTTCCGGTCATTTCCCCGTCAATCACCAATAAACCTTTTTCAGCGATAGCAAGATTCATTTTGGTTGGTTCGCCTACGATTGCTAATTCTACATTTGGGAGTTGTGGGAACAATGCTTCGATACCGTCCAAACCAGAGATTTCTTCCTCAGCTGTCAAAGCAATTACTAAATTGTGAGTCAAATCTTCGGCTTCATAAAAATAAAGAAAAGTCTGTGCCATTGCCACCAAAGACGCGCCTGCATCGTTACTTCCCAAACCAAATAATTTCCCGTCTTTTTCTACAGGAATAAACGGGTCCAAAGTGTAAGCTTTGTTCGGTTTTACCGTGTCGTGATGGGTGTTGAGAAGAATAGAAGGTTTGCCTGCATCAAAATGTTTATTGGTTGCCCAAATGTTATTTTTGAATCGGTTAACTGTCATCTGATGCTCATTGAAAAATCCTTCTATGATGAGCGAAACGTTATATTCGTCACGGCTCATAGATGGCGTTGCGATGATTTTTTTCAGCAATTTGACTGCATTTTCCGTTAATTCCTCTCTGCTAAAGACAGATTTCAGTTCCTTCATTTCGTAGTTTTATTTGGTCTGATAATTTTTCTTCTTTGATTAAAGCCACTTTCTGAACGCCATTTTCTTTGGCCTTGAAAGCATTCTCTAATTTTGGTAAAATCCCTTTGTGGAGCTTTCCTAGGGATTTTAATTCAGAAAATTCTTGTTTGTTGATTGTTTTCAAATTTGAATTTTCGTCCTCAATATTTTCCAAAACCCCATTTTTATCGAAACAGAACAGTAATTCTGTATCGAAATATTTTGATAAAGCCTGAGCGATAGTTCCGGCAATCGTGTCTGCATTGGTGTTGAACAGATTTCCTTTTTTATCGTGAGTGATTGCAGAAAACACCGGAACCAGACCCAGATTTATTATATTAATAATCAATTCGTGATTGATACTTTTTTCATCGATATCGCCAACAAATCCAAAATCGATTTCTGGATGCTGTCTTTTTTCGGCTTTGATAACGTTGCCGTCTGCTCCGGAAAATCCAATCGCATTGCAATCGAAACTTTGTAGTTTTGCCAAGATGTTTTTGTTGATTCTGCCGGCATAGACCATTGTTACAACTTTCAGGGTTTTCTTATTTGTGATTCTTCGTCCGTCAATCATTGTCTGCGTGATTTTCAGTTTTTCAGCAAGTGTTTCTGCTAATTTTCCTCCACCGTGAATCAAGATTTTCGCTCCTTCGATTTCAGAAAACTGCGCAAGAAAAGCTTTCAATGCTTTTTTGTCATCGATAAGAGTTCCGCCGATTTTTATGATGTGTAGTTTTTGCATTGATGATTTTTTTATTTTAATTCATCTAATATTTCAGAGAAAACCACCTGAGCAGAAAAGATTCTGTTTTTTGCCTGCTGATAGATGATTGAGTTTTCGCCATCCATTATTTCATCACTCAGCTCAAGATTTCTACGAACTGGCAGACAATGCATTACTTTCGCCTGATTGGTGAGTTTTAATTTTTCATTTGTCAGCATCCAGTTACCTTCAACTTTTGGCATATTCGCATAATCATCAAATGAAGACCAGTTTTTCACATACACGAAATCCGCATCTTTCAACGCTTCATCCTGATTATGAATCACTTTTGTACCTTTCGTGAAATTTTTATCCAAATCATAACCTTCCGGATTTGTGATTACGAAATCTACATCCATCTGCTGCATCCACTCGGTAAACGAATTTCCGACCGCCTGCGCAATCGGTTTGATGTGAGGCGCCCAGGTCAAAACGACTTTTGGTTTTCTATTTTCTGTCCAATTTTCGGTGATTGTGATGCAATCTGCCAAACTTTGTAGCGGATGTCGAGTTGCCGATTCCAAAGAAACAACCGGAACTTTGGCGTGTTTCAGGAACTGGCTCAGAATACTCTCGTTCACATCATCTTCTTTGTTTTTCATTCCTGCAAAACATCTCACAGCAATGATGTTGCAATATTGATTCAGAACCTCTATCGCATCTTTGATGTGTTCGACTGTGTCGCCGTTCATTACGGTTCCGTCAGCAAATTCCAGATTCCAAGCTTCCTGAGCAGCGTTGAGAACCAGGACATTCAGTCCCAAATTCTGAGCGGCGATTTGTGAACTTAATCTTGTTCTGAGACTGGAATTAAGAAAAACCAAACCAATTGTCTTTCCTTTTCCTTTGGTTGGATTTCCTAATGGATTTTCTTTTATTTTTAAAGCTTTTGCAATGGTATTTTGCAAGTTATTTATATCGTAAACGGAAGTGAAATTTTTCATCTTATTTTTTTTTATCGCAAAGGCGCTAAATTATTTTATGTAATCCGACTTTTATAAGTCGCAAATTTTAATGCACGATTTTTGCGACTTTTCAACATTATAATTATTGATTCTTGCGACTTTGCGTTATTTAAATTCTATAATTTCATTTTTCGCATCAATAGATTTCAAGGTTTTTTCTAAAGCATTGATGAACAAATCGGATTCTTTTTCCGAAATGTTAAGCGCCGGCAAAATCCGCAGGACATTCTTGTCATTAGCATTGCCCGTGAAAATAAAATGCTCAAACAGCAATTCTTTCCTGACATCTGCACAAGCTTGGTCGAGCTCAATTCCAATCATCAGACCTCGCCTTTTGATGTTTTTGACGTGAGGAAAATATTTGATTTTTTCTTCGATGTAAGCTCCTATTTTTTCTGAATTTTCGATTAGATTTTCATTTTCGATAACTTCTAAAACAGCTAATCCGGCAACACAAGCCAAATGATTTCCGCCAAACGTTGTTCCTAATAATCCGTAACTCGCTTGGAATTTTGGACTAATCAAAACGCCGCCCATCGGAAAGCCATTCCCCATTCCTTTGGCAACCGTAATCAAATCCGGTTTGATATCGAATTCCTGATGCGCAAAGAATTTTCCTGAACGTCCGTAACCAGACTGAACCTCGTCCAAAATCAAAATCGAATTGTTTTCTTTGCACAATTTTTCAATCTTTAAAATGAAATCTTCCGTCAATAAATTGATTCCACCAACACCTTGGATTCCTTCTAAAATCACAGCAGAAATTTCGTTTTGATTTTCTGCAAAAATCTTCTCCAATTCTTCTGAATTATTGAATTTACATTTGATAAAATTCTCAGATTCGTTGACTGGCGCAACAATTTTTGGATTGTCTGTTACGGCAACTGCAGCGGAAGTTCGTCCGTGGAAAGCTTCTGAGAAATAAACCACTTTCTTTTTTCCGTTATGAAATGAAGCCAGCTTCAAAGCGTTTTCATTCGCTTCCGCTCCGGAATTACATAAGAACAACGAGTAATCTTCGTAACCTGACAATATTCCCAATTTCTCAGCCAGTTCTTCCTGAATCTTGTTCTCCACAGAATTGGAATAAAAACTGATTTTCTCCAATTGATTTTTCAACCTTTCAACATAATGCGGATGATTATGACCAATGGAAATCACAGCGTGACCGCCATAAAAATCGAGATATTGCTGACCGTTTTCGTCCCAGAGAAAAGAACCTTGGGCTTTTACTGGATTGATGTTGAAAAGTGGATATACGTTGAATAAATTCATAATTTTTATAATTGATAATCGATAAATGATTATTGATTAATTTTTACTTTGAACACAAAGGTCATAAAGGATTTCCCTACTACTCAATGTTTTTAAGTTCACAAAGCCGCTTCGCTTAGATAAGCTCAAAACATCAATTGATTATCTTTATTTACAAACGCTTCGACTACGCTCAGCGTGACAATTCTATACTAAACATTGTCAGTCTGAGGCTCTTGAAGACTATTAATTTTAAAATGCTAAAGGTTTTAAATTCAAACCTAAACTTTGTTCCCAGCCATTGGCAATATTCATATTTTGGACAGCTTGTCCGGATGCACCTTTCAGAAGGTTGTCAATTGCGGAATGAACTGCTATTTTATTTCCTTGTTTTTCGATTTGTATGACGCAGAAATTGGTATTAACAACTTGTTTCATATCAATCGGTTTTTCTGAAACTTTCACAAAAGATGAATCCTTGTAAAAGTCTTTATATAAAGAGTAAATCTTCTCCAATTCCCAATCACATCCGATAATAGAGCTTGTGAAAATCCCTCTTGCAAAATCGCCGCGCCACGGAACAAAATTGAGCTCTACTTCTTGATTATTCAGCGAATTGACTTGTTTTAAAATCTCATCAACGTGCTGATGATTCAAAGTTTTGTAAGCGGAAATATTGTCATTTCTCCAAGTGAAATGCGTTGTCGCCTGCAACGACTGTCCTGCTCCAGTAGAACCAGTGATTCCCATTGTGTAAACATCTTTCAGCAGATTTTCTTTCGCTAAAGGCAATAATGCCAACTGAATCGCAGTTGCAAAACATCCCGGATTAGCAATACTTTTCGAATTCTGGATTTCATTAAAAAAAATTTCCGGCAAACCGTAGATGAAATTTCTGTTTCTGAAATCGACTTTTAATCGGAAATCATTTCCTAAATCAATAATCAAAGTTTCATCTGACACCGGATTTTCATTCAGCCAATTCTGACTTTCTTTGTGTGGAAGGCAAAGAAAAAGAATGTCGGTTTGTGAAATTTCATTCGTCAAAACCAAATCGCAAATTGAATCCAAATCCGGATATAAATCCGAAATCTTCACGCCGGAATTGGAACGGCTGAACAAAAACTTTAATTCTATATTCGGATGAAAAGCCAGCAATCGAACAAGTTCGCTTCCTGTGTAACCGTTGGCTCCGATGATTCCGACTGATTTTTTCATTTTTATTTTTTAATATTTTTGAACGCAAAGAGCGCGAAGATTTTTTTATTTTCAAACTGCTTTTTAAATCGCAAATTTTTTGAATCTTTTATTTTTTATCGCAGATTTTTCTGATTTAACAGATTTTCAATCATTGAATTGCTCGCAGCCCGACCTGAGTGGAGCTCTTTTTCTTTTTTTTGAGAAAAAGAAAAAAGCGGGAACGGAGGGCGGATTAAGCTGCCCAAATAATTCTAGTTCAGTTTATTGACCTGATGATAAATATTGAGCGAGTTGCTGAGGATTTTGGTAAATCCTTTCACATCTTCACCACTCCAGGCGAGATTTTCTTCGCCGTAACTTCCAAATTTTGAAGACATCAAATCATTTTCAGACTCGATTCCGTTCAGAATGAAACGATACGGATGAAGCGTGATGAATACCTTTCCATTAACGGTTTTCTGAGAATCCTGCAAAAATGATTCGATATTTCTCATCACCGGGTCAAGGAAAAGCGCCTCGTGAAGCCAGTTTCCGTACCAATCCGACAACTGCGATTTTATCGTCTGCTGGTATTTTGACAATGTGTGTTTCTCCAATAAATGATGCGCTTTGATGATGATTGATGCAGCCGCAGCCTCGAAACCAACACGACCTTTGATGCCGACAATCGTATCTCCAACGTGGATATCGCGACCGATTCCGTAAGGTGAAGCCAGTTCCTCAATCTTCTGAATCGCCAAAACCGGATGTGAATACGTCTTGCCATTGACAGAAATCAGTTCTCCGTTTTTGAATTCGATTTCCAGTTGAGAAGGTTCTGTTCTTTCGATTTGTGACGGAAACGCTTCTTCCGGAAGATGATGTCTTGAAGTCAAAGTTTCTTTTCCGCCAACGGAAGTTCCCCAAAGTCCTTTGTTAATGGAATATTTTGCTTTGTCAAAATCCATTTCGTAATTGTGATTTTTCAAAAATTGGATTTCATCTTCACGTGACAAACTCAAATCACGAATCGGTGTAATAATTTCTATTTTCGGACACATTACCTGGAACATCAAATCAAAACGAACCTGGTCATTTCCCGCTCCTGTGCTTCCGTGCGCAATGGCATCCGCCCCGATTTCCAAAGCAACTTCCGCAATGGTCTGCGCCTGAATCGTTCTTTCCGCACTCACAGACAACGGATATGTATTGTTTTTCAGAACGTTACCAAAAATTAAATATCTAACACAATCATTATAATATTTTTCCGAAGCATCAACAAACCTGTAAGAAGCCACGCCTAATTTTTCCGCTTTTTCTTTTAGCGAAACTTCATCTTCTTTATCAAAACCTCCTGTATTAATCGTGACTGCGTGAACTTCGTAAGCCAAAGTTTCACTCAGATATTTTGCGCAATAGGAAGTATCTAAACCTCCGCTGAATGCCAAAACTACTTTCTTACTCATTGTTGTTATTTATAGATTCTAAATTTTTCTTTTTCTCTTGGTTCAGATTTTCCGGAACGAAAAGCATTGCTGTGCAAAGGCAGTTTTTGCGTTCTTTCATCATCAGAATTTCGTAATTCACGCAGTTTTTGCAACCGTTCCAGAATTGTTCATCCTGCGTCAGTTCAGAATAGATGACGGGTTTGTAACCCAAATTGCTATTGATTTTCATCACCGCTAACCCAGTTGTTAATCCAAAAATTTTAGCATACGGATATTTTTCACGGGATAATTGGAAAATCCTTTCCTTAATCTGAGTTGCCAGACCGGCATTCCTGAATTGAGGTGCAACGATGAGTCCGGAATTAGCAACATATTCGCCGTTAGTCCAGGTTTCTATATAACAGAAGCCCGCCCAGTTCCCATTTTCGTCGATTGCTATAATAGAATTGCCTTCTGAGATTTTTTTGCCCAGATAGTCGGAAGAACGCTTTGCAATACCAGTTCCGCGTTTTTTCGCGGAATCCTCCATTTCGTTTCTGATTTCTTCCACATAAACCAAATGTTTCTCTGAAGAAACTTCTAATTTCATTGATATTATCTAATTAAGCCGCAAAAATAGAAATAATCATCTTTATAATCCAAATAATAAAGATTATTTTATCTGTTAAATTTACATTAACAATAATATTATCTCAATAATGAATGATTTCCAGTTCATATTTGCTTAATTTTATGTAAATTGGCTTGAACATTAATACAATCGGAAAAACAATTAAATCTAGCCGGAAATAATATGAGAAATTATCACATCCAGAATCTGCAGGACTATTTCAAAGAATATAAAAAATCCATCAAAAACCCTAAGAAGTTTTGGGATAAGGTTGCGGATGAGAATTTTGTATGGTATCAGCGCTGGTCCAAAGTTGTAGATTACAATATGGAAGAAGCAAATATCAAATGGTTCAAAAACGCAAAACTTAATATCACCAAAAACTGCCTTGACAGACATCTTTCCGTACGCGGAGATAAAACCGCCATTATCTGGGAACCTAACGATCCTAAAGAAGAGGCACAGCACATCAGTTTCAATGAACTCTATGAAAGAGTAAACAAAACAGCCAATGTTCTGAGAGAAATGGGCATCCAGAAAGGCGACAGAGTCTGTATCTATCTTCCCATGATTCCGGAATTGGCAGTCACGATGCTAGCTTGCGCCAAATTGGGAGCAGTACACTCGGTGATATTTGCAGGATTTTCTGCGTCTGCTGTAGCTTCCAGAGTGAATGACTGTGGTGCAAAAATGGTTATCACATCAGACGGAAGTTATAGAGGAAACAAAGTCCTTGACCTGAAAAGCATCGTGGATGAAGCATTAGAAAAGGCACCAACTGTAGAAAATGTTTTGGTCGTCAAAAGAACGCACAACGATGTGAAAATGAAAGATGGCAGAGATCACTGGATGTCGGAGTATTATGATAAATCATCATCGGATTTTGTGACGGTGATTATGGATGCGGAAGATCCGTTGTTCATTCTTTATACTTCCGGTTCTACAGGGAAACCAAAAGGAATGCTTCACACCTGTGCCGGTTATATGGTTTACACAGCTTACACGTTCAAGAACGTGTTCAATTATAAAGAAAATGACATCTATTGGTGTACAGCAGACATCGGTTGGATTACGGGCCACTCGTATATTCTTTATGGTCCGTTACTGAATGGCGCAACAACCGTTATTTTCGAAGGGGTGCCGACTTATCCTGATGCAGGAAGATTCTGGGAAGTGATTGAGAAACATAAAGTGACTCAGTTTTATACCGCTCCGACTGCTATCCGTTCTTTAGCAAAAGAAAGCGTGGAATGGGTTCAGAAACACAACCTGGATTCTCTGAAAGTCATCGGCTCTGTTGGTGAACCAATTAATGATGAGGCGTGGCATTGGTACAATGATAATGTCGGTCATAAGAAATGTCCGATTGTTGATACCTGGTGGCAAACCGAAACCGGCGGAATCCTTATCTCTCCTATCCCATTTGTCACACCTACCAAACCCACTTATGCGACTTTGCCTTTGCCAGGAATCCAGCCGGTGTTGATGGATGATAAGCGTAACGAAATCTCCGGCAACCAAGTAACAGGAAATCTTTGCATCCGTTTTCCCTGGCCGGGAATTGCAAGAACGATTTGGGGCGACCATCAGCGTTACAAGGAAACTTATTTCTCGGCATTTCCAGGTAAATATTTCACTGGTGACGGCGCACTGAGAGATGAAGTTGGCTATTACAGAATCACTGGGCGCGTGGATGATGTGGTGATTGTTTCCGGGCATAGCCTTGGAACTGCACCTATTGAAGACAGCATTAACGAGCATCCTGCTGTTGCCGAATCAGCAATCGTGGGTTATCCGCACGATATCAAAGGGAATGCACTCTATGGTTTTGTAATCCTGAAAGAGTCGGGAGAAGAAAGAAACCGCGAGAACCTGGCGAAGGAAATAAACCAGCTGATCTCCGAACAGATCGGGCCGATTGCCAAGCTGGACAAGATTCAGTTTGTATCCGGGTTACCAAAGACCAGATCCGGCAAGATTATGCGCCGCATCCTGAGAAAGATTGCAGAAGGCGATTTCTCCAACTTCGGTGACACATCTACACTGCTGAATCCCGAGATTGTGGATGAAATTAAGAATGAAAAAATATGATTTAATTATTAATGATCATACTGAGACCGTTTACAATATTAATTGAAATGTATCAGTGTCAGGTTGAGGCTCTTGAACCCCTATTAAATTAATTAAATCCTTTAGACCTTAAATTACAACGCAAAGACTACCTGATTTTGGGTGGTCTTTGTCATTTTGCCATGTTTTTTCATTGGTTCGGAATAACAATTTGCAATCATACTAGATTAGCCGGCTTCATTGTAGTAAGAGAACAAAGTCTTATAAAAGATTCGAAAAGTTAAATTATGCCGATAGTGCGAATTTTCAACCTTACTAACTTTTTTAGGAAATAATTCAGATAAGTTCTCCACCATTTTTACCAAATGGTAAACCACAGTTCAATAGGCTTAATTAACTTTGCAGCCATGGAAGAACTGACCAACTATATTTTACAATTCGGTAACCTGAACCAACAGCAGATCGACCTTATCCGCAGCAAAGCGGATGAAATAACACTTGTTAAAGGTGACTATCTTGTAGAAGCAGGAAAAACCTTCAACCAGTTTGTTTTTATCCTGGAAGGTATTTTACGCATCTATTACTACAACAACAAAGGTGAGGAGATAACCAAGTATTTTGTGGATGAACACCATCTGTTTACCAACCCTAGCCCAGGCGAGCCAATCACGGAATACATCCAGACCCTTACAGACTGTAAGCTGATTGTATTTTCGCAGCAGGACTGGAACGAACTTTCCAATACGATCGTTGGCTGGAACGATATCACCAACAAGATATTCCATAAGGCATTGGTTGAAAAACTGGATCGGAGAAGTTCATTAGTTTCGGATGATGCTACGACCCGCTACCTGACTTTCCTTCAAAAATTCCCCACCCTTGCCAACCGTGTCCCACTTTCTTACATCGCTTCCTATCTGGGGATTACGCAACAATCGTTGAGCAGAATCCGGAAAAACATCCGCTAAAATCACTTTTTACCAAATGGTAAACGATTCTGTTTTAAGTTGCCGCAACTTAGCAGCAGCAAATTCTAAATCAACAGGACATGAAAAAAGTATTCATAACAGGTGCTAACAAAAGCATCGGCTTCGAAACAGCAAGACAATTATTACAACAAGGACTTTACGTCTATCTCGGAAGCCGAAGCCTGGAAAACGGGCAGAAAGCCGTAGAGCAACTAAAATCGGAAGGACTGACCCAGGTAGAAGCCATCCAGATCGACGTCACTGATGACAATTCGGTAAACAACGCCCGACTGGAGATCGGCAAAACAACAGATGTTTTGGATATCCTAATCAACAACTCGGGAATCTCGGGTGCAAAGTTTGATGAAAAAGGCGAGTACATCCCACAAACTGCTGAACACACCAGCATTGATGTTTTCAAAGAAGTGTACAACATCAATGTTTATGGCGTGATAAGGGTGACACAGGCTTTTTTGGACCTGCTGAAACAATCGGACGAGCCAAGAATTGTGATGGTAAGCTCGAGTCAGGGTTCCATAACTTTGCACAGCGACCCGACTTACAAGTATTACAACCACAAAGGGGCAGTTTATCTATCTTCTAAGGCAGCGCTCAATATGTACACTGTGAACCTGGCGTATGAACTTCGTGATACCAACTTCAAAATCAATGCGGTAAGTCCGGGTTTTACAAAGACGGATTTTAACAACAACCGTGGAACAGGCACGGTGGAAGATGCCGGCAAACGAATTGTAAAATATGCTTTAATTGGCAATGACGGCGTAACGGGAAAATTTTTCTGCGAAGAAACGAACCCTGAATCGGGAGAAATTCCGTGGTAAAAAATGACACTCACAATATTGTATCAAATGATATGAAATAAAAAGCTGCCCAGACAGAGCGGTTTTTTTATTCCAGACAGCAAAAATTTTCCGTAAAAAATCTTATCTTTAAGCATCATAAAAACTATGAACTATGGAAAACAGGAAAGCGCCTGTGTTCGTTATGAGCATTATTGCCATCATTGTAGGATCGGCATTATATAAGCAAATCGATTTTAAAACTATGACCGTGGAGAAGCCATGGCTGGCCGCTTTGTATGCTTTGACGTTTTTGTTTGCCCTCTATATCCTCATCAAAGGTTACAGAAAAAAAAACAACAATTAGCCTTTGATTGTTTCAAATCATAATCAGAAAAACAGGTCGATTTTACTTTAGTAAAACACTTTTCCGTTTGAGATTTTCACAACATTTTCCTTCTCCATTATCTTGAGTGTTCGGATTGTGGTCTCGACACGAAGACCGGTCAAGCTGGCCAATTGCTGTCTTGTGAATGGAACCTGATATGAAAAAGGATCCCGATCATCCTGCGAACTTTTGAGATGATCCAACAGTGAAATCAACTTACTGGCAGGATTTTGTTCAAACAAAACACCACCCATCAACAACCTGAAATGTACAAAATCTGAAAGATTGCAGATAATTTTGGAATATATATTGGGATAACTGACCAAAAGATCTAAAAATCCTGCTTTGTGCAACTTCAACACCTCGCAAGCTGTGATAGCCACAGCATTTACCGGGTAAGTTTTATTCATAAACAATGTAAATTCTGCAATACTTTGCTTGTCATTCAGGATGCAATGTATCAATTCTTTGTTATTTTGACGGACATTATTCAGCTTAACATTCCCTTTAGCAATCTGGTAATAAAACTGTGGCATTTCTCCTTCCTTAAAAACAGTATCTCCGGCATTGTATTCTTCAATGTCAGCTCCGAATGACTTTAATGTTAATTCCTCTATCATCACGCTATTTTTATGGATTAATAATAACCGGGAAGTTTCAGTAATAACTACGAATTGTTTTAGTTGGATTATTTAAACCCTGATATGTTAAGAACGAAAAACCATTTTCCGGCTTAAAACCGGAAAATGGTCAGCAAAAAAAAATAACTATTATGGTAAGGTCTACGCAATAAATAAGGATGCAATAGTCTGTGCATCTGAACCGCTCATTGTTTCGTCATAAGCTGCGGATCCTGCCGGAGCACCAAAAGCTGTTGCCGTATTGAAACCTGCCTGCATGGTATTATCCTCACCTGCATAGACGGGATTGGTTGCGGAAGGCATATTACCACCATTGGCTAATTCTATCCAGCCTTTATTAGCTCTCATTCTTCTGACCTGAGACGCATGCCTGGCCTCTACGGAGTGGATCTGCAAAGCCGCTGTTAAAACATCTTTGTTAGACATCACATTGCCTGCCTGTCCTTTGTAAGCTCTCACACCTGTATCTTCGAATGCCTGAGCCAATATCAGAAACTGGCTGTAATCCGTAAACGGAGAGAAATTACCTTTGGCTGTAAAATCAAATGTCGGTTTTGATCCCGGCGTTTCTCCCAATGATGTTAAGGCACTTTTAAGAAAAGCAACATGCGCTGTCTCATGTTTTGAAATCTGCATAAAAACTTTTCTGTCCGCTGTGGGAATAAGGTTGTTAACACCTAACCCCATTCTATAATATTCATCTTCCAGGTATTCTAAAACCAAAGCCAGCTGCAATGCATCGGTCAATGTACTTTTAAATGCAAAAGAAGATGCAGCATCTGTTGTTTCTGCTTTTACGGGAGTGGTCATCAATGCTCCTAACCCGAGTGGCACTGCCGCTACTGCTACTTTTTTACCAAAACCTGCTATGCTGTTTAAAGTGCTTAATCGTGAAGCTTCTGTTGTGAAGAATCTGTCATCAGAAAGCTTATCTAGTATTTTGAGAATGTTCATAATAATTGATTTTAAAAAGATGAATAATTAACCGATGTTTCTTTCTTTCCATGTGAATGGCGTTTTGATAAATCCACCTGCTGCCATGACAATATCCTTAGGCTCTTTTGCCAGATCCAATCCGTTGGCATCTATCACATCATCGCCTGAAAAATCAGCAGATCCCGGATTGATGAGATTCCTGATAGCTGATGCATGTCTTGCTTCCACAGAAACAATCTTACCGGCAATGACCAGATAATCCGGATTCGTAATATACCTGCCTGCGCCGTTGTAGGCTGCAACACCTGTATCTTCCAGCGCTTTTGCAGTTGCCAGTACAGAGTTCCTGTCATTGAAGTTCACATTAGGATACTGAAATTCCAGAGTCGGTAACACATTGGATGTTGCACCGCTGATGGCAGCCTTGAAAAAATCCCTGTGGATCACCTCGTGATGATACAGGTCTGTAAAAATTTCTCTTTCCGCACTGGAAATTCCGGAGTAGAAGTTATTAACCACTTTGGTATAAAAATCCGCTTCCAGCTGCTCCAGCGCATATGCATAATTGAGGACACCAACATCTCCTTTTCCAAGGTCAAAAACATTGTCATTACCACCAATCATCATATCATCATCGTTACATCCTACGAGCGCAAGACCAGCCATTGCCAATCCTACCCCACTTAGCTTCAAAAAGTTTCTTCTGCCTGTATCCAGGGTTGCACCCTGATTGGATACACTGATTGTTTTTTTCATAATATTATTTTTAGTATTTGGTTTATTTTTTTAAATTCAAAAAAAGCAGCATAAAAAATTTATGCTGCCTTATCAACTACTTATGGCATTAATACTGTATCAATCACGTGAATAACACCATTGGATTGGTTTACGTCAGCAATCGTTACTTTTGCATCCGTTCCTTTAGCATCTCTCACATACAGATCGTTACCTTTTGTCCAAAAAGTAACATCTTCGCCTTCTACTGTTTTCATCATAGCCTTTCCGTTGCCAGCTTTCACTGCAGCCCAGATTTGTTTTGCATTATACTTTCCTGCAAGAACATGGTAAGTTAAAATCTTTGTCAGTGTCTCCTTATTTTCAGGTTTCACCAGATTTTCTACCGTTCCTTTAGGAAGTTTTGCAAAAGCTTCATCAGTTGGTGCAAGAACCGTGAATGGTCCTTTGCCTTCCAATGTCTCTACCAGGCCTGCAGCTTTTACAGCAGCAACCAAAGTCTTGTGGTCTTTAGAATTGACTGCGTTTTGTATTATATTTTTTGAAGGGTACATGGCAGCACCGCCAACCATTACCGTTTTTTCCTTCATTGATTGTGCAGACATATTTCCGCTAAAAGCGAATGATAATGCCAGGATACTTAATACTGTGATTTTTGATCTTGAATTCATTTCAGTTTATTTTTTTGTTAATATTTAGTGTTATCTGGATTTACGATATTGGTTTTAATTTGGATTTAATTATTTTGATATTTTTATTTAAATGATTATAAATCAGTTATTTATTTTTCATCAGGAATAAAATCAAGACAAACCGAGTTCATACAAAAGCGTTTCCCTGTAGGTTTTGGTCCGTCATCGAAGATGTGTCCAAGATGAGAGTCACATCTTCCACAAAGAACCTCTGTTCTTTCCATATTGTAAGATGTGTCTTTCTTATATCTGACGCTGTTTTTGCGCACAGGCTGATAAAAAGAAGGCCAGCCGCAAGTGGTTGCAAACTTGGAGGTTGAAAGGAATAAAGCATTGCCGCAGACTGCGCAGTAATAAGTGCCTTTTTCATCGAACTCATAATATTTTCCCGTGAAAGCAGTTTCCGTAGCAGCTTCTCTTGCCACCTGATAGAGTTCCGGCTTCAGGATTTTTTTCCATTCGGCATTGCTCAACTTTAATGGTTTTGTATCAGTTCTGGAATAATATGGGTTTTTGATTTTGAAATTCCCGGATTGTGAGAAAGCGTTAATTGAAATCAGAATAAAAATAACCTTGAAAGTCCTGTGTGATATTAAATTTTTCATTTTAATAAATGTTGAATGATTACTTAATATCATTTACGGAATAAAAGATTCTTTGGATTTTGTCTGTGGTATATTTTATTTTATTACATTTGGAATGAAAAATAATCAATTATTAAAACTAAATATTCTGAAGAGCAACTTATCGTTCTATTGAAAAATAAGGACGAAAATGGTTTTCATCATCTGTATGACAACTATTCTGGTGCACTTTATGGTGTTATCCTGCGGATAGTCTGCTCCAAAGAATATACTGAAGATGTCATCCAGGATGTCTTTGTCAAAATCTGGAATTCTATCCATCAATACGATGCTTCAAAAGGCAGATTTTATACATGGATGATCAATATCGCAAGGAATACAGCCATTGATTATCTGAAATCGAAAGGATTCCAGAACGAACTCAAAAACCAACCGCTCCCGGATTTCGTATATAACACTGCAGAACTTTCAACAACCAATGAAGAGTCTGACTTTATTGGACTGAAAAATGTTCTGGAAAGCCTGGAAGCTGATAAGCAGGAACTTATAAATATGGCATATTATCAGGGATTTACCCAAAATGAAATATCCGAAAAACTGAAGATCCCGCTGGGAACCGTAAAAACCAAAATGCGTAATGCATTAATGAAATTAAAGGATTTGCTAAAAGATTATCAATAAATTGAACACACAAGAATACATATCATCCGGAATCATAGAATCTTATATTCTAGGTCTTGCTTCTCCCGAAGAAGCAGGTATTTTGGAGTGTGTAATGAAGAACAATGCTGATGTAAGAGCAGCTTTTGAAGAGGCACAAAAAACTTTGGAAGATCTGGCCACTGCTCAGGCTGTGACACCTCCAAGTGATCTGAAGTCTAAGATCTGGAACAAAATTCAGCAGGAACAGCTTGTTGACAATGTACAACCTATGGCTTCTGTTGATATTCCAGCAACAAAACCACAGGAAGAAATAAGAATACAGGGAAACAGCAACTGGAAATTGCTTTCTGCTGCGGCATCTATTCTTCTATTGCTTAGCCTCGCAGGAAATGCGTTCTGGATGAACGATCAATCCAAAACAAAACAGGAGATTGCAAAACTCCAGACCGAAAAAGAAAGTCAGAGTCTTGCTATCCAAAAACTGAGTCAGAAAATGGAGATGTTCTCCAACCCCGATATGCTGATGGTCTCCCTGAAAGGTGTAGAAAAACATCCGGATTCCAAAGCGATTGTTTTCTGGGATAAAAAAACAAAAGATGTTTACCTGAATGCTGAACATCTTCCGAAAGCTCCTGAAGGAATGGAATATCAGCTCTGGGCAATCTCAGACGGGAAACCTGTAAGTGCAGGGATGTACTCTGAAGATAAAGACAGCAAAATCGTCTTATCTAACATTCCAAATGCACAGGCATTCGCCATCACATTGGAAAAGCGAGGCGGAAGTCCCGTTCCTACGATGGAAAATATGTTCGTGATCGGAAATATTTAAGGTCCTGTATTTGTGATTATATCTTTATTCAGAATACAATTTGAGTAACTGTCTGTAATCTGTCAATATAGACGATTTTGATATGAATCCAATGAAACGGTTATCATGATCTACAACAGGCAGATACCAATAACCGGTTTCGTCAAAAGTCTGTAAAATTTCAGGTGCTTTATGATCTTGAAAGATTACCGCAGGCGGCGCCTTCATCATTTTACTAAGTGAAAGCTTATCAATGTCATCGCTAAAAAGATAAGGACGGACATCATCCATATCAAGAATACCTTTCAGTTTGTTCGCGTGATCGACGACAGCAAAAGAATTTTTGTTCCCATTTTTTATCATATCAAATAACTCTGTGACAGAAGCATTCTCATTAATGACCTGAGACTGGAAATCGATATAATCTTTGGTATTCAGAGAAAATAAAAGATTATTGTCATGCTTGCTTGTAAAGATTTTCCCCTGATCAGCCAGTGATTTCAGTTCCGGAGAAATCGGCGAGAAACTTTTTGCTATCAGGTATGAAATTACTGACACAATCATCAACGGAATAAAGAGATCATAACCAAAACTGGATTCAGCGATCAGGAAAATTGCCGTAAGCGGCGCATATAGAATTCCGCTCATTGCACCAGCCATTCCCACTAAAACCAAATTGGTAACCGGCACTTCTTTAAAACCAATCTGCTGACAAACTACTGCAAACAAAAAACCAGCAGTTCCTCCAGCAAACAAAGATGGTGCGAAGTTTCCTCCATTTCCTCCACTGAAAATTGTAAAAGGAGTGGCAAAGGCTTTCAGAACCAGTACCAGGATCAGGAAAATAATCACCGTCCAGCTTTTGACTTCAAAATATCTGAACAGGCTGTTCTCAATAATCAAAAGAGTATCACCACTGGTAAAAGCCTTGATAGTGTCATAACCTTCTCCAAATAATGGCGGAAATAATACACAAAGCAGAGATAAAACAGCACCACCAAACATTGCTCTTCTCAACGGTGACATCTTCAGTTGATGAATAAAATGTTCAACCTTCTGAGACATCAATACAAAATACCTTGCATACAGACCTGTGACAACTCCCAAAATAAGATAATAAGGAACGTTTTTGTAATTGAAAGCTTCTCTTGTATAAAACCTGAACAGAACGTCTTCCTGCAGTAATATCCTGGATAACAAACTACCGCAAACCGCAGCCACAACCAGAGGAATAAAGTCGGTAAACACAACGCCTGTCAGCAGAATCTCAAAGGCAAACATAATCCCGGCAATCGGCGCATTAAACGCTGATGCAATCCCGGCACTAGCGCCTGCCGCCAACAACAAAGTTCTTTCTTTATAACTCAATCTATAAGTCTGGGCATAATTGGAACCAATAGCGGCTCCGGTCACAGCAATCGGACTTTCCAGACCGGCAGAACCTCCTAATCCGACAGTAATCGCACTCTGCACAATCTGGGAATACATCTTAACCGACGAAACGATACTTGAGTTCTGGGCAATCTCATACAAAATCACACCAATGCCTTTTTTATCCTGTCCCTTAAATAAAGTCTGGACGGTAATTGTCGTTAACACAATCCCTAAAAACGGAAAAACGATGTAGAATAAAATCTGATACTCGAAGTGAACTTTGTGCGTGATAAAATAATGGATGTTGTGAACCAAAGTTTTCAGGATCACACCAGCCAAACCGGCAGTAAGCCCTACTAAAATACCTGAAAGAAGAAGAAACTGATTTCTGCTTAACCTGCTATTTAGCCAATGAAGAATCAGTTCATAGCTGCGTGCTTTCTCCAGTCCAAACTGTTGGAAATCTTTTTTGAATTTTAAAAAGCTAAGATATTTTTTCTTATTTTGGAATTTCACGCTGTGAATTTGAATACAAATATACCAAATCAAAAGAGAGTATGAACATACACTTTTATTGATCTGGAAATCATTTTTCATAATGATAAAGATTTTCGGATATTTGGAAAAGCAACTATTCAGTATAATTATGAGTAAAGAGAACGATTATTTGGAAATCAACCGTCAATCCTGGAACAATAGAACAGATACTCACCTCACATCCGATTTCTACGACCTTGACGGATTTCTGAAAGGCAACACTTCGTTAAACAGCATAGAACTCGACCTGTTGGGTGATATCAAAGGAAAATCAGTCCTGCATCTCCAATGCCATTTTGGCCAGGACACAATATCACTGGCTCGTCTTGGAGCAGATGCAACAGGTATTGATCTATCTGATAAAGCCATCGAAAGTGCCAAACAGATCGCTAAAGATGCTAATACCAACACAAAATTCATTTGTTCCGATGTTTACGACCTTCCCAATCATCTGCATCAGCAATTCGATATTGTTTATACAAGTTACGGAACGATTGGCTGGCTTCCGGATCTGGACCGATGGGCAAAAGTGATTGCGAGATTTCTAAAACCGGGAGGAAAATTTGTTTTTGTGGAATTTCACCCCGTGGTCTGGATGTTTGATAACGATTTTGAAAAGGTCTTTTACCGCTATTTTAATTCCGGAGCAATCATAGAAACAGAAAGCGGAACTTATGCTGATAAAACAGCTGATATCACCCAGGAATATGTAACATGGAATCATGGTCTAAGTGAAGTTATCAATAGTTTAATACAAAACGGTCTCGAAATAAATTCTCTGGATGAATACGATTATTCGCCTTACAATTGCTTCAATAAAACCATAGAATTCGAACCTAAAAAGTTCAGGATCGAACATTTGGGAGATAAAATCCCAATGGTGTATTCCGTGGTTGCCACGAAGAATCAGGTATCTAATTGACAAGGTATTCCTTTATAAAACAAAAACCGCCAGGTCTGGCGGTTTTAATTATCTCAATTTATTCGTCCTGTAATTCTTTTGCCTGATATTCCTGAACAATCTCGATGGCATTATTAATAACATCACTTAACGCAGTTATAAAGGTTCCTTCTTCCGCTAAGCTCATCGCATGTTTCAAAGCATCGATTTCTTTCGGGATAATCTCATAGCTTACATTTTTATCAATACTTTGGATACCTTCTATAATCAATCCGTTGATTTCGTCTTCGGTTCTTCCGCGCAGATGTTTCTCATTTCTGATAATGATGTGGTCAAACATCCTTGCTGCAATTTTACCGCATTCTCTGATATCTTTATCACGTCTGTCTCCCACTCCGGAAATAATTCCGATTTTTTTGTTGGATTCGATATTCTTAAGATAATCTTCAATCGCTTCATAACCCGCGGGATTGTGTGCAAAGTCAATCATTACCTTGAAGTTTTTGAATTTGAAGACATTCAGTCTTCCAGGTGTTAACTGAGCACTTGGAATGAATGTCGTCAGAGCTAAAGCAATATTCGGGATTTCGAAACCGTAAACGTAAGCGGCTAATGACGCAGCTAAAACATTCGCAATCATAAACTTCGCTTTCCCTTCCATTGTGATTGGAATATTCTTAACTCTCTCGATTCTGATTTTCCATTCGCCTTTTTTAATAGTTACGAAACCTTCTTCGTAAACGCAGGTAATTTTACCTTCTTTTGCAAATTTTTTGATATGGGGATTATTTTCATCCAGACTGAACAATGCTACTTTTGCTCGTAGATCATCCGCCAATCGCATAGAATATTCGTCATCTGCATTCAGAACACACCAGCCATCTTTTTTAACACTATCCAGAACAACCCGCTTCACTCTTGTTAAATCTTTCAGATTATGTATATCACTTATGCCTAAATGGTCTTCTTTAATATTGGTCAAAACCCCAATATCGCAAGTTCCAAATCCCAATCCAGAGCGAAGAATTCCACCTCTGGCTGTTTCCAGAACCGCAAATTCTACAGTTGGATCTTTGAGAATAAATTCTGCAGACATTGGTCCTGTCGTATCTCCTTTTTCGAGCAATGTATTTTGAATATAAATCCCATCT
The DNA here is from genome assembly GCA_001898785.1 of Chryseobacterium sp. 36-9. GTDB lineage: Bacteria > Bacteroidota > Bacteroidia > Flavobacteriales > Weeksellaceae > Epilithonimonas > Epilithonimonas pallida. Next base: position 93,833 of record MKVE01000032.1, on the reverse strand, counting down.
GAGGTGGTAAATCCTACTCTTTTTCCATTGTTTTTTACTATGTGCGCCAACAATCTCGTGGTCGTAGTTTTTCCGTTGGTTCCTGTAAGCGCAATAATCGGAATTCTAAATTCTTTTCCCGGAGGATAAAGCATATCAACAACCGGAGCCGCAACGTTTCTAGGCAAACCTTCACTTGGAGCCAAATGCATCCTGAATCCAGGTGCAGCATTCACTTCCAAAATGGCGCCACCACTTTCCTTCAAAGGCTGCGTTAGATTTTCTGCCATAATATCGATACCGCAAACATCTAATCCGATGATTCTGGAAACACGTTCAGCCATCTGAATATTTTCCGGGTGAATCATATCTGTGACATCGATCGACGTTCCTCCGGTGGAAAGATTTGCTGTAGATTTCAGATAGACGATTTCGCCTTTTTGTGGAACAGTTTCTAATGTATAATTGAGTTTTTCAAGAAGTTCATTCGTGTCTTTATCAACATCAATTTCTGTTAGTACATTTTCGTGTCCATAACCTCTTCTTGGGTCAAGATTTTCTTTATCGATGAGTTGCTGAAGATTCAGTTCACCATCGCCTACGACGTGTGCAGGAACTCTTCTCGCTGCTGCGACCATTTTATGATTAATGACCAAAACACGGAAATCAAAACCTGTAATATATTTTTCTACAATGACTTTTCTGGAATATTTCTGAGCGTGTTCCAAACCAATAACAGCCGTTTCATAATCTTTAACAT
>MKVE01000032.1:71017-93065 GCA_001898785.1 Chryseobacterium sp. 36-9 | reverse complement strand
TTCTGATAACCGCCTGCAAACCCTCCTCATCTGTCACCAGACCTCCGGAAGGAACAGGAATTGCCGCATCTTCCAGCATTTTTTTTGTCAGTTCTTTGTTACAGGCGATATCAACTGCAATACTGCTTGTATTTCCGGTAATCGTAGCCTGAAAACGTTGCTGATTAATTCCATAACCCAATTGAACTAAAGAATTTTTACCCAATCTAATCCAAGGAATTCTTCTGGACGCCGCTTCCTCAACAATACTTCCTGTAGATGGGCCTAATCGTTCTCTTTCTCGGATTTCTTTTAGAGTCTGAATACAAGAATTGATATCATAATCGGTTCCTGCGATGAGACTTTCCGCAATTTTCACCGCTTCTTCCGCAGCGAAAACGCCGGCTCTTTCTTCGATGTAATTGAAAACAACATTGTAAGTTCCCAGTGTTTTCGTTTCTCTTGTTCTTCCGAAACCGACATCCATTCCTGCCAATGTCTGGATTTCCAACGCTATATGCTCAATCACGTGTCCCATCCAGGTTCCCATTTCTACACGTTTGAAAAATCCGCCTTCGGTTCCTTCGGAACATCTGTGAGAATACAATGATGGTAACAATTGCTCTATCCTTTCCCGGAAACCTTCAATTTTGTTGGTCGGCTGATGCTCTGTTTCCTCCAAGTTGAGCCGCATCTGAATTAATTTTTTTCGGGTAATGCTCCAAATATTGGGACCTCTTAAAACTTGTATTTTTTCTATTTTCATATTTCTATTTCACTGATTTTAACTTATGATTTTACACTGAATTGCACGCAGCCCGACCTGAGTGGAGCTCATTTTTATTTTTTGATAAAAAATAAAAATAGCGGGAACGGAGGGCGGATAAAGCTGCCCAAATCTAATGCCGAACTAAAATGTCAAATCAAATACGCTTGCTAATTTGTAAATCGTTATTCTCTATTTTATCAAAGATAATGTAAAATCAAGAAAAATTGAAAATAATTATTCTGTTATAAAAGAAATTTGTTATTGATTCATCAGAATAATTAACAATTCATTAATCAACAAGCATCGTTTTCCGGAAATAAGTCCTTAATTATTAAAAGTTTAAATCTGTTTTGTAGATTATTAAGCGATTAATATGAGGTTTATTCTGTAATGATTTATTATTTTTGTTAATATGAAATCAAAAGGAAAACTAGTCATCATTGGAGGCGCTGTAAACAAAGGTAGTTTTACGGAGACCAGTTTTGACCAAAATGTTGAAAAAAATCTTAACTTTTTTGAACGCGGAATCCTCCGAAAGATTATTGATGAATCGAAGCTGAAAGAAGATTCTGTCATTGAAGTGATTACGACCGCATCTCAGATTCCTGACATTGTTGGTCCTGAATATAAAAAAGCGTTTGAATATCTTGGTGCAAAAAACTGCAATATTCTTGATATCCAAAATCGTGAACAAGCTAACAGCGACGCGATTGTTGCGAGAGCCAATGCTGCGGATGTTGTAATGTTCACTGGGGGCGACCAGCTTCGTTTAACATCAATTCTTGGTGGAACGAGATTTCATGATGCCATTTTAACCAAATATCAAACCGAAGATTTTATCTACGCCGGAACTTCTGCCGGAGCTGCTGCTGCATCGGAAAATATGATCTATCAAGGTTCCAGCTCCGAGGCACTTTTGAAAGGTGAAATCAAAACGACTCAAGGTCTTGGTTTTATAGAAAATGTGATTATTGATACACATTTTGTACAGCGAGGAAGAATCGGAAGATTATTTCAGGCGGTTGTGAACAATCCGAGAACTTTGGGAATTGGTCTTGGTGAAGACACAGGTTTGTTTATTGAAGAAGAAACGATGACGGCGATTGGTTCCGGTCTTGTGATTTTGGTGGACGGCCTTCAGATTAAAGATACGAACCTGACAAATGTAGAATTGGGGCAACCGATTTCTATCAAAAATCTGATTGTGGATGTGCTTTCTATGAATGATACATTCGATTTGAAAAGCCGTGAGATGACAATTGTCAATTCGCAATATAATCCGATTCCGCAGGTAAGCTCAGAATAATATAGATTTCTCACAGATTAAGCAAATTCAACAGATTAACATTTAAAATAATTCAGCAATCTGCTTAATCTGTGAGATTTTTTTTGAAAAAACTAATAAAATTTAAAAATGAAAATAATCATCCATGGTGGATTTTTCTCAGAAAGTAGTCAAAGTAATGAAGTGAAAGTTGCCAAACAAAATTCACTAAAAGATATTGCGAAAAAATCCTATGAATTCTTAAAAGACAATTCTGCTTTCGACACAGTGGCTTATGCTGTTTCGCTGTTGGAAGATGATGAACTGTACAATGCCGGAATTGGTTCACAAATCCAAAGTGATGGTATTATCCGGATGAGCGCAGCGATAATGAACGGTGAAACTCAGAAAATGAGTGGTGTGATTAATATTCAGGATGTGAAAAATCCGATTCTTGTTGCCAAAGAATTGATGAAAGAAGACGACCGCGTTTTGGGCGGCAACGGAGCCAAACAATATGCTAATCAACACGGTTTCGAAAACTTCTCAACGGAAATTCCTCAGCGAAGAAAAGAATACGAAGAGAAACTAAAAAACGGAGGAAAAGGAACTGTTGGTGCTGTTGCGATTGACAAACACGGGAAACTTGCTGTCGCAACTTCAACTGGTGGAAAAGGTTTTGAAATCCCGGGAAGAATCTCTGATTCGGCGACTGTTGCAGGAAATTTTGCCAATCAGTTTTGTGCAGTAAGCTGTACTGGTGTTGGCGAAGATATCGTGAGCAATGCGACTGCTGCAAAAATCGTAACCCGAGTAACCGACGGATTAACTATTGAAAATGCCTTTGACAGAACCTTTGAAGAACTGAAAGAAATTGACGGTTTTGCCGGCGCCATCGGGATTGATTCTGAAGGCAATATCTTTCATCAGGATTCTTATCCGACGATGGTTTTTGCAAGTTTTGACGGGATTGATTTTGAGATTTTTGGGTAAATAATAAAAAATGAAAGTTTTGAAGAAAGGTATTGTAATAATCTGCTTAATTTTTTCAGTTTTTTTATCCGCACAAAATGAAAAGACTGATGATAAAGATCAACTTATAGAAAAAATGTGCTATGAACTTAAAAATTCTGAAAATCAAAATGACTCAGTAAGATTTACAATATTAAAAGAAAAATATATTCTTCCATATTTAAATAAATTTCCTGCAGCTGATCGCAGAATACAAAACGATAATTTATACTTCAGATTTCAAAAAATGTGCGAACATTTCAGGGATTTTTTATCCAGATCTAAACCTATAAAAAATAAATATTGGACAAAAGTCGACATCAAACCAGAAATTACTGTTACAAATAAGGAAATACTTGAATTAAAGAATAGCAAAAATTTATATTATTTCGAATATTCAGGTAAAAAAACGTTGGTAAAAACCGATACGGAGTTTTGGATCGAAACTTTTACAGATGATACTTATTCAAAATTATTTTATAGATGGATTGGCTTTAACAAGTTTGAACTGGAATTTATTGAAAGTAATAACAAGGCGAAAAAAAATTTCAGCAAAAAAGGAGAAAAATTTATTTATGAAGTTATAAATAAGGAAAATAACTATTTTTGGGTTCTTGTTGAAATCCCCGGTCAATCCCGACTGGTGAAGTTCAAACTATTTGAAGAAAAATAGATTCTTTATATTTTGATTAAAAAAAATAAAACCGCCTCATTTCACATCAAGACGGTTTTTTTATAATTTATAATTAACAATTCAAAATTATTACTCCAGCCAACCCATTTCCTTCATCCATTCATCGTTGTAGATTTTCCCAACGTAACGGGAACCGTGGTCATGAAGCAGAACCACAATCACATCATCTTTTGTAAACTTGTCTTTCATCTGAACAAGTGAAGCCATTGCACTTCCTGCAGAGTAACCACAAAAGATTCCTTCTTCTTTTGCCAGTTTTCTCGCATAGACTGCTCCGTCTTTGTCGGTGACTTTTTCAAAATGGTCGATAACACTCATATCATAATTCTCAGGAAGAATATCTTCGCCAATACCTTCCGTGATGTAAGTGTAAGCGTGATTCAAATGAATTTCTCCTGTTTCGTGAATTTCTTTCAAAATTGAACCATAAGTATCAACGCCAATAACTTTAATATTTGGATTTTTCTCCTTGAAGAATTTTCCACAGCCTGTAATTGTTCCGCCTGTTCCGGCGCCTACTACGAAATGCGTCAGTTTTCCTTCCGTCTGTTCCCAGATTTCTGGCGCTGTACTTTCGTAATGTGCTTGTCTGTTGGACAAATTATCGTATTGATTCACATACCAACCGTTCTCTGTTTCAGTTGCCAGTCTTTTGGAAACCGAATAATAAGAACGCGGATCTGTCGGTTTCACATCCGTCGGGCAAACAATCACTTCTGCACCAACTGCACGAAGGATGTCGCATTTTTCCTTGGATTGTTTGGAATTGGTCACGAAAATACATTTGTAACCTTTTTGAATTGCCACCAAAGCCAGTCCCATTCCCGTGTTTCCGGAAGTTCCTTCGATGATTGTTCCGCCAGGTTTCAGACGTCCGTCTTTTTCAGCATCTTCAATCATCTTAAGCGCCATTCTGTCTTTCACAGAATTTCCGGGATTGGTCGTTTCTACTTTTGCCAAAACCAAAGCCGGGAAATCCTCTCCCAAGACTTTATTGATTTTAACCAAAGGTGTGTTACCAATCGTTTCAACTATATTATTGTAATATTTCATATTCTATTATTTTAATTAAGGCTGTTATCCTCTCGCTCTTTCTAAAAGAACCATCATCAGAAAACTCAAAACAACAAGAGATTCGTCTTCGTCATCAATATCAATTAATCTTTCTAATTGGAATCTCCTCCCAACCAAAGAAGGCATTTTTTTCAGTCTGAAGTATTCTTTACCCGCATTATCTTTCACGGTGTAAGAAGGATTCAGAAAATAACCTGTGAACAATCCTATAATCGGAATCTCGCCAATGAAGCTGTCAAAAACCTTTACCCAGCCATTGTCTTCATTGATCTGATATTTCGGTTGATCATTTTCATCGATGATATCATACCGAGATTTCCAGAGAGAACGAACCCCTTTCCTTGCCAGTCTTCCGAATTTTTTACCGTTAACCAAATCCGTCATCACATAAGATGCGTTGAAATCAATCCATTGGTTAGCCTTGATATTGAATAATTCCTGAGTTTTGCTCTCATCATTGAAAACAATTACATCTTCCTTCAGCTTAAACATTTTCTGACGAACATAAGCCACATAATTCCCGTTTCTGTCCGTAATGTTAAAGTCGCTGGCCAATGTGGTGATCTTGAATTTAAAATCAAGTGGATAATTAAGGTTTTTTAGTATCATTAAGTATTTTTTTCAAGTATTTAAATCTATAAAAATTAATTAACTGTATTTAATAGCCTTTAATGGTGAGATTCTACTGATCAAATAACTTGGTAAAATCATTGCGATGCCCGATACAATGAAAATCCCTACCGAAATCGAAATGATGTATAACGGATTAAGATCTACCGGAACTGTACTGATGAAGTAATTTTCCGGATCAAGTTTGATAATTCCCATATATTTTTGGATCAGTAACAATCCGATTCCTATAAGATTTCCTGCCAGCAATCCCGGAATCATAATAATCAATGTGTAATTAATAAAAATGGATCTGATCTGTGCATTAGAAGCTCCGAATGTCTTCAAAAGCCCTATGGAATTGGTTCTTTCGATAATCAAAATCAGTAAAACCATAATAATGTTGATGACTACAACAATCAGCATAATGGCAATGATCAAAGAGATATTCTGATTGAAAATATTGACCCAATCCAAAATCTGCGGATATTTTTCCGTTACTTTTTCTGCATAATTTTTATACCCAATATATTTTTCGATTTGAGGAAAAGCAGCATCGATTTCACTGGTATCATCTAAGAAAATATCAAGCCCGCCAACTTCTTTATCATTCATATTCATTACTTTGCGGACGTGATTGATATCGCCGATCATATAAAGATCATCAACCAGTTTGATATCGGTTTTGTAAATCCCTTTAATCACAAATTTTCTGTAAATCGGTTTTTGATCTTCTTTTGAAAATATTGCCACAATACTGTCATTCGCTTTGAGTGAAAGATCACTGGCGATTTTTTCTGACAAAATAATCTCGTTATTATAACCGTCTTCTTTATAATCCGGAATCGAGCCCGAAATCATAAACGGCTGAAATCTTTCTTTATCAAAATCTTTCCCTACACCTTTCAAAATGATGCCTGCAAAATTATTTTCAGTTCTAAGGATTCCACTCACAGATGCATAAGATTGTAAACCGGCAACGCCAGGAATTGATCTCAGAGCTTTTGTGTCCAATCCTTTTGTATCCAAAACAGAAGAATTATAAGAAGAATTGGAACGTGTGGATTTTACAGAAATATCTCCGCTGAAATTAGAAATCCTGTCTTCGATGGCTTTTTTGGAACCGAGACCTGTGGAGATTGTAATCAGCGAAACAATGATGCCCAAAGCAACAGAAAGCCTACCGATATAGACAATCACCTTGGAGAGATTATTTTTGTTATCTTTGGAAAACGCTATCTTTTTCGAGAAATATAACGGAAAATTCAAATCAATGATTTTAAGCTTCAAAAATAAAACTTTAGTTTTTATCCTGCTAATTTATTTTAGTTCAATCCCATGTATTAAGTCTCAAAATCAATCCACAGATTGTTTTGCAACCGCTGCTGATAGACCGGAATTGTATTTGCCCTTACTTAAAAATAAAAACGTCATTGTCGCTGCTAACCAAACCAGTCTTCTGAAGAATAAAAAACATTTGGTTGATTTCTTAGTCGAAAATAATATAAAAATCAAATCTATTTTTGCACCTGAACACGGATTCCGAGGTGTTGCTGATGCCGGCGAACACGTTAAAAACGGAACCGATAGCAAAACCGGCTTACCAATTGTTTCATTGTATGGCGACAACAAGAAACCAAAATCCGAATACCTGAAAGGTGCTGATGTTATTTTGTTCGACATCCAAGATGTTGGAGTACGATTTTACACTTATATCTCGACACTATCTTATATTATGGAAGCGGCAGCGGAAAATAATGTTGAAGTAATTGTTCTTGATAGACCGAATCCACATGATGGTTATACCGATGGACCAATGATGCGCGACCAATGGAAAAGTTTTATTGGCTTACATAATGTTCCTGTTGTTTATGGATTAACAATTGGTGAATATGGAAAAATGGTCAATGGCGAAAAGTGGCTGAAAAATGGAGTGACAGCAAAATACACGCTGATCCCAATGCTTAATTACCACAAACAACAGCGTTACGGCGTTTCTGACAAACCTTCTCCTAATCTTCCTAATGATAGATCCATCAATCTCTATCCGAGTCTCTGTTTTTTTGAAGGAACGCAGGTTTCTGTAGGAAGAGGAACAGATTTACCATTCCAAATCTATGGTTCGCCGTGGACAAAAGATTTCCAATATCAATTCACACCGAAACCAACAGAAGGTGCAAAAGATCCTTTTCTGAATGGCAAATTATGTTATGGCGAAAATCTGAGTCAATATTCCCAAGACTTAAGACAAATAAATCTTGAATGGCTTTTGAAATCCTACAAAAATTATAAAATTCCTCAGCAGGATTTCTTTTTGAAAAATCTTTTCTTTGATAAGTTAGCCGGAAGTGATGAACTAAGAAAACAGATCATTGCAGGAAAATCTGAAAAAGAAATCAAAGACAGCTGGAAAAATGACCTCGACAATTTTGAAAAAATAAGACAGAAATATATTGTCTATCCTAATTAAAAAAACCTCGCGAGTTGCGAGGTTTTTTTGTTTTATATAATCTGGATTTGGATTAAAATTTATAACCTAAACCAATATTAAAATAATTAGCTTTTAATGCATATCCTGAAGGCGCATCTTTGAGATGATTATTTACCTGGAAAGAATATCTTGCTTCAGCAAATAAGCTAGACGTAAAATCAAAACCTGCTCCGACTGCCAGTCCAAAATTTGTTTTATTATAAAAATTTTCATAACCCGCCGGTGTATCTTCCAAATCAAATAAAAACTGGGGACCAAATTGAAAATTCAATTTTGGAATAGCGTAATATTTTAACATTACAGGAATTTGCAACCCGCTTCCATCACTAATATTAGCATAGTTAACTGCAGGCTGAATCGCAAAACTTCCAAACTTAATTTCTACCAAAGCTCCAACATAAAATCCTGTAGAAGAATCTGTCTCACTATAACCAGGGACTTTTGCTTTTGCAAACCCTGTCAGCATACCTGCGTTAAGCCCAAACTTAGCCGACTGAGCGTTCATAGCTCCAAAAAGTGACAAAGCACCAACTAAAAATAGTTTTTTCATAGTTTATTAATTTAAGGCTGCAATTTTAAGAAAAATTCAGCAAATAGCAAAACCATGTTAGTTTTCCTCAGCTAACCATTCTCCATAAGAATTTTCTGTCTCATGAAGCTTAAGATAGGCCAATTGAACATGGTTGGGAAGTTTTGATTTTATTTTTGAGGCAATATCATAAAGCATATTTTCGCATGTTGGCTGGTAATTACAGAAAATCACTTTGTGTCCTTCGTTTCGCAGATTTTCACCAAGAGATTTGTGTGGAGAAACGCCATTTACCAAAACTGCATGATCCCAAACATCTACAATTTCTTCTTTTACAATTTTTTTTATATCACCAAAATCGACAACCATTCCATTTTTATGGTCATCCAGATTATCGATAGGATTACCTTTTACCGTAACAAATAATTTGTAAGAATGACCATGCATATTCTTGCATTTTCCGTCATAATTGTAAAGAACGTGAGCTGTCTCGAAATTGAAAATTTTTGTAATCCGTATCATTTTGCAAAGATAATTAAAAAACGTCTGATTATTTTTGGTCAAAGATTTGTGTATCCAATTTACAATAACTTATTTTGTAAATAAGACACATAAAAAATGAAAAAATTATTTCTCTTATTCAGTTTGATTTCTTCGGTTTATTTTTATTCTCAGAATTTTTCAGCGGTCAATGACATCCTGGAAAAGATCGAAAATAAACATAAAAAGATGAAGGATGCTTCAGGATATACCATTAGCAATAAAAAATTTGTTTTGGTAGAAGATTTTGAAGACCATTCGGAGCGTCATATTCTACAGTTTAATGCTGACAACAGCCTTACACTCATCGAGCTGATTGATGACAAAGCGACTGGACAAAGTTATTCCAACATATTTTCAGGGGATTTTATCCGCAAAAAAAATGCTATCTCGGTAAGAGCCAATTATCTGGAAGGGAAACAGATTGCTATACCAATTATTTACAGCCTTTATCTGATGAATGCTAATGACATTTGGTATCTGAAAGACATCAACACCAGCAAACGCTGGATAGAAAATAATAACCTGATCAAAAAGAAAAATTAATTCTTTTTCAAAAAATCGATACAAGTTTCAACAGCCTCATGTAATTCTTTTGGAAGAGAATGACTTTCCCATGGTTCTTTTGCGCCGAAAGTATGATTGGCATTGTCGATGATTTTCAGTTGAGAACCCTTCGTCCATCGTTGAAGATTTTCAGAATGGCTTAAAGAAACAGATTCGTCAGCAGAACCGTGAATGAACAGACTTGGAATTGTCAAATTTTTACAAGCATTTTCAACATCAAATCTCTCTTTATTATTTTCATAATCTTCAAAAAACTGAAAATAATGTGGCATTTTCTGTTTCGTTCTCGCATTTTCGACAAAATAGACGCCATCATTATTCCAGTTTTCAAAAGCTTCATTTTCCGGAAATCTGTCAAGTGTGGAAACACTGGCTAAAGTAATCAATTTAGAAATCGATTGATTTTCAGAAGCTTTGATGATAGAAATTCCGCCACCTCGGCTGTGGCCTAACAAAATAATTTCATCAGCATCAACTTCCTTCTGATTTTTGAAATGATTGATAACCATTTCCAAATCTTCCAATTCCTTAGAATAATTATTTTCTCCAAACGCTTCCAAGTCTGCAAATTCGTCAGGACTCTCAATCGTAGTTCCGTTATGTGAAAAATTGAATTTAACAAAATAAAAACCGGCTTTCGCAAATTTCTCTCCCATCAGTTCCCAAGCGCCCCAATCTTTGTAACCTTTGTAGCCGTGAACAAAAATGATTAGAGGAAGCTTTTCACCAGAATCAGGAAAAATTGCATCAGCCAAAAATTCTCTGGAACTTTTGAGAATGATGTTTTTTTGTTGGATTAAATTCATTTTCAATCTTATTTAAAATAAAAAAAGAAGTTACTAAAACTTCTTTTAATTCATTATATCGTCATCGAAAAAATTCGGGTTTCAGGTTTGTTTCTCATCATTCTGAGGTCGAAAACCATTGCTACATTTCGTGTAAAAGCTCTTCCTTTTTCAGTGATTTTAATTTGATTGTCGAAGATTTCTACCAAACCGTCTGTTTCCATTTCTTTCAATTTTTCAATTGCATCTTCGATTTCCGGAAATGAAGTTTGTAAATCCCAACTCGTTTCCAACTGACACATCAGATTCAGAATATGTTTTCTAATTGTCAAATCTTCATCATCCAAAATATGTCCCCGGAAAACCGGAATCTCGCCTTCTTCAACAATCTTCTGATACTCTTCCACCGTTTTTGCATTCTGCGCAAAAGCATACCAGGAATCGGAAATCGCTGACATTCCCAATCCAACCATCAATTGAGTTTTGCTGGAAGTGTAGCCCATAAAATTACGGTGCAGCTTCTTCTGAATCAATGATTGATAAAGGTCATCGTGTTCCAAAGCAAAATGATCCATTCCAATCTCGATATAACCGAGTTCTTCTAAGAGTTTTTTCCCGTCTTCGTACAATCTTCTTTTCTCATCGCCACTTGGCAGATCACTTTCGTCAAAACCTCTTTGTCCAACACCTTTTACCCAAGGAACGTGTGCGTAAGAATAGAAGGCCAAACGGTCAGGTTTCAACTCCAAAGTTTTTCTAATCGTATATTCGGTGGCTTCCCAAGTCTGATGCGGCAATCCGAAAACCAAATCGTGGCTGATTCCTTTATAGCCAATTTCTCTTGCCCATTCGGTTACATTTTTCACATTCTCAAAAGGTTGAATTCTATTGATGGCTTTCTGAACTTTTGGGTCATAATCCTGAACACCAAAACTCACTCTATTGAAGCCTAAATCAAATAAAGTCTGAAGATGTTCCCGAGTCGTATTATTCGGATGACCTTCAAAACTAAATTCTTGTTCTTCTGCAATTTCAACTGTATCAAAAATCCCTTGTAAAAGTGTCTTCAGGTTTTCCGGAGAGAAGAAAGTCGGCGTTCCTCCACCAAGATGAAGCTCTTTAAGTTTAGGCTTTTCATTGAATAATTCAAGATATAATTGCCATTCTTTCAAGACACTTTCCAAATAAGGAATTTCTACCGAATGCTGCTTTGTAATCCTTTTATGACAAGCACAAAATGTACAAAGTGCTTCGCAAAAAGGCAGGTGAATATAAATGGAGATTCCTTCTTCGGAATTGCTTTCTGAAAAAGATCTTATAACCGATTTTTTCCACTGGTCAGCAGTAAAATCGGCTTCGTTCCAATAAGGAACAGTAGGATAAGACGTGTAACGCGGGCCTGGAATATTGTATTTGTCAACTAAAGAATTCATCGCTGCAAAGTTACGAAAACTATGTTTGGAATGATTTTGAATTAGAGATGATTTTTGATTGGTGCTTTCTATTTCTGATATCAAGATTTCTATCGATGACAAATGCCCTAGCCCCGATAGGAACGGCATCCTTTTTCTTTTTTTGCAAAAAAAGAAAAAGATATAGTGAATAGCGGGATTAAGCTACTAAAACTATTTCTTAATAATTTTTATAGACTGTCTTCCCAAATTGGATTGCACCGCCAAAAGATATTCGCCAGCAGAATATTTGAAGTCCAGAGAATATTTTTTGAGACCTTTTCCACTAACATCATCTTTTAGAATATTGCCCAAAAATTTTCCTGTCAAATCGTATAATCCAACAATAATATGATCCGAATGAATGTAATGAATATTCAAATTTAGTTTATCTTTTATCGGATTTGGAACGATTTCTATTTTCAGGTTTTCAACTTTTTCATTGCCTGATTCATTGGTTGATAAACCTGTTGTGGTCATTTTATAGATTTGATTTCCCGATGCAAAAGCTGTAGTTTCATTAACAAAAAAAATACGGTTGAGAGAACCTCCAAGATTTTTATTGATCCAAGTATTACCGCCATCAAAAGTCTCCATAAAACCTGAATTGTGACCGCCCATCCAACCGTGCGTAGTTGACACAAAACCAACTGCCTGAACATATGGGTCAGGGAAGTTTTTGGTTTGCCAGGTCAATCCGCCGTCAAAAGTTTTCAGTAATTTGCCTTGAGTTTCGGATTCAATCGAACCGAAAATAATTTTATTATCCGGGAAAATTTGTAGTTTCCAAACGTAATCGCCGTATTCTCCGGCACTGTATATTTTGGTCCAGGAGTCGCCACCGTCAGTCGTTTTGAGAATCACAGCACCCTGTTCATCACTTCCTGAAACAAAACCGACATTTTCATCAATGAACTGAACTTCGACCAATGCAGATGCATAAGCTGACATATCGATAAACTTCCAAGTATTACCGGAATCTGTTGACTTAATAACATAAGCCGGAGAAAACCAAGCGCCACAACCATAAACCGTGGATGATCCAACTGTATCTAGTCCACAGATTGCGGCTGGGTAAGGAGAAATATTGTTGACTTTCGTCCACGTTGTTCCTCCATTAGTCGTCTTATAAAAGTTATTATTCAGAGTTCCCAGAAAACCGATATTTTCATTCAGAAATTCTATATTCCTGAAGTATTGCCCCGTTTGTGAACTAACAATTTGTTCTGTCCAGGTCGTTCCACCGTTTGTGGTTTTGAAAACAGTTCCATTGCCTCCTCTTGCAGCCCAGCCTAAGTTTTCATTAAGAAAGAAAACATCGTCATAACGACCAGTAGTTGAAGGGGGAAAGTTTAATGTGCTCCAATTGTACGTTTGTGAAGAGACTAAACCGGCAACAAAAAGGAAAGAGATAAAGATTTTTTTCACGGTTTTAATTTTTTGCTAAAAATAAAAAAATCGGGAGAATTTTCCCGATTTTGATTTATATAAATTTGAATTAATTATCTTAATTCAGCCTTGAATTCTTTTTCAAAAGATTTGATAAGAGAGTTCATTACTTCTGTGATGTCTTTGTCTTCCAAGGTTTTTTCTTCGTTCAGAAGTTCAAAACTTAAAGCATAGGATTTTTTGCCTTCCGGAAGGTTTTTCCCTTCGTAAACATCAAACAGATTAACATTTTTCAGGAACGGCGACTTGTTAGATTTCGCCAAATCGTATAGTTCTGCATAAGTAATGGTTTTATCCACTAGCAAAGCCAAATCTCTTCTGATTTTGTTGAATTTAGGAATATCGATGAATTTCAGATTTTCTTTTGTTCTCAATGTCTGGCAGTTTTCCAGTTCGATTTCTGCATAGAAAACTTCCTGACTGATATCAAAATCCTTCAACATTTGCGGAGAAACTTTTCCTAGCCTTGCCAACGTTTTATCGCCGGATTTTATTTCCAAAGCATCAGAAAAACGCTGGTCTTCTAACGCAGATTCGTGAAGTTCAAGATTTAGTTTTTCCAAAAGAACTTTGACATAAGCTTTCAAATAGTAGAAATCTGTCGCACTTTTTGGTTGAAGCCAGTTTTCCGCTACTTCCCTTCCCGATGTCAGAATTGCTAATTGCTTTCTTTCTTCGTATTTTTCTTTTTTATGATAAATTTTTCCTAATTCGAAAAACTTAATGTCAGATGATTTTCTGTTGATATTGTAAATTGCATTTTCCAAAAGTCCCTCCAGCAAAGACTTTCTCATAAATGCTAAATCATTACTCAAAGGATTCAATAACTTCACAGCGTCTGTTTCATCTTTTACAGAACGAAGTGAATTGTTCATTACCTCGTGAAAACCATTGGATTGTAATGTTCTTGCCCAGGAATTTTCCAAAGCATCCTGATCATCGAAACTCAATTTCACCGGTGTGAAAGAGATCTTCTTAGGTGCATCGATTTTGTTGTAACCGTATATTCTCAATACTTCTTCGATAACATCGATTTCTCTGGTTACATCCGCTCTGTAAACCGGAACCGATAATTCCAAACCATTCTGGATCTCGTTAAGAATCTGAATATCCAATGATTTCAGAATTTCTTTTACTTTTTCTCTGTGGATCTTAGCGCCAAGAATCTGATCTAATTTCGAATATCTGAAAACCACATAATGATCTTTGATTTTCTCAGGGTAATGTTCCAGAATCTCGCCAACTAATTTTCCGCCAGCTAATTCCTGAATCAAATTGATAGCATGAGTCAAAGCAGTTCTCGCATTATTTGGGTCAACACCTCTCTCGAAACGGAAAGACGCATCCGTATTAAGTCCGTGAAGTTTGGATGCTTTTCT
The DNA here is from genome assembly GCA_001898785.1 of Chryseobacterium sp. 36-9. Classification (GTDB taxonomy): domain Bacteria; phylum Bacteroidota; class Bacteroidia; order Flavobacteriales; family Weeksellaceae; genus Epilithonimonas; species Epilithonimonas pallida. Next base: position 78,474 of record MKVE01000032.1, on the reverse strand, counting down.
AATCGCCACCGGATTGAAATAAGCGCTTTCCAGGAAAATCGTTTTGGTTTCGGATGAAACGCCACTTTCACTTCCACCGAAAACTCCGGCAATACACATCGGCTTGTCTTTGCCGTCTTTGATAATAATTTCTGAGCCACTCAAAGTTCTTTCAACACCATCGAGAGTTTTAAATTTGGTTCCAGCCTTTACCGTTCCCACTTTTACAGTTTTACCTGCAATTTTATCCGCATCAAAAGCGTGAAGCGGCTGTCCAAGCCCATGAAGAATATAATTAGTAATATCTACAACATTATTAATTGTTGAAAGCCCAATAGCTTTCAACCTGTTTTTCAACCAATTTGGCGAATCTTTGATCTCAACATTTTCAATCACAGCGCCTAAATATCTCGGAGTCAGTTCAGAATTTTCAACTTCTAATTTGAAATCGTGAGAACCTTCTATATTCAAAGCAACAGAAGTCACTTTTTCAAACTGAGATTTCAAATCATTTGAAATAAGGAATGCCTGTAGATCTCTTGCAACACCATAATGTGACATGGCATCGGTTCTGTTTGGCGTTAAACCAATTTCATAAACCTCATCATTCGTTAATTCAAAATAATCGGCCAATGGTTTTCCAACTTCATATTTTGTTTCGTCCAAAACCATAATTCCGGCGTGGTCATCACTCAAGCCTAATTCGTCTTCGGCGCAAATCATCCCTTCGGAAACTTCGCCACGGATTTTAGCCTTTTTGATTTCGAAAGAGCTGCCATCTTTTGCATAGATTTTTGTTCCAACTACGGCAACTGGTACAGTTTGTCCTGCTGCAACGTTAGGTGCTCCACAAACAATTTCCAAAACTTTTCCGTTTCCAATATCAACAATTGTTTTGCTTAATTTATCGGCATTCGGATGTTTTTCGCAAGTCAAAACTTTGCCTACAACAATTCCTTCCAGACTTCCTTTTATGCTTTCGAATTGATCAACACCTTCTACTTCCAAACCAATATCGGTAAGGTATGCACTGATTTTGTCAGAATTAAGGTCTGTTTTGATATAATCTTTAAGCCAATTATTAGAAATTTTCATTCTTTTTTATATTTGAATTTTTTTGAACACAAAGTGCACAAAGATTTTTATTTAAAACCTATTTAAGTTCACAAAGGCGTTAACTCGAATAAGATTACTTTACACGTTGAATTACAGCAGCCCGACTTGAGTGGAAATCCTTTTTTTTGTGGCCGGAAAAGCTTTGGTAAAAAAGATTGGGAACGGAAGGCGGAAAAGCTGCCCAAAAATTTATGATTTTTAAACTAAAATTTGAGACCTGAATTTCAAATCTCAAATTTTAAATATGATTAATTTTAAAATTACAAACCTATCACAGGCATTGACAGCATCAGGATACTCTCGTTTTCTTCTAATCCGTCAACCGGTTCTACAATCCCCGGTCTGTTGGGTTGAGACATTTTCATCGTGATATCGTCAGAACCTAAAACAGATAACATCTCTGTCAGGAATTTTGAACTGAAGCCGATATTGATATCATCGCCGTTATAATCGCAAGGAATCTGCATATCCGCTTTGTTTGCGTATTCTGTATCTTCGGCATGAAGGTGAAGAACGTTGCCGGACAACTTGAACCTTACCTGATTTGTAGACTTGTTGGACATGATCGATGCTCTTCTGATAGAACTCAAAAGCAAGCTTCTGTTGATGGTCAGAACATTTGGATTTTCTTTCGGAATTACCGCATTGTAGTTTGGATATTTTCCGTCAATCAAACGACAGATCCAGATATTATTTCCGAATGTGAATTTAGCCATATTATCACTAAATTCGATCACAACATCTTCGTTTGAATTATTCAGGATATTTTTAAAAATCGACAGCGGTTTCTTTGGCATTATGAATTCCAAAGTCTCCGGATGTACGATATCTGTTCTTTTGTAAACCACCAATCTGTGAGAATCTGTAGACACAAAATTGGTCTCATCTTCTTTGAACTGAAACAAAACACCAGTCATCACAGGACGAAGAGAATCATTGCTTGTGGCAAACAAAGTGTTAGCCAAAGCTTCTGCCAAAACACCACCTCCGATGGTTACTTTCTGAGACGCATCAAACTCCGGCAATTCCGGGTAGTCATCAGCATTGTCCAATGCCACAGCAAAGTTGTCTTTCTCATCCAAAATTTCCAAAACGCTACCGTTTCCGTCCTCGGAATCTTTAACCACTAAAGTTAAAGGCTGCTCGCCGTAAGTTTTCAGAAAATCCTGAAAAATCTTACCCGGAACTGCTAATTTTCCCTTGTCATCAGACTTGACTTCGAGAGAAGTAATCAGTGTCGTTTCTCCGTCAGAAGCCGTCACTGTCAATAAGTTCTGGTCTAGCTCGAAAAGAAAATTCTCCAAAATGGGTCTGGATTGTGAACCGGAAATTACGCCACTCACCGTCTGTAAAGCTTTCTGCAAATCGCCACTGGCAACAATAAATCTCATAAACTGTATTTATTTCAATTCCACAAAGATAATGATTTCGGACAAATTTTAAAAGCCGTATTTATTTAGTTATTAACAATTTTCGGATTTATCTATCTTTGTTGATATTATAGAGTATGAAAAAACCTCCATTTCACAAAAGTGTTCATTTTACGATCAAAGGTTTGATGTGGATTTTGAAAACCGAACGCAATTTTCAGATTCATATTTTCGGTTTACTGATTAATCTTTTTCTGATTGTTTTTCTTAGCCTTTCGAAAATGGAAACAGCTTTAATAATTTTTTGTTGTTTTTTTGTTTTAGTAACAGAAGCTTTGAATACTTGTGTTGAAAAAATCTGCGATTACATTCAGCCTGAATTTGATTCTCGAATAGGAATAATTAAAGATTTGGCTGGAGGCGCTGTCATGTTAGCGACTATTTCTTCGGTTTGTGTTGGAGCTTTGATTTATTGGCCTTATTTGAGATTGTTATTTTAGCAAATATTAGCTTAACACAAAGGCGCGAAGTTTTTTTTTAGATCGAAATGTTTTAAGGCACAAGGAAAATCAAAGATTTTTTATTTAATGAAACTAAACTTTGTGCCTAATAGCACTACAATAAATACAGATTCTTTGTGCCTTTGTGTTTTCAATTCACACTTAAATTCTCAATTTTAATATTTAGGCAATTTTTAATCTATATTTTTTTCATAAAATCTTTACATTTGTTTTCAAGAATAATTTTGAAATGAGTAAAAAAAATGTGGCCGTTGTAATGGGCGGCTATTCTGATGAATACAAAGTTTCTCTTAAAAGTGGACAACTGATTTTTGATTCGCTGGACCGTGAAGCCTATAACGTTTATAAAGTTGTAATTCTAACAGACGAATGGTATTTTTCAGACGAAAACAACAATAAAAAACCAATCAATAAAGCTGATTTCTCTGCAGATTTTGGCAACGGAGAAAGCTTGAAATTTGATGTTTGCTTCAATATCATCCACGGAACACCTGGTGAAAACGGAATCCTCCAAGCGTATTGGGATGCAGTCGGGCAAAAATATACAGGTTGTGATTTCTATCAAAGTGCATTAACCTTCAATAAAAAAGATACTTTAGCTGTTTTGTCTAAATATGGAATTCCTTCCGCGAAAAGTATTTATTTGAGAAAGGGAGAGGAAATTTCTAATGACGAAATTGTAGAAAAACTAGGACTGCCGGTTTTTGTCAAACCTAATCAAAGTGGTTCTTCTTTGGGAATTTCTAAAGTGAAAGAAAAATCCGAATTAGCAAAAGCACTTGAAGTTGCTTATAAAGAAGATGACGAAATCCTTATCGAAAGTGCTTTGAATGGAATGGAAGTTTCCGTTGGCGTTTTGGATTATAAAGGTGAAGTGATTGTTTTGGGAATCACGGAAATTGTTCCCGACAAAGAATTCTTTGATTATGAAGCTAAATATGAGGGTGCTTCTCAGGAAATCACACCGGCAAGAATTGATGAAGAGACCAGAAAGAAAGTGGAAGAAATCTCTATCAAAGCTTACAAATCACTCGGTATGAGCGGATTTTCGCGTTCGGAATTCATTATCGTTGACGGAATTCCGCATCTTTTAGAAATGAATACTAATCCCGGTTTTTCACCGGCCAGCATCCTTCCACAACAGGCAAAAATATACGGTATCTCTATCAAAGACCTTTGCGGAAACGAAGTAGAAAAAGCACTTAACAAATAATCATCAATGATAAATTTTAGATTTTAAATGATGCAGAGAATCTAAAATTCATAATCTAAAATTTAAAATTTCTATGAAAATTGCTGTTTTTCCCGGGTCTTTTGATCCAATCACACTTGGTCATTATGATATTGTTGAACGTGCAGTTCCGTTGTTTGATAAAATCATCATTGCTATCGGAAAAAATTCTCAGAAAAAATATATGTTCTCCCTTGAACAACGTAAAGAGTTCATCAAGAAAACTTTTGAAAAATTCCCGAATGTTGAAGTTGATGATTTTGAAGGTTTGACGATTGATTACTGTAAAAGTAAAAATGTCAATTTCATCTTGAGAGGACTTAGAAACCCTGCTGATTTCGAATTTGAAAAATCCATTGCACAGACCAACAGAGCCCTGACAAGAGACAATACAGTTGAAACGATATTTCTTCTAACCTCATCCGGAAAATCTTACATCAGCAGCAGCATTGTGAGAGAAATCGTTTCTTATGGCGGCAACTACGAGATTATGGTTCCGGAAGCTGTTAGAGTGGAGAAATTTTAATTTATTTTATTAAAAAAAGGCGCTTTATTAAGCGCCTTTTTTTTAATTCCTATTTTTTATCACAAGATAACCTGTCAACAGCCTGCCATCTGTCAACACAATATGATACCAATAATTATCCGTAGGCAATAACCTGCCCGAAAAAGTTCCGTTCCAAAAAAACTTTCCTGATACTACTGTATCTAAGACTACTCTTCCATTCTTATCCATAACTCGAACTTTTGTACCCGGATAATTCTCTAATCCTTCTATTTCCCAGTTATCATTAATACCATCGCCATTAGGAGTTAAAATGTTATTAATCTTAAAAATAGTAAATTCTTTTAAAGAAACTGCACAAATATTGGAGACTTCTCTCACATATACCTTATGATTTCCATTATCCAAATTTTTAAAAACGTTAGAATTTTGCCAATTATTGATATTATCTAATGAATATTCATAGTTAGAAGCTCCTTTAATTATAACAGTAGCTGTATTATTTTCTATCTGAATATTTTGGATTTCCGGACCTGGCATATAAGGAATAACACCAGAGGTTATATTAACCAATATAGGCAATCTCAAAACACTCTCACAATCATTTACCGTCTGTGTTGCATAATAAGTAAAACCATCCTGTAATGACGTATTGGAAGGAAGGGGAATAATTGATAATTTATCAGCATACCATTTTATATTACTGCCATTCACCTTGACATCAGATAATTTTGCATTCTGACTAATACAGAACAATTGCGGAGAATCTCCGGTTGGCGGCAAAGTTGACTGGATACTAACCGTAACAGGAATACGATCACTTGTACAAGTCGCAACCACCTGTGATGCATAATATGTTTGTCCATCAACTAATAATGTAGAAGCAGCCAGCTGACTAGTTCCAAATGCAGAGTTATACCATTTGACACCTGTCCCCGTTATTATTATGTCGGCAATTGTCGGCTTATTTTGTACACAAAAATATTGTTGAGCATCAGCAATTGGCTTTGGTGTACTATTAGTATACGTATTGATAATTACTATTTCAGGATCAGAGATACATCCATTAGGATTTTTATATCTCACACTGTATGACCCGGGAACAAGATTAGCAAATGAATTATTACCAACCCAGGTGAGACCATTATCTATTGAATACTGTACAGCTATACCTGCATTAACTAAAATCTCACCACTAGAATGGTGACAGTCTAATTGTTGAACTTGTACTACTGGCTTAACTGGCGTATCGATAGGCTTTTTTATTACTACAAGTACAGAACCCGATTCACAACCGGCAGAATTTTTGGTTTTAAGATAATAGTTACCTGGAGATAAATGTCCTGAGTATGCACTTGAAGTATAAGTCAAACCATTATCAAAACTATAAGCAAATGCTGGTGTAGTAATATTAATATCCCCAAATGGATTAACACATGACGCTGGTTGATTAATGCTGTAAGTAGGTAAAACAGGTGCATTAGGCGGCATATCTATCGTTACTGACAATGCTGGCGATGGGCATCCTGAATTGGAAAGTTTTTGTCTTACCAGATAGGTTCCGGGCGGCAAGGTCGCATTAGAGCTTGTAATCCATGTAAGTCCATCATCAAAGCTATAATATGCTGCGGGAGATATTACTGCTATATTTCCCGTATTAGCAGTACAACCTACTGGTTGGGTAATTGAAACCTGAGGAAGCTCGGGCGTTAAAGGTCTCGTATTAACCGTAACCATTGCGGCAAAAGAGATACAACCGGTTGCATCTTTGATTACGATATTATAAGTTCCGGGAGCTAAATTTGTCTTAGTGTCTGCAGCACCAAATGTAAGACCATTATCAAAACTATATTCCGAAGCCGGGCTTGTAACTTTGATTTCTCCGAATGCATTATTACAGTCCGGTTGTTTTACAGCATAAGCTGGAGCTGGCAATGGAGCCGGCTTAGAAATCACCACAGTTGCAACATTAGAAATACATCCTGTTGTATTTTTAACTTTAACATTATAAGTTCCCGGCAGCAAGTCACTTTTAGAGTTTGAATAAGTGAATGTTAACCCATTATCAAAACTATAAGTAGAAGCTGGACTTGTAACGGTTATAGTACCTGTAGAAACACTACAAGTCGGTTGTGTTACAGATACATCAGGCGCTGCAATTGCAACTCCGGAATCCAAATTTACGACTGTTGTTTTTGATTCGCAGCTATATGAATTAGTTTTAATTTTAATAATATATGTTCCCGAACCAAGATTTGTTTTCATTGGATTAGTAGTCCAAGAGGCTCCGTCATTGAAAGAATAGCTGACACCTGTCGTATTAATTTTGATACTGCCGTCTGTACTATCACAAGCTGTCGGCTGTACTACAGTAACCGCAGGAGCAGCTGGGACATTGGGACTTGAATTAATATAAGCGTAGGCAGCCTGAGATATGCAACCAAAACTATTTTTTATCAAAATATTGTAATATCCGGAGGGAACAGAATTTTTAATTGGATTGGTAACCCAAGTTGTTCCATTATCAAAACTGTAAAGATCAGCAATAGTATTTACTATAATTGTACCTGAAGGAGATGAGCAGGTTGGCTGTATTGTTGTCACTTGCGGAGCATTCAAATAATACTTCTGAACATTTACATTAGCAGCAGTAGAAACACATCCGATTGAATTTTTAATCTTAATACTATAGTATCCCGGGGCTGGATTCAGCAATGAAGAACTTGTAGTCCAAG
>MKVE01000032.1:32027-70934 GCA_001898785.1 Chryseobacterium sp. 36-9 | reverse complement strand
GGATACACTGAAGCCATAAGGATCTGATGTGCAATTCTGAGCATTTTTAATCATTATATAGTAATAACCACTAGTCAGGTTGTTAAGCACAGGATTGGTTGTCCAGGTATTTCCGCCATCAAAACTATATTGTGATGCTGAAGTTATAATTTTTATACTACCATTTTGCCCGCATACAGGCTGAGTGACTTCTACATCTGGTTTGGGCAGATAAAATCTATTAAAATTAAGATATCTTCCGGAAAGGTTGGATGTGCAATTTTGACTATTCTTTATAGCTATAGAATAACTACCGGGCTGTAGATTAGTAAAAACAGGACTTGTGTTCCATGTGCTTCCTCCGTTGATACTGTAAGAAGCAGCTGGCGTTGTAATTGTAATTGTACCTCCAACACCACACGATGGTAATGTGTAAGTATAATCCGGATCATCTAAATAGAAATTTTGTAAATTAACTGAAACTCCTGATGATTTACAACCAGAATTATTCTTGATATAAACACTATAATACCCTGGATTTAAATTATTAAAAACAGGAGTAGTTACCCATGTATAACCATCAATACTATATGAATCCGCAACCGCATTAACAGTGATACTTCCTTTACTTCCACAAGTAGGCTGTACAACTGTGACCGATGGAGCAGCTAATGAGGTGTCGTCCATGTAAAAACTAATACTATTAGAAATACATCCTGCTTTTTTCACTACCAGGCTATAATAACCTTTGTTAAGGTTGTTAAAATCTGGATTTGTTGACCATGAACTTCCTCCATTAATACTATATTGATCTGCTGCTGATGTAAATTTTATACTGCCAATTGTATTACCACAGCTTGGATTAACTGCAGTATATGTTGGTGACTCCAAATATGGCTGATTAAAATACGTATAAGCAGACTCTGAGATACAGTTCAGGTTATTTTTAATAACAATAGTAAAACTAGATCCTGTCAAATTGCTAAACACAGGATTAGTACTCCAAGTAGAGCCTCCGTTGATACTATAAAAATCAGCTACAGTATTGATGGTTATACTTCCTTTTGTTGTACAAGTTGGCTGCACAACTTTGAAAGAAGGCTGCGGTAGTTTTTGTTCGTACAAATATACATATTGAGCATAAGATTTGCAGCCAATGTTATTCTTCACCATAATCTGATAGGATCCCGCAGGTAATACTTTGGAATTGGTCGTAACCCAAGTTACACCATTATCAAAACTATAAAAGTCATATACGCTGTTAATAGTGATTTTTCCATTAACTCCACAACCAGGCTGCTCGACCGTATATATAGGATTAGGAAGGTAAGGCGGATTAAGAGTTACAGTAGTAGCCTGAGAAATACAGTTGGCACTGTTTTTAATTTTTATTGTATAATTTCCTGCCGGCAATTCTGCCAAATTGCTCGTAGTCCAAGTTGCACCGTTATCAAAGCTATATTGAGCAGCCTCTGTTTTTATATAGATAGCCCCATTAGTTCCGCACTCTGGTTGGATCACTTCATATTGTGGTGACTGATTCTCAAATTTATATACATAGATAGTTTTAAAATAAGATATGCAGCCCAAGTAATTTTTGACACCTACAGAAAAATTACCTGAATTGACGTTACTTAGAACATTCGATGTTACCCAGGTCGTACCACCGTCAAAAGTATAAAAATCTGCAGGTGTATTAATAGTAATACTGCCAGCAACCGAACAAGCGGGACTAACTAATGTATATTCAGGATCGCCCAAAGTTTGACTTTCTATAGCAACAACTTGCGGATTAGATATACATCCTGCAGCATCCTTTGTTCGGACAGTATACTTGCCTGGCTGTAGTTTATCTGCTACTGGATTATTAACCCAGGTTACACCATTATCAAAACTGTAATAAGCTGCAGAATTGGTAACAGTTATGGAACCTGTATCTCCACAAAATCTTGGCTGCGTCGAGTTGCAATTGGGATACGGCAACAAAGATTGTACAATATCAACTTCTTGAGAGTAAGATATGCAGCCTTTGACAGTTTTGACTTTTACAAAATATTTTCCTGGATACAAATTAGATTTTATAGCATTAGTAGTCCAGGTAACACCGTTATCAAAACTATATTCCGATGCGGGGGATATTACCTTTATTGTTCCCGAAGACACAAAACAGGAAGGTTGCGTAACTTGTAAAGTTGGTGTGACAGCAGTTAAGCTTGGTTCTATACTCACACTCGCAGTGCTACTACAGCCATAGCTATCTGTAACCGTAACGGAGTAAACTCCCGTATTGCTCACGGAAATAGTTTGCGTTGTTTCACCACCCGGGCTCCAAAGATAACTGCTACCTGTTGATGCAGTCAAGTTCGTACTGCCCGAACAGACATTCAGGATACCTGTAATATTTGCAGTTGGATTCCTAACCTCTAAGGATACTGAAACTATTTTGTAACAGCTAGCATCTCGGGATATTCTTACATATACATTTCCAGTACCAGATGGATACTTAGTAAAATTGCTAATACTATTAGAATTACTAAGTGCATCGTTATAATTTTTAAAATAGGTAAAACTAAGACCTGTTGTAGATGTTACTACTTTGCTATCAAAATCGGTGAGATTAAAATCCTCTACTCCATTCCCATCAGTATCACATTTTGATAATTTTGCCGTGTTTACAGGGATATTACAAGAGGATGAGCAATTAAGAAAACTGATATCCCAACCTTCATTAGCGTCTGTATCCGAAGCATTTGTGAAAAAATTATTACCACCGCAGGAACTGCCTTGTATATCATAATCTACATATACACCTACATTATAATTTGCTTGGTTTGTATTGGGAAAATCCGAATTACTAAGAACAAAATTAAATTTTTTATTAACATTATCAATTGTAGCAGATTGTGTTGTATAAACAGTAGCACCGCTTTCATTAAATAATTTCAAAGTGATATTTTTGACAGATGCGGTTACTCCGCCGGAATTTGGAACCGTAAACACACCTGAAACATTAATGGGTAATGTTGGACAAACAGCATTCAAAGGGCTAAGATCAATGCTTCCGACAAAACTCTCATTCGAATGTAACAGACAAATATCATCTACATACGCATATCCAAAATGTCCCCCTAATCCACAACGCGACGCCATAAACTCCACCGTAAATTCCTCATTATTAGGAATAGAAGAGATATCGAGCAATCCTGATTGCCAGTTGGCTGTATATAATGTCACATAGCCGTAGCTGCCGTCCGGTACTTTTGTAAATATGCAGTTCTTTTCATCGCCAACAAGACAAAATTCACTTACTACAACATTTGACTTATTAAGTATTCTTGCTTTAAAAAAAGCTTGATTATCAGTATGGCTATTATCATAAACACTTTGAAGGATGGCCTTATAATTAAATTTTACAAAATTCTCATTATTGGTTTTGAATCTTTTCCCTTGTACTATTGATCCATAAGTACTTGAATTAGGATAATTAATTTTAAGGGCATACTGATCAAATGCTTTTATGTCTCCCATATAAGAATCGATAAGATTTGCAGGAACAGTTGTTGCCATCAGATCTCCGTCAGTAGGATCATATTGATTAATATAAGAGTCTGCTTTATTAGAAATAGACCTACACTGCGTTGGTCCGGGCGGATCTCCTATAGAAAATAAAAAATTCTTAAGATAGTTTTTCCCCCCAACACTTTCAAATTGTTCAAAGCCGCCATTAGAACACAATTCCACAAGAGTTGGGGTTGCCTTTAACATTTTTTTCTTTTCTGAAAGAACTTTCATCGCTCTCTCTTTTAGAAACTTTTCTCTTAAAACATGATTTGTTATTATTTTCCCATGCGAGTCTTCTACAATGCCATTTGAAAGATAATTGATTGTATCACTTTTTATTTGTGAAAATAATTGAGAATATATAGTAAGTAATAATAAAAAATAGAGTTTTCTCATCATGAAGTTTTGAAAATTAGTTTTTTTTGCAAAAATATTTCTTTTTTGAAAATAAGCAACTTTTATTATTAAAATATAAAATTAACTTTCAAAACTCAATTTTAATATGAAAAATCAGACAATAAATTAGCAAAAAACAAAAACCGCCTGATTTAGGCGGTTTTTAAGTGGTTTCTCCAGGGATCGAACCAGGGACACACGGATTTTCAGTCCGTTGCTCTACCAACTGAGCTAAGAAACCATACTCCATTGCTTTTGAGTGGTGCAAAAATACACTCTTTCCTTTTATAATCCAAATTAGATTAACACTAATTTAATATTTTCCAATAAAAAAGCCACCTGAACCAGGCGGCTTTAAGTGGTTTCTCCAGAAATACAATTTTCATTATTACTGTCTTATAAATAAAAATTGCTTGTCGGAAGTCTCTATCAAAGATTTTTTTTATTCTTTATAAGTTTACTTATACTGTAAGCTTTTGAGTAAAAAGGGTGCATGACATTATCTTTTGATAAGACACTTGTACATTTCAATACCAAAGTGTCTCCTGTATACGATACATCAAATTTTGCAACGCCACCAACAAATTTTGGATTTAATGCATATTTTGCTTCAGTAAAAAGATAACCATTCTTAAAATAGAAATCGCCAGTATTTACGATTGTGCGATTCATTCGGTTAAGTTTTTCATTATCTGTCATAAGCCAAAAATTACCATTAGAATCATCAGCTGACCAACAAAAACTGTATAATTTACCTGAAAAAATTGCTTGGCTCTGCTTCGGAAAAACTATTGTTTTAGTTCCATCATTATTTATATTCTCAACTTTAACAAACGTCCAAGAACCGTCAATAGATTCCGATTTCCACAATGTGAAGCTTAAAATAAATAGTATAATGATTAATAATACAAAACGATATAATAGTTTTGCTTTCATAGTTTATTTTTATCTTCAAGCATCTTTTCTTCGGAATAATATTGAATCGTCACACTTCCTACATCGCTTGAATAACCAATAGGAGCATTATTCGGATCATATCCTATTTGGTTTGTATCAATACTTAAAAAGGTAGCTTTAAGATTACTAAAATCCCATATAGTTTCATAATAATTAATATTATTCCCAGCCGGTGTCGAAATTGAAAAATTTTGCCTGCTTGTCGGCTTATTATACTTCCTAACTAAAGTCTGGTAAACTGCTTTAGCATTATGAATATTGAAATAGAATTTTACCCCAGTAATTTTATTGTTCTGTATCCCGATCCATATATCTTCTCGATCAGCAATTCCAGGTCTAGAATCTTTGGGATAAATTAATTTAACTTTTTGATTATTTGGTGAAAGAATATCAGGTAGATTTTCTGCAGCTGCTGTTCCTGGTGTTGGAATTTCTGTATAATATAAGCCTACTCTCTGATAACATTTGTCTTTTTGAGGTGTATTTTCTGTGTACATATACATTTTTGAAATATTCGGTTTTCTATCTAATAATCCCCGTCCTTTATTTTTTTTTACGGCGATGCCATCTTTTGAAGCAAATTCATAAACTTTAAAATTACATTCTCTAATATCCATCGGTTTTCCCAATTGTATATCAAAAACTTTTAGATCTTGTCCCTGAACTCCTACACTTATTATAAAAAACAGTATTATTTTTTTCATAGCTTGGTTTTATATAGGTTTTGAAAATTAAAAGGTAAATGTAAGTACGAATTGTATGACTTACCAATACTGATAAATCAGTAAATGCAAGTTGAATAACATGCTATTGAGAAATTCAAATGTAGAAGAAAAGGATATTGATATAATATTGTCAATATAGGATTTACTCAAACAAGTAAACTAAAGCGCCTGAAGTGGATGAAAATTCCTGCGATTTTACCACAACATTGTTTACCAATATTTCTATTTTTACTATTTGGCTTGTATTGGTCCCATAACCCACAGTAAGAACATCACCTTTGTTCACAATCCTATCGAATGTCTTTGTAAAAGGGAGTGTTGGGTTGGGAACATCTATATTTGCCCCTGTTTCATTTTTATACTGTATCAGGTTTGCAGAAGTAGCAGTTGTGCTTGTGACCTTATAAGTTGTTGAGACCTTCTTTGGATAATTGCCTCCACTTGGGTTGTTATCATTATTGTCATTTCTGCAAGATATGGAAAAAACTGTAAGAAAAATCATTAGCAAAAGTGATGATAGTGGCTTGAATGCTTTCATTTTATAAAAATTTATTCTTTAAAATTAATACCTTTATATATTTCCAAAGTTAATACCAGACTCAGCTACAAGCAATATTATATCTACCAACTTCATTTTAAAAGATACAAACGGTTGGTGAAAAAATCCAAGACTCCTATTCCATTTCCCCAAATAATGAATGAAGTGATGATGTTGATTTATTTCCTGCTCATTACAGCATTTGCGTATTTTTCAGTCAGCCATATCATTTTTTTGAGCAAAGAAAATATGTTAAAAAAAATCCGCTTTCGGAGCGGATTGATCATAGTGGATAAAAAATTTAATTTGATATAAAAAACTATGATTTTAAAATTTATCCCAAAAAACTTTGGTTGTCAGTTTATCACCACCGATTGCTGTAGAAGCATTACTATAATTTGTTCCGTTTGTAGTTGCTTCTAAAGTGGGATACTGCAGCCTAACTGGTACTTTTCCTTCTGCATTCGGATTTGCGGTAGAGGGCGCATGCAATTGTGGGTAATCTAATCTTCTATAAAAATTCCAAGAAATCAAAGGTTGGTTGTACATTGCAACCCAAGCTTGCTCTCCTATAGATTTTTTCCAATTTGTAGCATTATACGGATGATTATTAATATAATTATGAGCATCTGTTAGTGTAAAACCCCATTCTAAAAATGAAACTGTAATAGCCGATGCGTATAAATCTGATGGGCTTCCTCCAATTCCAAATCTAGCTGATGCTTCCAAAAGATAAAAAGCAACTTCAGTAGCTGTTATAATATTACCCGGAGTTGTTGGCGTATAAGCAAATTCTCCCGGTGCTGAAAAATCTACAAACTCTCCAGGTTGACCAATAACTTGACCAATGTAAGAACCATTAACATCTTGAAAATATTTTGAAATTCTTACATCCGACGTTGTATTAAGATAATCCACAAATGGCTTACCAGCGAAGTAATCATCTCTGTTTTTTGCATACACATTTTCATAAACAGGACTGTAGTTTGGCGAAGATGACAAATAAACAAACTGACAATTATCTGATACGCTTGTAATAACACCGCCAGAAATAGCATCTGAAATAGTAGACTGTGCCAAAGCAGGATTTATATCTGCTAAAGCTATTCCCAATTTGAGAAGCAGAGAATTTCCAAATTTTCTCCATTTTGCAATATTTCCATTATATAAAATATCACCTGAGCTAAATGCATCACCAAGTTGAAGTTTAGACACATCATCCTTTAACCGGGTAATTAATTTGGGGTATATATCCGCATCATTATCGTAAGTTGGAAGTGGAAAATCATGATTATTCAATGATTGAGTATATGGAATATCTCCATGAACATCTACTAAAGTTTGATACGTGAAAACCATCATTATATCTGCTACCGCCAATTGATTTTGTTTTTTCACAGGCCATATTGCAAGTTCTGAAGGCGCCGGTTGATAATTAGCAATTAATTCTTTTGCTTTATTGAGATTATTCAATACATTCACATAAGTGTCAGTCCAAATGTTGTTGGCAACATTTCTATTTGTAAAATCATAGTTGCTTTCGTTTACATATGTAGTTTCCTGCCAATATTGCATGGTGAGTCTAAAATTATTTTCATTGACATTTGGTGTGTTCAGAAAGTCACTCAATTCTTTTTCCGCATAAGTGACAAGAGATTCGGGAGTAACATTATAAGTTGCATGCTGATCTTCGTTAATATTATCCCTAGTACAACTGGATAAGGAAATTCCTATAAGAATTGACAATATTACTATGCTTTTCATTTTTTTTGGTTTTTAAAAATTTATTTTTATATTAAATGAATAGTTTTTGGTAGTTGGCATTACACCAGACTGATATCCCTGAATATTTCCCGAGGACAAGCCCGCTTCAGGATCTGCATATGGAAGATTTTTGTGAATAATCCAAACATTGCTCCCGGAAATTCCTACTGTTAAGCTTTGAATAAAAGTGTTAGCCAAAACTTTTTTATCGAAAGTATAAGAAAGTGATACTTCTCTTAATTTGATATAACTCGCATCATATACGAATGCTGCGGCAGGAGGATCCGTTCCCAAAACTTGGCTGGACATCGATCGATCCAAACGTATTGTGTTCGGAATATAATGATTCGGATTATTCGGGTCTACCATTACACCCGGTAAAATAACGCCACCGCCGTTACTCAATTCGTTTCTAATTGGATTGCCTAAATCATTTAAACCTACCGAATCTGCATATATACCAGTTCCATAGCCGTAATATTGGTCAAGAGAGAATATTTTACCTCCCTTTTTCCAATCAATAAGGAAACTAAAATTGAAGTTTTTATATTTAATACTGTTATTCAAGCCAGCAATAAAATCAGCTTGAAAACTACCTAAATCATGGTTGGTGTCAGCTGTGGAAAGGTATGCTCCATTTTCACCAACAATTTTGTTACCATTAAGATCATATACAAAGTCTGCTCCCCAAATACTTCCGTAATCTCCATTCAATGGAGCATTGATAGAAATCCCACCCTGCAAGCTACCAATCGTAATATTTTCAATACCTGGTCTTAATTGCGTAACCTCTGTTCTTGGGTTTGACCAGTTGAGATTCATATCCCAATTGAAATTATTTGTTTTAACCGGTGTAATGTTCACAGAAACTTCGAATCCTTTTGTAGTGAGTTCTCCAGTGTTTTGAATTTTATTTATCGAGCCATTTGCAAGCGAAATTGGTAGAGGTAGAATTTGATCAAAAGCAATATTTCGGAACCAAGAAATATCGAAACCGAATCTATTACTGAATAGTTGAACACTCGCTCCTGTTTCTAAATTTTTTAGTTTTTGTGGCAATAAATCAACATTTCTCAAGGTAGTATTAAAAGAATATACCGGTGATTCACCAAAAGCTGACTGTACAAAATATCTGTTTCTTAGCTGATCCGCACTTGTATCAGAACCTACTTCTGCGTAAGCTGCTCTAATTTTCCCAAAACTCAACCATTTTTCTTTTATCAAGTTAGAAAAAACAATACTTGCTGAAATTGATGGATAATAATAAACTGATTTTTCAGATGGTAAAGCTGTTGATTGGTCTCTCCTAAAAGTTCCTTCCACATAATATGTGCTTTTATATCCTAAGGATGCCTGTGCAAAAGCACCGTAAATATATTTTGATGTATCTGAAATAATTGGTTTTTCCGGTGTTGTAGCCGAGTTGGAAATGGTATAAAGGTTAGGTATATACAATCCTCCGGAAGTAGTCTGCGCATTTGAGTAGTTAGTTTGCACATTAATATTTCCCCCTAAAATTGCCTGCAAATTAAAATCCTTTAAAAATGTCTTTTTATATGTTGCAATTACATCATAATTGGTTTCTCTGAATATTAAATTGGTTACAGCATAACCAGATGCTTGTTCTAATGGATTAAAACTAAAAAACGCAGGAACAGATCCCACCGCTCTTCTTTCTTCAATCATCATATTATATCCATCAATACCCACTCTTCCTAAGACATTAAAATTTTTGGAAATATCATAAATCAAGCTAAAATTACCTGCAAAACGATCCCTGTTATCTGTCTGATAGTTTTCATATCTTTGAAAGTATGGGTTATCCCAATATTGTGGAGCAAGATTGCTTACACTTTTAATATTCCAAGTATAATTTTCTCGGAAATTTTCATACAAATATTGTTGGGTTTTCAAATCAACGTTTGTGGCCCACCACTGCCGAAAATTTGTTATGATATTATCTCCGTACCCAGTAGAATTTCTGCCTTTTGTATTTTGTGTTATGTAATTGGCAAAAATAGTTGCAGTAAGTTTATCAGTCAATTTATAGGATGCATTTCCTCCAAAATTATTTTTCATTAAAGAAGAATTAGGTAAAATATCCGTTGCATTTGCATTAGCATAACTTAATCTAAAAGTAGCCTTATCATTTCCACCACTCAAAGCAATATTATTAACCTGATTAACCCCTTTTTCAAAAAAAGTAATCGGTCCATTCTGTGCCATTACCCATGGCGTTTTTTTACCATAGCTTGGTGAGTTTGGGATAAATGCATCGTATTGCCATACCATTAAATTTGGATCATAAGGTGCTCCATACGAAGCATCATGTCCAAATAAAGCTCTGGGACTTCCTTGATAAGTCGCCATCACATTACCTAAATAACCTTGACCATATTGGCTTTGATATTCCGGAAAGGTATTTTTATCTATTACTGAAAATGTAATGGAACTTGAAAACTCTAATCCAATTCCAATTTTGTTCTTTTTCCCTTTTTTTGTAGTAATGATAATTGCTCCGTTTTGGGCTCTGGAACCATACAATGCTGTTGCAGCTGCTCCTTTTAAAACATTAACAGATTCTATTTCATTAGGATTGATATCTGAAACAGGACTACCATAATCATAACCACCACCTCCGTTTTGCTGAAAATTTGAGTTGATATTATTATTAATAATAGGAACACCATCTACAACAAAAAGTGCCTGGTTATTTCCCAAGATCGATTTATAACCTCGGGAAACGGCATTTATCGAACCACCAAAATTTGTGGATTGTTTAATTTCAAGGCCTGCTACTTTTCCCGAAAGGTTATTCAAAAAGCTAGTCGTTGGATTTTTATTAATTTCTTCTCCCCTTACTTCCTGTGTGGAATAACCAAGAGATTTTTTTTCGCGCTTTATCCCTAATGCTGTTACAACGACACCTTCAATATTTTGGGTTTTCAATGTATCATTTTCCTGGGCGGAAACCAAATGCTGTCCCAAAAAAAAGCTTACACCAATACCAATAATCTTAAGTTGATGTTTCATGATTTTGAATTTTGTTAAATATTGTTAATCAAAATTCAAAATTTGTTAAGAACATAAGAAAAAATATCTACAAACAGTTTATAATTGTCTATAAATATTGGAAATGTTTTTACTGATTAAAACTTTCTACAAAATTAAAGGTTTGTAGGTTCTGCCTATTGGAAGTTTTTTACCATCAATCTGAATTTCCGAGGCTGATATCATTTCAATTTTAGATATAGAAATAATATAGGACTTATGGATACGGGCAAAGTGCTTTTTATCCAAGGTCTCTTCAATCCTGCTTATTGGCATTTTAACAATAAAGATTTCGGCTTTAGTATGGATATTTACATATTCTCGAAAGCTTTCAATATAAAAAATATCATCCAAATAAATTTTAATTTTCTTCTTTCCAATATTTATATAAATGAAATTGCGATCCGCAACTTCCAATAAAGCATCTTTTGCTTCTGCAAAATGTTTAAATCTTCCAATTGCCGTAAGAAACCTACTGTAAGGAATTGGTTTCATTAAATAATCAACAATATCAAGTTCATAACCTTCGACTGCATATTCATGATATGCCGTAGTGACAATTACAAATGGGGTGGTTTTAATTTTTCTTAAAAAGTCAAATCCTTTTATTACCGGCAAATGCAAATCCAAAAAAATCAAATCCACTTTATGTATATTTAAAAGACTGCTCGCTTGTACCACATCAGAACTTTTACCTACAAGATTGAGTTCCTTATCTTGCTTCACAAAACTTTCTATAATATCCGATGCAATTGGTTCATCTTCTACAATGATACAGTTGTATTTTCTTTCAATTTTCATCTATTCAAAAAGAATTTTTAAAATAACTATATATAAATCTTCGGTATCACTAATTACTAAACTATGTTTTGGATACAACAAATCTAACTGCCTCCTAATATTATTAAGTCCTATTTTGGTACTGTCTTTTGGGTTTTCTTTTTCTTTAGAGTTTTTAACTTCGTAAATTAGTATTTCGTTTTCAAGTTTTAAATTAATTTCTATAAAAGAGTCAAATCTGCTTTCTGAAGCACCATGTTTAAAAGCGTTCTCAATAAAATGCAATAAAATAAGTGGCGATATTACCTGCGAGTCATTATCAATGGAATTCTCAAATGTGATGTTCAAAGATTTATGTCTTATTTTTTGGATATCTATAAAATCCTGTATGTTTTCGATTTCTTTAGAAATGGATATTTTGCCTTTTGAAGAGTCAAAAATATTGTATCTCATAATTTTGGAAAGTTTCAGTATAATTTCAGGAGTTTCATCCGATTTTTTAAGAGCCAAACCATAAATATTATTGAGTGTGTTAAAAAGAAAGTGTGGATTTATCTGGGTTTTTAGAAGTCTTAGCTCAGCATCTGTTTTTTCTTTGGAAATTTCGGCAAGTTGTTTGTGAGTTTCATTTTGCTGGACAAATTTTATAAATCCCAAAGCAATCCCGACCGCAAAGACAATATTCATAATTGCATTAAAAATACCTGGTAAAGAAAACCGTGTAGTGTCTTCAATATATGAAAAATAGTATGGATAAACTAAATCATGGCATAGAATCCTATATAAAATCACAAACAAAAATAGTGTAAGTATTATTGCTATAATTCTAAAAATCTTATTATCAATATACTTTATTTTGCTGTCTATTATAGCCAAAATAATGTAAAAAGCAGGAATTTCAGCTAAAAGAAATGAAAATTCTGAAATAACAGCCAAATAAAATAACCTCTTCAATGAAAAATATTTAAAGATCTCCTGAAGATAAAGGAATTGCGCATTAATCTCAAAAAGAAAATAGGCAACCCAAAAATAAAACTGATATTTTATATTTTGTCGAAGTTTCAAAAAATTAATTTAGGTTCAGAAAAGTTCCAAGTTTTTAAAAGAGTAATATTTAATAAATCTACAAAATACAATTTAAAGTCTACAAACTGCAAAATGAATTGTAAAATCAAGCCTATTTTTAAAAATTATTGCACCAATGTACCCCTAATGATAAATCCAAAAATAAATAGTACGATAAGTAAAATATAAGATTGTTTTAATTTATTGGTTATAATGGGGTTGAAAAATTAAAATTTATATAATCCTTTCGGAAAAACAAAAGATAAAAAACAAAATATCAATAGAAAATTATATTCAACACCATTTCTTCCTGGACCAACTACATACCAACCTTCTTGTGCATGTATCATTATAATTCCCATAACCAAGATTAATATATTTAAAACTGATATGCATTTTAAATATCTATTCCAAAGAAGCAAAGGAATACTAACCAAATGTATAAGTTTAACCAAAATTGCGACTGGAATACCAAAACTTGCAAAACCTTTTTCTGCCAGAAAAACCCTTCCAAAATCCAAGACATCCATTGAAATAAATGAAGGAACAGCATGCATAGCCATAATGACGACTAGTGAAAATCTAATAAAAAACGAATTAATCATAATTTTTTTTTCAAACCTAAGGAGATTTATCATTCTATATTTCAAAACAAATACAAATGACTTTAAAATGGCTATTAAAGTTTATATCATCTAATAATTTCATTTTTAATTACAAATTTTTTTTAATAATTTCACTTTTTAGTTCACATTCTTATTTAATAGTAATTTTAAATGGTTCATATCATCAATCACTTTTTATCTAAGATATTAGTGATACTTTTATGAGCAAACATTTTGCTGATGTTTTCCATAGATACATTATTTCCCAAAGTAACAGAAGTGGAAAAAGTATGCCCGTAACCTAAAATATCCGTTTTTTCGATTCTCACAGTCTTCTGTAATGGTTTTTTGGCATTTATTTACTTTCTGATCGGTACAACCTGAAAGTAATTTACCAGATAATTCCACTTTGCGGTGACCTGCCAATCAAGATGTTCAAATCAGCTACACCTTTATCAACAGGCTTTTTCGGAGAATTCGGTTACCTAAAAAGTTTAAAAATGATGGGGTCACCGAAAATGTCACCTTTAATTTGAGAATAATTGGTTCCTTCTGAAAACCCCTAAAAATAAAAACCCCTCAGAATCTGCGATTTGAGGGGTTTTGTTAGAAATTGTTTAATTTCTTGTGGTTTCTCCAGGGATCGAACCAGGGACACACGGATTTTCAGTCCGTTGCTCTACCAACTGAGCTAAGAAACCATACTCTATTGTTGTTTTGAGTGGTGCAAAAGTATATTCTTTATTCTTATAATGCAAATTATATTAGAATTTCTTCGCATATTTCTATAAAAATCATTGATTATCAGAAGATTTTTTTTCGGTCTGCGCTTTGAAAAAATCACTCAATTCTTCCAAAACTGGCTTGATTGTATCTTCCGGAAGATCACTAATCCTGATATACATCAATCCGTCAATCGCATCATTGAAATTAGGATCGACATTAAAAGCAATCATTTTTGCATTTTGTTTAATATATTTCTTAATCAAAACAGGCAATCTTAACTCAGGTTCAAGATCATCAATGATCTTATCCAGCTTATTGAGATCAGCATCCATATCTTCAAAGAATAAGGCTTTATCACGCTCCTTCATCACCACCTTGAATTCATTCTTTGGGTGAATGTATTGAGCCACTGCAGAATCATAATAATGAGAGCGCATAAACTCTATCATCAAAGATTTTGAAAACTCTGAAAACTTGTTACTGATACTCACGCCGCCCATCAGGAATTTGTGTTCCGGATTTCTTAGACAAACGTGAACAATTCCTCTCCAAAGCAGAAATAATGGAAACGGTTTTTGCTGATATTCAACAGAAATATAGGCGCGTCCCATTTCGATTACCTTTCGGAAAAAAGGTTGTAATTCAGGATCATATTCGAAAAGTGAGCTGGTATAAAATCCATTGATGCCGTATTTTTTCATCACTTCGGAACCTAGAGCCATTCTGTACGCTCCAACCAGCTTTTTATCTGCATTATCCCAAAGAAAAAGATGATGATAATGATTATCGTACTCATCCAGGTCAAAAGGCAAATTAGTTCCTTCACCAATGGCCCTGAAAGTCAGTTCTCTTTGTCGCCCGATTTCTCGCATTATGGAAGGAATTTCTTCTGATTTGGTAAAAAACACATCATAGTCACCGTGAGAAAAAAGCCTTTTGTTTTCGGTATTTTTTAGTGTATTGATTTCATTAATGATGTCTTCTACAGGCGTCTCATCAATGATATTCTGGACGATATTATTCTGTTTCTGAAGTGGTAATTTAAGCGCCATATTAGGCAGCTTCAGTTTCTCAGTAATACTTTTTCTCCGTTCATAATAAGACTTCAGCATATAAACCTTATTATAGAGATAATCGCCTAGTTCTTCAATCGTTTCTTCCTCTTCCATTTGTTTAACAGAGATTGGCTTTCCGATCCGGATTCTGATCGGCTTATCTCTTTTCTTCATCATTTCTGCAGGCAGCATCATCGTTTGCAAATCAGGGTGCAGCTTGGCTACATTATAAAACATTTGGCTGTTGGTCGCGTGAAAATACATTGGAACAACAGGGACTTTTGCTTTTTTGATAATTTTCAGCGCCGTTTTTCCCCACGGCCTGTCGAGAACTTCGCCGTATTCGTTATTTTTATTAGAAACTTCACCGGCAGGAAAAATCCCCAAACATCCACCCTCTTCCAAATGTTTGAAAGTTTCTCTCATTCCGGAAGAACTGCTGTAAGCTTCTTTTCTGCTTTCGAAAGGATTAACGGAAATCACGAAAGGAGCCATAGGCTCTATTTTCGATAACAGGAAATTTCCCATTACTTTGAAATCCGGGCGAACACGTAACAAGATTTTACACATCAATATACCGTCCAATGCACCAAGCGGATGATTGGAAACAATAATGAACGGGCCTGTTTTCGGAACTTTGGCAAGATCTTCTTCAAATACAATATAACTAAGGTCTTGCTCTCTGATAAATTCATCAAAAAACTCTACTCCTTTGGTATGTTTGAGTTTGTTGTATAGATTATTAACATCATTGATCTTCGCAAGATTCATTATAGCTGAAGCCACAGGTCTCTTGAGGAAACCAATTTTATCCAGCCCGGATGCTTTTATCAAGTCTTCTTTGGAAATTAAGCTCATAGTTTTTTTATGCAGTTACCATTTGGAAGGTTTTTTTGGAGATCTGTTCCAGCAGGACTTTTTTGTCTTTGTAGAATTGATCCAGTTTTTCCAGCTCAGCATTTCTAACCGTGAACAATGATACATTCTTGGTCATCTGAGTGATGAAACTCTGCTGCAATTCTTCATTAAGCTGGTTGGCATTTCCAAATTTATCTTCCAAACATAAAGCTAATGAAATTGCTGAATTCTGCATCAAAGAAACTTTAATTTTATATTTTGCCAGAAGTGTAAAGATCAAGCTCATATGATCCTCCGCAATAAAGGAAAAATCCCTGGTTTCAACATTCAGCAACGTTTGATTTTCTTTCAGGATGTAACTTTCGATCAATTCATTTTCCTCGGAATTTCCTACTTTGGTTCCCGGTTTTTTAGGCTCAACAAAAGATTTTACAAAAAACGGAATATTCTTCTGCTTAAGCGGCTGAAGTGTTTTTGGGTGAATTACCGATGCTCCGTAATAAGCCATTTCGATCGCTTCTTCGTAAGAAATATGAGATAGCAATTCTACATTTTCAAATTTTCTCGGATCACCAGTCATCACACCAGGAACATCTTTCCAGATTGTCATTTCGTCAGCATTAAGACAATAAGCGAAAATCGCCGCCGTATAATCTGAACCTTCTCTACCTAATGTCACTGTAAAATTATTACTTTCCGAACCAATAAAACCCTGTGTCACATAACAGTTGATCTTATCCAGTTTAGAAATATTCTGTTCAGTTTCCTGCCAGTTCACAATTCCTTCTCGGTAATTACTGTCCGTTTTGATATAGTCTCTCGCATCCAGCCAATGGTTGAAAAACTGAATATCATTCAAATATTCGCTTAAAATTTTAGATGAAATCATCTCACCGCAACTCACTACTTGGTCATAAACGAAATTATAATTTGGTGATTTATTTCTTCTTAAAAATGAATCGATATCATCAAAAAACAAAGAAATCTCTCCAAAAACCGGATGATTTTCTGAAAATAAACCTTTGGCAATATCGATGTGATTTTTTTTGATTAATTCAATTTCTGCCTGATAATCCTGTTTCTTGAAGTAATATTCGACTACTTTTTCCAAAGCATTCGTTGTTTTCCCCATTGCTGAAACCACCAGCAGACATTTTTCAAAACCCTGGGTTTCAAGAACCAAGGCCACATTTTTCACACCTTCGGCATCTTTTACAGATGCTCCACCAAATTTGTAAACTTTCATTAGATTTTTAACTGTTAGAATTTATTTGTCAATCAAAAAAATGGTTAATTGATTATTAACCTTCAAAAATATTAATAATGAACGAAATATGAAAATTGACACTTAATTTCCAATGCTTCGAAATGAGATAATAAAACCATATTAATCTATATTATAATGATTATTATCAATTCTTGATGAATTTAGTTTTATTTGATTAAAAAAAAATTTAGTTTTGTAGGAAATCAAATCAACCAATTTATGTCGCATCAGGGTTTACAGACTTTAGGAGAGTTCATCATCGAAAAACAGGATGATTTCAAATATTCTACAGGAGAATTATCGCGTCTCATCAGTTCTATCAGAATCGCTTCAAAAATCGTAAATCGAGAAGTCAACAAAGCCGGAATTGCTGACATCATTGGAAATGTAGGTAATCAAAATATCCAAGGCGAAGATCAGCAAAAATTAGATGTTTTAGCCAATGATATTTTCATCGCAGCTTTATCTCAAAGAGAAGTGGTTTGTGGAATTGCTTCCGAGGAAAGTGATGATTTTATCGAAATCAAATGCACCGAAAATGCTCACCTCAGCAAATATGTTGTATTGATCGATCCTTTGGACGGATCTTCTAATATTGATGTCAATGTTTCTGTAGGTACAATTTTTTCCATTTACAGAAGAGTTACAAATCCCGGAACTCCTGTTGAGCTTAAAGATTTTCTACAAAAAGGCGTTAACCAGGTTGCCGCAGGCTATATTGTTTACGGTTCTTCTACAATGATTGTTTATACTACCGGGAACGGAGTGAATGGATTCACACTCGATCCTTCCATCGGAACTTATTACCTCTCCCATAAAAATATCAAGTTCCCAACTTCCGGGAAAATCTATTCTATTAATGAAGGTAATTACATCAAGTTTCCCCAAGGTGTGAAAGATTATATCAAATATTGCCAGGAAGAAGAAGGTGACAGACCTTATACCTCCCGTTACATCGGATCATTAGTATCTGATTTTCACAGAAATATGCTAAAAGGAGGCATCTACATCTACCCTTCCACTTCACAATCTCCTAATGGAAAACTGAGACTGCTTTATGAATGCAATCCAATGGCATTTTTAGCCGAACAAGCTGGCGGAAAATGCAGTGACGGATTCAAAAGAATTATGGAAATCGAACCAACAGAACTGCATCAGCGCGTTCCTTTTTTCTGCGGCAGCGCTGCAATGGTCACCAAAGCCGAAGAATTTATGGCAAAAGCTGTCAACAAAAAATAATATTGAAATTTTAAATCATATTAAAAGACCGGTTCGTCGGTCTTTTCTTATTTTTGCAGTATGAAGACGGCAAAATTTCATCAGTATATTCTGAATTTTAAAGTACCAAGCGGAACTTCGCGCGGTGTTCTGAATACCAAAGAAACTTATTTTATAGAAATCTTTGAAGGTGATAAAAAGGGAATCGGAGAATGTTCTCTTTTTCGGGGATTAAGTTTTGATGATGATGATGACTATGAAATTGCTTTGGAATGGGCTTGCCGAAATATTAATTTGAAACTGGAAGAACTGCAGGAAGAATTGGTCAATCATCCTTCTATTATTTTCGGAATCGAGCAGGCGCTTCTTAATCTTGAGCATCAGGGAGATCTTTATTTTCCAAGTGAATTTACAGAAGGAAAAGATTCGATTAAGATTAATGGTTTAATTTGGATGGGTGATTCAGATTATATGCAGTCTCAAATTGAGGAAAAAATAAAGAATAATTTTACTTGCATTAAACTAAAAATTGGAACCGATTGGGATTCTGAAAAAAAAATATTAAAATCTTTAAGACAAAAATTCCCGAAAGATAAAATCGAACTTCGTGTGGATGCCAACGGCGCTTTTTCTCCGGAACAGGCTAAAATTGTTTTACAGGAATTAGCAGCTCTCGATATTCATTCAATAGAACAACCGATCAAAGCCGGAGATTGGGAAGCAATGGCGGAACTTTGTAAAAATACGCCGACACCAATTGCTTTAGACGAAGAACTGATTGGCATTCTTAATTATGAATCCAAAAAAGAGCTATTGAAAATTATCAAACCTCAATATATTATTTTAAAACCAAGTTTGATTGGAGGATTTTCCGGATCTGATGAATGGATAGAATTAGCTGAGCAAAATAACATCGGTTGGTGGATCACTTCTGCTCTGGAAAGCAATATCGGCCTCAATGCTATTGCTCAATATACTTACATCAAAAAAAATCCGATGCCACAAGGTTTGGGCACCGGAAGTCTGTTTACCAATAATTTTGAAACACCTTTATATTTAAAAGGCGAAAATCTTTGGTATAAGAATTAATTTTTAATGATTTTCTGACTAAACATCTCGTTATCTTTTGTTTTGATTTTCAAGATATATTCGCCATTCGATAATGTTGAAAGATTAATTGTTGATACATTTTCGTAGCTGTTAATCACTCTTCCATCCATTGAATAAACCTGAACATTTCTTACCTGATCTGAAAATTTAAGATCATTTTTAACAAGGGTGTTAAGCACGATCTGTTTTTTTGTCGTGTCAGAAATCGCTAATGTTTGAGTAAAGATGTATGCGCCTGTTACAACATTAAAGCTCACGTTGAAATTTCCGGCAACCGTAGCATTAATATTACCTCCGGCAAGTACAGCTATACCATTCGGAAACAAACTTGTTCCACTATTTCCCCAACTCACGAGCCAGCCGGCTTCCAATCGGAATTTGAATTCTCCAACAGGCATACTACAATTGTTCAAATTATAGGTAATCCCGTCAACAGTATTTAAAAAAATATCTGTAGTCCATGCTGTTCCTATATTTTGTCCACAAATTGAAACCCTTGGAAAAGCAGTCAAAACAAACGCATAAACTCCTGTTAATTTGTTAAAAGTAATATTATAAATTCCACCAGTTGTAACATTAATATTAGCACCCGAAAGAATTCCTACTCCAACAGGAAAACTTCCTGAACCCCAACTATTTGTCCAACTGTGATTTTCCCGAAATTTTACTTCTCCGGGCACAAGCGTTACATTAGTTGCAGTATAAAGAACCCCACTTATGGAAGGTGCTAAATCTATGTCATTATTCCAGTTATTAAACTGTTGCCCAGTTAAAGAAATGGTTTGAGCATTACATACAAAACTTGCCAAAATAAGGCATAATCCAAGAAATAGTTTTTTAATCATGACTTAAAATTTTTTAGTTATTAATAATCATTATCCAAATTGTTTGCTAAATAACTCTTATATAATCCTAATTTTTTACGAAAAATTCAACAATAAACAACTATGATAAATACTGACAATTTTTCACATCATTTAAAAAATTTCTGCCAAATATTACGTTTTGGTAACGAATTAAGACATCAAAAATAATTGGCACATTGTTGGAGACTAACCAGTCAGAATAAATATTAAAAAATTATATATAATTATGTCAGTAAATTTTAAACCATTAGCAGACAGAGTTTTGGTAGAACCAACTCCAGCTGAAACAAAAACAGCATCAGGAATCATTATCCCAGACACAGCAAAAGAAAAACCACAAGAAGGAACTGTTGTTGCGGTAGGACCAGGAAAAAAAGACGAACCTACCACTGTAAAAGTTGGCGACAAAGTTCTTTATGGAAAATATTCCGGAACTGAATTGAAGTTTGAAGGTAAAGACTACCTGATTGTAAAAGAAGGAGATTTACTAGGAATCATCGGTTAATATTAAAAATTCATCTGAAATTAAAATTTTCGACTAAATCAAAAAATTATGGCAAAAGAAATAAAATTCGATATCGAATCAAGAGACGCTCTTAAAAGAGGTGTTGATGCATTAGCTAATGCAGTAAAAGTAACTCTGGGACCAAAAGGTAGAAATGTTGTCATTGAAAAATCTTTCGGTGCTCCTCATGTTACAAAAGACGGTGTTTCTGTAGCAAAAGAAATCGAACTTGAAGACAGAGTAGAAAACATGGGAGCGCAAATGGTGAAAGAAGTAGCTTCTAAAACCAATGACATCGCTGGTGACGGTACAACTACAGCTACAGTTCTGGCACAGGCTATTGTAAGAGAAGGTCTTAAAAACGTAGCAGCCGGCGCCAACCCAATGGACCTGAAAAGAGGAATTGACAAAGCGGTTTCTGCGGTTGTTGAAAACCTGAAATCCCAATCTCAGACTGTTGGTGACAATAATGATAAAATCAAACAAGTTGCTTCCGTCTCTGCGAACAACGATGAGACAATTGGTTCCCTAATCGCTGAAGCGTTTGGAAAAGTTGGTAAAGAAGGTGTGATCACTGTAGAAGAAGCAAAAGGTATCGATACGACCGTAGATGTTGTAGAAGGAATGCAGTTTGACAGAGGTTATCAATCACCTTATTTCGTGACTAATCCTGAAAAAATGGTTGCAGAACTTGACAATCCATACATTCTTTTGGTTGAGAAAAAAATCTCTTCCATGAAAGAATTATTGCCAGTTCTTGAGCCAGTTGCACAAGGTGGAAAATCTTTATTGATTATCTCTGAAGAAGTTGAAGGCGAAGCTTTGGCAACTCTGGTAGTAAACAAATTGAGAGGTTCTCTTAAAATTGCCGCAGTTAAAGCTCCAGGATTCGGAGATAGAAGAAAAGCAATGCTGGAAGATATCGCTATCTTAACCGGCGGACAGGTTATCTCTGAAGAAAGAGGTTTCACTATGGAAAATGCTTCTATTGAAATTCTTGGAACCGCCGAGAAAGTAGTAATTGACAAAGACAATACAACTATCGTGAACGGCGGCGGTGATGAAGCTCAAATCAAAGGAAGAGTAGCTCAGATCAAAGCTCAGATAGAAACTACAACTTCTGACTATGACAGAGAAAAACTTCAGGAGAGATTGGCTAAACTAGCTGGTGGTGTTGCTGTACTTTACGTAGGTGCTGCTTCTGAAGTAGAAATGAAAGAGAAAAAAGACAGAGTGGACGATGCACTTCATGCTACAAGAGCAGCTGTTGAAGAAGGTATTGTTGCAGGTGGAGGTGTTGCATTGGTAAGAGCCGTTGCCGCGCTTAACTTCGAAGGTGATAATGCTGACGAAACAACCGGTATCAAAATTGTAAAAAGAGCGATTGAAGAGCCATTAAGACAAATCGTGGCTAATGCCGGTGGTGAAGGTTCTGTAATTGTTGCAAAAGTAGCTGAAGGACAAGGTGACTTTGGGTACAATGCTAAGTCTGACGAATACGTGAATATGCTGGAAGCAGGAATCATTGACCCTACAAAAGTAACAAGGGTTGCTTTGGAAAATGCTGCTTCTGTTGCCGGAATGCTTTTGACAACGGAATGTGTTATCACAGAAGTTAAAAAAGATGAACCTGCAATGCCAATGGGTGGCGGAATGCCAGGAATGATGTAACGGTCAGCAGCCGAAGCAATATAAATTAAACCGTTCAGATTTTCTGAGCGGTTTTTTTGTATTTTTATAATATGATTATAAAGCTACAGATATCGTCTATCAAGCACAAAAATTTGAAAACGCAAGTCTTATTTTAGAGCAAAATCATATTAAAAAAAAACAACAATCTTATTAAAGAAAAAACTTTAATACTAGATAAGCAAAGTTTTACTCACGAAATTGAGCCTGCATTAACTTTATGTGGACTATCATTAGAATTATACTTAAAAGCGATATACTTCCACGAAAATGGCAAACCTAAAAATGGTCACGATATCTTTAAGCTATACAATTCCTTAAGTCCAAACTCAAAGAATTCTATTATAAATTTCTTTAATACAAATAAAGAAAGTTTTATTAAGACTTATGAAAATTTCATTACGCATAACCATATAATCATTTCATTTGAGGAGACTCTAAAAGAATTATCAGACATATTTATAAGCATGCGATATGTGTATGAAAATTTAAGCAATCAAAAGAATTTATTATTTAGAGAACTTTATAAGGCAAAGTTTTGTAAACAGGATTAATGAACTTAATTTCTTAGATTACTTATTAGACTGATTAATTTATATTTGTAGTTAAAATAACAACGCCAATTAACAACGAATCTGAATTAAAAGGAATGCAGAAAGCCGGCAAAACGGTTGCCTATACTTTGAAAGCAATGATAGATTTTGCAAAACCGAGAATAAGCACGAAAGAGCTAGACGATTTCGGAGGAAAGATTGGACAATGATTGGGAACAAAGGCGGTTTTATGGCACAACACGAACCCACACTTGTCATTACATTCGGAAAACCAATTACCCTCACATTAATGAATGAAATCTGGAATTAAAAACCATCATATATTAAAAACAAAAAACCATCTCGTTTTGAGATGGTTTTTCTTTTTAATGTAAGATAATCTTAGTCGATAATTTCGTATTCAATGGCGATAGTACCTTTTCTGGTATCTGCGATTGAACTAAATGCAGCTTTGGATAGATCAAAGGCTCTTGAAGAATGGTAAGGACCTCTGTCATTCACTTTCACTACAACACTCTTCCCAGAAATCAAATTAGTAATCTTTACTTCTGTTCCAAAAGGAAGGGTTCTGTTAGCAGCGGTTAACTCTTTATTATTGAAAATCTCTCCGCTTGCCGTTTTTCTACCATTAAATTTATCGTGGTAGAACGATGCAAAACTTGTTTTGGCATCTGTGGCATTACTCTTGAAGGAATAAATACCAAGTGTTGAAATCATCATTATGATTACGAGAATAACTCTTTTCATCATTTTGAACATATTTATTGGTTTTGACTCTGCAAAGATATTCGGAATGATGTCTGAAACATCGCTTTTGGGTTTCAGATGCTGCGAACACGACAAAAACAGAATTTTGATAGCCGCAATGTAGCTATAGTAAGGTGATCACAGAGTTTGTTAAAAAATGTTAATTATTTTGTAACATTCTTAAAAATCCCACATTATACTGATCTACCAAAAATAACAAAAACACTGAAAATCAATATTTTAAACTTTAAACACCAATTTGACATTATCAATATAAAACAATATTAAATCAATGTTAGCTAAATATAAATACTATAAAGCAAAATAGTATATCGATTCGATGAAAAATAGTAAATTTAATTATCAATAATTGAAAATATTAAAATTTAAGCTATTTAAAGACCTAAAAGAAATGACAAACAATTGAAAAACAAGAACTTATACAAATTCATTGTTTTTTTTAACAAAAACAAAAAAACACCAACTTAAAAATAAGATGGTGTTTTTATTATAAAAATGTTGAGTTATACTAATTCTCCAATCAAATCGTAATCCTCAGCTGAAATAATTTTGACGTTAGCAAACTCTCCAATAGAGATATAAACGTCTTTTGCAGAAACTAAAACCGTATTATCAACGTCGGGAGAATCATATTCCGTTCTTCCTACGAAATAATCACCTTCCTTTCTGTCAAATATACATTTGAAAATTTTACCAACTTTCTCCTGATTTTTCTCCCAAGAAATTTGCTGCTGGATTTCCATAATCTCCTCTACTCTTTTCTGTTTCACCTCGTCCGGAATGTTATCTTCTAAAACATAAGCCGTTGTATTTTCCTCGTGAGAATATGTAAAGCAACCTAATCGGTCAAATCGCTGGTCTCGCACCCATTGTTTTAATTCCTCGAATCTTTCTTCTGTTTCTCCAGGAAAACCAACAATCAAGGTTGTTCTGATCGCCATATCCGGCACTTTCTCACGGAATTTGTCAAGAAGCGCATTGGTCTTCTCGAACGTCGTTCCTCGTTTCATTGCTTTCAACAATTCTGTGTTGATGTGCTGAAGCGGTATATCAATATAATTACAAATCTTTGGCTCTGTTCTGATAATATCCAGAACATCTTCTGGAAATCCTGTTGGGAAGGCATAATGAAGACGAATCCATTCAATACCATCCACTTTGATGAGTTCCTGTAAAAGTTCACCGAGAGCTCTTTTTTTATAAATATCCAACCCGTAAAAAGTCAAATCCTGAGCGATAAGAATTAATTCCTTAACTCCTTTTTTTGCAAGCTTTTGCGCCTCGATAACCAATTTTTCAATAGGTGTGGAAATATGCCCACCTCTCATCAAAGGGATTGCACAGAACGAGCAAGGCCTGTCACAGCCTTCAGAAATTTTTAGATAGGCGTAATGCTTGGGAGTTGTTGTTAACCGCTCTCCTACCAATTCGTGTTTGTAGTCCGCACCAAGATGCTTCAATAAAATTGGCAAATCACGTGTCCCAAAATACTGATCAACATCCGGAATCTCACGAATCAGGTCCGGTTTATACCTTTCGGAAAGACAACCTGTTACGAAGACCTTTTCTACAACACCCTGATTTTTCAGATCCACATATTCTAAAATCGTATTAATGCTTTCTTCTTTTGCGTTATCTATGAATCCACAGGTATTAATAACCACTACATCACCTTTTTCTTCATGCACGACTTGCTTTCCATTAGCTTCCAGCTGACCCATTAAAACTTCTGAATCATAGATATTTTTGGAACAGCCAAGAGTTACGATATTAATTTTCTTTTTACCTACAGATTTGGTACGCATTATTTACAATTTTAAGACTGCAAATTTAGGAATAAAAAAAGGAATCAAAAATTGACTCACTTTTATTGATAGTTAAAAATTAAAATGTCTCCCGGAGGGATATTATTAATAATTTCTTTTGAAGTTGTTTTATTAATCTTCCCCGTATTATTATCAATTATGGACACACCTGTCGTTACCTGGTAATTAAATGGCATCGATCTAAACATATCTTTATTTTGAATAATCACAAATCTCCCATTCTTACCTGACATAAAAGAGACCAATGCCCTTTTTTCAAAAGTTTTAAATTTTTTGAATTTTTTAGGTAGAAAATTCATTCTTTTTGTTCCAATTGGAATTGAATCGCCAATGTGAAATACAGAATCAACCTTTGATTGCAGAAAAACCCAGCTTAACCTTTTCACTTGTTCGTTAACAGCTTTTACTAAGCTGTAAGTAGGAGTTGGTTTTCCATTATTGTAAACAATAGAATAGCTATAATTATGTTTTTTCCAATATTCATCATCCATTGTGATATATGTAAAATACTCTAGTCCTTTAGCACCGTATAAAAGATTACTGAACTGTTGTAGCTTAAGTCCTCCTAATGTTGGCTTTTTATAGTCATAATGTATTGTTGAACAAGCATAAGCCCAAAATGGTTTATTAAATTCTTGTGAAATATTTTTAATTATTTCTAAATTTTGATACCAAGACTTTCTAATTTGATTATTGACAATGGGATAAAAATCAAATGATAACAAATCAGCATTTACTTGTTTCAAAAATAAGCTGACATAATCTTCATAATCTAAATCACCCAGCAAAGATTTAGTAGCATAATTAGGAAACAAGTTAGTATAGACAATATGCTTAGAATCTAATTTTTTAATTAACTCAATTAAATTCTTAACCCTATTAAAATCTTTTGAACTAGGTTCATCTGCTATAAAATAGCCATATAAAGCAGGATGATTACGAAATCTGAGAACTGTATTTTCAGTATTTGTTATCAATTCATCAGAGTAGGCAAGTATTTTTATATTTGCTTTTTGAGCAAGATCTAGAGCCAATTGTAATTGTTCGTTAGTTTTAAAAACAGTATAATTGATATTAAATCCTGCTTCTTTAAATTTTTTGAAGTTATATAAATTGGTTGTTTGCGGAGTAAAAGAATGGTATGCCATAATTGGCATTTCTTGTGCCTTAAATAAAATAGAAATAAAAAATAAAATTAATATTCTAAAAGTTTTCATCTTTAAAAGTGGATGATAGTTTATCTTTCTCGGACAAAATAATATCTTCAATAGCAAGCTTCCAATCAATTTTTAAATCTGTGTCATTCCAGTATACTGAGCCTTCAGAATCTCTATTATAATAATTATCACATTTATAGGAAAAGATAGCAGTCTCACTCAGTACAGAAAATCCATGTGCAAAACCTCTTGGAACATAAAGTTGTAAGTTATTTGAGTCTGTAAGTTCTATTCCAAACCATTTGCCGAAAGTTGATGAGTCTTTTCGAAGATCGACAGCAACATCCCAAACTCTTCCTTCCAAACATGAAACTAATTTTGCTTGAGCATATTCTCCTTTCTGTAAATGAAGTCCTCTCAAAACACCATAAGAAGATTTGGAAATATTATCCTGAACAAAATGCCCGTTCATACCAGTTAACTCTTCAAATTTTTTTTCATTAAATTTTTCAAAGAAGTAACCTCGGTCATCCTTAAAAATAGTTGGTTCAATGATATAACAATCATTTAATGGAGTTTCTTTTACTTTCATATTAAGGGGGTAACATCAATAATATCAATGTTTATTTAATTTATCTAATTCTTGCTCAAAAACAGCTTTTTTTAATGCCGAACTAGAAAATCTATGATCACGTTTGTTATAATAAATTTGAATACCTTTCATTTCGCAATAATCTTTTCCTGTAAAGTTAACATCTCTGTAATCATCTCCTATAATCCTTACATCAATGACAAATGATTTCAAAATATCCATTAAATCATTTTCAGTATTATATGGAATAATTTCATCAACAGATCTACAAGCTTTTAACTGAATATATCTTTCAACAACAGATTGTGTGGGTTTATTCTTATTAGGTCTGTCAATAGTAGGATCTATTTGAAGACCTACAATCAAATAATCACAAACCGTTTTAGCTTCTTCCAACATTTTTATGTGTCCGGCATGTAACAAGTCAAAAGCTGAGAATGTTATTCCTATTTTTTCAGTTTTCATGATGGATTCAAAATTGATTAATTACTATTTAATGTTACGACTACTTTTATAGTTCTAAGAATAATCTCTATATCCATAAGCCACGAATAATTTTTGATATAATATAGATCATATTCTAGTTTTTTAAGATTATCTTCGGGTGTAGCTTTTGGCAAATGCACTTGAGCCCAACCAGTAACCCCTGGCTTCACAATATGTCTCAGATCAAAATAAGCATTTTCTTCATTATATATTTTAACAAACTCTGGTCTTTCCGGTCTTGGACCAATTAGACTCATATCGCCTTTTAAAATATTATAAATTTGAGGAAGTTCATCAATTTTTGATAACCTAAGAAACCTACCTGCAAAAGTTATTCTATCATCGTTTGTAGTTGTATAGCCTCCACTATGTTTCGATTTCATAGTTCTAAGCTTATAAATTTTAAAAATTTGGGAATTTCTTCCAACACGCTCTTGAATAAAAAATAATTTACCTGGAGATGTAACTAATGTAAGTAAGCAGCCAAATATGATTAATGGAATAGCTATAGGTAATAATAATAAAGTAACTATGACATCCACAATTCTTTTTGAAGAAAGACCGGAATGATGCTTTAGTCCAATAGAAAAAATATCGTCAGCTAAATACTCATTTGTATTAAGTTTTACTAAAGGAATTCTTTTATTGACTAGTTCATAGAATTCATGAGCTTCATATACTTTGACACCATTCAGTCTGGCATCAATAATATCATTGGTTAAATTTTCTGGCAAATGATTAAGATTTGAAGTTTCAATGACAATAGTTTTTATATTCAATCTGTTTACGTATTCTAAAATACTTTTATTGTTTCTTTCAGAATTATAAATAATCACTTTAAAAGATTTCTTTAGCTTCGAACCTCGAAACAACTTTAGTGATATATCACTTATATTAATAAAAAGACATCTTTCAACGGGATTAGATACATTTAAATATGGATTTATTTTCATAAAACATTCCTATATCCCTTAATCCTAATAGGAGTTATTTTTTTCATCATAATTAATTAGCCACTAGTTCAATGCAAATATATTAAAATTTTGTTAAAACAACTAGTAGAATAATATCTACATCCTTATCGATTTTTGTGAATCTCAAAAACAAATCCATTTATATAGGAATAATTACGTATTGTAAAATTTATTAAACAATTGATTTAAATTTATCTAATATAATATTTTCAGCAAACAGAGTTTCTGCTAATTCCCTCGCATTTTTCCCTTTCAATAATAATTCCGATTCATATTTATTTACCTTCAAATCATTTAGAAATGACAAAAGATCTGCTTTATTTTCGTGCTGAAAATAATATCCAATATTATATTCTTCAATTAGCAAAGCAATCTCAGAATTTTTATCACCAATATATAATATTGGTTTACCCGCAGCAAGAATATTATAAGTTTTCGATGGCACACCTAATCCATACATTCCTTTGGATAATGAAACAATGGCCAAATTGCAATTATTAAGCATATCATTTTGAAGATCTCTAGAAAAAGATTCTTTAAAAGATACATTTTTCATACCGTTTTTTTTAGAATATTTCACTAAACTGGACTTCAATTTACCATTGCCTATAAAATCAAAAAAAATTTCATCATTTTTTACATCTTTTATCACTTTAAATAAATAATCCAAACCTTGTACTGAACCTATATTTCCTGCATATTGAATTATTATTCTATTATCAAGATTAATTTTATTTGAAGGAGTTATATTTTCTGTATCAGCCCAATTTTCAATTATTTGAATATTTGGCTTTTGGTTGTAGTTAAAAAGTTTTTTCTCAAAAACGTTTTTCATATCTCTTCCAAGAACAATAATCTTTTCAAATTTTGAGTACGCTTTATTGAATATGTATTCAATAAATCTGTACTTAAAATTACTTTTATCTTTTATATACCCTCCAGCGACTGTATTTTCCGGAAATACATCATGAACAAGTATTGTAATTTTTGATTTTTTGATAACAGTAGCAAAAGAAGCAAGCACAACAAATGTAGCCGGATTTGTTACAGTAAAGACCTTATCCCCTTTTTTTGTTTTAAATAACAAATGACAAAAAAAAGTAAATGATAAGGCTAAAAAATTAATAATTCTAGACCAATTTTTATTTTTATCTACTTGAAATGTTTTGATTCTGCGAAGTTTTACAGCGGGATTCAATTTTAAATATAATTCTTGCTCATTTGGTTTTTGAAGTACTGATTCTCCACAAATTACTTCAACATCATATTTTTCAGTTAGCTTATTACAAACTGTGGTCATAATATAGGATGTCGCAGTTTCATCAGGAAAAAAAAATTCTGAATAAACCCAGAGTTTATCTTTTTTAATATTGTTCATTGTTATTTGCTCCAGACTACTCTGTTTACGTAGTCTGTATAACTTAAAATTATTCTTACTACTTTCTCAGAGACATTCGGCATCGAATAATCCGAAACCGGTCTGTAGTTTCTTTCTTTTCCCGTTTTCTGCTGCTGAAGCTGGGCTAATCCCTGTAAAATTCTTTCAGGAGATAAACCCACCATCATTACAGAAGCTTCTTCCATTGCTTCAGGTCTTTCGTGGGCATCTCTTATATTCAGCGCTCTGAAATTTAATATTGATGACTCTTCTGAAATAGTACCGGAATCTGACAAAACAGCATAACTTCTCATCTGCAAAGCATTATAATCATGAAAACCAAGCGGTTTCAAGAACTGAATTTCCGGTCTTACAGATACATTCTTTTTATCGATCATATTTCGTGTTCTAGGATGAGTAGAGACAATTATCGGATAACCAAACTTTTCTGCAATTGCATTTAAACTTTCTATCAATCCGTTGAAATTTTTCTCAGAATTAATATTTTCTTCTCTGTGGGACGATACTACGAAATATTTTCCTTCTTCCAAATCCAGACGGCTTAAAACATCAGAACTTTCGATCTCGGAAAGATAATGATTCAGTACTTCAAACATCGGAGAACCGGTTTTAATGATTCTGTCTGCAGGAAGCCCCTCTCTTAATAAATATTCTCTTGCAATATCAGAATATGTTAAATTGACATCTGATGTATGATCTACAATTTTTCTGTTGGTTTCTTCCGGAACTCTCTGATCAAAACATCTGTTTCCTGCCTCCATGTGGAAAATAGGAATCTGTCTTTTCTTTGCAGGAATTGCACAAAGACAAGAATTGGTGTCTCCTAACACTAAAAAAGCTTCGGGTTGTAATTCTTCCAGAAGAGGGTCTATTTTAATTAAAATATTTCCAACGGTTTCTGTTGCGGTTTTTCCTGCTGCTTCAAGAAAATAGTCAGGTTTACGAAGCCCCAAATCTTCAAAAAATATCTGATTAAGCTCATAATCATAATTCTGTCCTGTATGGACGATAATATGCTCAACAGCTTCAGAAGCATCTAAAGCCGATAATACTCTTGATAGTCTAATGATCTCCGGTCGTGTACCTACAACCGTCATTACTTTTAATTTTTTCATTGTATTTTCTTGCCTTTGCAAAGATAAAATTTTAGTATCTGTTAATTGGAAATCGCGGTAAAGTTTGAAATTAAAAATTGTTAAACTTCCACAAAATAAGTATCTGCATCTTCAGGATTGAAAGGTTCATTGATCCAGAAAATGGTATATAATTCTTCTTCTCCGATATTTTTGATATTGTGAGTATACCATATCGGCATATCTACATAAGCAGGCTCGTTACCATCCAAGTAGAAATCCAGCACTTCATCCGTATCTATTTTTCTTAACTGTATTAAGGCTTTACCTTTAATGACAGCGAATCTCTCAATTTTTCTTGTATGAAAATGATTTCCGCGCGTAATTCCTGGAACTGTAGTCGAAAAAGAGCATTGGCCGCCAATTCCTAAACGGATCACTTCAACGAATGCCCCCCGTGAATCTGTATGTTGCGTAAATTTTACGGGATAATGATTTTTTATATCAAAATAACAACGGAATGTATTGAAAAGGTTCAGATCAAACTTACTTTCCAAAACAGGAATCTCGCCATTATCAAAATATAGTTTTTTATAATTTTCAAGCTTAGCTAAAACTTCTGAAACTTTATTTACAGAGGTATGTGGAACTTCATATAATTCTTTGGTTTCTGCAATTTCAATCTGATGAATTATTTCCTGCACGAGTTCTCCTACATAAATAAGCTTCACGTCTCCATCATTATCTATAACGGGATTTTCACCATGAGTAAGCTTGTGGCAGAACGTTGCAATAAAGGAATTGTAATTCGGTTTCCCAAATGGTCCAAAAACATTCGGAATAACCATTCCTGTAAATTTTCCTCCGCTATTTTTTGCCCAGTCTGCGAATAATTCCCTTCCTTCTTTTTTAGATTTGCCATACAAATTATCTCGCTCTTCCTGAGAAGACGAAGAAAAAAGAACATGCGCTTTTGATCTGGTCCTTTGCAAAGAATCTGTCAGTTTTTTTACAAGCTCAACATTATTATTGAAAATAACTTCCTGATCAGGATGGCGGTTCATTGCGGCAAGGTGTACTATTACATCACATTGTTTAACAAAGTCATCAAGTTTTTCTGCTGATTCAAAAAAATCTCTCTCGAAAGAGATTCTCTCATATTTTTCAGGCTGCAAACCCAAAGTGTTATATAGATGCGAGCCAACAAAACCGTTTTGCCCCGTAATTCCAATTCTTTTCATTCTTTATATTTTTTTAAAATAATCTGCCGGAAAACGATGTTCATCATTCACTTCTCCCAAGGCATGATCTACCATTACTAAAAGCTTTGAATCTTTTTCCTTAGCCTGAATAGCACTTGCAAAACCTTGAGGCATATGAAGAATATCCAATCTATCGGAAGTTATTTCAAATTCCATTATTTTCAGAGTATTTGATGGACTTTCCCAATCATCAGGTTGAATTAATTTAATAATAAAGCTTCCCTTAACAACTGAGAACCAGCGTTGTTCGATCTTATGCCCTGTCCATCCTCTTACAAAATCCAGATCATTATTTTCAATGATATATATCCTTCTGATTACTGATGCATCAAAATTATTATTAAAAAAGAGATTTCCTCTTTCATCAGAATATCTTCCGCCTTCAATAATTTGTGGCAAATCCATACAGCTTATTAATCTGGATATTGCATTACATCTTCTCCTAACACTTCTTTTCTTATCAGGGGAAGTTTCATTAAAAGTTTTTTCATACCTTCAACATCCTGCTGCTCTGTATTATGAGAATGATAATCTTCTATTTTTGAGATATCTTCTTCACCTTCAGAAAAATACTGGGCATAATTAAGATCTCTGTTATCCGCAGGAATTCTGTAAAATTCTCCCATATCTTCCGCCTTCAACATTTCTTCGCGTGTACACAATGTTTCGTATAGCTTCTCGCCATGTCTGGTTCCGATCACTTTTATAGGATTTTCTGCCCTGAACATTTCTTTTAAAGCCTGAGCTAAATCTCCGATCGTTCCTGCAGGGGCTTTATTCACGAAAAGATCTCCTGAATTTCCGTGTTCAAAAGCAAATAAAACAAGATCAACAGCTTCTTCTAATGACATCAAAAATCTTGTCATATTCGGATCTGTAATTGTAATAGGTTCGTTATTTTTAATTTGTTTAATAAACAATGGAATTACGGAGCCTCTGGAAGCCATTACATTTCCGTATCTCGTAAGACAAACTACAGTTTCGTTTAAATTTCGGGAAGCCGCCACAGCTACTTTTTCCATCATTGCTTTAGAAATTCCCATTGCATTGATAGGATATGCAGCTTTATCTGTGCTTAGACAGATTACCTTTTTAACATTATTTTTCGCAGCAGCATCTATTACATTCTGTGTTCCTTCAACATTGGTTTTTACAGCCTGCATCGGAAAAAACTCACAAGAAGGCACCTGCTTTAATGCTGCAGCATGGAAAACATAATCTACTCCTCTCATTGCATGCTCAATGCTTTTGTAATCTCTTACATCGCCGATATAAAACTTCAGCTTATCATTTTTAAACTGATTTCTCATATCGTCCTGTTTTTTTTCATCACGGGAGAAAATACGGATCTCTTTGAAATGATTTGTATTAATGAACTTTCTTAAGACAGCTGTTCCAAATGAGCCTGTCCCTCCTGTAATTAATAATATTTTCTCTCTTATTTGCATTTATTATGATTAGTATTTCTGTGTTTTATATTCAACAATAAAAAGATTTTAAAAACAAATCCTGTTGTGATTTTTTTTAAATCTTGCCTCTTAATTTTATATCTAAAAATAACTTAACTAAACTAATGAAAAAAATCACTCTAGTTTTAATTTTTTTGTATAAAGATCTTTTT
Organism: Chryseobacterium sp. 36-9; assembly: GCA_001898785.1. Taxonomy (GTDB): domain Bacteria; phylum Bacteroidota; class Bacteroidia; order Flavobacteriales; family Weeksellaceae; genus Epilithonimonas; species Epilithonimonas pallida. The sequence continues at coordinate 36,507 of MKVE01000032.1, read as the reverse complement.
TTTAAACTCACATTATTATTGTGAATCCTGTAATTTAAAGTTTCTGATTCCAAATGATAGTTAGATCCTGCGACGTTTGCAGCCATAGCCATCCATAAATCATGAGCCTCCACAAATTCAGGGATTGGTAATATTATCTTTTTTAATTCTTTTTTTATCATCATGGTACAACCATAATAAGGTGCTTTTCCCAGAAAGATATTTATTATATTTTTTAAATTTTTATTGGAGTCTGAAGCTTTCAAACTTAAAAACTTATGATTAGTATTTATTTCATTATTTATATTATAGTTAGAACTTACCAGAAGACTATCTTTCTCATTAATAGCACCATATAGATTATCTAGTCTATTTTCTAACCACTCATCGTCTTGATCTGAAAAACAAATAAAACTATTATTTGCTAAAGTAAGTGCTTTTTCAAAAGACCTTACGTGTCCTACATTCTTTTCGTTTTGGATTAATCTAATTGACAGGGCATTATATTGTTGAATTAATTCAACAGTATTATCTTTTGATTTATCATCAATAATAATTAATTCATCTCCTGGCAACAATTGTTTTAATATAGAATCCAATTGTAGCTTTATAAATTTGCTACCATTGTATGTCGCCATACATACAGAAATTGGTAATCTTTCCATATTTATTTTAATTTAATTAAGGGGCTTTATCTTAGTTGTAATCTTTTTTTTATAAATAACAAGCTTTTGTATTGTAGTGTTAGTCTTAATAAATGTGGTAAATCAACTAACAATGTTATTAAAAAATCGTTATTATTAATTTTTTTAAAAGCTTTTATGTCTTTTATAAATAATGAATAACGGAATAAAGCTTTTTCTTTTGAGTTGGTATTTGTCGAAAAATTTTGCTCCAATCTTAATGAAATTATATAAAGATAATTTGTGAACTTCTTTACCCTTTGAACAAACTCATGATCACAAAAGTCTAACCTTAGTTTTTCATTATATCCTCCTACATTGAAAAAAAAATCAGTTTTAATAAGTAAACCCGAATTAATACAACTAACATTTTCTAGTTTTATCTTATCTTCTTTTATATTTTCATAAAAAGAGGTTCTATAATTATTGTATTTGCTAGGCGATAATAAAGTATTATTTTCAAAAATTAAAGGAGCTGCTATATCAATACTTAGATTTGTTGATTCTATATATTTTGTGTACGCCTCAAGAGGTAGATTAGTATCTTGATCTAAAAAAACAATATAGTCAAAGTTTTGTTCTTTTGCATATTTTGCAATAAAATTATAGGCTTTAGATATGCCTACATTATTTCTATTATGATGATAAACAATATTACAATTTGGTAAAATAGCTTGTTCAGCTTTCCAAGAATCATTATCTGTATTATCAAAAATAAATAAATTTAAATCTTGATTTGATCCACTGTTTTTATGTGAAGCGATTAGGTCTTGGAAGGTAAGACTATCAACATACTGTTCTCTAAAAGAAATAATACCAAATAATATATTCATAACTGTAATCTAAAAAAACCATGATTTATATGTTTGATATATATCTGCTACAGATATTATATAATATAATTGAATGAAAGAGAATATAATAATCATAAGCCATCCTAATATTTTAAATTTTGGATGAAATACATGGATTATCATTGGATATAGAATTATTTGTACTACAGAGAAAAGTTCAAAAGTTCTAATTGAAAAAACCTGCGCACTTGTACTTAGCATAAAAAATAGAGAAACTGAAATCAAATGTATTTTGAATAGTACATCAAAATATTTTATTTCTTTCATTTTTTTATAATAGAAAGCAAATATAACAATTAGTAAAAGAGCAAAAATTATCTTAAAGTTAAATATATTCGTATCTTTTTCCTTCATCCATTCCATTGCTTTTATATAAATATCCACTCTTGGAAAGATTTTATCTAAAAAAAGTATTGTGAGAATATTAATTTTAAATAACGCAGATAAAAAGCCCACAATAATAAATATATAATAGTATCTTATATTAAATTTGATTTTTAATAATAGCCATGGTATCAAAAATAATATAGAAGAAGAATGAAATAAATATGCAAGAATTAATAGTAATATAAATTTTTTATTATTTTTTTCTTCCAAACATTTTATTGATAATAAAAAAATGCCAGCTGCTACTCCTGCACGTATTGTTGTCATCTCCATCATAAAAAAGAGATTACTAGTGTAGAGTATTACACTAAGGAAAAAAAAATCAGACGTTTTCTTTATTGAAACTAGTTTTGTTGTTACACCTATTAATGCATAAGAAAAGAAAACACTTCTTACAATGGCTACTTTATTATTAAAGATAAATTCAAAAAACTTTGGAAAAAGATACATTGTCAACTCTATAGGTATTTCCCTATTTTGAAAGTCTTTCAATGATTTTTCCATGTATAATAAACTTTTATAATACATATGATAGTCATTATCCACATCAAGCCTAGTTCCTGCAAAGAAGGTCAAAATAAAAATTAAAATAACAAGAGCAATACTTTTACCCTTATTATTCAATATTAATGATATGAAAGCTGATATAAAAAAAACTATGTAATAAGCCATTCTTAATTATTTTTTTTTAAAGTCCTTCTTAATAACTTGATAAAAATCTCATTAAATTCTTGTTCTTTAATTAAGACAAGGGCTATCACATACACTACCCAGCAGAGTAAAGTTAATACTATAAAATTGGTTAGATTATCTTCGAAAAAGTAAATTCCAATTATCGAACTGAAAAACATTATTAATCCAGATACAACGATTTTGAAAAAATTTGCATCAAATAAATTAGGTAAGATAGAATTTTTCTTTAGATAAAGGAACATAATTACAATTGCTATAAATTCAGCTAAGACTCCCACTACTGCTGCTCCATTATGCTGATACTTATTTATCGCATAAAAGTTAACTCCTATGCTAAAAACAGCAGATATGATTGTTGCGAATGTATAAATCTTTTCTCTGTTTTGAGGATATAAAATTAAAAAACCCATAAAATATGCCATACTTACAATAATACATAGCGGAGAAATTAACCTCATGGTTAAAATCGATGCTACAAATTCTTTTCCGGCTATTAAATTGATTATTGGCTTTGCAAAAACTAAAAAATAAATAGTAAATGGCAATGAAATAAGCAATAGTATAGTAAAAGTCCTTTGCAAATAGATAAAGTACTGCTCTTTATCATTTTGGAATAAAAATGATAATCTAGGAAGCATTACAGCACCTATTACCGTAATAAAACCAATAACAAATCTCACAAGTTTATTTGCAATGGAATAATAACCTACATACTTATCTGAAGCTATACTACCAATGAGCAAATAATCTAATTGTAAATATATATTCACAGAGATAGTTGCAACAAATATTGTTAACACAGGTTTCATATGTCGCTTGATATTCAAACTTTCCCAAAGCCATTTTCTTTCCTTGAGGACTACTTTAGAAATTACAAAAAAATTAAGAAAATTTGCTCCACAAGTAGTGAGTACAATACAAAATGCATAAAAGTTATAATCTTGAGGTGATTTTATAAATAATAACATCAATACTACCATTATAATTCGAACCCCAACATACCTCAATGTAATATATAATTGATCTTCTATACCCTGAAAATACCATTCCGCTCCAATATTAGTAAGGAAAATCATAGAACTCATTATCAAGATGAGACTTTTATAACTATTGAAATAATTCAGATTATATAAAACTCCAAATAATAATAAATAACCTATTAATGATGTAAATCCTAGAATAATTAATAATTCTGCTAATGTCTTTGCTTTTTTCTGAGGATTATCTCTTACTTTAGAAATCTCTCTTATACCATACATTGGAATTCCTAGAGCAGAAAATAACAGAAAATAATTAATTATAGTATTAACATATTCTACTTTACCAATATATTCAGCACCTATAACTCTATTGATGTAGGGCATAGTTACTAGCCCAACAGCCGCTCCAGAAATAACTCTGAAGACATTTAGAATATAATTGGTCTTAATGCTCAGAACTTTCAAAAGATACGCTAATTATTAACCAAATATTTTTTGCCACCATCTTTTTTCTTCGGCTTGATAGCCATAGCCATATTTGTTTCCGTAGCCAAAATTAGTTTTATGAACATCGTTTAGAACAAAACCAACATTTTTGATTTTTTTTGTTTCAATATTTTTGTTGGCAAAATCAATAAATGCTTTTTCCGTAATTTCTGATCTAGTAACATAAACTGTAGCATCTGCAACATCAGAAATAAGGAAAGAATCCGTAACAAGCATCAACGGAGCGGTATCTAGAATAATATAGTCATAACTTTTTTTAACAAATTCTAATAATTTTTCATAACGTCCATTTTGTAAAAGATCTGTCGGATTTGGAGGAATAATTCCAGAATATATGAAGTCACAATTTGGATGAAGTCCACTTGGATGAATAATATCCTGAGGATTTTCAATTTCT
>MKVE01000032.1:0-31926 GCA_001898785.1 Chryseobacterium sp. 36-9 | reverse complement strand
AAAGCTAAATTCACAGAAACAAATGTTTTGCCTTCTCCTTTTATTGTTGATGTCACAAAAATTATTTTAGCATCATCAACCTTTGGTAACATAAAATTAAGATTTGTAACCAAAATTCTAAAAGATTCCGCTAATGGTGAAACATCATTTTTCACAATAATCTCTATATCTTTTTTGTACAATCTAGGAATTTCCGAAAGAATAGGAATTGTTGTAAGCATTTCCAAATCATGTTTTGTTATGAGTTTGTTATTTAATAATTCTTTAACATAAATAATAGCAAAAGGAATTAAGATACCTAAAAACCAAGCTCCTAAAATAGAGATCATTTTTTTAGGCGCAACAGGTTTTTGCAAAACATATGCATGATCTACAACTCTTGCTTTATTATCCGTTATAGCCATTGATATGGCCGCCTCTTCTCTTTTTTGTAATAATAACAGATATAAGTTCTCTTTTATTTGTTGCTGTCTTTCAATATTTCTAAACAATTTTTCTTGGTTTGGAACTTTTCTTATTTGAGCATCACTGTAATTATTTTCCCTATCTATTTGCCCCTTAGTCGTTTTTAGATTAATCTGATACCTTTGTAAACTTTCGCGCATTGCATTCTTTAGTCCTACTAAATCTTTTGTAACTTCTTTTACTAAAGGATTTTCCGTAGTCGCATTTTCCAACAATCTACTTCTGTCCATTACTAGTTTATTATAAGCAGTAATATTGGATGTTGTTGTAGGATTATCCAGACCTATATTTGTTGGTAATACCTGATAATTATTTGTTTGACTATCAATATACCCAAGGAGCATACGGCTAATTTCTATTTGGGTATCGAGTTCAAGACTCTTTTGTCTAGTTTCATTTGATATTTGTAAATTAATTTTTGCTTCAGCAGGTATATCTACAATATCGTTGTCAATCTTAAATCTTTCTTTGTCGCTTTCTACTTCGCCTAATTCTTTTGATATTAAAACAATTCTATCATCAATAAAATCTTTTGTTCTTTTTGATTCAGTGTTTTTATCCTTAATGGCATATTCGTTGTAGACATCTACAAGATTATTAAGAATATCTTTTGACTTTTCTTTATTAGCATTTGCCATTGATAATCCAATAACAGTAGCATCTTTATCCATAAGATCAACTTCTAATGCTTGTTGATAATCGTCTACAGTACTTGGAAAATCAGAATAAGTAAAATAAATATCATTTAGCTGTAACTTTTTTACAGCTTTTCTATTGAATTTGGGATTGTTTGTAATTATAAAATTAGCATAGGGCAAACTAATCGTTTTATTAAAGCTTGTAACGATTTCCTTTTTAAATTCCTCCGAAGAAAGTGTTATTTTATCTCTTTCAATTTTAATGTTTATAGGTTTTTTCGGAAGATCCTCAAATTGTTTTTCATTGATAATATGAATAACAATGGGACTTGTATCTTTATACAATTCAACATCATAAAACTTTTCTCTTGAATAAATTGAAACTTGAAGTCCTAGATTTTTAGTAATATCTTCTACAATTCTTTTTGATTTGAAAATTTCTAATTCATTTTCAATACTATTGGTACCCATTCCTGCAAAACCACCTAGCCCCGCTAATACTCCAAAGTCTCCTGAAGCACTGGACATTTTTTTAGCATCTTTAATTAGAACAGATGATTGTGTTTTATAAACAGGTATTGTGAATAATATATAATAAATTGCTAAAATAGTTGTAAGAAAAATAGACACTAAAAACCAATACCATTTTTTCGTATATGGCTTTATGATTTCTCTCAAATTAAATTCTTCTCCTTTTTTCGTCAAGTCCATTTAACTAGTTTTTTATCTACAGCAATGCTATAGATTTAATATTAATTAATAAATTTTTGAATAATAATTCCCCACAAAGATTCTCTTTATCTGAAAAGAAGTGCTAAAACTCCCACTAAAATTGATGCGACAGAAATAACAATACCTATCTGAGGCCCAAAAGATGAAGCACTCTTTCTTGCATTATTTGGAGATACATATATAACGTCATTCTGCTTAACGTAATAATATGGCGAATTAAAAAGCTCTGCGTTTGTAAGATCTATGTATTGTTTCGTGGTAGCACCATCAACATTCCTGATAACAAGAACATTTTTTCTTTGACCATATATCGTAAGATCACCAGCCATACCTATAACATTAAGAATCGTTGTAGGCTGCCCTCCGTCAATAGTGAATGTTCCTGTTCGGTTAACCTCTCCTAAGACGGTAACCCTGAAATTGGTGGTTCTTATATTAACACCGGGATTTTTTATATATTTTGCAAGTCTCTCTTTAAGATCCTCTTTAAACTGATCAAGGTTTTGGTTTGTAGTGTTTATAGTCCCTAATATCGGAAAATCGATATTACCTTTGCTGTCAACATTATAAACAGGTTCTATTGATGCGTTACGCGAAGGAACAGAAGAAAATTGAGACATGTCTGTAGAATAATAGTTCTGGTTAAAAGGTTTTGCCACCTCATTATCTTTCGCCAAAACTGTGATAGCCAATTGGTCTCCTGGCTGTATTGTAGATGTATTAGCCTTAATAGATTCTTTTATTGCTACATCTTCAATATTTTTAACATATTGTATATCTTCTCTTGCTTTACACGAAAATACAGTATATACTAAAAACGCCATAAAAACTATGGATAAAGCTCTTCTCATAAATATAATTCTTAACTGAAGGTTTGCAAATATAGGAATTCTTATTTATCTAACGATTCATATATAGAATTATTGCTTTTAAATTCTTTTACTATAGATTTTAATATTCTTACTATCTCCTGCTTCTCTTCTTTTTTAGAAAAATCAATGACAAGATCAGTTAATTCATCTATTTCTGCAAAATACATAGACGGATCTTTTGAGATCATGATTTTTTCGTGAGAGGTTGGTAACGTTCTGGTATTGTCGCTCAAGAGTTCCTCGTATAACTTTTCCCCTGGTCTTAAACCTGTATAAATAATCTTAATGTCAATATCAGGCTCGAAACCTGAGAGCTTTATCATTCGTTTTGCTAATTCAAGTATCTTTACCGGTTCTCCCATATCAAATACATAAATCTCTCCTCCAGCCCCCATTGTTCCGGCATGCAAAACCAATTCACAAGCTTCAGCAATAGTCATAAAGTACCTAACAATTTCCGGATGTGTAATTGTAACAGGTCCTCCTTTTTCGATTTGTCTCCTAAAATGTGGAATTACAGATCCATTAGAGCCTAGAACATTTCCAAATCTTGTTGTAATGAATTTCGTCGTGTTACCCTCAACATTCTGTAAAGATTGTACAAATAATTCTGCAACACGTTTTGAAGCGCCCATAACATTGGTAGGATTCACGGCTTTATCGGTTGAAACCATTACAAAACGATTGACATTATATTTGCTGGAAAGTAACGCTAGATTCTTAGTTCCCAAAATATTAACAAGAACCGCTTCGTGTGGATTATCTTCTACCAGCGGCACATGTTTGTATGCAGCCGCATGATATACCATTGAGAAGTTATATTTTGCAAACAAAGGCTCCAACCGACTATAGTTGGAAATGTCAGCGAGAATAAACTTAAAATTAATATGAGGGTATAGCTCCCTCATTTCCAGCTCAGTATCATAAAGCGGTGTTTCTGATTGATCCAGAATAATAATCTGTAAGGGTTCCAAAAGTGCAACTTGTCTTACGATTTCTCCACCGATAGAACCGGCACCTCCTGTAACCAGAATAGTTTTCTGAAAATGTCTTTTTTTCACCTCCAGATTATCAAGTTTAATTTGTTTTCTATTTAACAAATCTTCAATCTGAATGGTTTTTATATTATTGATAATATCATTGGTGCGCAGCTTTTGCATTGCCGGCGCTTTATAAATTTTAAGGTTATGCTCCAAAAACAAATTAACCCAAAATTCTAACTCTTCCTTCTGCAAGGTTTCTTTAATCACCAAAACACCATTTACGTCACTTCTGCCATTTTTTAAATTATTAATAAAATTCTGTTTTGTAATAATCTTTTTATCTAATAACTTAATGCTAACTCTTTTATTACTATAAGATATAAAACCCTGAATATCAAAAGGCAAACTGGGATTAGAAATAATAACCTGAGCAATAGCAACAGAAGTATCATCATCACCTAATATGTATATTTTTTTCCTGCTGGAACTCCTTTTATTTTCTTTTATAATATTGAAAATACCTTTAACACAAAGTCTAAATACAAATAAACAGAGACAAGAAATTGCAAAGTAAAGCCCCAAAAAAGGAATAAGAATTATTTTTTTATGAGAACTGAAATAGTATGTGTAATTAATAATTATGATTGTTAATACACTGCATAGATTTGCAAGAAAAATTTTGAATAAGTCAACAAAAGTAGAATGCCTAATCACGCCTAAATATGTTTTGAATATATACATATACAACACATTAATGGCAATGATAAAGATAAAAACATATAATAATGGGAATACATTATAATGCTTAACCTCCAGCCCTATTATAAGTAAATGAGATACAGAAAGAGATAAAATTACAATTAATATATCAATAACTAAGATGACCCATCTTGGTAAAAATTTAAGATCGGCAAGATCCAATACATTATCATTCAGTGAAAATCTTTTAAGATTTTTAACCTTGTCCATTTTTTGGTTAGTTATTGTTAAAATTGGTAATTGTTTATGACTTCATTAATTCTATTTTTATCATCATTTGTAATATTGGAACCAGAAGGTAGACACAATCCTGCGTTAAACAAATCTTCAGCAACTGTTTCTCCATAATACGGACAATCTTTAAAAACAGGCTGAAGATGCATAGGTTTCCATAATGGACGGGTTTCTATATTTTCCTCTGCAAATGCAGTCATTAGATCATGAGTTGTTTTTTTTGTCAAATCCTTATTAAGAGTAATACATGTGAGCCAGTGATTTGAAAAAAAATCAGAGTTTGCTTCAGAGAAAACATCAACCGCTTCAGTATTAGAAAATAGTTCTTTATAAAAGCTGTGATTATCTCTTCTCAGGCGAACCCTTTCATCTAAAACTTCCATTTGTCCTCTACCAATTCCTGCACAGATATTACTCAACCTATAGTTATATCCAACCTCCGAGTGTTGATAATGAGGTGCATGATCTCTTGCTTGTGTTGATAAGAAAATTGTCTTCTGTTTTTGTTCTTTTGTTGTTGTTACTAATGCTCCACCACCAGAAGTCGTAATAATTTTATTACCATTAAAAGATAATATGGCAAATTCCCCGAATGTTCCACATTGTCTTCCTTTATAACTTGATCCTAAAGCTTCTGCACTATCTTCTACTAATGGAATTTCATATTTTTCACAAATTGCCAAAATCTCATTCATCAAAGCAGGCATACCATAAAGGTGAACTACAATTACTGCTTTTGGCTTTTTATTTTTACTGATTCTATCTTGTATTGCTTTTTCCAGATATGCTGGTGACATATTCCAATTAACTTCATCGGAATCTACAAAAACAGGATTGGCACCTAAATATTTTATCGGATTTGCAGAAGCAGAAAATGTAAATGATTGGCATATTACCTCATCACCATAACCGATGCCTAATTGTATCAATGCCAGATGTAATGCTGCTGTTCCGGAACTAAGTGCCGCAACAAATTTATCTTTAATAAGAAATTTTTCTATGGCAACCTCAAATTCATCTACATTTTTGCCCAAAGGCGCAACCCAATTTTGATCAAACGCTTCTTGAACATATTTCATTTCCCCACCGCCCATATGTGGAGACGATAGCCAGATTTTAGACTTCATTTATTTTAAAATACGTTAGTTTAAATTTTATTCAAACTTATAATTTGATTGCTATTTACTTTTATAAATTACAATTAAAATATTAGATTGATATTTTCACAAAGTTACTCAATTAAAGCATAAAAATATTGCCATGATACTGTTTTTTCTGCATTATATTTTTCTTGTAAAATATTGGGGATTGCATGAATCTTCTTGCCCTCATTATCTTCTATCATAATTGTTTTCCAACCTAGTAGATTGGGCGTGACAAAATCCTTTTTGGGATTATCCGCAATATAGAAAAACTCATATCCAGGCTCTAGGAAAACATTATAATTATTTTTATCCGGCTTTTCTGACCCAAACTCTCCTGATATTATGATTTTATCAAAATAATTTTCAATATCCAATGCCTTAATCTTGTTTCTCTGAGTAACGGATCTACCATCTGTAAGCAGCCCCATTTTTATATTTTCGTCTTTTAATTTATTCAAAATATCTTTTACTCCATCTCTTAAATTGATATCGGGAAAATGCTCACGATATAATGTGAGGAGCACTTCTTTTGAAGAATGAAATTTCGAAGCTAAGATTCCAAAAACGTCTTTTTGCTTATAATAAAGCTCAAGCATCTCATTATAAAGAGAAATATAATTATCGTCTGGGACAAGTTTTTTTGCAATTTCTTTATAAGCAGATTTTAGAAAATCCACCTCATAAAAGAGTGTATCATCCAGATCGAAAACAATATATTTATTCATAATTTCTTACAAGAACTTCTGCATCATATCTTAGCATTAATAATTTGTCTTCCCAATCATCAGTATAATTAATGCTTTTATTTTCAAAATATTCTTCGATTAACATTTTTGGATAATTAGCTCCTGCTTCATAAGAAAGCGGATATCCCCCTCCGAATCTTGGGTTAATCTCGATTGCTATAATATCGTTATTGTTTTTGTTGTAGAACAATTGAATTGTAATGCATCCTATTGCACCGGATATTATATGGAGTTTTTCTAGTAAGTAATTTATAATTTCATTTTTAGTAGTAACACCTTTATGGATTTCTCCACTTCTTATAGCAATTCTCTGTCTTGGAACTGCACATGATAACTCATTATTTTTGTTATAATAGCAATCTACAGTATATTCTTTATATAGAGAAGAATCTATATATTCCATAAACATAAACTTAGGATGACCCAAATGATAATCTGTAATTTCATCTTCTTTTTTAATTATATAGATATCCTGACTCAGGCTACCATCATATGGCTTGATGAAAAGTGGAAAAGTTGGATTTTTTTTATCAATAGGTTTAGGAAATTTTATATCATGCTTTGAAAAAAAAATATTTAATTCTCTCTTATCTCTGCAACTTTTAATTAATTGCTTATCTGAAATAATCAAATGAATATTATTAAGTTTAAAAAAGCCAATACTATCTGAAAAAACTCTCAATTCGGTATCAATGGTAGGAATTACCATTCCTATATTTTCTTTTTCACAAATATTTAAAATTTCTGGGATGTAATTTTCATCTGTTACTTTACAAACTTTGTAATAAAAATCCGAAATTTGACAAGCCGGTGATAATTCTGGTTGAAGATCAACTGTAATTACCCTGGAATCAGGAAATTTTTTTTTAAGTTCTTTCATAAAAGCATTAACCAAAGAAACCCTTTGTCCTGCAGATGTAATTAAAATATTTGTCTTCATTTTTTAGTTCTTTCCATTAAAACTTTCTGTAGTTGCTTGTCCAACAGTATTAATACCTTCTCTTTTAAGCACTTTTTTAATAGTTAATAAAAATATTTTAGCGTCCAGTAAAAAACTGATATTATTGACATAGTACACATCATAAATAAACTTTTGAGCCCACGTGATTGTGTTTCTACCATTAACCTGAGCCCACCCTGTTATTCCCGGCTTAATCAAATGTCTTTTCTTCTGTTCTTCATTATATAAAGAAAGATAGCTTACCAAAAGTGGACGAGGCCCTATAAAACTCATATCCCCTTTCAAAACATTGATTAGCTGAGGAAGTTCGTCTAAAGAAGTTTTTCTTACGAATTTCCCCATTTTTGTCAATCTGAATTCATCCGGCAAAAGATTTCCGAACTCATCTTTCTGGTCTGTCATAGTTTTAAACTTAATGATTTTGAAAACTTTTTCATTCTTACCCGGGCGGCTCTGAAGAAAAAATACATTTTTCTGATTAAAAAAATATAACAGAGTGATAACTATCAATAATACAGGAGATAATATCAATAACAGTATAAATGAAAATATAAAATCAAATGATGGTTTTAAAAAGCTTTTGTACATCTTAACAAAACAAATCCGAAATTTTAAAATTCCGGATTTAAATATTTTTAAATATTAGTTTTCTTATTTTTTCTCTGATAATAAATCATCAAAGACATACCGCTTAGTAGTAATACCGGGATAAGACTATTAATAGGTACAGGTTCACCTGGATTACCAGGACCTTCCGGATGTTCACCTCCATTAGGGACTAAATTAGAATTTTGTTCCTCATTTTCGTTAAATGTATTATTTGGAGCACTTTGAACCAGTGTTGGATCATTTGGATCAACATTATGGTTGGATTGCTGTTCGTTAGATTGAATTTGATTATTATTATCAAACTCATTCTCAGCTCTAAACTGCGCTAAACATATAACACTCAAGGTGATACATATAATGGACAAATATTTTCTCATCTGAAGTTTGAAACTAGACATATTTTTCAGGTTGTAAAGATATAAAATTTTAATAAAAATATATAAATTATTAACATTAAATAAAATTAACAATTCTTTTATCAATCTTTTATGTATGTTTATTTAATTATTTTTTTTGTTCTGACATTTCCAGAATTTTCAGCTTTTATAATATAAACGCCTGACGAAAGTGTGCTAACATCTATTCTAATAGATTTTTCCGAAGAATATTTAGACTGGATCAATTTCCCACTTACATCATAAAGTTCTATTTTACCCAAACTTGCAGAAGATTTTATTACAAAATAATTTCCATCTCTATATACGATAAAATCTGATTTGCTAAGATTGTTTGTTCCTAAAACTTCTTTGTTCTTATATACGATCTCAAATCTGTTTTCATCCGTACCTTTGCTAATACTGAAAGTATAATCCTGAGAAGTAAGATCTGTATAAGTACCGGTCAGTTTATCTTTCAAATATATTTTCTGATCGGAAACAAATATTCCTTCTCTGTTGCCCAAGCTTATTTTATAAGTACCATTCATAGAATACTTTGCACCTAGAGCCACAAAATCTTCATCGCTAATAGGATTACTTCTAGCCTGGATATGTAGCTTTTGTGTATTAATCTTCGAGTAGAAAGAATCATCCCCAACAGATAAAAGTTCCGCATCGTAATCCGCATCATATTGATTAGTCGCTCCATCCATGTGTGCTATTAGAATCGTATTGGAAATATTATATGGCGATACCATTTTTAGCCAATAACGATTAATCTCATCACTCGCAGAGTTCTTATTATCATTATAAAAGTGTCCTGTATTATCATTAGTTCTTATGGAATTATCAAACTTAACAGTTCCTGTAACTGGCGTACTTCCGGTTGGAGGTGTTGCTCTCATCTGAACAATAAATCCTTGTGCTACTTTTATAAATTCGTTTGGAGTCGGAGTTCCTGTTGCAGAGTCTACACTTGTCGGCGAAGCTCCTCCAGCAAGAGTAATTGTAGCATAATTATTACCGGAATAAGAAGATCCTGCTTGTGTAGCACTTGCAGAGAAATTGGTCCAAAACCAAGCCTTTCCAAAAATAACATCACTGTTTTTAACACCATTACCCTGATCCAAATTATAAAACTTAATAAAGTTTATGTTTGAAGGATATGGATTTCCTATCAAATTATAACCATGCTCATAAGTAACTCCATTGATTATAGTATTTTTAGATTTCTGAATCTGGATTGAATAATCTCCATTATTAAGATTTCCATTAAACGATAAAGAATCGACCGCAAAGCTTGTTCCGTACGTAGACTTACCCCTTATAGCATAACCTTTTGCAGGGATAAATGTTGCATTTGTGGTAGCTTTGAAACTGTCATTTACCTCATTATACTCATAAGTCCTGTTATTAGGAGTTCCGGGAGAAAAACCACCACTACTGTTATTAGCATTGACATTAGTTGTATTAAGCAACACTTGATCTTTTACAGGAGAACTCCAGTAAGTATAATCAAGGGTTTTCATTTTTACATTTCTCTTCGCAATAGCTTTGTTGCTACTATTTCCATCTGTAAGTTTTGTCTGTGTAAGACTGGCATCACTTTCAATAATAATTTTGTTATCCGGCGTTGTTATGTCACCGCTAATTGTAATACTATGACCAGATTTGATTTTTAATAATCCTGTACTACTTTCTATGGTCAAATTTTTAACTGTAAAATCAGGCTGACCAGAGTTTCCTGCATAGTAAGGAGTTCTAATAACGGCATCTAAAGTTGTGTCCGGTCCCGTTGTATTGGTCCATGAATTATTATTCCAAATTACAGTATTATTAGTGGTTACTTGGATCTCATTAGAATCAGATGATTTACATGTTCCATTTACACTTTTCACCTTATAATAATAAGTTTGTCCCTGTGCAAGCCCATTAACTAATTTATTAGTAGCAGGATCAGTAATTGTAAATGGTGATCCCGAGATTGGAATATTTCCTATACCTGACGTGACTACTTTTATATCATCAATAAAGAATCGAGAAGTTGTCACTGCTCCACCGCCTGTAAAACTAATTTTTACATTTCCAGTTACATTTGTAATCTGAACTGTATATGTACTAAAGCTACCTTTGATCAAAGTAACAGTTGCTAAATCTAACGTAGCGTTGGTAGCTGATAATTTTAAAGATGTACTTTCAGAAGCTCCATTCCATGCCCCTGCGCGGAAAGTTAGTGTACCTGAACCATTGATCGCTAAGTCCGGTGTCGTAATAACGCCTAAAGTACTACCTGATCCAACTTTTATGCTCTTATCCGCACCATTTGCAGCTGTAAATGCCCAACCTGCTGTTGTATAAGACGTTGGAACTGTTGCAGAAGCAATACTTCCACTCCATTGCCCATCATTACCTCCTGTATTACCGCTTGCTCCCGTAACATCATCAAAAGTTGCATCTAATAATGTACTGCTCACCGTTCCTTTAGTATATACGCTTAGCTCATATGCTGTTACACCAGAAACCGCTGACCAATTAGCAATAAAACCATTTGTCACAACATCCGTTGCTGCAGTTGCAGTCGGAGCAGGTATAACACCTTTTCCAGTAGCTGCAACATTCACAGTAGTAGCTCCACCTCCAGAAATTGCTATGTTTCCATTATAATCTGTACATCCTGCGGTTGGACTTAATTTGACATGTACTGTTGTCTCTGCCAAAGTCTTGGATGTATAAGGCAAGGTAAGCGTAGATGACCAACTTGTTCCATCTAATGAATATGAATAACCCGCTAATGCAGCAATACTAACATTACCACTTGCAGGAGATAAGAAGCTAGCTTTTACTTTAATATCCTGTACAGTAGAATCTGTATTCACAGGGACATTTCCAAAGTTTAAATTTACAGGAGTTACAATGATACTAGGAACTGTTGATACAGATGTTGTAAAGAATCCATCACCGGTAGCACTTCCATAATTAAAAACCCTGTAATAATAAGTAGTATTAGCATTTAAAGATAACGTTACAACTTCATCACCAAGTCCATCAGAACAACCGATATTTACAGATGCTGCACAAGTTCCAGATCTCAAATCTAATACCGGGTCAGACATTGCACCTGTACCTGTTGATTTGAAAACAGTTATTTTATAGCTTCCTTCGTCTGAGGTAGTAAATTTATACCAGACATCTCTGCTGTTACTACCAGATGAACACGGAGAAGCACCAAAACCGGAGCTTGAAGTGGCACCTTTATTAGAACCGGAAACCGCTGCTGCATCTACAGTTATATTGATTGCGCCAGAACATTCGTCGTTTGCTATTGAAATTGCATTATCATTACCAATTACAATCCCGTTTGCAGCTGTGTTTGAAAGACTAACGCCAGTAGCAGTTGTATTGTTAGCAACCAGATTTATATTGTAAAATGTATAAGGTGCTCCACCAATAGTCGTAGCTAAACTTCCAGTTGCTGGGATTGTCATACTATTAGTCTCAGCAGCAACACCTTGCCATTCTGTGTAGATATTGGCAGTAACATTATTTGTTGTTGTAACAAACCACTTTGTACTTAATACCCTGGTTGCATCAGAAACAGCAGGAGTAATTGATGTACTTACATTCATTGATAAATCTGTAGTTCCTGATAAATTTTTAATTGTTATTGGTGCATATCTTCCAGCTGCAGCCACCCCCATCGGAAAAATCCAATCAGCACTATTATCAACATTCTGACGGATTAACTTTCCTGTACTAGGACTTAATACTGCTATATAAGAATTAGCATTCGAAGTAATTACCGATGTTTTATTAGGTAATGTTAAATTAAAATTTCCTAAGACAATACTTTTATTGGTTAAAGTCAAATCTTTATTAACGATAATACTTGCAGCTAAAACAACATTTCCCGTACTTGTTTTGTTAATAGTAAGATAATCAAAGGTTGTTGGGTTATTGATAGTTTGATCATTGCCATCACTTCCATTAAAGGTAACAGTTCTGTTGTTCGGTATAAATGTACCAGAACTTGTCCAGCTACCTCCTAACGATAAATCTCCACCTGCAAAATCTCCTAAAGATAAGCTTCCACTATTAACAATATTTCTGCCAACAGTAAGTGATCCGCTTTTGTTCCCGCCATTACCATAATCCATATAAAGTGAGGAACCGCTGTCGATAGCTAAGTCTCTGGCAATTCCTAAAGCTGTGTTGAAAGCACCGGATCCTGTGTTTGGATAATTCAATGTTGTGTTGGCTGTAACCTGTACATCATATGGATAACCCGCACCGGAATTTGCATTCCATTCTGCTTTTCTCGCATATATTCCTGCAGTTTTATAAACTAATTTGGAACCTGTTGCGTAGATCGGACCATTTGGAGTAACTGAAGATCCATTCCCAACGATATTAAGAACACCGTTCACAGTAGAGATATTAGTACCAGAAGATTTTCCGAAATCGACTGTCGCATTATTATTAATATTAATTGTTGCATTAGCTGCAAAAGTCAAACTACCTGTTCCTGAATTATTGGAAACTTTTTTATTCGCATTGAAATTAATAACAGCACCCGAAGAAGCCACAATTGTTTTTGCTGCATCTACATAGATCTCGCCACCATCATTGTTAAATGTCAAAGTATTAGCGTTCAGGTTCAGACCACCGGTTCCGGAACCTATAATTGCTAATGCATTAAGATAGGTTCCATTAAGGTTTAAGCTGGTAAGATTTCCTGCTGCACCGCTCAAAGAAACATTGGTAGCATTAGTTTTCTGGATTTCCAATCTGTCAAAATCCAAAGTTCCTCCTCCTGTTTTTGTAATAGTTTGCGCTGCTGTTCCATTGAAAATAACACGTCTTCCTTTCGGTGAAAAAGTTGCAGATGCTGCTTGTGTCCAGTTTCCACCGACAGTAATATTACCTCCTTCAGCATTTCCCAATGACAGATTTCCATTCAGCACGAGATTTCCACCCACAATTAATGCTGAGTTCCCACCTGGACCATAATCCTGATATAATGATGAGCCTGCATCTATGGTAACAATTCCCCCAGCCATAAATACTGCTGTGCTTGCACCTGATGCAGTATTACCATTAGGAAAATTAAGTATTGTATTATTGCTTACCTGTACATTTTGAGGAAGACCAGCTGTAGTTCCAACCGTTCCTGTGCTCGCTGTCCATTCATTATTTCTACCCGGAGAACCACCTGAGTTATAAATTAAAGTAGAAGACGTTCCATAGATTGGGCTTCCTGTTCCACTCCATCCGTAACCGGAATTTAGCTTCAATGTTCCGGAAGTTCCGATAGTAATATTTCCAGGGTTTGCAATAGTTGCTGAAGAATTAAATGTTCCGTTTACAGTTCTCGCTACATTTAATGAAATAGGACTGTTCCCATTCACTGTAACATTAAATGGACCCGCTGACGGCCAATAAGCATCAGCATTAACACCATAAACAGAACCATTATTATGACCAAATATCAAAGTAGATGCTGCACCATATACAAAGTCGGTACCGGTTGCCCAGGAACCTGCATTAATCTGGAAACTACCATTAATAGTAGTCGTTCCATTATTAGTATAATGGTCATTGATAGCCAAAGTTCCTGCAACAGTGGTTGTTGTTCCGGAATTTCTTGTTTGTGCAGTGGTAGCAGTGATCGTATGCGCTGCTAATATCACCACATTATCATCCGCACCCGGAACGGCGTTAAGATCCCAGTTAGCAGCGGTTTCCCAATTCCCTGTATTTGCAGATGTGAAAGTCGCCTTACTAATAGTCCCCGAAAGTGCCACAGTTTTGTCCGGAGTTACAGTCGGTGATGCGCTTACGGTAATATTACCTGTAGGAGAACCAGTTGCTCCTTTTTTTAGAATGACATAAATAGTTGTAGATGCTACACTTCCTGATGTTGGGTTTAAAACGATCGGCGTAGAAGAATATCCCGAGCCAGATGTTGTAGAAATCTGATAGCCTGCCGGCGGTGTTATAGTAATTGGAGTTGTTCCTAAAGAAACGCCAGAAACCGTAAATGTTTTCTCCGAAGAGTCAGAAGCTGTAGTAGCGGTAAAACCGGATAAGGTTGTTGGCGAAACTGTTGTAGAAGCTACTGCTTGCTTTATAGTGACATTATCAAGACCGCTATCATATCCTGCATTAGAAACGAATTTGAAACCTACATAAAATGTAGATTGATTTCCAACTGCGCTTGGCAAATAGACAGATTTTAATGTCCATCCGGTTGCTGCAGCATCATATCTTTTAATAAATGATCCAGCATCCACCCAAGTTACACCATCTAGTGAATATTGTACCTGAACACCTTCTGTTTGGTAAGAAGTAGCTCCTCCATTTGTACTTTGATACCAATAAAAATCAACCTGAACGTCCGAAATACCTGTCGAACTTAATGGTTTAGAAACTAAACGAGTGCTCTTTCCATTAGTAATTGAAAAAGAATTCCAGTAAGCAAAGCGAGTTCCTTCTTGAGGCGTTATTGCCGGTGTAGAACTAGTAGATGTTTGAAAAGTAATACTTGCTGGAACTGAATCTGAAGATTGCGAGGTCCAACAAGAAGGAAAAATTGCTGTTCCTGAAGTGTTAAACCCTTCTGTTACTGGTAACGTTGTTACAGCGCAAGGTGTTGTAAAACTACCTCCTGAAACCCATGCACTTTTGTCAGAAGTACTACAATTAGATCTAACCCACCAATAATAAGTTGTATTAGCAGATACACTAACATTTATAGATGTTCCGGAAGCTACATTTCCTGTTGGAGTTGTAGAAGCATCTGGAGCCGTGTTATTTGTTGACAAATAATAATCGTAGCCATTAGCTGGTACTGATGAAGGAGCTGTCCAGCCAAGAGTGGCTGAACTTGTAGACACATTAGTTGTTGTTGTTGATATTGGTGAAGAACAACTTACGGGAAGTGTATTTGAATATTCTAGATCATCAATATATATAAACGCTGCATTTGAAGTACTGCTTTCTGCAAACAAACCAAAGCCCGCAAGATTAACATTAGCTGCTAATGTTCCAGCTGTTGCACCGTTTGTTACAACTTTTGTTCCATCTACCCATAGATCCCATGTTTTTGTAGCAAGAGAATAAGAAGTACCTCCTTTAGTATAATTTACTGATGATGATCCATTATTTGCATAAATTTCTATTTGTTGATCCGTATCTTTTGCAAAACCCGATGAGGTAATTGTGGTATTAGATCCCGAAACCCTTCTAACAACACTGCTTATAGCACCCGAAGTATATGCTATTGTCAATGAAGTAACGGAAGCATTATATTGGGAAGTATATCCTTGGCTATCACTCGCCATTGTATTTGTTCCTAGTGAAATATTTAGATTACCTGTTCCTGTTGATGTAGTTCTAATTTTTGCCTTTAAATAAGCAACACTAGAAGGACTATTCCAATCGTAAACTCCAAATTTATTCGTTGATGTACCCGAAGTAGCATTAAGTTGAGCTTCTGAACCAGAACCTAATGTTGTTCCAGGATTTGCCAAAATTAAAGAACCCCCTCCTGTACCAATTCTCACTCTATACGTACCGCCACCAGAGGGAGTAGATGTAAAAAAGGATGTATTACCACTTCCCGAATTAGCATTATTTGCGGTACCAGTACCAGTACCAAAATCATAAGTCCAAGTCTGTCCCCAAACATTACCAGAAAAAAATAGAATTAAAAGCAATACAACTTGCTTATAAATTTTTTTTGTGTTTTGTTGATTAAATAAATTTTTCTTCATCGGTATATAAAGTCTATTTTAAAAAACTAGAAATAAGGGCGCTAAATTAATTAATTTTTACATACTCGCATAAAAAAAGTTAAATTATTTTTGATTACTTATTATTTAAAGGATTTTCATAATGATAATCAAATAAGCGTTTGAATTTTTTGACATATACAAAATAAAAAAAGACACTTAAAAGTGCCTTTAATATTAGATATTTTAAAGTTTATTTAATTATTTTTTTAGTTTTTATATCTCCGGAATTCTCAACTTTTAATATATAAACACCATTTAAAAATGTAGACATATCAATTCTTACTTCTAGGTCGTTGGTGTTTAAGGATTTAATCAATTTTCCGGAAACATCAAATACTTTAATTTCTCCCAGTTTTTTAGATGATTTGATGACCTGGTTATTACCATCTTTATAAACTATAAAATCAGATTTGGAATTAGATCCTGTGTTTAGAACCGCTTCATCCTTATAAACAATTTCGAAACGTGTAATATCGGTCCCTTTTGTAGCCTGGAAAATATAATCCTCATTACTTAGATTAATAATTTTATTCAACAGTTTATCTTTTAAATAAATGTTCTGCGAACTTCCAAATATCCCCTCTTTATTGGCAATGGAGATTTTGTAATTTCCATTCTGGGAATAAACATTTCCCAAACCGACTTTATCGTCAATATCAAAACTAGCTTTACCTTGTATTGCCAACTTTTTACTGTCTAATAATGAATAGAAAGAATCTGATCCGATAATGAATAATTCTCCGTCAAAATCAATCTCATAACCGTTTGTTGCGCCTGGAATATAACCTATCAAAATTACATTGGAAATATTAGAAGGAGAAACCAGCCTTAGCCAAAATCTGTCCTTCTCAGTATTATTTTTATTATTAAAAAAAGTTCCGTTATCCGTTAATCTTACAGAATTGGAAAAACCGAGAGATTGTCCACCTCCTGCTTGCTTGGTTTTGATAATGAATCCCTGGCCAACTTTGATAATGTTATTTGGAGTTATGCTTGCTAGAGAAGGCTGATCCGGAGCACCGTCTATATGTACTGCAGGCGTTCCACCGGTAAGATTATATATCGCATAATTGTTCCCTGAATAACCGGAACCTTGCTGTTGTGTCACTGTCATATCATTATTGGTCCAAAAGTAGGCTGTCGCATACATCTTTGTGGAATTGGATGCATACAAATCATCAAAATTTATATTAGAAGGATATGGATTACCTATCAGATTATAACCTTTGGATGCACTGGTCCACTTCAAAGGAGAAAAAGATAAACCTGCATTATGAGGAACGCCTGCAAAAATAAACTCATAAGAAGTTGTTGGCATTGTCGTAGTAAAGTTATCCATACCTCTGATTGCATAACCCTTTCCTGTTTCAAATACTGATGAATCATTTAACAAGAAAGCTCCTGTGTTTTTAAAAGTATCAGTCGCTTCATCATAGACAAAAAATCTGCTTTTTGGTGTACCTCCGGTTTGACCTCCATTCGAGAAAGCATACAGGTTCTGCGAAGTTACAGGTGAGCTCCAATACGTGTACCCCATTTTCGGCAGTTTAGCCTTTCGCGAAGATTTGATATTTCCTGTGTTAACAGCATCATCATCCTGCATCAATTGTGCATTAGATCCAAAGCTAACGGTTCCGCCAGTATTAGCAATACCCTTATGAGCATATAGAACATTCGAAGTTGTGTTATCAGCTGTTTCAGAAATTTTTAATGTCCCTGCACTAACTGTCGTCAGATTATTAACTGTCAAATTACCTGTAGCTGCCGTTTTAGTTCCTGCTGTTGAGACCGCCAGGTTTTCATATGATAAGTTATTGGTAACTATTTGGTCGGCTCCTGTATAATCTATTGTAGATCCTGTATCTAAAGTTATAGTTGGATTGTTGGTATTTTTTATAGCTGTTGTAGCTGCTCCACTGAAGCCATTATCATTATTAACTTTAAATCTCGCTCCGTTTCTTACTGTAAAATGACCTCCGTTTTGAAATGTCAATCCGCCATTTGTTGTTGTTCCTGCCACCACATTTGTACCCGAAACAATAATATTTGCATATTGTGGTGATAATCTAATCTGTGTTGCTGAAGCTCCTGTGAATTCTATTGTAGAAGCACCCGCTAAAGAATAAGTTCCTTGTGCATCTGGTTTTGTTCCGCTTCCACCTGTAATAAATTTGCTGGTGCCGAGCATTGTCAGATTGGTACCACTTCCACCAAATGTTTTTGTATCAGCATCCACAACTACTCCCGAATTTATGGTGACAGTTCCCGTAATAGAACTTATCGTTGTTGTTGTTTTTGTTCCACCGCCGCTAAATGTTAGATTCTTATAAGCAAAATCCGTTACAGCCTGATTTCCATTCAACCCATATTCTATAATAGAATTATTTCCAAGTGTTGGAATTATACTTGGTATACTTGTGTTAGTTCCTGTAAAACCTTGCGCATCTCTTGTAATAAATGTTCCATCAATATTAATTGCAGGAGCGCCACCAGTTGAAGTGATATAATTCTCGCCATTATTGTCAAATGTACCACCACTGGCAATGTTTAATACAGCGCTTGTATTGCTTAGACTCAGATTACTATTTGCAGCACTGTTTAATGTAAATGTAGTTCCTCCGGCAATATTTAATGCATTGGTAATAGTAGTTGTGATACCGCTCATATTATTAGTAACGTTAGCATTAATGTTAACTATAGCCGGGTTTCCCATATTAACATTGAATGGTGTTGTTGTCGCGCCGTTAAAAGTATAATTCAAGCCTGCTATCAACTGTACCCTTCCTGCTGCTGATGTTGGAGATACGCTATTAAAATTTTGTAAGCTTCCTGTTGTCCCTGTTCCACCAATTCCTCCAGAATTAGAAGTGATTAACGTAGCTCCTGCACTAGTATTAATTCTCGGGACAGTAGATGTTCCTGCAGATATTGTGTAGTTTTGAAAATCAAGAATACCATTTACATTAACAACAACAGCGGGATTAGTTGCTGAAGACCCTATTGTAATATTGTTTAGTAATTGTAACTCGCTGCCGTTATTGATTGTTATCGGAGCCCAGTTAAGCAATCCCGAATTGGTGGTATAGGTCAATGTTTGTATTCCCGAACCATTAAATACAAATCCTGTAGGAGAATTTTCTGAAAATGTCTGAATCAGCCCGGTTCCTGTAAAACTAAAGTTACCCGCAATATTGATAGCATTACCCGAAACAGCTCCGGTGATAGTTGATCCGCCAAAATCCAAAACTACACCATTGGTAGAATCACCAGAACTTGTAGAAGTAAGATTTCTACCGACACTTATTATTCCGGATCCGGAAGAGGAGTTTGTATATTCCAGATCAACAATAGAATTTCCTGATAAAATAAGATCACGAGCTACCGTTACTGTCGTGGTTGGACTTGTTGATGCATATAATAAAATTAAATATCCTGACCCGCTCATTAGCAAATCTCTTCCGATATTCAATGTACCAATACCTGCGCTTCCATTGATTCTCACTTCACCGGTGCCGGATATAGACATGTCATTGGTAACAGTTGTTGTAGAAGTCACACCACTTGTATAAGCAATTGCAAATACACCTCCTTCTATTGAAACGGAGTTTAATGTATTAGCATAAGTTCCTGGTGTAGTCCCTCCCATTGTAAACGTATTACCTCCATTAGTCGATAATAATCTGAATAATCCATTGACTCGAAATGCATTATTATTTATGGTAAGGTTCCCTGATTGTGATGTTCCATTCCAGGTAAAATTACCATAGGTTTGTGCATAATTAGCAGGAAACGCACTAGTTGCTCCTGAAACATTACACAAACTGGCCACATCCCAGGTTGCAATAGGTATAGCTCCACCGCTTCGGGAATGATTATATACTCCTGTTGAACTAAATGCTGCTGTACCATTATTAGTTAAAGTTCCTCCTGAACTCATATTCAATGTCCCATTGATCTGCAGATCAGTTCCTGTTCCATCAGATACTGTAAGAGTAGAAGTCAATGTTAAAAAACCTCCGGATTCTACAGTAATAGCTTTTCCGGTGGCAGCGGCCGCAACAGTAATAGTATGCCCGCTTCTTACAGTGATTGCCGTTGCAGAGGATGTAGGCACCAAAGTTGCGTCTATCCAGTTGATATTATCTGATGAAGATTCCCAGCTTGCAGCAGTTCCCCAGTTACCGGGTGATCCTGTTTGCTTGGAACGGAAATAATCCGTAGCAGAACTTACTAAGTTAATATTAAATGTATTAGAGTCGACACTTGTAAAAGAAGATGAGCCGGCAGTTAATTTAAGTCCTGTACCAGTTGCCGTATGCTGTAAGGCAGAATAGGTCGCCAAGCCCGAAACAGGAGTTACATTGACCGGGCTTCCTGACAAAGACCCTGTAGATGTTATAGCTACAGATGTTACATAATCCAAATCTCTGTTCCCATTAACATCATTTGCAGAAACTGTTACAGCAGGAGACATACTAGCATTTATTGCAGTATTGGAAGGTTGCTGAACAAATGCCAGTTTTGTAGCAACTACAGTGACAGCATTATTATTCGACCCCGACTCCACTGCAGTTCCAGCGCCTGACTCAAATTGAGTCGATGTTGCAGAACTTGCAGTTGTAAAATTAGTTCTGTCAACTTTGAATGCCAAATTCAATCCATCAATTGTTGTTGGCAATGTCCCTCCCAATGTTGTATTAAGCCAAATTTTCAAAGTATAGGTTTTACTGGCTCCATCCCCAACATAACCTAATGCTGAGGTTGTTGTCGGAATACCGGAAAAAGTAATATTAGCAGCATTAACTGTTCCGGTAATGGTATTGGTGCCGTCAGTCAGAACAGCCCCTGCAATGGCCTGAGTCCAATCGGAAACATCATTTCCTGTTCCTTGCGGAACGATAATCTGGTTAATCAATGTTGGCAAAGCATCATTGCCTGATGTAGTATTGTTATCATCCGTGACAGTAAAATCAAAATTAAGAACTGATGATGCCTGTGTGTTAATTAAAGACGATAAAGTTGACGGTTCTGCTCCTGCTCCTGGAGACACACCGGAGTAAGAAGAAGCTACACCTGATGCTGTCACAGAAACATCATCCCAGCCTAAATTATCCGAACTGCTCCCTCCGGCATGAATAAATCTTATATAAATGTAATCACCATTAGGTATAGAAAGAGAACCTACTGTCTGTGAAAGTGTCGTTCCTGTAGAAATATTTGCGGTAGCATCATTAAATGTTAAAACAGAAGTTAGTGCACCTGCTGCGGGAATAATACCTGTTGAGTTAGTTGAATAAGTTAATGAAACTGTTGGGGAATTAGAACCAGATTTCCACATCCTGGCAACTAATGAAAAATTAAGACTGGTAATTGTAGATCCTGTATTATTCTGTAATCTCCAGGTTGCATTACCATTGCTTGCTGTTCCGGAACCAAGATAAGACATGTTGGTATTCCCATACCAGCCTCCGGCAGTACCTGTGGTCTGTGTAGTGCCCTGAAAAGCATTACCATTAGTACCTGTTCCGCTCGTCGTCCAGTTTGCCGGTAATGTTGATGTTCCTGAATATGAATTAAAATTTTCAACAACTGCAACACCTAAAGTTGTGATTGAAGCCTGTCCCCATCCTAAAATAGAAAGCAATGAAAATAGAAATACCAAATGTATTCTATTAATAACAGAGAATAAATTTGTTTTCATTATAATTTGTGTATGTGTTAATTAGAAATAGCTTACTAAATTAATTATTTTTTATTTACCATATAAAAAAACTTAAAACATTTTCAATTAACCATTTACCAATAGATTTTTTACAATTACATTCAAATAAGTGTTTAATATTTTAAACAAAAAAAAGAGAGACACTTAAAGCATCTCTCTTTATTAGATTTTTTGAAACTTACTTAATAATTTTCTTAGTTCTAATATCTCCGGAATTCTCAGCTTTTATTATATAAACTCCATTGACAAGTACAGAAGTATCGAGTTTTAAAATTTTCTCTTTTGTATTTGCAGTCATCATCAGTCTGCCGGAAGAATCATAAACCTCGATCTTACCTAATTGTTTAGATGATTTTATAATATAATCACCATTGGTTCTGTAAACCTCAAATTCTGACTTTGTTGCGTCATCAGATGCTAAAACAGCATCCTCTTTATACACAATTTCAAAGCGGGTTTCATCTGTCCCTTTAATTGCTGAAAAGCTGTAGTCTTTTTCTCTCAGATTTGTTAGACTATTTAGCAATTTATCCTTTAGGTAAACATTCTGATTTTCACCAAATACCCCTTGATTATTTTCCAAACTGATTTTATAAGTTCCATTTGCAGAATATTTGGTTCCCAAAGATACAACATCATTATCGGCGAAACTTGCTCTAGCCTGAATTTGGAATTTATGAGTAGACAATTTTGAATAAAAAGAATCATCTCCTACAGCTATAAGATCAGCATCGTAATCCCCGTCATAAGCATTCGTTGCACCATCCATGTACGCAACCAATATCGTATTAATAATATTCTGTGGCGTTATTAATTTTAACCAATATCGATTGACATCTTCGGAAGATTTGTTATTATAGAAAACTCCTGCTTCATCATTTCTGATTGTATTATCAAAACTAAGAGTTTGTCCGGTTCCTATATTTTTAGCTTGCACAATAAAGCCTTGTCCAACCTTTATATTTTTGGTTGGCGTATAAGCGCCCGATGAAGGAGACGGCGTTACCGTTGTATCACTATAGGTTGGCGGTGTTCCTCCTGCTAAAGTGATTGTAGCATAATTATTACCCGAATAACTAGAACCTTGTTGGGTTGTTGTAGGTGTAATATTACTCCAGAACCAGGCCTTTCCGTAAATGATATTTTTGTTATTACTTAAATTAAAAAACTTAACAAAATCAATATTAGAAGGATATGGATTACCTATGAGATTATAACCATGCTCAACCGTGCCTCCTGTTCCTGTATTGGCGGATTTCTGAATATTAACAGTATAAGATCCGTTATTTGGCGTACCAACAAACTTTAAGGTATTATCAGAAGTTAAAACCGATGCATCATAACTATCTTTACCTCTTATTGCATAGCCTTTTGCAGTCACAAATGTAGTTTCTGTAGAAGGAACTGCTTTGAATGTATCATTGGGCTCATAATAATATAAAATTCTGTTATTTGGTGTACCGACTGAGAAACCATCATTGAGTGTTGTATCATTCAAAAGCTTTTGTCCGGACACTGGTGTGCTCCAGTAGATGTAATCCATTTTGCGCATTTTAACATCACGATGTGCTAATATTTTTCCAGTATTTACCGCACTACCATTTTCTTGTAATAACACGGCATCACTTTCCAGCGTCAGGTTATCATTATTAGAATTATTGGTAATTGTAATACCATCAACAACTTTAAGCGAGTTATTAGCAGTAATAGTTGTTTTACCTGTGCTTGCAATAGTCAGTGATTTGACTTCAGCATTATTAATATTAATGACAACTGTTTTGTCAGCCGGTATCATAACACACTTGGTATTGTTAGGCACCTGGTTTATGCTCCAATTTCCTGCTGTATTCCAGTTAGTGTCAACCGCTCCAGTGAATTCATTTTTATTTTTGGTAACACTCACAATAGATGTTTTCTCACAAGTTCCCTGAGTAGATTTTGCAGTATAAGATTGTGTCCCATCCGGGGCTGCATATAGTGTTGCAGCATAAGATCCCGCAGTATACGCTGTTGTTAATGTAGAGTTCGTGTACAATCCAGTTACAGGAGTCCACACTATCTGTTGTTCAGATTTACTTCCTGACACTTTAATATTATCAAGTGCCCAATACCAATCATAAGAAGCGGAATATAAGAATCTAATCATCAGATTTTCCTGTCCGACATAACTTACCAAATCAATTGTAACAAGAGAAAAAGCGTTAGAACTTCCTTGATTAGCACTATAACTTGCTAAATTAGTAGATACCCAATTGGAACCTCCATCTGTAGAAATCTGAACTGTTCCAGAATCTCCGGAATTATATCTGTAATAATGATAAAATGTCAAGGATGCTGAAGTATAATTTTTCAACGAGAATACAGGCGAACGCAATTCTGTGTTAGTTGTAGAACCCGATCCCTGAGCATCACTATTTGATATAATGAACTTACTCGTATCATTGGAATTAAATGTTGTTGATGAATAAACGTATCCGTTATTCTGTACTGTCCAGGCTGCATTTGCAGGTGTTCCTGCTGTAGAAGTGTTTGAAGTAATCCACGAACCGGATACCGAATCTGTAAGTCCATTTTCAAAGGTTAAATTAACAGCATTTGAATTAGGCGTAGATACAACTCCACCTGTAGCTTCCAATTTTACATAATCTGTTGTACAAGCATCAGCCCCACCAGGAGATACAGTAGATGCAATATTTATATCTGTAGGTACAGGATTGATGGTAGCAGTAACTAAAGTCCTGACATTTGATTCACAACCATTATATGCTGCAACATAGTAATTTGTTGTAGTACTAATGGAAGGCGTAGTCCAGTTATTAGTGGACGACGTGCCAACCAGAGTTCCCCCTGTAACTGCTGAATACCATCTGTATTCTGTGATTGCGGAGCCCAGAGTACTGCCGTTAGCCGTTAATTGTACTGTTCCTGTACCGCAATTACTACCTCCTGTTACAGAAGTAATTTTCGGAAGCGCATTTCCATTAAATTCATCGGCTCCTAAATCCGGATTAGATGACGATCTTGAATCATTGTCAATATCAGTACTGATTCCGGATATCGGTGTTCCAGCACTTTCTATAGGCGTACAAGAGCTGCCTGACAAATGCAAATCCGTAGCTGATACAAACGGCGGCAATACATTCAGTGAATTAACATCCGAACCAGTTGCTGTCTGCCATGCTGCTAAAGTTGACTGAGCAGATCCTAAATACCCTAATGTACCTGCAGAATAATAATCATTATAATCTATATTACTGAATATTGTTTTGGCAGACGTAGAATATATAGCATAACGCGTATTAGATGTTTGACTGTTGGCAAAAATATTATTTCTCATATCCACAGAACTCGCAGTAGAAACACTGCTATAGATATATAACGCTGCACTAATACCTGTAGTTTGATTTGTTGTTAAATTAACTGAATTGTAATAAAGTTTATAGCCACCACCAGAATACAGATATATTCCGTGTCCATTTCTGGTAAGAGTCGCTGAACCATAGCCTGCAACATCCCATATCATATTATTATACGAAGCAGTATTGGCAGCTGTTGCGGAAGAACCTAGAAATATTCCAGCTGCACCGTAGCCACTTGTGTTGGTATTTTTAATATTAGAAATTTTATTGGAATAAATGTTGACATTTGCAGTTGCACCGCCAATTTCAATACCTGTACTACCATCTACATAACTTCCCAATGAGGAAATATTAGAGATATTATTATTGTAGATATTAATAGCTGAAACCGTACTTCCGGAACTTACATATATACCTCCCGCTGTATAACTTCCACTAACAGTGGATGCTACACCGGATATATTATTTCCATAAACGGCAGCCTTATTAGCTGCTGTTGCTAACCAAATACCCGTCACACTCTCACTATTTGAGTTTGAAATGTTGCCAACAGTGTTATTAGAAATGACTGAATTCCCATCTACTCCTTGTACATAAATACCTATCAATCGTATAGAATTTGCACCAGAAGAATTTAAAGTATTACCATCAATCAATAATCCATTGCCATTATTAGTAGCAGTATTCCCAATTACATATATACCTACATAAGCCTTATTGACAGAATTGTTCTGAATAGTAATATTATTAAAATAGCCTGCATTTCCTATAGTTGCAGAAGAAGACACCACCACAGCAGAAGAGGTATTTGCCCCATTTGTCAAAACTGTATTTTTTAGGATAACATTCGTTACAGGAGTGCTATCCGGAGAGCCAATTACAACAACATTTGGACTCGTAGCAGAAGTGTTTGTCAATATCAAATCTCTAGTTGTTCCCCCGACCGAATTACTTCCATCGATGACAACATTACTGCCACCATTGATTTTAATTAATGGATTAGATGCTGCCGCACCACTGATAACAGGCGATGTTCCGGCTGCAGGTTTTATAGTAACTGTATTAGTTGAGCTTGAACCAGAAATACTTGGTATTACTATAGGGAATGTTTCCGATGACGAATTGTAACTACTATTTATAGAAAGTGTTATTGGCTGACTAATACTACAAACAGATAAATCCGCAATTGCTGCCGTTAATGTAGGATAAACACTTCCAGAAGTCGTAACGCTTCCACCTACAGAAATGACGGAGCTAAAAGCCGGACAACCAGTTGTAGTCGCATTGGCCTGTGTTGCCGAAGCAGAATATATCGGTCCTCCTGAACAACCTGTATTATTATAAGAAAAGACAAAATAATAATATGTTGTCCCTCCCATTAGTGAAGATGATGTCCAACTACCTGCAGTTGTTCCAACGTATTCTATATATCCATTAGTCGCAACAGAAGTATTAGCGCCTACTGTATATGTAACTCCTGAAGATAAAACAGGAAGTGAGGATGATGTAGATCTTACAACTACATAGCCGGTTGGTACGGATGAGCTGCCAGTAGCTGTGAAGTTTCCTGATATTGAGCTAATTCCTGTAGTCGTAGCACTTGCTGTTGCTGCCAACCCTGTTGGAACAGCACATGAAGGAACAAAGCTTCCTGTAAGATAAGCACTATCACAGCTACCATTATTTGCTTTTATTCTGTAATAATATGTGGTTGCCGCATTGGTAAAGGTAATTGCTTGAGCAGTTGAAGTACCTGCATTATATGGAGATCCCGGAATTGGAGTTGTATAACCCGAATCTGTATAAACCTCAACGGTATAGTTTATTGTCCCTGCAGAACCACCAGCTACCGATGCAACCCAATTGATCGTTGCAGAACTGCTTGTAATACCTGTAACAGGAGTAGTGGCCGCTGTTGGTGCAGCCGAACAAGTTACTTTATTTCCGGATAAAGGCGAGGTTGCTAAATAATATGGTGCGCCACTACAAGCATTATTATAGGAAAATACATAATAATAATATCCTGTATTACTTGTCAAACCCGAATCAGTAAATGTAGTCGCATTAGCCGTTGTTGCACTTCCCTGAATAACATAATAAGAAATACCTCCTAAAGTAACAGTGTTGGCCGTAGTATAAGTCGTTCCATTTACTGGTGTTGGAGTTGTGGAACTCGTACTTCTTAATATAAGATAGCCACTGGGAGCAGTTGCAGGAGCAGTAAATGAGCCTGCTATGGAAGTAGAAGATGTTGTTCCAAAAGATAAAGAAGATGGTTGAGCAGACGGCGTTGTACACGTGCTAAGACTTGTAACAGAAACATTATCAACATATATATCATCATTACCATAGTCAGATGTGAATTCAAATCTAATAACACAGGTAGATGATGTAGAAGATGAAACTGAAGCAATTGATTTAGTTGACCACGCTGCTGACACTCCATAAGACCCTAATGAACTTCCAAATGTTTTACCACCATCCGTTGACAGATAGATATTTAATACATCTGTTCCTGTGGGATTAATGTAATCAAATGATAGCTGCTTTGTGCCAACAGTAGAAAAATTTAAATAAAAATCCAAATACCCTTTACCTGATAAACCGTTTGTAGTAACTGCATTATCATGATTAAACGTATGAAATCTTGCACTTCTACTACCTTGAGCTGCTCCCAACGTAGAGCTTCCTGATGTGCCAGACCAAACGGAGTTAGCAGTGGTCACATCACTAGCTCTAACAGAGCCATTACCAGTTCCCGGCATCGTAAGAACACCGTTAGCTGCCGGCACATCCCCAACTGAAGTCATATTTTGCCATGCATTTTCAAAATTTTGTGTGTAAGGCAATGATTGATAAAACGATGATGACACAGGAGTCCATGAGTAGGTTAATCCGGCAGCAGGAAAATAGGCGGTAGTAAAAATCATCACATTAGGCCCTCCTACACCAGTTCCTGATGTAATTCTTGCTGTATTACCATTATCTCCTGCAGCACCTGAAGCTGACCAAGTGTTATACGGAGATGTAGCATAGACCATTCTGTTGGAAAAAGAAGTATTACTAGATCCCCTTAATCCTACTTGTCCAAAATTACTCGCCGTTGTAGAAGTTGCAGCAACAGTTGGCGTATTATATACAATATCTACTTTATTAGTTGTTTCACTTAATCTGATTTGAAAAGTCAATTTTTCAGAACTCGGGTTAGTCGATCGGGCAATATCAGTAAACTGAACTACAAATACCTGATTGGGTGTTGAGTTCAAAGTTTGGTATCTAATTTCTGAAGACGCACCACTTGCTGTAGATTGTCTCATATCATAACCATAACCGGCAATGGCTCCAACATAGCCTGTTGCAGCAGAGATCGGATTATACGTAGTTGCCGTAGGAGCTGTCGTTGTAGTAGAGTTAGCCAACGTAATAAAACCATTATTACTTATGTATACCCTGTCACAAGCGGTTCCATTAAAAGTAAAAGTAAAAGGTAACGTAATTGCACTTGAGACAGCATCAGTAGAAATAGTAGCTCCTGACTGAAAAACAGTACCTCCTGTTATCGCAGTGTATGTGCCGCTACTTTGTGAAAAAGTATAAGGCATTGTCTGCGCTTTTGTCATCCATACGGACAAAGAAAACAACAAAAATAAGGCTTGCCAGAAAGCCGGAAAACCGGAACCGGTCTTCAATAATGTAAATTTTTTCATCATATATATTTTAGATGTATAATTTTTTTAATACAAATTCCATTTGCGTTGATTATTATGATGAAGCGAATGTATAAATTATTTTGAATTTTTTACATAAAAAAAATATTTATTTTAAAAAAAAATGTATTATAATAATAAATATTGTGATTTTTGTTGAAAAAACAAATATTACATAATTATACCACAATGACAGATAAAAAAATTTCATACTGATAATTTTAATTCATTTTTTTTCTAAAAAACAAATAAATAATAGATTATATAAGAATTTATAAATGATATCAGTATTATTTTTAGTGAAAAAAAATCAAACATCCGATTAAATAAAATCATGCAAAAAAGCCATCTCGCTGAGATGGCTTTTTTTAATATTGATCAGATTTGTTACTTAATTAATTTTTTGGTTCTTACATCACCGGAGTTTTCAGCTTTGAGAATATAAACGCCGTAAGGTAAATTATTAGCATCAATAACAAGTTTTTTCTCTTTGGAAAAAAGTTGCCGGATTAGCCTTCCGCCGGCATCAAATAATTCTACTTTATCAAGTTGTTGAGAAGATTCAACCACAAAAGTTTGTCCATTCCTGTAAACCTGGAAATCAGATTTACCGGTTCCATTATTTCCTAGCGTTTCTGCTTTATATACAATCTCAAAACGGGTATTGTTTGCTCCTTTTGTTGCTGTAAAATCATAGCTTCCATTGTTACTGAGATCAATATATTTATTAAGAAGCTTATCTTTCAAATAGATTTTCTGATTATTATCAAACAACCCTTCTGCGGTTTGAAGCCTGATCTTATAGGTTCCATCAACCGCAAAAACGTTTCCTAAAGTGATAACATCCTCTGTTGAAAAGTTACTAGATTTACCTTGGATCGCCAATTTTTTTGCACCTAATACAGAATAGAAAGAATCAGAACCTACTGTAAACAGCTCTCCATCAAAATCAGTTTCATAATTATCAGTTGCTCCATTAATATAACCTATAAGAATGGTATTGACCAAATTAGAAGGCGAAGTCATCGTTAACCAAAACCTATTCTTAGTTGTTTTCTGATAAAAGTTACCATTATCAGTTACCCTGATATTATTGCTGAAATCCAAAGGCTGATCTTTGCCGCCAGCTTTTGCCTGGATAATGAAAGCCTGACCTATTTGGATTTTCCCATTCGGAATAACGGAACCATTATAAGGATTATCAGGATTATAAGTTGCCGGTGACCCACCTGTTCCGTTGTAAACGGCATAATTATTCCCATTATAACCAGAACCAACCTGCTCTGCCGTATAACTATTATTAGTCCAGAACCAAACTGTAGAAAATATTTTAGTTGGGTTAAGTGTGTACAACAAATCAAAATCGATATTAGAAGGATAAGGATTACCAACCAAATTAAATCCATGATTTGCATCTGTCCACTTCAAATTTTGATATTGAATATTACCGTTATTCGGAACACCATTAAAGTTATATGTTTTCGTATAGCCATTGGTTCCTGTTTCTGCACGGATCGCATAACCTTTACCGGCAATAAAAGTCGCGTCATTAGTTACCGTAAATTTATCATTAGACTCATTATACTGTAAGTAACCATTGACAGGAGTATTTGGCGAAAAACCTGTTGCTCCTTTGATAACCTGCCCGCTAACCGGCGAACTCCAATACACATAATCCATGTGTGTCGAGATATTATTCATATCTGTTACATATCTTTGAACCTGAACATTTCCTTCATTGATTACGTTATCAGTCTGGATCAGATTCGCATCACTTTCTATAATAAAGTTAACTGCAGAGCCATTATTCGTAATTTTCTTTTTGACAATCACCGGGAAATTTGGTTTCACTCTTAAAGCTCCACCCGCATTGACGGTCAGATCACAAACATCCAAAGCGCCATTGGTTTGGGTATTATAACTTCCGGCAATAACAACCTTACTTCCCAAAACCGGCGTCCCATTTGTCCAGACATTGCTTACCCAGGTGTTAGTAGCTTCTTTGATCTGAGTTGCACGGGTTGCCGTGTAACATGTCTGCGTATTTTCTCTTACCTGGCAGTAATACTGATAATTATTAAGACCATTAACGTCATCTATCATTAAAGTCTGAGTAGTTGCTCCGGAATACACACCACCATCAACAATAGCAGTCCAGCTACCAGTAATTCCCAAAACATACCATTGGTAAGTTAAAGCGTTACCTCCTGCAAGACCTTCCATAGCAGTAAGAGCCAAAGACGCATTAACAACATCACAGTTAACAGCATATGAAGGCTGTGCTGTAATTACAGGCGGAGCTTTCACAACAGGAGGCTGTGCAACAACTCCGGTGAGACATTCATCCTGATCAATATCTTCAGTCGTCCATTCGTCATCTGCAAAAGTTGTTCTTGGCGATAGGAAATCATTCTTTCTTTTGAGGTAATATCCTATATAGCTAGGCGCCTTGAAATCATCAATAATAACCGAATTTTTCATTAATCGTAAGCCGTCATCAGCATTAAAACCAGTTGCTCCAAAACTTCCGTTACCTGTTGGCGCATAACCACACCTTGAAGAGCTGACACCTATCACAGCAATACCTTGGGAAGTAATAGTTCCGGTAAGGTTAGCATAAGTTGTGTAAGTTCCTCCATAAGTCGATGCTCTCTGAATCGAATAACCCGAAAGATCCACTGTTGCTCCTGTTCTATTATACAGCGTGACCACCCCTCCGTTGCCACCATTTTCATCATAAACCTCATAAATAATAATATCGGATGCATTAGAACTTCCGGATCCGCCAGCTACCGATTCACAGCCAGAATTATCATTATTAATC
>MKVE01000031.1:103736-129967 GCA_001898785.1 Chryseobacterium sp. 36-9 | reverse complement strand
CTGCTTTTTCAGCAGCAACCGGGGCAGGCACTTTGAAGAAAGTAAAGTTTGTAGGGTTCTTTAACTGGCTGAAAAAATTGGAAAAGAAGTTGGAAAAGAAATCGCCGCTTTTATCCACACGCATAAACTGGTTTTGATTTTTTTTCGTGGGGTCAACGGTTTCCATTTTTCCGTTTTCGTCGATACTTTTTACTGCCTGGATTTTCATTTTTTCTTTATCCAGTACGAGTAATATGTCCGAAAGCTGTTCGGGCATTTCCTGTTTATTTGTTGTTTCTTCACTCATAGTCTGAAAATTTTAAAAATTCACGGTCGAATGTAAAGGAAGCCTTCACTGATTTGCACTATGTGGCACTCAAAGGCAGTGTTTGTCACTTATTGGCATCCAGTTTGGGCAAGGGTGGGTTAAAACTTTCCCTGATGAACTGATGCACATCGGACAGCTTGTAATACAATTTTCCGCTAATGGTATAATATGGGAGCTTGCCTATGGAGCGATACCGTTGCAGGGAACGATTACTTATTTTCAGCATTTGCAATAAATCCTGATTATCGAGTAATTCCTCACCGTCTATGCTGTTACGCTTCTTTTGTAAATCGTCTATGTGGTTGCCGAGAATGTCAAGCCTATCCATTATGCGTTCCATCCACGCCACAAATTCCATTTTGTCAATATTCATACGTGTACGCTTTTAATGATTACCTGATTTCAGCTTTCTGCCTTTTTCGATATAGCTTTTACCTTTCGCCATAAGCTGCTCTACATATTCATCGGTAGTTTGCACAGCGTTAGCGTTTAGCATTTCTTTGATAGCACCAATCGTATAGTAATATTGCCCGTACATTTTTGAAAAAGCTATCTGCCCATTGGTACGCATACGCCACAATGTTTTTTCGCTGATGTGTAGATACTGGCAGACTTCGTGATTGTTGAGCCACAAGCTATCGTAGCTTGTATCTTCCAGTTTGAGGATATATTCGCTAATGGCTTTCAACCGTTCGTTGAGGTGCTTCCACACTTCTTCGTCAACTGTTATAATATTCATTGTGCTGTTGTTTAATGTTCACAGGGCAAAATTCAGAAGTGTGGTAGTGTTTGTCTGCCAATGCTTACCCATTGGTTTGGCACTTTTTTGAAAATTTTTGTAATGAGGAAAACCCTTGTTTAATAAGGGTTTTAGCGGGGTTGGGATATTTTGCGGGAACCCTTTGCCCATATTTGCCAATTGGCATATATGGGCAAAGAAAAAGCAGTACATTTTGTGTACTGCTTTCCAATACCTGTGCAGATATTGCTAAAGGTCTTTATCCATATACTCTTCGAGGGAAATTTTGAGTTGGTCTAAAAACACTGTCCGGGAGCCTGCCCTTGTTTTCATCCGATGGAAAGAATGATGTATATCGTTCAACGGCGTTCGGAATAAAATTTGAAAAATCAATGCCAATTTTCTAATACCCATTTTACCGTGTGCAATAGATTTGGAAGCATACAAAGCGTAAATCAATTCTATCAGTGCATTTTGCGAGTTAGTCCAAGAAATGTCTTTGTTTCCATCCCCGTTTATTAAGATGTTATCGGGATTTTTTTCAGGGTTTATTTTGGTAAGCAAAAAAGTATAAAGTAATTCATTGGCTATGATATGGGCGACTTTGTTATCGTAATAAGTTGAAAAGCTAAGGTCAATTTCAAATACCGCACTCTTTAAACCATCGTGGTAATTGATTTTCCCGAGCCTGAAATAATTAGGGTCACGGTCGGTTCTGCCAGCACGGTAATACCTGTAAAAATCCTCATTGGATATGCTTTCCTTATATTCGGATTTGAGGATTTTCAATTGGTTTTCAAAATAGCTTTGGTGTATTCTGCCGTTGCTTACAGGACAGGTAGTTTCAATCCGGAAAACTTTATTGTAGTAAATGAGTTTCCCTAAAATTTGCGGTTTGATGTTCTTGAAAAAATCAATCTCCTGCTGTTCGTTTTTAAATCCGGTTTGCAAGACTTTGGTCTTTATGCTAAAGAGCATTTCTTTTAGGTACAAGGTCATTTGATATGCCTCATCCGCAGTTTGCATCATTTGAGAAGATAGCTTTTCTTCCTGACGCTGAATTTCCGATAATATTTTGTTCAACACGATTTCCATAGCTTAGACTTTTAGAGATTAACACCATACGTTTCGGATTTGCATTTTGTTTATTTGTCAAAACTTGGAAATAATATCGGAACCAATATCACAGATTGCCCCAACTTGGGGAAGATTTATTTTCATTACGCTTTATGATGTATATTGGAAAAAGCAGAAAAAGGGTTAAGTACGCTACGACTTAACCCTTTTTTTATTAAATTTGCAGTAATGATTTACAAGGTAATCAGATGAAAGCGAGTGCAGTAAGCACCATTACTAAATCGTTACCGATAGCACTTTCGGTTCTTGTAAACTCTTCTTTATTAGCCACTTTGGGCTATATTAATCTTTTTACCTAAAAATATCAAAATATCGTATAGTCTTACTAATCTTTATGATAGTTTATGATTAATTAAAAATTCTTTAAAAAGTCAAAATGTCATTTTCACAAAAATTAGCTAAAAAATTTTATATTTGTCAAAACTCTTTGATATGCAATCAACTTATATAGAAACTCAACAGATCTCTTTTCAGGACTTCAAAAACAGTATTCTGGATGATTATCGATTAGGAAGAATTTCCCGCGAGATGTCATACTTAGGAAGACGGGAAGTACTTACTGGTAAAGCAAAATTCGGAATTTTTGGAGATGGTAAAGAATTGCCGCAACTGGCAATGGCAAAAGTTTTCAGAAATGGAGATTTCCGCTCTGGCTATTACAGGGATCAGACTTTTGCTTTGGCAATTGATGCGGTTTCTGTAGAAAGTTTTTTTGCACAGTTATATGCTGATACAAGTGTAGAAAGAGAACCAGCTTCAGCAGGTCGTCAAATGAACGGGCATTACGCTACAAGAAGCCTAAATGCTGATGGAAGTTGGAAAGATTTGACAGCTCAGAAAAATATCTCATCTGATATCTCTCCAACGGCGGGACAAATGCCGAGGTTGTTAGGACTGGCTCAGGCTTCTAAAATTTATAATTCTGTAAAATTTGAAGGTTCTGAGAAATTTTCGAAAGACGGAAACGAAGTTGCTTTTGGAACAATTGGTGACGCTTCTACAGCAGAAGGCCATTTCTGGGAAACTCTGAATGCGGCTTGTGCATTACAGGTTCCAATGATCGTTTCGATTTGGGACGATGGTTACGGAATTTCGGTTCCTACTCAGAATCAAAGAGCAAAAGCGGATATATCCGAAATGCTTTCAGGTTTTCAGAGAAATGAAGGTGAAAATCAAGGCTGTGAAATTATCCAAGTGAAAGCTTGGGATTATCCGGCGCTGATGGAAGCTTATGCGAAAGCCGAACATTTTGCCAGATATGAAAGTGTTCCTGTTGTAATACATGTAACGGAAGTAACACAGCCGCAAGGCCATTCAACATCTGGTTCGCATGAGCGTTATAAATCTGAAGACAGATTAAGCTGGGAATCTGAATTTGATGGATTAATTAAATTCAGGGAATGGATTTTGGATTACAGCATCGAAATCGAAGGCCAGGAAGAAGTTTTGGCAACCGCTGAGGAGTTAGATTCAATTGATTCGGAGGCTAAAAAATTAGTAAAAGAAGGACAAAAAAAAGCTTGGGAAGCTTACCAAAAAACAATTTCTGATCTTAAGTCTGACGTTTTACCTTTAGTAGAATCCATTAAAAACCAAAACTCCGAAATTGGAAATTTGATCGAGACTTTCAATAAAATCATTTCTGTGAGCAAAAAGGATGTTTTCCAATTGATAAGAAAGACATTATTGTTGACAAGGAACCAAGATTCAGCTGAAAGAAATATATTGAAATCGAAATACGAAGAAATCTTAAAAATCGAAAAAGATAATTATTCTTCTCATCTGTATTCTGAATCGGAATGGAAAGCGACTAATGTTAAAGAGATCAAACCGATATTTTCTGATTCTTCCGAAGAAGTAGATGGTAGAGTAGTTGTAAGAAATAACTTTGATAAAATCTTTGAAAAATATCCTCAATCTTTGGTTTTTGGCGAAGATGCGGGAAATATCGGAGACGTCAACCAAGGTTTGGAAGGACTACAGGAAAAATATGGTGATGTAAGAATTGCTGATACAGGAATCCGTGAAGCTACGATTCTTGGACAAGGAATTGGAATGGCAATGAGAGGTTTGAAACCAATTGCCGAAATCCAATATCTTGATTATATTTTGTATTGTCTTCAAGGGATGAGCGACGATTTGGCAACGGTTCAATACAGGACCAAAGGTGGGCAAAAAGCGCCTGTCATTATCAGGACGAGAGGCCACCGGTTGGAAGGTGTATGGCATTCCGGTTCGCCAATGGCAGGAATTCTTAATCTTTCCAAAGGGATCAATATTTTGGTTCCAAGAAATTTGACAAAAGCCGCAGGATTTTACAATACTATGCTCCAAAGTGACGAACCAGCCGTGATTGTAGAATGTCTGAACGGTTACAGACTGAAAGAAAAACAGCCGGACAACTTAGGAGAATTCACAGTTCCAGTTGGAAAAATAGAAGTAACAAAAGAAGGTACAGATGTAACTTTAGTAACTTATGGTTCTACCTGGAGAATTGTGACTGAAGCTGCAAATGAATTGAAAAAGCTAGGGATTTCTGCAGAAGTTATTGATGTTCAGTCTTTGATTCCATTTGATCTATCTCACGAGATTGCTGAGAGTGTGAAAAAAACAAACCGATTGGTAATAATAGATGAAGATGTTGAAGGAGGAACTTCGGCGTTTATTCTTCAGCAGATTTTGGAAAAACAAAAAGCCTTCAGATATTTGGATTCGGATCCGTTGACAATTTCTGCTGAGAATCACAGGCCAGCTTATGCAAGTGACGGAGATTATTTCAGTAAGCCTTCCGCAGATGATATTGTGGAAAAAGTATATCAATTGTTCAATGAATTGAATCCGGGGAAATATCCAGCGATTTACTAAATTGAAATTTTAAAATAAGCCAAATAAACCTTTTGAAGATTCTATTTTCAAAAGGTTATTTTTTTGCAGATCTTCTATGAAAGATTCTTCATTATGAAAACGGATTTCAATATTTTCGAAAGTTGATTTTCGGTAAGCATAACCTTCCATAAAGTCTTTGTTATCATTCCATTGCTGCAGATCCATCTTTCTCATCCATCTGATAAAATTTGTATGAGAATCTGTCCGGAAGCTTTTGTTTCTTTTTAACAAAGTATACTTCATTAGATGTAAAGTTTTCAGCAAATGTAACAAAATCAATTTATTTTTTTTATTAATTAAAAATTAATTTTTATGTATACATTTTATAAACAAAATATTGAATATTAAATATTAAATTTCTTAATTAAACCTAGATTATTTTATTTTCAATAATTTTTGAAAGTTTAGAAATTTTAATTACATTTGTACAAGAAATCAATTTTTACAAAATGAAACTTACAGAAGCTAAAGAAAAATACATCCAGACTTGGGGAACTTTTGCCACCAACTGGGGGATCAATAGAACAATGGCGCAGGTTCACGCTTTGCTTTTGGCAGAGGGAAAACCCTTGTCCACAGATGAAGTGATGGAAAAACTGGAAATTTCCAGAGGAAATGCCAATATGAACCTTCGGAATCTGATGGATTGGGGAATCGTAAAAAAAGAATTGGTAAAAGGTGATAGAAAAGAGTATTTTTTGGCAGAAAAAGACGTTTGGTTTCTGTTCAAACAGATTACAAAAGAGCGCAGAAAGCGGGAAATAGAACCTGTTGTTTCATTTTTGGAAGAGCTGAAGAATGTAGAAGATGATTCCGATGAAGCAAAACAATTTGTTAAACTAATGGAAGATTTTGGAAACGTGACCAACAAAATCAATAATATAATGGGCTTGGCAATAAAAAGTGATGATCATTGGCTGGTTGGGAAAATCACCAACTTACTAAAATAGAAAAGGATTGTTTTCCTTTTTTATTTCGAATTAACTTTCAATAATTACTGAAAATATAAAAATTACAATACTATGAAAACTTATTTAAAATATGATTCAGAACTTAAAGGGATTCTAATTGCTTCATTTTTAATTTCTTTTATTCTGATAAATTTTCTTGATGGTGATTTTGCTGTAAAATTAATAATTTTCGAATTTTTCCTGATTGCAATTGTTCAATATACAAATAACTTAATCAAATTTTTCTCTAAAATTTACATCAGAACAGATTCGCGATATGTATATATTTTTCTTTCAAGTTATGTAGTAA
Source organism: Chryseobacterium sp. 36-9 (assembly GCA_001898785.1). Lineage (GTDB taxonomy): Bacteria > Bacteroidota > Bacteroidia > Flavobacteriales > Weeksellaceae > Epilithonimonas > Epilithonimonas pallida. The sequence continues at coordinate 123,638 of MKVE01000031.1, read as the reverse complement.
TAGGCTTTATTCTTTGGATATTATGTTCAATTTTCGATGTTAATAAAGGAAGCACATCACTCAAAAATATTTTCGAATTGATGGTTATTTCTTGGCTGATTCTGTCTCCAATCCTTATCATTCAATCTTTACTCATCAGTTATTCAGATAAAAAAGAAATCTATGAAAAACCTGCTATTTAAAATCTTTATGAAGATTCTTTTCAGAACAAACAAAAGAACTAAAGACGATTTTCTTAACCTTTAAAAATCAAACACAATGAAAACTTTACAAAATCACATTCTCATTTACGACAAAGATTGTCCAATGTGCAACGTCTATTCAAAAGGCTTCATCAAATCCGGAATGCTCGATGAAAACGGAAGAGAAGCTTTTTCAGAAATCACTTCTGAAACTAAAAATAAGATTGATGTTCATCGGTCAAAAAATGAAATCGCATTGATTGATACAAAAAATAATAGAGTAATTTACGGACTGGAAAGTTTGCTCGCAATCATTGGAAACTCTTTTCCGACTTTAGAAAAAATCGCAAGAATAAAGCCTTTTCATTGGTTTTTCCAGAGACTTTACAAATTCGTTTCTTACAACAGAAAACAGATTATTCCTTCCGAAAAAGATTTGACCAAAGACAATTGTGTTCCGGATTTCAATTTGAAATATAGACTGTTTTACCTTGCTTTTGTTTTATTGTTTTCCGCTTATGTTTTAGGATTTTACAATCAGCGTTTGTTCCCGAATTTTAAAAATAATTTTGGATTAGAATTTTTCATCTGCTGTATGCAAATCCTTTGGCAGAGCGCATTTATGGGAATTTATCTCAAAGACAGAATCTGGGATTATCTTGGAAATATGATGACCGTTTCTTTGCTTGGAACATTACTTTTAATTCCCGCTTTATTCTTCAATTTTAGCCAAGTATTCTATTTTATCTACTTCGGAATTGTAGTATTCATAATGTTTTTAGAACATTTGAGACGATGCAGAATTCTGAAATTCGGGATAATTCCAACCATTTCCTGGATGTTGTTCAGAATCACTTTCGGGGCTATTCTCTTATATATTGTTTCTAATTCTTAAATGATTTGGGCGCCTAATATCCTTCCTCTTTTCCGCTTATCATTCTGAAGTTCTAGAAGAGTCCGCTCAAGCCTACGCGAGTTTCGCAAAATAACATTAGGTAGTAAAAAGAAATTAACAACTTAAAATTGATCAAAATGAAAATAATCATTGCAGCTGGAACCGGTTTCCTTGGAAGAAATCTCGAAAACTATTTTCTTGATAAAAATTACGAAGTCAAAATACTTACAAGAAACCCAAAGCGTAAAAACGAAATTTTCTGGGACGCAAAAACAATCGGGATTTGGAAAGACGAGCTGGAATATGCAGATGTTCTCATCAATCTTGCCGGGAAGTCAGTAGACTGTCGTTATAATGATAAGAACAGGAAAGAAATCTACAATTCCAGAATAGATTCAACAAGAGTTTTGCAAAGCGCTATTGATGAATGTCAAAATCCACCAAAAATTTGGCTGAATGCAAGTTCCGCAACTATTTATGTTCACTCAGAGACGCATCTCAATACAGAAAAAAACGGAATCATCGGTGACGATTTCTCAATGAATATCTGTAAATCTTGGGAGAAAGAATTCTTCAAAAAAGAAAATCAAAATATCAGAAAAGTGGCGCTCAGAACTTCTATCGTTCTTGGGAAAAATGATGGTGCATTTCCAAAATTTAAACAAATTGCAAAATTAGGTTTAGGCGGAAAGCAGGGTAGAGGCAATCAGTTGATGAGCTGGATTCATATTGATGATTTTTGTGAAGCCGTTAATTTTATTATTGAAAACGAAAACTTTGAAGGCGCAATTAACATTACAGTTCCAAAACCTTTATCTAACGAAAATATGATGGGTCAAATTCGGAAAAAGATTAAAGTCTCATTTGGGATTCCAAGTCCAGTTTGGTTATTGGAATTAGCTTCAGTCTTCATCAAAACAGAAACAGAACTTATGTTAAAAAGCAGGAATGTCTATCCTGAGATTTTGTTGGAAAATGATTTCAAATTTCGATATGATACTTTTGAAAAAGCCTTAGAAGAATTATAATTTGATTTAATAAAAAACACTTCGACTACGCTCAATGTGACATACTTAATACTAAACATTTCAATATAGTAATATCAGTCTGGGAGGAGCCGAAGACTTTCAATCCAATAATAAATTTAATTTCAAAACTTTGGAATCCAACCTTCAAAGTTTTTTCATAAATTTTCAAAATAATTCCAACCTTTTTTGAACTATCGCATCTTTCCTTATAAAAGCTAATGTATGGAACACGACATATACTTAAGATGCAGAAATAAAGACCGCAACGCACAGCGGAAACTTTATGAAGAATACGCAGGACGATTCTTCGCGGCTTGTAAGCGTTATTTGAAAAACGATGAAGATGCGGAGGAAGTTTTAGCAGATTCTTTCTACATTATTTTCACAAAAATGGAACAGCTCAAAGATTTTCAGGTTTTTGATGCCTGGGCAAAGAAAATTGTGGTGAATCAATGTCTTCAGAAGCTTCGCAAGAAACAGCCGTTTTCAATTTCTATTGAAGAAAATTTTGTGGATTTACCAGATTCCGAAACAGAAAATGTTTCAGAAGAAAAAGGCATTTTATCTCTTCTTAATTTCCTTCCGGAAGGTTGCAGAACGATTTTCAATCTTTTTGCAATGGAAGGTTATCCTCACAAAGAAATTGCGCAAATGCTTTCTATCTCAGAAGGAACATCCAAATCTCAGGTGAATTTTGCTCGTAAGAAATTGCAGGAGCTTATGAAACTTCAAACAATTAATTCTTAAAGTTTTAAAAAATGGAAAATAAAGATATCGATAAAATGTTTAGTGATGCCGGGAAATCGGCAGAAGTAAATCCAACATTTCCTTCTTTTGAAAAAGTTTGGGAAAAGGTTGAAGAGAAATTAGATAAAAAAGAAAACAAGAAAAGAACCATCCCGGTTTGGTTTTCGTACGGAGTTGCTGCTGGTTTGGCTTTGACATTTGGTGTTTTATATTTTACAAATGACAGTAAAGTTAAAATTGAGTCTCAAGTTGCTGATAGAATTGAAGGAAAACCAATCAATCCTAACCTAGTAGAAATTCCGAAAAAAGTACAGGAAATTAATAAAAAATTTGGTGAGAATTTGGCAAAAAATCCAATAAAACCAATGGAAGCGAAAGATATTATTGCCTATCATAATCCTAAGCCAAAAAAGAATGAAATAGATGACTTATACCAAAAATTAAGACAAGAATATAAAACGGACGACATTTCTATCGAAAAAGCCAAAAATGGGAAAATTATAGCGTCTGTGAATAATCAACCAACTTTTAATTTTCAAAGAAAAAGTTTTCGAGGAATTGAACTTGAAAGAAAAAACAATGATGCTGGTTTTTCAGATAAAAAAGCAGCGTACACAACCGATGAAAAGATTGTTAAAAGAATTGAATTCGGAAATGTAGATATGCCTCTAAATCAAAAAATAGCATCTTCAGAAACACCTCCGCCACCAATCTCAAAACTTTTGGAAACAACAAGCGGAATTGTTGAAAATTATGTTTACGAACCAGTTTCAGTATACACACCGCCACCTCCGCCTCCAATTACAGCAAAAAGTAGTACAGCTGAAGTGAAATTTTCTAAAGATGCGGTTGCAAAATCTAAAGAATTGTCAGAATTTTTAGCAAGTAGAACAATGTATTCTCCATTATCAGGAAAAGCTGCAGGTCTTGAAATTACCAGATCATCTGCCTCTAAAGATATTATGATTCGTGGAGCCGCTTCTGTTGATTCATCAAAAAAACCTTTGTACATTTTAGACGGAAAAGTGTCTTCTTTGGAATCTATAAAATCCATTAATCCAAAAATTATAGAATCTGTAAAAGTTCTTAAAAAAGAAGCAGCTACAAGTCTTTATGGAGATCAAGCTATAAATGGAGTCGTTATCATCAAAACAAAAAATCTGTCAAAAAAGGAACTAAGAAAATTTAACCGAGAATACAAACTCGAAAATAAAGAACAAGAAGAAATTATACTTCCAGACGCAGGAAAACTAACGGCAGGCGAAGTGAATGATTTTTCCAAATGGAATTATTGGCAAGATATCGCACTGCCTGTTTTGGATCAATACAAAAAAAACTGGAAAATTTTTCCGGACAAAAGAGTTTCGGTTCAATTGACCAATTTTGATAGCAATCCCATTATTGGAAAAAAACTGAAATTGGTAAATGATAACAAAGAAACCGTTTGGGAAAGCATAACCGATAATCGTGGAAATGCCGAATTGTGGATTTCTTCTATCATAAACCAACAAAATATTTTTGGAAATTATAGAATAGAAGATGAGTTTGGAAATGTTCTGTCTGAAAATGTAAAAGAATTCCGAAACGGACAAAATCTGATTAAAATCAACGAAAGTTGTACCAAAAAAAGAGCCTTGGATTTGGTTTTTATGGTAGATGCAACCGGATCTATGGGCGATGAAATTAATTATCTGAAATCTGAATTATTAGACGTTTTGAAAAAAGTAGAATCTAATCTAAAAAATACAAATGTGAGATATGGTTCGGTTTTTTACAGAGATCACGGTGACGATTATGTAACCCGCAAATTCAATTTTTCTAATGATGCCGAAAATCTGATTAATTTTATCAAAAAACAAAACGCAAAAGGTGGCGGCGACCAACCGGAAGCCGTTGTAGAAGCTTTGGAAACTTCGGTTGATGAACTTAGCTGGAGCAACGGAAATGCAACCAAGATAATGTTTCTACTTTTGGATGCACCACCACATTTGTCCGATGAAAACATTGAAAAGCTTCATCAAAAAATTAAATTGGCTGCCAAAAAAGGAATCACTATTATCCCAATTGCAGCAAGTGATACCGATAAACAAACAGAATATCTGATGCGTACTTTTGCACTGTTAACCAACGGAACTTATACTTTTCTTACCAATGACAGCGGAATAGGGAATAATCATATCAAGCCAACGGCAAGTGAATATGAGGTTGAAAAGTTGAATGATTTGTTGTTGAGACTAATTCTTCAACGTTCAACAGTTCCGGATTGTAAAAATGGCGTTATGAAAGAATTTATCAATAAAAAACTGGAAGTCGAAAGTTTGGATAAAAAAGATTTCGCCACTAAGATTTATCCAAATCCAACAAAAGGTAGTTTCCAAATTGATACAAAAAGAGACATCGAAGAATTTGTTCTATATGATTATACAGGCAAGATATTATTAAGGAAAAATAATTTGAGCAAAGGTTCTAATTCATTTGATATTTCTGGATATCCTCAAAGCGTTTATGTGATTCGGCTGAAATATGGAACAGAATCAGAAACTTTTAAACTGATAAAGAATTAAATGATTAAGCAACTTTTATAGTTGCTTTTTGTCATACTATGCTTCCAATAATTTTCCGTAAATTCGCATAAAATTTTTTAATCACATGAACTACGATATCATAGTTATAGGAAGTGGACCTGGCGGTTATGTGACTGCAATCAGAGCTGCTCAATTGGGTTTCAAAACAGCCATTGTCGAAAAAGAAAATCTTGGAGGTATTTGTCTTAACTGGGGTTGTATCCCAACAAAAGCACTTCTGAAATCGGCTCACGTTTTCAATTATTTGAAACATGCCGAGGATTATGGTCTTAATAAAGTGGAGAACCCAGGATTTGACTTCACCAAAGTAATCCAGAGAAGTAGAGGGGTTGCTTCTAAGATGAGCAGCGGAATCCAGTTCCTGATGAAGAAAAATAAAATCGATGTGATCATGGGGACTGCCAAGGTAAAAGCTGGTAAAAAAGTTTCTGTTGTAGATGCTGAAGGAAAAACAACCGAATATACAGGAACACATATTATTATTGCAACCGGAGCACGTTCCAGAGAATTACCAAATCTTCCTCAGGATGGTAAAAAAGTAATCGGATACAGACAGGCACTTTCTCTTCCTGAGCAGCCAAAATCTATGATTGTTGTAGGTTCTGGCGCCATTGGAATTGAGTTTGCTGATTTCTATAATTCTATGGGAACTAAAGTTACCGTGGTGGAATTTTTACCAAACATTGTTCCTTTGGAAGATGAAGAAGTTTCAAAACACGTTGAGAAATCTCTGAAAAAATCAGGTATCGAGATCATGACCAATTCTTCTGTGGAATCTGTGGATACTTCCGGGAATGGCGTAAAGGCAAAAGTAAAAACAGCCAATGGAGAAATTACACTGGAAGCTGATATTCTTCTTTCTGCTGTTGGAATTGCTGCTAACTTAGAAGGAATAGGCTTGGAAGAAGTTGGAATCAAAACCGATAAAGGAAGAGTTTTGGTTAATGAATGGTATGAGACTTCTGTACCTGGCTATTACGCGATCGGCGATATTATCCCAACTCAGGCTTTGGCTCACGTCGCTTCTGCTGAAGGAATCACTTGTGTTGAGAAAATCAAAGGTCTTCATGTTGAAAAAATTGATTATGGCAATATTCCTGGTTGTACCTACTGCCATCCGGAAATTGCTTCCGTTGGTTTGACTGAGAAACAAGCTAAGGAAAAAGGTTATGAGCTTAAAGTGGGCAAATTCCCATTGTCAGCATCAGGAAAAGCGACTGCAAACGGCGATACAGACGGATTTATCAAAGTGATTTTCGATGCGAAATATGGGGAATGGTTAGGATGTCATATGGTTGGCGATGGTGTAACTGATATGATTGCTGAAGCTGTTGTTGCAAGAAAATTGGAAACAACTGGTCACGAGATCATCAAATCTATCCACCCACACCCAACGTTGTCTGAGTCTATTATGGAAGCTGCTGCTGCTGCTTATGGAGAGGTGATTCATATTTAATGAGATTAACATAATATTCATATTATAAAACCACAGATTGTTCTGTGGTTTTTTTAATTTTACTTTATGGAAGATTCAAAGTTGGGATTGGTTTTGTCAGGTGGAGGAACGCGTGGTTTGGCCCATGCAGGAGTATTGAAATTTCTAAATGAAAAAAATATAGAGCCGGATATTATCTCCTGCTGTAGTGCTGGTTCAATCGTTGGTTCTCTTTATGCATTTGGGAAATCACCAGAAGAAATTTTGGATTTTTTCCAGTCTGTATATTTTTTCAACTGGAAACATTTTACATTCAACCAACCGGGCTTGGTTTCATCAGCAATTTTCTCAACTTATCTTAATCCGATTTTTGAAGATTCGACTTTAGGCGATTTGAAAAAAGATGTCAGGATCGTTGCAACGGAACTGATTACGGGACAACAGAAAGTTTTCGAGAAAAATTATAAAGTGGTTGATGCTATTATTGCTTCGTCTTGTATTCCAGGGATTTCCACACCTTATTTTATAGGAACAGAAATGTATAGTGATGGTGGTGTACTTAATAATTTTCCTGCGGATGTCATTCATAATGAGTGTGATACAATGATAGGTGTTTATGTGACGCCACCACAAGATGTAGAAGCTAATGACCTGAGAAGTATTCGTTCGGTAACTACGCGCGCCTACGAGTTATTATCACACAGAACGGAAATTTACAAATTTGCATTTTGTGATTGGTTTATTACTTCCAAAAAACTTTCAAAATATGGAACCTTTGAAAGAAAACCACAAAGATTAGAAGAGATTTTTCAAATCGGTTACGAAGAAGCAAAACGAACTTTTTCCGAAAATGAAGAAGAATTTGAGCAGATTTTTATAAGATGAGATTCAAATTATTTTTTCGCCACAAATTTTGCAGTAACGAGCATTATCATCATTGTCTTGGTTACCACATCTTTTGCATTGGAAATTGTTCCTATTTTGTTTTCTGAACTCGGATGTTACAATGCCGGTTGGGACGGCAATAATGCTGTAACCGCATAGCATCACAATGATGGAAAGGATTTTTCCTACAGGAGTTCCCGGAGAGATATCGCCGTACCCTACGGTTGTAATGGTGACAACAGCCCAATAAACACTTTGAGGAATACTACTGAATCCATTTTTTCCTCCTTCAACAATATACATCAGTGAGCCAATAATTATGATGAAAATAATCATAAATAAAAGGAAAATATAAATCTTTCTGGAGCTGTGTCGTAATGCAGAGACAATGAATCTCCCATCGTGCATATAGTCGGCAAGATTAAAGATCCTGAAAATCCTTAGTATTCTGAGTATTCTTATAACTGCGACAAAATGCCATACAGGAAAAAATAAACTGATATAAAATGGTATAATTGATAAAAAATCAATGATTCCTAATGGACTGAAAATGTATTCTTTCCTGTCTTTTATACAAATAATTCTCAGTATATATTCTATCGTAAATATCAATGTGATGAAAAACTCGGCGTAATAAAATTCTCGATAATATTGTAGTCTTATGATAGGAATAGTTTCTACCATTAATAGAATGGTAGAAATTAGGATTAATGTCAATAAGCTTATATCAAAAATTTTTCCGGCTTTTGTGTTGGATAAATAAACGATTTCGTAAATTTTTTTTCTCCAGCCTTCTTCCGGAATAAGATCAAATTCTGGTTTTATTTTCATTGATTTAAAATAAAATATGAAGTTAATAAAAAAATGAATGTAAATAGATTGATAAATTATAGACAAAAGTCTTTTTTATTTGGACAAAAGTCTTATATTTGTAAATATAAAAACAAAGAAATGAAAAAGTATAAGACAATAGACGATTCCAATGTTGTTAATGAGCCTATCGCATTGTATGGTTATCAGAACTTTGATGATGCTGGTGTGTTTAAAATAATAGATATAGCACAAAAGGGTATTTCTTTCAAGTTTTTTGATAATCTGGTGAAGAAGTTTCCGTTCACTTTTCAGGAGTGGGCGGAGTTTTTACATATCTCAGGTAAAACACTGTCTCGCTATCAGAAAGAAGAAAAGACCTTTGACACACTACAGTCAGAAAAGATTCTTCAGATAGAGATGTTATACACAAGAGGAGAGAAGGTGTTTGGTTCTTCAGAGCATTTTTTGATTTGGTTGCAAACAGAGAATGTGGCTTTGGGAAAAACAAAGCCGCAAGATTTGTTAGGAAGTAGTTTTGGGATATCACTTCTTATGGATGAGTTAACTCGTATAGAGCACGGTATTTTAGCGTAAGCCATGATAGTTTACAGGCTTTCGAAGGAAGTTTATGCAAACGACCTTTCCGGAAAAGGAGCGGAAATAGCCGGCGGGCGATGGAACAGCAAAGGCAGTGCTGCTTTATACACGGCACAATCCATTGCGCTATGCGTGACGGAAATAGCTGTTCATATTCCTTTGGGGATTTTACCAAAAGATTACCGTTTGATTCATATAGAAATTCCGGATACTGATTTTTTTGAACCCAAAAGATTACCAAAAGACTGGAATACTTTTCCTCATCCCGACAGCACGCAGAAAATTGGAGATCGATTTCTCAAAGAAAACAAATTCCTGTTTATGAAGGTTCATTCTGCGGCTGTACAAGGAGAGTTCAATTATATTATTAATCCAAAACATATTGATTTTTCTGATGTTAAAATCAAGAAAATAGAAAAGTTTACTTTTGATGACAGACTATTCATCAGATAAAAATAGAATTAAATGAAGATCAAAGAATTTATAAAGGAATTTGAACAAATCATTCCAATAAGACAGGCAGAAGATTTCGATAATGTTGGCTTGCTTTGTGGAAGTCCTGACAGAGATATTTCTGGTGTTTTGATTGCGCACGATGCTTTGGAATCCGTTGTTGATGAAGCGGTTGAAAAGAATTATAATCTGATTCTTTGTTTTCATCCCATTATTTTTTCCGGGCTCAAGTCAATTACTGGAAAGAATTATGTAGAAAGAGCTGTTCTGAAAGCTTTGGAAAATAAAATTGCAATCTATGCGATTCATACGGCTTTTGATAATGATTATTTTGGCGTAAATTATAAAATCTGCGAAGTTATTGGTTTGAAGAATCAAAATGTTCTGATGCCAAAGCATAATCAATTAAAAAAATTGGAAGTTTATGTTCCTGTTGATTCTGCTGAGAAGTTGAAAAATGCTCTATTTGAAACTGGAGCTGGAAATATTGGTTTCTATGATGAATGTAGTTTTTCAATCAATGGCAACGGAACTTTTCGACCTTTGGAAGGTTCAAATCCGGTAACAGGAAGTCATAATGAAAGAGAAAACGCTAATGAAGTTTTACTTTCTGTAATATTTGAAGACTATAAAAAGCATCAGATTCTCTTTGCGATGAAACAAAATCATCCTTACGAAGAAGTCGCTTATCAATTAATTTCTCTCGAAAACGAAAATCAATATACTGGTTTGGGAAGATTTGGGGATTTGGAAATAGAAATGGATGAAATTAATTTTCTGAAATTCGTAAAGGAAAAATTCAATCTTAATGTTATCAGACACAATAATTTAACTCAGAAAAAAATTAAAAGAGTAGGTGTTTTGGGCGGAAGCGGAGCAAGCGGAATCAAGTCTGCATTATCCGCAAAATGTGATGCATATTTGACTGGCGATGTTAAATACCACGACTTTTTTTCCGTGGAAGATAAAATGCTGATTTGCGATATTGGACATTTCGAATCAGAACAATTTGTAACTCAACAATTATTTGAAATTTTGTCCGAAAAATTCACTACATTTGCAATCGCTAAAACGACAAAAAAAACAAATCCTGTTAATTATTTTATATAGATATGGCTAAAGTAAACGAAATTTCTGTTGAAGAAAAATTAAGAGCTCTTTACGATTTGCAAATTATCGATTCCCGTTTGGATGAGATTCGCAATACAAGAGGCGAATTGCCAATTGAAGTAGAAGATCTTGAGATAGAAATTGAAGGTCTTGAAAAAAGAGCACAAAAATTTGAGGCTGAAATTGCTGAACAAAATGCTGAGATCAATAACAAAAAAGAGTTGGCAAAGCAAGCTCAAAACCTTATTGATAAATACAAAGCTCAACAAGATAACGTTAGAAATAACAAAGAATTCGAAGCGTTAGCAAAAGAGGTAGAATACCAGGAGTTAGAGATCCAATTAGCTGAAAAAAGAATTAAAGAATTCGGATCCAGAATCGATCATAAGAAAGAAACTTTGTCTGATCTTAATGCTAAGATTGACGAATTGAAAAACCACCTTTCGCACAAGAAAAACGAATTGGATAATTTGATTTCTGAAACACAGAAAGAAGAAGATTATCTATTGGAAAAATCTAAAGAATTTGCTGAGAAAATCGATGACAGATTGTTGGCTTCTTACCAAAGAATCCGTCAAGGTTCATCTACAGGTCTTGCCGTTGTAGGTTTGGAAAGAGGAGCGCCAAAAGGTTCTTTCTTCACAATCCCGCCACAAAAGCAAATGGAAATTGCTCAAAGAAAGAAAATCATTATCGATGAGCATTCTGGAAAGATCTTGGTAGATGACGAGCTGGTGAACGAAGAAACTGCTAAAATGTTAGATATTATCAAATTCAACTAAGATTTTTTTAAAATATAAGAAAAAAGAGACCTGAAATTCAGGTCTCTTTTCGTTTGAGAGAAAATTAATATAAAATTACCGGATATTAACAGAACCGGAACTGCTTTCGTTTTTGGTCACTTTATTCAGGTCACCTCTTTTCACAACATTGATATCGCCGCTGGAAGAAGCACTTGCTGTCACGCTATTACGAACACCAATCGTAATGTCAGCCGAAGAAGAAGTGGTAAGAACCGCGCTGTCTGCCGTTAAATTTTCAGCTTTGATATCGCCGCTTGAAGATGCCTGAGCACTTACAGTATCTGCTTTTCCTTTGATATTGATTCCTCCGGATGAAGAAGACTGCAGATTTAGATTCCTTGCATTGATTTCTCCATAAAAATCACCACTGCTGGAAGCTTGGATATTAATGTTGCTTCCGTTGATATTTCCTTTGATGTTTCCGGAGCTTGAAACTTTCACATCAAGGTCAGAAAATTTGAAATCATCTTTCAAAACAATGCTTCCGCTTGAGTTAGCTACCAATCCGTCAAAATCCTTAGCATAAACTTTAATTTTGATTCTGTCGGTTGAGATGTTCAATTTACCTTCCGATTGGATTTTCACCTGAACTTTTCTGCCTTCCTGTTTTACGACTACATATTTCATCAGGTCAGAAGGAGCATACACCACAATTTTTTCTTCGCTGGATTTAAAAACTTCTGCGCTAAGAGAAGTTGAAATTTGTAACTCGTCAAAATCCATCGAATAAGATTTCTCGATCACTTCACCTTTTCCGGAGTCAGATAATAGGTGAGAAAACATCACGTCATTGGAACCATTTTTCTGTATGCAGGAAAAATTGGTAACAGAAGCCAAAAGAATTAGGGATAAAAGTTTTATTTTCATAAGTATAATTTTTTATAGTTTTTGATTTGTTATTAATATGACAATTGAAAAGTCTTTTTCGTTACATTCAAAAAATAAAAATTTTCATTTTAATTAATTTTCTAAATTTACAGCATTAAAAATAAATTATTGATTATGAAAAACATATTGTTTGCTTTCGTATTGATAGGCCTTTCTGTTTCAGCATTCGCACAATCCGGTCCGCCGGCTGGTGATGCCAAAGTAGGAGAGTTCTATGGTCAGGATGTTTCCGCAAAAGCTATTAAGAAAGCAATTTCTACAGACGAACTGAATAAAGAATTAAAATCAACACCGAAAATTTCTAAAACTTCCGTGAAAGGAAAAGTTACTGGCGTGTGTCCTAAAAAAGGATGTTGGGTAAGTCTGGCTACAGATTCTGGCGAAACTTTTTTTGTTAAAATGAAAGATTATGCATTCTTCGTCCCAACCGCTTTGGAAGGTAAAACTGTAGTGTTGGAAGGTAGCGCAGAAAGCAAAACGACTTCTGTAAAAGAATTGCAACATTACGCAGAAGATGCTAAAAAACCGCAAGCAGAAATCGATGCGATTACAGAACCAAAGACTGAAACAAGATTTTTGGCAAGCGCCATCAAGGTTGTAGAGTAACTTGATTAAGATAAATTTAAGATAAAGCTGATTAAAGAATCAGCTTTATTTTTTTATAAATTTTTGACTGCTTTTTTTATTTTCAGAGAAGATTTCTACAATATATACTCCGTTTTTTAGTTCAGAAACATTTAGATTATTAGAATTGATTTTTCTATTTAAAACTAATTTTCCTTGAATGTCAAATATTTTTACATATTCAATTTTATGATTAAAGTTCAAATAATCTGAAGAAGGATTAGGGTAAATTTTAAAATCATTTAAAGAATTAACTTCTTGAGAAGCAAGCAAGCAATCAGTCGTTACATTTGGAATTCCTTTATTAATGAAAAAATCTTTTTCATTCTCATCACAACAAACATAATTGAGTTTCGGACATTCTAAAAAGCCTTCATCAAAATTTTGCTTTTTCCCATTTTTAATATAAATACTTGAAAGATTTGGTAGTCTAAAAACATTTAAAGTTTCTAAATTTATATTTTGTGAGACGTTTATAGAAGATATTAAGTTTGAATCACTAATAAGAATTTTTTTTAATTTCAGATTTTTGCTGAAATCGAGACTAGAAATTTTATTATTACTTATTGAAAAATATTCCAAATTCAAGCTCTTTGTTAAATCAATAGAATTTATATTCTCAGGAATATTTACTCCTCGTAGATTTGAATTTTGTATTGGTAGCAAAAGCGAATTCAAATTAGGAGAGTTATACCAAAAGTTTACATACATAACGTTCGAATTACTGAAATCTATGGATGCCATATTTGTATTTGCAAAAGTAATATCTTGTAATCCTTGTAAAGGAGAAAAATTGAATGTCACTAAATCGTCGTCATCAATTCTTATTTTAGTGAGCAAATTACAATTGTCAAGATTTAATGATTTTAAATAGTTAGACCCAATCCTTATTTCTTCAAGATTTATATTTTTACTCAAATCCAAAGAATTATACTGTCCAGTAATCACGAGTTTTTTAAGTTTTGTATTATTGGTAACATTCACTGAATTTATTATAGTATCAAATAAATCAAGTTCTTCTAATAGTATAGAATTTTCAATATTTATGCTTTCTAAAGCTTTATTATATAAGCCTTTGATCTTTTTTAATTTAGTATTATTTGATAATGATAAAGTTTTAAGATTAGTATTATGTTCAATATTTAATTCTGTTAGATTTTTAAAAGCTTCGATACCAGTAATATCAATGATATTGTTTTGATAAGTTGTTGCAAGATAACTGATGTTTTCCGCTTCAATTACTTGAATTTCTCCATCATTGTTTAAATCAACACTGGTGAAATTTCCCTGTAAATCTTTAGCTTGATATTTTGTTGGATTAATATTAAGCAAATAAGCTTTAAAAATTTGGTCTGGAATAGTTACATTCTGAGAAAAAGAAAATGTAAAAAAGTAAAATAAAATAAAAGAGTATAATTTTCTTGCCATAATGGTTGAAAGTTTTGTCAAATATAATCATTTATGGTTTTTGTTTGAGCATTTATTTTAATAGTCTAATACTTTGTAGGAGGACTTTAATCTCCGTATATTTACACTCTAAATTTTCAAAAAATGGCAGACTGGAAAACCGTCAAAGAATACGAAGATATTACCTATAAAAAATCAAATGGCGTCGCAAGGATCGCTATCAATAGACCAGAAGTCAGAAACGCTTTCCGACCAAAAACAACCTCAGAACTTTACGATGCTTTTTATGATGCTTACGAAGATTCGTCAATCGGGGTCGTGTTGCTGACAGGCGAAGGTCCGAGTCCAAAAGACGGCGGTCACGCGTTCTGTAGCGGTGGCGACCAAAAAGCACGTGGACACCAAGGTTATGTTGGCGAAGATGGAAGACATCGTCTTAATATTTTGGAAGTTCAGCGTTTGATTCGTTTTATGCCAAAAGCTGTGATCGCTGTTGTAAATGGTTGGGCTGTTGGAGGTGGACATTCGCTTCACGTGGTTTGCGATTTAACTTTGGCGAGCGAAGAACACGCGATTTTTAAACAAACCGATGCTGATGTTACGAGTTTTGACGGAGGTTATGGTTCTGCTTATTTAGCGAAAATGGTTGGTCAGAAAAAAGCAAGGGAGATTTTCTTCTTAGGCAGAAATTATTCTGCCCAGGAAGCGGCGGATATGGGAATGGTCAATGCGGTAATTCCTCACGCTGAATTAGAAGACACAGCTTACGAATGGGCTCAGGAAATCCTTGCAAAATCTCCAACCTCCATCAGAATGCTGAAATTCGCTATGAATTTGACAGACGACGGAATGGTTGGTCAGCAGATTTTTGCAGGAGAGGCAACGCGTTTAGCTTATATGACAGAAGAAGCGAAAGAAGGCAGAAATGCCTTCCTGGAAAAACGTAAACCTGATTTCGGAGATAATCAGTGGATATCATAAAAATCAGTAAAATTGTATCGGTTTGAAGAAAGGATTTGAATTTCTGAAACAACTCTGCAGAAACAACAATCGTGAGTGGTTTTCTGAACATAAACTGCAATACGATGCGATTGCGAAAGCTAATAAAATTTTCTTTGATAAGATATTCTCGGACTTTCAGGAATACGATAATTTAGCAAATCTGCATGTTTTCAGAATTTATAATGATGTACGTTTTTCTAAAGACAAAGTGCCTTATAAAACCAATTTCGGTGCAGGATTATCCCGTAGAAAACCGTTTTTGAGAGGTGGATATTATATTCATTTAGAACCCGATAACAGTTTTGTTGGCGGAGGGTTTTGGGGACCAAATTCTGAAGACCTGTTCCGGATCCGAAAGGAATTTGAAAGCGGTACAACACAAATCAATAGAATTACTTCGGACAAAACTTTTGTTAACTATTTCGGAAAACTGGAAGGAGAAAATGCTGTGAAAACCGCGCCTAAAGGATTTGATAAAAATCACCCAGCTATTGATTTGATCAAAAAGAAACAATATGTCGTGAAGAGAAAATTTTCTGATAAGGAGGTCTTTTCTGATGATTTTAAGGAAGAAATTATTTCTACTTTTCTTGCGATGCGCCCCTTTTTTGATTATATGAGTGATGTACTTACAACGAATTTGAATGGCGAATCTACAATTACAGATTAAAATTAAAAAATGACTAATTGGATAAAGGCAGCCCGGCTGCGGACATTACCACTTTCTTTGAGTGGAATTATTATGGGGAGTTTCATTGCAAAATGGAGGCTTACTGAGAATGGAGGAACTTGGGATTGGAGAATCTTTGCTCTGGCACTTCTCGTAACATTATTATATCAAATCCTTTCCAACTTCGCTAATGATTATGGTGATGGGGTGAAAGGAACAGATAAAAACAGAATAGGAGAAGCTGAGCAAAGAGCGGTAGCCTCCGGAAAAATCACAGCAAATCAAATGAAAAATGCTGTAATTTTATTATCGCTCCTGTCTTTTGCTGCAACTGTTACTCTATTGTATGTAGCTTTTTATCCTGATTATACCAAAGAATTCTGGATTTTTATAGGGTTAGGAGTTGCCTGCATTTTAGCTGCAATTGGTTACACTGTAGGTAAAAAACCTTACGGATATTTGGGATTAGGCGATATTTTTGTGTTCGTATTTTTCGGCTTGGTTTCAGTTTGCGGCAGTTATTTCCTGTTCACAAAAACCTTTGATTATGATATTCTGATTCCGGCTTCTGCAATCGGAATGCTGAGTATGGCCGTTCTTAATCTCAATAATATGAGAGATATAGTAAATGATGAATTGTCCGGAAAAAAAACTTTTGCGCTGAGATTAGGCTATAAAAAAGCCATGATTTATGAGATTATTTTGTTACAGTTACCAATTCTTTTGATGCTGATGTTCCTGATGATCAATTTTGCTCAGGATCAGAGAAGTTACTACCCATTCATTGTGATGATTCTTATATTTCCTTTTATGAAATTAAGAAGAACCATTATGCAAATCAAAGAACCAAAATTGCTTGATCCCTTCTTAAAACAGGTGGGAATCTTAACTCTTATGATGGCTGTCTTAACGGCTGTCGGACTTAATTTTGTTAATTAATAAATCGAATAAAAATGAAAATAAAATTCTTAGGACAAAACTGTTTTTTGTTCACATATAACGGGAAAACGATTCTTTCCGATCCTTTTTACAACTACCAGAAAGAGCAATCCGGTTTTGATATCAAAGCTCAGAAAATTGATTATGTGTTGATTACACATGCGCACGGCGACCATATCGCTGATGTGAAAGAAGTTCTTGAAAATCATCCTGATGCAACGGTTATCGGACAACCTGAGATTTGTGGTTATTTTGGACATTCCAATAATATCGATATCAATTTTGGAGGTTCTGCAAAATTGGAAGGTTTGAAGATTTCTATGGTTCCTGCTTTACACACAAGTTCTTTCCCAGACGGAAGTTACGGCGGTTTGGCTGCAGGATATATTTTCAGATTTGAGGATAAAAGAAATTTATATCTGGCCGGAGATACTGGTGTAACTTCAGAAATGAGCTTGTTTCCGCAGGTTTTCGGAACTTTGGACTTATCCATCCTTCCGGTTGGGAAACATTATACGATGTGTCCTAGAAAAGCCGCTTTTGCAGCATCAGAATTATTGAAAACCCCTAAAGTTATTGGTTGCCATTTTGATACTTTTCCTCCGATTGAAATCAATCACGATGATGCGAAAAAGCATTTCTCAGATAAGAACATCGAGTTTACTTTACCAAAACTAGGCGAGGAGTTCGAATTTTAATTAAAAAAATTCTGAGATTAAATAATTTCTAAATCACTTAATCTCAGAATTTCTTGATGTATAGATACAAAAAATGGCAAGCTACCTAAATCACACCGCTACAACCGATTACCTTTGCTGCGTTCCCACCCTGGAGGATTCTCAGGAGCTGGTTGTTTAGGACTTGCCGGTGCAAAGATAAAAATTTAATATTGAATTAAAAAATGAGAAATACAGGATATTAAGACTAATTATATAATTATGATTTTAAAAAACTGATTCTCAGAATTAAAAATTTTCAATTTTTTTAGAAAAATAAAATTATGACAAAAAATCCTGTAGCCGTTGGCTTTGGTTTATTTTTAGCGACAATGTTAGTGTTCTTCGTTGTTTATTACTTTTTTGCAGACGCCAATTATTGGAACACGACGATGAGAGTCAATGCCTTTGGAATGACATTTCTTTACGTGTTTGGTGGATTTATTTCTGTGCTTTGGCTTCGTGGAAAAGATAAAATCACTTATCCGCAGGCTTTTAAACAATCTTTTGTGACACTGTTCGTTGGTGGATTTCTTTCAATGTTGTCTATTTTCGTATTTCTGAATTATGTTGATACCGATGCTAGAGATATGCTGAGTCATCAATACATCCAAACCGAATTGGATAATCTGGATGTAGCTTATGAACAGAAAAAATTGGAAGCAGCGAATCTGAAGGACCAGACTAAAATCAAAGAGCTGGAAACAGATTATAAAAATGCCAAAGAAGCTAGAGTAGCAGCTCAGAAAGAGAACCGCAATTATTTTTCTTTCCAATTTTTGTCTGCTGTTTTTGGTGGATTTTTACTATTTTATTTACTTTTGTCTATTATCATTGCTGGCTTTTTGAAAAATAAAAAACGATACGAGTAAGATGTTGGATAATAAATATGGGGCTCTTTTTAAATTATTAAATTAATTATTTATCCCTAAGATTATAAAATCTAATATCTAAAATCTAACATCTAACATCTTTTATAAAAAAATGAATCTTTCTATAATTGTCCCATTACTTAACGAGCAAGACTCTCTGGAAGAGTTGTTCACCCGAATCGACAACGTTTGCCGAGATAACAAATTATCTTACGAAGTCTGGTTCATCGATGACGGAAGTACGGATTTGTCCTGGTCCATTATTGAAAATTTGAAAATCCAACATCCACAGATTCATGGGATTAAATTTTCTAAAAACTACGGAAAATCTCAGGCGCTTCACGCAGCTTTCGAAAAAGTCAATGGCGATGTGATTATTACAATGGACGCAGATTTACAAGATTTTCCGGAAGAGATTCCTGAATTGTACGAAATGGTAACTCTGGGCAATTATGATATTGTTTCCGGCTGGAAAAAGAAACGTTTCGATAATGTAATGACCAAAAATATTCCATCAAAACTGTTCAATGCGGCGGCCAGAAAAGTTTCCGGCGTTTCACTTCACGATTTCAATTGTGGTTTGAAAGCTTACAGAAAACAAGTCGTAAAATCCATTGATGTTTACGGCGATATGCATCGTTATATTCCGGTTTTGGCGGCTAATGCAGGTTTCAGAAATATTACCGAAAAACCGGTTCAGCATCAGGCAAGACCTTACGGAACCTCAAAATTTGGGACTGAGCGTTTTGTTCGTGGATTTTTGGATTTGGTGACACTTTGGTTTGTCAGCAGATTTGGTGGGAGACCGATGCATTTCTTCGGCGCTGCCGGAACATTGATGTTCATTATCGGGTTTTTATCGGCAGTTTGGCTAGGCGTTTCAAAACTGATTGATGTTTATATCTTCAAAATTTACGGTAATCTGATTGCTAATAATCCTTGGTTTTTCATTGCTTTGACGATGATGATTCTGGGAAGTTTATTGTTTGTAGCTGGATTTTTAGGCGAATTGATTATTAGGACTAATCGTGAGCATAAGAATTATCATATTGAGGAATTGATATAATTTAAAATGAAATATTATTTATACTTATTTCTAATTTTCACAGCCATTTCCTGCGGAAAAGTAAAACCAAAAGGCGGAATCCAATCCAAAGATGTAGAATTGGCCGAGTTTAATAAATTGGATTTAAAGGGAAAATTCCGGGTGTTTTATGTTCAGAGTGCACACAACTTTGTGAATGTGGAAAC
>MKVE01000031.1:87480-103727 GCA_001898785.1 Chryseobacterium sp. 36-9 | reverse complement strand
AAAATCTGTCAATTTCTGAGAAAAACGAAACAGATAAAGTTGATTTTTATAATATTACGATTTACGGAAAAACTCCGTTTGATGTGATTAAAATAGCTGATTCTGTAGAGCTTAACATCTCAAGTCAAATGAAAGTTGAAAATTTTGCACTTCATTTAAAAGATAATGCTAAATTTATCGGTTCAGTGATTTCGGAAAAGGCTGAGATAGAAATGGCAAACAAAAGCCGGGCTAATCTGCTGGGAAAAACAACTTTAGCCAAGCTTAATATCAAAGATACCGCGAGTATTATTTCGCCGTATTGGTATATCAAAGATTTGGAAATAAAGTCTCAGAACGGGAATTATGCAGAACTGAATGTCGATGAAGAAATCAAAGGGAAAATCGGTAATACATCAAAATTGATTTATTACGGAAATCCTTCGAAAAAACTGAAAGTAACTGATAAAGCGACTTTAGAGAACAAGAAATTAAATTAAACAAAAAACTATAAATAATGTCAGAATTATCAACATTAGATAAAGCAAAACTTTGGCTTGCAGAAGCATTTGACGAGGAAACCAGAAATGCCGTACAAACGTTAATCGATTCCAATTCGCCGGATTTGGAAGATTCTTTTTACAGGGAATTAGAATTCGGAACAGGAGGAATGCGTGGTGTAATGGGAGTTGGAACCAATCGTTTAAATAAATACACGTTAGGTCAGGCTACTCAGGGACTTGCGAACTATCTTCATCAGCAATTTTCTGGTGAAATCAAAGTTGCGATTGCTTATGACGTTCGTAATAACTCCAAAGAATTCGGGAAAATTGTTGCGGATGTTTTGACAGCGAATGGAATCAAAGTTCTGTTGTTCAAAGAACATCGCCCAACTCCGGAATTGTCTTTCACAGTTAGAGATAAAAAATGTAATGCAGGAATCGTTTTGACGGCTTCTCACAATCCACCGGAATACAACGGTTATAAAGTATATTGGAATGACGGTGCGCAAATTGTTCCGCCGGATGATGAAAATATCATCAGAGAAGTTTATGCAACTAAGTTTGAGGACATCAAATTCAACGGAAATGATGATTTAATCGAATGGGTTGGCGAAGACCAGGATGATGTTTACATCGATGCTTGTATGGAAAATTCTCTTTATCAAAATGTTGGAAGAGATAACTTAAACATTGTTTTCACATCCATCCACGGAACAACTTATACGACCGTTCCAAAAGCATTGAAGAAAGCCGGATTTACAAAATTGGATTTGGTTAAGGAACAGATGATTCCAAGCGGAAATTTCCCAACCGTAGCTTCCCCTAATCCGGAAGAACCAGCAGCATTGTCTATGGCAATGGATTTGGCAAGAATTACCAATGCTGATATAGTTATCGGAACAGACCCGGACGGCGACAGGCTAGGAATTGCAGTTAGAAATCTTGAAGGCGAAATGCAGCTTCTGAACGGAAATCAAACCAATACAATCTTAACATATTATATTCTTGACCAGTGGAAAAAAGCAGGAAAAATCACCGGAAAAGAGTTCATTGGTTCTACCATTGTAACTTCTGACGTGTTCTTTGATGTTGCAGAGAAATTCGGAGTGGATTGCAAGGTTGGTTTGACAGGTTTCAAATGGATCGGCAAGATGATTCGTGATTTTGAAGGTCAGGAAAAGTTTATTTGCGGCGGCGAGGAAAGTTTCGGTTTTATGACTGGAGATTTTGTTCGTGACAAAGATTCTTGTGGTTCAATCCTGACAGCCTGTGAAATCGCTGCTTGGTGTAAAGCTAATGGAACAACGGTTTACGAATATATGATTGAAATCTACAAAGAAGTTGGTTTCTATTACGAAGGCTTGATTAATGTCGTAAGAAAGGGTAGAACAGGAGCGGAAGAAATTACGCAAATGATGAGCGATTTCAGAAGTAATCCTCCGAAAGAAATTGCTGGTTCTCCTGTAGAAGAAGTGAAGGATTTCAAGGAACAGACCTGTTTTGTTGTTTCTAAAAACGAAAAAAGAGTAATGGACGATATTCCGAAGTCTAATGTATTGATTTTCTATACTCAAGACGGAACTAAAGTTTGTGTTCGTCCTTCCGGAACCGAACCAAAAATAAAATTCTATGTTTCTGTAAAAGACAGCATCACCTCCAAAGAAGATTTTGTTGCAAAACTTCCTGTGTTGGAAGCGAAAATTGCGAAGGTAAAACAGGACCTTAATCTGTAATTGAAATTTTATCAGAATAGAAATATAATCTAAAATATTTTTAACCTAAAGTTCTCAATTACTGAAGCGATTTAGTTTTGAGAACTTTTTTTGTTGTGTAACTTGAATTAATCTGTTACATTTAACAAATTTGCAAATCATAAAAAGTAAAAATCCGGATGCACTCCGGAACAACATCAAAAAATATCTCAGTGAAAGTATCAAAACTCGCATCTAACCTGATTGGTTCAGAAATCATTAAAATCGGAAATGAAGTCAATGATCTGAAAGCCAAAGGTGCACAAATCTCAAATCTTACAATTGGCGACCTTAATTCTAACATCTATCCAATTCCATCCGAATTGAAACAGGGAATTGAGAAAGCTTATAAAAATAATCTGACCAATTATCCACCGGCAAACGGTTTACAATCTCTAAGATCTTCCGTAAGCAATGACCTTAAAAAACGTTGGAATCTGGATTATTCAGCCAATGATATTTTGATTACGGCTGGTTCAAGACCTTTAATTTATGCGGTTTTCAAAACAATTGTTGACGAAGGAGACAAGGTAATTTACCCGATTCCTTCCTGGAATAATAATCATTATGCTTATTTAACAAGTGCGAATGCAGTTGAAGTGCAGACCCAGGAATCAAATAATTTCTTACCGACAGCGGACGACCTTCGTCCTTATGTTGATGGCGCTGTTTTGCTCTGTCTTTGTTCTCCACTGAATCCAACAGGAACAATGTTCACAAAAGAGCAATTGTCTGAGATTTGTGAATTGGTTTTGGAAGAAAACAAAAAAAGAGGCGCAGACAAAAAACCTCTTTACTTGATGTATGACCAGATCTACGCAATGTTGACTTTTGGTGAAGACCATTATAACCCGGTAAGTCTTTTCCCGGAAATGAAAGATTACACGATTTATGTTGACGGAACGTCTAAATGTTTTGCTGCAACAGGTGTTAGAGTAGGTTGGGGCTTCGGACCTAGTTTGGTAATTGATAAGATGAAAGCTCTTTTGACACACGTTGGAGCTTGGGCGCCAAAACCAGAACAGGAAGCGGTTGCTGAATTTTTAACTGATGATTCTGCAGTAGATAAATTTCTTGATGATTACAAACAAAAACTGAATACAAGTTTGAAAGAACTTCACGCAGGAATCCAAGATTTAAAATCGAAAGGATTGGCTGTGGAAAGTATCTCGCCAATGGGTGCGCTTTATTTGACCATAAAATTGGATTATTTGGGCAAAACCACTCCAGAGGGAAAAGTGATCGAGAATTCTACAGATTTGGTTTTCTATCTGATTAATAATGCAGGAATGGCTTTGGTCCCGTTCTCAGCATTTGGAAATGATAAGTCAGTGCCTTGGTTCAGAGCTTCTGTTGGAGGCTGTTCGTTGGATGATATTAAGGATTGTCTTCCGAAGTTGCAAAAAGCTTTAGAAAATCTTAAATAGTTATAAGTTATTAATTATGAGTTTATGAGTGACAGTATTGTTGGTAGAAAAAGTTTTGAATTCGCTGTCAAAATTATAAATTTTTATAAAAAGTTTTCTGTTGAGAAAAGAGAATTTATTTTATCAAAACAATTACTTCGTTCGGGAACTTCTGTTGGTGCTAATATCAGAGAAGGAATTAATGCCCAAAGTAAAAGAGATTTTATTCATAAACTTTCAATTGCACAAAAAGAATGTGATGAAACTATTTATTGGATAGATTTGTTATTTGAAACCAATTATATTCAGAAAGAAGATTTTGATGATTTAAAAAATGATGCAACTGAAATTTTGAAAATCTTGAGAAGCATTATTAAAACGACAAAAGCTAACAATTCATAACTATTAATTCATAACTCATAATTAAACTATATGAAAGTTATCGCAGTTATTCCTGCTCGTTACAATTCAACCAGGTTTCCCGGAAAACTAATGGAGATTTTAGGGGACAGAACCGTGATTAATACTACCTATCAGAATGTTGTCGATACTGGTTTGTTTGATGACGTTTTTGTCGCTACGGATTCTGAATTGATTTTTGATGAGATTTCAAAAAATGGTGGAAAAGCTGTAATGACAGGAGAACACGAAACCGGGAGCGACAGAATTGCGGAAGCTGTTCAGAGTATCAATTGTGATATCATTATTAATGTTCAGGGCGATGAACCTTTTCTCAAAAAAGAACCACTGAAGCAATTGATTGATGTTTTTTCTAATGATGATAAAAAAGAAATTTCTTTAGCCTCTTTAAAAATTCAATTAAAAGAATCTGAAGAAATTCAAAATCCGAATAACGTCAAGGTTATCACAGATAATAATGGATTTGCTTTATATTTCAGTCGTTCAGTAATTCCTTTTCACCGCGAATTGGCTTACAATGTCAAATATTACAAACATATTGGCGTTTATGCTTTCAGGAAAGAAGCTTTGATTAAATTCTCTTCTCTGGAAATGACACCTTTGGAAATTTCTGAAAAATTGGAACAGCTGCGCTATTTGGAAAATGGAATGAAAATTAAATTGGTCGAAACAGATTTCATTGGCGTTGGAATCGATACGCCGGAAGATTTGGATAAGGCAAAAAAACTGATTTAATTTAGCTGTCATTAATGTCAAAATTAACGTTCTTTAAGACAAGAAGCCAAATGAAAATTTTATCTTAGCAACCTTAAAAATTCTGAATGAAACAATTAATCCTCATATTTTCTGTTATATTTTCTATCGTTTTGTCTGCTCAATCGGCAAAGGATATCATCGATAAAAACATAGAAAACTCTGGAGGTCTTACCAATTGGAAACTTCTGAATACGGTTCAGATACAGGGGAGAGTAACCTTGGGAGTTAATGATTCTTATCCGATTAAAATCTATCAGCAACGTCCGAATCTGACAAAAACAGCAATTGTAATGGGTGGAAAAGAAACACCTGTTGAAGGTTTTGACGGAAAGAATGGTTATGCAATGAATTATGCTCAGAACAAGCTCCAGCAATACACAGATTACATTCCTGAAAATTTTGATAATGACTTTATCGATTGGGAAAACAAGGGTTTTGAAGCTGAATTGTTAGGCAAGGAAAAAATCGGGGAACAATTGTATTTCAAAGTGGAACTGACGAAAAATGTGAATAAAACTATTTACTTTTTTGATGTCAAAAACTATATGTTGTTCCGTGAAATCAAGAAAGATGAAATCCTGACTTATTCAGATTACAGAAAGGTTGGAAACTTACTAATGCCATACAGAATCGAATCGTCT
Source organism: Chryseobacterium sp. 36-9 (assembly GCA_001898785.1). Lineage (GTDB taxonomy): Bacteria > Bacteroidota > Bacteroidia > Flavobacteriales > Weeksellaceae > Epilithonimonas > Epilithonimonas pallida. The sequence goes on along the minus strand of MKVE01000031.1, from coordinate 98,271 downwards.
TCGCCTAAAAAAGACAGCGATTATGTAATGATGATCAATAAAATCGAAATCAACAAAGAATTACCGAAAAATACTTTTAAGTTCTGATTTGGTCAATGGAAACTGAAGAAATCCGCGAATATTGTTTATCCAAAAAAGCTGTAACAGAAGGTTTTCCTTTTGATAATGAGACTCTAGTTTTCAAGGTCGGCGGTAAAATGTTTCTTTTAATTTCTTTAGAAAAGCAACCTGCAACATTCTCTGCAAAAGCTGATCCGGAGTGGAGTGAAGAACTCCGTGAAAATCATCCTCAGATTTCCGGCGCTTATCATATGAACAAAACTCATTGGAATTCAGTTCTCTGTGAAGGTCTCAAAAAAGATTTGATTCTTAAATTAATTGATCATTCTTACGATTTGGTTTTTAATTCGTTAACTAAAAAATCAAGAGAAGAAATTTTGAATAGTTAATTTTCTGATTTAAATTCAAATGAATTAAATGTACAACAAAAGAACGATGTGTTACATTTAAGCTTGTTAATACCTTTATGTTTTTTATTTTCTCATTTTGAGATAATAAAATAATTTGTATATTAGGCATTCGAAAATTTCTATTTGAAAAGAGTGAATTTTATGATAAAAAAAATAATATTACTTTCTGTACTTAGCTGTATATCACATTTTAGCTTCGCTCAGAAAACAACCCCAATTTACTTAGACGATTCAAAACCTGTTGAACAACGTATTGAAGATGCTTTGTCAAGGATGACTTTGGAGGAGAAAATTAATCTTATCCATGCTCAGTCCAAATTCAGTTCGCACGGAGTTCCGAGATTGGGAATTCCGGAATTATGGACTGCAGACGGGCCTCATGGTGTACGTTCGGAAGTGCTTTGGGACGAATGGGATCAGGCTGGCTGGACCAATGATTCAATTATAGCTTATCCTGCGCTGACAGCCCTTGCGGCAACGTGGAACAGGAGTATGTCTTCCATCTACGGTAAATCTCTTGGTGAAGAAGCACGATACAGAAAAAAGGATGTTATTCTGGGACCTGGGGTCAATATTTACAGAACTCCGCTCAATGGCCGTAACTTTGAATATATGGGAGAGGATCCGTTTTTAAGCTCTCAAATGGTTGTTCCTTATATCAAAGGTGTTCAGTCCAATGGTGTTGCTACAAGTGTGAAACATTTTGCATTGAACAATCAGGAAACTTTCAGACACTCGAGTAATGTGATTGTTGATGACAGAGCTTTGTACGAGATTTATTTACCACCATTCAAAGCAGCGGTTCAGGAAGGTGATTCCTGGACAATAATGGGTGCTTATGATTTATATAAAGGACAGCATGCCAGCCACAATCAATACTTATTGAATGATATCCTGAAAGGTGAATGGGGTTATAAGGGTGTTGTAGTTTCGGATTGGGGCGCAGTTTTAGATACAAACCAAGCAATTCATAATGGTTTGGATTTGGAATTCGGAACATGGACCAATGGTTTGTCAAAAGGAACAAGCAATGCTTATGACAATTATTATCTAGCTAAACCTTATTTGGATCTGATCAAATCCGGAAAAGTCGGAACTAAAGAGTTAGACGATAAAGTGAGAAGAGTTCTCGGCTTAGCTTATAAAACATCTATGAACAAGAACAAGCCTTTTGGATCTATTGCTTCAGAAGCTCATATTGCTGCAGCAAAACAGATCGCTTCTGAAGGAATTGTTTTGCTTCAGAATCAAAAAGCGATATTACCAATCAATTTAGCCAAGACTAAAAAAATTGCCGTGATAGGTGAGAATGCTATCAAAATGATGACCGTTGGCGGTGGAAGTTCTTCTCTTAAAGTGAAATATGAAACTTTACCACTTGACGGAATCAAAGAACGTTTCGGAAAACAAGCGGAAGTAGCTTATGCCAGAGGTTATGTTGGCGATGTAGGTGGCGAATATAACGGTGTAAAATCCGGACAAAATCTTAAAGAGACGCGTTCTTCTGCTGAATTAATTGCTGAAGCCGTAAAATTGGCGAAAGAATCTGATTTCGTGGTTTTTGTCGGAGGTCTTAATAAAAGTGACCATCAGGATGCGGAAGGAATGGACAGAGAAAGTTATGGTTTGCCATATAATCAGGATGCAGTAATTTCAGCTTTGGCAAAAGCGAATAAAAATCTTGCCGTTGTCCTGGTTTCCGGTAATGCTGTTGCAATGCCCTGGATCAAAGAAGTTCCGTCCGTATTACAATCTTGGTATCTCGGATCAGAATCTGGTCATGCCATTGCAGCAATTCTTGCTGGTGATATCAATCCTTCCGGAAAATTGCCTTTCACTTTTCCGGTTAAGTTAGAAGATAATTCGGCGCATGCTTTAGGAGAATATCCTGGAAACAAAGAAGAGCTGGCTGCCGGAAAAGGAAAAGAACTGAAAGATCCGATTAATATTACTTACAATGAAGGAATCTTCGTTGGTTACCGTTGGCACGATACCAAAAATATCAAACCGTTATTCAGTTTTGGACACGGTTTGAGTTACACGACTTTTGAATATGGAAAAGTTAAAGCAGATAAATCTGAACTGACAGCAAATGATAAAATAACCTTCACAGTTAATGTGAAAAATACAGGTAAAGTGGATGGAGCAGAAGTGGTACAGTTGTACATCAGCGATCTGAAATCATCTTTGCCAAGACCTTTGAAAGAACTGAAAGGCTTTGATAAAGTTTATTTGAAAGCCGGTGAATCCAAAGATGTTTCTATCACAGTTGATAAATCTGCATTGAGTTTCTTTGATCTGGTGAAACACGATTGGGTTGCAGAACCGGGAGATTTCGAAGCGCTGGTAGGAAGTTCATCTTCTGATATCAGAACTAAAATCAAGTTTACATTGAAATAAGTTTTATTGGAAATATAAAATTAAAGGATAGCAATTGCTATCCTTTCCTATTCTTAAAACTGAAATTCTGCAGTCAATCTTTTGTCTTCATCCAATCTTTCAATCAGCTTCTCCAAACCTTCAAACTTAATTTCATCGTGTAGATAATCGCGGAATTTGATAGTGATTTCTTTATCATAAATATCCTGGTCAAAATCCAGAATATAAACTTCGGTATGTAAAGATTGATTTTTGTCGTCAATCGTAGGATTGGTTCCAATACTCAGCATTCCTTTGTAGAATTGATTGTCAATCCACACTTCAACAATATAAGCACCTTTTTTAGGAAGTAGCTTGTTGATTGGAACTTCAATATTTGCGGTTGGGTAACCAATAGTTCTACCGAGTTTTTTACCGTGAATAACTTTTCCAGTCAAAGGATAATTGTAGCCCAGCATTTGGTTAGCATCATTGATTCTGCCTTCCGAAAGTGCTATCCTGATTTTTGTAGAACTGATATTAAGGTCATTCTTTTGTATAGCTTCCAATTGATTGACTTGAAAACCTAATTCATTGGAAAGAGATTTCAACAATTCAAAATTCCCGCTTTTATTTTTCCCGAATGTATGATCGTAACCTATTATGATGTGCTTGACATTGAGCTTGTTAACCAAAATTTTTTCACAAAATTCTGTTCCTGTCAGATTTCTGAATTCTTCATCAAAAGTTTTTAAGAAGATATTCTTAATGCCGCTTTTTTCAAGAAGTTCTAATTTCTCTTCCAGCGTGTTGAGCATTTTTACATCATCATCCGGATTGAGAAATTTTCTTGGATGTGGCCAAAAACTTAGAATGGCAGATTCCAGATGTTCTTTTTCTGCAATTTCATTTAGTTTATTAATAATGGATAAATGTCCCAGATGGACACCGTCAAACATACCCAAAGATAATGCTAATGGTATCCTAGATTGGTAGTCTGTAAGATCTCTGATGATTTTCAAATTCTGAATTTTATGGCAAAAAGTAATCAAATCTGCCTGTGTAAAAATACACCTAAATAGTGTGCTATAAATTGTCATACAAATATGATAAAAATCTTTTTTTCTGACAATGCTCGTTAACAAACTTTTATTATCTTTGCGCACAAGTAAAAATTTAGTAATGGCAAACCAAATTAAAGGAAAAATTTCACAAATTATCGGACCGGTTATCGACGTGGTTTTTAATGAAGTTGAAGAATTACCAAAAATATATGACGCTTTAGAAATCACTAAAAGCAATGGAGAAAAAGTTGTTTTAGAGGTTGAGCAGCACATTGGTGAAGATACGGTAAGATGTATCGCAATGGATGCTACAGATGGTCTTCAAAGAGGTCAGGAAGTAACTGGTACAGGTAAACAAATTACAATGCCGGTTGGTGATGAAGTTAACGGTCGTCTTTTCAACGTTGTAGGAGATGCTATTGATGGGATCCAGAATTTGTCAAAAGAAGGAGGTTTGCCACTCCACAGAGAAGCACCAAAATTCGATCAGTTATCAACTTCTGCTGAAGTTCTTTTCACAGGGATTAAAGTAATCGACCTTGTTGAGCCTTATGCAAAAGGAGGTAAAATCGGATTGTTCGGTGGAGCTGGTGTAGGAAAAACAGTATTGATTCAGGAATTGATCAACAACATCGCAAAAGGACACGGTGGTCTTTCCGTATTCGCAGGAGTAGGAGAAAGAACAAGAGAAGGGAACGACCTTTTGAGAGAGATGTTGGAATCGGGAATTATTAAATATGGTGACGAGTTCATGCACTCTATGGAAAATGGAGGTTGGGATCTTTCTAAAGTAGATTTAGAAGCTATGAAAGATTCTAAAGCTGCTTTCGTTTTCGGACAGATGAATGAGCCGCCAGGAGCAAGAGCTAGAGTAGCGTTGTCTGGTTTGACTTTAGCTGAATATTACAGAGATGGTGGAGAAACTGGTCAGGGTAGAGATGTACTATTCTTCGTAGATAACATCTTCCGCTTCACACAGGCTGGTTCCGAGGTATCTGCACTTTTGGGTCGTATGCCATCAGCGGTAGGTTACCAACCAACTTTGGCATCTGAAATGGGTGCGATGCAGGAAAGAATTACTTCAACTAAAAATGGTTCAATTACGTCTGTACAAGCGGTTTACGTACCTGCGGATGACTTAACTGACCCGGCTCCTGCAACTACATTTGCTCACTTGGACGCAACAACAGTACTAGATAGAAAAATCGCTTCGTTAGGTATTTATCCAGCAGTAGATCCTTTGGCTTCTACGTCAAGAATCTTAGCGCCGGAAATCATTGGCGAAGAACATTACAACTGTGCTCAGAGAGTAAAAGAAATTCTTCAGAGATATAAAGCTCTTCAGGATATCATTGCGATCCTTGGTATGGAAGAACTTTCAGAAGAAGATAAATTGGTAGTTTACAGAGCTAGAAAAGTTCAGAGATTCTTATCTCAGCCTTTCCATGTTGCTGAACAGTTTACTGGTATCCCAGGATCATTGGTTGATATCAAAGATACCATCAAAGGATTCAATATGATCATCGATGGAGAATTGGATCAATATCCGGAAGCTGCTTTCAACTTGAAAGGAACTATCGAAGAAGCTATTGCAGCCGGACAAAAAATGTTAGCTGAGAACGCTTAATTAGAAAATAGAATAAAGAAAAAAGAGTCAAGATAGTTCTCTTTTTTCTTTTCTCTTTACTCTTTAATCTAACAAAATGAATATAAAAATTTTAACTCCGGAATATGTTGTTTTTGATGGCGAGGTAGATTCAATTCTTCTTCCTGGGAAAAGCGGGCAATTCCAGATATTCAAAAACCACGCGGCAATTGTTTCTGCTTTGGTAAGTGGTAAAGTTAAGATCTACACAGATAAAGTAGGTTCTGCTTATCAAAAATACCTTACAAAAGAAAATGATGCTAAATCTGTTTTTTCTTATGAAATTAAGAGTGGTGTTTTAGAATTTAATAATGATAAAGGAATTATTCTTTGCGAATAAAAATCCTTAAAATCACATAATAAAAAAGAATCATTAATTATTTAATGATTCTTTTTTGTTTTATAGAATGATAAAAATTACCAGTTGCTCAAACCATTTTGAAGAGCTTTTTTATAATTTTCTTTGTCAAAAGAATAGAGATCTGGAGCTTTGTGAGCACCACCACGTCTTTGTTCATCAAGCCTTTTTAGAATACCCAGATTCTTGATTTTACGATAAAAATTTCCTCTGTTAAGTTCTTTACCCAGAATTGTCTCATAAAGCTTTTGCAATTCTGATAATGTAAACTTTTCAGGAAGCAGATTGTATCCGATTGGTTTAATAGAAATGCGCTCTCTTAAAGTCAGTAGTGCTTTGTCTATAATTTCCCGATGATCCATGGCCAGTTCAATCTCAGGGAGCTGACTCAGATAGACCCATTCGCAAGTTTCACTGAATTGATCTGGTATTGGGTGCAATTCCGAAGCACTGTATAATGCATAAAATCCAATGGTTATGAATCTTTGTTTTTGAAATAAGGTCTCATCAAAATCTTCAAAATAGAATTCACTTCTGTTCTTTTTCCCAAAAACACCAAATTCTTCAAGATAAACACCGGTAACGCCAGCTCTGTCCTTTAGTATCCTTACAACAGCTTCATCCAGATCTTCATCTTTTGCAATATATCCACCGGGTAACAACCACTGCTTTCTGTAGTTCATTTTTAAAAGAAGAACTTTCAATTCATTTTGATCAAATCCGAAAACAACGGTGTCTGCGGATAGATGTGGTAAAAAAAATTCTTTAGCCTCTTTGGACTGATTTAAAAACTGTTGTTTAGAATCTATCATATTTATTACAAAAACTCAATATTACAAATATATTAATAAAATCTAACCAACCAAAGGAGAATCACATTGTAAACGATAGCATTTATTTAAGAAATATAATGTCTCAAAATAAGATTTAATCAACAAAACAGACTATCTTTAGGCACTTTTTAAATGAATGATTATGACGAATGAAGTACAATCTAAGAGGAATTACACAATTCCTCTGATTACCATTACCCTTTTGTTTTTTATGTGGGGATTCATCACGTGTATGAATGATATCCTCATTCCTTACCTGAAACAGCTTTTCAGCCTTTCTTTCTTCGAATCGATGCTGGTGCAGTTTTGTTTCTTCGGAGCTTATTTTATCGGCTCGCTGATTTACTTTTTAATCTCAACAACCAAGGGTGACCCGATTGATAAGGTAGGTTACAAAAAAGGAATTCTTTTCGGGATTTTCCTGGCGGCTTTGGGCTGTGTCCTGTTTTATCCGGCGGCAAGTTTCGCTTCTTATCCATTATTTTTAGGAGCGTTATTTATTTTAGGATTAGGATTTACGGTATTACAAATTACCGCAAATGCTTACGTTTCTCTTTTGGGACCGGAAGATTCCGCATCCAGCCGACTGAATATGACCCAGGCTTTCAATGCTTTCGGAACAACGATTGCGCCGGTTTTGGGCGGACATCTGATCTTCGAATTGTTTTCTGCTCCGGATGGATCTTTCTCTGCAGCAGCAACTAAAATTCCTTATCTGATCTTTGCAGCGATCCTTTTGTTGGTTGCTTTATTGATCTCGCGGGTTAAGCTTCCTGATTTCCAGGTAAAAGGCGAAGAATTGGTAAAAGGCTTTGGTGCTTTGCAGCATAATCATTTGAAATTCGGAGTTTTGGCGATGTTCTGCTATGTTGGCGGAGAAGTGGCGGTCGGAAGTTTTATCATCAGCTTTCTGGAACAGCCACAAGTCATGAATCTTTCCGAAGTGGTAAGCAAAAATTATCTTTCTTTATATTGGGGAGGTGCGATGATCGGGCGTTTCTTAGGTGCAATTTCATTAAATCATTCCATCAGCCAGAGTAAAAAAGCTTTGTATATGCTAGGTGCAGCTGCAGCGGTATTTTTAGTGATTTTCAGTATTGTTGATCTTACGTTTTCACAGATTAGCTTTTTCCTTGTATTCATAGCTTTGAATTTCGTAGCATTCTTCATAGGAAAATCTGCTCCGGCGAGAACGTTATCTATCTTTGCTGCAGTGAACGTTGTCTTATTAATTTCAGCGATGCTGAATCACGGTGCATTGGCAATGTACAGCATCTTAGGAATCGGGATCTTCAACTCGATCATGTTCTCTAATATTTATACGTTGGCAATTTCAGGTTTAGGAAAATATACGAGCCAAGGTTCGTCATTAGTTGTAATGGCTATCTTGGGAGGAGCGATTGTCCCTATTTTCCAGGGTTATCTGGCGGATGTTTTCGGCGTTCAGCATTCCTTTGTTATTCCTGTGTTCTGTTATCTGGTAATCTTGATTTTTGGTGCGTACTGTACTAAATATTTAAGTCATGTAAAACAGGATGCCGATGCGAAATCGGGACATTAAGATTTGATTTAAAATATGAAAACCTGCTGTTGAGCAGGTTTTTTGTTATGATTTATTAAATGAGCACGAGCGAGACGCTCGCGCTAGCGGAATAGAAAATTCTAAACTTTAAGCTTGCGCGAGCGTCTCGCTCGTGCTCATATCATAAATTAACATCAATCTTCAAAACCCCATCAAAATCATCACAATAACTTCTTGCACTACTATATTTCCATTCCCAAGGCTCTATTACAAAACCACTTTCAACAGGATTCTGATGGATATAATTAATTTTTTGCTCAAATACTTTTAATGACCAGATTTCTATCGGTTGATTGTTTTGTTGCCAGAATTGATATTCTTTAACATTGGAATTTTTGCTACCTGCTTTTTTGAACATCCATAGCAACCATTCTTTTCTACTTTCCTGATTATTCTCTTCAATAGCTTTAAGTAATTTTCTTGAAGTAAATCCTTTGAAATCTCTAATTAATTCAGAAGGCTTCCCATCAGCAGAACGGAAAATTAAGTGGATATGGCTGGGCATTATACAATAGCCAAAAATCACCATTCCTTTATTTTTTCTACAGTAATCCAAAGAATTGATGATGATATCAAAATATTCTGGTCTTGTAAATACATCAATCCAAAAAACAGTAGCAAAGCTAATAAAATAAGCTCCGTCTTTTTCTCGGAATTTATATTTTCTACTCATTATATTGTGTTTTTAAGTAAAACTACAAAATATAATGATATGCTGGTGCAAGCATCTTGCTTGTACTAATAAAGTAAAAAGGCACGAGCTTGAAGCTCGCGTCAGCGCAGGGTAAATTATAATCATTAATAGATTCTTCCTTATTTGTATTCATAGCTAAATGTTAAAAAACAAATATATATATATATATTAAATAGGTAGGTATGAGAGTTAATGTGTAAGTTTTATATCAATATTACTACTGAAAAACAAAAACCTTCCAAACTCCCAACCCTCCACTTGAAACCAACCCAACTCCGCCGGAAGTCACAAAACCCTAGTTTTATAACAAAACAACTTTTACTTTGGTTTCCAAACGAGGGTTTTGTAACCAAACAACTTTGACGGAAGTTAGAGAACCTTCGTTTTGTAACAAAATGACTTTTACTTTTGTTTCCCAACTATAGTTTTGTGACTAAAGAATATTTTTATACATTTAAAATGTGTAAAAAACTAAATAATTAACAACAAAAACACTAAATGTATGAAAATTACACTATCAAAGTTAAATACCAAAGATTTGGCTACACTTGCCCAAAGAACCATCAATGTTTCAGAGTCCGGAAATTATGCTGTCATTGCAGGTCATCCGCTATTGTCCGATCTCAAACTGAAATATGCAGATTATGATGCCGTGTATGCTAAACAAATCTACAGTGGGAAAGGAGTTTCGGTTGCTCAAGCGGATAAAGAAAGAGATAATGTATTCTCTGATCTGAAAGGATTCTTAAATGGGTACAGAAAGTTATCCTCGGTTGCTAACTATCAATATGCAGAAGATCTGTATCAGATTTTCAAATTGTTTGGTCTGGAGCTGTACAAGTTGAGCTACTCCTCCCAAACCGCCCAGATGAAAAAGCTGATTGAGGAACTGGAAAAACCGGAAAATATTGCAAAGATGACCGAATTGTCGCTTACTGCCGCTTTCAATGATATGAAAACGAAACAAACTGCTTTCGAGACATTATTTGCAGAACAGGCAACGGCTAATGCCGATCTTCGAAATCAGAAAACAGCATCAGGAATCCGCAAAGATCTGGAAAGGTCTTTGAAATCTTTCCTCAACCTTATCACCGCAATGAAAGATGTCACCGATTGGAAACTTTTCTATGCCGATGTCAATGAATTGGTAAAAGCGGCGAAGAATTCGGATCTCCCAAATAGTTCTCAAGATAATAATCCTGCTCAGTAATAACTAAGCGCTCTTGTGTGACTACTTTTATTTTTAAAACCTTATTTTTGTGTCCTTAAACAGATATTATGGGAGTTGCAGATTTATTACTAAAAAAGAAAAAAGCTTTGGCTGAGAAAAACCTGAATGATGGTAAAACTTATATGGAAACGAACGCTGCTAAGGAAGGCGTGGTAACCCTGTCAAGCGGATTGCAATACGAGATCATCACAGAAGGCGAGGGCGCTAAACCAAAAGCGAAGGATACGGTAACGGTTCATTACCACGGCACTACGATTACGGGAGCGGTTTTTGACAGCTCAGTAAAACGTGGGAAGCCGGCATCTTTTCCATTGAACCGTGTGATCTCTGGTTGGACAGAAGGTTTGCAACTGATGCCGGTTGGCAGCAAATGGAGACTGACCCTGCCACCAAATCTTGCCTATGGCGAAGAGCATATCAGCAAAGAGATAGGACCTAACAGCACTTTGATCTTTGAAGTGGAACTTTTAGGCATCAAGTAAATATAAATCCCGGAAACTAATTTTCGGGATTTTTTTATGTTATAAACTTAGAATGATTCCGTTTTCTTTGAGTT
>MKVE01000031.1:32861-87469 GCA_001898785.1 Chryseobacterium sp. 36-9 | reverse complement strand
AAACTGTTCTTCAAACTGATTCTTCAATTGTTGCAGAGTGATTTTTTTTGGATTTTCTATTGAATTTTCTTCCAGGATCTTAATCAGCCAATCAGCTTTGTCTTTGTCCAGCTCTATCTTTACGATATTGGTTTTGAGATGAAAGGTAATCTGTTTCAATTCCCAGGAGTTGCCTTTTTTTGTTTTGATGATATCTTTTGCGATGACATTTTTATCCAGGAAAATCAGTTTAGAATTGCCTTTGAAAATGAAATTCTCATCTTCCAACAAACAATCATGGATATAATCCGGATGAATGGTAGTCTTCGGAATTTTAAAATCAAACCAATCCTGCAAAGGGATTTCGAAATTGATGCCGTGCATATAATTGAACAGAGATTTCTTCAGTCCAAAACTAAATTGGCTGTGATCGATTCCTGTTTTATCCGTAAAATCAATGTCATTATTAGCAAATTTAATTTCCTGCTTAATTGGTGTCACTCCAAATTCTTCTGGATTAATGCCGACAGGAGAGTGTGCTGTCATTGCAAACTGATGCCAAAAACCACTTTGCAGAATTCCCATCTCGAACAACTGACGAACCATTTCCAAAGAATCGACTGTTTCCTGAACGGTCTGAGTCGGGTAGCCATACATCAGATAAGCGTGAACCATAATACCAGCTTCGGTAAAATTACGTGTGACTTTGGCGACCTGTTCTACAGAAACACCTTTATCAATCAGTTTCAATAACCGGTCACTGGCAACTTCCAATCCTCCGGAAACAGCAATGCAGCCGGATATTTTCAAGAGAAAACATAAATCCTGAGTAAAGCTTTTTTCGAATCTGATATTCGTCCACCAAGTCACGACGAGATTTCTCCGCAGAATTTCCAAGGCTACTTCTCTCATCAAAGCTGGAGGAGCAGCTTCATCTACAAAATGAAAACCTGTTTCACCAGTTTGATGAATCAATTGCTCCATTCTGTCCACCAGGATTTTGGCAGAGATCGGTTCATAAATTTTGATATAATCTAATGAAATATCACAGAAGGTACACTTGCCCCAATAGCAGCCGTGCGCCATAGTCAGCTTATTCCAGCGCCCATCGCTCCACAAGCTGTGCATTGGATTAGCCACCTCGATGACAGAAATGTATCGGTTCAGTTGAAGATCCGAATAATCAGGCGTTCCGATTTCGGATTGTTTATAATCATGTCTTTTGGAATTGTTTTTATAAGTTACTTCTCCGCTTTTCAGTAGGAAAGTTCTTTTATATTGAGATTCTTCACAATGTTCAGAATGACAAATATTTTCATAAACCAATTCCAATGGTAATTCGCCGTCGTCTAGAGTGATAAAATCAAAGAATTCAAATACGCGCACATCCTTAACTTCTCTGAGTTCTGTATTCGGGAAACCACCGCCCATTGCAGTTTTGATGTTCGGATAATTTTCTTTGATGAACTTTGCACATCGGAAAGCGGAATATAAATTCCCAGGAAACGGTACCGAAAAACAAACCAGCTTTGGCTGAACCATTTCCAGATTTTCTTTAAGAATTTTTAGTGTAAAACCATCAATGAAAGTTGGATCTGCATTAATTTTAGAATATAATTCATCAAAAGAATTGGCACTTTTTCCCAATCGCTCCGCATATCTGCTGAAGCCAAAATCAGAATCGATATTTTCTACAATATAATCGGAAAGATCTTCCAGATATAATGTTGCCAAATGTTTTGCCTTATCCTGCAATCCCATATTTCCAAAGGCAAACTCCATGTCATCTAATTGATTGAATCGGGAAGCTTCCGGAAGAAAATTCATAGAACAAATCTGTCTTGCTAATGTAGGGTTCTGATTCTGTAAAAAGAGAATGACCTGATCTATGGTTTTGATGTATTCTTCACGTAAAGCAAAGATTCGCTGAGAATTTTCAGAAGTATGATGGAAATCGATATCCGTATTGAAAACCTTTTGGATACCTTCTCTAGAAAAAAGTTCCAATATCACTTCGATTCCCAAATCCATTTGATAGCTTGATAGGTTTTTCGTATTCAGAAAACCTTTGATGTAAGCTGTCGCCGGGTATGGCGTATTAAGCTGGGTGAAAGGCGGGGTGATCAGTAGAAGGTCTTTCAAAAGATTATTTTCGGCAAAGTTAAGGTTTATAAATTTGTAGCCTCACCAAGAATCGAACTTGGATCTAAAGTTTAGGAAACTTCTATTCTATCCGTTGAACTATGAGGCCAAAATGATGGAGTTAAAGTTAACTAATTTTCATAAGTTTCAAAAGTTCCGTCCTGATAAAAAAATACAATTCTTTTGATTTTTTTTGATGAATTGTCTTGCTTTTCATCAAAATTTTCTAATCGCTGAGAATCGGCTATATTTTTCTTTTCTATAGAAGGTGCGGAAATATTCGATTCTGATGAGTTATTATTTTTTTGAGATTTTAATTCGTTTTCTTCCTTTCCAAAATTTTCATCATCGATTAACGAAAATAAATCCGGTAATGTTTTTTTTACAGGCTTACTTTCTTCAATAGATTGAATAGTTGTAGGAGAATTTTCTTCCTTATTAATAAGCATTTCTCCAAAACCTGTAATTAGCCATTCCCATTCAAGTTCTGGAAACTTAGTTTTTATTTTAGAAATGAAATCGAGAGAAGGTTTGTTTCTCCCGGAAATGATATGCGAAATACTTGAACGTTGTACACCAATCTCTTCAGCAAACTCAGCGGGAGTAAGCTCTGTATATTCGATAACTTTTGTAATTCTATCATTAAATTCCATTTTACAAATGTAATAAATTAAGCAATAAGAAATGTTACAAATGTAATTTTATATAATTTACTTTTGTAAACAAATTAAATTGATAAGATTATTAATTATAAATGCTTAGTTTTTAACTAGTTATATTATTATTTGTGGATAAGTATGAATAAAAGAATTATAATCTCAATATTTATGTGGATAATGTGAAAAAGATAAATATTACAACATGAAGCATTGAAAACTTTGATTTAGACCATAAAAAAAGCCTCCTAAAAGGAAGCTTGAAGTCTTTTAAATGTCTCAAATTTTAAGCCTAAGATTTAAGCATTTTTTGATTTTTTCTCTGGAAAGAGTAGGGATGTACCTATGCTTAACAGAAGAATTGACATGATCACGATTAATGATTCTGAAGTCCCGAAACCAATATCTTCCAGGTAATGGTGAAAAATCATTTTCAGACCTATAAACGCTAATAACGCAGCCAAACCAATTTTTAAAAACCTGAACTTATTAACAATCCCGGCTAAAAGAAAGAACATAGATCTTAACCCGATAATTGCAAATATGTTTGAGAAGAACACGATATAAGGATCTTTGGTTATAGAAAAAATCGCCGGTATACTATCAACCGCAAAGATTAAATCCGTTAATTCTATGATAATTAATACAAGGAATAAAGGTGTCATTTTCTTGATTCCATCAACGACCACAAAGAATTTATTTCCAACGAACTGATTATGAACCTTAAAATGCTTTTGTGCAAATTTGACAACCGGATGATGCTGTGGATCAATTTCTTCATCCTTATTTCTGTCAATAAACATTTTAATCCCTGTATAAACCAGAAATGCTCCAAAGACATACATTATCCATTCGAATTTCTGAATCAGTGCTGCTCCTATAAATATAAAGAGAAAACGCATTACAATTGCCCCAAAAATTCCCCAAAAAAGAACCCGGTGATAATTACGCGGTGCAACTCCGAATCCGCTGAAGACAAGAAGAATGACAAAGATATTATCGACCGATAAAGCATATTCTACCAGATAACCTGTAAGAAACTCCAATCCCAGGTTTTTGTCATATACCATTATGCTATGTTCCAGATTCCCGGGTACAATTTTTATAGGATGTTTGTGCTTTGCTACGATCTCCTGTAGTCTTTCCATACTGTCTATCCCATGAATCAGATGGCCGTAATAGGTGAGTAGGATGTAAAAACCTAGTGATAACAGAATAATGAAAACACTCATCAACCCGGCTTGTTTAAGAGAAACTGCAGAATCCTTTTTATTAAAAATGCCCAGATCTAAAAGTAGTATCGTAATTATAAATACCAAAAATCCTGAAAGAAATAGAATTTCGTTGCTCATCATAACTTTTTAATGGACAAAAATAGCGAATTAATTGTGATTTAATGCGTTGTACATTTGTAAAAAACAGTAATAAATGTATGGAAAATCGTTTAGTGAATTCCTGAACAAATTAGTAATTAACACTATTTCTATACTTAAAGTAAATATAAATAATTACTTAATTTAAAATTTGTAAAATATTGATATTTAAAATTATATGAAAATAAATTAAAAATAATGTATTCCACAAAATAATCAACAGACAAAGTGACATTTGTCAATGTTTAATCATTTTACAAATGTAAACATTGATATTTGTGATTAAATGTTATTTTTGTGAAAAATCAAATACCGTAAAAATGAATTTCAGTTTCCCTTATTTTAAAAATGTAAACTTCCCAGAACGCTATATTTCCCCTGAAAAATTATTTTCTTACTTACAGGACAATAACAGCGATTACATCAAAGAGGTAGGAAAATCCAGTCTCGGGAAACCTATCTACATGATGACCCTCGGAAAAGGTAACATCAAGGTTGCTGCCTGGTCGCAAATGCACGGTAACGAATCTACAGCGACTTTGGCAATGCTGGATCTATTAGCTATATTTGAAAAGCATCCGGAACTGAAAGAGAAATTATTTGAATTAATACAGTTAGATTTCATCTTTATGCTGAATCCTGATGGTTCTGAAGCCTGGACAAGACGAAATGCTTTTGACATCGATATCAACAGAGATTTCTTGAGGACTTCGAGTGTTGAAATGAAATTACTGAAATCATTAATTCTCAATAATAATTACAGCTATCTTTTGAATCTTCATGATCAGAGAACAATTTTTACGACCGATGGAAAACATCCTGCAACGTTATCATTTTTGGCGCCGTCGGAAAATGCTGATCGTGATATCACAGAAAACCGAAAAAAAAGTATGGCTGTAATCGCTGCGATCTATATGCAGATGAAACAAATTCTCCCTGACAGGATTGCCAAATATACAGACGAATTTTACCCAACATCCAGTGGTGATAATTTTATGAAAGCCGGGATACCGGCAATATTGTTTGAAGGTGGATATTTTGAAAATGATTTGGAACGGGGTAAGACTCGGGAATTTTATACTCAAGCTTTATATTTTGCTTTAAAGGCAATGTCAGTTCTTAAAGGTGACACATTGAGCTATGAAACTTATTTTGACATTCCTCAGAACAAAGAATCTCATTTTGATCTGATCTACAGGAATGTCAGGCTTAATACAGAATTCGAATGTATTTTGGATATCGCCATACAATATAGAGAAATTCTTGATGAAAATAATAATCTGACTTATCAGCCATACGTTGTTGAAGTTGGTGATCTGAATCATAAAAAAGGCTGGCAGGAAATTGACTGTACAGATAAGAAATTTATTTCACAAAAAAGATTTCCAAAACTTGAGTCGTTGGTCGATTTCGTTATAGAATAAATCAGTAATTAACCTTTATTAATCAGCTTTTTATGAGTTGATTGCAATATTCTATTTAACATAATATAAATTATAGGACATTTTATAATTACTAAACCGAGCATACTCCGACACTATTTCTATGCGATATTTTGGTATAATATTTTCTAATTTTATTCTGTCACAAAATAATCTATTATGAAAAAAATTATTTTAATTCTATCAGGCGTTACAATTATCCATTCTTGTGAAAAAAATGACGGCAAACAACTGAATGTTGAAAACCGAAAACCTGATACGTTAGCCATTCCTGATAATGAAAAAAATCAGATTTCTACAACAGAAAATGTTGATTATTGTTACATGAATGTGTTGGCTAAAGATTCTATGACATTGTCCTATAAAATTATTACCGGAAAAGTTTCCGGTAAATTGACATACAAAAATTTTGAAAAAGATTCTTCAACCGGTGATGTTTCCGGAACCGTTTCCGGCGATACTTTGAAACTGAATTATAAGTTTATGTCTGAAGGTACGACAAGTGAACGCGAAGTTTACTTTTTACAGGATAGCGGTGTTTTGCTTGAAGGAATCGGCAGTTATTCAAACAATAATTCTCCAAAACAAGTTTACGTATCATCCAAAGCAATTAATTATTCCAAAGGAAGACGATTAACACCAACTGACTGTAAACATTTAAAATAAATTCAGCAGCTAAAAACTGCTGTATTACCCTTAAAAATATATAATTTATAAAACTATAGTCTGTATAGAATGTGCCGGCGCAGAAAGTTTGGAAGATTTTCCTTCGATCCATAAATTAAAATCTGTGTCGGTATTACCTTCGTTCATCACTACAACGACCAGTTCCCCATTTTCATTCATAAAACTTGTTGATAATAAGAAGTCTTTGTTGGTAGAACTTCCTACACGCCGAGCATTGGGTTTGATGTATTTTGAAAGATGGCCAATGTAATAATATTCGTAAGTGTAATGCAACTCCCCTTTTCCGGTATCTGCGATAACTGGTGCAAAACAAAAATTACCCACATGATTGGGGCCACCTTTTTCATCCAAAAGAATGTTCCAGTCTGTCCAGGCAGAAGTTCCTTTGTTGAAATCGTTAATCATATTTCGTCCATACAATTCGCCTAAGCTTATATCATAAATTTTAGAAAAATCAAATTGTTCTTTGCAACCTTCTGTGAAAATCAGGAATTTGTCAGGAAAAGCTCTGTAAGTTTCAGCCACATTATCAAATAATTGCGATTTGTTATTCCACGTCTCGTACCAGTGATAACCAATACCGGAAGCGTATTTGGAAGTTTCCGGGTCTTGTAAAGTGGTTGTAGCGCGTTGATACATCAGGTCTCTGTTATGATCCCAGATAATTACTTTTTTATCTTTGTAGCCATTTTTCCACAATGCCGGACCAAGATTTTCTCTTAGCAATTTGGCTTCTTCATCCGCTGTATAAAGGCAAGATTCCCAGGTCTGAGTCGCCATTGGTTCATTCTGAACACTGAGTCCCCAGACCGGAATATTTCTTTTCTCATATTCCTGAATGAATTTGATATAATAATTGGCCCAAACCTGATAATATTTATCCAAAAGACGCCCGCCTTTCAGCATATTATTATTCGATTTCATCCACGCTGGCGGACTCCACGGACTGAAATAAAATCTGAAATCTTTTGGATCGATAGCTTGTTGTGCTAGTTTTATCAATGGAATCTTATACTGTTCATCGTGCTTGATATCGAATGAGCTTAACGAAGTGTCATTATCTTTTACATAGGTATAGCTGTCGCTGGAAAAATCACAAGAATTCATATTGGTTCTGATAACGTTGTATCCCAAACCGGTTTTCCCATAATAAGCTTCGATCAATTCTTTCTGCTTTTCTTTTGGAAGTTTAGCAAAAACCTCAGCAGACGCGTCTGTAATGGCACCACCAAATCCTATCAGTTTCTGGTATTTGAAATCAGGATCTACGAAAACACAGATGTCGGTTTCTTTAGGTTGAGGAAAATCTATGAATTTGGCATTCGCTTTCTTGGCAAATTTTTCGTTATTTTTTTGGGAAGTCATAATGACTCTACCCTCTTTTATTCTTTTTTTCCAGTAATTCTGCGCATTGGCATTAATGATCATTCCTGTCAAAAAGCAAGATAAAATTAATCTATTCATTAGATGAAAATCTATAAAATATAGAATTGTATTTTAGTTATTTTGATTTATAAATCCTTACATAATCGATTAAGAATTTCTGAGGATAAATCCCCGAATCGACGCCTTCTTTCCCACCCCAATTACCGCCGACAGCTTGATTAAGAATCAAATAAAATGGCTGATCAAATGGCCAGGCGTCATAAGTTTTTTCTGAATTGATGTAAGTAAAGTATTTTTTGTTATCTACGAACATTTCAATTTTCTCAGGAGTCCAATCAGCTCTATAAACATGAAATTGGCTGGTTGCATCTTTCACAATAATCGTATCAGTTTTCTGAGTTCCGATGATATGATTGTACTTTTTGGTATGAACAGATCCGTGGACAAAACCCTCGTTGTAACCCACGTGTTCCATTATGTCGATTTCCCCGTCATCCGGCCATTCCTTGATATTTTTACTTAGCATCCAGATAGCTGGCCATGTTCCTTTTCCTTTTGGTAACTTAGCTCGTACTTCAATGCTTCCATACTGAAAAGGGAAAGTTTCTTTTGTAATTAACTTTGCGGAAGTATAATCATTCTTTTCCCATTTCTCTTTTCTGGCTTCTATGATGAGATTTCCGTTTTCTACTCTAGCGTTTTCTTTTCGGTCTTTGGTATAAAACTGAAGCTCATTATTACCAAAACCATCTCCTCCCACTTCGAATGTCCATTTTGAAGGATCAATCATCGCTCCGTTAAATTCATCCTGAAAAATCAGCTCTCTTTTGTCTTTTGCTGTGGAACAGGATATTGTTACAGACAACAAAATAATATTAGAAATAGAAAAAACTCTTTTCATACTAATTGTTTGAAATTAAAAGACAAATGTTGCGACAGACTTTGGCGTTAATGATGTAACTGCGGTTTTATTTTTAAATCTGATATTAAAATTTTCGGTAGTATCACCTTCATTCAGAACAATCAAAGCTGTCTTTCCATCGGGTCTTGTAAATGCAACCGAACTCAGATTTCCCGGCTGCGTTGATGCAATTCTTTGAGAATTTTGAGGAACAAATTTAGAAGCCTGAGCGATGATATAATAAGCTACGTTTCTTGTAAAAGCTTCACTTGAATTAATTGTAATGGCGCCTTTACATTCTGTACACCCGCCTTGTGTATGAGGATTAAATGAAGCATCATTAGCAACATTCCATTCCAGTGCTACTTTGCTCCAGTTTCTCATAGAGCCAATGATGACGTTTTTAGTATGCCAAATCAAATCTCCTGAAAATGAAGAATTAGCACCCGTCCATTGCTCTGTAAAATATAAGTTTTTATTTGGGTATGCTAAATGTACATTACTTAAAACTGAGATATTTCCAGCATAAAGGTGAAAAGCTGAGCCGTCAACATATTTTGCAGCTTCAGCGTCTGCTAAGATGTTCATTGGATAATCCGGCTTGTCACAATTGTGATCATACAGAATGATTTTGGTGCTGATATTAGCTGTTTGAAAAGCAGGTCCCAAATGATTTTTAATAAATTCCCCTTGTTGCGCAGAAGTCATATACATGCTTGGGTTGTTCCCCGGATGCAAAGGTTCATTCTGAGGTGTGATAGCATCAATAGTGATTCCCTGCGCTTTCATCGCCTGTATGTATTTTACAAAATATTGAGCATAAACACTATAGTATTGAGGTAATAAACTGCCACCAACACTGCTTCCGTTATCTTTCATCCAAACCGGTGGTGACCAGGGCGTTGCAATGATTTTGATATTTGGGTTGATTGTCAGGATTTTTTTAAGCATATCAATCATTGCCTGATCTTTTGCTAATGAAAATTGAGAAAGTGAAGGATCTGTCTGTCCTGCAGGCATATCGTCATAAGAAAAAACTTCTGCGTTAAGGTCAGATGCACCGATGCTTAGTCTGAGATAGCTTACTCCGATTGAATTCTCATTATTGGAAAAAAGATTCTGAAGCAATTCCTCTTTTTTTGATGCTGATAATTGATTGATTACCTGAACGCTACCACCTGTCAAGGTATAGCCAAAACCGTCAATCATTTGATATTTCTGCTCTGAATCAACATCAATAGTTTGATAATTATTAGAAGCATTTTTGAAGTAAATATCGTTTTGCTTTTGAAGTTTAACCGTTTCATCTGCTTTTGTCAGCCAAAATGATGCAGAAGTATAATTTCCATTATCTTCTCCATTGTCAACTGGAGGATTTGATTGATCATCTACACTGCTGCTTTGACAAAACAGGAGAGAAAAAAAAGTAATTCCTAAGAAAAATAACTTGTTAAGGAAAATTTTATTATTGTACATTTTAATAGATTTATTGAAAATCAACAGCTTCCAAAGAAAATTGTATTGAAATAATTTAGATTTTCCAATACAGCTCTCTTTTTAAAAGAGAAGCTTAATTGATGTTAATTGATGTGAAAAAAATGAAAGAGGTTTTTGAGGACCTCTTTCACCCTAAGAATATGATAAGAAAAAATTAGTTTACTCCTCGGAATTCTACACTTGTAATAGTTATTCCGTCTTTCATGTTATTACCCCCGGAACGGATTGCAAAATACGCTGTGCCGGTTTTAGTTGCAGTGAAATAACCATCAGGATTATTGGCATTTTTTGATCCTATTACAGATATTTTAGCCTTTTCAAAAGGATTTTTTCCACTTCCTGCCCAGGTATTGATACCTCTTAACCATGTAGTATCATTGCCATCGCCAGTATAATCGTTGTTTGGAGTTGGTTTAGTATAGCCTACATAGATTTCAAACCAAGAGTCTTCTACACCAGATTTTGAGCTTACAATAGCATCGGCTTGATATTTTGTACCTTCAACTACTTCCACAGCCTGATACATAACATTTCTATTCCATCCAGATGATGTAAAAGTTGCATTTCCAGTTCCCCAAGCCCAAAGAGCTGTATTGGAAGGATTAGGGAATGTTAAAGTCCATTTTGCCACATCAGCAGCGTCCATAAACTTTCCACCTTGAATCAAATTTCCTGCTTTAGGATCACGTACAGGTACTGTAATAGATTGGCTGGCCGTACCTCCAACCATTCCACCTTGTCCAATGATTTGATGCCTGATATCATAAGTACCTTCATCAGGTAAAAAAATATCATAAATATTGGGTCCGGGCGAAAATGTTCCAATACCTATATCCCATTTTGATTGAATATAATTGTTATTGGATGACGTTAATCTGTAGTGGTTTTCCGATGTTTTGGTAACTGTGAAGGATGCGTCTGAATTAGTAGGAGTTAGACCGTTTCCGTTATCATCAGCTGTTTCAGGAATACAAGATATAGCAAATAAAGATAATCCTACGAATAATGTATGTTTAATATATTTTTTCATTTTAAATAGATTAAGATTAATAATTAGGATTTTGTTTTAATGCAGTGTTTACAAGTTGATCTTGAGGGATAGGCAGAATCTCATTTTTTCCTGCTACAAAGCCTTTAAAAGCTAAAATTGTTGGAGCATCTCCCCATCTTACTAAGTCAAACCAACGATGTCCTTCACCAGCCAGTTCTCTTCTTCTTTCGTCTTTTATGGCTTGCATAGAAACAGGTACAGATGGCAAACCAACTCTAGATCTAACAGCATCTAGTAAAGATTGAGCTCTTGAACCAGTAGCCCCTAAAGCTTCGGCTTCCATTAGATATGTATCGGCAAGCCTTATTGCAATATAATTTTGGCGAAAATTTAATTCTGTTGCTCCTGGCAAATTGGTTTTATCTGCTGTTTTAGGTATATACTTTTTTAAAAAATATCCGGTATCCATAAAACCAGCTGTGTATGAAATTTTTCCCGCTGCAACAAGTTGTTTTGCATTAAAAATTGTAGATTCAGCCCTTGGATCTCCTTGCATAAAATTATAGAGGTTCTCAGTCATAGTATTAAAAGACCAGCCGGATACTAAATCCGGAGCATCAGGTGTTTTCATTTGATATGATCTTAAGCCCGTCATAATACAAATAGAGTTTCCTTCGTCAGTATCTCCTCCCCAGACACCCCAGTCAGAAAGTGATTTGTTTGTATGCATAGCTTCGAGTACAGATTCACTAGTAAATTTATTATCTGTAATCCACAAGCTACTGTAATCACTTACTAATTTGTATCCATATTGACTAGTTTGTCCAGGAGTTCCGTTTACATCAGCAAACTGTGCAGCTGCTTCCGATTTTTTATTATCATATAAATAAATTTTACCCAGAATTGCTTTTGCATTACCCTGATTTATTCTCCCTCTTTCGTCTCCTGAAACTGTCATTGGAAGATCTGGCAAAGATGAAAGTATATCACCTTCAATTTGGCTATAAACAGCTTTTGGGTCGCTTTGAGGAATGTTATAAAAATCACTTCCAGCATCTATTGGTTCCAAAATCAGCGGAATGTTTTTAAACATCTTTACAAGTTCAAAATAATAAAGAGCTCTTAAAACTTTAGCTTCAGCTATAAATCTTTTTTTCTTTGCTTCATCCATTGACGCTGTAGGAACTCTTTGGATTAGTAAGTTGGCTCTAGCAATACCTTTATAATAATCACTGAAATAACTATTAGGCATTTTAACTGCATCAATTGTATAATTGGAAATTCCCTGAATACCAGCGCCATCTGTAGAACTACCACCGCCTGCATAAAAATCATCTGATGCGGCATTGAAAAATGTTACCATATTTTCAAATCCCCCAGAATATTTTCTCATTAGATCATAAACCCCTGTTAAAGCGGCAAAACACTGCGATTCGTTTTTGAAATAGCTATCCAAATTAATTGCTCCCAAATTTTTTGTGTCTTCAAGATTTTCGTTCGAACAAGATGTTGAAGCATTAGCAAATCCTATTAATAAACTACCTGCTAATATTATTTTAATATATTTATTTTTCATTTTTTTTTGAATTAGAATTGAATATTTGTTCCAAATATTATAGATCTTGCTTGTGGGTAATAAGCTCTGTCGATACCATAAGCATCTCCAGCCGCAATTTCAGGATCATAACCAGTATATTTAGTAAAAGTGAAAATATTTTCACCAGTAACATAAATTCTGACTTTACCTGCACCAAAACTATCTGTTACAGATTTAGGCAAAGTGTAACCAATCTGAATTAGCTTAATTCGCAGATAGTCTCCGTTCTGTAAGTAATAATCGGACATTCTTGTATAATTTCCGTTTGGATCGTCCATTGTTACTCTAGGAGTGTTATAAGATGTTCCCTCTCCAGTCCAACGATCTAGTATTTTAGTCTGATAATTGGCTGTTGTGATGTCTAACCTTCTAAGTCCTTGAAAAATTTTATTACCAGCCTGGCCCTGAGCAAAAACTAATAAATCGAAATTTTTGTAGTTGAGATTTAAGTTAAATCCAAAAGTATATTTTGGAAGTGAATTACCCAGATACACTTTATCATTATCATCAATTTTTCCATCACCATTTGAATCCTGCCATCTGAAATCTCCAGGTTTTGCGTTTGGCTGAATTAAACTACCACTGGAGTTTTTATAAGCATCAATTTCTGCTTGGTTTTGGAAGATTCCTGCAGTTTGAAATCCGAAGAATGAACCATAAGGGTAGCCTACTGCAAGTCTTGAAACATTACCCATCGACTGAAAACCTGCTAATCCTACATACGGTTTATTATTTTCAAGTCTCAAAATTTCATTTTTCAAATAAGAAAAATTACTGTTGAATGATATTCCAAAATCATCCCACTGTTTTTTATAGCCCAAGCTAGTTTCGATTCCTTTGTTTGTCATATCACCGATGTTTTTCCAAGGTGTTGACGTTACTCCAACGTAACCAGGTAGATCTACTCTTCTTAAAATGTCAGTTGTTTTCTTTTCGAAGAAATCAATGCTAAAATCAATATTATTAAATATTTTCACATCCAATGCGATGTTAGATTGTGCAGTTTCTTCCCAATGAAGATCTTTGTTTGCTAATGTAAGTGGTGCATACCCTGTAATTACATTATTATTTCCATTCGTATAATTGCTTCCGGAAACCATATAATTTTCATAATAAAAAGGATCAATAGCATCATTTCCTAATATACCATATCCACCTCTTAATTTTAATGAATTTACAATATTGTTCGATGGCCAGAAGCTTTCATTAGATACATTCCATCCAACAGAAAATGATGGGAAGTTCCCCCAGTGTCTATCGGGTGCAAAATTGGATGAACCATCTCTACGGATTGTCCCCGTAAAGAGATATTTGTTAGCAAAATCATATATTACCCTTGCAAAATAAGATGCTTTATGAGTTTGTAATCCATCCCAGGCACCAGCACTTATATCTTCGATTGGAACTTTGAAGTTAAATGACGCATCTTGCCAGTTGTTAACCGGAAGATTGGAATAGGTAGTACTTTGACCTGATAGAATATTATATTCATAATATCCTTGCCCTACTAAAGCAGTTAGATTATGTTGACCCCATTTGTTTTGATAAGTCAGAGTATTTTCGGTGTTCCATTCTAATTTTTTTTGTGTTACTCTGTTTAAGTTATTTTTATCATTTTTAAATGTAGAGCTTAAATAATATGTTGGTGTAAACCCTTGGAATCCCCAGTAAGCCATCTTACCATTAATAGAGGGTTTGAAAGTAAAGTGCTTTAAAAATTTTGCTTCTAAATAAGCATTAGCAATAAAATCGTCAGACCAGTTATATTTCCCTTGCTGTATTTGTCTGAAAGCTAATGGATTTGTCATCTCCTGACCAACATACTGAGAGATACCATAAGGATTTCCATTTGCATCTCTAATCAAAGGAGATGCTGAGGGATAATAAGCAGGATCAACTTTTGACCAATCTGTAACCACCAATGGTGTTATTGGATCTAAATTGATTGCAGAACTTAAAGGTCCTCCAAATTCATCGTTAGCATTTACTCCCTGAGATTTAGAATGTGTGTAAGCTAAAGTTTGTCCAACAGTCAACCAATCTAATACTTTGTGAGTGGAATTTAATCTGGCATTTAATCTTTTATAATAAGATATGTCGGACAATACAATTCCAGTTTGGTCAAGATAACCGAATGATGAGTAAAAAGTTGATTTCTCATTTCCCCCACTTATACTAAATTCCTGAGAGTTTCTTTCTGAATTGTTAAAAACTGCTTTTTGCCAGTCTGTACCTTCACCATAAGAGTTTGGACTGTTAAATATTAATGGTTTGTTATCATTTGCTTTTGCTTCATTCATAATGGTAGCATATTGTGTTGCATTCAATAAATCTAATTTTCTTGATGCACTTCCAATTCCGTATGACCCATTATAGGTAAGATTAAGCCTTCCTTTTTTACCTTTTTTTGTACTAACAAGTATTACACCTCTTGCCGCGGAAACACCATAAATAGCAGATGAAGCTCCATCTTTCAATACTTCTATGCTTTCTATGTCAGATTGGCTTAACCAGCCTATTCCATCAACAACAATTCCATCCACAACCCAAAGAGGATCATTACTACCTGCTCCAAAACTAGTAATACCTCTTACTCTTACAGTGGCAGCTGACCCAGGTTGTCCGGAATTAGTAATGACACTAACACCCGCAGCTCTACCTTGTAAAACTTGTTCTGGTTTCCCCGCTGGAATGTCCTCAATATCTGAGGCCTTAATACTAGCAATGGCTCCTGTTACATTGCTTTTCTTTTGAGTCCCATAACCGATAACGACTACCTCTTCTATTGCTTTTTCTTTAGAAGCAGTATCTCTTACCTGTTGCTGAGCTGAGTAGTTGGCTGTGAAGTAAAGCACAGCTGCTAACCCAAGACATTTTGAATACTTTAAGTTCATATTTTAATTAATTTTTGTTAATCTCAAACTGAGACAATAAAAGTATCTTTTTTTTTGATACGACAAAATTTTTTTTTAATTTTTTAAATATTCCTTTATTAATGAGACATTTAAAGAGATGATTATCATAGAAAATTATTATTTTTATTATATTTGGAATCCCCAAAAAAGATGTCTAATGTTAATAATAAGTTAATAACGATTTAAATGACTGTTAATAGAAATAAGATAAAAGCGCCATTGATTTTGAATTTTTTGATCTTCTCAATGCTGCTTAACAGTATGGGGGTAATTATTCTTCAACTTTCCAATCAGGTTTCCTATAAAGGTTTGGGGGTTTTAGAATCTTTTAAAGATATTCCAATTGTTATCGTCTCATTGTTATGTGTTAATCTGATTAATAAGACGGGTAATAAAAACGCATTGATTATTTCTCTCCTGTTTGTTATAATAAGTTGTGTTGCATTGCCACTTGTGGATGCTTTTTGGTTTTTTAAAATATGGCTGAGTATTGTTGGAGTCAGCTTTGCGTTGGCTAAAATTTCAGTTTTCAGTATTATAAAAAATAATTTTAAAGACAGGCAACTGGCTAGTGCTATAAGTAGTGTTGATGCGGCATTTATGATAGGTATTTTCTTTGTCAACATAGGTTTTGGAAGTTTATTGACAAGTTCTTACGCTAACTATTGGAAATTTGGGTTTTGGATTATTGCATTATTGAGCATCATTAATGTAATAATGTTGAGATCTTTAAAAATTGAAGAAGACAAAATTATAGAGCCAGCAATGCCCGGAGAGTGGAAATTTTTTTTCAAGCCCAAAATAATCATATTCTTTATCGTCGCTTTTTTTGTGGTCTTTGTAGAACAGAGTTTTAATTCCTGGCTGCCAAGTTTTTTCAAAAATAATCTTAAAGTTAACTCCTATTTTGCACTGCAATCATCTGCTTTCCTGGCACTGTTTTCTTTTTTTGGAAGGTTAATTACAAGCAGATTAATACTGAGATTTCATTGGTACAGATTTGTTATAATATGTTTGTGCATGGTATTGTTTATATTGGCAATTTCCCAAATTGTGATAATATATTTTTATAATGATTTCAAATTTTTACTTGTATTCATTATACCTATCATCGGACTATTTCTTTCGCCACTGTTTCCGCTCTATAATTCAGAGATATTGAACCAGGTTTCTAAGCAGAAAACCCATTTATTTGTCTCGTGGGTTGTAATATTTTCATCATTGGGAAGCTCGGTCGGATCGCTGTATATGGCAATGATTTTTCATGAAAAATTAAGTTATTTTTATCCTTTCTTCATTTCATTACCATTATTAATTATATTTGGACTCACTTTTTTCTTAAATAAAACTTCAATAATCAATGGCCAAAAACAATAAAATCAAGCAGAATCTTAAAGAACTTATCGATACCAAAGACTTTGTAGAACATGTCTCCGTGGATTGTGTGATTTTCGGTTTCCATAAGGATACTTTAAAGGTTCTTTTGCTCAAATACCATGACCTTGATCTTTGGGCTGTTCCGGGAGGATTTATCTTTAATGATGAAAATCTGAATGATGCTGCTGCCAGAACTTTATACGAAAGAACACATCTTTCGGACGTTTTTTTGGAGCAGTTTTACACTTTTGGGGACAGCAAAAGAACAGAGAATAATACACACCAGAAATTATTAGAAAACAGAAATATCGAAGTCGAAAAAAACCACTGGATTTATCAACGATTTATATCCGTAGGCTATTGTGCTTTAGTAGATTACACCTTGACACATACTTTCCCCGATTCTTTTAATGAGATTTGCCAATGGTTTGATATTGATAAAATCCCTAACATGGCATTTGACCATCAGGAGATGATCGAAAAAGGACTTTTATATCTTAGAAAGAATATTGATTATCAGGTAATGGGAAGCAACCTTCTTCCGGACAAGTTTACGATGAAAGAACTCCAGCATCTTTATGAATCAATTCTTGGAGAACCTTTGAGACGCAATAATTTCCAGAGAAAAATGTTAAGCCTCAATATTTTGGAAAGATTAGAAAAGCATTACAGCGGATCGGCCAACAAAGCGCCTTATCTTTACAGATTCCTGGATAATCCCAAAATTTCAAATGCTGATTTTCTGGATAAATAAAAGCAACTCTATTGAGTTGCTTTTTTTAATTTTTATCTTGTATTTTTTCCATCAACTAGGATCCGGTCTGGTCTGTTAGCAAGTTCCCAAGCCGTTGCGAAAACAAGCTGCGTTCTCTTTTGCAACAATGGATAATCAATTTTATCAGGTGTATCGCTTGGTTTATGATAATCCTCGTGGATTCCGTCAAAGAAAAATGCGACAGGGATATTGTGCTTAGCAAAGTTATAATGATCTGATCTGTAATATAATCTCTGCGGATCTTTTGGATCATCATATTTATAATTCAGTTCAAGATTTACCGTTTTTTTGTTGGCTGCAACATTGATTTTTTTCAATTCCGAGCTCAACATTTCTGAACCGATAACATATACATATTGTTTGCCTCTGTTTTCCGGATCGTCGCGTCCGATCATATCAATATTGAGATCTGCTACGGTATTAGCCAAAGGAAAAACAGGATGATCCGAATAATATTCTGAACCAAAAAGTCCGTGTTCCTCACCTGTTACATGTAAAAAAAGAATAGAACGCTTTGGTCCGTAACCTTTTTTCTTGGCTTCCTGAAAAGCTTCGGCAATTTCCATCACAGCCACAGTCCCGCTTCCATCATCATCTGCACCATTATAAACTTCACCTTTTTTCATCCCAACATGATCGTAATGGGCAGAAACAACAATGACTTCATCAGGCTTTTCTGATCCGGGAATGAAAGCCAAAATATTTTCTGAATCAGGAAGTGTTTCACCATATTTTTTCATAGCCTCGGAAGGAACTTTCTGATAATAAGAACCTAATTCCGGAGGAAACCCAATGCCATTCTTCTTGTATTGTTCAATCATATATTCTCCTGCCCTTTTCTGACCTGCACTTCCGGTGTCTCTGCCTTCCATCTTGTCATCAGCAATAACGTAAAGATTTTCCTTCAGTTCGTTCACGGTGATGCTGTTATATGCATCTTTGAAACCTTTTCCTTCATAAGTGAAATTTTTTGTGGAAGCGCAGCTGTTAAGAACGGCAACTCCGATCAAAAAACCATACAGTTTTACATTTCTCATATATTTTTTAATATTAAGTCGAAGTAATAAAATGAATGTTACAAAGACTTTTGAAACTTTTTGATTTTAAATTCTGTTATAAGAATTATCAATTCCTGTTAACAAAGTAAAAGTCTTCAATGAATAATCTGTGCTGGAAAATTTTTTAACAACATTCTAATTTTCTATATTAGGAATTAAAGTCAATTTTCCAATTATTTATATTTTTTCTCCAAATGTCAGTAAAGTTCCTGCAGGATCAATCAGAGAAAATTCTTTCATGCTCCAGGATTTGCTTTCTAATGAACCGTTTGGATGAATTGCAATTTTTTTATCCTGGATCTGTTGATAAAATTTATCAATATTGTTTGAGATTTTCAGATAAAGCATAAAATCTGATTTTGCCGGCGTCAACTCTTTAAACTCGAAGAAATGAACTTCTGAATTATTATAAACAGCAATCAAATAATTGCCATAATCTGCCGTGAATTCGAAGCCCAAATTCTTATAATAATCGATTGTATTCTGCTTATCAATAAAAGGCAGCTTGGGAATTATTTGTGAAATCATATATTGAATTTTAATTAGTTATAAAATTTAAGCTAATTCATCATTCCATTCTCTGATGGTGACTTTGGCGATCAGACCTTCCTGAACAAAAGGATCACCATTAACAAACGCCTCAGCAGATTTTTTATCGACAAAAATCGCCATTGCGCCTTCTCCCGGATTACCAAAAGCGCCTGTTCCTAAGACTTTTCCAGACTTTATAAACTCCGCTTCGAACTCCTCATGGCGAGGAAAAACTGCCATAAATTCTTCCATTGATTTGTCAGTTGCGTGTTCGTAAAAAATTACTGCTTTCATATTTGTATATTTTTAAATTAATTATTTATAATCATTATTTTAGTGCGCTTCCAGCCAATTATCGCCCACACCAACTTCCACCAAAAGAGGAACATTAGTTGGAAAAGCAGATTCCATTTCTTTTTTAATGAGCGATTTTGCAGTTTCCACTTCATCAATTGGTGCTTCAAAAAGTAATTCATCGTGAACCTGCAAAAGCATTTTGGTTTCCAGTTTTTGAGTTTCCAGTTCGCTGTCGATTTTTATCATTGCCAGTTTGATAATATCAGCAGCACTTCCTTGGATTGGCGCATTCACAGCATTTCTCTCGGCGTGACCTTTGACTACAAAATTGGTAGAATTAATATCTTTCAAATGACGTTTTCTTCCGAGAATCGTCTCCACATAACCGAGCTTTCTGGCTTTCTCGATCTGCTCATTCATATATTCTTTCAACCTTGGGTAGGTTTCAAAATAAGCATCTATCATTTTCTTGGCTTCGGTTCGGGAAAGTCCGGTTTGATCTGCTAATCCAAATGCACCTTGTCCATAAATGATACCAAAGTTTACTGTTTTTGCCTGACTTCTCTGGATTTTTGACACTTCAGATAATTCTATATCAAATAACTTTGCCGCTGTAGAAGCGTGGATGTCTTCGTTGTTCTGGAAAGCTGCAATCATATTCTGTTCCCCAGAAATCTCTGCAATCAACCTTAATTCGATCTGAGAATAATCGGCAGAAATGATCTTCTTGCCTACATCAGAAACAAAAGCACCACGGATTTGCTGACCTCTTAAAGTTCTGATGGGAATATTTTGTAAGTTCGGGTTAACGGAAGCTAATCTTCCTGTTGCAGCCGTTGTCTGCGAGAAATTGGTATGAACTCTGTTATCGGTTTTGTCAATCTGACCCGGCAGCGCATCTACATAAGTAGATTTTAATTTTTGATAGGTTCTGTATTCTAAGATATGTTCTATGATCTCGTGTTTACTGGCTAATTTTTGCAAAATATCTTCCGATGTAGCATATTGCCCGGTCTTGGTTTTTTTCGCTTTGGGATCCAGCTGCATTTTCTCGAAAAGAATCTCACCCAATTGTTTTGGTGAATTCATGTTGAATTCTTCTCCTGACAGTTCAAATATCTTCGATTCCAGGTTTTTAAGATCATTCTCGAGGTCTTTACTTTCCTGAGCGAGCCAGTTGTTATCTAATTTTACACCGGTTAGTTCGATTTTTGCAAGAACTTTCATCAATGGCATTTCGACATTGTAAAACAATTCTTCCAGGTTTTCTTTGGCTAACTGTGGTGCAAATAATTCATAAAGTTGAAACGTCACATCTGCATCTTCTGCCGCATAATCGGTTTGAGTCTGGATGTCAACTTCACGCAGCGTCAATTGATTTTTTCCTTTTTTTCCAATCAAAGACTCTATGGAAACAGGTTTATAATCCAGATACATCTCGGAAAGATAATCCATCCCGTGTCGTCCGTCGGGATTCAGAAGATAGTGTGCGATCATGGTGTCGAACAGCTTTCCTTCGACTTCAATATTATAATTCTGAAGAACTTTGTAATCGTATTTCAGATTATGAGCGATTTTCAGAACATTCTGATCTTCAAAAAATGGACGAAATATCTCAACAGTTTTCTGGGCTTCTTCCTGATTTTCAGAAATAGGAATGTAATAAGCCAATCCTTTTTTGTAGGAAAAACTCATTCCTATCAACTCTGCTTCCAGTTCATTAAGAGAGGTCGTTTCGGTATCAAAACAAACCGCTTTTTGCTTAAGAAGATTGTCGGCCAGGATCTTTTGCGCTTTCGGGCTATCAATATATTGGTAAAGATGATCGTTTTCTGTGATATTGGTTTTGGTCGTTGTTGCCTGTTCCAATTGCTCAAAAGTGGCAAACAGATCCATTGTTCCGTTTTTGTGTACTGTTACCGTTGCATCCACAACTTCTTTAACTGTAACTTTATCATCGTCACCTTCCATTAGTTCTTCCACATATTCTTTGTTAGCAAAAGCCCGATAAAGATTTTCATACAATCTCCGGAATTCCAGCTCGTCAAAGACTTCTTTTACTTTTTCAAAATCCGGAACTTCCAGGTCATATTGTTCTTCTATGAATTCGATCGGTGCGTCGCAGAGAATCGTTGCTAACTTTTTGGATAACAAACCTCTTTCTGCGCTGGCTTCAACTTTTTCTTTAAGCTTTCCTTTTAATGTATGTGTATTGGCCAGAAGATTCTCCATCGATCCAAATTCCTGAATAAATTTCTTAGCCGTTTTCTCACCGACACCATCAAGACCCGGGATATTATCAACGGCATCACCCATCATTCCAAGATAATCGATGATCTGCTTTGGATCACTGATTTCATATTTGGCTTTAACTTCTTCAACACCAAGGATTTCAATATCCCCTCCTTTTAGTCCGGGTTTGTAAATCTTGATCTTATCAGTAACCAACTGGGCAAAATCCTTATCCGGTGTTACCATAAAAACATTATAATCTTGCTTTTCCGCTTTGCAGGCAATAGTTCCGATGACATCATCCGCCTCATAACCTTCAACGCCCAAAATAGGAATGTGCATTGCCTCCAGAATCCTGTGGATATATGGAACTGCAATCAGAATAGGTTCCGGTGTATCCTGCCGGTTGGCCTTATATTCTGTAAAATCTTCGTGACGAACATTGGTTTTTCCCACATCAAATACTACTGCCAAATGTGTCGGACGATCTCTTTTAATCAATTCTATCAAAGAATTGGTAAAACCAAAAATAGCTGATGTATTAACACCTTTTGTAGAGATTCTTGGATTTTTGATGAAAGCAAAATACCCACGAAAGATCATGGCGTAGGCATCGATGAGATATAATCTTTTGTCTGTAGAAGTCATAGAAACAAAAGTAAGGAATTTGTTTGTTCTGTCAATGAAAATTAAAAATACGTCATTTGCCTTATTTCTTTACAATATGTACCAAGTTAGATTTGTGAATTATAATTAATAAAAAATTATATCATGAATTCAAAAAACTACTTCAAGAAAATTGCAATTGCTGCAATGGGATTATTTGCTTTTAATGTTCAGGCAAATAATTTAAAAATCACCGGTACAAGTGTTGATACGAGTGCAGGAACCGTTACTTTTAACATCCAATGGGATAATAGCTGGAGAACGAATATTGCTCCTGCCAATTATGACGCGGTATGGGTATTTGTAAAGTATCAGGATTGTGCGGATAAGCTGTGGAAGCATGCTAATCTAAGTGTTGCATCCTCTGATCATTCTACTGCTTCTCCTCTTAAAATAGATGCTGTTACAGATGGCAAAGGCGTTTTTGTTTATAGAAGTGCAATAGGTGGTGGTAATATCTCCTCAACTTCTGTAACTCTTAAGATGAACGTAGCTGCAGCAAACTACGAAAATTACAATTTTAAAGTGTTCGGTGTTGAAATGGTTAATATTCCTTCAGGATCATTTTCTGTTGGTGACGGAACGTCTACATCCACTTACACACAATATACCATTACTGGCAACGGCTCAATCGCTACCTCATCATTAGGAAGCGGTGACAGTGCACCGGTAGCTTTTCCAAAAGGATATAATGCTTTTTACTCCATGAAATATGAGATTACTCAAGAGCAGTATGCAGAATTTTTAAACACACTTACCTATAACCAGCAGGCAAGAAGATCTGTAGCTGCGCCAAATTCTGCTGCAGGAACTTTTGCATTCAGCAATGCTTATGGAAATGGTATCAAGATACAGGTTCCAGGTAATAATGCATCTATACCGGCATTGTATGGTTGTGATGTGACCACAGGAGATTATAATGATGTGAATGATGGGCAGAATGTTGCAATGAATCAACTTTCCTGGTCTGATACTGCTGCATTTTTGGACTGGTCTGCACTAAGACCAATGACGGAACTGGAATTCGAAAAAATATGCAGAGGTCCATTATCTCCTGTTGCCGGAGAATATGCCTGGGGAACAACAGAAATAAATATTGCTTCTTCCACAGGTATTACCAACGCTTATACTGCAAGCGAAGGATTCAACACTGTTGCCAATGGCAGAGCTAATTATTATGCGTCAAGTGGATGGACAAATGTTGGCGCCGGGAGAACTGTTAAAGTCGGTTTTTCTGCAACCAATTCTTCAGGAAGAGCAACCGCAGCAGCGGCGTATTACGGCGCTATGGAAATGAGTGGTAATACTTATGAATTTGCAGTCACTACAAAAGCAACAGGTAATACTTATACAGGATTGGTTGGAGATGGGGAATTATCAACAACTACTGCAACGGATGGAGACGCTAACCAGGCCTCCTGGCCGGATAACACAGGCGTTTACTTAAGAGGGGGAGACTTTTTGGGTGCAGCAAATTTTAACGGAAACAACAGTTCATTTTTAAGGATTTCTGATAGGGCATCCGGTGCTGCTCTAGCAACCAGGAACGCAGGATATGGTGGACGTGGTGTGAGATAATCATTTCTAATTTGAAAAGAAAGATAACTTTCTACCCAATTTTTAAAATAACAATTAAATCAAATTAGAAGATGAAAACATACCTAACCCAATTATCGGTTTTCTGTCTCATCTTTCTCCTGAATTCTCATCTCAAAGCCCAAGGAGAAGAAGTTTATCCTTACCGTGGCGGAAATGCAGATGGATTTGCAACAGAAACTATA
This sequence comes from Chryseobacterium sp. 36-9, assembly GCA_001898785.1. Lineage (GTDB taxonomy): Bacteria > Bacteroidota > Bacteroidia > Flavobacteriales > Weeksellaceae > Epilithonimonas > Epilithonimonas pallida. The sequence continues at coordinate 63,186 of MKVE01000031.1, read as the reverse complement.
GCCAATGCAATCTGTTCTACCCCTTTTCATCAATATGCTTATTTTGGCGGAAATGGAGATGGATTTGCAACAGAGACCTTAGAAAATGCTACCTGCTCTACCCCGTTTCATCAATATGCATATTTCGGGGGAAGTGGCGACGGATTTGCAACGGAAACTATCGAAAATAGTAATTGTCCTACGCCTTATCATTTCTATGCTTATTTTGGAGGAAATGGAGATGGTTTTGCAAAAGACAAAACTGAGGATGTTTGCCCAATTAATCCTCCTGTTGCAAACTTTGTGGCAGATAAGACTAACATATGCGTAGGACAGACTGTAGTTTTTACCGATACCTCTACAAATAAACCAACAGGTTGGAACTGGACTTTTTCCGGTGGATCTCCTGCTACTGCAACTACAAAAACGGTTAATGTTACCTACAATACACCGGGACTGTATCAGGTTAAGCTGGTAGTAGCGAATTATAACGGAACAGATACCATGACAAAAACAGGATATATCAATGTAGTGTCAGATTGCTCAACTTTAGCAGTCGACAACATAAATAGTGAGAAGGTACTCATATTTCCTAATCCTGCGAAAGATATATTGTATCTTAAGTCTCTAAAAGAAGTGCGGAAGATAGAAATATTTGATATGTCCGGAAGAAAAATCCTGGAAAAAACTGTAAATAAAAAAGAAACACAAATTAATATTGAGAAATTAAACTCAGGAATTTACATTCTTAAAACATTTACGGTAAACGATTCAGAAACGTTTAAAATTATTAAAAAAGATTAAAACTAATAACTAATACTATTTTTAACTGCCTATTTTTAGGCAGTTTTTATTTTTATTATGATGTTAAATTTTCTTAAAAAAATATTTATTATGTCAAATATTGGTCGTAATTTTGTATGCGATAATGAAAAAAACACTATACCCTTTCTATTTTAATTTCCTTTTATTAAATATCCTTGTTTCTTGTGCAAATTTGGGAGATAGCCTGATTTATTTTAATAAGAATGCCAAAATCCCGAAAGTAAAAACAGTACTATATTTCAATCCCGAGATTTTTCCGGACATCTCAGAGATCAAAGAGCCTACCTATACTGCTTTTTATACAGCCACTTCTGACCAGATGAAATCTCTGGGAAACCTTAAATATCTCAAAATTGATACACCAATTTCTTTCGATAATGTTGATGCAGGTACTGTTAAAGAAATCTGCAGAAACAATAATGCAGATCTTGCAGTGATTCCGAAAGTGAAATATTTCAAAGTTGGTTTCGGAAAATATGTCTTTTCCAACCAGGTAATTGTGAGTATGAAGCTTTATAATTCTGAAGGCATTTTTGTAATGGAAACGGCTTATGATACTTACAAAGGTAACGGCAGATTGCTGGGATCCGCAGAAAATTCTGTAATTATCGGGACAAAGGGTGCTATCAGGAAAATCAGTAAAGAGCTCAGAAACCGTCAGGTTGTGAATAATGATGCAACTTAATTATTAAGTAATTTTAATGCCTGTTATTCTCGATAATTATTCAGATTTTAATATTTTTGCAAAGCTAAATTTTTAAAAAATCGAGAATCAAGAAATTATATTGAATCCTGCTGACGTTGCAGAATCACTTAGCAAATTGCCGGTGGAAGAACGTATTCTGCAGTTTTTGAAACTTCCGAAATCTGAAAAGGCGGAAGTGTTTTCTCATCTCGATCCTGATTTCCAGGAAGATACCATCAGAAGTATTGCAAGCCACGAAGTTTCTGACATCCTGAACGAAATGTCACCCGATGACAGAACTCAGCTTTTCGAGGATTTTCCGGATGAATTAATCAAGTATTCAATTAATCTGCTTAACCCGCAAGAACGTAGAGTTGCTTTGAAACTCCTTGGTTATGAAGCGGATTCTATTGCCCGTTTGATGACACCTTATTATGTCCAGATCCGGAAAGAATGGACAGTTAAAAGATGTTTTCAGCAGATTAAGAAAGTTGGTAAGAAAGTGGAAACACTCAATTTTCTTTATGTAGTTGACGAAAGAAACCGATTGATAGACGATATCACAATAGGTTCTCTTCTATTGGCAGATGAAGAACAATTGATCTCCGAATTGTGTGACGATCATTTTGTTGCAATCAAGACAACAACTTCCAAAGAAAATGCAGTTCCTTATTTTGAGAAATATGACCGAAGTGCATTACCGATCATTACTGAAAATGGCGTTTTGGTTGGAATTGTAACTATTGATGATATTTTGGATCAAATCGAATCTCAAAATACAGAAGACATTCAAAAGTTTGGAGGTTTGGATGCGCTGGATCTTCCTTACACCCAAACCTCAGTTTTCGAGATGGTGAAAAAAAGAGGATTCTGGTTAGTCGTTCTTTTCTTTTCCGAAATGCTGACGGCTTCTGCTATGGGCTATTTTGAGGACGAAATACAAAAAGCTGTTGTATTGGCACTGTTTGTTCCTTTGATTATTTCCAGCGGAGGAAATACAGGTTCACAAGCTGCCACTTTGATTATCCGTGCAATGGCATTACAGGAAATCGGTCTGAAAGACTGGTGGTATGTTATCAGAAAGGAAATATTTACCGGAATTTTTCTTGGAAGTATTTTAGGAATTATTGGATTTTTTAGGATTGCGCTTTGGCAGCAAACCGGGCTTTTCAATTATGGTGAACATTGGGTTTTTGTAGGACTTAGCATTGCTTTTTCTTTGATGCTTATCGTTCTTTGGGGAACAATTTCCGGATCAATGGTTCCTTTTGTTCTTAAAAAACTAAAACTCGATCCCGCAACTTCTTCTGCTCCTTTTGTGGCAACATTAGTGGACGTTACGGGATTGATTATTTATTTTTCTGTTGCAGGATTGTTCCTTACCGGGAAACTTCTCTGATCGATTCAATTTTTCTGACCAATTTTAAATCTTTGCGAAACACACTCCGGTCTAACTAGAGCTCTTTTCCTGAAAAGGAAAAAATGGGAACTCTTCATCTTCGCTCAGGATAAACTGCAGTTGAAAAAAAGCACCTAAATAAAAAATGCCACCTTTTTGAGATGACATTTTTTTATTTTTTTGATTGGGATATTTTACTTCGCGTAATTGTCCGTGTAATCTTTTTGTGAAGCCAAAATCACTTTTTTAGCGTGCTCTGCCCCATAAACCAAATCGATTTTAACTTTTGCAGGTTCAGTTGGCAGGTTTTTATAGCTCAGGAAATAGTGAAGCAAACGATTGACCTCTGCTTTAGGTAATTCCGAAATATCTCTGATGTGTCCGTAAACCTGATCTTCCACCAATACGGCAATGATCTTATCATCTGCTTCTCCTTTGTCGATCATCTGGAAACCGCCGATTGGAATAGCTTCCATCAAAATATTACCGGAGGTGATGTTGTGCGAGCTGAGAACACAGATATCCAAAGGATCGTGATCGCCTTCTGTTACGTCTGTTGCGCCTGTTGCCACAGCCAGATCTTTAACTTCCTCTTCGCAATATGTTCTCGGGATGAATCCGTATAAAGCAGGAATGATGTTGGAAAATTTCTGAGGACGGTCTACTTTAAGATATCCGGTTTCCTTATCTACTTCATACTTTATAGTATCTGTAGGAACAATCTCTACAAAAACGTTTACCACCTCAGGCGCTTTTTCTCCTGCAGAGATCCCGTGCCAAGGATGTGCTTTAAAATTAGGAATCATGTTTATTTTATATTATTTTGTTAAGTTCTTTTCTAAGATTTTCTATAGTGTCCGAGATATAATCTTCGGAATTGACGTAACTCATCAGAAAAACAGTTTTGAAATCTTCCAGTTTTGAGTTTTCGTTCAGTTCTTCGTAGGTTTTTCTCAGAAGCTGGATGACGTTGCTCTTGCTTGTAAGAATATCCTGCCAGGAAGATTTCGAAATGTATAATTGTTGCGAAGAATTATATTCGAACTCTTCGCTGATATTTTTTTCTGTAAGGAAAACAAACTCGTGCGGCTGAAGATCTCTATCAAATTTCATCACAAGATTGGAAGGTTTCAGACGTTCCAAAAACAATGTCATTCTTTCCAAAGCCTGAAGTTTGATTTCATTATTAGACTTGCTTGCCAGGAAATTTATTTCCTGTTTTTTAAGCCTGACAAAACTGTTCACGAATTGTTTCGCAAAAACCAGAAAAGGTAATGCGATGATAACTGCAACAGCATAAGGTAAATAATCTGAGTCAAACATATTTGAAATCGGATTGCAAAATTAAGAAATTTTTAGACAATTAAGGATGATATCTTTTTTAGAATTCTGAATCACTTGATATTCCTGCAAATCTGAACCAAAACTCTTGAAAAAGACCTCAATTCCACGGATGCTTCCGCCCATAAAATTAAAAGCTTTTGATTCTATATTCTGTTGTAAAATCCTGTCAATCAAAAAAGAAGCGCCATTATGATTTTTGAGCTCCTCATTATTTATCAATCCTAAAAGCGAGTACGAATCCGAATCATCTGTTAGTATTGTGATATTTGTCAAGTGATTTTCAAAATAACTTCCGAACATTTTTAGTTTATTTGATTTTTCAAGAAAGAAAAGATATTCCAAGAAAAAATCCTGATCACTTTGTTTTTCTAAGCCTTTGAAATTATTTTTAATAAAATCCAAAATATGCTCGTGGGTGAAAACCTCTTTAAATTCTAAGTATTGCGCAGTTTTAACAGTTGACTTTCTTCCTTTGAAATACTTTTTTCTTCTGAGAAAAGCGTATTCCTGAACAGGTATAACAAAATTTTTTTTCGTTAATAATTCGGTTTTGAATTCATTATTAAAATTAAAAGCGTAATTCAGAATATTATAATGCTTTTTAAAATACTCAAGAAAAATTTGATTGATTTCCCTGTTAGAATTTCCAAAGATTCCTAATTGCTGGCAAAACAGAGGCATTATTACGATTTTGAAAAAAGCCTTTTCAACAAAAGGAATCGGCATCACAGCTTCATAATCATTATAAACCAGGAGTTCCCAATTTTTACATAAAAAATCAAGCGTTTCTTTATTGCAATAGAAATTTTTCTGGAAAGAATTTTCTACGCATTGATTATATTTTTCAAAATCAATTTCTTGATAAGATAGTCGTTTAATCATAAAATCCCTTCTTCTTTGAAGCTATAAAATTTATTTTGAGCAATAATGATGTGGTCAAGAAGCTCTATTTCCAATAATTTTCCGGCATCCTTTATTTTATTGGTGATTGCAATATCTTGCTGACTGGGCTTCAGACTTCCTGCCGGGTGATTGTGAGCTATAACAATTCTGGTGGAAAAGTGTTCCAAAGCTGTTTTGAAAATTACTCTGACATCCGCTACGGAACTTGCAATTCCACCTCGAAAAAGGCAGGTTTTATATAGAATTTTATTTTGATGATTAAGAAAGACTGCCCAGAATTCTTCTGTTGGTAGATCTGAAAGATGTGGCTGTAAAATCTCGAAGATGTCTTTACTACTACTGATTTGTTGTCTTTCAAGAACTTCCTGCTGGGATTTTCTGTTCCCGATTTCCAGGGCTGTTGCAATAGAAATGGCTTTTGCCTCTCCAACGCCTTTGAATTTCATCAAATCTTTGATTGATAACTGACTTAATCTGTGCCAATTATTTTCCACCGATTTCAAAATTCTTCTTGCTAATTCCACAGCAGATTCTTCACGATTCCCGCTTCCCATGATAATTGCCAGCAGTTCCGAATCCGAAACTGAAGCTTTGCCTTTCAAAAGGAATTTTTCTCTTGGGCGGTCGTCTTCCGCAAGGGATTTGATGCTCAATTTGAGTTATTAATTATAAATTATTAATGATCTGTCCGTCTTTCATTACCAACTTTCTGTCGGTGCTTTCAGCTAAAACCGGATTGTGTGTGACAATCACAAAAGTCTGCTGATATTTGTCTCTCAAATCAAAAAATAATTGATGAAGCGCATCAGCATTTTTGGAATCCAGATTTCCGGTTGGTTCGTCGGCATAAATGATTTTTGGAGAATTAATCAAGGCTCTTGCAACGGCGACTCTTTGAGATTCACCGCCGGAAAGTTCAGAAGGTTTGTGATGCAGCCTGTGCGCAATATTAAGGTCTTCGAAAAGTGAATGTGCTTTTTCGATCACTTCTCTTTCCGCAATTCCTCCGATTTTTGTCGGCAACAAAACATTTTCAAGTGCTGTGAATTCTGGTAAAAGTTGATGGTTCTGAAAAACAAATCCAATATTTTTATTACGAAATTTTGACAATTCCCTATCCTTCATATTTAGAAAGGAATTCTCGTCTAATGAGATTTCTGTTCCGTAATTACCAATGTCAGAAGGTTTGTCCAACGTTCCCAGAATTTGAAGCAATGTTGATTTTCCGGCTCCGGATTCTCCGACAATAGAGACAACTTCGCTTGGTTTGATATGGATATCGACACCTTTCAGAACCTCCAGCGTTCCGTAGAATTTATGTATATTTTTTGCTCGAATCATTATTTTCAATAGGTTGATGTGATCATTTGTTAATTCGATAATTAAAAAACATTGTCAGATTATCGAATCACCATACTATCAGATTATATCATTTAAATCTTGGTTAATTTAGCAAATTTCAGAATAAGGTTTTTCTCGCCTTCGTTACTGAAAATAACTTTAGCTTTGATATTCTGAGGATCGGTTCCGTCCAGAAAAGTCACTTCTCCAATACCAAAACGGTCGTGGCGAACTTTGTCACCTACTTCTATATTTTCTGAAGATGAGCCGCTTGGATTGATAATCTTAGCCGTGGCGACAGGTTTTAAAGTCTTTTTTGGTGGTGGATTATTGATATTTCTCTCCAGCGTTTTTTTCTCCTCTTTCTTTTTGAAAAATCTAGGTTCAGACGGCCTTTCATCAAAAATATTAGAATTGATTCCGGAATTGTTCACAAATCTTGCTTCCAACATTGGGTTGATGAATTCTATATATTTCGAATCCACTTCGCTCAAAAATCTTGACGGTTCCGAATCTGTAATTTTTCCCCATTGGAAACGGGAAACAGCATAAGTGAAATAAGCCTGCTTTTCCGCTCTTGTCAATGCGACATAGAACAAACGTCTTTCCTCTTCGAGTTCTTCTCTCGTGGATGAGCTCATAAAACTTGGAAACAAATTTTCCTCGAGTCCAACAAGATAAACTACAGGAAACTCCAGACCTTTCGATAAGTGAATGGTCATCAGCGACACTTTTTCGCCCTCATCTTTATCGTTCTGAGTATCGGATGATAATGCAATATTTTCCAGGAAATTGGACAAGCTTGGGTCGCCATCTTCAATCTGTCTTTGTTCCTCGATAAAACCCTGCATTGAGTTCAATAATTCCTGGATATTTTCAACTCTGGAAATACCTTCCGGCGTTTGATCTTCTTTTAAAAATTTAATCAAACCGCTTCGTTTCGCCACTTCCATTGCAACGTCGTACACATTTTCTGTTTTCAACATCACCTGAAACGCTTTTATCATCGCCCAAAAATCGCCGAGTTTGGTGATAATTCCATTATTTAAACCCAATTGTGGTGCATAAAATCCAAGATTATCCAAAACCTGAGTTATCGGAACATTGCGGGAATCTGCAAAAACAATCAGTTTATTTTGCGTTGTTTCTCCAATACCTCTTGCCGGATAATTGATGATTCTTGACAAGGCTTCGGAATCATTTTCATTAACCAAAATCCTGAGGTAAGCCAATAGATCCTTGACTTCTTTTCTTTGGTAGAAAGACAATCCGCCATAAACTCTGTAAGGAATATTCTTCTTTCTGAGCGCATCTTCAAAAGCTCTGGTCTGCGAGTTGGTTCTGTAAAGAATCGCAAAGTCTGAGAATTTTCTCTGTTGTGTGTTATGCAACTCAAAAATATTGGCTGAGACAAAATTCGCTTCGTCAGCATCGGAAAGACTTCGGTAGACTTTTATTTTCTCCCCGACTTCATTTTCGCTGAAAACATTTTTCTTGAATTGTTGTAAATTTTTAGAAATCACAACATTGGCTGCATCTACGATATTTTGGGTAGAACGGTAATTCTGTTCCAGAGAAACGGTTACCGCATCGGGGTAATCTTTCTTGAAATTCAGGATATTATAGATATTCGCACCACGAAATGAATAGATCGACTGTGCATCTTCTCCAACGACACAGATATTCTCGAATTTAGAAGCTAAAGCTTTGACAATCAAATATTGAGAATGGTTTGTATCCTGATACTCATCTACCAGAATGTATCGGAATCTGTCTTGATATTTAGCTAAAACTTCGGGGAATCTTGTTAATAGTTCATTGGTTTTCAATAATAAATCATCGAAATCCATTGCGCCGTTTTTGAAACAGGCTTCGACATATTTTCTGTAAATTTCACCAATCAATCTCATATTCGCTCTTTCATCAGCTTCCATCAATTCCGGGTTGTTGAAATAGGCGTTAACTGTAATCAGATTATTTTTGTATTGAGAAATTCTCGCCAAAACTTTCTTTGGCTTATAAATTTCCGCATCAACGTTCATATCCTTTATCACCTTCTTCAAAACATTGAGAGCGTCCTGTGCATCATAAATCGTAAAATTGGAAGGATAACCGAGATAATGCGCCTCGCTTCTGAGAATACGTGCAAAAACCGAGTGAAATGTACCCATCCAGAGTGACCGCGCATCGCTGACGCCAACGACTTTTGCGATACGTTCTTTCATCTCTTTGGCCGCTTTGTTGGTGAACGTCAAAGCCAGAATATTGAAAGGGTCAACACCATTGGTAATCAGATGCGCGATCCTCATCGTCAGAACTCTGGTTTTGCCGGAACCTGCGCCCGCCAAAACCATCAACGGTCCTTGTAACGTAGTAACTGCCTCAAACTGTGCTTCATTTAATCCTTTCAGATAATCCATTATAGTCTCAAAATTTTAAGATAACAAAAATAGCGATTTTTATGCAATTTCTCATTTCATTAGAATTTGAATTTACGCGATTAATGGGTAATTTTGCACTGGCAAAAAATAGTTTTTCAAATCGCTGTTTCTAATTCTAAAAGTAAAATCAATCCATTGAAAATCAATATAAAAAAAGAAATCGGATCATTTTTTGAACTGAAACCATCACCCAGAAGCTGGCACATTCCTTTTCTTGCGGGACTTTCTGTTGGGATTCCTTTGATATTCGGATATTATTCCGGAAATGTAAAGGCTTCATTAACAGCAAGTCTGGCAGGCTTGGTAATTCTTTACATCCCGAATACAAAAGATATTTTTGAAATGATGATGAAGATGTTTGTCTGTTCTTTCGGGATGATTATTTCTTACATTTTCGGTTTGGTTTTTAGTTTCAATATGTGGATTGCACCTTTAGCTTTTGGGATTTTTTCAGCAATAGTTTATTATATTGTCCGATATTTCAATCTCAAACCTCCGGGAAGTTTTTTCTTTATTATGATGGCTTCTATGGCTATCGGACTTCCCCACAATCCGGAAGCTATTCCGCAGAAAATCGGAGTTTTCACTATCGGGACTTTGAATGCTTGTCTTATTTGCTTGATTTATACTTTATTAAAATCCAAAAAAGAACCTAGTAAAAATGTAACTACGCTCCAGATCAATCCGTATGTTAATCTTGTAGAATCACAAATTATCGGGATCTGTATGTTTGCTTCGGTTCTGGTTGGACAGATTTTTAAACTTGATTATCCTTACTGGATTCCGGTTTCCAGCTTGGCAGTTTTACAAGGTGTCAACCAATATCACATCTGGAAACGTGGTCTTCACAGGATTATTGGTACATTGATAGGCCTTGTGATTGCGTGGTTTATATTTTCTTACATTAATGATACATTGTGGATTTGCATTGCAATTATCTGTCTTCAGATCATTGTGGAAATGCTGATTACTAGGCATTATGCATTAGCAGTAATGTTTCTGACTCCAATGGGAATTCTGCTTGCTGAAACCGGAAGCTCTACTTCACTTAATCCTGATTACCTTTTAAAAATGAGATTGTTGGAAATTTTAATTGGTAGCGCTATTGGTTGTATTGGCGGATGGTTTTTGTATAATGAGAGAATCAGGTTTAATTCAATAAAAGGTTTGAGAAAATCGAAATTTGTTTTGAGAAAGAGTTTTAAAAAAGAAAAGTCTTAAAGTTTTTTTATTAATTGAATTAATTCTCTTGAAATAATTTCCCTTGAGTATAGTTTAAAGTCGAATCTTTGATTTTTTACTTCGGAAAGCTGAGTTTGTAAATCTTCTTTTTCCGAGATGATAAATTCTAAATCGCTTTCATAGCTTGTGGGAAAAATCGCTGGTTTTGCATATCTGATGGCGTCTCCAATATTGCCGCTGATTTTAGTTTTTCCGTAGATTTCTTTGACAGATAAAAATTCAGTTTCATTTTGAATTGGGCAATATAAAACATCTGATTTTCTCATCCATTCATCAAATTGTTGCTGATGAATTTTATGTTCAAAAAACTGTATTTTAATGAATTGTGGGAGTTTATCTATAATTGACTTTAATTTTTCCAATTCTTTTCCGGAAGCTTTCCCCAGGAAAATAATTTCATAATGGACTTCGGTATTATCAAAGCTTTTCAGCTTGTCAAGAAACGTATTATAGTCTCTCCTGCTTTGCGAAACAGTACCAGGAACTACAATCCTGATTGTTTCCTTATCTGATTTTTCGGAATCGAATTGATTAAAATAAACCGGCAAAAATTCCAGATTATTTTTCTGAGAAATCAATTCGTCGATTCCCAAAAGATATTTTGATTTTTGATAGACTTTTGGAGCTTCCAAGAGTCCTTCTTTCAGAAATAATTTCAAACGATATTTAAAATCATTTTTGAAAATATTTTTGAATAATTCCCATTTTGAAGCTTTGGTAAAATTCAGATTATGAACAAGTATTGCCGTGTTGAATTTCTGCACAATTGCTTTGTAGAAAATGAAATGACGATGAACTGTTCCAATAATAATTAAATCATACTTTATCTTATCCAAAATCTCTAAAAGCTGGGAATAATCGGTTAGGAAAACATTTTTCCCGTGAATGTTCAACAGTTTAAAAATCTTTTCCGAGAAATAGAAATCAACAGAAAGTTCCGATGAATTTTTTGTCAATTCATAGAAGTTAGCGGCTAATTCTGCGTGCGTATCGAGTTCTATGTAAGCGATTCTTTTCATAAACCGAAATTTTTGAAAAATTCTTTCCAGCGTAGATTTCGGATAAATTGGATTTCTTCTTGGCTTAGATTTCGTTGGTCTTTTTGCTTCAGAAAAGATTTGATTGTGATAAAGAATTCTTTTGCAGAATGATTTTTAAAACTGGATTTTGCAGAAGAAATCATAGCCAGAGGCAAACTCAAACCAATGTTATAAAAATATTGACCTAATTTTTCGGCTTTTTGCGATTTGTATTTGTAAGCTGTCGGGCGTAAATGTTTTACCCAAATGTCTTTAATAGTGACAATGTCCCAACCGTGTTTTTTTGCTAATAAAATATCCAGATTATCCCAGCCGAGAACTGTTCGCAAACCGTTCATATCTTCAAAACATTCTTTTCTGTAAGCTTTTACAGGTCCGCGAACATGGTTTCTGGAAGATAAATCTTCGAAAATCCACTCGTGATTTTTGTTGCTGAAATCCAACCAATTTTCGTTTGGATTTCTTAGATTTTTGATTTCAGGATTTTGCTTATGCTTCTTAATGTAAACCAAACCGGAAACAATTCCGGCTTTTGGATTGGTTTCGAAAACCTGGTTGATTCTCTCTAAATAATTACGAGGAAAAACAATGTCTGCATCATATTTACAAATCACATCAAAGCCTTTCCAATCAAGAGATTCTAAACCTTTATTAAAAGTTCTCACAATTTTTGCACCAGGAGAATGCTCAGATTTTTCTAAATCCAAAACCTTGAATCTTGAATCTTGAACTTTGAAATTATTAGTGATTTCAGAAGTTCTATCGATGGAACCATCATTCACAATAACACAAACGAAATCTTTAAAACTCTGATTTTTAATGGATTCTAAACATTGAGAAATATTTTTCTCTTCGTTGTGGGCAGGAATGATGATAAGAAATTTCATTTAAAAAGGATTTGATTTCAGATTAACTTCAAACAAAAATTCTGGAGTTTTAGGGCTTTCAAAAGTGGACGTATTAAAATTTTCTTTTGTGAAAACGGCACACATTGTATTTTGTGGATGGTAAAGATTTTTATGAAATTCTTTTGGTGTCCCGTCCAAAATAGCTTTGAAAACTTCGTAACGAATTTTCTCCGGGTTGTAAGCGTAGTCGTGCCAGACCACAACCGAATTATCGTGAACGAGATGTTTGAAAACCTGCTCCGTATCATGCTTTACCATCTCGTAAGAATGATCTCCGTCAATGAAGATCAGATCATATTTTTTACCAAGTCCGGCAAAATCAAAGGTTTTTGTATTGCCTTCCAAATGCAGGATTTTTGAATTTTTCTTTGATAAAACACCATGTAATTCCGCATATTTTTTGTTCCAACCCATTGCTAGCATTTCAGCTTTGGAAAGATTCAGGGTTGTGCAGTCATCTATTTCTTTAGCGATGTTCCAAATGCTTTCTCCTCGCCAGGTCCCGATTTCGAAATATGAACTTTTCCCTTTCGCAAGAGTCTTTAATAAAGCTAAATCCGTAGGAAGCGAACCGCCGTCAAGAATAAATAAATCAACATTGGATTCAAAATTACCATTAGTAATTTCGTCCAGAGAAACTTCCGGCAAACTTAATAATTGAGGATATTGTTTTTGAAATTCCAGTTTTCTGACATCATTTTGATCAAGAATCAGATTAACAAGACTTGGTTGCTTTATAATATATTGAATGGACTTTATTAACTTTTGAAACTTGTTCATTAAACTGTAAATTTATTGTGTGGATTCAGCATGTTTTTCGGATCAAGAATTTCGTCTAACTTCTCCTGTGATAGCAATTGGTGTTCTATCACAAGATTATAAACACTTTTCCCGGTTTCCAAAGCTTCCTTGGCGATTTTTGTTGAATTTTTATAACCGATATACGGATTCAGGGCTGTTACAATTCCTATGCTGTGCTTCACCATATTAAGGCAAACTTCTTTGTTAGCCGTAATTCCTGAAACACATTTTTCCCGAAGCGTATCCAACGCATTACATAGAAAATGGATGTTCTCCATAATAGCGTGACAAAGTACAGGTTCCATCACATTAAGCTGCAATTGTCCGGCTTCTGCTGCAAATGTCACTGTCAAATCGTTTCCGATCACTTTATAACAAACCTGATTGACAACTTCCGGAATCACAGGATTGACTTTTCCAGGCATAATCGAAGAACCAGGCTGCATTGGTGGAAGATTGATTTCGTACAATCCTGCTCGCGGACCGGATGAAAGTAATCTCAGGTCATTACAAATTTTTGATAGTTTTACAGCCATTCTTTTCATCGCCGACGAATAGATGACGTAAGCGCCAGTATCTGGTGTAGCTTCTACAAGATCCGGTGCGGAAACAATAGGGATTCCGGTGATTTCTGCCAGATTCTCTGCGCATCTTTTAGCATAACCTTTTGGAGCATTTAAGCCAGTTCCAATGGCTGTTGCGCCCATATTGACTTCTACAAAGAGAAGCGCATTATTATTTAATTTTTCGATATCTTCTTCCAAAGTTGCGGCAAAGGCTTCGAATTCCTGCCCCATAGTCATTGGAACTGCATCCTGAAGCTGAGTTCTTCCCATTTTGATAACATCCTGAAACGCAATTCCTTTTTGGCGAAAAGCTTCAATAATTAATTTCAGTTTTTCAACTAAAACCTTGTTCATATTATAAAGCGCAATCTTTATCGCACTTGGATAGACATCATTGGTGGATTGGGATAGATTAATGTGATCATTAGGTGAACAATACTGGTATTCTCCTTTTTGGTGGCCCAAAAGTTCCAGAGTAATATTAGCAATAACTTCGTTGGCATTCATATTCACGGAAGTCCCGGCGCCGCCTTGTATCATATCAATCGGGAATTCCTGGTTATATTTTCCTGAAATAACTTTGTCGCATGCTTTGATAATATTTTGATAAAGATTTTCTTCAAGAAGACCTAATTCATAATTGGTTTTTGCCGCTCCTTTTTTGATATAAGCCAAAGCGTTGATGAACTCAGGATAAGAGAATAATCTCTGACCTGAAATATTGAAATTATTAATAGCACGCTGCGTTTGCACTCCATAATAGGCATTTGCGGGAACTTCCAATTCCCCAAGCAAATCGCTTTCTATTCTGTATTGTTCCATTTTTCTCATTTGAAAGCGGAAAGTTACTGATTTTGGAAGAATTTATAACGTGCGAAGGCTTTAAAATTATCTTTTAATTCACAACCCAAAATTATTTTAACTCATTTTTCCGAAGTAACTTTGCACCTTTGATTTTAATGTTATGGATGCAACGATCGGACAAAGCAAGAATTTCTCATATTCCATTATTTCCTATGTATTTTTCACTTTTATAGGCTATTTTATCATTGGATTATCATTATCCGTTTTACCTATTTTTATCAACAAAGGTCTTGGCTTCAGTATGTTGGTAGCAGGAATTGTGATTAGTTTACAATATGTGATGACCTTTTTGATGAGAGCTTACTCAGGAAAAATCATTGACAGCAAAGGCCCAAAGCCTGCCGTTTTGGCAAGTATGATCAGCTTTTCCTTTACAGGTTTGGTATTGGTAATGGCGTATTATTTCAGATTATCACCTATTGTCAGCCTATTATTTCTGATTATTACCCGATTTTTTACGGGCTGTGCAGAAGGAATGATTGGGGCAAGTCCGATTAACTGGGCAATTATGACTTTAGGTGAAAAACATACACCAAAGATTATTTCTTATAATGGTGTGGCGTGTTACGGCGCTTTGGCAATTGGCGCATCCTTGGGTGTTACGATTGTAAAACATTTCAATTTTTACGGTTTAGGAATTCTAGTTATTTTGTTAGGATTAATCGGATTTTTCATAGCAAAATCGAAAGAAAACCGAACGGGAAAACATTCTGAAGAAGAACAAAAATCTTTCTGGAATGTTCTGGGAAAAGTAGCGCCTTTTGGGCTTTGCCTGGCTTTTGGCGGACTAGGATTTGCAACCATTTCGACTTTTATTACACTTTATTACGATTATTACCATTGGCAAAATGGTGCGATGTGTTTGTCGGTTTTTGGGGTTTTGTTTGTTACCGGCAGATTGGTTTTCAGTAATGCGATTAACCGATTTGGTGGAATCAACGTTGCGATTGTAAGTCTTGCTGTGGAAGGCTTAGGTTTAACCATTATTACATTGTCTTATCATCCGTATTTCGCATTGATTGGTGCAGGAATTACGGGTTTGGGGTTTTCATTGATATTCCCGGCTTTGGGCGTAATGGCAATGAAAACCGTTCCTTCGTCCAATCAGGGTTCAGCTTTGGCAGGTTACGGTTTGTTCATTGATATTTCTCTGGGAGTTACAGGTCCATTGATTGGCGGTGTCGCTGATGTATTTGGATTGCCTTATATTTTTCCTTTCAGTATCGGGATTGTGTTAATTGGTTTAGCTTTGGCTTATTATCTGAAAATGAATCAATCTAAATAACTTAATAATGAATTTATTTATTGAATGTCTTCGGGAGCCTCGGACTGACAACCATCTGATTCCTGCAGTCTGTTTAGAACAAAACACAGTTGAGTTTTGGTTTGCGCAGTCTGTTTAAAATAAAATACAGTTGAGTTTTGGTTTCTGCAATCTGTTTAGACTAAATTCTATTTATTCATCACTGTTGATTTGAAAACAAAATCCCTAGCCCCGATTGACTCTGAGTTTTTTATTTATAATTTGGATCGTCGAAACTTCGTTTTGCAGCGGCATCCTTTTTTGTCTTAATTTGAAATTTGTTTTCGATGACAAAACTTCTGTGACAAAAAACATACAGCACTTCGACAGGCTCAGTATAAACTACAAGCGGGATTAGGCTCCTTAAATAATACGTAAAAACTCTTCTCGCAGATTTAGCAAATTGAACTGATTTATTTTAATGATTTTTCAATCTGCTAAATCTGAATAATCTGCGAGACTCTTAAATTAATATTTAAAGATTTTCTTTGAGTAAAACTCGATTTTCAAAATCCGATAAAAATCACGATTTTTGCAGTCTCAAATTTTATTATGTCTTTAGAACAAGAAATCAGCAAACGAAAAACTTTCGGAATCATCTCCCACCCCGATGCGGGAAAAACCACGTTGACGGAAAAACTCCTGCTTTTTGGAGGAGCGATTCAGGAAGCCGGTGCTGTAAAATCCAATAAAATCAAGAAAGGTGCAACATCCGACTTTATGGAAATCGAGCGTCAGAGAGGGATTTCGGTGGCGACATCGGTATTGGCTTTTGAATACAGAGACCACAAAATCAATATTCTGGATACGCCTGGTCACAAGGATTTTGCGGAAGATACGTACCGAACATTGACTGCGGTTGACTCTGTAATTGTGGTAATTGACGTTGCAAAAGGAGTTGAAGAACAGACGGAAAAACTGGTTCAGGTTTGCAGAATGAGAAACATTCCGATGATTGTTTTCATCAACAAGCTTGACCGTGAAGGTAAAGATGCTTTTGATTTGCTGGATGAAGTTGAACAAAAACTAGGTTTGACGGTTTGCCCGCTTTCTCTGCCGATCGGTATGGGAAGCGACTTCCAGGGGATTTATAATATTTGGGAAAATAATATTCAGCTGTTCTTGGAAGAGAAGAAACAGAAAGTTGGGGAATCTCTGAAAATTGATGATATCAATGATCCTCAGATTGATGAACTGGTTGGTGTAAAAGCGGCGACAACGCTGCGTGAAGAACTGGATTTAATACAGTCTGTTTATCCTGAGTTTAATCGTGAGGATTATATGAATGGTAATTTGCAGCCTGTTTTCTTTGGTTCTGCTCTTAATAATTTCGGAGTTCGTGAGTTATTGAATGCTTTCATTGATATTGCACCAATGCCACAGCCGAAAGAAAGTGAAACGAGATTGGTAAAGCCGGAAGAACAGAATTTTACAGGGTTTGTGTTCAAAATCCACGCGAATATGGACCCGAAGCACAGAGACCGTCTGGCGTTTGTGAAAATCGTGTCGGGAACGTTTAAAAGAAATGAAAATTATCTCCTTGTAAGAGAAGGTAAAAAAATGAAGTTCTCCTCTCCTAACGCTTTCTTTGCAGACAAAAAAGAAGTGGTGGACGAGAGTTTCCCTGGCGATATTGTAGGGCTTCACGATACGGGAAGTTTCCGGATTGGTGATACGCTGACAGCCGGTGAAAAACTGAATTTCAAAGGTATTCCGAGTTTCTCTCCGGAACATTTCCGTTATATCAATAATAATGACCCGTTGAAAGCTAAGCAACTAGCAAAAGGTGTTGACCAGTTGATGGATGAAGGTGTTGCGCAGCTCTTTACGCTGGAAATGAACAACAGAAAAATCATCGGAACGGTTGGTGCGCTTCAGTATGAGGTTATCCAATACCGTCTGGAACACGAATATGGCGCAAAATGTTCTTACGAACCTATCAGCATTCACAAAGCGTGTTGGGTGGAAGCGGATGAAAAGTCTGAAGAATTCAAAGAATTTGCGAGATTGAAGCAGCGTTTCTTAGCAAGAGACAAATATGACCAATTGGTTTTCTTAGCCGATTCGTCTTTCACAATCCATATGACGCAGGAAAAGTTTCCGAATGTGAAACTGCATTTTATCAGTGAGTTTAAGCATTTTTAATTAATAAAACTCAATTAATATAATTACAAAGCATCCAATATTCGGATGCTTTTTGTTTTGTAAATTACTTGTAAAATAAATTTAAATGCTTGGTTTTCATTTAGTTATAATATTACAAAAAGTTTCGGATTCATTTACAAATCATTCTTTTCGTTTCGGGATAGCTTTACATCATAAAATTATCCCAATGAAAAAATTACTATTGACCGCCGTTATTTTAAGCACACTCACGATGTGTAAAAAAGCAGATTTACAAGAAGCTAATAATACAATTGCCAACGCAGATTCTTTAATTGATAAAGCTTCTGAAACTGTAAATAATCTTGATACAAATTCCGTTTTGGATTCGGTAAATCTGAAAGCTAAAGATCTGATTAAAAATAAAGAAGAAATCGAGAAAGTTTTTGATAAGAGCAAAGAGAAAATAGATTCTATTGCGGACAATGTCGAGAAATTCAAAAAAGATATCGAAGACAAAAAAGTAGCCACAACAATTGATTCAATCAAAAATCAAATTAAAAAAGAAATTCCGAAACCGAAAACCATTACCAAAGTTATTTATAAAGAGCCTGTGAAAAAAGAACCTGTTGCTAATGCAATGGTGAAAAATGGTTCTGTTGAGCTGAATGTGGATGACATTTCTATAGCAAAACAATCGGTAAGAGATATTATCAGAAAATATGATGGTGTTATCAATACGGAAAATTTAGTCAGTAATGATGAGCTTCAGACTTTATATTTAACTGCAAAAGTTCCTTATGACAAGTTTGATTATCTTGTAGAAGATCTTTCGATGTTGGGAAAACTTCATAACAAAAATCTGGAAGTTAAAGGCGATTCTTATAATGCTAACAAGCTTTGTAATCTTGATATTACTTTATATGATAATCACCTGCAACCAGATGAATCGCAACAAACCAAAAGCTTTGGTGCAAAATCTGCAGATGCGATTTCTTCCGGCTGGAAAGTGATTGGAGATATTTTGTTGTTTCTTCTGCCCTTTTGGCCGGTGTTTTTAATTGGTGGAATTGCTTATTATTTTTACAAAAAGAAATCAAAAGATAAAGATCCTGAAAAAAATGATATAGATTCTAGTGAAAATATATAAAACGCAAAAGACGCTTAAATTATAAGCGTCTTTTTATTTATTGAAAAATTTGATTCTAGTTCATCAAGCTTTTGCTTAGATTAAGCGCATCCTGATTGGTGCTGTCATATTGTAAAGATTTAGCAATATATTGTTTGGCTTTTTCTTTATCAGTATCCTTATCCAAGAATGCTATGAAAAAATATGCGTAAGCCAGATTCTGTTTATTCGCTTCAACTTCTTCAGGCTTTACCTTGCTAATGTATTGCTCATAAGCGGCTTTAGCAGCTTCATTGTTTTTCGCAGATTGGTTGGCATATCCAATACTATAATAAGCTGGCGCCCAATCCGGAATTACTGTTGTAATTTTATTCCACGTTGCGATGGCTGATGTCCAGTCATTGGCATTTTGATAAGCCGTTGCCAAACCTACTAGAGCTTGCGTATCGTCTGGCTTTGCAGCAATTTTTTGTTTTAATGCTTCAATTTCTGGGTTAGTTGTTCCGGCTGTTTGCGTTTGGGTTGTCTGATTATTATTGATTGTATCATTGGTTGTTGGATTAGTCTGCGCAGTTAAATAGTTTGCTGCAATTAAAGATAATCCAAACATTAAGCTTTTAATTTTTAATTCCGTTTTCATAACCTTTTTATTTTAAATTTTTATAATTATCACAACTACAGTTCCACAAATTATAAAATTTTTAAAACTTTAGAATTTTTAATAATTTTTTAAGAATATAGAATTATCATTTAAGAAATTTTAAAACAATTGTTTGATTTTGGTATTTGGTCTCATTATTGATGTATATTATTATACTAAATTTATATAAATAAGTATATTTGTATACTAAAATTGATTTAATGAATTTCAAAACTATAAAAGACGTCATAAAGCTTTTGGAGGAGTTTGATTCTGAAAACACAAAAAAAATTTATTCTGATGACCTCACTGGATTCAAAAGCTGGATCTATAATAAGGAAGTTATAAGAAGAAAATCAGTTAATGATGAACCGGATTGGGAAGGAAAGGAAAACGGAAGATCACCTGAAAGTGTTATTAGCACCTTATTGGTTCATATGAACCGTTATGCCAAAACATATTCTAAGTCAGCAATTGCAGGATCTGGTTTTAATACTCAGGAAGAATTTATCTACCTGATTAATCTGAAAGCTTTTGGATCCATGACCAAAATGGAACTGATAAAAAAAAATATTCACGACAAGTCTGCCGGTATTCTTATTATCAACAGGCTTATCAAGCAAGGTTGGGTAGAACAAACTGATTCTAAAACAGATAAGAGAACAAAAGTCCTAAACATAACAAAATCCGGACTGGAAGCCTTAGAAAAACAAATGGATAAAATCCGGACAGCTTCCAGTATTGTTACCGGTAATTTGAATTACACCGAAAAAATGGAATTGATTAAAATTCTTGATAAACTAGATCAGTTTCATAATTCTATATTCAGTAGAAATATACACAACCAGCAACTACTGGAAACAGTTTTAAAAGATTATCCTTTGGGAAATAACCTGATATGAAAAAGAAAGTAGCAATTATAGGTTCTGGTTTTTCCGGATTGTCTGCTGCGGCTTATTGTGCCAAAACAGGCAATGAGGTGCACATTTTTGAAAAAAACAGCAGTTTGGGAGGACGTGCAAGAAATTTCCAAACACATCATGGCTATAGCTTTGATATGGGTCCAAGTTGGTATTGGATGCCGGATATTATTGAAGATTTTTTCAAAGACTTTGGAAAAACTACAGAAGATTTTTATGATCTAATACCGCTAAATCCACAATTTGAAATGGTTTTTTCTGATGGCACCATGGAAATTCCCCAGGATTATGAAGAAATGAGAAATCTTTTTGACCATACAGAGAAAGGTGCAGGAAAAAAGCTGGATGATTTTATGAAAGATGCCCAATATAAATATGAAGTAGGTATGAAGGATTTTGTCAGCAAACCTTGTCATTCCTGGTTTGAGTTTGTCTCTCCTACTATTGCAAAAAGTGCATTAAAACTGGATTTGTTAACGAATTTTCATCAATTTGTCAGAAAATATTTTTCCAATCCAAAACTGATTACTTTAATGGAGTTTCCTGTGATATTTCTTGGAGCAGCTCCGAAAGATATTCCAGCCCTATACAGTCTGATGAATTATGGTGGCTACAAATTGGGAACCTGGTATCCAATGGGCGGCTTTATTAAAGTTATAGAAGCTATGGCAAAAATTGCTGCTGAACAAGGTGCTAATATTCATCTTAATTCAAATGTTGAAAAGATTATAACAGAGAATAAGAAAGCTGTGGGAATCATTGTTGATGGCAAAAAACTAGAGTTTGATTCTGTTATTGCTTCATCGGATTATCACCATACAGAGCAAAAATTGTTATCAGAAGATCAAAGAAATTATGATGAAAAGTATTGGAAAAAGAAAACCTTCGCTCCTTCGTGTTTGATTTTTTATTTGGGATTTAATAGAAAAATTCCTAATCTGAAACATCATACTTTATTCTTTGAAAATGATCTTGATCTCCACACCAAGGAAATCTATAATGACAAAAAATGGCCTTCCAAGCCTTTGTTCTATGTCTGCTGTCCTTCCAAAACAGATAAAAGTACAGCACCGGAGAATTGTGAAAATGTTTTCTTACTGATGCCAATTGCAACCGGGATTAACGATTCTGAAGAAATACGCGAAAAGTATTTTTCCGAAATGATAAAAAGGATTGAAAAACATACAAAAACGTCCAATCTCGTTTCAAAAATCGATTACAAAAGAAGCTATTGCATCAATGATTTTGTTAATGATTATAATGCTTTTGAAGGTAATGCCTATGGCTTGGCGAATACATTATCTCAGACAGCTGTATTGAAGCCGTCTCTGAGAAACAGAAAAATAAAAAATCTATTCTATACAGGGCAGTTAACAGTTCCTGGCCCGGGTGTCCCACCATCTATAATATCTGGAAAAATTGCAGCAACAGAAGCTAATAAAACAATTTGATATGAAAAAATTATTTGATGAACTTTCTTATAAAGTAAGTAAAACGACAACGAAACAATACAGCACAAGCTTCTCACTAGGGATTTTAGCTTTATCACCAAAAATAAGGAATCCAATCTATGCAATTTATGGCTACGTTCGTTTGGCAGACGAAATTGTAGATAGTTTCCACGGGTTTGATAAGCAAAAGCTGCTTTCCCGTTTCCGCCAGGAAACAACCTTGGCTCTGGAGGAAAAAATCTCTCTCAATCCTATTCTGCAATCATTTCAGGAAACTGTTCACAAATATCAGATCGATTTTCAGTTGATTGATCAATTTCTCAGGAGTATGGAAATGGATCTTCATAAAATTGATTATGATTCTGATCTTTATAAAGAATATATTCTTGGTTCTGCCGAAGTTGTTGGCCTGATGTGCCTGCAGATTTTTGTGGAAGGCGACAAGGAAGCTTTCGAGAGACTAAAACCTTTTGCAATGACATTGGGTTCTGCTTTCCAGAAAGTTAATTTCTTAAGAGATATGAAAGATGATTACTTTGTTTTAGGCAGAACTTATTTTCCGAATGTTGATATCAGTGATTTTGATAATGAGGTGAAATCCAACATTGAAAAAGAAATTGAATCCGAATTTCGGGAAGCTTTGGAAGGTATAAAAAAATTACCCCGTTCTTCCCGGTTTGGAGTTTATCTGGCTTACAGATATTATGTTTCGTTATTCAATAAGATTAAAAAAACGTCAGCTAATAATATTATTAATCAAAGAATCAGAATTTCTAACAGTAGAAAAATTTCTATAATGATGGGATGTTATGTGGAATATAAATTATCAATTTAGCAATGGAATTAAAATTGCTTATTCCAAAACATTAAGTGGATTAATAACAAATGAAAGAACATTTTAACAACAAATGACTTACCAGATTATCCGAGAACAACAGTTAAATTGCAGTATTGACAAAGCTTGGGAGTTTTTTTCCTCAGCAAACAATTTATCCGTAATTACTCCAGAGGACATGAAGTTCACGGTTCTTACACAACTTGACAATGACGACATTTTTGAAGGAATGATTATTGACTACTCTATAACTCCGATATTTAACATTCAGATGCATTGGCAGACAGAAATTATTCACATCGATTATAAGAAAAGCTTTGTCGACTTTCAGGTGAAAGGTCCTTACAAATTATGGCACCATTACCATGAGTTCATAGAAAATGAAAAAGGTGTTCTTGTAAGAGATATTGTTGATTATGAACTGCCTTTAGGATTCGTCGGAAAAATAGCGCATCGGCTTTTTGTAAAAAAGAAACTAGAATATATCTTTGATTACAGGAAAGATGTTTTAGAAGTATTGTTCAATCAAGAAAGAGAGGTTTCGTGAATTTTCTCATAATATTAATTACTTTTTTCCTGATGGAAGGCTTTACCTGGCTTATTCACAAATATGTTATGCATGGATTTCTTTGGTCACTGCACAAAGATCATCATGATCATAGTAATGATCCGCCTTTGGAAAAAAATGATTATTTCTTTGTAATTTTTGCAATTCCGGCAATTGCACTTATGTATTATGGAACTGTAAATAATTTCAATGCCTATTTTTATATTGGTTTAGGGGTTACGTTTTATGGTATGGCTTATTTTTTTGTTCATGATATTTTTATTCATCAACGTATAAAAGTTTTAAAAAATACAAAAAATCCTTATCTCTTAGCCATCAGAAGGGCTCATAAACAGCATCACAAACATGTTAGTAAGGAAATGGGAGAATGTTTCGGGTTTCTTTGGGTGCCGGTTAAATATTTCAAAATGTATTTTAACAAACAAAAAATGTAAGGATGCAAATAACATATTTACTTATTGACTTTTTTACGATAGTTATCTGTTTTATATTTTCATTTCATCCCAAAATTAAATTTTACAGGCACTTTGGTGCTTTTTTCTTATCATCACTTTTGGTTGGAAGCGTATTTGTCATTTGGGACGCATGGTTCACCAAATTAGGCGTCTGGTGGTTTAATGATCGGTACTTATTAGGATTAAGATTCATAGGATTGCCTTTAGAGGAGCTACTTTTCTTCATTTGCATTCCTTTCTCATGTATTTTCACTTATTATTGTCTGACAAAATTTTTTTCCATGGATTGGAAACCCAAATCCGAAAAGATATTTGTTATAATATCAATAACCCTTGCATTACTAATGACAATCTATTTTCATAATAAAATCTATACAGTTGTTACATTCTTTTCTCTTGGGTTGAGTTTATTTGTCTTATACTTTTTACTCGGATCCCGATGGATAGGAACAGCTGCGGTTATCTATCTTATTCTTCTGCCCGGATTTGTATTGGTTAATGGGATTTTGACAGGCACAGGATTAGAAAATCCAATTGTAAATTACAATCCTCAAAACTTTATTGGTATACGGCTGATTACAATACCTATAGAAGATTTTTTCTACGGATTTGAGTTGATACTTTGGAATCTGTATTTCTTCAAAAGATTTAAAAGGAATGATTTGGAATAATCTTATTGAATAAAATAATTAAAATAAAAAAACCTAAGATATTCTTAGGTTTATGCAATTAGTCATTAAGATATTTTGCCACTTTCTGTTCAAGATCTTCCAGATTAAAAGGTTTTGCGACATAATCATTGGCTTGTGCACTTTCCGCCAAAGCTTCGATGTCGTTATTGGCCGTAACATAGATCACAGGAATATCCTTAAACTCTTCCCTGCTTTTCAGTAATCTGGTGGCTTCTATCCCACCGATATTAGGGATCCAGTTGTCCATCAGAATAATATCGGGGTGAAACTCCGAAACTTTTTCTAAAATGTTGTGTGAGGTTTGTGAGATATCGACTTCGTAACCACCATCTTCAAAGATGATCGAAATCAGTTCCAAAAGCGTGGTGTCATCATCAAATATTAGTATTCTTTTCTTGCCCATAAGTAAAATTTAAGTCTATAGTCTAATTTTTATTAAGTTGATTTATAAATTCGGGTAAATTTTGAGGAGTTATAAGGAGATCATATCTCACTTTGTCCGCAGCTTGTCTCGGCATGTAATCTACCTCTGCAGTTTCGGGGTTTTGGATCCATACTCTTCCTCCATTTTTCTTAACATAAGTGAGGCCGTCAACACCATCAGAATTAGCGCCTGATAATAATACAGCCAAAAGCCGGTCTCCGTAAACATCTGACGCAGAGCCGAAGCTTATGTCTATCGACGGACGCGAAAAATGAAGCTTTTCTGATCTATCCAACGAAATGTTTTTTTTATCATCAAATAACAGGTGATAATCTGCCGGAGCAATATAAATCCTATTGTTCATGATCTCGGTTTTGTCTTCAGCTTCTATAACATCAAGAATGGAAAACTGCTGTAACAGTGTAGGCAAAATACTGGTTGATTGGGCTTTACGATGCACAACCAAAACAATAGAAAAATCAAATTCCCCGTCAAGCCTTTTTACAAGGTCCAAAATAACCTGTAAACTGCCTGCGGATCCTCCGATCATTACTAATTCAATATTTTCGCTGTATTTCACTTTTATTAATTATGATCTACTTTTTTCCATATTTTTTGGTCCTCAATCTGATGATAAAATTTCCCCAGATTAGAAAACCGTAGTGTTTCCTTGGAGCCTAAAGCCAGATAGCCCAAATTCTCAAGACTGTTATCGAAAAGATTAAACACCCTTTCCTGAAGCATCTTATCAAAATAGATCAGAACGTTTCTACAAACAATCAGTTGAAAACTGTTGAATGAGCTGTCTGACACCAAATTGTGCGTTGATAAAATCATTTTCTCTTTCAGGCTTTTGTCAAATCTGGCACTGTCGTAATTAGCTGTATAATAATCTGAAAAATCTTTTTTACCACCTGAGGCAATGTAATTTTCAGAATAAATCTTCATCTGCTGCAATGGGAAAACTCCGGAACTTGCTGTTTCCAAAACGGAGGGATTGATATCTGTTGCATAGATCAGGCATTTGTGGTAAAGTCCCGCTTCTTTTAACAAAATAGCAACGGAATAAGCTTCTTCACCTGTTGAACATCCGGCAACCCAGATTCTTATCAAAGGATAGGTTCCGAGTTGAGGAAGAATTTTTTCCCTTAATACTTTAAAAAAATAAGGATCGCGAAACATCTCTGTCACATTGACAGTAATCTCTTCTATGAAGCGTTTGAGGTATTCCGGATCATTGATCAGGGTATATCTGAGTTCTGCAAAGCTTGTGAATTTATCAATCACACAGATGCGGTTCACCCTGCGTTTGAAAGATGCCCTGCTGTACATAGAAAAATCGTATCCGTACAACTCGTACACATCTTTTATCAAGTATTCTATTTCTTCATCTCTTAAAATTCCTGGCTCAAACATTTAGGATAAATTTTCAATAACATTCAGTAATTGATCAACATCGATTGGTTTCGTCACATAATCATCAGCACCAGCTTCCAGGCATTTTTCACGATCTTCCGGCATTGCCTGTGCTGTAACTGCAATAATAGCTGTATCTTTTATAGCTTCTGTGCGGCGTATGATTTTCATGGCTTCATAACCATCCATGTCCGGCATCATCATATCCATTAATACGGCATTTATATTGTCTTGATTTTTTAAAATATTAATTGCTTCCTGTCCAGATGTTGATGTTTCTATCTGATAGCCTCTAGCCTTTAGTGTCAGCTTAAGCGCAAAAATATTACGCGGATCGTCGTCAACGATTAAAATTTTCTTTTTCATCAGATTTAATTTTCGTACAACCAAACACGTAATAATGATAATAGCTGGTCTATATCCACAGGTTTCGAAATATAATCCGAAGCACCCGCAGCAATACACTTGTCCCGATCACCTAACATAGATTTGGCGGTAACAGCTATGATGGGAAGCCGCGCATATTTCGGCATTTTCCTTATATTACTGATTGTTTCGTAACCGTCCATTTCCGGCATCATCATGTCCATTAATACAACATCAATATCCGGGTTTTCATTGATCTGATCCAGCGCTTGTTTGCCATCCATTGCAAGAACTACATCAACTTTATATTTTTCAAGAGCTTTTGTTAATGAAAAAATATTGCGGGCATCATCATCAGTAATCAGGATTTTTTTGCCACTCAAAACTTCTGTTAAGGATCCCAATGTTTTGCTCTTAAATTCTTCGCCATTATTTTTCTCCTCAACCAGATGTAAAAATAAACCGACCTCATCAAGGATTCTTTGATAAGAATGTGCCGTTTTAACAACTATTGAATCTGCATATTGCTTGATTTTAAGCTCTTCAGATCTGGATAAACTTCTTTCTGTAAAAATAATAATCGGCAGGTTTTCCAGACCTTCGTAACTTTTGATTTCTTCAACAACTTTGTATTGGTTTCCTCTGGCTTCACCAATATCCAGAATCACACAATCTGCTTTATCAGACATCAAAGCACTAACACTGTCTTCAACGTTATTTTCTACAGATAATGAAATGTTAAAATTACTTAAGTAGTAAGACAAAGCACTTGCATGTTTAGCATTTTCTTCAACGATCAGAACTTTTTGTGGGGATTTCCGAAGCGCTTCCTCTATTCTTCTGAATACTTCTGTCATCTGATCCAATGCTACAGGCTTGTTGATAAAATCAACGGCTCCTTTCATCAGGCTCTCCTGTTTTGCGCGCATTGCCGACATCATATGTACAGGAATATGTCTGGTTGCGGAATTGGATTTTAACTCATCCATTACCTGCCAGCCGTCTTTTACAGGCAGCTGAATATCCAACAGAATTGCCGACGGATGATATTGGGTTGCCGCAGATAAAGCGTGATCGCCTCTTACTACGACAACACCTTTATAATTCTGCATTCTTGCATATTTGAGCAACGCTTTTGCAAAATTGGTGTCATCTTCTATAATAAGGATAACTTTATCCTCATCTGTAATTGTACCACGATCATCATCAACATCTTCCGGAATTTCCAAAAAAGGATTCTCTTCCACCAAAATGTTATGGATTTGTTCTACATCTTCTTTGATGACTTTTACAATATTCTGTTCGGTTTCCAGCTGGCTTGGTTCTGATTGCTTGCTTACAGGAATTTTTAAAATAAATTCGCTGCCTTCATCAATCTTACTTTTCAAGGTTAATTCTCCGCCTAATAATCTTGCAATTTCCCTGCTGATGGACAGTCCCAAACCTGTTCCGCCGAATTTCCTCCTGGTAGAACCGTCTGCCTGTTGGAATGCTTCGAAGATGATGTTCTGTTTATCTTCAGGGATTCCGATTCCGGTATCTTTAACTGAGAAAATAATCGATTCCTTGTTTTTTGGATCTTTTCTGATGTTCAAAGTAATACTACCTTCTGAAGTAAATTTGATTGCATTGGATAAAAGATTTCTCAATACCTGATCCAGTCTTAGCCTATCCGTTTCAATTTCTTTTTCAATGTTTTCATCAATTTCGATATTGAACTGGAGCGCTTTCTGATGAATAACAGGATTGAAAAGATTTCGTAAGTCTTTCACAACATCATCCAGGGAAACATCCTGATAATCCAAAGTCATTTTTCCTGATTCAATCTTCGCAAGATCAAGAATTTCGTCAATCAAAGTCAATAGGCTCGTTCCTGAACTCTGAATTACTTTTGCTGATTCTATCTGATCTTCATTCAGGTTTTCTTCCGGATTTTCAGCCATTAGACGAGACAACAAAAGAATTGAATTAAGCGGTGTTCTAAGCTCGTGTGACATATTCGCAAGGAACTCGGACTTATATTTTGTACTTAATGCTAATTCCTCTACTTTTCTCTGTATCTCAGCATTACGTTCACCAATGAGATGATTTTTCTCTTCCAGTAATTTGGAACGTTCTTCTAATTCTGCATTGGTTTGTAAAAGTTCTTCTTGCTGAACTTTCAGTTCTTCTTCAGAAGCCTGCAATTTTTGTGTCTGTGCTTCTAGTTCCGTGTTAAGATTTTCAAGTTCAGAATGTTGTACCTGCAGTTCTTCTGCCTGAGTTTGGGTTTCTTCCAGTAATCTTTGTTCCTGCTCTCTTCCTTTTGCAGCATTGAGAGCAATAGCAACATTGCGGCAGCCTTCTATAAAATATTCGATCTTATCGTCATCAAAATTAGATTTTGAGTTCAGTTCCAATACTCCGAAAGCGTAATTACCAAAAACAATAGGGACTAACAAAATGCTATTAACTTTGACCTTACTTCCGGCAAAAGTTACTGCAAATTGGTTTTCATCAATATCATTGTAGACCTTGATTGATCTTTGTATAAAAACCTGCCCAACCATTCCTTCACCCGGTTCAAAGCTATTTTTCATATGATCTTCCTGTGCATAAGCTGCATTCAGTTTCAATCGGCCTTCTTCGTTAAGATAAATTGCGCCGTTGATGCAATTGCCATATTCAATAAGATGATTAAGAGATTCAGTCGTAACTTCCTTTACAGATTTATTTCCAACAAGGGATTCATTCAAAATAACCAAGCCTTTTTGACGCCATTCGCTCTTATTGATCTGATCAAAAGATTTTTTGAGAGAATCTGTCATATGGTTCAGGGATTCCACCAATTCGCCCAAATCATCCTGAGCATTATCCACAGCTTTTTGACTGTAATCTCCGTTGGAAACACGATTTGCAATTTGTTTTATTGCATTGACACGTTTGGTGATTTCGATATCTTTTTCCTTTAGTTCTCTTTCCAGCTTGTCTCTGCGGATCAGATCTGCCTTTAGTTTTGCATAGAAAGAAGCCGTAACAATTACCGCTGCAATTGCCGAAAAAATAATGAATAAAACTGTGGTATTGGAAGATCTTGTAAGATCCTTGTTTTTGATTTCCAATACTTGTTCTTCATATTTTACAAAATCATTTACAATACTTCGGCATTTGTCCATATAAGCTTTGCTCATCGTAATCTGTTCCTGTGTCATCTGAATGCCTTTGCGTCTGTCTTCTACAAAATGTTTCAGATTATTGATATTAACCTTGACATTTTGTTCCAGATTATTGAGACGTTCTATTTGGAATTGATCATCAATATCCAGATCTTTTGCCCGTTGCATTGCTTTTGGAAGCTCTACCAGACTGCGTTTGTACGGGTCCAGATAATTTTCTCTACCTGTGAGCTGGTAACCTCTGTTTCCTGTTTCAGCATCCAGCAGAGCAATTAAAACATCTTTAACAGCCGTGATAGATTTTCTGCTTGTAGATAGCTTTTCTCTGTTGTTCATTTGATTTTGAATACTCCAGTAAGAAGCAATAGAACTGGCAATAAGAATCAAAAGTGATAAACCGACTCCAATCTGCAGATTTCGTATAATTTTCTTTGGCATATAAAGAATTAATTTAGTGGTAAAGTGAAATAAAATGTTGATCCTTCTCCCGGTTCACTGGAAACTCCAATAGTTCCGTGATGTTGTTTGAT
>MKVE01000031.1:18518-32834 GCA_001898785.1 Chryseobacterium sp. 36-9 | reverse complement strand
AAAATCCGGTATACCAATTCCGAAATCTGTAACGCTGATTCTCACTTCTTTTTCATCAGCAAAAGTGGTTACAAAAATCTGATTATTATCCGGAGAATATTTGATAGCATTGCTAAGGAAATTGATTAAAACCTGCTCTATCCGTATTTTGTCAAAAGGAATCAAGAAGTCGGGTTTGACGCCGTGACGTTCAATTTTTACATTATTACCACTGGTATGTAAAATAGTTTCGATTGCACTTTGCAGAACAGATTCCAGATTCTCGGGCTTTTTGTTAATCTTAAGTTTTCCGTTTTCAATTTTTGAAACATCAAGAAGATCTGTGATCAGACTGTTCAGCTTTTCGATCTGGTCCAAGGTCTTTTCAACATAAAGCAATTCCGAATTTTCATTATTAAGTTTTAGTTTCCGTTCCAATAGCTGTGTGTACGCCTTGATGCTTGTAAGAGGCGTTTTGAGCTCATGACTGGCAATACTCAGAAATTCGTCTTTTTCTTTCTCCACCTTTTTTTGATCATCAATATCCGTAAAAGTTCCTACCCAGTTTTTAATGAGATCCCCTTCAAAAACGGGAGACATCCTGAGCAAATGATAACGGTAAAGCTGGGTTTTAATATTTTTGATCCGAACCTCAAGCTCCATAGCTTTTCCTCTTTTTCTACATTCTTCAAATTCTTTTTTGATATCGTGATCATCAGGATGAGTTTCCGGAAAATCCTGTTCCGATTCGGAATACAGGTACCATTTGCAATTTACAAAATCAACTTCCCCATTTTGATTGAGTGTAAAAGCAATTTGTGGCAAAGCCTGCAACATGAGATGAAAATGATCGATCTGGGACTTCATTGTCGCCTGGGACTCTCGTCTGCCTTTGACTTCGAGTTCCAGATTTTGTTGTGTTCTTTTCATCGCAAGATTATTCTCTTGCAGATTATAGAAAGTCTTAACTTTTAGTAATAAAATTTCCGGATCGATGGGTTTGGTCACGTAGTCTATACCACCGGATTTATAACCCTTGGTAATAAATCTTTTCTCAGTACTAACTGCAGATAAAAAGACAATTGGGATCTCTTTTGTCTTGCTATAGCCAGCTAATGTTTCAGCTACTTCAAAACCATCCATATCTGGCATCTGAACATCCAGAATGATTAATGAATAATTGTTTTTTAATGCCTTTCCCAGAGCCTGTTCTCCGGAGATAGCCGTATCAACTTCAAAATCGTTGGACTCTAATAGTTTTTTTAATGAATATATATTGTTTTGATTATCATCGACAATTAAGACCATAAAATTTTAAAATGTACTAATTATTATTACATTGTGCTAAAACATCAAAAATACTTACAAAATTTCAATAATGTATTATTTTTATATAATTCATAATAAACAAATTATATCTATAAATTTTTATGTAAAATCAAGCCTGTAATTTGATGCTCTATGTCGTTAGCAAAACTTGTTCCTTAAACTACAAAATGAATAAAATATTTGGATAATTAGATTAAGATTCTATCAGTACAATATTTTTCTGTTGCGAATTTTAACAATATTATCTTTCTCCATACTCTTTAGCGTCCTGATAGTTGTTTCGACACGAAGGCCAGTAAGGCTTGCCATTTGTTGTCTTGTGAGCGGGATTTGGAATGAAAACGGACTCGGGTCTTTTTGTGAACTTTTAAGATAGTCCATTAATGCTTTTAGCTTTGTCGCGGGATTTTGTGTCGAAAAAATTTGCCCCATCACAA
This sequence comes from Chryseobacterium sp. 36-9, assembly GCA_001898785.1. GTDB lineage: Bacteria > Bacteroidota > Bacteroidia > Flavobacteriales > Weeksellaceae > Epilithonimonas > Epilithonimonas pallida. The sequence goes on along the minus strand of MKVE01000031.1, from coordinate 31,089 downwards.
ATTTGAAATACATAGACTCAGAAAGGCTTTGGATAATATGCAAACGGGTTTCGGGATATTTTTCAAGTAGTAATAAAAATTTGGCTTTTGGTAATCTCAGAACTTTACAAGATGTCAGTGCAATTGCATTTACTGGATATAGCTTATTCATGAAAAGTAAAAATTCGCCGATACTATGTCCTTTTGTCAATATACTTTGTATCATTTCTTTACCATCTTCATTATAATTGTTAAGCTTTATATCACCTTCTATTATCTGATAATAATAAAGCGGTGTACCCCCTTCTGAAAAAATAACATCCCCGATATTGTAATCTATGATTTTCGCGCCTAACGATTTTATAATAAATTCTTCTATAACCATATTTGTCTACTCTCTTATGTTTCAAAAGTTATCCTTATAAAACACTAAATCAATCAATGTTATCAATTGAATTTGTTAGATATAATCTTTGCTATTTTTACAAATACTTAAATAAAAAGCTCTACAAACTCATATATCATCTATAACATCAGTCTATAAAGTCTTAATGTCATTCGATGATTGGTTAAATTGAATTGTAATTTTATAGATGCTTATAAGCGGACATCTAAATTTGAGTAGAACTTCTGATTAAGAATTTGTAATTCCATAGTCTATTTTTAATTGACGTCAAAATTATACAGAACTTGCTTACCACTTTATGACCTGAGTCATATTGAAATGATAATTATAATTTAAAGTTAAGATAATGATGTTAATTTTATAACGAGACCTGTAAATAGAATAAAATTAATAATAATAAACGAAAATATTTTAAAATGTTGTAAAAATTAATTTTATAGTTTATTAATATTTTGTCAGGTATTTATGAATTTAGAACTGTCTTTTGTTTACTAATTGTTGGTGTAAAAAATAAGAATAAAACTTGAGATTGCTTTGCAGATGGCAAAAATAAAAAACCACCTACGATTTGTAAGTGGTTGATTGTAAAAGTGGTCCCACCTGGGCTCGAACCAGGGACCACCTGATTATGAGTCAGGTGCTCTAACCAACTGAGCTATAGGACCTCAAAATTTGGTTAAATTTTGTGTGTGCAAAAATAACAAAATTTCTTTATCTGCCAAACCTTTTAAGGTTTTTCTTGACACAATTCTATCAGCACACCATTCGTTGATTTAGGATGAAGAAAGACAACTAATTTATTATCAGCACCTTCTTTCGGCTCTTCTGATATAAAAATAAATCCTTCTTTTTTTAATCTTTCGATTTCAGTTTGGATGTTTTCTACTCCAAATGCGATATGATGAATCCCTTCTCCTTTTTTATCGAGAAATTTCGCGATCGGGCTTTCCGGATTTGTGGCTTCCAAAAGTTCGATTTTGCTTTCTCCAACTTCGTAAAATGAGGTGGTTACACCTTCCCTTTCAACAGACTCTTGTTTATAATTGGATTTACCCAAAAGTCTTGCAAAAAGATTATCCGAATCTGATAAAGATTTAACAGCAATTCCCAAATGTTCTATTTTCATTTTCTATTAAATAAAAAAAATTAAACCTCATAGCGTAACTATGAGGTTTATTATTTTAGATAAATTATTAATTATTAAATCCTTCAATGATTTTTGAAAAATCTTCAATCTTAAGTGCAGCACCGCCAATCAGACCTCCGTCAACATCTGGCTGGGAAAAGATTTCTTTGGCGTTATCAGGCTTCACACTTCCACCGTAAAGAATAGAAACCCCATCAGCCACTTGTTTTCCGTATTTGTCTGCAATCAGACTTCTGATATAAGCGTGAACTTCCTGTGCTTGTTCAGCGGTAGCGGTTTCGCCGGTTCCAATGGCCCAAACTGGTTCGTAAGCAATCACTACTTTTTTGATTTCTTCTGCAGATAAAGTGAAAAGGGCTGTTTCTGTTTGGTTCTTCACCACTTCGAAATGCCTTCCTGTCTTGCGTTCTTCTAATTTTTCACCATTGCAATAGATTGGTGTCAAACCTTTGTCAAGCAGTGCTTTTACTTTTCTGTTCGCATGGCTGTCTGTCTCGCCGTGAAACGTTCTTCTTTCTGAGTGAGAAACTAAACTTCCGTCAGCATCAACAGAAGCTAGCATATCAACAGAAATTTCACCAGTGTAGGCACCACTTGCATATTCAGAAACGTCCTGGGCAAATACGCCAACTTCCCCATTTTTGAAAACTTCTTTCGCGGTGGTAAGATACAGAGCTGGCGGCGCAATGTAAACCTCGCAATTAGTAGTGTTATTTTTTTTGTATTCTAAAAGCTGAAACATGAGTTCCTGGGCTTCAGCATAAGTTTTGTTCATTTTCCAGTTGCCTGCAACAATGTTCTTTCTCATTATATTTTTAATTTAAGTTCCAAAGATTTTTAAGTAGAATGTAGAATCTATGCTCATCATCGCTTACATTGTTATCAGCTTTGATGAGAGATTTTGCAAATTGAATAAAGTCTTTTCTTTCTTTTTCTGTAGAATCATCCTCGAAGCATTTTGCATGGAATTCGAAATGGTCCTGCCATTGGTCAGAAGTAAGCTGCGCAATGATCTCCAATTCGTCATCCAGGTTCAGACGGAACGGAAATTCTTCAGCCATATATTCCTGAACTTTAAGCCCTTCTTCGGGTTTGATAATGCCATCTACAGCGGACAAAATCATAAGTAAATGATAACCAGCAATCGGTTTATTTGATTTTCTCATTATATAATTTAATCTTGATTTAAATAATCTTTAGCACCCAATTTTTCAACAATTTTTCCTTTTTCCAGAACTAATACAAAGGGATTGCTTCTGGCTATCGTTTTGATAGCGATTTCATCCATCATATAATTAGGAATTTGTTTATAGAAATCATGTTGTGTACTTATGCCGTAAACTTTAGCTTTTTCCGTCAAAGCTTTGGTTTCTGTTTTATTGAGAAGATCGGCATCTACTAATTTCGGTTTGTATGAAAAAATCAGAACTGCCCTCGGTTCTTTCAATATTTCGTTAGTGAAATTATTACCGTTGATATCTTCAACCTTGAATTTCGAAATTTCAGATTCGTAACCTTTTTTCACGATTTCGGATGTCGTTTTTCCGTCTTCGATTTGCCAGTTGGTGTCTTTCCAATATTCTTTGTTGATATAATCATCCTGATTTACTTTTTTAATTTCACCGGTTTTCAGATTCTTAAGCGAATAAAAAGTCTTGTATTCCGAAGGATTTTTATCGATTTTTTCTTTCTCTGCGCCCAGATCTGTTCCGATAGAATAAGCTCTGAAATCTATCATCGGTTCGTGAGCAATTCCTCTGTACATAACGAAAATCATTACTAAAACGAAAACTCCCAACAATGGTAATTTTCCGAATCTTACCCTTTCATCTTCTTCTCTTTTTCTGTAAAGAACAGCCAAAATTAATAATAAAACAAGGAGTATAATATCTTTCCAGAACGATTGCCAAGGTGTGAATTTGATTGCGTCACCAAAACATCCGCAATCCGTTACTACATTATAATAAGCGGAATAAAACGTCAGAAAACCAAAGAAAATACAAAGCGCAATCAATGCATAAATCGTTTGTTTAAGTTTGATTTTCATCAGTAACATAAATCCTAAAACCAATTCCAATATAACAACGATGATCGAAAATGCCAAAGCATATTTTTCTAAAAATGGCAAATCGAAAACAACCGGTGAGAAATATTCTTCCAGCTTGAAAGAAAATCCTTTCAAATCGACCGCTTTTACAAAACCGGAAGCAATGAAAATAAGTGCAACAATGTAGCGCAGAACTGCTTTCATATTTATTAATTTTTAAATTTAATCAGACAAAAAACAGCATAATTCAGCATATCAAAATAGTTGGCATCCAAACCTTCCGAAACCAAAGTTTTCCCTTGATTATCTTCGATCTGTTTGGTTCTCAAAACTTTCTGATAAATCAAATCTGTGATGGACGAGATTCTCATATCTCTCCAGGCTTCACCGTAATCGTGATTTTTGCGTTCCATCAGCTCTTTCGCTTTTTGGGCATAAGAATCGTAAAGATTGATGATTTCTTCCGGATTAGCATTCAGCTCATCAGAAAATCCTTTCTCCAGCTGAATCAATCCGATAATAGAATAATTGATGATTGCAATGAATTCGTCTTCTTCGCTTTCATCCACCATTTTCACATCCGTCATTTGTAACGTTCTGATTCTGCTTACTTTGATGTAGATTTGGTCGGTTATAGAACTGGGACGAAGAACACGCCAGGCAGTTCCATAATCTTTCATTTTTTTTTGGAAAAGGTCTCTGCAAGTCTTGATGACGTCGTCAAACTGGGCGGATGTATTGTGCATAAATCTGTCTAATTGGTCAAAGATACAAATTTAGTTCGGAGTTGATTTATTGATAGTAATCATTAAAAACTAAGCTTATTCCTTAATAATTTTAGTTTTTTGAATTTCCTTTCCTAGATTGTTTTTAAGAACTATAAAGTACATCCCTTTTGAAATTTTAGAAACGTCAATACTTTTGATGTTTTTTTCTGATTTTACTTTTTGTCCTAAAGAATTAAATATCTCCACATTTGTTTGTTCAGAAAAATGAACAATATTTTTTGCAGGATTTGGATAGATTTTTATTGAGTTTTTACTAAAATTATCTATTGACATAAATGCATCACAATTGGTACTGAAATTTGCGATGGCATCAACGGCTGTCCAATTTGTTTCGGAATAATTAACGTCATCAACTTGAATACAGGTAAGTTCTGAATTGTTTGTAACATCAAAAAAATCGATGTTGTGATTATTCCCATTTTTGATATTTAAATTCTTAAGTTTATTGTCAATTGCCCAAAGCATTTTAAGTTCAATGTTATTACTTAAATCAAGAGTTTGCAACTCATTTTGCGCGATATATAGCATTTGTAATCCTAAAGAATTACTGAAATTAACATTAAATAAATGATTCTGTGAACAAGCCAATTCTTTAAGAAGATTACTTGTTGGCAGCACCAGTGAATTGAGTTGATTACTAGAACACCATAATGTTTCTAGACCTATATTGTTCATTAAATTCAGAATTTTTAATTCGTTTCTTTCACAAACTAAAGAACTCAAAACACTATTATTTCCTAAAGTTAACGTTGTCAGTTTATTATTTTGGCAATCTATGAATTTCAAAGAAAGATTATTACTAAAGTCTAAGTTAACAATTTGATTATCCGAACAATTAATATTATTCAAGCGAGTATTATTACTTAAATCCAATAAAGTCAAATTATTTTGATGACATATTAATGATGTAATATTTACAAATGATTCTATACCCGCAAGAGAATTAATCCCCAAATTAAAACACTCTATAGTTCCGGTAAAAGCAATCGCTTCTGAAACTTGTATCTCATTGTCACCGTTAGTATTAATTTCAGATTGATTAATCAAATACTGTTTAAATTTAACATCAGGGATATTTACAATTTGAGCTAATGAAAATGATGAAACTAGAGTGAAGAATAAAGAATGTATAAATGTTTTCACGGTTTTATTTTTTAATTTCGTGTGCAAAAATAACTTTATTAATTGATTTCGAAAGAAAGTTAAATTGTTTTATTTTTTTAATTTGAAATGCAAACTATATTTTTGTTAGATGGATTTTTCTATAAGCAATTCTAATTTTTTTCTAATCAATTGTAATGGCAAATTGATTGATTTGTCAAAGCCTAAACTAATGGGAATTTTAAATCTAACGCCAGATTCTTTTTCTGACGGAGGGAAATTCAACAATGAAAAATCAGCCTTGGAACAAGCTGAAAATCTGTTGAAAAACGGTGCGTCAATTATTGATATCGGCGCGCAATCGACACGACCAAATGCCGAATTTTTGAATGCTGATGAAGAAATCAGAAGGATTGGAAATGTTATTTCATTAATCAAAAAAGAATTCCCGGAAAGTTTGATTTCATTAGATACATTTTATTCCGATGTTGTGAGATTCGGTTATAATGAAGGAATTGATATAGTAAATGATATTTCTGCAGGACAATTTGATTCTGAACTTTTGGATACAGTTGCAAAATCTGGCTTACCTTATATATTGATGCATATTAACCCGACTTATGAATCGATGCACGAGAAAATTAAGCTCGATGATATTATTATTTCTGTTAACCGGTTTTTCTCAGAAAAGGTAAAATTCTTAAGACAAAAAGGAATCAAAGATATTATTCTTGACCCTGGATTTGGCTTTGGAAAAACAGTTGAAGATCAATACCAAATGATTGATGAATTCGAATATATTGGATTTGGAAAAATGCCTGTTTTGGCTGGAATTTCAAAAAAATCATTCATTTACAAACCACTTGGAAAACAACCGAACGAAGTTGAAAAAGAAACATTAGATTTACATCATGAGTTATTAGAAAAAGGAGCTAATATTATCCGTCTTCATAATCCGGAAACCTTGAAAATCTGAGTATGAAAAAAATCCTTCTCTTTATAAGGAAAGTTCTCAAAAAATCTTTTGACAATATCAGAAATGAGCGCTTGAAGCAGAATATTCTTCAAGCAGTTCCTTTTTGGATTGGCTCTATTATTACAGGATTGATTGCTGTTTTATATGCCCAAGTTTTTGCTTTCGGAGAAGAAATGCTTCATAAGATCCTGGATTGGCATCTTTGGATGATTTTTATTCTTGCACCAACAGGATTTGTTTTTTCTTGGTGGCTGGTAAAAAAATATGCACCATTTGCAAAAGGCAGCGGAATCCCGCAAGTAATGGCTGCTGTTGATCTGGCAAATCCAAAAGATAATAATCTTATCAAAAGACTGTTGAGTTTCAGAATTCTGATTGTTAAAATCATTTCAAGTTTTGTTTTGGTATCATCTGGTGGCGCAGTTGGAAGAGAAGGCCCGACCATACAGATTGCCGGCTCTGTTTTCCGAAAAGTCTATGAGTTTCTACCTGATTGGTGGCCGAAAATTTCGAAAAAGAATATGATTCTTACCGGAGCGGCAGCTGGGCTTTCAGCAGCTTTCAATACGCCTTTGGGAGGAATTGTTTTCGCAGTTGAAGAATTATCCAAAACTCATATCAATTACTTCAAAACGGCATTGTTTACAGCTGTTATTATTGCCGGGCTTACTGCACAGACTTTGGCGGGCTCTTATTTATATTTAGGTTATCCTAAAACGCAAGGTGTGACTTTGTGGATTATGTTTCCGATTATTATCGTTTCCGGAATTGCAGGAATTCTCAGCAGTCAGCTTTCTGTTGCAATGTTGAAAATCAATGGTCTCAAGAAAAAATTAAAATCGAACACTTCAAATATTATATTTCTTTTCATATGTGGATTAATTGTAGCTTCTATAGCTTTTTTTCTTAATAAAGATATTCTGGGTTCCGGTAAAGATATCATAGAACGTGTTCTGTTTTCTGATAATAAAACCGAAGCTTGGTATGTTCCTATTCTCAGGATGTTAGGGCCTGCTTTAGCCTTTACTTCCGGAGGAGCGGGCGGAATTTTTGCTCCGGCTTTATCAACGGGAGCTTCTATTGGAAGTGTTTTTGCAGACATTATGAATCTCACCGATAACGAAACTAATGTCCTGATACTTGCAGGAATGGTCGCTTTTCTGACCGGGATTACCCGCGCGCCTTTTACTTCTGCGATTTTGGTTTTAGAAATGACGGACAGGCATTCATTAATATTCCATCTGATGTTGGCAGGAATGATATCTTCTATTTTCTCTGTTTTAATAAGCCGTTACTCTCTGTATGAAGAATTAAAGTTGAGCTTTTTAAAGGAAATAAAACAATAATCTTCCGAAATTCCTATCCGGTTTTTATAATTTTCATATTCAATATATTTGGATTTTTTATTTGAAATTGATATTTTTTTGGATAAAAATTTGGTAATTTAGAAATTATTTGGTTATATTTGAGAGAATTTAAAAAATTAATTTTATGAAAAAATTTCTATTTTCTTTATTTGCAACAGGTGCGTTGTTTTCAACAGACGTATTGAAAGCGCAGACTGTAATTTTCGAAGACAGTTTTGAAACGTACACAGATTTTGCTATTGCTAATGTTGGCAACTGGACACTTACAGATGTTGATCTTAAAACTACTTATGGATTTCAGGGAATTACATTCCCGAATACTCAGGTAGCCAAATCTTTTCAGGTTTTTAACTCAACTACCACTACTCCACCAATGACTCCTAGTGAAACCTCAGATTGGACTGCCAATACAGGGGATAAAATGATGGTCGCTTTTGCAGCTACTTCATCACCGTGGAACAATGACTGGCTTATCTCTCCTCAAATACAGTTAGTAGCAGGGCAAGGAGCTACACTAAGTTTCTGGGCTAAAAGCTGTGATGCAGATTATGGAGCTGAGAAATTTAAAGTGCTGGTTTCCACAACAGGAACCGCGGTTGCAAACTTCACAGCAGTTTCAGGAGTTATAACAACACCTTCTGACGCTACTTGGCACGAGTATACTTACAATTTGAATGCTTATGCGGGGCAACAGATTTATGTGGCGATACAATGCACTTCAGAAGACCAATTCGGTTTTGCTGTAGATGATTTTAAAGTGGTTAGTATACCTCCGGCAACTACAGCGCCTGGCTGTTCTACTTTAAGTACACCGGCAAACGCAGCAACAGGAGTTGCAGTGACGCCTAGTCTTACATGGGCGGCATCTTCAGGTGCAGATTCTTATGATGTTTATCTAGATACTAACCCAAATCCAACAACAATGGTGGGTAGTACTTCAGGGACAAGCTTCACAGTTACTTCTAATCTGGCACTTAACACAACTTACTATTGGAAAGTAATTCCTAAGAACTCAATTGGTTCGGCAAGTGGTTGTACAGTGAATTCATTTACAACAACTTCAACGTTGACATATTGCGGACCATTGGCGTTTACTTTCACTGTTGAACCAATTACATTGGTGAATTTTGCCGGAATTAATAACACGACGAGTGCCAGTACAACGGGTGGAACTGCTCATGAATTCTTCTTGAATCAGGTAGGTAACGTAACACAAGGAAGTACACATACTATTACAATAAAAGGAAATACGGGTGGTAATTATACAAATAATTTTGCTGTATTTATTGACTGGAATCAAGATGGAGATTTTGCAGACGCAGGAGAAACTTATTCTGTAGGAACTATTGTTAATTCAACAGGTACAGATACAAAACAACTTACTTATGATATCACAGTTCCGGTTGGAGCAACAGTTGGTAATACAAGAATGAGAGTTAAAAAGCAATTTGGAACAACCAGTCCACTTACTGATCCTTGTACAGGAGCCAGCTTTGGACAGGCAGAAGATTATACTCTTAATGTTGGTGTATTGGCGGTTAATGATATAACAAAATCAAATATCAAGTCTTACCCTAACCCTGTTAAAGACGTATTTAATATCGAAGCTCAAGGTAAGATCAAATCTGTGAAAGTATTTGATGTAACAGGTAAACAATTATTAACTAAAGATCTGAATGAAACTAAATCCCAAATTGACTTCAGCAGATTCAATGCAGGTGTTTATGTCGTTACAACTCAGTTAGAAGATGGTTCTACAACTTCAACAAAAGTGATCAAGAAATAAAATCTAAATCATATTGTTAAATTAACCTGCAGAATTTCTGCAGGTTTTTTTGTTATAAATAATTGTAATTCGGAAAAAAGTTGTACTTTTGCAACTCGAATTTTTAATTAAAATTAATTAACATTATGAACAATTACGAAACTGTTTTCATTTTAACTCCCGTTCTATCTGATGCTCAGGTGGAGGAAGCAGTGAAAAAATTTGAAGATCTATTGACTTCAAACAATTGCGAAATCGTTGCCAAAGAAAATTGGGGACTTAAAAAATTGGCTTATCCTATCCAATTGAAAAAGAATGGTTTTTATACCTTAATCGAATTCAAAGGAGAAGGAACAGTAGTTGCAGACTTAGAAACTGCTTTCAAACGTGATGAGAGAGTTATCCGTTACCTAACGACTAAACTTGACAAGCACGCTGTAGATTATGCAGTAACAAGAAGAAGCAAACTAAAATCTGCGAAAGCTTAATTCATTAACCCTTAAAAAATTTAAAACAATGGCAATAGACGATATGGCAAAACAAGCCTCTGCCGGGGGCGAATCGGAAGTAAAATTTCTTACTCCACTTGATATCAATACAAAATCTGAAAAGAAATATTGTAGATTCAAAAAATTCGGAATTAAGCACGTAGATTATAAAGATGCTGATTTCTTATTACAATTCGTGAACGAACAAGGTAAAATCTTACCAAGAAGATACACAGGAACTTCTCTTAAATATCAAAGAAAAGTATCTGCTGCTATCAAAAGAGCAAGACACCTTGCTTTGATGCCTTACGTAGCGGATCTTTTGAAATAAGAACAAAATAATAAAAGAAGAGAGCTTGCTTTCTTCTTTTGTTGCTGAATAAATAATTTAATTCTAACGATTTAGATAAGAGATAAAAGATAAAGGATAAAAGATTTTTAAAATCTTGATTCTTGGCTCTTTGTTCTTGGCTCTAAAACTAAAACGGACAACAACAATGGAAATTATCCTAAAAAAAGATGTAGAAAACTTAGGACTTGAGTTTGATACGGTAAATGTAAAACCAGGTTATGCAAGAAACTTTTTGATCCCTCAAGGTTTTGCATTATTAGCTACTCCAAAAAATAAAGCTCAATTAGAAGCTACTTTGGAGTCTAGAAAAGAAGAAGAAGCTAAGTTGGTTGCTGCTGCTAATGCAGTTGTAGATCAATTGAAGAAAACTGTTATTACTATTCCTGCAAAAGTAGGCGCTGGTGACAAGTTATTTGGTTCTATCAACAATGCTGACCTTGCTGCTGCATTAGAAAAAGCTGGTGTTAGTGTTGATAAAAAATACATCAAAATTCCTGGAAATACAATCAAGAGAACTGGTAAATTCTCAGCTCTTGTTAGACTTCACAGAAATGTTGAGTACAACTACGAGTTCGATATCGTTTCTGATGCTCCGGTAGTAGAAGCTGCTCCTGCAAAAAAGGAGGAAGCAAAATCTGAAGAAGCTTAATCAGTAAAAGATAAGATACAAAAAACCACCTCATTTGAAGTGGTTTTTTTTGTACATAATATCTTAAGATGCCTTAGCCTTCCAAGTATTAAAAAATTCTTTTACTTTTTCTAAGCTGTAACCGTTCCCCTCTTCCAAAACTGAGCTGTCCTGTGTGTGGATTTGTTTTCCGTTTTCATCCAAAATGATAAAAACAGGATACCCAAATTTATCGCCAGGATTTCCATAACCGGTAAAGATTTTCTCATTCTTATTTTCCGGCGACCAGTTCAAATGATAGTAGATAAAATTATTATCAACAATTTGCTTAAGTTCCGGCGTTTGTTGTACATAATTATTAAATCTCAGGCACCAGATGCACCAATTCCCTCCTGCTTGTATTATTACATTCTTGTGTTGTTTTTTTGCACTAGCTACAGCATTCTGAATGTCAAGCGCAGCGTTGGCTTCCGGATGATAAGGTTTAGGTAATCTGGCTTTTTCTTCGGCTGCAGCTTTTTTCTTCGCTTCTATTTGCTCTTTGGTCAAAGTATTTTCCTTAGTCTGAGCGTTAGTTAGAGAAAATAACAAAACTCCTCCCAAAAATAACAGACTCTTAACAGATTTTCTCATTTATTATTGATAATAGATTTTAATTAAACATCAAAGTTAATCAAAAATCCAGCCATTTTTCAGTATATTTGCCAATATTCATTATACATTGAATCAATTTTTATTCAGCATATTATTACTAATTTCCAGATTACCGCTTAAGGTATTATATTTCTTTTCAGATATAATGTTTTTTCTTAATTACTATATTATTGGTTATCGAAAAGCAGTTGTTCTGGAGAATCTTAGAAACGCTTTTCCTGAAAAGTCGGATAAAGAGATCAAAGATATCTCAAAAAAATTCTTCTCTAATTTTTGTGATTACCTTGCCGAGATGTTGAAGGCTTTTACAATATCAGAAACGGAATCTCGGGTAAGAATGCAGCATCTTAATCAAGATGTATTTCATCAGGCGAAGGCGGAAGGAAAAAATATAATCATGTTATCAGGTCATATTTTTAACTGGGAATGGTTCAATGCCTTAGCCACTCTTATTCCACAAAAAGACTGTCATCCGGTTTACAGAAAAATGAACAGCAAATTCTGGGAAGAAAAAATTAAAACCATCAGAAATAGATTTAATAATAAATCTCTTGAAGCCAATGAGGTGATTAAACAGATTTTCCGGGCGCCAAATGATGGTAATTCCGCATATATGTTTGTTGCGGATCAAACGCCTCATATTTCTCATGTTAATTATGGACTTAATTTTCTGAATCAGAAAACACCCGCTTTTGTAGGATATGATAAGCTATCTACAAGAATGGATTTGGTGTTTATCTTCTGTGAAATGAAAAAGGTAAAAAGAGGCTTTTATCAGGTTAATTATCACAGGATCTATCCCGATGGAGAAAAATTTGTAGAGCACGAAGTTGTAAAGAAATTTCATAAACTACTGGAAAATACGATCAGGAA
>MKVE01000031.1:0-18438 GCA_001898785.1 Chryseobacterium sp. 36-9 | reverse complement strand
TGGTTAGAAAAGCTCTTGCCTTCTGTTGTGAAATATTCTCAGGATGCGGAGATTTTTGTTATTGACAATGCGTCAACCGATGATTCTATTTCATTTCTAAAATCTGATTTTCCTGCTGTCAAAATTATTCAGAATAAAACTAATTCAGGTTTTGCAGCAGGTTATAACGAGGGATTGAAATCTATCAATGCGGATATTTATTGCCTTCTGAATTCGGATGTAGAGGTTACAGAAAACTGGATCTCTCCTATTCTTAATTTATTTTCTAAGGATAAGGACATTGCCGCTATTCAGCCAAAAATCCTGGATTATTATCAAAGAAACAAATTCGAATTTGCCGGAGCTGGTGGCGGGTTAATTGACAATCTATGCTATCCCTATTGCAGAGGACGTATTTTTGATGATATAGAATTGGACAGTGGACAATATGACGATGAAACCGAAATATTCTGGGCATCAGGTTGTTCATTGTTTATTCGATCAAAAGATTACTGGGATATGAATGGTTTCGATGAGAGATTCTTTGCACATCAGGAAGAGATCGATCTTTGTTGGAGATTAAAAAATAACGGAAAAAAAATCTATTATACCGGAAAATCCAAGGTTTACCACGTTGGTGGCGGAACACTTAACAAACAGAATCCGCAAAAAACCTACCTGAATTTCAGAAATAATCTCACAATGATGCTCAAAAACTTACCTTCCTCAAAAGCATTTTTCATTCTGTTTTTCAGATTGTCATTAGATGGGATTGCAGGTTTATATTTTGCTTACAAAAATGGATGGGAGCATCTTTGGGCTGTTTTCAAGTCGCATGTTGGCTTCTATTGGCAGTTTCCCGGATCAATTCGGCTAAGGCAAAAAAAGCAGATTGATCCTTATTATCAATCAAAATGGTTGATCTTTAAGCATTTTTTAGGATCTAAAAATTAATAAGATGGATTTTGTAGCTCTTGATTTTGAAACTGCAACACACGAAAAAAACTCTGCTTGTGAACTGGGAGTTTGCATTGTAGAAAATGGTCAGATTAAAGAAACCAAATCCTGGCTTATAAAACCGCCGTCCTTTCCCTATTTTAATCATCATAATGTTGCAGTTCATGGTATTACGCCAGAAGATGTGCAGCACTCTCCCACTTTTGGTGATGTTTGGTATGAAGTGGAAAATATGATGTATGGTAATCTTATGATTGCTCATAATGCTTCTTTCGATGTAAGCGTATTGCGAGGTTGTCTTGATCATTACGGTTTTTTCAAGCCAAATCTCAATTATTTATGCAGTATTGGTGTTGCAAAAAAAGCATGGAAAGATTTGAAAAGTTATGGTCTGAAAAGTCTTGCGGAACAACATCAGATCAAATTCAATCATCACCGGGCAGATGCCGATGCAGAAGTCTGTGCAAGGATTTCCCTGTTGGGTTTTGAAAGGCTGATGATAACAAGAACCGATGAAATCAAAGATATTTTCGGCAAGAGAATTAAAATTTTATAGAATGATTTGGGCAGCTTTTCCGCCTTCCACTCCCGCTTTTTTGTTTTATTAAACAAAAAGAGCTCCGTTCAAGTCGGGCTGCGCTTTGCAAGGTTGGACATTCGTTTCTGTTCGCCATGGATCATCCAAAGGTCAATTACTCAAAACTTCAGAAACAAGATTGAATTTAGGAATATCTACTTCAAAACTCTGCTGACTGGCATCTTCGAAGGTATAATAACCGTCCATACTTCCAACACCTGATTTTACGATCACATTAGAAAAATAACTGAATTTTTCACCACTTTCGATAACAGGCGTCAGACCAATCACACCAGCACCTTCAACCTCGGTAAAACCGAATCCCAAATCATAAATTATCCACTTTCTGGAAAGTAATTTAACAGGTCTTTCACTAAGGTTTTGGATTTCAATATTATAACGAAAAACATAACGATTTTCAGAAGGATAACTGTTATGGTTATCATATTCTGTCGTTACGCTGACTTTGATTTCTGATGTAATTTTTGAGACCATTTTATTAGATTTAAAATTGGAAATACAAATATCCCGCCGAACTTTGGATTCGAAAAAAAGCCTTTGGTTAAACCAAAATTCAATATTTAATTAGATTTTATACAATCGGTTAATTTTCTTAAATTTGTGAATCTAATAAAAAGAAAGTAAAAAGAAAAATGAATTCCTACAAAAACCCATTGGAAGAGCGCTATTCCAGTGAAGAAATGCTGTTTAATTTCTCGCACAACAATAAGTTCCAGAACTGGAGAAAGCTTTGGATTGCCCTTGCTGAAATTGAAAAAGATCTTGGTCTGGACATTACAGATGAGCAAATCGCCGAATTAAAAGCCAATGCAGAAAACATCGATTACGAAAAAGCGGCTGAATACGAGAAAAAATTCAGACATGATGTAATGGCTCACGTTCACGCTTATGGTGATGTGGCGCCTTCTGCAAAAGGAATTATTCACTTGGGAGCAACTTCAGCGTTTGTAGGAGATAACACAGATTTAATTCAGATCCGTGACGGACTTTTAATTTTAAAGAAAAAGTTGGTTAACGTGATGAAAAATTTAGCAGATTTTGCAATTCAATATAAAGATCTTCCAACGTTAGGTTTCACACACTTCCAGCCGGCTCAATTAACGACAGTTGGAAAAAGAGCTACACTTTGGTTACAAAGTTTAGTTCTTGACATCGAAGAACTTGATTTCTTCTTGGAAACATTAAGATTCAGAGGAGTAAAAGGAACAACAGGAACTGCAGCAAGTTTCTTGGAGCTTTTCAACGGTGATTATTCTAAAGTAAAGCATTTAGATAAAGAATTGTCGAAGAGATTCGGCTTCGAAAAAGTTTTCGGAGTTTCCGGGCAGACTTACGACAGAAAAATCGATGCTAAAGTTGTAGCTTTATTAGGAAATATCGCGCAATCTGCACATAAATTCACAAACGATTTACGTTTACTTCAGAATCTTAAGGAAATTGAAGAACCATTCGAAAAAAACCAAATCGGTTCATCTGCAATGGCTTACAAACGTAACCCAATGAGAAGCGAAAGAATCGGAGCGTTGGCAAAATACGTAATGTCTTTAACGACAAGTTCTGCAATGGTCGCTTCAACACAATGGTTTGAAAGAACGTTGGACGATTCTGCAAACAAGAGATTAACAATTCCACAAGCATTTTTAGCAGTTGATGCCATCCTATTGATCTGGAACAACATCATGAACGGAATCGTAGTATATCCGAACAGAATCAACAAACATATTATGGAAGAACTTCCTTTCATGGCGACAGAATACATCATCATGGAAGAAGTGAAAGCTGGTGGCGACCGTCAGGAAATCCACGAAGTAATCAGGGTTCATTCTATGGAAGCTTCTAAGCAGGTGAAAGTAGAAGGTAAAGAAAACGACCTTATCGAAAGAATCCTGAACGACGATTCATTAAAACTGGATAAATCAAAATTAAAAGAAGTTCTTGATCCTAAAAACTTTATCGGTTTCGCACCAATTCAGACGGAGGAATTCATTGCCAATGAAGTTCAGCCGATTATTGATGCCAACAAAGATCTGATAGGATTAGAGGCTGATCTTAAAGTATAATTTATGCAGCTTCGGCTGCATTTTTTTGTGTTTGTCATTCTGAACGAAGCAAAGCGAAGTGAAGAATCTCTATGTAGATTTTATACGTCGAAATGATAGTTTAAATTAAAAATAAATCTAATAAATATCTGACATCTAATGTCTCAAAACAAAAGAATTTTCGTAGAAAAAAGAGGAATTTTCGATGTGGAAAGTCCAAAAATTTTTGATGAAGTAAAAGCGGTTGTTCCGTCGATCCAAAGCGTAAAAGTATACAACGTTTACGATATTTTTGGATTAAATGACGGTGAATTCGGAAAAGTGGTCAACAGCACTTTCGTAGATCCGGTTACTGATATTTTAATCGAAGAAAATCCTGCACAGGGAATTCATTTCGCATTAGAATTTTTGCCTGGACAATACGATCAGCGTGCGGATTCTGCTCAACAATGTATCGCTTTATTGACTGGAAATGAGAAGTCTAAGGTAAGAAGCGGTAAATTAATCGAATTCGAAGGTATTTCCGAATCTGATTTAGCAAAAATCAAAGATCTTCTAATCAATAAAGTGGAATCTCAGGAAAAAGATTTAACGATTTTAGATATTCCTGCGGAAGAAACACCTTCAAAAGTAATTGTTCACGAAAACTTCATCAATTTTAATGATGCTCAGCTTGAAGAATTCTTTAACAACCACGGTTTTGCTTTAGGTTTGGATGATTTGAAATTCATTCAGGAATATTTTAAATCTGAACAAAGAAATCCTACGGAAACTGAACTTAAAGTTTTAGACACCTATTGGAGTGACCACTGTCGTCATACAACATTTGAAACGGAATTGTCAAATATTGAATTTGAAGGACAGTTTAAGCATACATTGGAAACTATTTTCAATGATTATATCGAGAAAAGAAAATTCTTAGGACGTGAATTGAAACCGATCTCTTTAATGGATCTGGCGACAGTTTGTGGAAGATATTTCCATAAAACAGGCAATTTGGAGAACTTGGTGGTTTCTGATGAAATCAACGCGTGTACGATCCAAATCGAAGCTGAATACGATGGTAAAAAGGAACCTTGGTATTTATTATTCAAAAACGAAACACACAATCACCCGACAGAAATTGAGCCTTTTGGTGGGGCTTCAACGTGTTTAGGTGGTGCAATCAGAGATCCTTTGTCCGGACGTTCTTTCGTTTTCCAGGCGATGAGATTAACGGGTGCTGCTGATGTTTTGGAGTCAGTTGACCAAACTTTACCGGGGAAATTACCTCAAAAAACGATCACAAAACAGGCTGCAAACGGGTATTCTTCTTATGGTAACCAAATCGGTCTGGCGACTACAATGGTTTCCGAAATTTACGATGAAGGCTACAAAGCAAAAAGAATGGAAGTTGGTTTCGTTGCCGGAGCCGTTCCTGTGGATTGGGTAAGACGTGAAAAGCCTGAAGCTGGTGATTCTATCATCATTTTAGGAGGTGCAACTGGTCGTGATGGTGTTGGTGGAGCAAGCGGAAGTTCAAAAGAACAGGACGAAACTTCTATCCACACGATGAGTTCTGAAGTTCAGAAAGGAAATGCTGTAGAAGAGCGTAAAATCCAGAGATTATTCAGAAATCCTGAAGTGACGAGACTGATTAAAAAATCGAACGACTTCGGTGCAGGAGGTGTTTCTGTTGCGATCGGTGAAATTGCCGATTCTTTGGAAGTTAATCTTGATGTTTTACCTTTAAAATATGAAGGTTTAAATGGAACCGAGCTTGCTATTTCCGAATCTCAGGAAAGAATGGCTGTTGTGGTTGAACCAAAAGATAAAGAAAAATTCATCAAGTTCTGCGAAGCTGAAAATATTGTAGCTGTGGAAGTTGCAAAAGTGACGGATTCAGGAAGAATGCAGATGTTCTGGAAAGGTGATAAAATTGTTGATCTTTCAAGAGCGTTTTTAGATACGAATGGCTGTTCAAAAAGTCAGGAAGTTAAAATTACTCACCTTAATGAAGTAAAAGAAGAAACTCCGTCATTCAATGAAGAGAATTTCTTAAAAATATTAAGCGATAAAAATGTAGCTTCTCAAAAAGGTTTGTTGGAGATGTTTGATTCATCGATTGGTGCGACTACGGTTGCGATGCCTTTGGGTGGAAAATATCAGCAGACTTTGATGGAAGGAAGCGTTCAGACATTGCCGATCATCGGAGCAAAAAATATCGAAACGGTTTCTTTGGCAAGTTGGGGATTCGATGCAGAAATTTCTAAGCAGAATTCTTTGTTGGGATCTTCTTACGCAGTTGTAGAAAGTGTTGCAAAGATCGTTGCGATGGGTGGTGATTACAAAAATATCCGATTCAGTTTCCAGGAATATTTTGAGAAATTAGGTCAGAATCCTGAAAAATGGGGGAAACCTTTAGCTTCATTGTTGGGAGCTTACGATGCTCAGATCAATTTCGGTTTGGCTGCAATCGGAGGAAAAGATTCAATGAGTGGAACGTATCAGGATCTGAATGTTCCGCCAACGTTGATTTCTTTCGCTTGTGCGAACGGAGAAAAGAAAAATATTATTTCCCCTGAATTTAAGAATGCAGGAAATAAAGTGTATTTCTTCAATCATATCGCTCAGGAAAACGGACTTCCGAACTATGATGCTTTAAAAACTGTTTATGAATTCATTTTCGAAAATATCAAAGCCGGAAAAATCGTTTCTGTGAAAACGGTAAAAGAAGGCGGAGTTGCAGTTGCTTTGGCAAAAATGAGCTTCGGAAACAGATTAGGTGCTGAAATTACAGTTGATGGATCTGTTTTATTAGCGAAAAATATCGGTAGCTTAATCATCGAATCTAAAGAAGAATTAAGCTCTGTAAACCTTCAGTTAATAGGAAAAGTTGTTGCAGACGAAGTTTTAACAATCAACCAACAACCAACAACAATCAGCCAATTATTAGCTGCAAACACTAACACCTTTGAAAATCTCTTCCCAACGATTGAAAAAGAAAAAATAACAGTCGAGATCGACGAAAAACTAAACTCGATCAACCCAAGAAATATCATCATTAAAAAACACGGAATCGCTCAGCCAAAAGTATTTGCACCGGTTTTCCCGGGAACAAACTGTGAGTATGATACGTTGAACGCTTTTGCAAAAGAAGGAGCTGTGATCAGCAGTCTGCCTTTAATCAATATCAATCACCAGTTATTGGATGAAAGTATTGATGCTTGGGTAGAAGAAATTAAAACTTCTCAGATTCTGGCTTTCTCAGGAGGTTTTTCTGCGGGTGACGAGCCGGATGGTTCTGCAAAATTCATTGTAAACGTTTTGAAAAACGAGAAAATGAGAAATGCAGTTCACGAATTGTTAGACAGAGACGGAATGATCATCGGAATCTGCAACGGTTTCCAGGCGTTGGTAAAATCAGGACTATTACCTTACGGAAGAATAAAAGATCTGGATGAAAATTCTCCAACTTTGGCTCACAACGCGATCAGAAGACATATTTCTCAGATGGTAAACGTAAGAGTGGTGAATGACGAATCGCCTTGGTTAAAAGGAATGAAAGATCAGGTGTTCACGATTCCGATTTCTCACGGCGAAGGTCGTTTTATGGCTTCGGAAGAGGAAATTCAGAAGTTGTATGAAAACGGACAGATCGCAACACAATACTTGGATCTGGACGGAAACATCGCTCACGGAATGCCATTCAATCCAAATAATTCATTGTTCGGAATTGAAGGTATCACGAGCTCGGACGGAAAGATCTTCGGTAGAATGGGACATCCGGAACGTTTTGCAGAAGGGTTGATGAAAAACATTCCAACTGCGAATTATCACAATATCTTTAAAAATGGAGTGGAATACTTCAAATAACAATAAAAAGAAAATGACTGTCATCAATGGCAGTCATTTTTCTAATATGGAAGATTTTTACGAAGAAGTTTCTCAACTTTTTATGAAAGATGAGAATTGGAAAGTTGGAACTTTGGATGGATTTGATGATATTTTATATGGCGTAGATACAGACATAATCTGGAAAAATTCCCAAAAGTCGAGAGAAGATTTAGGTTTTGATTCAACAAAAGAATTCTATCAAAATAAAATTCGAATTGGAAAGCCTTTCAATGTAAAATTAATTCAGCAAAAACTGGATGAATTAATTGACGGAAACGGGCAAACCTTATTTGAAATTTTAATTGAAATTATAGAATCGCATAAAAATATTACGCTAATTTTGGATTAGTAGGGTTTTAAAATTATTTAAAATTCTTTTTTTAAATTCCTTAAGGATTTTTTGTGATTTACTTTTAGCATAATCTTT
Organism: Chryseobacterium sp. 36-9; assembly: GCA_001898785.1. Taxonomy (GTDB): domain Bacteria; phylum Bacteroidota; class Bacteroidia; order Flavobacteriales; family Weeksellaceae; genus Epilithonimonas; species Epilithonimonas pallida. The sequence goes on along the minus strand of MKVE01000031.1, from coordinate 10,562 downwards.
GAATTAATCAGAAAAATTTAAGATTATGACTGTGGGAAATGTAAAATCAATTGTAATTAAAATTCTGAAATGGCTGGGAATTGGAATCGCTTCTATCTTATTTCTAATGTTTATTATCCCGATTTTATTTCCGGGAACCATTTCCCAACAGGTTAAGATCTTTGCGAACAAGCATCTGGCGGGCGAATTGGATTATAAGAAAACACACCTTACTTTTTTCCGTCACTTTCCTTCTCTCACGGTTTCCGTAGACGATTTTATATTGAAGGCTTCCAAACCTTTTGAACAAGACACTCTGCTCGCAGCCAAAGAAGTTGCAGTTGGAATCAATTTGAAAAATCTGATTTTTGATAGAGAGGTTAAAATTGATGAGATCTATGTGAATGATGCTACAGCCAATGTTTTTGTCAATTCTAAAGGAGAAGCTAATTATAACGTTTATGTTTCCAAACCGTCTGACAAACCAAAAGATACAACCGAAGCTGGCGCTTCCGTCAAATTGGATTTAATCAAACTGAAAAACTGGAATATCAAATACAATGATCACGCAGCCAATGTTCTGGTTAATGCAAAAGGTCTTAATTATACAGGAAAAGGTGGATTGAGTGAAGATATTTTCGATTTGGAAACAGACCTAGATATTGATAAAGTTGATTTTGCCTTAAATCGAATCTGGTATGCACAGCAGAAAACTTTACACGCAGATTTGATTACAAGAATTAATACCAATGCATTGACGTTTGTGCTGAGAAAAAATGAATTGAGAATCAATGAACTACCTTTGAAATTCACAGGATTTTTAAGTATCCTTAGAGACGGTTATAATATTAATATTAATGCAGCATCGGAGAAAACAACCATTCGGGATATGATTTCGGTTTTGCCTCCGCAATATCTGGATTGGGCAAAAGACACAAAAATCGAAGGAAACAGCGATTTGTTTTTCAGTTTAAAGGGACGATTCAGCGAACCAAAAAAACTGAAACCTGACTTAAAAGCGAGCTTAAAAGTTAACAATGGTTTTGTTTCCAATAGTAATGCTCCGGTTCCGATGAACAATCTTAATATGGATCTGAATGTTGATTTGCCTTCACTGGATACTGAGAAACTCCTACTCGATTTGAGAACTTTGAGTTTTGATTTGGGTAAAAACAACAGCTTTCGTGCAGTGGTGAAAACGCAGGGACTGAACGAAATGAAAGTCAATGCCAATGTAAAAGGTGCCGTTGATTTGGCAACTCTGGATGCAGCATTAGGTTTAAAAGATATTGAACTGAAAGGTCTTATGAATACTGATATTCAGTCTAATGGAATTTTCAGTTTAGACAAAAAATTATTTCCGATAACGAAAGGTTATTTTAATCTGAAAAATGGCTGGCTGAAAACAAAATATTATCCAAATCCAATTCAGAACATCAATATTTTAGCAAATATTCATAACACAGACGGAACGTTCAAAAGTTTAGGCGTAAAACTCGATCCTTTCAAATTTGATTTTGAAGGCAATCCGGTTTTTGTGAATGCAGATTTGCAGGATTTTGAGGACCTGTTATACAAAGTAAGGGCAAAAGGAGTCCTGAATGTCGGCAGAATCTATAAAGTGTTCAAAAAAGAAGGTTTGGATATCAGTGGATTGATAATGGCAGATTTATCCCTGAATGGTCGACAAAGTTACGCAACAACCGGACAATACAGCAAGCTAGACAACAGAGGTAATCTTATTTTAAAAAATATCAAAGCCACAGCCGAATATCTTCCGAAATCATTCTATATCAAAGAAGGGAATTTCGAATTCGAAAATGAAAAAATGTGGTTCAGAAAATTCTATGGTAATTACGGGAAATCAGATTATTCACTCAACGGATATTTATTGAATACCATCAATTATTTCATAGAAAGAAAAGGAACGTTGCATGGTCGATTTCATTTGAAATCCAATTATATTTTGGTAGATGAATTTATGGCGCTGAAAGAAGGCGACAACAAAGACAAATCCCTTGCAGTAACTTATGCGAAGGAGGAACACCCGAAAAGCAGTGGTGTTGTAATTGTCCCGACCAATCTGGATGTTTCTTTGGAAGCTAATGCCAAAAAAGTTGAGTTCAAAGGACTTGGATTGAACAACCTTGCAGGCTTGGCTTCGGTTACAAAAGGTGAAGTCTATCTTAAAAATACAACGTTTGATATCATCGGAAGCCGAATGGAGATCGATGCGAGATACCAAAATGAATCTCCGATTACTGCCAATTATGATGTGGCTTTGAAGGTTGACAACTTCGATGTTCAAAGAGCTTATAATGAAATTGACATGGTGCGTGAAATGGCGACAGCAGCGAAAAATGTAAAAGGAATTGTCTCATTAGATTATAAATTGAAAGGTGATTTTGACAGCAATATGAAGCCAATCTATCCTTCTTTGGAAGGTGGCGGAAATGTCAATCTGAGAGATGTAGAAGTCAAAAACCTGAAGATGCTGTCAACAATTGGTGATAATATTGGAGCCAATGCATTCAATAACCCAGATATGAAAGGCGTAAATATCGAAAGCCATATCAAAAATAATCTGATTCATGTTGAGCCGTTTACCTTCAAGGTTTCTATCCTACGGCCTACAATCAGCGGAACGACGAGTTTTAATGGTCTGCTGGATTTCCGGGTGCGAGTTGGTTTACCGCCAGGCGGATGGATTGGATTCCCGATTGTAGTGACCGGCACACATGAGAAACCGAAAATCAAAATCTTCAGCAAAACCGGACAAGGGATTGTAGAAGCTTTGTATAATACCAAATCCAACAAAGTAATCCGTGAAGAAAAACGTGCAGAGAAAAAATCCCGGGTACAACAGCGAAAAGAAAAACGCGCTCAGGAAAAGAAAGCCGAAAATGCAGAAAAGCAGATTGATAAAGATTTGAAGAAGAAATAAAATGAAAGCTTCATTGGTTGGAGCTTTTTATTTTAAAGTTTTCAGGAAAAAGCTGTATCGGTTGAATACTAAGCTTTTATAGAGATAGTCAAAGAAGTCAGGTAACGATTTGGTAACGGTGCTTATTGCTTTGCTTTTCAGCATGTTTCCGTTAGCTCATAGCAAATATACAGCTTTTTTGCCTAAACTTTGTCTATATAATGAGTAGAAAAAGACAGTTGAGTTAGACAGTTTCTTTATTGCTGAAATATTCCCGTGCAATTTCTGATATACCAACACTAAAATATTTTTTGCCATTGCAAGTTCCCTCGATTGCATTTTTAAAATCGTCTGCATCACTACCGATCAGCAAATAACCGTTAAAACCAATTTTCAAAAGAGATATTACAACTTCCTCGCTATCATCGCCACTATGGGCAATAAGTTTTAAGGCTGGGTATTTTGCTCTTAATTCGTGGAGCTGTGCCAATACCTTGCTATCCGAGAAATCAAGGTCAATAATGCAAACTTGGGGCAGTTTTTCTAATGCTGATAATTGAGATAGTCCGCTTTCAATACTTTCCGAACGGAACAGTATATCAATTTCTGAAGCTACAAGGTTGTTGCAGATTATATTTATAATTGGGCTTTTATCATTGATAAACGCAATGCTGATTTGTTCAATAGTGTTTGCCATAACTATTTCTATTACTTAGTTATACAAACTTACACAAATATTTCAAGGGTGACTGTTTATCGATTATGGCTATTTTTAATGGTTGGTTTGCGAGGTAGTCCTCTATAAATCCTTGTCCATATATTCTTCGAGAGAAGATTTCAGTTGGTCTAAAAATGCGGTTCGAGAACCTGCCCGATATTTCATTCGATGGAAAGAATTGTGTAAATCTCCCAATGTAATCTGGAATAATTTTTCTAAAGTCAGACTGATTTTGCGTATTCCTAATTTACCGTAGGAAATAGAGCCATTCGCATAAAGAGCATAAATCAGTTCTGTCAAGGCGTTTTTGGTATCCGTCCAAAGGATACCGTCAGATGAGATACCGCTTGCAGAAAGAGAGCCTGCTATTTCATCATTGTTGATTCTTTGGAGTATGTAGGTATAGAGTAGCTCATTTGCTATTATCCGAGCGACTTTGTTATCATAATAGGTTGAAAACAGCGGGTCTATTTCAAAGACAAAACTGTTCAGTCCATCGTGGAAATTGATGTTGCCTAATCTAAAGTAGGTTTCATCACGGTCGGTTCTTCCCGAACGATAATATCGGTAAAAATCTGAATTGTAGATATGCTCCCTGTATTCCTGTTTTAATTCCTGCAATTGCTCTGAAAAATAACTTGCGTACATTTTCCCTCCGTCAACGGGACAGGCTGTCTGTATGCGAAATATTTTATTGTGGTAAATGAGTTTGGAGAGAATGTATGGTTTAATGTTGCGGAAGAAATTGATTTCCTCCCATTGGTTTTTAAATCCTTGCTTTGTAATATCTTCTCTTATTGACCATAAATATTCTTTCAGGTATATGGTCATTTGATATGCTTCATCAATTGCATTAGGTGCAGACAGCGAAATTGCATTTTCTTTTCGCTGTATATCTGAGATAATATGATTTAATGAAAATGTCATTTTAAAGAAAATGTTTACTTTAGGTCTTTCTATATATGTTATGTATTATGATTAGCAAACGCTAAAACGTACCAAAAGAGCATTAAATAAGCCTCTTTCATTAATGTGAGCTTTATTGAGTATTTCGTTATATTTTTATTTCTTAGTCTCGTCTGGATGTCTAAGAAATAAAGGAGAAGCTTACCTTAATTCAAGCTCCTCCTTTATTAGTTTCTTTAAAAAGAAAAATGGAATTATATGGAAATAACTATTTTGCCAACCATATCTCCTTTTTCTATTCTTTTATATGCATCCCTTACCTCATCCATATTATAGACCTTATCAATAACAGGATGGATATTATTAATTTCTATAGCACGGTTCATTTTTGAGAAACTTTCGGCACTTCCGGTCGCCAGACCCTGAATGCGTATAAATGACATATTGATGGAATGTTTGTGAATATCAATGGGTAATGCAGAACCCGATATAAATCCCGCAGTTGCCAAAAAACCATTTTCTTTGAGTGAAAGTAAGGATTGTTCTATGGTTTTTGTACCTGCAATATCCAGCGTAATATCTACTCCCTGTCCACCATTAAGTCGAAGAACTTCTTTGTGCCATTCTGGATGTTCTTTATAATTAATAACTTCATCCGCTCCAAGTTCTAATAATTTCAATTCTTTTTCTTTGGTACTGGTAGTGGCTATCACTTTGGCTCCTGCTGCCTTTGCCAATTGTAAGGCAAAAATGGAAACACCTCCCGTGCCTTGTGTCAGTACGGTTTGTCCGATTTGCAGGTTTGCCTGATTAATTAGTGCGTGCCAAGCTGTTACGGCAGCAATTGGCAATGTGGAAACCTCCTCAAAACTTAGATTACTTGGAGCTTTTACAATCCCGTAGGTTGGTAGGCAAACATATTCTGCTAAAACGCCTTGTGTTTGCCACGCAACTCTGGTGTTGTATTCTTTTTGAAAGTTCCCTTTTGTCCAATTCTGTACATATTGGACTGCCACACGGTCTCCAACTTTCCATCCGCTTACGCCTTCTCCCACCGCTTCTATAATCCCTGCTCCATCAGATACTGGTGTGTAAGGAAGGTTAGGCAAGTCTTTGTAGAAATTGCCACTTGCTAATAAGAAATCCAAATAATTAAGTGAAACGGCTTTTATTCTTACAAGAACTTCTCCCTGTTTTGGACTTGGTTTCACTACTTCCTTTAATTGAAATTTGTCAATGTCAAACTCTTCTAATTGTATTGCTTTCATATCTAATCTTATTTTCTACAAAGTTGACTAATCGTAGTTTAAAAACTTGGTACTCTTCTTTGAAAAAACAGTAACATTATTGGGTGTTGTAATGCGGTAACCAAAAATTGGTATTTTTGCATTATGGATGTTATACACGAAACATTTGCAATTGAGATTGCAGAATATGATGAATGGCAAGATAGAAGCCGTAAAAACAATTTCTTTGAACTGGTTTACATTTTGGATGGCAAAGGATTTCATAGTGTCAATTATGTAGATTATCCATATAAAGAAAACGGTATTTTCCTCTTACCTACGGCTAAATGCCATAAATATGTAATTGAAAAGCCTACCCGATTTTTGTTTGTCAGGTTTATGGGAAGTTATTTTTTACCTAACTCGAATGGAACTGTTGATTACAGCAACTGGTTTAGCCGTTTAAACTTTATTATGGGAAATCACAGTCATCTTTCAGGAGAACTGATTGACGACCCTGATGATAAAAAACAGCTTAAAAGGCTTTTGGATGTAATAATTTATGAATACAATAGAAAAGATATTTGTTCTGCATTTGTAATTCAGAATACATTAGTTTCTGTGCTGGCAATCATTTGTAGGAATGTTCAGCAAAAGGCTTGGGGTGGACGAACTTTCAACGATGAAAAATTTGTTGATTTACTCAATTTCATAAGCTTCAATATTCTCGACCCCGAAAAGCTATCCGTTAAATATCTATCCAATAAATTTCACGTTTCCGAAACTTACTTTAGTGAATATTTTAGGCGTAATTCCTCGGAACGGTTTCAGGATTACGTATTAAAATCTAAATTACGCATCGCACAGTCAAGAGCAAAATATACGGATAATCCTATTCAGGATATTGCTCTTGATTTAGGATTTACCGATAGTAGTCATCTCAACAGGATGATGAAAAATCACTTTGGAAAAGGAATGCGGGAAATCAGGAAAGAAATGAAGAAGTAATTTGAATTTAAACCAATACCTATGAAAGGTCAGAAAAAAAATCAATATCAAAACTACTACGTTATTACCGGTGGACCAGGCGTTGGAAAGACAACATTGCTTAATGCACTCGAAATTAAAGGTATGCGTGTAATTCCGGAAGATGCTCGGCAAATTATTAAAGAACAGATGCAAACCAACGGAGAAGGATTGCCGTGGAAGAATAAGACTTTATATGCAGAGTTAATGTTTGAAGCTTCTGTAAGTACATATCGAAAAGTTGTTAGCGAAGTGTGTGATAAAACCGTTTTTTTTGATAGAGGACTGTTGGACGTAATTTGCTATATGGAAATGGAAAACATACCTATATCTGAAGAGCAGAATAGTCTGGTAAACGCAAATCCATATAATCGAAAAGTATTCATTCTTCCGCCTTGGTTAGACATCTATGAAACAGACAATGAAAGGAAACAAACTTGGGAAGAAGCTGTGTACACTTTTGATAAAATGAAACAGACTTATTTAGATTTTGGTTATAACGTGATTGAGGTTCCTAAAGAAACTGTTGGCAAAAGATGTGAATTTATCTTAGACAACATTTGATGAACACCTTTCATTTTCTCCTACTATTAAGTTTCTTCTTAATCCGTTTGGCAAACTGTTCTTCTTCGTAATCTTCGTCCTGTGCATCAGGTAGCAAACTGAATAATCCTATATCAGCATTAGGCGAATGCTCCTGTGCAAGAAATTCAAAAAGGTCTTTCGTTGGCAAATCGTCCAATGTATTCGTTTTGGAAACAGGGTTGTCCTGTATTCTTAATTCAGGCTGGTTTCCGTTGTTCCACCAATCATTGAAAACATTTGCCGAGAGGCTCCTGTCCAAAGCAGAACCGTTCCAAACACTACCGCTTTCGTGGTCGATGAACGTCATCCCATATATCCGTCCGTTGTAATTTCTTCGGACAACCGTATTGATGCCCTGCTCGGTCAACTGCTTTTTAAATTCACTTTCGTTGCTTGTGGTATGTATTACAAGCTCAACCGTATTTTTCAGAACAGACCTTACAGGGTTGGTTTTCATTTTTTCTTTGGACTGCTCAAAATGTTTTTGCAGTTGTGCAACCCCTGCATCTTTTCCGAATAGCGATGCTTTGAACGGATTGCTTGCCTTTTCTCCCTTGTCGTCCAATGCCATATAGACCAATCCGTTTACCGTCTGACCGTTCCGCTCGCCTTTGACTTCTTCCGCTGTGATATTGAAAAGGGAAAGTAACGCATTGTAGCTTCCCATAGTCGGAAAGCTGTAATATTTTGGTAAATGTCGCACTACCGAAGCGATTTGGCTCTTTATATCACCACGCTGATAATCCACTGGTCTAAAAACCTTGTTGCCTTGTTTCTGCTCCTGCTCGGTTGCTTTATGCAGGTTGTATTTCTGCTCCAAATCCCGACAGATAGCCATTGAACGTGGGTGGTCGTAATCATCGGGGATTTTCTTTCCATCAATGCCTACACAGGTCGAAACGATGTGTATATGCGCTCGGTCTATGTCCGTATGTTTGAAAACGATATAAGGCTGATTGCCGTAGCCCATACGTTCCATATATTCCTGTGCCATTGCCGTAAACTGTTCATCGCTTACCTTGTCTTTCGGGTCTGGGTTCAAGGAAATATGCCGTACCGTCTTTTCCGTTTTGATATTGGCAGACAGATACGGCTCAAAACACTTATTAAAATAGGCAACGGAATACCGACCGTACACCGTGTCGGGTATCTTGTTCAGCAACAGAACCGCTCCGTTTTCCGTTTCCACTTTCTGCTGATTGTACAAAATCGCTCCGTACATATTGCTTCCCTTTCCGATTTTTGCAATCATAACTTTACTCTTTTTTCAGATACCTAGCTTCAAATTCCTGTGTCAGACGGATGATTTCCTTAGTCAGTTTTGCCAATTCTATGGTTTCTTTTTCCAGTTTAAAGAGGTATGCGGATGCTTTTTTCTCCGAAAAATTGCGGTACAATAGCTTTACAACCTGATTGTAATTTGTTCCGATTGCCCTGAACTGACTAAAAAATCGGGTCAGCTTTTCGTGATATTCTATGGCATCCATATCAATCTTTACGGTCTTGACCGTCTTCTGAAAGATGCAGGCTGTAATGAAATGTGCCACTGCTTTCATTCCCGATTGGTCAAAGAGGGCAAGGAACTTGGCGTTGTCCTCTGCATTCAGGTTAATGGAATACCGATTGACCGCAGGGTCGTTCTTCGGTTTCCTCCCTGTTTTTCTAACCTGTTTACTGTTCTTTTCTTCCATAATAAATCCATTTTAAATTTTAAACAAACGGGCGACTTCGGAGCCGTTTCCAGCCCCTGCAAGGGCAAGTGCTTTTGAGGTACGGAAATTCATTTCGAGTACCTCAAAAGATAACTTGCTCTGAACAAGGGTTCAGAAAAATCCGTTTTGCAAACGGATGGAGTTAGCCGAAAAAACCAACCGCTTTCGTTACAAATTTCGACAAGACTATTTGATTAACAGCTATTTACAACCACGACAATGAACGCCAAATAGTGCCACTGACTGCCATATTTAAGTTATTGTGTAAACCTCTTGCTTTATTTGCCTTATCGTTTTAATGCAGGTAGAGAAAAGGGTATTAGAACAGGTAGGAAAATTGGTATTGCATAAAAGCATAAGGTTTTAAAAGTATAAACCTGTAAAAGCGTGAAAGCATTTTACTTTCTGCAAGACTTACCGATTGCCAAAACATATACCTGTGTGCAAAACGGATAAAATGTGCAACAATAAACTTTTAAATAATGGAAACAACAAAGAAAACTTTAAAAATCAGTTTCTCCACCCAAAAAGGCGGGGTGGGAAAATCAACGATGACAACCCTTGTGGCAAGTGTGCTTCACTACCGCTTGGGCTATAATGTACTTGTAATGGACTGTGACTTTCCACAACACAGCCTTACCCATTTGCGTGAAAGGGATATGAAAACCATTATGCAGAACGAATACCACAAGAAAATGGCAATGAAACAGTTTCAAGCCATTAACAAAAAGGCATACCCGATTATCAGGTGCAAAGCTGATACCGCCTTGCAGACCGCTTCGGAACACGTAAGCCAATCGGCAGTTAAGCCTGATGTGATTTTCTTTGATTTGCCGGGAACGGCAAATACCAAAGGTGTCCTGACCACCTTAAAAAAAATGGACTTTATCTTTTCCCCGATTACCGCAGACCGTTTGGTCGTGGAAAGTACATTGGGCTTTACAAAAGCATTTATCGGGCTTCCGCAGATTGAGGGCGAAAACAAAGCACAGGTAATGTGGCTGTTTTGGAACCAAGTGGACGGCAGGGAAAAAACGGGCGTGTACGAAGCGTACCAAAGCGTAATCAAACAGCTCAACCTGCGTATAATGCAGACAAGGATAATGGACAGCAAGCGTTTTCGAAAGGAAACGGACGACACAGGCACTTATGTATTCAGGTCGAGCCTGCTACCTGCGGAAGTGCAGTTGATGAAAGCGACCAAATTGGATTTGTTTGTAGATGAGTTTTTAAAAATCGTTCAACTGTAAAAATATCAGATTATGGTTTCAGACAGCAATAACGATGAATTTGAAAAGCCCGATGTAAACGAGGAATATCTTATGGGCATCATTGGTGGTGAGGAACCTGTTGCCCCGCCTAATACCGATAAACAGGAAACGCCAAAGGCAGGCAAGCCCAAAGAGAAAGCCCGAAACATTCCGTCTAAAAAAGTGGACTACGAGGAAAAATTTTTAGCCAACCGGTTTCCGTCCGGGCGTACTGGA
>MKVE01000030.1:7720-75677 GCA_001898785.1 Chryseobacterium sp. 36-9 | reverse complement strand
AGAAGATTTGAATAAAAAATTTATTCATCCTGAACAATCAGAAAGAATTTCGCTCAGAGAAAATATCTTGATTTACGGGTGGCATTGTCAGCATCATTTGGCGCATATTCGCCAGGCGAAGGAATTGAGATTTTGATTTAAATCTGATGGAAACAAAACACGTTGTCTACAGTTATAAAAAATATACAATAATTTTACTAGTCGCATTTTTGCTGGCTTTGATTACACCGAAATTAGTCTATCATTTCCGATATACTGATTTTAGGATTGTTTGGCAAGTTGGAATAACTGCTTCGATGATATTAAACGGATTATCAATTGCCTTTTCATTCATTAATTCTTTATTCATTTTCTTAGAATTTCGCGAAACCAAAAAATGGAATTTTCTTTGGTTAATGTTAAGTCTGATTCCCTTTTTGTATTGGAGCTGCTGGTTAATAATTATAACTTTCCTTCTACCTAATCAATAGTGATAAAATATAAAATCATTATAATATTCCTCCCGAAAAGTGTATTTTTAGCCAAAATTTTTTCAGTGATGATTTACGGAATAGACCAATTTAAATATCAGGATATTTTAGAGATTTTAAAAAATCCTTCCAAAGCCAAGCTCAATAAAAAATCAAAAGACCAGATCATAAAATCGCAACAGAATGTCAGAAAAATTGTGGAGTCTGACAGAACGGTTTATGGCATCAATACAGGATTTGGACCGCTTTGCGATGTTAAAATTTCAGAAGAAGAAACAGCTCAACTTCAACATAACCTGATTATTTCGCATGCTGTTGGCGTCGGAAAACCGATTCATAAAGACATTTCCAAAATAATGATGATTTCCAAAGTCCACGCTTTGTCGAAAGGTTATTCGGGCGTTTCTTTGGACGTTATCGAGCGATTGATTCTGATGTTGGAACTGGACATTATTCCGGTTGTTCCTGAACAAGGTTCTGTTGGTGCATCCGGAGATTTGGCACCGTTGGCCCATTTAGTTTTACCGCTTTTGGGATTAGGGCAGGTTTGGGAAAATGATAAAACTGTTGAGACGGCTAAAGTTTTGAAAAAACATAAACTTCAACCGTTAAAATTAGGTCCGAAAGAAGGTTTGGGATTGATTAATGGAACTCAGTTTATTTTGGCTCACGCGATTACAGGTCTTGCAAAATTCGAATATCTTTTAGATTTAGCAGATTTAACAGCAGCTATGAGTCTTGAAGCTTATCGTGGCTCATCAAGTCCGTTCAAGAAAGAATTACACGATATTCGCCCATTTGACGGAAGCCTAAAAGTGGCGGAAAGAATGCGAAATTTCCTTAAAGATTCAGACAATCTAAAGTCTCACGAATTTTGTGACAGAGTCCAGGATCCTTATTCTATGCGTTGTGTTCCGCAGGTTCACGGCGCCAGCAGAAATGCCTTTGAACATCTGAAGCAAATGGCCGAAACGGAACTGAATTCTGTAACCGACAATCCTATTGTTTTAAGCGCAGAAGAATCAATTTCCGGCGGTAATTTCCACGGACAATTGATGGCTTTGCCTTTGGATTATGCTTCGTTGGCAGCCGCAGAATTAGGAAATATTTCTGACAGAAGAAGCTATCTTTTACTAGAAGGGAAATATGGTTTACCGAAATTGTTAGTAGAAAGCTCTGGGCTTAATTCCGGCTTTATGATTCCACAATATACAAGCGCAGCATTGGTTACAGAGAACAAAACGCTTTGTTTCCCGGCTTCTGCAGATTCTATACCGACAAGTTTAGGTCAGGAAGACCATGTTTCTATGGGAAGTATTTCCGGTCGAAAATTCAATCAGATTTTAGGGAATTTGGAAAATATTCTAGCAATTGAATTAATGTTCGCGGCCCAAGGTTTGGAATTCCGAAGACCTGCAAAATGTTCTAAAATTGTTGAGAAAAACTATGACATCATTCGCTCTGTTGTTCCAAAACTGGAAGACGACCGATTGATTGGTGAAGATATTTTGAAAATTGCTGAGTTGATTAGAGAAAAGAAATTTGTGGTGAATTAAACCTCAGCAGACAAAGTCTTCGACTCCGTTCAGACTGACAATTTTAAAAATAAATGTTAATAATAAAGATGTCGTGCTGAGCAGAGTCGAAGTATTTTTACTTAATATAATAACATTGCTAATGCAAACCCTCAGAACAACTTCCGAAAACCCAGACTTTCAAAAATTAGTAAAACAATTGGATGCTTATCTTGCTGTTATGGATGGTGATGAACACGATTTCTATCATCAATACAACAAAATCGATATGTTGAAAAATTGTGTCGCTATTTATGATAATGAAGAAGCCGTTGCTTGTGGCGCTATCAAAGAATTGGTTTCAAAATCCATGGAAGTCAAAAGAATGTTCACGCTACCTGAAAAGCGCGGAAAAGGTTTAGCTTCAGCTATTTTAAGGGAATTGGAAATTTGGTCTAAAGAATTAGGTTATAAAAAAACAGTTCTTGAAACAGGAAAAAAACAAATCGAGGCCATTGCACTTTACAACAAATGTGGTTACAAAATCATTCCGAATTACGGTCAATATATTGGAGTTGACAATAGTGTTTGTTTCGAGAAAGAACTATAAATTTTATCGCAAAGGCGCAAAATGGATCTTTTCTCATTCTGCTTTAAGTCGCTAAGAATTAATTTTCGTATTATGTTTTGCGACTTAAAAACATTACAATTGATTCAGTTTTTGTGCCTTTGCGTTATCAATCAATTCCCAAACTGATAATCCAAAGGTAATATTTTAGACACATTCTGCTGGGAAAAACTCTCTTCCAGAATCAACAAATCCGGTTCCGAACAAATACCTTCCGGAAAAATCTCAAATTCTGCCGCTTCGGGATGTATCAATGACGATTGCGAAACAGCATTGGCCGATTTGATGAACTCACCATTCTTGATTTCGTAATAATACTTCTGATAATTGACCATCAGTAAGTCATCAAAATCAAGGAAAAGTCTGCCATCTTTACGTTTCGTGAAATCAGATTCTTTGATTTTCGTCTTTAGAATTGCTAAGACGAATGGAGAATTTTTATTTTTTCGCTGTGAGATTCCTTCCAACTCCGGCGATAGATTTACATTCATCACTTTTTGAGTTCTTACAAAACTGAAATAATCTTCCAGTTTTTGTAATTCAGCTTCAGTTGGATATTTTGGATTTGGGATTCGTTTGGCGTGATTGACGATGAACCCGTCCTTTTCCAATTCATTATTATAAAGACTCCTGAAAAAATGCATTAGACTGCCTGTGTAAGCATTCATACGGTTGAGAACAACATTTTTCTTATTGCTGGTCTCTTTGAAAAAAGAAGTTCCCAGATAGCTATTGGTTTTGTTTTTAAAGTCCGCTTCAAAATTGATAAGATTATATTGAATATTATAACCCAGATTTTTATTTTCAATAATCAAGGTCTGTGGCGCTTTGACTCTTAGAAACTGATTCTTCTTATCGTAAGAAAACTTAAGCGTTCTTTGATTTTTTATAGTAACGCCATCCCTATCAAAACCAATAAATTTATCCAAAAAGTAATTGATAAAATCTTTATAGGCTTGTTCTGTATAAGGGATGATGACTACTTCTTCAATCTCTTTAATAGGATTGATAATCACTTTGACCGATTTTCCAATGGCTTGATTCAATGGAAAAATGCTCGTTTCATAATTATCTTTCTGGAAAATCAGATTGCCGCTTTTCTGTCCTTGAACATCTAATTGAAAACTTCCGTCATTGGTAGAAACAGTCGATATTTTGGTTCCGTCGAGATAAACGTTGACGTTAGAAATCAGACTCCCAGTTTCAGTCTGAATTTTCCCGGAAATAATCTGTGAAAAACAACTGCAGATAAAACTAAAGTAAACGCAAAAAAGTAATATTCTTTTCATATGAAGATATTAATTGTTTTTAAAGGTCATATGCAATCGCTTAATCTTCATAGATTTTTTTGTCGCTTTATACTTATAGTGATTTCATCAAAACAATATTACTAATTTTTTAGTTATAAAAAGGAGTTATTTAAAGCTTACTTAAATTTATTTAATGTTTTGTCATTCTGATTGGAATTTTGCAAAGCATTATGTAATGAAGAATCTTTTGAAAATTTAGAAATTAGAGATTTTTCGGCTTCACTTCCTTTCGCTCAAAATGACAAACTCTGAAATTTAAATCAACCAATCCTTATCGATGTCATACTCAATGAACCACCAATCAGCGAGTCATTGAATAATGATAATTCTTCCGATTTTTCTTTCAGTCCGAGATTATAAATCATTGGTAGAAAATGGTCTGGTGTCGGAACCGCATATTGCAAAAACGAACCTTGTTTTTGATAATCAATCAATTTTTGAAAATCGCCGTCCAAAAGCCAATTGTTGGTCTTTTCTCTTGCCTCTATCGCCCAATCCCAGCCTGCACCAACTGTATCAATATTTTTCCAGTCAATCAATCGTAGATTATGGACAATGTTTCCGCTCCCGATAATCAGGATTCCTTTCTCACGAAGTCTGGATAATTTTTTTGCCAAATCAAAATGATATTGAGGTGGTTTTGTATAATCGATACTCAACTGGATAACCGGAATATCCGCATCGGGATAAAGATGTCTGAGAACCGACCAGGCACCGTGGTCCAATCCCCAATTATGGTCTTCTTCCACCAAAACCGGAGCGAGTAGTTCCGAAGTTTCTTTAGCCAATTCGGGACTTCCTTTTGCCGGGTATTGTACGTCGAACAGTTCTTTTGGGAAACCGTAAAAATCGTGAATTGTTTTCGGCATATCCATCGCTGTTACAAAAGTTCCGTTCGTAAACCAATGCGCAGAAATACAAATGATTGCATTGGGTTTTGGGATTTCTTTGCTGATATTCCTGAATCCCTGAACAAAAACATTCTCTTCGATAGCATTCATAGGGGAGCCGTGTCCTAAAAACAGAACCGGCATTTTTTCTGTGGTTAGGAAGTTGTCAGATATTTTTGAAAGGTCGTTGAGATTCATTGTGAAATGTATTAATGTATATTGTAAAAAGTATTTTAATTTCTCGCAGATTTGGCTGATTGAGCTGTTCTTTTCACACTTAGGTTGATTGTTTTAAACCACAAAAGTCACATAAGGACAATTAAGTTTTTAAATCTCCGATTTTTTTGGCAAATGTTGTTTTTATGTTGAATCTGCAGCCCGGCCTGAGTGGAGCTCTTTTTCTTTTTTTATCAAAAAAGAAAAAAGCGGGAACGGAGGACGGATAAAGCTGCCCAAATAATTATTCTCAAAATCAAAAAAAGTATAAACAAAGCGAACTCTGTTTATACTTTAAAAAACTCAAACTATAAATACTATTGTATTCTTTTATTGTTTTACAAACTGCAATTCGCCTGCAATTTTTACTTCTTCGCTTACCATTACACCGCCTGTTTCCAAAGCTGCATTCCAGGTCAAACCGAAGTCGCTTCTTTTGATTTTCCCTTCGAAAGAGAAACCTGCTTTGGTATTTCCCCAAGGGTCAACATTCACACCACCGAAATCTACGTCCAAAGTGATTTCTTTAGTGATGCCGTTCAATGTCAGGTTTCCTGTTACATCGCCGTTCAAAGTAGAAGCTTCGAAAGTGATTTTCGGGTTGGCTTCTGCATTGAAGAAATCTGCTGATTTCAGGTGATTGTCACGGTCTGTGTTGTTGGTGAAAATAGAATCCGTATCAATGAAAGCTGTAACTTTTGCGTTGGCGAAAGTATCATCTTCCGCATCAATCTCTGCGTTGAAAGTTGTGAATTCTCCTTTTACGTTGGAAATCATCAAGTGTTTTACTTTGAAAGTGATTTCGCTATGCGTTGGGTCCAATAACCATTTAGTTGCCATAATTTTTAATATTTTGTTGTTAATTATGATGCAAATTTAGACCACTTACATTCTTCTCACATTGATGTAAGTTAAGAATTGTATTTCTCGGTTAAATATTTCCAATAACGTTTCGGGACGTGCTGGATGTGGAGCTTTGCATTTTTCCGTTCCCTGATGTTGGTTTTTGTAAAATAGCTTTGCCACAGCGTTTGGTATCTCTTCTCCTCGTCGTGGAATTTTTCTTGGTACAAGTTGAGATTCAGTTTTTCGTCGGGATAAAAAAAGTCGCAGTTTTCCAAATCGTAGAACAATCCGTAATGTCTTCTCAGGTCATAAATCATCCATTTTTGGTCTGCATATCGGTCTTTGAAATGTTTCCGAATCAATGGCAAAACATTGAAATCCGGGTCAATCTTCGCGAAATAAATATCATCCTGCATTTTCTCGAACCTTATAAAAGCTGTCATCCTGTGTCTTTCCCGACTGACGGATTTGCAGATTTTAGCGATTTTCAGAATATCATCGTTGGCAAAATTTTGAAGAATGTTTTCGTTTGGATGTTTGATGGATTGTTTTACGGCAGAAAAAATCAATTGTTCTAATTCTAAATCTTCGGAAAGATAAACTCTCAGCAAATCATTAATTCCAGACTTTCCAATGCTTTTTTCTAATTTATTGAGAACTCTTTCCGATTTTTCCTGTTGGGTAACAACTTCGTGAATCTCCGCAAACATATTTTCCTGCTGGAAATTTTCTCTGTTTCTGATTTCCGCATCCTGATAACGATATTCAAACACTTCGAATATCGCAGTGAAAAGTCCGTCGAAAGTTCCGTCGTAGAGAAGTGTTGTCATTTTAATTAAAACAAAGTCAATTGCTGAGAAAACTGATTCTGAAATTTTGACTGACTGCCACTGAGAATTAATTTTCTCAAATTCAAATCAGTTAAGTGTTTCAGAAATGGATTTCCATATGTAAAATCAATAAAATATTTAGCACGGTTGACCGCTGCTCCGAGTTTTTTAAGGTGGTCAATTGTCAAAACCTGAAATTGTCTTGCGCTTAAAATTTTCTGTGCTGTTTTCACACCAATTCCCGGAATTCTGAGAATCATTTTATAATCTGCGGTTTGAAGATTAACAGGAAATTGGTCGAGATGCCGCAACGCCCAGCTTAATTTTGGATCAACTTCCAAATCTAAAAAAGGCATATTGAAATCTAAAATTTCATCCGCTTTAAATCCATAGAACCGCATCAGCCAATCTGATTGATACAAACGGTTTTCTCTCAAAACAGGAACTTCGGCCGTAATAGCAGGTAAGCGATTGTCGACAGTCACAGGAATATAACCTGAGTAATAAACCCGTTTCATTCCGTAGTTTTTATAAAAATGATCAGCCACTTTGATGATTTGTAAGTCATTTTCGTTGGTTGCGCCCACAATCATTTGAGTTGATTGTCCGGCTGGAGCAAATTTTGGCGTGCTTCTGATGATCTTCTTCTCATCTTTATATTGCTGAATTCCTTTCTGAACAATTCGCATAGGTTGAAGCATATCTTCGCGATTTTTATCAGGAGCCAATAATTTTAACCCTGATTCAGTTGGAATTTCTAAGTTTACGGAAAGTCGATCAGCGTAAAGTGCAGCTTCATTCATCAAATCGTCACTCGCTCCGGGAATCGATTTGAGATGAATATAACCATTGAAGTTATGTTCAGTTCTCAGTTTTTTTGCCACCCGAACCAAACGTTCCATCGTCGTATCGGCATCTTTGAAAATTCCGGAACTCAGAAATAAGCCTTCGATATAATTTCGTCTGTAAAAACTAATAGTTAAATCTACAACCTCTTCAACTGTAAAAGCTGCACGTTTGATATCATTGGATTTTCTGGAAACACAATAGATGCAATCGTAAATACAATGATTGGTCAAAAGAATTTTGAGAAGTGAGACACAACGTCCGTCTTCCGTATAAGTGTGACAAATCCCGCTGGCTGAGCTGTCACCCAAACCACCATTATTCTTTCTTTTTCCGCCGCTGGAAGAACACGAAACGTCATACTTAGCAGCATCTGCAAGTATTTCGAGCTTTTCTTTTATGCGGTCGAAGTTCATATTTGGAGGGTTGTTTTTTGAGTAGAATTAATTTAGAAATTAATGTCAAAAATAATTCCATTAATGCGAAAATCAATAGTTATATATCTTAAGTTATCAACAAAATGTGTTAAAATTTATATCTTTACCAACATAAATTTTTGCTATGAATCATCAACCTGTTGAAGGGTTTTCAAAACTTTCCAAACAAAGAAAAATCGACTGGCTTATTTCAGAATACCTGAGTAATGACAGAAGTTACGAGCAGATTTTGCAACAATATTGGAATAACAACCACGATCTGCAAAAACTTCACGAAGAGTTCTCGGAAAATACGATTTCCAATTTTTATATGCCTTACGGAATTGCCCCCAATTTCCTGATTGATGGAAAACTTCTGGCGCTTCCAATGGCTGTTGAAGAAAGTTCAGTTGTTGCAGCGGCTTCCAAAGCTGCCAAATTCTGGATCGATAAAGGCGGTTTTAAAACAACGATTATTAACAACGAAAAATTAGGTCATACGCACTTTATTTTTAATGTTGAACCTCATAAACTGCTTCATTTTTTCAACTTTAATTTAAAGAAGAAACTAATTGAGGCTACCAACGACATTACTGCGAATATGAGAAACCGCGGTGGCGGAATTTTAGATATAAAATTAGTCGACAAAACTTCCGAAATGCCGAATTATTATCAGCTGAAAGCTAGTTTTGATACGGTAGATTCTATGGGAGCCAATTTTATCAATTCCTGTCTGGAACAATTCGGGAAAACATTGAAGCAGGAAGTAGCGATAAGCGAAGATTTTTCGCAGGAAGAGAAGAATTCTTTGCAGATCGTGATGAATATTCTTTCCAATTTTACGCCGGATTGTATCGTAAGAGCTGAGGTTTCCTGTAAAATTGAAGATTTAAAAGATGACAGCGGAATTTCCAATGAAGAATTTGCCTGGAAATTCAAGCAGGCGGTAACTATTGCTGAAATTGAACCTTTCCGCGCTACCACTCACAATAAAGGAATTATGAACGGTGTAGACGCTGTTGTTATTGCTACCGGAAATGATTTTAGGGCTACGGAAGCCTGCGCGCACGCTTATGCGGCGAGAAGCGGAAAATATTCTTCTTTAACGCACTGTACAACCGACAATGGAATTTTCAGATTCTGGATCGATCTTCCGATTTCTGTTGGTGTTGTAGGAGGTTTGACAAATCTTCATCCGTTGGTTAAATTCTCTTTAGCGTTGCTTGGAAAGCCTTCTGCCCAGGAATTGATGAGCATTCTGGCGGTTTCCGGTCTTGCTCAGAATTTTGGAGCATTGCGTTCTTTGGTAACCACAGGAATTCAGAAAGGTCATATGAAAATGCATTTATTGAATATTTTGAATCAATTGGGGGCAACGGAAGAAGAAAAACAGCATTTTGTAACCTACTTCAAAGATAAAACGGTGAGTCATCACGAAGTGATCAATGAGTTTAACAGAATGAGAGGTCAGTAATGTTCGGAATTATTGTGGCGGCTTTTATGCTGGCTTTCGGAATTTTTCTGAAACTGACGAAAAATCCGGGCTTTGCTCAAAATAAAAAATTCGCGTGGATTTTCATTGCTATTGGAGCAATATCATTAATATTCAAGATTTTAAATTATAAATGAAAACAATTACGTTGATCTTTGGTGCTGCTTACGGAACGCTTTCTGTAATTTTGGGAGCTTTCGGAGCGCACGCTTTAAAGAAAATATTGTCTGTGGAAAGACTGGAAAGTTTTGAAACAGGGGTAAGATATCAAATGTATGCTGCATTTTTCCTATTAATTGTAGGCTACATTTTAAAGTTTGAGACCAAGACAGAAAACTGGATTTCCTGGCTGATGATTTTCGGGACGATGCTGTTTTCTTTCAGTATCTATGGATTAAGCATGCAGGATTATTTGGGAGCCAACCTCAAGTTTTTAGGACCGATCACTCCGCTTGGAGGCTTACTGATGATTCTAAGCTGGGGAATGCTGATTTTTTATTTTACGAAGACAAAGTTTTAATCTGAAATACATGTTTTTCATTTTTGGAATCAAAACCAAATTGGTAGGTCAACAACAGCGTAAAGTCCTGAAAAGTGGTTTTATGATGAACGCAATCGTATCGGTTTATAAAAATTATTTTGAGTTGTTTTTCATCCCGATATTTCCATTCAGTAAAAAGTACAGTATCTATATTCCACATTCCGACGAGTATTTTGAAACCAATTATTTCTCATCAGAAATGCCGAAAGAATATTTGGATATTTGTAAGGAAGTTGGCAAAACATACTGACGAGGCAGCAACCATATGAATAATGATTGTAAGATCCGGAATAAATTCTCCAAATCATAATAATGATAGCGACTTTACCGGCTATAAGAACTACTGATAAGTGTCACACTCAGATTATTTTGAAAACTGATTTCAATCAGACAATTATATAATGTAATTCGTCACTTTTTCTTAAATTTGTCAATCTTATAAAATTTAAAAATTAATCAAAACATATTATGAATCTTCACGAGTATCAATCAAAAGAGATTTTAGCAAAATACGGGGTTAATATCCAACGTGGTTTTGTTGCAAACAACGTAGATGAGGCAGTTGCTGCTGCCGAAAAACTAACTGCTGAAACCGGTGCACAAGGTTGGGTTGTAAAAGCTCAGATCCACGCTGGCGGACGTGGTAAAGGTGGCGGTGTTAAGTTCTCTCCGAATATGGACAAACTTAAAGAAAATGCCGGCAACATTATCGGAATGCAGTTGGTAACTCCACAAACTTCTGCTGAAGGTAAAAAAGTAAACTCTGTTTTGATAGCTGAAGATGTATATTATCCTGGAGAATCTGAAACTAAAGAATTTTATGTTTCTATTCTTCTGGACAGAGCTCTTGGAAAAAATACAGTAGTATATTCGACCGAAGGTGGTATGGATATCGAGCATGTTGCTGAAGTAACTCCGCACCTGATCCACAAAGAAGTGATTGATGCAGCTTATGGTCTTCAGCCTTTCCAGGCTAGAAAAATCGCTTTCAATCTAGGTCTTTCGGGTAATGCTTTTAAGGAATTTACAAAATTCATCACGTCATTATATAATGCGTATATAGGAATTGACGCTTCTCTTTTTGAGATCAATCCTGTTTTGAAAACTTCTGATGACAAAATCATTGCTGTAGATGCAAAAGTAACTCTGGATGACAATTCGTTGTTCCGTCATAAAGATCTTGCTGCCCTAAGAGATACAAGAGAAGAGGATCCATTGGATGTTGAAGCTGGTGAAGCCGGTCTTAACTTCGTGAAGTTAGACGGGAATGTTGCTTGTATGGTAAATGGAGCTGGTCTTGCAATGGCAACGATGGATATCATCAAATTATCCGGTGGAAATCCTGCTAACTTCCTGGATGTTGGTGGAACTGCTGATGCACAAAGAGTTCAGACTGCTTTCGGAATCATCCTTAGAGATCCGAACGTAAAAGCTATCCTAATCAACATCTTCGGCGGAATCGTAAGATGTGACAGAGTTGCTCAGGGTGTTGTTGACGCTTACAATGCTATGGGAAGTCTTCCTGTTCCATTGATCGTAAGATTACAGGGAACTAATGCTGTTGAAGCTAAACAATTAATTGATGAAGCCGGATTACCGATCCATTCCGCAATCACTCTTGAAGAAGCGGCAAATAAAGTAAAAGAAGTTTTAGCTTAAGACTAAGATTTTAAAATAAAGTTTCAGTAAAAATACATCAAAGATTAACAACAGGCAAAACGGTTGTAAATAAAGACCTTACAGCCGTTTTATGATTTTTGGTAATGAGGTAAAAAGCAGTAAAAAGCGAGGTTTGGCAAAAGTAAGGTTACTAAAACGTTACTTTTAAATATTAGAAACAATCGTTTTAAAATACTGTATTTCAGCTTTCTGCATAGTTTTTCATATTGTTCCGTAGCTCACATAGGTTTAATTTTATCATTAAGAATTGTGAGTATGGAAACGACAAAAAAATCAACGTTTAAGGTATTGTTCTACCTTAAAAAGAACGCCCCAAAGAAAAACGGAAAAGTTACGGTTATGTGCAGGATTACCGTAAACGGCAAACAGTCTGCATTCAGTACAAAGCTGGATATTTCCGCAACAAATTGGGATTTGAAGTACGGCAGGGTTTTAGGTAAAAGCCGAGAAGCACAAGACACAAACAGGAAACTTGACAAAATTCGTTCGGATATTGAGGAATGCTATTCCAAAATTCTGAAGAATGAGGGGGCTGTAAACAGTGCTAAACTTAAAAATGCCGTTCTTGGGATGGAAAGTGGAGAACTAACCTTTTTCAAATTCTATGAACAGTTCCTATCCGACTATGAGAAAAAGGTTAATAGTGGACTTCGGGTAAATGGCACACGCAGTAAATACAAAATACTTTTGAAACATCTTCGAAATTTTGCACTTACAAAATACGGCTATTCCGATGTGTCCTTTAACGACCTTACACCTGATTTTGTGCAGGACTTTGATTACTACCTGCGTGACGACCAAAGTTTAACACACAACACCATTTGGCTGTATATGATTGGATTTACTACGCTTTGCCGATTGGCAATGAGCAGAAAGCATCTTGCTTTTAATCCATTCAACGAATACAAGAATACCAAAAAGGATAAAGACCGTGGTTATCTATTGCGTAATGAATTGGAACAGCTCGTAACGTTCAACTGCGATAAAAAGAAAGACGAATTAGTTAAAGACCTGTTTGTTTTCAGTTGCTTTACAGGTCTTTCCTATTCAGATATGAAAGGACTTAAAAATAGCAATATCCAAGATTTTTTTGACGGTAACAGGTGGATTATTGTGCGAAGAAAGAAAACAGCTACATCATCAAACGTAATGCTCTTAGATATTCCAAAAATGATTATTGAAAAATATGCAGGATTGTCAAAGGACGGAAAGGTATTTCCTGTACCATCAAATACGATTTGTAATGACAGTTTAAAGAGAATATCTCAACTGATTGACTGCCTTGTAGAAAAGAAAGTAACCTTTCATTTGGCACGTCATACGTTTGCTACGCTATTTTTAAGCGAGGGTGTTCCGTTGGAGAGTTTGAGCAAGATGTTAGGACATAAAAACATTGCCACTACTCAGATTTATGCTAAGATACTCAACGAGAAAGTCGGAAAGGATATGCAAAAGGTATCGCATAAATTTAAGGGTATGGAGGAGTCCTTTGTTTCAAGCCTATAACATTATGTCACAATTTTTTAAAACAACACAGCCCACCGCTTTAAGCAGTGGGCTGTTTCTTTAATTGACCGATACGGGTTACAGTTTCAAAGCATTCATTTAATCAGCTAACGCTGATAGTTATCTTCCAATACCTTGATAATATCGCTTTCACGGAAAAGGATTTTTCGTTCGAGCTTGATAAAAGGTATCAGTCCGTCATCCCTGTACTGTTGCAATGTCCGTTTGCTGATGTGTAACATCTCGCAAACCTGTTCACCTGACAGATAGATTTCCCCTTTTAGTAATGGGTGGAAATATTCTCTGATATACAGCAGTTCATTTTTGATGCCTACCACAGCTTCGAGCAAGGCAAGCATATCTTCGTTTGAATCTCCAATCTGTTTCATTTCTTTTGCTTTTTTAATGGTCGCTCTCCCTGCATAAGTAACTCCACTTCGGATAATCTGAAATAAGTCTTACGATTGATTTGCGTTGCCCCAAGAATACCTTTTGACCTGTAAGTCTGCAATGTTCGTTTGCTGATGTTGAGCAGTTGACAGGCTTCCTGCTGGTCGAGCCATTTCGTTGCCTGTTGCAGTGCTTTGTAGGGTGTAGTCATTTCCGCTATCAAATTGGAAACTTCCTTAACTTCCCTATGCAATGCTTTCAAAATCTGAATGTCTAAAACTGTTATTTCCATATCTGCATCATTTAAACCTCTAAAATAAAAGCTATTCACATAGGTCATTTTAATGTTGCATCCGATGGCGGTATTTGGCGTACAGTTGCCAAATACTAGGCTATAATCCTAACTTTGGTTTCTTACTTTTAGGACGAGACTGTTGCGTTATGATTGTATTGTCCATTTTTAAAGCAGGCTTTTTATTGGTCTGTATAGCCTGATTTTTTTCTTCATTTTTGAAGTCCGAACGGATAAGCGTTTTTGTCGCACCTATTATGCTTTCAGGTTCGGAAGTCTGCTTTTGTTGTTCAGTACGTTTTCCCCCGAATAGCCTGTTCCAATCTATTAAGCCTTTTGCTTCCCTGAACTGACGTTTTAAATTAGCGATGAAATTAGAAATCGGGTCACTCTGCTTATCAACCTGTATCAAAGGACTATGTTCTTTCTCTTTCTGCTCTTTGTCAGGTATTACTTTTTGTGCCATAGGTTCAAAATTTGCACCCAATATAGAACACAAGGGAATGTATTGTTTTCATTTGGCATTATGTGGCAGTATTTGGCTTATGTTGGCACAACATGAATAGAAAGTAATCCTCAAAACACTTTAAATTTTCCTCGCAAAGCCCTCATACATTTAAAGAGTTTTGTAAGGATAAAGGAAAGCATACAAAAAACACCCTATCCTTAGCCCTTACGTGTTTTTTATACTCTTTCTTTGATTGGAATTGATTAAAAAAAGAATAAAAAAGGGAGCAAAGATAAGGTGGACAGCCACCGCACCACCCAACCAAAAGACTACGGCATAATGGCAGGGCAAATATGGTGGCTTCGCCGAGTTTGTTGTGTGCCCTGCCACCCTTCGGGACTTATTCCGTTTCCTTTTGGTTTTTCCGCCTGTCCCCTTGTTAAAATGGCTTTCTTTTTTTTCTGTTTTTTTCTTTTGGAAAATAATTTTAAGAGGTAGAAACGTACCACCCACCACGTATAGTTATCAAAACAACGGTTTGTGTTTCTCGTCATAGATTTCCCTAATCAATTCCCCGAACTCCTGAAAGTGGTATTCGATAATGTTGTCCAGATACGCATAAATCGTCAGTTTGTCGATGCCCATAATGTTTGTAAGTCTGTTAAATGTTTCGTGGTGTTCCTGCCGTACATACACTGATTTCCCCCTGCTTGCCGTTGTCGTGGGAATTTTGAAGAACCGTCCGCAGTAGTCCTCTTTGGTCAGCTTCTTTGGCTTGTAAATCATCCTTTTTGTATTACTCGCAGGTGTTTTTGTGTTTTCCGTTTCAGTTTCCGAAGGTTCTTCGCCTGCCATTACACGCATAATAGCTTCCTCATCTACTTTGGGTTTGACAAAATCTTCCCGATGTGTTACTACCTGTTGTTCCGTGAAAGATTGTTTATTTTCATCAGTTATGAAATTTTCAATAGAGAAATCCTCTTTTTCGGGTTGCTGATCTTTGTTTTCTTCGTGTATCATATCTATCATTTTTAATATTATATCCAATTAGCTGTTTGGTTAACTAAGCAATCAGCTGTATATACTGTTGTATCTATGTAACTACCTATCTACCTAAGCACCTGCATACCCTTAATTGGTTAGTTCATTAACCCAAAAATCTGCAATTCGTCTGCATTCAATCACGCAGATTTGCTGTCGGGATTTATGCTGTTTAGTTACTTCATTAAGGATATAACCAATCAGCTAGCTAGCCATATACAAAGGAAATAAAAGCAGTCCCAATCTGCTTTAAGGTGGTATTCAGTGGCATCATTTGGCGTTCATTTTCATTGTTGTAAATAGCTGGTATTCAAATAGTCTTACCGAAATTTGTAATGGAAGCTATGGGTTTTCCCTGCTAACTACAATCCGTTTGCAAAACGGATTTTTCTGAACCCTTGTTCAGAGCAAGTTATCTTTTGAGGTACTCGAAATGAATTTCGGCACCTCAAAAGCACTTGCCCTTGCTGGGGGCTGGAAACGGCTCCGAAGTCGCTCATTTATTAAAAATTAAAATGGATTTATTATGGAAGAGAAAGACAGAAAAAAGATTAGTAAAACAGGAAGAAAACCGAAGAACGACCCTGCTGTCAATCGGTATTCCATTAACCTGAATGCAGAAGACAATGCCAAGTTCCTTGCCCTCTTTGACCAATCGGGAATGAAAGTAATAGCTCATTTTATTACGGCTTGCATCTTTCAGAAGACCGTAAAGACCGTCAAAATTAATATGGATGCAGTAGAATACCACGAAGGATTGACCAGATTTTTTAGCCAATTCAGAGGGATCGCAACCAATTACAATCAGATTGTAAAGCTGTTGAACTCTAATTTTTCAGATAAAAAGGCATCGGCATACCTCTATAAGTTGGAAAAACAAACGGAAGAAATGAAAGAACTGTTGCTGAAGGTTGTTGCCCTAACCACAGAATTTGAAAAGAAATACCTGAAAAAAGAGTAGAAAAATGATTGCAAAAATCGGGAAGGGAAGCAATATGTACGGTGCTATCCTGTACAATCAGCAGAAAGTGGACAAGGAAAATGGAGCGGTTTTGTTGCTGAACAAGATAGCCGATACAATGGACGGCAGGTATTCTGCTTCGTATTTTAATCAGTGTTTTGAACCTTACCTATCGGCAAATATCAAAACAGAAAAGACAGTG
Source organism: Chryseobacterium sp. 36-9 (assembly GCA_001898785.1). Lineage (GTDB taxonomy): Bacteria > Bacteroidota > Bacteroidia > Flavobacteriales > Weeksellaceae > Epilithonimonas > Epilithonimonas pallida. The sequence continues at coordinate 59,158 of MKVE01000030.1, read as the reverse complement.
CGCCATATATCGCTGAACCCAGATCCTACGGATAAGGTCAGCGATGAACAGTTTGCCGAAATGGCTCGCGTTTATATGGAGCGTATGGGCTATGGCAATCAGCCCTATATTGTTTTCAAGCATACGGATATTGACCGATCACATATCCATATCGTTTCAACCTGCGTGGGTATAGACGGAAAGAAAATCCCCGATGATTACGACCACGCACGATCAATGGCAATCTGTCGGGATTTGGAGCAGAAATACAACCTCAAGCAAGCAACAGAAGTAGAACAAAAGCAGAATGATAAGATTTTCAAACCTGTAAATTATCAAACTGGCGATATCAAAAGCCAGATAGCTTCGGTTGTTAGACACCTGCCGAAATATTATAGATTCTCAACTATGGGAAGCTATAATGCATTACTGTCGCTTTTCAACATCACAGCGGAAGAAGTCAAAGGCGAGCGGAACGGTCAAACTGTAAACGGATTGGTGTATGTGGCATTGGATGAAAACGGAAACAAGGCAAGCAATCCGTTCAAAGCATCACTTTTCGGAAAAGATGCAGGCGTTGCACAATTACAAAAGCATTTTGAGCAGTCCAAAGAAAAAATGAAAACCACGCCTGTAAGGTCTGTTCTGAAAAATACGGTGGGGCTTGCCATACATACCACAAGCAATGAAACAGATTTTAAAAAGCAGTTGACTGAGCAGGGTATTAATACAGTTGTAAGACGTAATAGTGAAGGACGAATTTACGGTATGACCTTTATCGACCACGAAAGCCGTATCGTTTGGAACGGTTCGTCTTTGGACAGAAACTTGTCGGCAAACGTATTCAATGATTGGTGGAACAATGGAAATAAACCCGAATTGAAGATACAAGATAACCCTGTTTCTAAAGCAAATGAAATAGACAACCTACCACCTACAAAAGACCTTTTTGAGTTTCTCTCACAGGAACATTCGCCTAATACCGATTTGGGATTGTTTAGCCTGCTATCCGATGCACAAGGCGAGGATTACGAAGAAGAACAGTTTGCTAATCGGATGAAGAAAAAGAAGAAAGGGAGAAAATTGTAGAATAGACTTTGAAATGTCCTACAGATGAAATCCTTGACGTATTTTTCATATATTTGCAGGAGAACAAAAGAAGTTTCAATGAGTTAAAACAAAGAAAAATAGATATATAAAAATATAGCGTTTCGCTTTATAAATTCCTGTATCTGAAAGGTCGAAAATTTCAAATAGCACAGGAAAGTAAAAGTGGAAACGCCTACGGTAAAGCGTGGGCGTTCCTTTTTGCTTTGTGCTATCGGTATTCGACCACCGCAGATACGAACAAGGGGAATTAGCTCACGTTATTTTTTTGTTTTTTACGGAAAACCGTAGTGAATAATAAAAAAAAGCATATAAATTGCCAGACCGTAGAAATTACAATGAAATCAGTTATAAATAATCCCTATAGAATTGCAGGAATTCTCGCTAACAGTTCCGAGAAAGATATTCTGAAACAAAAAAGTAAAGTCAAGAGATTCAGCGAAGTAGGTAAAGAAATCTCTTCTGAATATGATTTTCCTTTTCTATCCTCTTTACAAAGGAGTAGTACCATTATTGACAAGGCTTTTTCTGACATCGAACAAAATCAGAATAAAGTTTTCTATTCCCTATTTTGGTTTCTCAATCTCAATCCCATTGATAATACGGCAATCCAGCATCTGATAAGCGGAAACAAAGAAAAAGCTTCTGAAATTTGGGAAAAATTAAGCAATGAGAAAGAGGTTAACTCAAAAAATTATTCAGCTTTCAATAATATCAGTACGCTTTATTTGTCGGGACATTCCAAAGAAGATTTAAAACGAGGAATTACTACCAAAATAAAACTAATTGAATCGGAAAATTTTAAAGATTTTGTTCATATAGTTGCTGACGAGACTTTTTCTATTGATACACCAAAGCAAATTGAACTATTGATTGATGAATTACTAGCGCAATTCAAAGGCAAATATTCAACTTCAGAAACAATGGAGTTGTTCAGCAATTGTAACGGAACTACTCAAAAATATCTTTCCAAAAAGTTTACCGAAGAGCCTATTCATAAAATTGAAACACAAATTGAACAATGCACCAAAAAACGCACAAAAGATAAAATCAATGTTTATAAGTGTGCAACTGATTTATACAGTAATACCAAAAGCGAATTAACTCTTTTAAAATCTATTGTAGGTAATGCTAATCTACAATACAAGATGTTGGCTGACAATGTAGCTAAAGAAATATTACAATGTTCTGTTGATTATTTCAATGAAAGCCAAAAGCAAGAAAAAAGCAACAATTATCTTGAAGAGGCTATGAAACTGGCAAAATTAGCCGAAAGCATAGCGGTAAATGATGCAACCAAAAACAAAGTAAAAGAAAATATCAGTACACTTGAAGGAATGAAAGATAGAGAGATTTCAGAAATAGTGATGTTTCTAAATTCTGTTAAAGAAGCATATGCTGAAAATGAAAGAAAAATAAGGCAGGAAGTGAAAAAAATGGAAGAAACTGACTTTCTTTTAAGAATGGGTCATAAGACCATTAATTGGAGTGCGGTAGAGGAAAATATTAGAAATTCAATTAATTGGGGAAATGTAAATGATTTAGTATCTGGAATCTTAACAGATAAGAATTTAAAGAAAATTAAAGAAAGTGATAAGTCGGAAATTAAAAAAGAGTTTTGGGAATTAATCAATTGGACAGAAAATAACTCATTAAAGTCTGCCACAATTTCACGCATAATTGAGAACTACAAAAAAATTGTTCCAAACTTATGTTTTGAAATTCTTTCAGGAGAAATTACAAATACAGATTCTAATTCAAAACATATCGAGAATCCATTTTATGTTGAAGATATTAGGTATGTTGGAATAAAAATAAAAGTTCATTCAACAGGAACACAAAAGGTTACTATTTACAAAAAGTACTTAAACCCAGATGGAACAATTAAGAGAAATGATAAATCTTCACCTAAAAATTATTCCACTTCAAAAGATTTCACAATTACACCTATGACCAAAATAATTGACCTTGAAGGTTATGGTAATGCAAAAGAATGTAATTATATGGTTGGTGAACACAAAATTGAAATATATGTAGAACATTATAAGGTTTACACTAAAACTTTTAAAGTTGATTGGTCACCAAAGAAGAAAGCCGAATTAACAAGAAGTATTCAATTGTTGGAAAACGAATTGAGAGAGGTTGAAAAATTCCAATGGTTTAGGGCTTCTGAAACTAAACAGAGAGAAGTGAAAACTGTTCAGGATAAAATTAAAAAAGTTAAGCAAACATTAATGAATAAATAAATGAAAAAAACTCTACTCATTCCAATACTATTTTGTGCAACAACACTTTTTGCACAAGAACAAAATACAGAACTCCAAAAGCAACAGCAGGAGATTTCTGTTTTAAAACAAAAATTAAACAATCAACAATCTGTAATCAATCAGCAAAAAACAGAATTGGAGAATCTTTCTTCAAAAACTGCAAATCAAGAAAAACAAATTGACAGCCTTAAAACGGAGACAGGTCAAAATGTTGAAAATATTAAATCGATTGCAGACGATTTGGGTACAAAAATCCAACAGACAGAAACTTCTGCTAAAGACAGCATTTCTAAATTAGATCAAGATGTTAGTAAAAATCGGCTGTACTGGATAATTGCGACATTGGCAACATTACTTTTAGGCGGAGTTATCTATTGGCTATTAGGAAAACGTATTGCTAACAGCAAAACCGATGTGGAAACTCAAATAAAAAACACAAAAACAGCTTTGGAAGAAGAAAGCATCAAATTGGACAGCAAACTGGTAGAAGTTTTGGAATCACAGTTGAAGTTAAAACAAGAGGAAAAAGCTCCAACCAAAGAAGCGGACGAAAAAGACCATTCTTTAGTGCTTAAAGTAGCTGATGAAGTAACTCGAATTTTAATGAATCTGGAAGTAATGGATAAAGAAATAAGAGGATATAAACATCTAAAAAAATATTCTGAATCCATTTTGGACAATTTAAAAGCGTATGGATACGAAATTCCTGTTCTGATGGGTCAACCTTATAGTCAAGGGCTTAATATGGTTGCAACTTTAGAATTTGATGAAAATATTGAACAAGGAAAACAAGTCATAAAACGCATTATAAAACCCCAAGTTAATTATAACCACAAAATGATACAAGCAGCAAAGGTAATTGTTGCCTTTAACGAATAAAACTGATTAAAAAATGGCAAGATTAAAAATAGATTTCGGCATTGACTTGGGAACTACCAATTCAGCAATTGCTGTAATAGATAATGGTAAACCTAAACTATTCAGAACGGACACACAAAGAGACACATTACCATCTTGTGTGCTTGTTACACCTAAGAGTAGCCTCGTTGGTGATAAAGCTTACGGCCAGCTTCCTAAAGATAAGAAGAAAGCATTTAACGAATCGGACTTCAAATCAAATATATTCATAGAATTCAAAAGAACTATGGGTAATTCCGAAGTCTATACAACAGATAAAGGCATTGAATTGTCTTCGGAAGATCTTTCATCAGAAGTATTGAAAAGATTAAAGTCTTTTGTAGATACCGAAAATGTAAAATCGGCAATTATAACAATTCCAGCGGCATTTGAAATGAATCAAATTAACGCCACGAAAAAAGCTGCTGAATTAGCAGGAATTGAATATGTAGAATTGGTGCAAGAGCCTTACGCAGCTGCTATTGCTTATGGTGTTTCATCTTCAAACAAAAATGGATATTGGTTAGTGTTCGATTTTGGAGGAGGTACATTTGATTCCGCACTCGTAAAAGTCTCTGATGGAATCATCAAAGTAATAGATACAGAAGGAGATAATTTTTTAGGTGGAAAAAATCTAGATGAAGCAATCGTGAACGAAATATTTATTCCATACCTAAAAAATAAATATACAATCGATTCTATTTTAGAAGTTACAGCGAGGTTCAATGCTTTTAAAGAGATGTGGAAGCCCTTAGCAGAGGATGCTAAAAATCAATTGTCCTACAAAGAAGAATATTCGATACTGACCAATCTTTATGATGAATATGGAGAAGATGACAACGGGGAAGAATTTGAAATCGAATTGACTATTACCCGAGCAAAACTCAAAGAAATAATAAGTCCATTTATCCAAAAAGCTATTGATTACTGTAAGACATTATTACAAAGAAACAACTTGGATGGAGGTAAATTAGATGAACTGATTTTAGTTGGAGGACCAACGCTTTCGCCTATTGTAAGAGAAATGATTACCGAGCAAATCAAAACGCCAAACACAAGTATTGACCCGATGACTGTTGTTGCACAAGGTGCTGCAATTTATGCTTCTTCAATTAACAATCCTGTAGAAAGCGACAATAATAGCATTGATAATTCTGTAGTTCAATTGAAAGTTGATTATGAATCAATGGTTGTAGGAACAGAAACTTATGTTACGTTGAAATTAAGAGAAAATCAAAAAGACAAAACAGTTTTTATTGAAATTTCAAGAACAGATGAAGCTTTCAAGAGTGAAAGAGTTGAGCTAAATGAGATAGGAGAAGTCATAGAATTACAACTGGTTGAGGGAAATAATAACGGCTTTGAAATTATAGCTTACGATGAAAAAGGAAACAGATTAGATTGCGAACCTAAGTTATTTGATATAAGAGAAGGATCTGTACCAGGCGGAGCACCATTACCTCACGCTATTTGTATAGAAGTAATGGACAAAGTAACAGGAAAGAATATTATAAAACCACTGATTGGTTTAGAGAAGAATAAAACTTTACCATCATTTGGAATTTACAACGATTTGAAAACACAAAAACAAATCAGACCAGGAATGGATGATACTATTGAAATACCGATATATCAAGGTGAGCCCAACACTAAGCCTGTAATAAATAATCACGTTTCTACAATCAAAATTTCTGGAAATGATTTACCAGCACTATTGCCCGAAGGAAGTATTATAAATCTTAAAATTGATATTGACAGGTCAAATATAATGACAGGAGTAGCAAGTTTTATTGATATAGATTTTGAATTTCCATTTGAAGTTGGATCAAATGAATCTGATGTAAAACCAGAATGGTTAGAAAGACAGATTCAAGAAGTAAAAGCCAATTATAGAGAAGTATCTGACACGATTGATGAAAATAAAAGAAACGAAATAAATGATGATTTAGAAAGAGTTGAAAAAATATTTGAATCAAACAAAACAGAATCAGGCAGATTGGAGGCAAGGTCTGAACTACAAAAAGTAGCTCAAACTATTGATAAATTGGAGAGCGATGCAGAATGGCCAAAATTAGAAGAAGAGCTTAAAGAGGAATTTTATAGATTAGAGAAAGCCAATAAAGATTTAGGAAACGACCAATCTACTCAAGTTGTAAATCAATTGCGAAACCAATTGGAAGAGGTTTTGAAATCACAAGATATCAAATTAGGTAAGACATTGGCAGAGGAAATCCATTCAGTATTTTTCCAAATGACATTAGTATATCAACTTATTAGTTTCATCAGACAGCATAATCAGAATTTCTCACAATTCCATTGGACGGATAGTCACAGGGCAAGACAATTATTGAACGAAGGTTTACAACAAATCGGTGAAAACCCAAATACAGATGATTTGCATCCGATTGTAATTGAGTTAATTAATTTATTACCGGTTACAGAAAGACCTAGTGATGGCGATGGTATTTTGGTGGGCTAACATTCTAAACTATGAAAAAACTATTAACTATCTTTTTAATTGTTGCTCTTTTAACTTCTTGCGAATCGAAACAAGCAAGAAAAGAGCGTATTGAATTCGAGCAAAAGCAAAATGAAACAGAAAAAGCGGAAGCTATTCGTTTAGAAAAAGTACGCATTGAACAAGAAGAAGCCGACCGTATAGAAAGAGAGGCTCAACTAGAAAAAGAACGAAAAGAAAAAGAACTTTACGATATGTATATTTCTAATTCTTTGCTTACTGGTTCAACTCCTTATTCCAGATATTATGGAAGTAACTCTACTTGTAGCGATTATGGATGTTCGCAAATAAAGGTACGAACAAGCAATTCAGATGTTTTAGTAATTATCAAGAAAAATGACAAAGTTGTAAGACACGCTTTTATTCAAGCAGGTGACGGTTATACTTTCTCTTTCCCAAATGGTACTTATCAAGCTTTTTTCTATTATGGAAAAGGTTGGAATCCTGAAAAGGAGATGAAAGGTGGCGAAATAAAAGGTGGATTCATTACAAATGAAGATTTTGGGAAAGACGAACCACAATCGCTTTATAATAATGTGTTAGAATACGAATTGATTTTACAACAAAATGGAAATTTCAGTACTCGCCCAAGCAATCCCGAAGAAGCATTATAGAATGGAAAAAATCATAAAAATAGGCTTAGCGGTTTTAATGTTTGGTTGCCTTTTGGATATGCCTTATGGTTATTATCAACTGGTTCGTTTTATAGCGTTAATTGGTTTTGGCGTGTTGGCTTATCAAGCTAATCAACAAAGTAGACAAACTGAAATGTTTATCTATGGAGCATTAGCATTGCTATTTCAACCATTTTTCAAAATTGCATTAGGACGAGAATTGTGGAATATTGTAGATGTGATTGTTGGCGTTGGATTGTTGGTAAGTTTGGCGAAAAAAAATAAAAAATGAGTAAATCCGTATTATCCAAAGGTCAAACTATTGACAATAAATATTCAGTTAGCTTCTTTCTGAAAAAAGGAAGTTATGCCGAGACCTATCGTGCACAAAATGAAGCGAAAGCAACCAAATTTCTAAAACTTTTTGACTTCGCAAAATTGCATCGTACACAGTTTACGGAAAGTGGGGAGATTTTGGAAATCGAAATGCTAAAACAAATCAAGCATCCCAATTTGGTAAAGTACAACAATAGCGGAAATGCTATTATTGACAGCCATAAATATGCTTATGTAGTTTTGGATTTTGTAAGTGGAGAAACTTTAGCCGACAGAATGAAACGTGAAAATACACTCAATCCGTATGAAGCAAAAAGTATCATTTTGAGTGTTTTAAATGGTTTGAATTATCTGCACAACAAACAAATCATTCATAACGATATTACCAACCAAAATATAATGCTGGATTTATCAGGTAAGATCGCCATTCCTAAAATCATAGATTTTGGTTATGCTCGTTTTCTGCAACAATCCAACAAAGATTTTTTGAAAGATGGTTTGAATTTGTTTTACACAGCTACTGAAACGTTTAATAAAGTATTTTCTGCTCAAAGCGATATTTATTCGGTCGGTGCTTTATATTTCCATTTATTGACAGGTTTACCGCCTTACTTTGTAGAAATATCCAAATACAAATCTGACAAAATACAATTAGAGGAAGTTATTTTAGACGAACGCAAAAAACCTTTAAAATTTTCGGATAAAATAGACGAAGAAACGCAGAGCATAATCCGAAAAGCATTGCAATCAAAAGCGGGGAACCGTTTCAAGTCTGTAAAAGAATTTATTCAAACATTAAACGGAGAATTAGAAATTGAATTTTCAATTCCAGAAGAAAAAACCACAAAAATTCAGCCAAAAGAAAAGAAAAAAGGCAAAGGATTTTCAGCAATTGCAGGAATGCAAGAATTGAAAGACACTATACAATTAGACGTAATAGACGCCTTGAACGATAAAGAACGATATGCAGAATATGGTTTAACTATTCCTAACGGAATGTTATTGTATGGTCCGCCTGGTTGCGGTAAAACTTTTTTTGCTGAGAAAATGTCAGAAGAAATTGGATTTAATTTTTACCAGATAAAACCGTCAGACATTCAAAGTAAATTCGTCAATGCTTCACAGGAAAACATCAAGAATTTATTTGATGAAGCAAGGCAGAACGCACCGAGTATAATTTTTATAGACGAATTGGATGCACTTGTACCTAGTCGGGACACATCCAACATCAGTCATATGAACACAAGTGCAGTCAATGAATTTTTAGCACAGATGAATAATTGCGGAGAAGACGGGATTTTTATTGTTGGTGCTACTAATAGACCAAATGCTATTGACCCAGCAATTTTGCGTTCAGGGAGATTGGATAAACATATTTACTTGCCACCACCTGATTTTGAAGCCCGTAAATTGATGTTTGAATTGTACTTAAAAAAGCGTCCGACAGAAATTGGTTTGAATTACGAAGAATTAGCCAAAGCAACCGAAAACTATGTCTCAAGTGATATCAAATTTCTATGCGATGAAGCATCACGAAAAGCATTGAAAGAAAATACACGAATTACAAAAACCGTTGTTTTGGAGACAATCCGAAACAATAAACCATCAATCTCTTTGCAGGAGTTAAACAACTATTTAGTAATTAAAGCAAAAATGGAAGGAGAAAGTAGTAACACTAATGATAGACCGAGTATTGGATTTAGGACGTAGTTTCTAAATTGGAGTAAATATGCCATTCGATAATACCAGCTAAAAGTGAAGATTAATCATTTTGATATTTAGAAGTTTTTTATAATTATTTAGATAGTTAACATCAAAACTTAAATTTTGTATATTTGCTATGAGCTAACGGAAACACGTTGAAAAGCAAAGCAATAAGCACCGTTACCAAATCGTTACCTAACTTCTTTGATTATCCTTATAAAAGCTTAGTATTCAGCCGATACAGCTTTTACCTAAAAACTTTAAAATAAAAAAGCCGATCCAATGGATCGGCTTTTTTATTATTGTTGCGTTGTTTTATTTTCAGAAAGATTCTCAGTATTAGTAATATTTATGCTTGTTGGGGTTACAAGACTAATACCTTCTTCTGCAAGTCTTTCATTGATTTTCATAATTGCCTGGCTCTTCAGCTGTCCAAAGTCGGCACCTATTTCCAGCCAAAAATTAACCTGCATTGTAAACATTCCCTGCTTTGCAGATGTGAAAATAACATTAACTGAATCGGTTTTATCTACATGCTCCAAAGATTTTATCTCATCAAGAACAGCCTGCTTGGCCTTGGTAATATCTTCACCAATAGGGATCTCAAAATCCATGATGATTCTTCGCTGAGGAGAAGCCGTAATGTTAAAGAATGGCGCATTAAAAATAACCTGATTGGGTATATAAACTTTTTTACCATCGTCAGTAATCAGTTTTGTGGTCAATAATCCAATATCCTGAACTGTTCCGGAATTCCCTCCAATTGTCACATAATCACCAATTTTAAACGATTTATCAATACCAACCAGCATTCCGGAAAACATACTTGATACCAAATCCTTCAATGCAACCCCGGCAATTACCCCAGCAACACCCAAACTTCCTAAGAACTTGAGAAAAAACCCACTGAATCCCATAATCTCCAAAGCTATAAAGGTCCCCATGAGAATGATTAAGAATTTGAACACCGTAATCAGTGTAACTACAGAATCATTTTTGGTTTTTGGAAAAAGGTTGTGAAATAATTTTACAGACCAGCGACTGAGATATGTACTTGTAGTAAGGAAAAATAAAAATACTAAAATCCCAACAACCAATCTTGGCGTTAATTCAGCAAAACTAATATACCATCTTTGCAATACTGCATAAACTGTATGTAAATATTCCATAATCGTTTCTTTTAATAAAAAAACCGACCTAAAGCCGGTTATATTTATCTATCAAATATAGTTATTATTTCATTTCATTAGCAATTCTCTTAGCATGAGAAGTAGGCAAATAAATACTAAATCCTACATTGAAAGTAATTGCTGAATTAAGTCCTTCGTTTCCAAAGCCTGCTTGTCCTACATACTTCACAAGACCTTCTACACCTATATTTGGAGTAATAAAATAAGAATAACCAGGACCAACCCCAAAATCCAATCCGGTAGTAGAATTGCCATTTTCTACAGATGCGCCACCGACACCTACATTACCCTCAAAAAACCAACGTCCATGGTTAAGAAGATTATCAACACCTGCCTCACCCGGAGATATAAAATAACGTCCCAAAGCACCTACTCCATAATCAAATCTTGATGGTGAACCACTTGTTGTCTTACTAAATCCTAAATTAACATAACCACCTAATGCAACATTATCTTTTATAAAATATGCCGCTTTTGGTTGTAAAGCAATGTTATAACCACCTCCTGTATTAAGACCGAAGTTACTTGAAATTAAGCTACTTCCAACCATCCAATTACCTTCTTGTATCTGAGCATTTGCAGTCGAGAATAATCCTCCTATGGCTACAATTGCTCCAAAAAATATTTTTTTCATATGTTTAAATTTTTCGTTTAAAATTATATTTTTAACATTTTACAAACGCTATGCCATTCAGTAAAAAGCCTTTGTAAAACAGTCAGAAATATGCGGTTTTGAAAATTTAATAAGAAATAAAATATTTAAAAATAAAATCATTTCATCATTAAAATAAAAAAGCCAATCTTTTCAGATCGGCTTTAGTTTATAATTTGAAATTGTTATTACAAAATAACCTTCTTGGTTGTAGTCCCTTTTTCAGAGGTTATCTTTAAGATATAAACACCTTTTACAAAGCCTATGGTACTTAATTTAACTTCTTTCGATTTGTTACCTGACAGTGAAGCAATCAGCTTACCTGAAGCATCGAACACATCTACCGCAGTAATATTCTCTTTAGTATCAATAACGATCAATTCTGATTCATCCTTGATTACACTAACAGTTCCAACATTTTTGCCGGCAGTTTCGAAGGAGGATAAATCCTGATAAATGATTTCAAATCTGGTTTCATCAATTCCTTTGCTCGCTGCAAACCTGTATAAGCCTTGTTCTGTTAGATTAACAATCTGGTTCAGTTTCTTATCTTTTAAATAAACAGCCTGCCCACTATTGAATAATCCTTCTTTCTCTCCTAATGTAATGGTGTAATCTCCTGTTTCATAATATTTGGTTCCAAGAGTTACAATGTCATTAGTATTCAACGGATATCTTCTGCCTTGTATCGCTAACTTGGCGGAACCATTAATAGAATAAAAAGCATCTGAACCCAGAACTATAAGATCCGCATCATACAATCTTTCGTATCCGTCTGTTGCTCCAGGAACATAAGAAACTAATATTGTATTATTGATATTCGAAGGGGATTTCAGATTCAACCAAAATCTGTCTTTGGAAGCTTTCTGATCTTGTTGCTTATTAAAGAAGATACTTGACGGACTATAACTTCTCATTGAGTTATTGAATTGCAGCGGCTGATTATTTGATCCCGCCATACTTTGAACTAAGAATCCTTGTCCAACTTTTATATATTGTGTTGGGATTGGTGAAGATACTCCGTCCTGAAATGTTGATGGCACTCCACCACTTCTGTTGTAGATAGCATAATTGGATCCTGCATAATCAGACCCTTGCTGTCCCGGGATATATTGCTGATTTGTCCAGAAGAAGGCTGTTCCATATATCAATGAACTATTTGCATCATAAAGCGCATCAAAATCCAGATTAGATGGATAAGGGTTACCTACCAGGTTAAATCCGTGATCGGCATTGGTCCATTTTAGGTTCTGATAAGCTAAGTTTCCATTGTTAGGTAAGCCTGTAAAAGTAAATGTGTAAGGCGCCGGACTATTAAAATCTGCATTATAACTATCTTTTCCTCTGATAGCATATCCCTGACCTATTCTAAAAGTATAGGCATCATTAAGTCCTGTTATTACAAAATAATCATTAGATTCATTATAGACATAAAATCTGTTCTTAGGCGTTCCTCCAACAAGACCTCCATCCGAGAATGAGTATAAATTCTGGTTAGAAACAGGCGAACTCCAAAAAGTATAATGCATCTTTGCCATATTGGCAACCCTGTTCACCGTAATACTACCCGTATTGGTAAGTTCGGAGCTTTGCATAAGATTAGCATTACTTTCTACAACAAACTTATCCGGTGTATTATTATTGATATACTGATCTGCAGTAATTACAGTGTTTGGACTAACAGTTAAAGACCCATTATTGGATATAGTAAGATTTTTAGCAATAAAAGAACCATCGGTATTTGTTACATAAGGTTCATATATATATGTATTTTGATTAGCGTTCGGTATTCCATTTGACCAGCTAATTACATTGTCTTTTTCTCTCCATACAGTTTTATTTACCAATACAGATGCTATTCCCACGGTAGTACCATTAGGGCAAACATCGTCTGCTACAGAAGTCAGTGTAAAATTACTATTAACTTCGGGAGAAACTGTTAATGTATATGGTGAACTAGTAATCCCTGTAACTGTTTGAGGGTTGATACCATTTGCAGAATAAGTTATTGACCATGGTGCTGTTCCTGTAAGTGCAACTTGGAGATTTACAGAACCAGGCTCAGTATCAATGGTTCCTCCACCTGTCAATGTTGCTGTCGGTGCCGTTTTTGTAGTAACTGAGATTGTTTTTGTATCTGTAAATGTACCAAAAGAATTAGTATAAGTTCCGACAGCTGTATAGGTTGCATTTTGTGAAGGGTTTGCAGTTACTGATGCTCCTGCAGTTTGGGTAAGATTACCACCTTCTGTGCTAGTCCAGGTATAACTGAATGGAGCTGAACTCTGGGCCGTTAATATAACAGGAGTATTAGGACATACATTTTCACTGTTGGATGACAATACAAAAGAATGGCCTAAAACAAATTTATCTATAAACAGAGGCTTCCCCGACTGATTAATAATTCTCAGCTTAATATTATCACTAAAATCATTAATGTTAACAGTAAATGTATTAACTACAAATGTTGGAGTTGTTGTAATACTTAATTGTTGTACATCTTGCCACGCTCCCTCATTGATGCTTTTTTGAAGAGTAAATTTGGTTAATTCTGTATAGTTTACATTAGCAGCTCTGACAGCAGCCACAATATATACACTTTTTGCTCCTCCTTTAGCAATATTTGGTGTCGTTAACGATCCATAATCTGTAGATGTTGATGAGGATGGCAATCTTAGTTCAACAAATCCTGGCAAGGTTATCCCATTACCTGCAGTTGGATAAACAGCGGCTTTCGTCATATTCCAGACTCCGGCAGTGGTTGTCTGACTATAATTCCCATATTCATACCTGAATGTCCATTTATTAAATTCTTCCGCAATCTGTGCATTTGTGACATTACTAAAAAATAGAATAAGTAATCCCAAATATCTAAAAAATATATTTTTAACCATAACCATAATTTTGAGCAAAGTTAGTAATTATTTAATTTTTTCATATAAAGTTCTTTTATTTCTTCCCATACAAGTTTATTGCCAAATTTTTGCACACTTATACGGGAATTTTTTATCAATTTTTCAAGAAAAGCCGGATTTTTATAAATCTCACACATCGCTTCTAGTAATTGTAGTTCATTTTTAACATCAACAATCATCCCATTAATGTGTTTATTAATTATTTCATTACTACCACTTATATCGGTGACAATAGCAGGAACGTTCATTGCTAATGATTGCAATACCACATTCGGAAATCCTTCTCTATAACTAGGAAAAACAAATATATCAGAAATTGCAAAATAAGGTCGAACATCTTTTTGAAATCCCACAGAAATTATATTTGAATTTTCTTCAATACTTCTTTTTGTTTCAGGCAAAATCGGATCAAGTTCTTCTTCAAAGGGACCTACCAAAAGTAATTTGATATTATCAACTTCTGAATTAAGTTGGTTAAAAGCCCTCACTAATTCATTTATTCCTTTATCTCTTACTAGACGACCTACAAACAGAAAAACAAAATCATCTTCTTTTATAGACAAAGCTGTCTTTAAAGTTTGTTTTTCTGAATAAGATATTACATCCGGATCAAAAAAATCAAGATCGATCCCATTAACATTACCATTAGCAATAATTTTCAAAGGTTTATCTGTAATATTAAATTTTATAAGATCATTCATAACACCCTTACCTTCTGGGAAAATATCAGTAGCACAGTAACATAAAAGCTTATCCATTGTTATCAACAGTTTTTGCATTATTCCAGTTTTATATGGAAAAACAAGTCCTGTGAATGTATGTATACGTACGGGAACTCCCGCTAACTTTCCTGCTAACATTGACAAAAGTCCCGCTTTGGGTGTAATTGAATGTATTAGTTCTGGTTTTACCTTTCTGAAATAAGTGTATAGCTTTATAAGAGATACAAGATCTTTAAATGGTGATATTTGACGTTGCATATCTATTACATGGATATTTACGTCTTCTCGTTTTTGCACTTCCTCTAAATCAATACCGCTTCCGGAAACAGCAGTAATTTCAAAATATCGATTTAAAAATTTTAATTGCCCTTTTAATAATATATTAAGAGAACTCGGAACAGTAGATATTCGAAGAATCTTTGGCATATCATTTATTTCTTATAAAGATAAAATGTTATAATTATTTGTATTGTAAATTATAAAATCAAATTATACGTAAACTTCCAATCAAGTTGAGTATAAATAACATTATAGTACGTGGAAGTGATCCTGTTTTATGATAATAAGGAAACAACCCATTTTCTTTCAGCTGCGTTAATAATTCTTTTTTCTGTAATTTATCCAATCCGTTTCCTTTTAAGATCATCCATAAAATACCTGTTACAAAAAATGCTACTTTTTTCTTAATGGTATTTTCAGAATTGCTGTCAATATAGAATGCTGCAAGATTTTTGATTCTGTTTGTCACTAGAATAGAATCTTTGATAAACTTGAGCAGATAGGCTGAGGTTCTTTTATTTCTGGTTATAGATGAAGCATTTTGTAAATATGCTACCGCAATAAGATCGATTGCCATAACATTAGAAGCTTTTGCAAAAACCTCAACATTAAAAGGAGCGTCTTCAATATAAACCCTTTCAATAAATAAAATATTTTGTCTAATCAGGAATTCTCTGTTATAAATCTTGTTACACGCAGAATTAGCAAAGTTGATTATATTGACATAATGTTCTCCTGTATATATATTATTATTTGTTGTGTTAATAAAAATCTCGTCTATTTGTTTATATTCTTCATCAACTCTGATGGCTCCAAATTCTAATACATCCAGTTGTTTTTCATAGGCTAATTCTAATAAATTACGAAATGTATTCTTCAGAATATAATCATCAGAATCCAAAAAGAAAATATAGTCACCTTCAGCATTTTCCAATCCCGTATTTCTTGCGCCTCCCAGACCTTTATTTTTTTGAGAGATAATTTTTATTATTGAATCCGGATGTCTAGTTTTAATTTCTTTAACCACCGTAATACTATTATCAGGCGATTCGTCATCAACAACTATAATTTCGTATTTATACTTTCCCCAGTTATCGTCGATAATGGACATCATTGCTTTTCCTATATACTTTTCCACATTGTAAACGGGAATGATAAAACTAATGTTCATTATTTTATAAATTTTTAATTTTTTGTATAAACTGAATCCCTTTTGCTAGACTATAAACCCCAAGAACTGATTCTCTTTTTGCGAATCCGTAAAAAAGTTTCCAATGAAGAGGCAGAAGGCTTATTTCGAGTTGATTTATAGCATTTTTGTATAGCGGAGTTGACAATATTATTTTTAAATTTTTAAATTTTTCATTAATTGATTGTTCATTTCCGACTTCTGTTAACGTTAATCCCAGCAAGGAAATTGCTATTCTATTCTTTAATGCTGTGTGAAACTCATTATTCTTTCCTATAATCAAAGTCGACAGGATTTCAAATTTATTGAGCCATTTTTTATACAATCCTATTTTTGATTTACTTGTAAAGGATTGGATATTATCCTTTCGATAATGGTAAAAAGGTTCATCCATGATCAATACTTTGTCACATTGTTCTAAGATTTCAAAATTAAAAAGTCCATCTTCCCAAGTACCTATTTTAGTTACGTCAACAAATTTTTTACCTTTTATTTTGTCGGATTTGTACAATTTTCCCCAAACAGTAACTAATGCATCAAGATTTCCAATATTTTTGATCTCATCTTGAACAGGCCCCAAAATTCTTCTCTGAAGATATGATGCAGAAAAAATACCGTTGATTCCTAATTTTCTGGGAAGACTGATATTCTTGAAGTCTCTGAAATAAGAAAAACAAATAATATCATAATCTATTTGTTTCTTCATAAGAAAGTCTATACAATCGGTTTCTAACCAATCATCACTATCTACAAACAAGATATATTCTCCAGAAGAAATTTCAACGCCCGAACTCCGGCTATCAGAAAGTCCTTTATTAGACTGATTAATTAATATTATTCTACTATCTAACTTTATATATTTTTCTAAAATCAATTGAGTTTCATCACTTGATCCGTCATTTATACAAATGATTTCTAAATTTTTATAAGTCTGATTAATAATACTCTCTATACACTGTGAGATGTACTTTTCAACATTATAACAAGGTATTATTATACTTACTTTATGATTCATTATAAAATTATCCTTTTAAAAACATGAGATAGGTGAACAAGTAATACAACATCAATATTATCCCAAAAGTTTTATATTGATCTTTCCAAATTTTATATCTGAACATAGGATAAGAGATAATCGGAGCCATCATAAACCAAGACAAATAAGCAAAACGATTACTATAATTAGCGGTTATAACCAATACCCAAAATGCATTGGCTATGGTAAAAATCCCATACAAGTGATTATAAAATCTATCCGAAATTTTCTTTACGAAAATATAATAGTACCCACTAATTATTCCAAACGAACTGTAAAATAAAAAATCCCATCTAAAGCCCGTTGAAGAAAATGATCCTTCAACTTTTTGACCTTCCATGTAACCTGTAGTTCTATCGGAAAACCCTAAGTGATTAAAAAATATTTCTTGCCAGATCTTGCTACCAGCTAATGACAGTGGGATTGCTGCCAACCAGATATAAAGATACATCTTAGGATTTTTATATATCCCAGATAATACAAAGGCCATTACAGGAATAATAAGAGAGCTATGAATCATGAATGCTAATATAAAAAAGCAATACATGAGTATTTTTCTATTATTATAAAAACACAATGCCAATATGAAAACTGATGTTGCAACACCATTTCGTATCCCATTTGTACCATATGCCCAAAAGGAAAAGGATCCTATCAGCATGAAAAATGAATAAAACCAGTATCTTCCGAAGTAGATTTTCGAAAAAAAGTAACAGGGCAATATGTAAATCAGAGCAACAATAAAAAAGAAAAACTCAACCGACATTATCTTTGAACAGAAAAGCATAAAATAGTTGAATGCATAGTCATTGTCTATACTGAGATTGGTTCCTTGTTGCATCATTTCATAGGCCTGAGCATATATCTTCATATCAACAAAGATCCCATCGATAGGACGAAAACCTATGTATAAAACTAGGAGTATGGCAATAAAATATCCAAATACATTAAAAAATAAAACACTCCTATTATCTGCAACATCAAATGACATCCCATGCAATAGTATCATAATTGCAATAATCATCAAAGCATGATAATAAAAAGGTCCGTATTGAAGTATTGGGATAAGATCAGACATATAATTTAGTTCAGATTATTATATATTTTTTCTATTATTTTTACAGAGCCATGTATATCAAATCCTGTCTCATAAAATCTCGGTATAATATTATCCTTATTAACAACTTGTGTTCTGATTGTAAGAATTTTCTTTACCCATGTATCAATATCTAATTCAGCAAAGTGGATCAAATTTAATCCTAAATCAACTTCTTTAGAAATATTTTCAGATATCAAAGCCGGTAATCCTGTAGATTGAGATTCTACCAAAACAACCGGAAATCCTTCAAAAAGTGATGGCATTATCATTATATCAGCTCCTGCCATTAATAGTGGTATATCGGTTCTGAGTCCTAACATCAGGACTTGTTCCTGGAGGTTATTGATTTTAATCTCATTCTCAATATTTTCTGAGAGTTCTCCTCTCCCAACAAAAAACATTTTAAAATTAACTCCCTTTTCCTTTAATTTTTTAGCAATCTGGATAGAGAAAGAATGATTTTTAACCTCGAGCATTCTTCCTATCTGTACAATTTTGAGAGTATCTTTTTGTGTACAAAAGTTTTCATTGATATAATCAGAATTTTCTGTTCCAATTTTATAGAATAATTGACTGTCTATTGCATTTGGTAATATCAAAACCTCTTGCAAAGATTTCTTTACAAAAAGACATTTTGCAGCTTCTTCTCCACAGGCAATTTTATAAGTAGAATATGTATCGATTATTTTTTTTGAGAGTGTTTTATATATTTTAGAAATTAAGAAACCTCTTGCCTGATCATCCGTATTGTGAGAATGAGATATTCTAAAGGGCACTTTAGCTCGTTTGGCAGCCAAAATATGAAACGCATTACTGAAAAGAGTATGTGCATGGACTATTTTATATTCTTTATTAGCCTTAAGAAATCTTTCAAGTGACAATAGTCGTTTAAAGGGATTAGCTTCTATTATTGGGATGATTTTCCCGCCTAATGCATTAATTTCATCATCATAATCACCTTTATCATTAGTAAATACAACAAAATCGAATTGGTACTTATCTCTATTAATATTACGATAGAGATTCATAAGCATTGTTTCGGCACCTGCTCTATCCATTTTTCCAATGATGTGTAAAATCCTTTCCATTAACGCAATTTGAGAAATAAATCTGAAATAAAACCAAAACTATATACTTTCAGAAAAAGTAAAATTCTATGATGTATAGACAATTCTTTACAGAAAGGTATTCTCGAGTTAACTTCCTTAAAATCTTTTTTGTTATCTATACTTTTTCTATTGAGATAAGCCAATAACTTATAATAAATCTTCAAAAAACTTAAATCAAATGAAGTATTTTTATTTTCGAATTCTTTTTCTAATTGTAATATCACCTTCTTTATGCTTTGTAAAGAATTTTCTGACAAAGAACTTGTAATAGATCCTGCATGTTGAATATACTTATAAACCACCTTATTTAATACAATAACTCTTGGTTTTCTTAATAATATCTGAACAAGAATTAACTTATCCTCCATGTAATTTACCGATTCGTCAAATTTCAAATCTTCATAAAATTCTTTTCTAATAAGCTTATTCCAAAGTCCTCCATGTATTTTGTTTGTAATAAGACCTTCTATTATTCTATCCGAAGCCGTATTATAATTTTGAAGTTCCAGATTCTCTACATCTCCAGTCTTAACAATATAATCTCCAATAACAATATCTGCATTATCAATTATTGCATCATACATATTCATAATTGCATCAGAAGGTATGATGTCATCTGAATCATAATGGATGATATACTTTCCTTTTGCTTTTTCAAGCCCGACATTTCTTGCTGAAGCCACACCTTTTTTAATATTAAAATGTAAATTAAATCGAGTATCTTTTTCACAAAAACGACTAACTGCATTTGCTGTATCAT
Organism: Chryseobacterium sp. 36-9; assembly: GCA_001898785.1. Classification (GTDB taxonomy): domain Bacteria; phylum Bacteroidota; class Bacteroidia; order Flavobacteriales; family Weeksellaceae; genus Epilithonimonas; species Epilithonimonas pallida. Next base: position 38,785 of record MKVE01000030.1, on the reverse strand, counting down.
CTGTAGAATGATCATCAATTATAATCACTTCGAAGTTTTCAAAAGTCTGTTGCTTCAAATACTCCAAGGTTTGCTCGATATATCTGGCGCCGTTATAAACAGGCATGATTATAGAAACTTCAGGCACGTTTAACATCCAATGACTTATTTAAAAATGTTATTGCATCTTGTTGTAAAGCGGCCATTTTATGATTAACAGATGTCCAGTCTATTTGTTTCTTTATAACTTCAACATCAAGGTTATTGATATCAACCAAACGATCCTGAAGATCAAACAATTCCAATAGAGATATGAATCTGGCCATTCCTCTTTCTTTATTGCCAATTGCTATAAATGGTTTATTAAATATAATTGAAAAAACACATCCATGAAAAGAGTCAGCAATAACATAATCCGCATCATCAAATGATCTCAACCACTGCAATAAGGAAGGAAAAACATAATCCCCTTTCTTATCATTAAAATTATTATCAAATGTTTTAGGCATTACTTCGAAAGCTTTCCCGTCAGTAACATCTTCTACTTTCTCTATAAATTTTTTTATATTTTCATTCTGATCCAAAATATATGTAAATATGGTCCCTTTACTTTCATAAGTAGAGTTTTTTGAAATCAGAGTTTGGTAATCTTTTACATTTAAAAGCATTGTGGGATCAATGAGTTGAACTGCGTCTACAAAATCAAGCTTGTTTTTTACCAAGTCCACACCACTGTTTTCTCTGACAGATACTGCATCAAATCTCTTTATTAATTCCTTACAGATATTTTCTTCCTGATCGTTGTAAAGCCAATTATCCGTCCCGAAAGATGCCGCATATGATATTTTGAGCTGTTTATCTTTAGCAAATTTCAAAAAATAATTAGCAATATCAGGAGTATAATTTGGTCTCCAGACCTGATCACTTCCTACTATAATAGCATCTAGTAGCTCTGTTTCTCTTTTCAGTGATGCATCATCAGTTACTTTGCGAGTCTTATTCTCAAAATTATTTCTAATAAAATCTAATGTGTTGACAGATATGTAAGTATTTTCAGAAATATTAGGATAATAAGGCGCATTCTCAAGCTTGAGTATTCTATGTTTGATAAATCTCAAAAAATTATTCTTTAAAATATCAAAATCAGTTTGATGATGATGATAGTCTATAAGACTCACTGCATGCCCCAAGTTGGTTAATGTTTCTTGTAGTGCATAAGCCTGAATAATTCCACCATAATTATTCCACAAAGGCAATGTTAATATTCCGATCTTCATCTTAATTTGATATAATTGACAAAAGTAGCCCTTGTGATACTTCTGACCTACCTTTTATTTTTGAATATTTGTTAATATAAATAGTATCTCCCGAATTATTTTCTACGAAAAAGCCTGTATCTATAGAATTTTTCAGCGCGATATTAAGCTCTTTTTTAACATCGATTCCCATTACTGATGCAGAGTAGTATAGCATTAGGGTAGCAGAAGCATCTATCGAATTATCATCGGAATGAGAAAAAAATTGAGGCCAATAATTATCTATTCTCAGATCTAAAAGCTTACTGTAATACTGATCAAAAGTATCTTTTAAATCCACATTATTTTTTCCCGCATAAGCAACACCTATCATCAGCCATGCGATTCCCCGAGACCAGTTATTGGATCCTAATTTTAAATTATTATTAAGATCAAAGGCATGACAAGGAAATTCATTGTTGCATGTTGTAAGTTTTATATAATATGACAGCTGATCATGCGCTTCTTTTTGTATAAGAATATTATTCGAAATTTTAGAATATTCTGTAAGAAATGGAACTATCATTCCTAAAGTATCTATAAATAAAACATCTGAGTTTTTCCTGTATAGATATATATCCTTTTCATTTTTAAAATTTTGAATCTCTTGATAAATACGATCTGCAGCAATACGATAGATGTTGTTTTTTGTTAGATCAAACATCTTAATAAATACCACTCCAAATAAAGATTGATCAATTTTATCAAACAAAAATTTTAAATTCCCGGAAGAATCAACATATTTTTCTTTCAGGATTTTATCCACATCTTCATAAAAGTCCTCATGAGAAGACAAATCTAAAATCCCAATCATCAAAAAGGCTTTAGGGAAATTATAGTAAGTATAATCTTGGAATTTTTTATCCCCTTTCAATTTTGTTTTTAGTTTTGCTAGGTCAGTATATAGATTATCTTCTTCATAAAATGACATAAAAGATTTTGTAGAATATAACATCTCTAAGGCAGCTTTTGTCAAACTTTCTTTAAGATCAAGGATATTGTTATATTTTATCGTTTTTACTTTCTGAAACTTTTTTTTGAATAGAGGTTTAATAATAACGATTATAAGTAAAACAATAATAATTAGTAAAAAAAATACCATTATTTCAATAAGTTATTTAATTTGATAATTCTAAAATGCAAATTTAATATAATCGTCAACAAAAAGGCTTGATTGTAAAAAACTAATTTTTGAATTATATAGAAAAAAGGTGAAGAGTCTTTTTTTAATCGATAGTTTTCCCTATATTTTTTTATTTCCGGTTTGGAGAGAATTTGCAAAATTGATTTATACTTCTCAGAAAAGCTCAATCCATTATTAATTTTACCTTCTTCATAAACAGATTTTCCAGCAACTCGGAAGTATTGGTATAATTCTTCTTCTTCCGTAATTTCATGATATTTTCGGACGATATCAAAGTATGCTTTTTTAGTATCTTTAACCTGTTTATAGTAGTTCTTGAAATATTTTTGAGTGACGCTGGAATCACTTTCTTTATTATAGTTGTAAGTATAACTGTTAATAAAATCTATTTTTTTGCAAACAAGTGCATACTGTAAAACAAAAATAAAATCCTCGCCATTTTTCAAATTAATGTTAAATCTTATATTATTGTCATCAATAATAGATTTTTTAAAAAGCTTAGCAAATGGCGTATTCTCTAAAATAAAATTATTCCCGTTAAAAAAATCTTCCGGAACAAAAGATTCTGATTGGATTGACCTTTCAACAAACGGTTTGTTATTCGTTTTGCTGTTATTTTTTTGATTAACGACATTCGATATTATAAGATCAGTATATGTTGTTTGATAAAAAGAAACAAAGCTTGACAGATAATTAGGTTCTACCCAGTCATCCGAGTCAATGAAACAAATAAATTCTCCATTGGCTACTTCTAATCCTTTATTCCTTGCGTTACTAACTCCTCCATTGGGCTGATCTATTACTCTTATCCTTGAATCCTGATTAGCATAATGCTTACAAATATCCAAAGAATTATCTGTGGATCCGTCATTCACTAATATTAATTCAAAAGTGTTGAAATCTTGTACAAGAATTGATTCTATGCATCTTTTGAGATATAAAGAAACATTATAAACCGGTACAATTAGCGATATCACCATAACAGAATGATTTATAATTTATCAGTTAAAATCTCCAGATAGAATCTAATTCTATTCTTTATTTTTTGAGGAATATCCTTGATCGTAGTTTTAGTTTCCTTGATATAATTTTCAAACAAATTTTCTTTTAATTCTATTCTATATATTTCAAATATCTCCTGGAGTATTGGATAGGATACTAACCTTTGAGAATATCCATCAACGAATTCTGAGTTATAATAATTATATCGTGCAAAATGATAAAATACCAACGGGATGCTATCATTTATAAAATAACGATTCCCATTTCTGGAAATCTCACGTTCCTTCAGATTCCAAAATGCTACATTGTATCCAAGATGATCCAGAATATGCAGCTCTTTATTAAAATACAAAGTTGCCAAATCAAGCCAAGTCTGGTCGTATAGAATACCTTTTTTTTCATCCTGAACACAATATTCGAAGAGCATCCGTTTCCACCAATTAAGAAACTCATTACCAGCTTTTGTATTTTTCACAGCAAAAAAACCGGCATTAAAAATCCCATATTTTCTTGTAAAAGCATTAAAAATAACTTCTCTGGAATCCTTTACAACTTTATAATTATGCCCAGTCAATATAATTGAGCTTTCTTCTGTATCAAAAATGCCTGTTATTGTGTCTAATTTATCGAAAACTTTAGTATCCGCATCTAAATAAATTACTGATTCTGCGGAAGAATCCTTTATCAATTGCTCAGCAAAATACGGTTTCAGAGCGCAAGCCATAGAAAGATTACTGTACCTTTCTCTCATACTGTCATATTCTTTTAGATCTAATTTATTTTTATCATAAATATTATAATCTAAAAACACCGGATCTTTGATATTTTTTTGGTCATCAAAGAGACATATGTAAAATGGTATATCGGGATTATGTAAAATAAAACTATCCGCTAAAGTCTTTGCAACAGGCAGGTAAGCTATATTAACTAGAGTAAAAGCAATAGATTTCATTTTTATTTTTTTATTGTTCTAATTAATCCTGCAAACAACTTATTATCAAGGATTTTCCTTTTAACCATGATATCGATGGCCTTTTTATCAAATCCTGTTGAAAAAGCCATTTTTATAATATAAAAAAAGCTGAGCTTATCGGCTTTATAATCTAAAAAATTGAGTTTTATAATAGATGCTTGTTTGCTACTTAACTGGTGCTTGGAAACGAATAAGGAATGTGTTTCTAACAGTTTATCTTTCAGCTTATTTGTTATTCTATCCGTTCTGTCATTATGATCCCAAATATAGGTAGCAACGGGTATTTTCTTTGCTTGACCTCCTGATTTTAATAATCTGTACCAACAATCGTAATCTTGCCACATTTTAAAATCTGCATCAAAGCCTCCTATCTTCTGTAAAACAGATGTCCTAGTGAAAACCTGATTACCAATCAAATTACTATAAATAAGATCATCTTTCGTAATATATCTTAACTGAGGATTATCGTCTTTTGAAAATTTATCATTTGCAGCAATTATTTTATAAGCACACAGTGCTTTAACCTCATTTTCTGTCCAATTCTCCAAAAATTTGGCAAGTCTATCCTCGGTGAACATGTCATCATCGTCCAAACCGGTAATGAATTCCCCGGAAGCGGAGAAAATAGCTTCGTTGCGGGAAATACAGGCTCCTTTGGACTCAGTATGATGTATGACTTTAATCTTGGAATTTTCCAAGGAAAGTTGATCCAGATATTTTTTTGTACCATCTGTAGAGGCATCATTTACAATAATAAGTTCCCAATTATCATAAGTTTGACCCAGTACTGATGCAACAGAACGCTTTAGAAGTTCTAATCGATTTTTTGTAGGAATATAAATTGTGATTTTATCAGCCATCATTTAGCTTCTGTATTTTTCTTTATCTCTGGTATATAAAATGTATGCATGCAAAGCTGAAACCAAGAGTTTATTTTTTAAACTTAATGACGGGTTTCTTTGACCAGTTTCTGTTATGTATTTGAAGCAAAAATTTTTTAAATAAAATAACATTAGATGCAATGATGAATATTGTTTTCCTGCATTTGATGCTTTTCTCAATCCTTTCCCTACCCGTTTCATTTTTCTGACTAATTCTTCCACTGTCGATCTTGTAGGATGATTAATCAATACATCTGGAGAATATACAATGCTAAATCCTTTCTTTGTTGAGTTCAAGCCCCATTTCAAATCGCCTCCGGATTCAAGTTCTTCATCGAAATAATTGTTATCCAGCACCTTCATTCTAACAAAAAGATTTCCCGTAACGGCAAATCCTCCTTCAACATAATCTTTCTGTGGAAATGCATAAGTTTCATCATATAGATCTGCTATAGAAACATTCTTGTTCGGATAAAACAATTTAATTTTTCCGCCAATTCTATCTACTTCAGGTTTATTTTCAAAAATTTTCACAGCATTTTTGATCCAGTTTTTATCCGGGATACAATCTGAATCTGTAAAGCCTACATATTTACCTGTTGCTACCGTTAAAGCTTTGTTTCTTGCAGCGTACGATCCCGTTTTCTTCTCATCCAGAAAAGTGACGTTCTTATTCAGGAAAGCAAAGTTTTGATTAAAACTATCATTCGGATCATTATTAACGACTAGAATTTCAAATTGTTCCTGATCGTAAGATTGAGAATATAATGCATCTAGACATAATTTCAACCTATCCCAATCCTTATATGTTGGGATTATCACACTTACTAATATTGACTTATCTTCCATGAGTTATTTTAGGATTCAAAAAGAATATCTGAAAAATTATCAATATCTTTTAATTCGTTTTCAAATATAAACTTGTTCTTTCTTATTTTTTCTATGGTCCAATTCCACCATTTGAGGTCAAGCAATTGATTAATTTTCTCATCTGGAAAACGGTATTTAATGATTTTTGCAGGAGAACCAGCAACAATTGCATAATCAGGAACATCTTTATTTACCAAACTATTGGCTGCAATTACGGCACCGTTACCAATAGTAACACCGCCTAGTATTACGCAGCTTGCTCCAATCCAAACATCGTTCTTGATAATTACACCACCATTACTTATTTGTTCATTTTCCCACTCTTCATTAAATATGTTTTTACCTATGTAATAACTTGTTAATTTATTATGATTATGATTGAATGTCTGTATAGAAACATTTCTTGCTATTGAACAAAACTTCCCTATTTCTATTGGAAATTTATCTGTCGATATTAAACTAATATTTGGACCCCAGACAGATGAAAAATCATCAACTTTCACCTCTCCCATTATTTTACACATGGATATTTTGCATCCGTCTCCAATTTGTAACTTTCCAAAGACCTGACTATTTTCTATATAAGAATTGTCTCCTACAATTGTTTTGCTTTTAACAACAGTATCAGAGATTTCCGATGAAAATCCGATAGATAGATTGTCTTTGATAATACTATTTATAATCTTAGATTTTCCTTTTGAATCAATTTTTGAAAAAATCTGGCTTCCTTTTATTACAAGCCTTTTTGTATTAACCGTGTTAGGAAAAATAAGATTTTGATTTTCTATAAATCTTAAAAATTTTTGTTTAATTCTATAATTTAAAAGTTTAAAAAATGTCATAATTACAAGCATTTAAGAATTGTAGAATAACTGTCAATAAAGGCATATTTCTGCTCCTTTATTTTATTTTCGTAAGAATTATAACCTTCTTCACCAAAGATAATAACTTTTTTACCAAATTTTTCTGCTTCTAAAGCGGTTCCGGAGAATGATGTAATAAGAGTAGACACTTGCTTAAAAACATCATACAAATCATTATTATTTGCTTCTTCTATAAAAATTTTATCCGTTATTTTTGCCTTTAATGCTAATAATTTTTCTTTATCCTGTGGATATCTTGGATGTAAACGAAAATACCAATTATATTTCTCATCTTCTAAAATAAAATCTTCTAGGAAGTATGGAATCCACTGCCCCTGCAGACAAACAAGGATATTATTTTCAACATCATCTTTTGTTTTCTCTGCATGCTCTGCATTATGACTTAAATATTTATTTCCAACCACTTCAACTTGAGGAATATATTTTTCTCCAGAAAAGTTGTTTAAAATGATGTTTTTATCTGTTTCTTCCCATACATAAAATATTTGTGGAAAATGGAAGAATATCTCGTCTGGATTTTTCCACTTTGCATAACCAAAATGAGTATCTGTAATAGAACTATGTTGATACTCTATCGTTGTTATTTTAAGAGCATTGGCCGCATAAAGTAATGAATTGGTCAGACTGCTGTAATAACAGTAGCAAAAAATTTTCTCGGGATTGAGAACTTTAAGAAATTTTTCAAATGCCCTGCTGTGAGTTACAAAATAATTAAGCTTGAAAATTAAATCCTCATGTAGAATAGTACTCTCTTTTTGTATGTTTCTTTTAAACTCAGTTATAGTCTCATTTGCAACATTGCAGATTTCATTTCTATAAAAAGGATATTTGAAATCATAATTATAATATTCGAATAACGCAGAAAGAAGATTTTCTATGTTACTTTTTGCTTTTTTATCAAAATATAAAAGATATCCTTTATCATCTTTATCATAAAAAGGATGAAGATAAGGATTATATTCTTTACCACTGACATTGTGAGAATAACTGCCAAAATAAAGTGTTTTTCCTGCTAAGCTGTCATTTAATTCTTGACTTAATTTTTTAATCTTAAAAAACAGCTTTAGCTTTATTCTCGCAGTATTGAAGTAATATTTTAAAATCGAAAATTTATCATTTTTTTTGATGTCATCAGAATTTGTTTTATCTGCATTTATCTTTCCACCAAAAATAAAATGAAGAAAAAAGCCTGTCTGAATTTTTACTATAAACCAAGGATTGACTTTATCAATCTCATATTCTACAGAAGATAATTTTTCATACATCTTTTGCAAAATATCTACATATTCTTTTCTTGATTGAAACATTTCTTGCCTATAATTGGTAAAACTTAATTTGAGTAGCAATTATTTTGATAAATCATCCACAATTTCAGCTAACTCCTCTTTACCAATCACATACTCGACAAATTCTCTAAATGCACCTTCTCCACCTTGTTTTGCGGTAACAAAATCAACCTTATCTTTAATATAAAAGGCTGCATTAGCTGGTGCACAAGAAAACCCCACTGCATTCAAAAGCTGTATATCACCAAGATCATCTCCAATATAAGCGACATCGGAGAGACTAATATTTAGTTTTTCACATATTTCTTTTGCTGCAGAAAGTTTATCATTAATACCTTGATAAAGGAAATCGATTTTAAGCTTTTGGGCTCTTCTTTCTACAATCTTTGTGTTTTCTCCTGTTATAATTCCTACAGGAATATTTAACTTTTTACAGAAAAGAATACCTGCACTATCACTGGTATTGAATTTTTTCCATTCATTTCCAGTTTGGTCATAATACATCCCGCCATCTGTCCAAACGCCGTCAATATCTGTTAAAACAAGTTTTGGTAAGTTCATCCTTAAAAAATTTTAGAATTTTCCGGGTAAGATTTATCAACAAAAACATTAGCACCAATTACTGAATTATCGCCAATAATAATGTCACCAACGATTACTGTTCCCGGATAGATTGTTACACCATTGCCTATTGTAGGACGACCGCCATTTTTATCACCTAAAGTAATATTATGATGCATTAATACATCATTTCCAATTTTAGTTCTGGCTCCTATAATAGTTCCGACACCATGATTCATTTTAAAATTATTCCCAATTTCTGCAGAGTAATAGATTTCAATTCCAGTATGAGAGAATGCCAATGATGAAAATTCCTGAGCATTTTTATGATCCCCATTCAAAAAACAGAAACGAGCAATTCTATAAAAAAATGTCGCTAATAATGCCGGAAAATATTTTATTTTCTTAACATTAAATTCTTCACTGTAATATCTCTGATAATCTCCTTGGAATTTATTTATAATTGATTCCCAATCATTAGGTTTAATCGATTCAACATCAGGAGAAAAAATGGATTTTTCTTTAAAGAATATAATTTCATCTTTAATTGAATCAATCATTTTTGATGACATTTGGATAAATAATTTCGTTTGCAGCTATATCAGTTAGCAAAGTCTTGCCTACAATTTCTTCACGACTAGACCATTTGAAACCATCTCCAGGAGAAAGCAGATGTAGATCTTCTTCTCTTACAATATCACCAGCTTTAAGATCTTTGTTAGTTGCGATAGATCTTTCCAGTTTTACTTTTGCAGCCATTACTGCAGGTTCGATATAAAGATCCTCTGTCCCGAATGACATTTCCAAAACTCTGATGTCTCTCACCATTCTATTAACGCCATCTGGTCCAAGAGATCCTGCCTGGTCCGTTCCTTTCATTCTTCTGTCCAGCGTGATGTGTTTTTCAATAATCTCGGCTCCCATTGCTACTGCATTTACAGGAGTCGAAATACCTATAGTATGATCAGAAAATCCGATTTTATATTCCGGATAATTTTTCTGAAGGTATTTTATTGTATTTAGATTAACATTCTGTGGTTTTGTAGGATATTCTGAAACACAGTGTAAAATAGATATCTCATTGTGGTATTTTGTAATCACTTCCAATGCTTCATCTAACTCTTTTTTTCCAGCCATTCCTGTAGAAACAATAATCGGGATTTTTGTTTCTGCCATTGCAGCTAGTAAGGGTAAATTTGTAAGATCGCGGCTAGCAACCTTCAGTCTGTCTGGTGTGAACAATTTTAGAAGCGATAAACATCCTATGGCACATAGAGTTTCAACAAAATCAAATCCATATAATTTGGCATGCTTATAACATTCGAAATGTTCTTCGTCATCAAGTTCAAGAAATTCTCTATGCTCGCCATATGTTCTTCCAAAAGAGTTAGGATTATCATAGATTTTGTTCATTTGAGAATCTGACAGCTCTGCATTTAGATCTCTTTTTGTCAGCTTAACAGCGTCCATTTTAGGAAGATCCAGACCAAATAGTTCTTCTTTTACAGGTCTGGCTACCATTTCTATAAGGAGCTTTGCGAGATCCAGTGATCCATTATGATTCTGCCCTATTTCTCCAATAATATACGTATTGTTCTGCATCTTATTTTGTATTATTAATTATGATTTGCTCCATACTTTCTTTTAGCTTTTGGTTTGAAAGTATATAATTTCCAATCTCAAAAAAATTAGTTTTCGAAATGTTTTTAAATTCTTTTTCAATCAATTGAGTGTTTTCATAATCTTCGGGCGTATCTATAGTAAGTCTTATGTTATTATATTTTGAAAATTCATTTGTGATATCCACAAAATGGATTTTAAAGCTCTCGGGGTTATTATAAATCCCAAAAGTTACATGTTCACTATAACTTGGATCGCTAAAATTATCTCTTAAAAATCTGAGTGCATCCAAACTAACCAGTTCTGCAAAAATACCAATGTGGGATAAAACGGTCGGTTTATTATTTAAAACAAAAGACCAATAATCATGATCTGGATTTTGTTCAAAATTAGCAATTAATTTCTGTAAAATATCTGTATCTAAGAAAGGATTGTCTGATGTAATTCTAACAATTTTATCAATTCCAAAGAATTCTGCAGATTGTATATATCTTTCAAGAACATTACTTTCACTACCTCTGTAATATTTATAATTGTTCTTCTCCAGATAATCAACGAGTTCATCATCAGAAGGAGATATGGTAGTTGCAATTATCACAGGAATATTCAGAGGTAATAACTTGTCTACAAGAAAAGAAAGTATCGTCTTTGACTGGAAAGGCTTGAGAATTTTTGCAGGTAGTCTTGTAGATCCTAATCTAGCTTGAATAATAATTCCTAACATATTTAAAGTCCTTGTAGTTGTGCCATTCTTCGGAAATAATCCGATTTTGATTTGAGCTCATCAAAATTACCGCTTATTTCCAAATCTCCGTTATTCATCAAAAATATCTTATCCGCTTCTCTAATAGTGGATAGTCTGTGTGCAATAGAAATAATTGTTATTTTACCTTTGAGAGAGTCTATACTTTGTTTGATTTCTGCTTCCGTTTCTGAGTCGAGTGCTGATGTAGCTTCATCCATTATTAATATTTGAACATCACGGAATAATTCTCTTGCAATAGAAATGCGCTGCTTTTGTCCACCTGAGATGTTCATCCCGTTATATCCTAAAAGTTCATTATAGCCATTCGGTAGATTGTTTATAAAATCATAAATACTACACAGCTTGGCAACATGAAAAAACTTGTTGATATTTTCTTCCGTACGATCTGCCCAAAAAGTTATGTTGTCAAAAATATCCGCATTGAATATTGTCGGCTCCTGAGAAATATATCCAATCTTATTTTTAAAATCAAATCTATTAATTGTCGTAAAATCAATTCCATTTACAAGATATTGACCCGTGTCATATTTCAATAATCCACTTAGGATATTTACTAAAGTAGATTTACCAGAGCCGCTTTCTCCAACTAATGCAACTGATTGGTTTTTTACAATTTCGACATTAATATCATTTAATATTTTACGGTCACCAAATGAGACTGATAAATTCTTGAGTTCAATCTTATTTATTTCTGTTAAACCCGATTTTCCAATTTCAGGTTCGGCATTCTTTTTAAGATATATTTGATAATCTTTTATATTCTCAATCGAACCGGTAGTTGCCAAATAATTATTCCAAGACCCTTGCATACTCATGAGATACGCCATAGCTCTATAAAATAACATCAGAATAATCATAATTGAACTTAATGCTACTCCTACTACTGTCACCTGAAAACCAATTATTACACAAACTAATGTGATCATAATAGGCTCTCTCATTGCAGATAATCTGGCTTGTAATCTACCTACTAAGATATTCTTATCAATCATTTGGTAAAGAATATTCAGCATACGATCAGTAAAAAAAATATTTCTACCTGTAGCTTTTAAATATTTAAAATTATTAACATTCTCAATTACAATGCCTCCATATTGATGATTATTCTTATTGAGTTCTCTGGATAATTTTTTCGTTTTGACATAAAATCTGTTATAGATTTGATTCGTTAAAAATCCGCCAACTAATATTAATATTGAAAATTTCCAATCTATAAAAAAAGCCATACATAAGTATATAAAAACAACCATGCCAGATTTTATACTTTCTATATACTGAGCACATGCTTGAGCCATTTGACTTGACTCTCCAATCAAAGAACTTTGCAGCCTTCCAATATCAGTTGAGATGAATTCTTTATACGATAAGTCCCGGAGTCCAAAAATTAAATCTACCCGAATTTTTTTCACAAAACTTTGAAGCGTTAGTGTTTGAAAAAACTGTGTGAAATAAAAAAAAACCGCTTTTAATAAAAAGATAATGATAATTAACACAAGCATATTTATCACATTGACTTCCAAATGGATAAACTTGAAAAAAACGGAGACTATATGAATAAGCTTATTATCTCCTTTAACACTATTAACCCCATCTGCAACCTGGATTAATGGAACAAACATCGTAAGACCTACACCATCAAGCAATGCCATTATAAAATTGCAAAATAGCATAACCCATAATCTTAAACCAATATATTGATAAAAAAAATAAAGAGTTTTAAAACGTAAAGCTAAAATTGTTTTGAGATTATTCAAAATAAGAAATAATTATTTTCTATTAAAAAGCTTTCTAAGTCTATTTGTTGGTTTGGTGTATGAATAGTAACCATAGCCATATTTGTAGCCATATTTAGAATACTCAGGTTTTACAGCATTAAGTGCAAAAACCATATTATCTATCTGATTATCTCTTCTGAAATTTTGTGCAAATGATATCATCTCATTATCTGAAAATTCCGATTTAACAGTATATAAAACCAAATCTGCGATATCAATTAAATGCATGGAATCACTTACGAGCATTACAGGCGCAGAATCCATGATAATATAATCATATTCTTTTTTAAGACTATCGATCATGTCATCAAATTTTTTCATGTCCAAAAGATCATTTGGATTAGGAGCTTTTGCCCCACTAAATAAGACATCTAATCTACTATCTAAACCCGAATTGGTTATAAATTCATGTACATCCGTTTTTCCCGAAACCAAATAGTCGGTGAGTCCTTTTTTATTTCTGTCGATAAAACGATGTAACTGAGGATTTCTGATATCGGCTCCAATTAATAATACTTTTCCACTGCCTGACAAGCTCAATGCTGTATTGACTGAAACTGTTGTTTTACCTTCCCCTTTTACAGAAGAGGTTACTAATATTACGCCCCCTTCATTAGTCTCTTTAGCCCTAAGAATAAATTTAATATTAGAAATTAGAATTCTAAAAGATTCTGCAAAAATAGTAAAATCATTTTTTTCAATCAATGTTTTACCACTATCATCAAAAGGAATTTCAGCAATTACCGGTATATGTGGCGCCAACGATTCAATATCTTCTTTTGAACGAATTTTAGTATCCAGAACCCTAACAATAAAAAGAATAATCAGAGGAAAAAGTAACCCCATAATAAGGGAAGCTGTTTTGATTTGATTATAGTTTGGATTTACTACACCTACCGTATATGCAGGGTTTACCACCTTAGCTTTTGGAGCTGTAACTGCAAGGGTGATTGCATTTTCTTCTCGCTTTTGTAAAAGATATAAATATAATGATTCCTTGAGGTTTCTTTGACGCTCAATATTCCTAAAAATTTTTTCTTGTGTTGGATATTTATATATCGCCGCCTTATCTTCACCCATTTCAAAATTGGTCTGTCCCAATTTTCTTTGCAGTTGTTCACGACTTTCCTGTATGTTTTTTCTAATAGAAACTAATAATTCTGCTAATTGAATGTCAAATGCTTTAATTGTAGGATTGACTACTGTTGCTTGTTTCAGCGTTCTTTTCTTTGTTAAAAGCAGTTCATTATATTGAGTCAGCAAAGACTCTGTGGCACCCGGTAAACCCAGGCCAGTAGGAAATAATTGTTCTTTTCCGCTATTGACCATATCGGAAATAGCATTTAAAACCTCTAATTGTACAGATTGATTAAAGATATTTTCAACATTACCACTAAGGCGGTTCACTGCAATACCAGCTTGTACATCAAGGTCTGTAATTTTATTTGTTTTTTTGAAGTTTTCTTTTTCCCCTTCTATTTTTTCTAAGTCAACAGATATAAGGCCTAATCTGTTATCAATGAAATCCTCAGTATTTTGTGCTTCAATATTTTTGTCATTGATACCATCAATATTATACTGTCTGGAAAGCTCATTGAGGATATCTTCGGATTTTTGAGGTATAGGGCCTGTTAATGTCAGGTCCATCAATAGGCCTGATGGGGTTTTTACTACTATTCCTCCTTCTAATTCTTTTACAAGAACTGTTTCACTTTTAAAAACAACTTTAACTTTATCCGGGGATTTATCTTTGATTTTTTCAATTATTACTGTTCCAAAAGGCAAAGAAGCAGGATATCCATAACGGAACAAATTATTATCAGATAATAATGCACCCTCTGTTAATCTGTATGTTTTATTATCTACAGGTTCTAATATATAAGATGCCGAATAAAAATTCTTTTTTTCGTTAATAATACGACCTGTATAAGGAGAATAATTATATAGCTCTACTTCTCTAATTTTACCTTTGATAAAAAAACTTACTCCAAGATTTAGGTTTTTGACTACTTTGTTTAGTATTGGTTTTGAAACAATAATAGCCGCTTCACCTTGTAATTCATTATCTCCGCTAATTCCCATACCTAAGCTCTTAAGATCCCCTAAGGCACCTTTACCTGATTTAGATTCTTGAAATAACAGTGTTGTCTTTGACAGAAATTTTGGTTGGGTATATTTAAGATAAAAATAAGCCCCCAAATAAAAGATAACTAGGCTCAAAATAATCCATGGCCAATATTTCAAAAAACGAAAAATTTCTTTTTTGAAGCTTATTTTTTTGTTTGAACCTAAGTCCTGATCTAACAAATCCATTAATTTGTAACTCGAATTAAAAATAATCCCAAACTAATTCCTACTGCTAATAATTGTAAAAATAAAGCTCTATTTGGGTTAGTTGTATTTGCGGCAATCTGCTTGTTACGATCCGGCTCTACATATAAGATATCATTCTGTTGCAGGTAATAATATGGCGAATTAACAATATTAGCCTCAGAAAAATCAAGATGTATTACTGTATCTTTTTTGGTTTCTTCAGAAAATCTCAATAATTTAACATTGGTTCTATCCGCGGATGGATTCATATCTCCTGCTAAAGCCAAAGCTTGAAATAAATTGAGTTTTTCATTATTACTTGTCTTTTGCCCCGGAGTTTGAACTTCTCCTAAAACGCTAATACTAAAATTAGTCAATCTGATATCTACCAATGGGTCCGTAAGATATGTTTTCAATCTTTCTTCTAAATCTTCTTTTAGTTGTTTTTTAGTCATCCCTAAGCAATAAACCCTTCCTAAAACCGGCATCTTTATATAGCCATCTGGAGAGACAATGTACGAGCCAGTTCCATCTTTATCCGACTTATCAGGATCATTGGTAGATGGCATTGTATTGATATTGAAAGGTTTTATTGCTAATTCATCAAAAGCAGATATAGATATTGTAAGCGCATCGCCCTCCTTTATCTTTAATCCCTGATACCTAGCCTGACTTACTTCTTGATCAAAGTTATGATTGCTCATATAGATCATATTTTTTTTAGGCTGACAAGAACAAACTAAAAAAACCAGAAGTAATAAAAATATTTTTTTCTTCATTCTTTCATTCTGTAAGAATAAGAAATCCTACAGTCTATAATTCTAACGTTAATATGTTTCTCCTAAATAATAGTTAACGCCAATACCTAAAAATCTATTATATGTAGCGGTTTTAGTATAATCAGGATATATCTTTGAAAGTCCTCTGTCAAATCTTATAAAAGCCTCAAGCTTATCATTAACTCTTGCCCCAACTTTAACAGAAACACCATAACTGAATTTCTTTATTTTTTGACCTAATCCAAATTTATACGGATCATAACCCGTAAACACAGCTTCTTTCACAGCATCATCTTCTTTTGTGTTTTCAGACACTAAAAATTCGAATTTTGGGCCTGCCATAATATATATATCCCCTTTGTAACCATGATTTTTCAGAAAATATTTAATATATAAAGGAACTCCAACATAAACATTACTATACTTTTGATAATCTACTTTATCTTCATTCCAATCTCCCTTCTCACCAATTGTAAAAACTTCTAATTGTGGTGTAAAATATAACCAAGCAGAATCATAAATATCATTTGTCACTAACGAAAAATCTGCAAAAACACCTAAACTTCCTCCAAAATCACCTTTTGAAACACCATGGATACCCGCTATTGAACCTTTGTGAACACTGCCAGTAACTCCATACTTAATAGATTGTGCGTTTGCAAATCCAAATAATACTAATGAATATATAATAGCTAATTTTTTCATGAACTTTGTTTGATCAAATTTGGGACGAAATTAAGAATTTTTTATTTATTATTCAGAAATATTTACATTCTTTGAAAAATTTCAATATTAATTTAAGTTAATCTTTGATTATCTGACTCAGTATTAACATCTAGAATAGCATCATATTCGAAACCTCTGGATAAAAGATATTGGATTGTTTTACTTTTTTTCTGATACTCTTTTAAGCCTTTTTGCCTTGAAAAATATTCCTGATAAATCTTTCGTATCATTTTTTCATAGTCATCAGCTTCAATCTCATCCATACATTTGGAAATTAATTTTTCAGTAATTTTCTTTTGCCTGAGATTGATTTTGATTTTATTCCTTCCCCAGTGTTTGATGTAGAATTTTCCTCTTATATAACTTCGGGTAAAGCGCTCTTCATTAAGGTAATTTTCTCTAATGAGATACAGAAATATTTCATCCTTAGCTTCAGGGATTAATACAAATTCTTTCATTTTTTGCTCAACCTCATAATGGCATCTGTCCTGATAAACACAATAGTTGACCAGCTTTAATTTGATCTCATCAAAAGTGAACGACTTCTTTTCCATTGTTATAAAAAAAGAATGAACCCGAAAGCTCATCCTCTTATCAATAATTATATTTTCTATTAATAGTTGAAAAGCTTTTTTCCTTCCATCAATTCATTAACTTTCTTTTTAACAGAAGCTAATCTATCTTCGTTCTTGATATCATCCACGACTTCAGAAATTAAACCTGCAATCGTTCCCATATCACTTTCTTTCAGGCCTCTTGTAGTAATTGCTGCTGTTCCAAGACGAATCCCTGAAGTTGTGAAAGGCGATTTATCATCAAAAGGAACCATATTCTTGTTACAAGTAATGTCAGCCTTTACTAATGCTTTTTCAGTTTCTTTTCCGTTAACGTTTTTGTTTCTCAAATCAATTAACATCAAGTGGTTATCCGTTCCGCCACTTACGATTTCGAAGCCTAAGTCTATCATCGATTTTGCTAAAGCCTGGGCATTAGCTTTTACCTGCTTAGCATAAACTTCGAATTTAGAATCGATGGCTTCCGCAAACGCAACAGCTTTAGCACCAATTACGTGTTCCAATGGACCACCTTGGATTCCTGGGAAAACGGCACCATCCAAAACAGCACTCATTAACTTGGTTTCCCCTTTTGGCGTTTTATGTCCATAAGTATTTTCAAAATCCTCGCCCATCATAATCATTCCTCCTCTTGGACCTCTCAATGTTTTGTGGGTCGTTGTTGTCACCACGTGGCAATGCTCGAATGGACTATTCAATAGACCTTTAGCAACCAATCCTGCCGGATGTGCAATATCAGCCCAAAGCGTTGCTCCAATTTCATCAGCAACTTCGCGGAATTTAGCATAATCCAAATCTCTGGAATAAGCAGAAAATCCAGCAATCAGCATTTTTGGCTTTTCTCTTAGAGCTACATCTCTCATTTGGTCATAATCAATCAGGCCTGTTTCTTTCTGAACACCATAAGAACAAACCTGATATTGGATTCCTGAGAAATTAACCGCAGAACCGTGTGTCAAATGGCCGCCCATAGACAAATCCATTCCCATCACTTTATCGCCCGGTTTAAGGACTGAAAGATAAATTGCTGCATTGGCCTGAGATCCAGAATGTGGCTGAACGTTCACATAATCAACCCCGAACAATTCTTTTGCTCTGTCGATTGCCAATTGCTCTACCTCATCCACCACTTCGCATCCGCCGTAATATCTACGCCCGGGATAACCTTCTGCATATTTATTGGTAAGCACACTTCCCATTGCTTTCATCACATTCTCGGAAACAAAATTCTCCGATGCAATTAGTTCAATTCCGTGGGTTTGTCTTTGTCTTTCTTTTTCAATTAGTTCGAAAATCGGGTCTTGCATTTCTTAGATTTATTTTTCCCAAAAGTAAGAAATTCCCAAGATATTTTTATAACTTTAAATGATTAACCTTATCCATTATGAAATCTAAGAAAAAATATAAAAAAGAACTCTTAAAATCTCTGAAACACCTGGAAGCTGCAGAAAGTGCTTCCCTAAGAGTAATGACAAACCTGATGCTTCTTAAGGAAATGAAAGAAAACAATATTAAGTTCAAAAAAGGTGATGTATTTTCTTTCGAGGATGACATTTTCGATTATAGCGAGGACAAAAACGTCCGCATCCTTGCAAAGCTTCGTAAAAAAACAATGAAAGCGATGCAAAAATTAGTTGAAAATAATCAATTTAAAGATAAAGAGCTGAAGTTTTTGGCTTAACAACAACTACTCTAAACTATCAAATTGAAATCGATTCCTTTTCAAGAGAAGAAATTTTATTTATTTTGAATCTGTTCATTTCTATCTTCAACAAAAATTGAAGCAAGAAAACCTGTAAAAGTCCCAAATAGTCCAACTCCGATGGTCATTAACAAAGCGGCAATTATTCTCCCTTCTGTTGTAACAGGATATTTGTCTCCATAACCAACTGTTGTAACAGTAACATATGCCCACCAAATTGCATCTTCTGCCGTTCTTATATTACTATCTGGAGACGTTTCTACTTGCAGAATAGCTGTAGATGAAAAGATTACCATCAATATTGCAATGATCGCAACTGTAGTAAATGCTCCCTGTGTTTTATTCTTATAAATATGGTTTACCAAATGTTTTGTGGAACGAAAAGCGCGGACCACTCTCAAAAGTCTTATAAGCCGAAACAATCTTCCCGCACGTAGATAGCTTGCCATAGGAATACTCGAAATCAAATCTATCCATCCCCATTTCATAAACTTTAATTTATCTTCAGCTTTGAAGAATCTAATTAAGAAATCTATTAGAAAAAAAATACAAATTACATCATCCACATAATCTAAAACGCGGGCAACTTCTTTTGGAGGTTTTATAAAAGTACTAAGTGCCAATTCAATCAATACATATATTGAAAGAACTATTATGATCACATTGAATGGTTTAAGAGTATCTGTTTTTATCTCTAAATTCTCCATTTATTAATATTTAATTAATAGAAGAAAGATTAGAAAAGTGTCGGCTGTTCAGAAGCCATTGTCGGAAGATGGATATCCGTCCCGAATTCCTTGTTGACATTTTCTATAAAATAAGCTGACAATAATGGCGATGCCTTTTCAACATTCTGATGAACAAAGAAATAAAGATTCTGCAAACCTTCTTTTTTCCAGACTTTGATTCTCTCCAACCAATCATCCAATCTTGCATAATCGCTTTCAGCATTAGCTCCGACATAACGCACAAATGCGTTAGGCGTTGTCAGCCTCATATGAAGCATATCCCGCCGCCCTGCTGTATCTACGATAATATTGGTGATTTGATTCATTTCAAATAATTCACAAACAGTATTGAACACTTCTTCGTCGGTGAACCATTCTGTATTTCTCAATTCGATGGCTAATGGAACTTCTTTTGGCCAATCTTGAACAAATTTTTCCAAACGGTCGTAATCTTTAGGTTTGAAATTATCGTGTAGCTGAAGAAAAACCATTCCTAGTTTATCATCAAAATTAAGAACTGCCGAAGCGAATTGTGTTACAACATCCGTAACATTCAATAATCTTCGGAAGTGTGAAACGGTATTGGTAATCTTCGGAAAGAATTTGAAATCCTTTGGCGTTTTTTCCTTCCAGGTCTGGACTTGTTCGGCTGTTGGCATTCCGTAGAAAGTGGCGTTCAGTTCAATCGAATTAAACTGGGTTGCATAATAAGTCAACTCATCTTTTGTTCCTTTCGGATAGAAACCTTTGAGGTCGGTTTTGTTCCACTTGGCGCAACCAATCGAGATATTATCCAGACCTTTTTTATTCTGCTCGAGAATGAATTTGGTTTGAGGATGATCTTTTGGTAAAGTAAAATCGATTTGTGACGGGTCAGCAACTTGTCCGAATTTCATAGGATTTCAAAGTTTTAGTTGGAGGTTTAAAGTTAACAAAAAAACCGTAGAAAATCCTACGGTTTTGATTATCAATTATTAGTTTCTACTATTTAAGCTTCACAAGCAGAGCAAGTCACAAAGTTCACCATCAATTCTTTGGAAACCGAGGAACTCCTTTGGTAGTACAATGTTTTTACGCCTTTTTTCCAAGCTTCTATCATTACATAGTTAACGTCTTTCACTGGCATTGTAGAAGGAATCTGCAAGTTAAGTGATTGAGCCTGGTCAATATATTGTTGTCTTTGAGCAGCCTGGGAAACAATCTCCATCGGAGAAATCTCTCTGAACGTTTTGAAAACGGCTTTCTCATCATCTGTCAAACCTTCAAGATGCTGAACAGAACCGTGATTCAGCATAATGGTTCTCCAGGTTTCCTCGTTGTCCAATCCTTTTTCGTCTAGCAATTTTGCAAGATATTTGTTTTTACGCATAAAGTTTCCTTTTGCCAAACCTGCTTTGTAATAGTTAGAAGCAAAAGGTTCAATTCCCGGAGATGTTTGTCCAAGAATTGCAGAGCTTGAAGTGGTTGGAGCAACAGCTAACAACGTTGTATTTCTTAGTCCGTAACCTTTAAGCATATCCGGCTCTCCGTAGATGTTAGCCAATTCTTTAGAAGCAATTTCAGCTTGTTCTTTGATATGACGGAACGCCCTCGCATTGAACTGAGTTACCTGGAAACTCTCGAAAGGAATCATATTTTTTTGAAGATAAGAATGATATCCTAAAACGCCTAATCCGTGTGCCCTGTGACGCATTGCAAAGTTTCTGGCTGAAGTCAGGTAATAATTCCCTTCTGTTTTTTCAATAAATTCTGATAGAACCGCATCTAGGAAATAGATGGCTAATTTCACTGCGTTAGTATCTTTCCACTCATCATACAATTCAAGGTTCATTGAAGATAGACAGCAGATGAAAGATTCGTTAGCGGTTGAAGGCAACATAATCTCCGAACAAAGATTACTTGCATTCACCATCAATCCTGCATCTTTATAAACCTGAGGTTTGTTTCTGTTCACGTTATCTGTGAAGAAAATATAAGGCAAACCTTTTTGCTGACGGCTTTCCAAAACTCTTGCCCAGATTTTTCTCTTTTCAACATCGCCATCAATCATATCCTGCATCCAGTAATCCGGAACGCAAACACCTGTGAATAAATTCTGGATTGGACTTCCGATATCTTTGATACTCAAAAATTCTTCGATATCTCCGTGGTCAATGTCAAGATAAGCTGCGAAAGCTCCTCTTCTCACACCACCCTGAGAAACCACATCCATCGCTGTATCATACAATTTCATAAAAGAAACTGCTCCGGAAGATTTTCCATTGTCTGTAACCGCCGTTCCTCTATTTCTCAATTCCCCGAAGTAACCAGAAGTTCCACCTCCGATTTTCGTCTGCATAATCACTTCACCCAATTTGTGAGTAATGCCTTCGATATTATCAGGAATATGAACGTTGAAACAAGATATCGGCAAACCACGCTGTGTTCCCATATTAGCCCAAACCGGAGAAGAAAAACTGATCCAGCCCTTCACAATCATCTCTTTGAAAGCCGGTTGCAATTCCGGTTTGTAAAGACGTTTTGCTGCTGCAGTTGTAATTCTGTCGATTGCGCCTTCTACAGTTTCCCCTTTCAGAAGGTAACCTCTGTTAAGCATTTGCTCAGACTCTTCGTTGAGCCACCAGATATCTATATTCTCGTCCATCATAACTTTATTATTTTGCTTGCTAATTTTCTTTTTAAATTTACTGAATTAGTTCAAAAGTATCTTCCTGCTCCGTTCCAATTCTCCAATTTTTACTTTGTTGATGTGTGTAAAAGTCACATCATTATTAATCTCTTCAAACTGCTTTGCTTTTTTGATGCAATAGTCAATTTTGTAGGCTACGGACATACATACTCTATGTCCTTTTGTCAAACCCATTCCCATATAAATGTATTCTCCTAATTGGAAATTGTCTGACTTGCTGTGCTCAATTTCTGAAATAATGTCTGAGTTCATATTGATTTAAATTTAGTTGATGACTAATATTTAAATAAAACCAAGCGACTCAGACTAATCTTGGCTTTATCACATAAAAAAGAAAACTCCAAGAATCTGTAAACTATTTCTTAAAATTTTCTTTTCACAACCCTTTCAGAGTTCAGAACTCTGAAAGGGTTTCTATTCAGTTTGTCATTCCGGAGGAATCTTGACAGCTTAGTTTAGATTCCTACGGAATGACAATATTATGTTCTTGTCGTATACTTAATTTATTCAAAACTAGTCGTCAAAAAACTTCCATCTTCCGACATCTGACTTCCAACAAAAATCTAAAACAAATCGTTCGCCGTGATCGACTTGTCGTGTTTTGTATAATCTACCGGACGTTTTGCGAAGAAATCATCTAAAGAGTTGGCAAAAACTTCCTCTTCAAACCAAACCATTGGTCTGTAATCTTCCGGCGTTACGTTGTATCTCGTTTTCATTCCGATTTTCTTCAAAGAGTCGTCCACTCTGTATTTCATAAAATCCAAAAGATTTTTCTTGGAAACGTGTTCGATTTCGCCTAGTTCAAAAATCCAATCCAGGATATCGGATTCCATTTCAATAGACTCATCAACTAAGTCATAAATCGATTCGATATCGTCATCAGTCAGTAAATTAGGTTGCTCTTCTCTGATTTTATTAATCAAATAGATTCCTCCGTTAGCATGTATTTGTTCATCTACAGACGTCCAAGCGATAATGTTGGAAACGTTTTTCATATAGCCTTTGAATCTTGTGAAAGACAAAATGATAGCAAACTGGCTGAACAGGGACACATTTTCTATCAAGATACTGAAAAGCAACAATGATGAAACGTAAGATTTCGGATCCTGGGAATTGGCATTTTTCAAGACTTTTCCCAAATAATCGATTCTGTTTTTTACCGCTGGAATGTCAATTACATTCAGGAACTCATCGTTATAACCCAACACTTCCAACAATCTGGAATAAGCCTCGGAGTGACGGAATTCGCATTCCGCAAATGTTGCTCCCAAGCCATTCAGTTCCGGTTTTGGAAGATGGTGATAGAGATTCCCCCAAAATGTTTTTACGTTGACCTCGATCTGAGCAATTGCCAAAAGTGCATGTTTTACAGCATTTTTCTCGTGTGGCTCCAACTGAGAATGGAAATCTTGAACATCCGCCGTGAAATCCACCTCCGAATGTACCCAATAGGACTTGTTGATAGCTTCTATAAATTGTAAAACTTCCGGATATTCAAACGGTTTATAACTTATTCTTTTATCAAAAATCCCCATAGTTTAATGCTTTAATGTTTCTTTATAAGAGTAATCACCGGTAGGATATAGGAAATCAGCACTTTAAATCTATTGCTTTTTCTCCCAAAGCGGTAACACAAAAATAGAAATTGAATACAACAAATGAAAGAGCGAAAGCCCGAAAAATGTCAAAAAACTGACAATCATCGGCTAAAGTTTTCCACATTATGTTAAAAGTCCTATGAATAGGGATTTTATGAGGGAAAGCAAGTTCTTACGGCTATTAAAAGGCAAAATTCAATTTAAACATTTTACATAAAAACCATTACTAAAAGTGTTTTAATATTAAACAAATAAAATTTTAAAATCTTTGCTTCTTCGCAATGCTTATAAAATGATTAAAATTTTTAACCTTCCGACTGTTTCTTGGAAAAGTTGTGAGTTTTGATATATTCTGAGAAAGCCATTTTAAGTTTTGAATCGATCGCAGCCTTGTCAAAGTTCTTTCTATAGTTCTTTGCCAAATTATAAGCCTGGTCTGCATAGGCTAGAAAAATATCGAAATCGTACTCGTCTAAGCCATATTGTGTATAATAGCCCAGATCAATAGTAGATTTTACCCGTTTGTAGAACTCCTGGGTTTCGCTATAATCGGCAGTTGTTTTGGGAGATGATGTTGCTTTTCCTAGAAGTCCACTAATCGCACCGGCTAATTTCATCAAATTGACTTGTCCGGCTGCAAAATCCGGCTGTTTGAAAGCGGAAGGCGTTGAAGCTTTTGGAGCAACTTCATTGAGGGGTGTTCTCATATAATTGTTCATTGCGCTGTTGAGTGCAACAACTTTTGGTGCCGGATTGAGTCTTGTAACGTCTTTTTTCAAGATTCCGGTTGGCTTGAATGATAGCCTGACTTCTTCTATCTCTTGCGGAATGGTTGTTAATTTTACGTCTAAACTCTTTGAGAAACTCCCGGATGTTAATAAAATCAAACTTCGTTCATAACCTTGCCTGGATATTCTCAATTCATCCGAAGGTTTGGCTGCAATGGCGAAATTTCCCATATTGTCAGACATCACAATCTGATCTGTTCTGAGGTTATGAATGCTGGCGAAAGGCAGCTTGTCTCCACTCTCGTTGGTAATATTTCCCAAAATATAGTCTGACTGGGAAAAGATTCTTATCGAGAATAATGTGATAAGAAGAAATAATAATTTAATTTTCACAGAATTAAGTTTGTACAAAATTAGTTTTAATCAGCTCTGATATTGTGATGAAAGGGTTTTGAAAGAGATAGTTTAACCGACTTTAACCTGTTTTGGGAATTTTTTAGAAATTGAAAGTTTTGATTTTGTTAAAATTATTTTGAGAATGCTTTTGAATGCTGATACCAAAGTACGCAAAGGTTTCTTTTATCATTGTTGAAATATTTTTAAGGTTCGCAAAGGCGCTTTGCTCAGCTATTTTTATCACTCGTTGATTTTGGGGGATTTTGCTGATTTTCTTTTATCTCAAAAGGTTCTAATGATTGACAAAGTTTGTTTTTTGCGAAGCGCGTGAGGGATGGTAGTGGAAATCCTTTTGGGGATTTTGCAAAATCCCCAAAAGATTGCAACGGACAGCCCGACCCGAGCGGCTGGTACGTTTTGGCGAGGGTCACGCCCAAATATAAATGATAAATGACGTGATTTTGTTGGACTGTTTTTTTTTGCGTAAATTTGTTGTCTTATCTTAAAAAAAATTGGGGTTGACTGGTTTCGACAGCAAGACCAATGGGTAAGTAAGCATGCAGAGAACCGTAGCGCGATCTCTTAAATCCCTTGCTACAACATTTTAACTGGCAACGAAGAGTTCGCTCTTGCAGCTTAATAATCGAAGTTTAGTAGATTCAAGCGTTTCCCGAAGATTTCAGTAAGGAAGCAAGATGTCTCACCAATGTTCTGTTCTGCGACGTTGGATCCTGGGATATAGGAATGCGGAAATAAGGTTTTGGATGCTTTGACCAAAACTCGAAAATTTTTAGAAGCTAAGGTTTAGGTTGGGTGTTTGCTCTCTGCCTGAGCTCGAAAATCAATAGCAAAATAAGCA
The DNA here is from genome assembly GCA_001898785.1 of Chryseobacterium sp. 36-9. Classification (GTDB taxonomy): domain Bacteria; phylum Bacteroidota; class Bacteroidia; order Flavobacteriales; family Weeksellaceae; genus Epilithonimonas; species Epilithonimonas pallida. The sequence continues at coordinate 12,653 of MKVE01000030.1, read as the reverse complement.
TGTAGAAAGCTTGCGTATTGCTTGTTTGGACGAGGGTTCGAATCCCTCCAACTCCACAAAACAAAGTCTTAAATAATTGAATATTAATTGTTTAAGACTTTTTTATTTATATTTCTGTATTGTTTTTGTACGACTATTTAATTTTGTGAAATTATTCTCTCTAAAAATAATTTTATTTCGAGTTTATGTTTTATTACAAAAAGACATATTAAAATTACAACGGAAATAGCCCAAGCAATAAATTGAAGAATCAAAAGTCTTGTTTTCTGATGATTTAATTCAGCTTCTATTTTCTTATATGATTTTTTTAACAACTCTGAAATTGAAGAAAGTTCACGTTCTTGTTCCAAATCGTTTGTTCTGGTTTGAAGAAATGACTTTTTATAATTTCTCACATTATCCGATACTATCTCAAGTGCATTCTTTTGATTCTGAATAAAGACTGAAATTATATATGAAAAAATAAAAGATGAAACGACTATAATTATATTTTTAAGAGAAAAAGTATTTGAAAAGTCAATCTGTGTAGCAACTAAGACAAAAGCTGCTGGTATAGCTATTAATTTTGACTGAGAGTCATTAATTATGTTTCTGATATTTTTTGAATACTCTAAAACAGAATTATCAACTTCCATTTTTACTTTATTATATGAAAAATTCGACAAGTAAAATTCAAAACTAGTATTACATCGTTCAAAAAACTCTTTAAAATTTGATAATAAATATTGAAATCTATTTATTTTTTCACTCGATAAAAAACCAATTAGCTCTTGTAAAAAAATACTTCTTTTCTCTTTATAAGAATCAATATTTTCAATATAATTTTTAACTAAATCAATATCATTGTATTCCAAAAAATCTTCATAAATAATTTCATTATCTATTGACAGTTCAATAAATTTATTCTCCTGAAATACAAATAATGTTTTAACATCCTCATCCGCTACAAACTTTGACTTTTGAATTAGTTTTTGAATTAACTCTAGTAAAATTTTATATTTCTCTATTTTTTCTACATTCTTAACTGAGGCGGTATGATAATTTAATTCTTGTATATAAAAAGCCTCCTTAGATTCAAACCTATTATCTACAACGAAATCAGCAAAAGTTATATAAAATCCTTTCTTTTTTAATTCCGCAGTAACAAACTCTATCAAAACAGGTTGAGACGAATTAGAAATACTATCGATATTGACTAAATTTCCTAAAGAATCTTTTATACCCTCTATTAAATCATCATTAAATTGCTCAATTAATTTTTGAGACTCTTCATCAATATTAATCTTGATTATAATTGCATCCGACTGTACCTCAGTAATTCTGTCACTTAGTAATCTTATTAAATCGTCAAGGCAATTATCCATTATAATTAGTTATCAAAATTGTGAAAGTAGTTCATCTGGAATATTGGTAAGTGTAAGTGTTTTCTTTTCCTTATTAATTTTTGCCGTTTTGCCTATCATCTGTTTATTTAATTTAATAGAAAAATCTTCACTTTGATATTCCACGAATTTAAGTGTTCTAAGAATTTTACTATCATACTTAATAATTTCACTTACAGAAAATTTTTCGTTTGATGCGTACTCAGAAAAAGCATTTGGATTTTCATCATCTATTATTGAAGAAATGTGGGCAAGTTGTATCTCTTTTTTATTCTTTTTACAATCTTGACAGTAGTCATAAACCTTTCTTTTTGTATCTTTAGTTTTAGCATCATCAAAACCACTTTCTATACAGTAAGAATGAACAGCATCTTTTAATCTTGTTGAAGATTCTGTTGCCGTCGTTTTGTCCGCACAACCTATAAAGCTTTGAAAATAATCTGATATTTTTTTCTTTCCTCTTATAAAAGCTAAATACGTTTTGACTTCTTCTTTATTAGCTATTGACAAATCCCATCTTGTAATATTAATCAAGGATGCCAAGTCAATTTTATTTAATTCGAGATTTTTAATTTGTTGAATAGATAAGGCTTCTTCATTTAGGTTATATCCCTGTTTATTATTTATCGAGAAAACTAAAATATATCTTTCATCATTATTATCTGTAATTTTAAAATCAGCAAAGATTATAAACCCACCAGATGCGGGAGCGGAACTTTCAATCACTCGTTTATAATATCCCATTGATTTTACAGTAAAATCTAAAAAATCAATTGCATTTTCCTTATAATCTTTTAATGACTGTTGAAAAACATTGAAGCTAAATTCATCTTCAAAAATTCCATAAGTAGGAACAGACCTTTTACTAAAAGACTCCCTAATATCTGCAATAAAATAAATCTCCTGCTTATTTACTTTTAACTCATTTTCTGCAAGTTTTAGAACCGAATCTTTATTACCACTTGTTTTGTTAATTTTGTGAACTATAATATTGGTCAAGTTTATATTATGTCCCTTTTCTTTTAGTTTTGCCATGCTTTTAAAACTTTTCGTCTTTCTAATCAATTCAACATTAATGTCACTTTATAACTTTTACATTTTCTTGATTAAGTCTTTCTATTTTTTTCTTCTTATAGCTTTGCATTATAGCACTTTTCTTACTTTTATGGTATCCTTTAGATTTTATCATTAAGTCAGCAATTAAATTAAGATAAAAATTATCCGTTTCATCATCTTTTGAGCGATAGAAATAATATGTAATTAACTTAAAGAATATAATATCTTCGATATATTTTGTTTTTACACCTTTAATAAACTCGGAAATTATCTTATCATAATCTTTACCTCTTATATCAGCATAAAGAAAAACTGAAAGAGATTTTTCAAAATCTGATATATTTTTGTCTTTATTTTTATCTAGATTAATCTTATCTCTAATTACAGAAGTCAACTTTTGAGTTCCTATATTATCAAATAAAAACAATTCATGCAATAGGGGCAAAAACTGATTCATTTGTCTAAACTCTTCAAGTTTTTCCTTTGAAAGTTTTTCTTCATTTTCAAGAAAAATTTCAAATATGGCTTTATGGATTATTGCAAAAAGAATTGATTTATCTATTACTTTAGAATAATTGTCTAATTTAAAATTTGGATTCTTCTCATCATGAACTTCTTCAGAGTTTTTAACAACCTTTAAGGCAAGAACTAAGAGCTTACTTAAATCCTTGATTTTATTACCTTTTTCTTTTTTAGAAATACCTTTTTCTTGTTGTTGAAGTTCTAACTTATCATCTTCTAAAACTTCCAAATCTTCTTCTGTAGGTTTATTTGAAGGAAGAAAATCGACAACCTTTTCCTCATTTAACTGACTAGCAAGGGAGGGTTTTTCTTCACCTCTTTCATTCTTACTAATAAAGAAGCCATCGTAGTTATCATACTTTCTTTCTCTTTGGGTATTACTTATTAATTCTTGTAAATCCTCAAATCCCTCATCCAAACGTTCAATTACGAGTTTCATCAAATCTGTTTCACCTCTATTTATTCCAGAATAATAATCAATTTCATTTACAAATTGTAAAAAATTCTTTTTATCTATTACATACTCCTTGAATTTTGCATCTTTTTCCATTCTCTTCATTAAGAAAAACTCAAAGAAACAAGTAAATCGGAACCTAACATCCCCATTTTCGCGTAAAAATATTCCAGAATCAAGTAGAGTTTCGACTATTTTATCAGTTTTAAAATCTTCAAATTTTTTATCTTTTAAATATTTATCAACGATTGAAACAAATTCGGCAAATGGAATAGAATAATTAACCTCATCCCTATCAAGCATCTGAGATGCTATAAATGACAAAATCCAAATTTTATTATCATATCCGAATTTTTCTCTTAAAGACTCCCGAATGTCGTGTTTTTTAAGTAATCGTTCGATGAAATTTTCAATTAAAGTTGAATTATTAATGGGTTTAAAGTTTTCCTGCTTTTCAATTATCCATAAAAACATTGAAACAGCAAAAGGAGTCCTAGGAAGATTTAATGCTAGAAAAGCATTAGTCAAAGTTTCCAATTTTCTCGGTGTCTCATATTTATCTGAGTTAGGAAACCATTTTTGAATTAACTCTTTAATCTGCCTTGTTTTGAATTGTTTAAGTGTAATATTAACAAAATCGAATAATGAAAGTAGCTCCAAATTCATTGGGAAATCCTCATCATACAATTGTTGATATGTAGCAACAAATCTTATGTTACTATTTTCATCTAAAAAGTTCTTTAGAGTTTTTAATTTGTATTCATCTTCATCTTCAAAACTTATGTTATCAATTAATAATATTACTTTATATTCTGATAATATTTTACTTGCTTCCTCCGTTGATTTATTCCAATATTCTCTAATAAGTTTGAGAACATTATCTTTCAAATCTCTAAAATCGATTATCGCGGGTATTTGATGATGAGTTTTATTAGTATTTATTGTCTCTATTAAAATTTTATCAAGCAATATTGTTTTACCAGACTCTTTTGTACCAAAAAAAATATAATTTTTATCACAATTTATAATTTGAGCTAAATCATCAACCAATTTATCAGTTTTTTCTGCATCAAACTCCTCCTTGAATACTAAATTAGGCATTACAAATATCTCATCAATATTTTTAGGGGCGTTAGTATCTGTAGAATATGTTAATAAATGGCTATTAATTTGTGGCAAAGCTTCACAATTAATTTGCTTTATTAAATTTTGCTCAAAAATTATTTTTTCTACTTCTTCTCCAACCGGTATTTTTGTCTCCCAAACCCCATTATTCCCAATAGATGTATTTAGAATAAATTCTTTTTTAGGATATTCCCCTTTATAAAAAGTACTAGTAAGAGTTCCTTCATTGTAATCATAGTCAATTACAGAAAATCCATTTTCATATTTGTTTTCAGGCTTTCTTATGGAATTGGCAAGCGTTCCGCTAGAACAAAAAGAGAACATTTTTCCATCAGGGTCTTGTGTATAGCCAACCTTAGTTTTGTGTGTATGTCCCGTGAAATACATATTAAAA